>NZ_JBNNXW010000001.1:0-1855928 GCF_052879755.1 Vibrio sp. DNB22_10_4 | reverse complement strand
TCAACGTCACCGTCTCCAGCGTCAATGATGAGCCAAGCATTACGATTGCCTCGACCTTGAGCACAGACGAAGACAACAACCAAACGTTGAGCTTTAACTTTAGCGATGTGGATGGCGATACGGTGACAGCAACGGAGAAATCCGCACCGAGTCATGGTCAGATAGTTATTAACGGCACGGACATCGTCTACACGCCAACCGCCAACTACAACGGCAGTGACAGCTTCACCATTATACTGACCGATGGTAACGGCTACACAGTAGACAAAACCGTCAACGTCACCGTCTCCAGCGTCAATGATGAGCCAAGCATTACGATTGCCTCGACCTTGAGCACAGACGAAGACAACAACCAAACGTTGAGCTTTAACTTTAGCGATGTGGATGGCGATACGGTGACAGCAACGGAGAAATCCGCACCGAGTCATGGTCAGATAGTTATTAACGGCACGGACATCGTTTATACGCCAACCGCCAACTACAACGGCAGTGACAGCTTCACCATTACACTGACCGATGGCAACGGCTACACAATAGACAAAACCATCAACGTCACCGTCTCAAGCGTCAATGACGAGCCAAGCATTACGATTGCCTCGACCTTGACCACAGACGAAGACAACAACCAAACGTTGAGCTTTAACTTTAGCGATGTGGATGGCGATACGGTCACAGCAACCGAGAAATCCGCACCGAGTCATGGTGAGATAGCCATCAGTGGCACGGACATCGTCTATACGCCAAACGGCAACTACAACGGTAGTGACAGCTTTACGATCACTTTGACCGATGAAAGCGGTTATACGGTAGATAGAACCATTAATGTGCAGGTCATCAGTGTGAATGATGACCCCGTTGTTACTGGTGAGACCCTAACATTTGCTGCGACAGCGCAAGGCCTTTATAGCTTTGCGCCCCTAGCCAACGATATGGATCCTGATGATGACACATTAACGCTCTCTTGGGCGAGGGCAGACTCGGGAGCATTAACCGTTAATGGTGACAGTATTGAGCTTCAGACTGCTGATGTAGGGGTGGTCACCATAAAGTATGGTGTCAAAGATAGTAACGATGCTGAAGTGATTGGTGAGGCTGTGTTAGAAATAGTCGCAAGTGATGGTCCAACCGTCACCGCCCCCGATGATGTTGAGATCAATGCCTCTGCACTATTTACTAAAGTTGACCTTGGGGTAGCAACGGCGATTGATAGTTCAGGTCAGCCACTTCCTGTTGTGATTGAAAACAGCGACGGGTTCTTCACTCCTGGTGTTCACAAAGTCTCGTGGGCTGCGACGGATCAAAGCGGCAATACAGGTAAATCACTGCAGACTATTACGGTTCACCCATTAATCTCAATAGAGAAAGATGGTAAGACTGTTGAAGATACTGAACATCAAGTTGCGGTTTATCTCAACGGCAAGCCTAGCAGTTACCCTGTGGTCATCCCATACACGGCTGGCGGCACAATGGATACTCAAGATCACGATCTTGTTTCAGGGGAAGTAGTGATTACTTCAGGGCTTGAGGGAGTGATTGATTTTGAGATCTTCAGCGACGATGTGGCAGATAGTGAAGAAACCTTAATCATCACCTTATCTGATACCGTCAACCTTGGCAGTAAGTATCAATATGTGCTGACGGTTTATGAGGTTAATGTTGCACCTGATGTGGCGCTACAAGTCATTCAAAATGAGGAGCCTAGAACGGTCATTTCTCCGCAACAAGGCATGGTGACCATCACTGCTGTTGTTGACGACGTCAATCCGGGCGATAGCCACCAGTATCGTTGGATTAATGACAATTCAGCGCTAGCGAACATCAGCCAGGCTGAGTCAGTATTTGAGTTTGATCCAAGCGCTCTCACCGATGGTGTTTATGAGCTTGCTATTGAAGTGACCGATTCTGGCAATGAAACGGTGAATACCAGCGTATTCTTAGAAGTCATTGCTGAACTTGCTACTCTCGGAGAGCAGGATACCGATGGTGATCTCATTCCAGACAACCAAGAGGGTTATAGTGACAGTGATGGTGATGGTATTCCAGATTTCCAAGATGCGATAACCGAATGTAACGTCATTCAGTCGTATGCGTCGGAGTCGGGCAGTTTCCTGGTGGAAGGTGAGCCAGGTGTGTGCTTGCGTAAGGGTGTGACGATTGCCGATGGAATGACGGGAGGAGCGTTGCTGCTAGAGCAGGAATTGCCTGTAGATGAGGACGCAACAAATGTCGGAGGGGTATTTGACTATGTTGCGATTGGTCTACCGATCCCCGGGCAAAGCTATTCTTTGGTACTCCCTCAAAGTCGACCGATCCCTCTAAATGCAGTTTATCGGAAATACAGTGAGGCAAACGGTTGGGTAACATTAGCAAATGATGGCACTGATCCAGACAACTACGTCTCATCAGCACCTGGATTTGAAGGATATTGTCCACCTCCTGGTGATAGCTCATGGCAGCAGGGGCAGCTGATAGAAGGTCACTGGTGCGTTCAATTAACCATTAAGGATGGTGGTATTTATGATGACGATGGTGAAGCAAATGGCAGAATCGTTGACCCAGGTGGCGTAGCGACAACCTCATCGAATACTCTTCCGCAAGCGGAGTCGGATGAAGCAACCGTGGTCAAAGGTGGTACAGTGACGATCAATGTACTAGCAAACGACAATGATGGTGATGGCGATACGCTACAGGTGACGAGTGCCAGTAGTCAGCTTGGTAGCGTATCGATTGAGAATAACCAGCTAGTCTATCAAGCGCCCGCAGACTTCTTTGGTGTCGATACGCTGAGCTATGGCATCTCTGATGGTAATGGTGGTACGGCATTCTCAAATGTCTCGGTAAACGTGAATCTTGCTAGCAACGATGTGGTGAGAAATAGCTCAAGCGGTGGCTCAATAGGAGGGTGGCTTGTGATGATATTGGCGGTATTCGGTGCAATTCGTGCTGGAAAAGTGCGTGTAAGTACCGTGTTGTTAGGCTTGCTAACGGCATTTAACGTCAACGCTGATTGGTTTCTTAAGGCGGACATCGGTCAGGCGAGAGCGGATGATAGAAACTATGACAATAATCCACAGGTGCTGAGTGTCGAAGATCGTGATACAGCTTGGTTACTTGGGGTAGGATATCGATATAACCAAGATTGGGCGGTGTCAGTTAACTATATAAACCTTGGTAAAGGGAGTGCTGAGTTAGAAGCTGATGTTATTCAATCTCCCGAGGATTATCACCGCACGGTTGCTAAAGTGACGCCAGCACTTGGGCACGGTATTGGATTGGATGTTGATTATACTTTGTGGGAAAACGACAGGGTGTCGCTCAATGGTATCGCGGGAGCACTAGCTTGGCGAACGGAATTTGAGAGTGAGTATCAAGGGCAAAAAATTGAATCGACAGAAGATGGTATTGATCCTTACATCGCATTCGCGCTAAAGGGAAAGCTATCTTCAAATGTTATGCTAGGCGCAAAAGTATCGCGTTACTTTATTCGTCTCAATGATGTGACAACCTATAGTGCGACGGTTGAGTATCAATTTGGAGACCACTAAAAAGCGAAACTAGTTTAACCAACAGTTTTCTCCTTTAAGATGGGACAAAGTCAAAAAAGAAGTCGGAGCATATTGTTTCGACTTCTTTTTTGGGTGTGATATTGGCTAATCTTATTTAAGACATGACATAGGATATCGCCTTTTTCGCTAAGGCTTCGTCTTCGGTTTCGCTCATACCGCTTACGCCGACCGCACCAATGACTTTACCATCTATCTCGATAGGCACGCCGCCGCCAAGCCCTGTGAACTTTGCATCAGTCCAGTAACCCATATCCTTACCGGTTTCTTGCGCCCATTTACCAAGATTGCCACTTGGCTGGCGTTCGCGTGCGGCGGTATAGGCTTTGTTTGGCGCCAGTACACCCGATTGCAAACTGCAGTTATCCATCTTGAAGAACGCGATGAGCTCTCCGTGGTTGTCGGTTACTGCGGCGGCAAGGTGAAGATTGTTTTCTGTTGCATGAGCTAGAATGAAGTTCAATATTTGCTGGGCATGATTAAGTGTCATGTCTTGGCTCCTCTTATGGCATTTGCTGGCCGCGAGCGGCTTCGAACAGTAAATACCAGTCTTCACGACTGAGTTCGAAAGACTCAGCCAGAGCACATGCACGAATTCGATCGAGGTTGGTGGTGCCAATAACTGGCGCAATGTTCGCTGGATGACGCAAAAGCCAACCTAAAACGATCGCCTCCGTGGAAACTTGATATTTGGCAGCCAGCTTGGCGACGATCGCTGCTGAGTTTTGAACCACTACTGGTTGGCTACTCACATCACGGCCAGTAAATAGACCTTGGCTCAAGCTCCCCCATGCTTGCAGTTCCACGTTATGGCTACGGCAATATTCGATGGTGCCAAGTGTTGAGCTTGCATGAGAGGTGATGCCTTCTTCCAGCCAATCTAGTTTGGTGAGGCTCATTTCCATTTGATTGCAAACAATCGGCGTTGAGAGCGCAGATTGAAGTAGTGTCATTTGGTGTAAGTTCATGTTAGAGACACCGAGTTGACGGATCTTGCCGGATTGTTGCAATGTTTCGATCGCTTGGGCCACTTCCTCCGGCACCATAAGTGGGTCTGGACGGTGAAGTAACAATGTGTCGATTTGTTCTATGCCTAAGCGCTCTAGTATGTCATCGACCATATTAAGAATGTGGGTTTTGGAGAAGTCGTAGCGACCAGGGCCGGTTTCGTCGGCAAAACGGATGCCACACTTTGATTGAATGGTGATTTGACTTGCTAGCTCTGGGCGATCTTTTAGCGCAATACCAAACACTTTTTCAGCTTTGCCGCGGGTGTAGATATCGGCATGATCGAATACGGTGATTCCCGATTCGATAGCTATATCAATAACTTGATGTGCCTGCTGAATGTGCTGGGCAGTGATTGGGCTATTATCCCAGCCACCACCAAGTCCCATGCAGCCATAGATGATACGAGAGGTTGAATTTTGGTTCACGATTTGAGAAGACATCTTTCGACTCCTTGTTGTTGCGTCTAAGCCAAGATTGCCTCAAAAAATTGTTATGAAAAAGATGGTAAATAAAAAACATTGTTTGGTATAACAAACAATAATCTGCGGTTGGTTTGATAAGTGATAAGGACATGACAAAACATGCAGCATAAGAAAATTGAGCGGCTGATGCTGTTTGCAGAGGTGGCGAACGCACTGAGCTTTACCAAAGCGGCGGACAAACTTGATATCTCAAGAGGCTATCTATCCACTCAAATCAAACAGTTGGAAAAAGAACTTGGATACAGTTTGATGATCCGCTCGACCAGAAGTGTCCGTCTTACCCCACAAGGTGAGAGAGTTGCGGCAGGTATGGAGTCGGTCGCACAAACGTTGGTTGAAATAGAGCGAAGTGCTGGCTATGAAAATCAGTCTCTGGAAGGGATGATTCGTATTACCGCGCCAATGCAGTTTACTCAAGGTGTTTTACTCGAATTATGTCAGCGGTTTAGCGCGCAGCATCCAGGTGTAACCTTTGATATCGAGTGCAGTTATCAAAGCTTCAACTTGGTCAGAGATAATTTTGATTTTGCCTTTAGAGCGACCCGTAAACCGCCGGAGAACATGGTTGCGAAGAAGTTGTTTTCCTATAGCCATACTGTGACAGGGGCGCCAGATTATTTTGAACGCTACGGTGAACCTTCGCATCCCAATCAGCTGTTTCAACATCAATGCATGAATAACAGCAATGATGATACTTGGCCATTTGCCGATGGCGAGTACCCGATACAGGGATGGCTCAAAAACAACGATAATTTGATACTAAAAACTCAGGCACTCGCTGGGCGAGGGATCATTTACACCCCTGAGTACTTTGTCGGTAAAGAAGTGCAGGCAGGTCAATTAGTCAGCGTATTGAAGGGGTATATTATTAGTTCCAACGATTTCTATTTGATCTACCCTCAGGTTATGAAACGTTCATTGCGCTTGAGCCGGTTTATCGAATTTGTTTTGGATGAGTTTCGTCTATCGCCAGCCCCTTGGGCTGTGTAAACCTAACTCGATATACAGCGCGATATAAGCACGGAATACAAAAAGGGGCGCCTTGGCGCCCTTTGAAGTTTTCGCAACGATCAGTTTAGGTATGCATTTAACATCCAGAGTAATTTCTCTTGCTCTCGGATGTAATCCCCCATTAGAGCTGCGGTACCTTCATCATTGCTTTGCGATGCTTGTTCTAAGATCTCACGTTGACGATGAATCAAAACCGAGAAGCCATTCACAAGACCCGTAACACATTCTTTGCCACGATAAGCGTTTTGATGTTCTTCGATCTGACTCTGTTCAAGGTAGCGGCTGAACGAGTGATCTGGCGTATGACCAATAGTTAGAATTCGTTCTGCCAACTCATCGATTTTGGTTTGCAGATCGGTATAGATTTCTTCAAATTTAACGTGCAGCTCAAAGAACTGCTCACCCTTGATGTTCCAATGGTAGCCACGAGTGTTCATATACAACACTTGGTAGTTAGCAAGCAGTTGGTTTAGCTCCACAGCAATAGATTGGGATGCGTTTTTATCAAGGCCGATTAGGTTAGTGCTTGTCATAATACTGTCCTCTAGGAAGCGTTTAATCTTGTTTTGTTGGGGTCAGTATACGGTCATTATTTTGAGAGAAATAATCGATTGTAGTTATGTTATTGATAGGTTATTGCTATTGTACGGGTCGTCTTGTCGAGCTAAGTAGCCAAAGGCATCCTTGAATGTTGTCAATTTTGGCTGTTACCTATGTGCCCGGTTAATACCCAAAATAGTCGTCATCTCACTAGCCGTGCGCCTACGCAGGCAGAGATCTTCTCGTAGCGCGCACCAAGCCTCAAGTAGATTCCTGTCTACACAGGAATGACGGTTGCAATGGGCTCACTACAATCAAAATGACTATCATCCCACTAGCCGCGCGCCTACGCAGGCAGGGACCTACTCATAGCGCGCACCAAGCCTCAAGTAGATTCCTGTCTACACAGGAATGACGGTTGCAATGGGTTCACTACAATCAAAATGACCGTCATCCCACTAGCCGCGCGCCTACGCAGGCAGGGAGCTACTCATAGCGCGCACCAAGCCTCGAATAGGTTCCTGTCTGCACTGGATTGACGCGCAAATCGTTAGCTTAATGAGAAATAATCACTTCTTCGTTAGGTACGCGATGGCGCTCGCCGTAGATACCTTCTTCAGTACGAACGCCGCAACTGATGATCATCGTGATTTCATCGTTATCAGCCAGACCTAACAATGCTTTAGCACGTACAGAATCAAAGCCTTCCATTGGACATGTATCGTATCCTTGTTCGCGCATCGACAGCATGAACGTCATTGAAGCGAGTGAAGCACTTTTGTGAAGACACACACGGACATCTTGTTTGCTGACCTCTCTTACCATCGGCTTATTACGCCCCAGCCAGAAGCTGTAGATCTTACGCATTAACCCGCGCAGACCTAAAGCGTCATTGTTGTACACCATAGGAATGAGCTTGTCGTAATATTTAAATGCACGCTTTGAGGTCTCGTCTTCGCGGCCCGCAAAATTAGCGCGCACAATATCTGCGTTCATTGCCGCGCGCTGTTTCCATTTATCCGGAGTTACCGTGACGACAACCAGTTCATTGGCCGTTTTAGCCGCATTTTGCCCCATGCAGATCTCTGCAAGTTGCTGGCGTTTTTCATCGCTGATGACTCGATGGAATGCCCACATTTGCATGTTGCTGCTGTTTGGGCTGAGAGTTGCGTGTTCGAGAGCGCGTTGAACCGCGTTATGGTCAAACGCCGCTTCAGCATTGTATTTGCGTACTGAGCGACGTGAATGAAGAAGTTGTTCCAGTTCGGAGACGTGTTTCATGGTAATACCTGGTACGTTTGAGGTGCCTGTGATCGGCACCTTTCTAACAGGTATTACGCCTCACGACAAGCTGCTTTGTTTTTACCGAACTTAATGCGACGCAGATTGGCAAACGATAGCGGTGTTTTCTCAATAATAAACATCAAGATGACAGAGCCAATAATAGTGCCAAAGAACACAATGGCGTCTGCGGCAACCGTTTCTACACCTAAAATAGCGACGATGTTGGTCATGTAGATAGTGACCAATAGGTGTATCACGTAAATCGGCAATACCCATTTACCGAGGGACAGCCAAATAGGGTGTTTTCCTAAGTTCGGTTTAGCGAGTAAGAAAAACATCAGTCCCGCTCCCCATATTGAGGTACCGAGTAAAAAATCATTGAGATTAAATACTTGGCCATGTCCGTGTAGGTAGTTTGCTTCTGCAAAATGTATCGCCATCCCAGCCGCGGCGAGGAGCAGAGCTTTTCCTGCGCTCATTCTCCATTGATGGCGGCGAGCTTCAAAACCAATAGCAACCATAAGGAAGCTAAAGAAAGGACCATTGCGAGTAAAAATTGGGGTTTCCATCTCGGTGAGCACATTATAACTGCCCGCGGCTAAGCCGTAGATATAGAAAATGACTGCAAATGGGAGCATTAACGAACGGCACTTGTTGTCGACAAACCACGCAATCATGAAGACTGCGATCACCAGTGATGGGATAAACCATAAGTGTACTAAGCCACCCTCAAACAGAGAGTTGAGTGGTGCTTGCATTAGGTAACCCCAGTAGCCGGTGCGCTCTGCTAAGTAACCGTGCTCCGCTACGACACCTAAGTTAAAAGGTAGCGCAAGACAAATGAGGCTCCATATAAACCAGATAATCATCAATGGCGTGCTGTAGTTTTTCGCTGTTGTGTAGGGACTTGCGTTGAGTTTTGGGTAGATAAGATAGCCGGCGATAACAAAAAACAACGGTACGGCAAATCGAGCGGCTTGGTTGGTGATGAAGTTAAGCCAAGGCTCTTCACCGATATAGCCATAGTCCATGAATAATTGACCATGAATGGAAATAACGGCCAGTAGAGCGATGACCCTAGCAAACTCAAAGCTGGTGATTTTTTCTGATTTATTAGTAACTTGCTGCATAGTATGAAGAGATGTTTTCTCACTAGAAACGAAACCTCTTCACACTAGCATTTATTGGTTTAACTGGCGTGTTTGGCATCAATAATTTGCTGTATGGGTGCAAGTATTTTGCAACAATTTGTGGTTGATCGTAATTTTTACACCCTTTTGCTTTTGCTCCGTTTAACGTTGTTTGGCGTTTTCTTACAGCTCCCTCATGCCACTTCCATGATTGAGCTCACCAGTTAAGTGCTATGCCAACGACTTCCATAAGCAGACGAGTAGTCTGGTGTGTCGATACACTCAGCAAGATCGTCGCATGGTTCAAGCGGACCGACGACAGTCCGGTACGGAAGCACGCCAGCCCAAACTGGGATATCGAGGTCGGCTTTGTCGTCATTGACACCATGGCAGCCGACTTTGACTGATGCTTCATTGAGTTCGATAGCCAGCAGTTCGGTCGCAGCCAATTCTTTTTGATTGCTCAGCCGGATTTGCTCGGTTCTTCCTGGGGCAATATGCTCGATAAAGTGATTCAAAAGCCGATCTTTGTCCTGATTGTTATCGACGGTGACAAACTCACCGAACACGACGGCACTTCGATAGTGAGCACTGTGATGAAAAGCGGAACGTGCTAATACCCATCCATCAAACAGTGTAAAAGTAAGGCAGGTCTTCTGCCCAGACTTTAGCACTCGTAACAGGCGGCTGTTCTTAGCACCGTGTATATACACTTTGTTCTCGACTCGCCAAGCCAGCATGGGAATGATGATTGGCCCATTGGTATCGTTTATAGCGATATGTGCGATGAGTGCTTCGTCGATAATATCGTAAAGTGCTTGGGTCTCTAATACGGCCTTGTGAGTCCCTTTTTTGATTTGTGTTCGCTCTGTTTGTGACAGCATGGCATGACCTCCTTATTCATCTGTTGCAGCTAGATTAGGAAAGTTTTGGTACTCTGTTTAGATCCAAAATATTAAAAATGGTGGATCCAGTTTGAGCGTAATCGATTCGAGTGACCTCTCTATTGACCTTGAAGCTATAGCATCTGGCAAAGTGACTTTGCAGCAGGTTCTGTTTCAGCAGATCCGTACGCGCATTCTTAAAGGATTTTGGCCATCGAGTGCCAAGCTCCCATCCACGCGATTGCTGGCATCTCAGCTTAAGATCAGTCGAAATACAGTGATACAGACTTATGAGCAGCTGGTTGCTGAGGGTTACTTGAATGCCAAAGCAAACAGTGGATTCTATGTGGCACTGTCATTGCCGGAGCAATACATGGCATCAGATCAGGTGCAGGTGACAGCAGAACGTGGAACGGATGATACGCCAAATAATGGATTGTTTGCCCCAGGTGTTGCTGAGTTTTCAGCCTTTCCTATGACGGCTTGGAGTCGATTACTGCAGCGTCACAGTAACCGTAGTACATTGCTTGGGAACCAAGATTTACAGGGATTGGTGAGCTTGCGAGAGGCACTTCATCGATACCTTACGAGTAGTCGTAGCGTGGTTTGTAATCCGGATCAGATCATAGTGACCTCAGGTGCTCAACAGTCGATTGCCATTGCGTTGCTCGCCACTCAGAAGTTCAAGCCTCATCAACGTTTTTTGGTGGAGCTTCCTGGTTACCGTCAAGTGGTGAAAGTGTTGGATACATTTGCAGTCGATTACGATTTTGTCGATGTAGATGCTGGAACAGGGGTGGACATTCAGCGCATAGTGAACAGTGAATCGAGCGGCATTTATCTTACCCCGAGCAATCAATATCCCATGGGTTGCTCGATGCAAACTGAGCAACGTTTGCAATTGATTGAGTGGGCTCAGCAGAATCAGTCATGGATCATTGAAGATGATTATGACAGTGAGTTTCAGTTTGATAGTCGCCCGTTCCGCAGTATGCAAGGCCTAGCTGCAGAGAGCGGCAACGCGGACAAAATGATCTATATTGGTTCGATGAGTAAGGTGATGTTTAACTCTTTGCGGATAGGTTACATGGTCGTTCCTCCTCATCTAGTACCGCTTTGTTTAGAAATTAAAGATGCATTATCAGGCGACACACCCGCACTGGTGCAAGCGGCGTTGGCTGACTTTATTGATGAAGGCGGGCTACTTAGACATATCCGCAAGATGCGTCGACTCTATGAGCATAAGTACCGAGTCATGAAGCAGTGTATACAAGATGCATTTGGCCAAGACTGGCGATTGGTTTCACAAGGGGCAGGGCTGCACGTCACTATTCAATGGCAAAGTTCTGTTGATGAAATAACACTGTCTGAAATGGCAAAAGAGGTGGGTATGGTGGTGAGACCTATGCAGTTTTATCAACCGTTAGCGAAGCCGCGTAATTATGGCTCCATTGTTCTCGGTTTTGGTAACGCCCCAATAGAGGCGATACCAGATAAAGTGAAGGTGTTAGCTGAGCTCTACTATTCCTTGGTTGAGTAACGGGTTTGCGGTTACTCAACCAAACTGCGGTATGAGCTCAAGACTACTTGATGAGTTTAAGAAGGGATTTAAACTGGTCACCCCGCGCGACTTTTTGTAGTTCAAACAGTGCCATCTCTGTCGAGGTGAGAATTGCACCCTCTTGAGTTAAGCGCTTGAGGGCAAGTTTTTTGTTCGCAGGCGTTCTGGAGGAGACAGCATCAGTAACAAGATGTACTTCATAGCCCGCTTCAATCAGTTCACAGGCGGTTTGATGCACACAAATATGGGCTTCGATGCCGACCAATAGCACTTGTTTTCGGTTGTGATTCTCGGTGGCAGTGCGCACGGCTTCTTCTCCCCAAGCACTGAATACCTCTTTTGCAATTGGTCGCTGGTGCGTAAGCTCTAGGCTGATTTCGTCAATCGTCGCACCGAGCTTATCCGGAATTTGTTCAACCCACACGATTGGCAGCGCCATGAGCTTAGCCGCCTTGGTTAGCGTGTTGAGGTTACTAAATAGTGTCTCTTTGTCGTGCATTAACTGAGCCAGCTTTCCTTGCACGTCGATGATCATTAGCTGGGTGTTATTCTGGTCTAGCATTTAGTCCTCCTGTTCTAATATTTGTTCGATAAACCAAGTGCCAGCAGTACCAAGTCCACTGCGCCAAGATAAATCGACAGGCCATACTAGGGAACGATCATAGCGACCCAAGCTTAGCTCAGTAACTAGACCATGGTCGATAAAAGGTTACGCGAGCTTCGGTGGGTAAACCGCCAAACATAGTTTATTGAATGATAGGTTAAATTTTGGAAAGTGTAGCTATTCTTTGATGTTGCGGTATCAAGTATTTACATTGTAAATCAATGCAGTTCAACATCTGTCGAACTGCGTTGGTATGGAGCTAGTGATTAGCCGTGTGGCTGCTCAACTTCTTTCGCATAGTTGACGATTTGTTTGTCTGAATTCGGTTTGTACATACGCAGGATACCGGTCCAGCCTTTTTCCACATCGATATTGTTGATCGCTTGTTCACCACAGTTAAAGTTCACCGTATAAGTGCCATCTTTATTTGCCTTAAGCTCATCTTTTCGGCTCGATAAAGCAAACTCTTCAGTGTGCACATACGCATCAGCGCCATAGGTTGTGATAGAGAAAAAGCCATTTTCACCTAGCGGCGGCGCATCAAAGTTCATGGTTTGACACTCACCTGAGCGGTCTTGCGCCAATAAAACTTTGTAGTAGGCATGCTCACTCGGCAATCCGCCAAAGCCCATTGAAGTCAGACCGAGAGCATGGAACTGCTCAACCTTACGTGGCTCAAGATGCTGCTCAGGTTTTAGCGTTTTGCCTTCAGGGGCACCCATCGCTTTGGTAAAGTCCAATTGAAGCACGTTTGCTTCAAGCGCTAAGCGTACCTTCTCTCGATCAAACTGATCGAAGCCTTTTGGTGCGTAACGCTCAGCAGAAGAAGCGGTTCCCTTGATCATGTCTTGCTTGCGATTGCCTTCTTGAATGTCGGCGGGTGCGTTGGATGCGACTTGAGTGCGTGCAATAACCCAAACGTGCTGACCTGAAGAGAGCATGTCAGGCGTTATGGTCACCTTGTTTTGACCTTTGGCAGCGTACAATACCGCTACGGTTCGGTGCTGCTCGTCAATGACCTGGAGCGCCTGATAACTGTCTAGGATAGGTAACTCAAACGTTACGCCGCCCATAGTGTCCCAAATTGATTTGGAATAGAGAGTATCGCGGTTTTGTCTAACGACCGTTTGTGTCTCCATGGTCAGAAGTTGTCGATCATGCGTGAAGTGGTTGATACCAGACTTCGTTTGCTGTTCGAAGAAGTATTTGTCTGACTCAGCAGCAATGAAATTGTCTTTGGTGACATTTGTGGCGCCGCCATTCTCGATTTGAAGTGCGGTTGGTTGCCCTTTTTTAGGCAGGTGATCACCAAGATCATGTGCCAAGGTTGTCGTTGCAAATAGAGAAGCAGTAATCGTTGCCAAAATAGTCAGTTTTTTCATCTGAGATCGCCTTATTTCAAGTTTGAAGTGCTTGCAGTGATTAAGCTCAAGCAGGGTGTCGACTTCATTCCTTGGGTCTGTGGCTATAGTAGAGCGTCGCTATTATATTTTGAAATCATGAATTCTCATTACTGATATGCGTTAGGTAAATACCAGGAGGTAGTCTAGTGAGTAATGTTAAGAGCCTGAGGAAGGGAGGAAGAGTTGCAGATTTTGGTCTAGAGTTTTAACACCAATCGAAAACAACTGTTACAAACAACAAGGAAGTAAAATGAAGTCGTTACAGCAATGGTTAGATGCATACGGAGAAAGTCATCAGAACAGTACCAACAGAAAAATACATAAAGTTGCCGTGCCCGGTATCTATTTATCTATCGTTGGACTCATATGGTGCATTCCTCATTTATCCCTAGGTAGTGTTTCCATTAACTGGGTTTGGCTCGTGATGCTTCCAGTGATGTTTTTTTACTTTAGGTTGTCGCGCTCGGTGTTTATTCAAATGCTGCTGTTTACTCTAGCTTGCTTAGCCGTCATCACATTTGCCGATATGTTTGGCGTATCGATTCTCAGCTTGTCGATAGGCTTGTTTGTGGTGCTGTGGATCATGCAATTCGTTGGGCACAAAATTGAGGGAAAAAAGCCTTCTTTTTTCGATGACATCCAATTCCTTCTCATTGGCCCTATTTGGGTCTTCAGGCAAAAATAAGCCCCTTCAGTTAGGGGCTTAAGTGTTGTTATTAGACATCTTATTCACGAATGGTGGCTAGAATAAGCTGCCATTCATTGAAAGGTGGACAAAGATACTAGCGGCATAACCAATGGCGATCACCGGCATCCATTTGAGATGGCCGAAGAAGGTGTATTTACCATGCGCAGCCCCCATAAGTGCCACACCTGCGGCTGAACCAACAGACAGCAAACTGCCCCCAACACCTGCGGTAAGCGTGACCAATAACCAGTTACCCATAGAGAGTTCTGGATTCATGGTAAGTACGGCAAACATCACTGGGATGTTGTCGACGATAGCAGACAAAATACCCACCATCACATTGGCCCAAATAGGATCCCATTGGGTGTACATGATCTCCGAGACGACGCTTAAATAGCCCAGTAGGCTTAGGCCGCCTACACACATCACTACCCCGTAGAAGAACAGTAAAGTATCCCATTCTGCGTGGGAGACACGCCTAAATACGTCGAATGGCACGATTGAGCCGAGGCGTTTAAGCGCCGTTTCGTCGTTATTGGCAATAGCGACAGCTTTTTTCTTCGCGATAGAACGAGGAAGCGTTTTGCGAAGGAAGAAACCAAAGAATTGCAAATAGGCAAGCCCCATCATCATCCCCATCACGGGAGGGAAGTGGAAGACCGCGTGGAACGCTACAGCGGTTGCAATGGTTAGGATAAACAGACCAACAATCCGAAACGCGCCGCGCTTAAGCTCGACGTGAGCATGTACGGCATCGGGTTGGGTTTTAGGGACAAACAGCGACATGATTAGCGCAGGCACAATGTAGTTCACCACGGAAGGCACAAACAGTGGCATGAACTCAGAGAATGACACATGACCCGCTTGCCAGACCATTAAAGTGGTGATGTCTCCGAAAGGACTAAACGCCCCGCCGGCGTTCGCTGCCATAACGATGTTAATACAGGCAATGTTGACAAACTTAAGGTTGCTGCCGCCCACTTTAAGTACCACAGCGCACATCAAAAGTGCGGTGGTGAGGTTGTCGGCAATCGGCGAAATGAAGAAAGACAGAATACCGGTTAGCCAAAATAGCGTGCGAAAATCAAACCCTTTGCCCACCATCCAAGACTGCAACGCATCGAACAGACGCCGCTCTTCCATCGCCGATATATAGGTCATGGCGACAAGCAGAAACAGTAGCAACTCAGCGTATTCCAGCAGGTTGTGCTCCAGAGCGGATTTGGCGATTTCGAGCTGGCCAATGTCTTTGTAGACGAAGCCAATGAGTATCCAAATCAAACCTGCGGCGAGCAGGACAGGCTTGGATTTTCTCAGTTTTAGGTATTCCTCCATCATCACTAAGGTGTAGGCGATGCCAAAAATCAATAACGAGGCATAACCGACGGTAGATTGAGTGAAATTAAACGCATCAGACGATGCACTGGGAGAAGCGAAACTAGAGGTGGCAAATAAAAGGGGGAGTAAAAAGGTTGGCCACCGACTTATTTTCTTCATGTTTTGATCCTTCAAAAGCTTAGATGAAATCAGGCGCTAACAAATGCGATACGGTATTTTAATGGTTTTTCAACAATTACGTTGTGAGCTGACGCAGATCTGCTCAACTGATGTGGCCATTTTTTTGTGCGTCGCTTCGCTGAATTTTCTTCATAACTCCAAGTTTTGACTTAAGTTCATTAACGCCTAGGCTAAATAGTGAGCAGATATCAAGCTTGAGTGATTGACAGGACGTCAGGAGGGAGCATGAAAACAGGGTTCGCAATGATGGTGACTATGTTGTTATCGGGTTTACATATGTTGGTGGTTTTGCCTGTTCACGCGGCAATGGTGTGTGACAGTGGCAGTCGCTCTGAGTCAACGTTACCTATTTTGGAGAGTGAATGCCCAATCGGTAAAGGTGTGTGGGGACAAAAAGCCCCATCGCATAAAGAGCAGTCATTTTGGATACAGTGTGGCTTTGTTAAACCTGGCAGCTTACGCACGGCGCCTAGTCAATTACAAGACACTGTCAACCAGCCTATTTGGTTGAAGCCTGATGTGGGCGGTGATCGCTGTTTGGTCGGGCCATATCAGTCATTCGAAAACGCCAAACAAGATCTCCTTGCTCTGCGTCTACTACCTAGTTATCGCGATGCGTTTATTCGCTCGACTACGCATAAGTTGACCACGACAGTGCCACAAATGGTGGCGAAAAAACAGCCACCCCAGCGTCAGGACTCACACTCGTCACAGCAAGCTGTGAGCGAAGTGGCCGCAGTGGCGATCACACCATATATGATTGCTGGTAAACATGGACACCAAGACTGTTTGTGCCTCTTCTGACAATAAAGCGGTGGCTAATAGGCTTTGATTCCAAAGGGTTTGAGTTTTTTTGGCAAAATGCTGTCCAGTTGCTCAATCTCTTCCGGAAAGACTTCAATCAGTGGTAAATCATGCTGCTGATATAAAGTGCGAGTTGCCTCTACCGTTTTACTCTCAATTGGCCCTGAATCTGAGCCCCAATATTGAAGATACACTTTACCTGTGGGTAGATAGAAATCGCTGACCACGTCTTGCTCAATGGGCAATTGCCTCTGGTAAGCGTGAACGACCCCTGCCATGTACAACCAGTTATCGATCAGTAACTCGCCTTTAGACTGGACATAGTGGCCATCGAGTGTGCGATGCTTTGCTGTAAACTTTTGGCGGAAGCTTGAAAACGACTTTTCGGTTGAATGGGCTTCTGCATCTGCGCCTTTAAACTCTAAAACACTCTGCTTAAGTCTGTGGTTTCTCAACACACTTGAGTGCCAGACCACAAACTTATGATGGTTGCTTTTATCGGTGCGAGCTTGGGCGCCAGCGCGTACACCCTGTAGTGTTGCTATCCAGTCAGTGTCTTGACGTTGCAACCAGCCAAGTTCACTGAGTAGTAGATTGATTTTCTTGGCCGCTAGACCTAGACGTTCACCAAGTTGTGTTGCGGTTAGGTGCTTGTCGCTGCGGAGTGTGTCATCTAACACTAAGTTGGTTGGCCAGACAATAAAGCGACCATACTTTTCGCTCTCAACGTAATCCCCACCAAATCGAGCGCCGACATCGGTGAGTATCCACTGTTCGTCGTGCCAGGTAATGTAGCCAAGCTGCTTTAGCTCGTTAAACAGAGATTTTGGCTCGATTTGACGCTGTTTAGCCAGCGCTGATGTTGAAAGTTTGTTGTGGCTGGTCACCTTATTTATCTCTCCTAATTCGATGAAGTATCCATAATGGCAAGCATGTCTGTAGCTGCTTGTTTGGGGCTTTCCGCATGACAAATGGCCGAAACCAATGCAACACCATGTGCACCAGTCGCTGCGACGTCTTTGAGGTTGGTGTCGTTGATACCCCCGATTGCGACGACAGGAAGTGTCGTTTTACTTAGCGTATTGCGCAGTCCTTCCAAGCCCCAGTGGGTCTTTGTATTGGTTTTGGTCGGGGTGGCGAAAATCGCACTTAGGCCGATATAGTCGATGGGAAGTGATTGAGCCTCTGCTAGTTGAGCTTCGCTTTCAATCGACAAGCCTAAAATACGTTGTGAACCAATCAGTTTTCTCGCGAGATGTGCAGGCATATCTGTTTGCCCAAGGTGCACACCATCGGCATCAACAGCAAGAGCAACATCAACACGGTCGTTGATGATAAGAGGGACGCCAGTACCATTTAGTACTTCTTTGACGGCTTTCGCCTTCTCAATGAAAGCACGCACATCATGATGTTTTTCACGAAGCTGAACCATGGTAACCCCGCCCGCGATGGCCTCGCGGACAACGCTAACTAATGTGGGCAAGTCTTGGTTTTCGTCGGTGACTAGATATAAGCGGTACGGATTATTTGCCATGGAATGTTTAGCACTCGCGAAATTTAAGGCGAGACTCGATGTCATCCGCACTTAGCTGATACAAGCTATCGAGTAGATTGACTTGCAACGAGCCAGGACCTTGAGAGTTCTCGGCAGCTATTTCACCGGCAATCGCGAAGATCGCTGCAGCAGCGACACCACTGGTTTCACCAACGGCAGCAAACGCGCCAGTTACAGCTGATAGTGAGCAGCCCATACCAGTCACATATGGCATCATCTCATGACCATTGCTTAGTGCAATGGTGCGCTCTTTGGTCACGATGTAGTCCGTTTCTCCAGACACAACGACGCTGCATGCGTAGCTTTCTACCAATGAGCGAGCGGCTGATAGAGCGGCTTCACTGGCATCGAGGGCGTCCACGCCTTTATTTTGCGACTTCTCACCCGCCATTGCGATGATTTCAGAAGCATTGCCGCGAATAATCAAGTTGTCGGCAAGTTCCGCTAATTGACGAGCCGTAGAGGTACGCAGTTTCGTTGCGCCGCAGCCCACAGGGTCAAGAATCACAGGCTTGTTGTTTTCATTAGCCTGCTCAACAGCGAAGAACATACCCGGGCGCCATACACTGTCTAGCGTACCAATGTTAATGACTAGAGCTCCAGCGAACGACATCATCTCAGTCATTTCTTGTTTTGAGTGAGACATGATTGGTGAGGCACCAACGGCCAATAATGCGTTAGCGGTGTTGTTCATGACCACGAAGTTGGTGATATTCACTACCAGCGGTTTTTGTTCGCGGACTTTGTTTAGGGCACTGACGATTTGTTGTTTATTCATTCTATTCTCCAAAGGCTCATTCGAGCTTTTCAGCTATATAGTCATTGTACTGGGATATAAAAATAGTGCTAGCCGTGGTTAGGCTAGCACTGGTCTATGATGGTTTTATATAAGAGTCTGAGCAGAGACTAGATCAGTCCATACAAAGAAAGGACCAGAATGCCTAGGGTGCAAGTGATGGTAGAAAGTACGGTAGTCAGTGCGATGATGTTAGCAGCAAGGATCGAGTTGCCGCCCATTGAGCGTGCCATCACATAGCTAGCAGCAGCAACAGGCGAGGCATTCATAAAGAACAGAATCCCTAGCTCGAGACTACGAAATCCGGCCAAATAGGCGGCGAGCGTAACGGTAAGCGGTGCCAATACCAACTTGTAGCCACTGGCGATCCAAGTTGGGGCTTGCTCTTTCTTCATTGAGCTAAGATCAAGTGAGCCGCCTGTGCACAGCAACGCAAGTGGCAACGTCATAGTGGCAAAGTAGTTTCCCGCGTCCACTACGATAGTCGGGACTGGAATCGATAGCAGATACACCAGCAAACCCAGCAAGATGGCAATAATGAGTGGGTTTTTAGTGAGTGTGGTGAGCATGATTTTGCCTGCAGATGTTCCTGAATCAGCCCCTTTCGGAGTTAAGCAAATCACCGCCTGCACATTATAGATAAAGGTAGTAATCGCAACGTACAATGCGGCTAGAGCAATGCCGCGCTCACCATAAGCATTGGCGACATAGGCGATACCAATGATACCAGTATTGGCTCTGAACGACCCTTGTATAATCACGCCTCTATCAGCCGACTTCTTGAACAATGTGCCCACGGAGAAGTAGCTAAATAGGAAGAAAGTGACGCTAGCGATAACGCCAAAGGTAAGAAATTGCTTAGCTGAGGCGAAATCGTGTTCTGACGTCACTATGCTCAGAAACAGCATAGTTGGTAGCGTAACTTTAAAGACGAGTTTAGAAGCAACTTCAATGAAATTATCGTTGATAAGTCCGATGCGTTTGAAAACAACACCAAGAATAATGAGTAAGCAAATAGGACCGGTGATTGAAATCGAAAACAGCAACTGTTCTATCAATAGATCCATGATTTACTTCCATATTGTTAGGGGATAATGTCCAAGTGATTATTTCATAGCTTGTCATACAAATAAATGTAGATTGAAAAATAGTACGACCGTGCTAAATTGAAGCTATGCAGAAGAATTGATGATGGTGATTATGGGTAAAGGTCGGCTAACAAAAGATCATATTTTGATGAAGGCATTCGAGATTGCGAGCAGAGATGGACTGGAAAGTCTAACGATCGGTGAGCTGGCCAAACAATGCAACATGTCGAAGAGTGGTCTGTTTGCTCACTTTAACTCTAAAGTCAACCTGCAAGTTGCCGTAGTTCAACATGCGGATGCCACGTTTCAAACTAGAGTGATTTCTCCTGCTCGTGAATTCGAGCATGAAATGGTAACGAAAAAGCTTAAGCATCTTATCGACAATTGGATGAGCTGGAACCATTCATTTCAAGGGAGTTGCATGTTTATTGATGCGTGGCGCGACAGTCAGCAGGACGAACTACAGCAAGCGCTCAGAAAAGCAATCCATCGCTGGATCCACTATTTGACAATCCAAATACAAAAGGGGGTCGACAGTGGTGAATTTAGACCGACACTCGATCCGCAACAAGCCGCGTTTGAGCTCTATGGGCACTACCTAAGTGCACATGTATTCTACTCGCTGGTGGGTGAGCAGGAGAGCAGTCAGCGATTTTGGAACAGTGTTGACACCTCTATGAAGTCTTGGTCGATTCCTGAATAACGATTTACATCTGAACAACTATTTAAATGGAGCGGCAATTTAGATTGAGAGACTGGGTAAAACGCTAACTTAAAAAAGCACGGTCGTTCTAAATAGATGCTCAACAACAAAACTATCCGAGGATGACGAGGATAAAAAGGACAGTCAGTCATGAGTGATAAAATCTACTTCAATACATCAAAAAAATTCAGCTTCAAGAAGAAAATGGTCAACTTGACCACTCGAGCTCACCATAAACTCGCACCTAATCATGCTAAAAGTACTGCTAAGAAATTGCTTCTGACGCCAGTGCGTTCAACGCCAAAGAATGCTCAGCCGGAAGGCTTAAGCATTTCGGAAGTGACGACCTCTGAAGGTGTGCTGAAGACGTATCGTTTGGGAACTGGACCCGTTTGGTTACTCACACACGGTTGGTCTGGTACTGCGAGCCAATTCTTTCCACTTATGGAGCATATTGCGAGTAAAGGCTATACCGCTCTTGCGTATGACCATCCAGCTCACGGACAAAGCGAAGGCGCTTACGGGCACATCCCCGCCTTTGTAGGTGGTTTGGAAGGCTTGCTCGATAGTGAAAAGGAAGTGGCGGGTTTAGTCGGGCATAGTATGGGTACGGCAGCGGCGATTGAATGTAAGCATGCCAAGCTCCAAGATAAGCCCTTGCTACTTATCGCACCTGTGCTTGATTATCTCGATAACCTGTTTGGCAGCGTGGCGCGTTCCGGGTATTCAATGCGACTTTTTGAGGCGGTTGTTGATGATATTCAATCGCAATATCACTACCCGATCACCTCGATTGACCCATACAACAAGCTAGGTCGCCGCAGCACACCAACAATCATCGTACATGATGAAAAAGACCGATTTACTAATTACTCAGTGTCTCAAAAAGCTGCTGAAGAAATGTCGTTGGTCACCCTGATCACAACGCAGGGTCAGGGACATGGTCGAGTTATGCATAGTGATGAGGCGAAAGCCGCATTTGACAGGCTAACGTCATAATCCTCAGCGATTTGATCAAGGTTACGCTTATGTATCCATAATGTTGATGTGGTTAACGAATTGATGGGTTTGTATTATGTAAATGGTTGGGTATGTGGGATCATGGTCTGGTTCCACTTACATCTTTGCTGAGTGTTGGGTTTTCATCTCAAAACACAATTACAACATCGAGTTAAAACTCACGGTAGTTTCTCTACTTTCAGTAGCTTAGTCATCATTAGTTTAGTGATCGATAGCTTAGTGATGTTTGTGGTTTCTAGGGCGTTCACCTTGAGATAGCCCCTCAAGGGAGCATCCGCCTATTGACTAAAGGAAGCCATAATAATGAATAGAAATGATAGTGTCCCCTTACCCTCCAATACTCGAGAGTGGTTTTTTAACCGCAATAGTTTAATCATTCTTGCTGATATTGTTCTGTTTTACGTCCTCTACTCGACCCTACCTTTTGAACCCAATGTCGTACTTGGTATCAGTATATTGACGTTTATCGCTGTGCTTTGGCTTACAGAAGCCTTACACGTGACGGTCACGGCAGTTCTGGTGCCTGTGATCGCGGTATTGTTCAATGTTTTTGATACTCAGACGGCGCTGAATAATTTTGCTAACTCGATAATTTTCTTGTTCCTTGGTGGGTTTGCTTTAGCTGCCGCTATGCATAGACAAGGGTTAGACAAGGTGGTCGCCGACAAAGTGCTGGTCTTGGCAAAAGGGCGTATGAGTGTCGCCGTGTTTATGCTTTTCGGCGTGACTGCATTGCTGTCGATGTGGATCAGTAATACCGCAACCGCAGCTATGATGTTACCTCTCGTGCTTGGTGTACTCAGTAAAGTGAATGAAGAAAGTGGTCACAACACTTATGTGTTTGTGTTACTTGGTATTGCCTACAGCGCCAGTATAGGTGGTATCGCGACTATGGTCGGTAGCCCTCCCAACGCGATTGCCGCGGCTGAGATTGGAATGACATTCACGGATTGGATGGCATTTGGTTTACCAACTGCGTTTATCCTGTTGCCAATAGCGTTGGCTGTGCTGTTTTTTGTGCTTAAGCCAAAACTCGATGGAGAATTTGAGATTAGCCATGAGCCTGTGAATTGGGACAAAGGTAAAATCGTTACTTTACTGATTTTCGCTTTAACCGTGTTTTTCTGGATCTTTAGTAAGCCAATCAACGCTATGTTAGGTGGCTATGCTAAGTTCGATACTATTGTGGCATTGGGTGCGATTGTCGCCGTTAACTTTGCCCGTGTAGTTCACTGGAAGGACATTGAGAAAACCGCTGACTGGGGTGTGCTATTGCTGTTTGGTGGCGGTATCTGTTTAAGTAATGTGTTGAAAGCGACAGGGACTAGCGTGTTCTTGGCGAATGAGCTTAGCGAACTGATTTCTCAGTTTAGTATGCTGTTCATTATCTTGGTGATTGCTGCTTTCGTGGTATTCCTAACAGAGTTTGCGAGTAATACAGCCAGTGCTGCGCTGCTGATTCCTGTCTTCGCCAGTGTTGCCGAAGCCTTTGGTATGTCGCCAGTGATCTTGTCGGTGCTGATCGCTGTTGCCGCGTCATGTGCGTTTATGTTGCCTGTT
Source organism: Vibrio sp. DNB22_10_4 (assembly GCF_052879755.1). Taxonomy (NCBI): domain Bacteria; kingdom Pseudomonadati; phylum Pseudomonadota; class Gammaproteobacteria; order Vibrionales; family Vibrionaceae; genus Vibrio; species Vibrio sp. DNB22_10_4. The sequence continues at coordinate 1,832,723 of NZ_JBNNXW010000001.1, read as the reverse complement.
GCTACACCACCAAACGCAATAGTGTTCGCTTCAGGTTATATTAAGCAGCAAGAGATGATGCGAATAGGTATCTTGCTCAACATTGCTTGTATTGGTGCCTTGACCCTAATTGCAGTGACGTTCTGGGCATAGTTAACGTTAGTTGAAGACTTACAATGAAAACGCCCCTATTCCGATGGAGTAGGGGCGTTGTTGTTAGTTTGAATCACTAAATTTTTGTGATTAGGCAATTGAGCTTATCAAAGATGATCTCTGCACCCAATTTGGAGAGATGGATCCCGTCGTTTTGATACAAGTCGCTGTACCCATATTTCTGGGCGTGTGCTTCAAACGCTTGGTAGGCGTCGACGATTTCAATGCCCGTCTCCCCATGACCGTACATCATTTTAAGCTTTTTGCTGTGCACGCTACTCAATGTCTCTACTGACTGTCTCAAACGTTCGACGGTGCTTGGCTCGTTGCCAAACATCGGAAGCGCGCCAACAGGGTCAATTGCACTGGTCACAACAAGGATCGGCTTAATACCGTGGTGCTGAGCCTGAGCAATCATGCTATTTAGGTTACTCGCTACAACGCCAATGTCGATGCCCCAGTTGAGATCGTTCAATCCGCCAAATAACACAACAACGTCAGGTTTTGCTTCTAGTACCTGTGATTTGAATCGAGACAGCATTCCCGTTGTCGTGTCGCCAGGTACACCACAGTTGGTAAATGAAACGTTGGGGTACTCGCTAATCAATTGACATGACCAGTTTTCACCTTTAGCAAGACCCCAGCCAGCCGTGAGGCTATCACCGAGCAATACGATGTTTTTCATAGTTGTTCTCTTAAGATCGAAAAAGCCGCTCTATAGGAGCGGCTTGGTAATTTTTGAGCGATCAGTTCTTGCTAACGTATTCTTTAAAGCGCGCTTTGGTTTCTGCGTCCGCTTTGTTGTACCAAAACATCAGCATTTCTTCCGCTGTGTTGTCACCAGCGGCTGGAGCGGTTGCCGGCAGCGTAGTTGGCTGTGCCGCGGTAGTAGCCGCCGCTGTTGTGGCTGCTGCGGTTGTTGTCACGACAGCTGCTGTTGTAGCCACAGTAAGTGCTGCTACACCGCCTTTGCGGTTGTAGTCATCAGCTTCACGGTTATAGTCGCGACCGATTTGCATACCATCTTTGATAAGTTTGTCTTCAACCACAGGGACAACTTGGTCGTTCTTATCAGTCAGCGACCACTCTAAGTTATCAATGTTTTTCTGCGCTTGGCGAGCGTCTCGATACGTTGGGACATTCAGGGTCAATTCAGCATCTGTTGCTTCAAAGCGGGCGATGATGGCTTTGCTAGAAATCACTTTTCTTTCATCGCGATTCACATCGAAGAAAGGTTCATATTTAAACACGATTTGATTGACGCCATCTGGTAGCGTGGCTGTTTCACCGGATGAGAAAAAACCGCTTGAGTCTGTGGTTGGGTCGCCTGCATTGACAGAAAGAAGATCAACATTGTCAGGTATTTTGATGGTCACGTCAGCCATCGCAAGGCTACTACAACCGACGAGTAGCGCAGCAGCAATCAGATTGGATGCTTTCATTATTATTTCCCTAGCAGAATATGTGAATCATGGTGTGTTCAAGTGAACTAAAGATGTTTACGTTGAGGTTAGCTCAGTTTTCGGTTTCTAGCTTGCCTAGGTTAGCGACACTTTGCAATCTTGTGATGCACGGGTTGGTTGAATTTCTTTAAAAACTGACATTGGCGTGGATTATTCGGTGCTTTATTGTGTTTTTAGTTTATAAAAATTGCTAATTCGCTGTTTATGTTGTGAATATAAAGCAATTTAACTAAGTTAAGGAAACCAATATCCTCTCAAATGCAACAGGTGACTTAGTTGTGAGGCGATGAAAATTGCTAACGAAACCGGACAATACCACGTAAATTTAAATCGCTTGGCTGCTAATGGTTTCTATATGCAAATCGAATAGTTTGGCTTGGCGATGAAAATTGAATCTAGTAGCATCGCCCCCCAAGCGAGAATCGTTTAACGAGCACTGAATAGCCCAAGACAGCAGATGGGTTAAATGAATGGAATCTCAGTGCGATTGTAGTCAATCCTATTGTACTTAAAGAGATTTCATTTGAAGATGTCAAAACGTCCTTTGTCCTTGATCTTGGCCGCGCTGTGTTCGGCGTCTCCTGCCATGGCACAAGACTCACCAGTCACTGAAAAGCAGAAGCCTCAGGCGGAAACAACCCTAGTCAAGCCTGAAGAATCTACCAAGGCTGAAGAGGAATCAGAAGCGCTCCCAGATAGAAAATTTGCGGCTTTCCCTGTTCCAATTACCGATGATGCGCTGGGCGTAGGCCTGGGTGTAAACGCGATGTACATTCACGATCGCGAAGAAGGTGCAACCAATCCATCGACCAGTATGTTCTATGGTCAATATACAGATTCAGACAGCGGTATGGCCATCATTGGCCACGAGCACGTGTTCGCCCATGATGCTTGGCGTGCAGGATTCTATGCTGGACACTTCAGTCTAAACCTTAAGTACACAGGTCGTATCGGTGCTCAGCTTCCGAAAGCCGCCCAATACGCGTCTTATTCCAACTTTGTCTACGGTGAAGTTCGTAAGCAAATTGTCGATGATCTGTATTTCGGTGTTCAAGGGCTGTGGAGCGGCGGCAATGCTGAGCTCAATGAAAAAACCGATCCAGCGATAAAGAAAGCGTTTGAACAAGAAATGAGTGGCAGTAACCACGCTATTGGCTTTCTTATGACCTATGACTCAAGAGATAACATGATGGGGGCGACAAAAGGTCTCAATGTTGATCTGAGCACACTTCATTACTCCAAAGATAAACGCACAGGAAAGCCATTTCATCGTTTAGATGCTGAGGTTAGTCAGTATTTTCCAATTGGTGATGATGTCTTAGCATATCGAGTGATTGGTAAGGAAATGCTGGGTGACGCACCGGAGTATGAGTTTGTGACGCCTGATTTACGCGGTGCGGACTGGAACAAGTATCGAGGCAGCTCAGTGTATCAAGCTGAAGTGGAATATCGCCACAAGTTTTCTACTTTGTGGAGCGGCGTCGCCTTTGCTGGAGCCGCTGTGGTGCGCAATGAAGACCGCCAATTTGCAAACTCAGTCAAGTCAGAAGTGATCCCGTCAGCAGGTATTGGTGTCAGGTATTTACTTAATGCCAAAGAGCGATTTACTGTAGGTGTCGATGCTGCGGTATCGAAAATGGGTAACACTAGCTTCTATATTCGATTTGGAGAAGCGTTCTAACTGCGTACTAATCGCCATCCTGATACTTGCAAATAATCATTGTGAATGAGTGGGTTGTGAGTATTTGTGGTGCTTATATTTAGGTGCAATTTATGTGCTATTGTTTTACGATGGTACGCCTGTTAATTAATTAATCAAAGGGTTGAGTATGCTGAATATTGAACAGCTAGTGGCATTCGTCGCTGCGGCAGAGCAAGGTTCATTTTCTGCGGCCGCGAGGCATCTTGGTAAGAGTCAAAGCTCTGTAAGTATCGGAGTGAATAACCTTGAGCTCGATTTAGGCATTACGCTTTTCGATAGAAGCACAAAATATCCTAAGCTTACCCCGCAAGGTGAGCGCATGCTGGCACAAGCGAAAGTGTTGTTGCGCCAAGCTGAGCGGATCCGTAATTACTCCAAAGCCAGTGTGGACAGCGTCGAAGATACGCTGAAAATTGCCATTGACCCTCTGTTGCCATTCTCGTTGCTGGATTCGGCGATTGAGAAAATGTCGCAGCGTTTTCCATTTACTCAAGTGGATGTATCACGTTTGAGTGCCCACCATCTGACGAGTGCCATTATTAATGATGATGTGGAACTTGGCTTCAACTTGGCGGCGGATGCGGTGCCTGAAGGCGTTGACTTTATCTCTATTGCCAACATTGAGTGGGTGTGTATTTGCAGCCCAGATTCCATCTTTGCTGATATGCAGCAAGTCAGCAATGAAACCTTGATTGGTGAAAGACAGATCGTTTGTCGCAGCATGATGCTGAACAAAGTACTCAAGGCTCAAGGCGCATTCTCACAAGATATCTGGCAAGCCGATGATCAAGAAGATGTGATTAAGCTGGTGGAGCAGGGAATTGGTTGGGCAATCGTACCTAGAGACTACATCGTCGAAAAGCAAGCCATGGGCACCTTGATTGACTTTAGACCTGAGTTCCAGCGTTATGAAATGCTCAACTCTGCTGATGTCCTTTGGAAGTCTAATACACGCCTAGGTCCTGCGGCTAAATATCTTTGTGAAATGCTGGGCGTCTTTTAAGCAGAAAGCGTAAATAATAAGTTTAAGTAATTGATACATCAGCATTAGAAACCTCGCGTTCAACAGCGAGGTTTTTTTGTGTTTGGTCGACTTAGGCTCTAAGTTCGCTTGGAGACAGATACACTAAGTTTCGCCCTTGAAGTTTTGCTTGCTGAAGGTTTTTCAGACCAAGGCTGAGTGTACCGTCAGCCGATCCCTCTATTGGTGTCGCCCCTATGGAGACGGTACTGACAATGTCAGCTTGGCCAATATCATCCTGATCAATGGCTAATGGGCTTTTTTCGACAAGCTGTCTTAACCATTCGAGTTGCCTTTGCGCATCGATAGAGTCATTGGCGCTAAACAGCAAACCAAAATGACCATTGTTGGTGCGTGCCAGGCAGCGCGATTGCGGTTTCGGGAAACTTCTTTTTATAACGTTAGCAACATGCTTGATCGCTTTATCACCAATATCGCTACCATAACGGTCATTGATCGTAGTTAAGCCACACACATCGACCACTGCATAAAATAGTGATTCACTATCATTCGCTTTCGTCAGTTCTTGGCGCAAATGATGCTCGTTTTCTAGACCAGTGAGAGGGTCGTTCATTGCCACTTGTTTGCTTAACAATAGGTTCGCCAACGCCACTTCAGAAAAGTCACGTATTGCGCGCATGAGTCCTTCGAAGGCGTAGAAAACACTGTTGACATAAATAACCCCTATCAAGCTATCGTGATGATAGAGGGGAAGGGCGTAGTGTCGTCCGTTTATCTGCAGTTGCTTTGCAAGGGGATCATACTCGTTGCTGTAAAGGTAGTTAATGCCACGGGATTTAAAATACGCTGGCAACTTGTCGAGTTGGTAGCTGGCTTTGGTATTGCCGTGATAATCGATAGTATTGAACTGGTTTGCCTTTTCATCATATAAGCAAAACTGAACCCCACCGTGGTAGGTAAAGCGATCAAAGATGTGTTTCAAGTCTTGCTTAAAGGCTGCCATGTTTGTCGCTAAAGTCAGTTGAGACAGCCCTTGGTTCAACTGAAAGGTGATGTAGTTGACCGATATAATTAAAAACAGCAGCGCGAATACGACGATGGCCGTTAAAGAAATCTGGTAAGACGTAAACAGGATATCAGTCTGACTGGTACCGGACACGACGACCCAGCCAATTGGGTTTCGAGCATCGAAAACGCTTTTCTTTAGCTCGCCATTGTAAAAGTAGTCATAGCTGCCACGTGTTCTCCCTGCGTCAATCTGCTCCTTTAGCCCACCTTGATAGCTAATCGAAGAGGTACCAATGCGGTTTGGATTGGGATGAAATACCAATTTCCCCGTCAAACTGTCAATGACAAAGACATAACCGTTATTCAGTGTTTTTAGGTTCGATAGATATTGCGTGGTGTGCTGAACATCCACTTCAAACCACACTTCGATTGGGCTGTGATACTGAACCTGCTTGATGGCAAACACCCAAATCCCATCGGATTTTTGATATAAAGTTGAGACGGCGTATTGTCTGGTAAACCCATCAAAGGTATGCCACTCAATATTGCGTTTGCTGTTTGTAGTGAGCCGGTCATCGTTAAAGTTTGCGTATTGATCTGCTCGTCGATCATAAACCGCAACGCTTTTGTACAAATAACTGTTGGCAAGTATTTGGTTGGCAAGAGGCGCAAAGTTAGTTGTACCGACTTGCTCTTGTAACAGATCTACCTTTGCAAAAGTCGCTTCGATTTGCGACCAGATTAAGGCTGTCGCCACCTTTACATTATCTTGAGATTGAGATTTAGCCAGCGACTGAGAGTGCAGATAGTGCTGATAGGAGAGATAAATGAGCACCGCAATCAACACAAAAGTGAGCGGTTTAAACAGGCGGAGCAACAGCTTAGGTAACGACATAACATATAAAACAAATTGAACACTACGTCATTACTATCACTGATTATGGAGTGCTTTTAAAGACTTAATTGGTTTATCAATAACTCAGATCAATTCAAATAAAAAAGAGCTCAACAAGTGAGCTCTTTATGGGTGATTAACGACCAATCTAGTGGCAATGTTGTCAGTTAAGACTGAGCGGAATAATGCAAAATGGCCATCGACATAGGCGCTTGCAAGATTTCCCCTTCAGCATGACCGACTTCAGCATCTGAGATATGGGTATCGCAGATGGTTTTCCAAACTTGATTGCGGTCATTCGGCAAAGAGAAACGAGCCGGAGCTTTGGTTTGGTTGATGAGATAGACCAGTTCGTCACCCTCTTCACCAATGCCGATGTGCAGAGCGACACTGCTTAGTCGGTTCCAATCTTCCATGCTCATTAATTTGCCGTCGACGCGACTCCAAAAAATGCGGTTGTCGTTGCGTTTTTCACCGCTAAAGGCGCGGATGAACGGTACCATATACTCTTGGCGAGCAGCCAGCATTTCCGAAAGCCACTGTTTGAAATGCTGTTTAGCTTCACTGGTTTCCCAATTGAGCCAACTTATTTCGTTGTCTTGGCAGTAGGCGTTGTTGTTGCCTTGCTGGGTATGCGATAGCACATCTGCAGTAAGGATGTGTGGGATACCAAACGAGAACAGCAAAGTAGCCATGAAATTGCGTTTTTGCTTCTCACGAGTAGCGAGTACAACAGGGTTGTCCGTTGCGCCTTCCACGCCATAGTTGTTTGAGCGATTGTCTCCGTGGCCGTCTCGGTTGTTTTCACCATTGGCTTCGTTGTGCTTATGCTTGTACGAGACAAGATCTTGCATGGTGAAGCCATCGTGATAAGTGATGTAGTTGACGGTCGACTTATACGGCCAATTGGCAGCGCTATACAAATCGCGGGAGCCCATTATACGCGTCGCAAACTCTTTCAAGTAACCTTGATCGCCACGCCAGAAGCTACGTGTGATATCACGCAAACGGTCATTACATTCATTCCAGCCAAATGGGAAGTTTCCGACTTGATACCCGTTTGGCCCGATATCCCAAGGCTCGGCAATCAATTTGGTCATCTTGAGAATAGGATCCTGAGCGACCGCGCGGAAAAAGGCCGCTTCACGATTAAAGTGATCACCGTTACGACCCAGTGTTGCCGCCAAATCGAAGCGGAATCCATCGACTTTAAACTCTTGTACCCAGTAACGCAGCGTGTCCATGACTAAGTTGAGCGCTGGCTGATAATTGAGATCGACGGTGTTGCCACAACCGGTGTAGTTCGCGAAGTACTCGCCATGGCGAAGGTAGAATTTAGAATCTAAAGCTTTTAAGTTAAAGACCGGACCTTGATCGCCACCTTCAGCAGTGTGGTTGTAGACCACATCAAGAATCACTTCGATACCTGCTCTATGCAGTTCACGAATGGTGGTTTTGAGCTCTTCCACCGCATCTTGGTGGGCATAGCGTGGATCGGGAGCCATAAACACATAAGGGTTGTAGCCCCAGTAGTTCACCTTATCCATTTGTAGAAGATGAGGCTCGTGCATACAAGCAGCAATTGGAAGTAGCTGAAGGGTATTGATGTTCTGCTCTTTGTAGAATGTGAGCATGGCATCACTGACCAATCCAAGATAGGTGCCACGCTCTGAAGTAGGCACTTGCGGGTTGAGTTTAGAAACCCCTTTTACATGAGTTTCAAATAACACCATCTCTTCACGAGGAATGTTGGGTGATCTTACTTGTTGCCAGTCAAAGGCATCATCAACGACCACGCAAGTCGGCAGTTTAAAGCTTTTTTCAGCTGAAAATGGTGGAACATAATGCAGTGCTTTGTCTAATGCTTTTGCGTAGGGATCGGCTATGTACTGACGTTCTTCGCACGATTCTATGACAAAACCATAACGTTGCCCGGCTTTTATGCCGCTAAGGTGAATATGCTTGATTCCGGCATAATTGTTAAAAAGTGGGAACAACTCTTGTTTGTCGTTGTCATCATAGAGAGCGAGATAAATAGCCTCACAATCGGGTGCATGAATAGCAAAGTTACAACCGGCTTCATCCAGTGTTGCACCCAGCGGATAAGGGCTAGATTGATGTTGCGTCATAGAGATTTTTTCTATTTGTTCGTGAATGACATTAATCTTACTTTCACTAGTTAATAGCTTTGTAAACTTTAGGTCAAGCGAAGATCACAGAAATTTAAATGTAATTTAATTTCAGTTTTCTTACCTAAAAGTTAAAAATAGTGATGTAAAGCATATTGTGCGCGTCAAAACATTACTCCCATCTATGCTACTCCCCCCTTGAATTGTGATCTGCTCTAAAAAAACGCCATACGGTTATTTTTCTACTCCTTTCTCATCCCCCTTAACTATCTATAAGGTGGAGGACGCTTCCATTACACGACTTCGTTAATCTGCAATTGTTCAATCAACTCGGGACCCTAACCGATATTTCAAGTCTGAGACACTTCGGTACTGCCTCTGAAGCGTTTTAGAAACAAAGAAATTGAATATAACAATAAGTTAAACGGAGTTTTCTAAATGAAAAAAGTAAGTGTAATTGCTGCTGCGGTGGTAGGTGTATTGGCTGCTGGTCAAGCAATGGCGAATGTAGATTTTCATGGTTACATGCGTGCTGGTGTTGGTGCTAGTGAGCACGGTGGTCAGCAAACGACTTTTGAGAAAAACAAAGTAGGTCGTCTCGGTAACGAAGGCGATATCTACGGTGAGATTGGCCTAGGTAAAGAAGTATACAACGACAACGGTAAGTCGATGTATGTTGACTCTATGGTTGCTATGACTTCGAACGGTTCAAACGACTGGGAAAGTACTGAAAACGACGATGCAAAGTTTGCATTACGTCAGTTTAACGTTCAAGCAAAAGGGTTCTTGGGTTTTGCTCCGGAAGCAACTCTTTGGGCTGGTAAGCGTTACTACCAACGTAAAGATATTCACATCAGTGACTTCTACTACCTAAATATTTCAGGTGCAGGTGCCGGTATTGAGGGTATCGAAGCAGGTCCTGGTAAGCTTTCTCTAGCTTGGGTTCGCAACGATCGCAACGACGGTGTTCAAGATGGTGACCCAAGCACTGGTCAAACTCCAGACGCAGGAAACGATGGCGGTGCACTAAATGTTAATACATTAGACATTCGTTACGCTGGTATTCCTTTATGGGAAGGTGCATCACTTGAGTTAATTGGTAACGCAGCTCTATTAAATGAAACTGACCAAGCATCGCAAGCTGCTAAAGATGCAAAAAATGGTTTCATGGGTACGGCTGAATTGACTGTAGGTCTGAGCGGCGGTTTCAACAAAACTGTAGTTCAATACGGTACAGAAGGCTACTCAAAAGCGTTCGCGTTCTATGGTGACGGTAGCTGGTACGGCGCAGAAGCAAACTCTGGCGCATCTGGTTACCGCCTGATCAACTGGGGTGTATCAGAAGTCGGTCAGAACGTTGAGTTTGGTCACCAGCTAGTTTACGGTGTTGGTGAAGGTATGTGGGATGGCCAAGACAAATGGACTACATACTCTGCAGTTGTTCGTCCAATGTATAAGTGGAACGACAACATGCGTACAATCCTAGAAGCAGGTTACTCGCAAGATGATAACGATGGTTCTAAGACAACAAACAGCAAGTTCACTATCGCCCAAGCATGGTCAGCAGGTTCAAGTTTCTGGGCTCGTCCTGAACTACGTGTTTACGCGTCTTACTTAAACCAAGATGCTGACGGTCAAACAGATGGAAGCTATAAGTTCAACGGCGGCGAGAGCAAATCTCAAATGCAAGTTGGTGTACAAGTTGAAGCTTGGTGGTAATCTAGCGTAATAGCTAACCACGTTAATCATGTACAGCCAGCTAGTCTGGCTGTACTCTTTTTTCGGAGAGTAATTATGAAGTATAAATGGTTGCCCTTAGTAGCGGCTTTCTCACTAGCAGGGTGCTCTGCACCACAAGTTATTTCTAGTGATGTGGAGCCCTCTCAACAGGTTTCTACATCGGTTGAGCGTTTGAGTTGGACAAAGCTGGATCTTCCAGCGAATGTAACGACCGAGCTTGGTAAAAACTCTCAAATTTTGCTGCTGGATGGAACAGCAAGTCCTGTTGCTACATTTACTGTCGATGGAAATCGCGGTAGCTTGGATGTTGAGGTAGCAAGTTTAGTAATTAAAGAAAGTAGTATGTATGCGCCTTCATTTAAGGTCACTGACGATAAAGGCCGTGTGTTAGGTGAAAAGCGATTTTCTGAATTTGAGTACAGAGAGGCGAAGGTTTTAGATCCTGACCAATATGCTGCAAAAGTAACGGTAATCCCTTTTGATGATTCTAAAGCGCTGCATATCTTGGTGTACTCAACAAAAGAAGATATAGCGGGTAGCTCCACCGTGACTCATCCTGCCAAGCTATATGCGAAAGCTCGAAGCAACCAACCACCAGAGATCGCTGATCCTGTCATTCTGCATTCACTCTATGGTACTTTGACCGTTAAAATTGATGCTAATAATGTTGTAACGAAGCGCGAGCAGACGGAAAACGAATATATACCATCTGCTGCAACCAGTGAAGAATACTACAAATCTGCAATAGAAAAAGCGGTTTCAGAAGACAACATTCCAAAGGCACTTAGCCTGCTAGATGAAGCCAAAGCACTGAATATTGAAGGTGCTCAAGAGATCTTCGTTAAAGCGATAAATGCAAAATAGCACATTCATAAAATAGTTATTATTAGCCCTGAAAATACTTTGAGGTAATTTATCTCTCAATGTTTTCGGGGTTTATATTTTTCTCCGCAACCATACCGCTCTCAGGTTCACATCCAATTAACCTCAAAAAGTGACATTGTTCAAATAGCTGGCATTTGTTACTCAAGAGCTGTTTCACCTAGAAAGTGTGACTTAAGCCGTTTTTTACTGGCATCATTCTGGTTTTTCCGTGCTCAACGTCAAATTTCATTCCGTAATGAAAATGAAAGTTCCGAAACCGTAGCCAAGTACTATTGATGAATAAGGGGAGGTGCTTAGGAGTACTGCCACTATTATCAATAACAGCCCCTATTCCATCAAAATACACATCATTATTCTCCTCTCCGACAACTTTCTCACCACATCTTACATTCTGCTGCCTTTTTGAATGTCGATTGAGAAATATAACGATAAAAATCGGAGTTAATAATGAAAAAATTATGTTTAGTCGCTGCAGCTGTTTCTACTGCACTTGTTGCTGCGCCGTCTTTCGCTGTGGATTATTTTGGTTATTTTCGTGCGGGCACTGCGCTTAGTTCAAACGGAACTGGTGATGCCAACTACGAGAAGCAAAAAGTGGGTCGTCTAGGTAACGAGAACGACAACTACTCAGAGTTCGGTTTTGGTAAAGATCTAAAAACGGGTGAGCAAACGTGGCGCGTGGAATCGATGATTGCTTCTGGCAACAGCGGCACAAATGGCTGGCAAGATGGTGACTTCAACGTTGCACAATACAATGTACAAGCGACGGGTCTGTTCAGTTCAGACAAAGAAGCGACAGTATGGGCTGGTAAGCGTTACTACCAACGTCGTGATGTACACATCACGGACTTCTACTTCCTAAACACATCTGGTACTGGTGGTGGTATCGAGAACATCTCTGTAGGTAATCAAAAACTGTCGCTTGCGCTTGTTGAAGACAGTAGCTCAAAGCAAAAAACGCTTGATGGCAAACAGTGGGTACAAAAGCCTGGTACTAACCCTGGTATTGAAGGTAGCTGGGAGCAGCAAGATAAATACAAAGAAGATGAAGTCAAAGGTTACATCGCTGACGTACGTCTAGCGAACATTAACCTTTGGGAAGATGCAACACTAGAGGTTGCAGGTGCGTACAACTTCTCAACGGGTACTGCCTCAGGTAATACCAACGTACAAGCAGATGATGGTGCATTGGTTACCGCTATTCTTCACCAAAATATGGAAGCCGGCTTTAACCAAACGGTTGTGCAATACGGTAACAGCGCGTACGGCGCACAAATGGCCGACCTTGGTAACGGTGGTAATTTCGATCGCCGCGACGGTGCGAACAACGACGCACAAGGTGTTCGACTATTGAACTGGGGTGTGATTAGCCTAGGTGAGAAGTGGGAAATGGGTCACCAATTCCTTGCTGCACGATCGACAGACGCGGCAATTTCAGCGACGAACCGTGCTAAGACTGACCATGATTTGTTCTCTGCAGTAATTCGCCCAATGTACCAATGGACTGACACAGTGCGTACGGTATTTGAAGCGGGTACTTACGTTGAAAACTACAGCAATTACGGTAACAAAAAAGGCAGCAAGTTGACGGTTGCGCAGGCTTTTTCTATGGGTGAAGGCTTCTTTGCTCGTCCTGAAATTCGCGTATATGGCACTTATCTAAATGATCGTTCGGACAGCGCACAGCTTGCAGACAAATCAAAGAAAAACGAGTTCCTTGTAGGCGTACAAGTAGAAGCGTGGTTCTAACGTTTTACTCATTAATTTAATAGACGAAGGGCGAAGGTGACTTCGCCCTTTTTTGGAGACGAACATGATCAAACTATCGACGACCCTGATTAGTAGCTGCTTGTTACTCGCTGGATGTCAAAGCACTGAAGTTGTCGAGCAAGCGCCGCTTCGCTCTCAGGCAACGATTTTCGATCCCGCTAGCCTTAACATGCTGGCTATGAAAGCACCGAGTGAACAGACATTTCGAATTGATGAGAATAGCCAGCGCTATGTCATAGACGGTGTTGAGAGTCCAGTTGCAGTCGTCTCACTACCCCTAACTTCAGGTGCGCTCGATATTACAATCACTAGCCTGATATCTTCTTCTGCCTTTGCTCCTTATGTGGCAGTTATCCGTGATGATGGTAGCGTGGTTGAGCAATATGATTTGAATGAGTTTGAGTATCTGCCTGCACGTTTTCACTTGGGAAATCGATTAGCTCTTAACTTCACGTTTGTTGCGCCAAGTGCAAACTCAAAGCTCATGCTGGTGGTGTACACCAAACCGGAAGCCGCGACTCGCAGCGTGACGGTAACTCATCCAGCAAAACTTGATGCTAAAGCTCGCGGGAACTATTTGCCTGAGGTGAAAGATATTCAGGTACCTTTTAGTGATCAAGGTGAGGTTATTATTGCCATTGATGGCCGCAAGTCACAGGCCAATCCAACCCCAAGTGATGAACAAGTCACTCAGAGCAAGGTCATTGCGGCAAAAGCGACTCAAGAATCGAGTGAGTTTTATCGTCAAGCGATCACCCATGCAGTTGATAACAACCAGTTAAAAAAAGCGGTGAGTTTACTCGAAGAGGCTGAGTCACTTGGCGTGGAGGGTGCGCGCGAGGCGTTCAACAAAGCGGTGAATGCTGCTGCTTCGCAGTAAAACGGAAGAATAATTGACCGATTAGTGTAAAAGCGTGGTGTTGATCGACAATCGCACTTAATTGTTGGCGCAATCAGCCGTTACTATAGAGAGTAACCGTTACCACAAAAGCCACTCAATTATGTCGACACTTACCATTGCTATTGGCGCTACCAGCTTGTCACTGTTGCTGGTGTTCGTCTGGATGTTCTCGCTCTCACTGCGCAAGAAGCGTATGGAGGAAGAGCGTCTTGCGCGAGAGGCCGCCTATCGTCGAGCGATGGAAAAAGCGCGTCAGCAAGAGAGGCAAGGTCGCGTCTTCAAAGCCGAGACCGGTCATGTACCAACCATTCTCTATCTCGCCAAAGAAGCAGAGAGAAGCAAACCTAACGAAGCGCTATATTGGTATCACAAAGGCGCAGAGCTCGACAATATTACCTCAATGTACGGCATTGTTCGCCTTAGCGACAAAAAGCGCGAAGACCTCGTTCTTCGCGAACAAGCCAATTATTGGCGATTATGTATAGCGGGTGCAGAAGGTGACGTTCACGCTAAGTTTGAAGCTGCGAAAGCGCAAATATTTGGTCAAGGTGTTGAGCGCAATATCCCAAGAGGCGTCGCTAAAATTCAAGAGGTCGCTGAAGAAGGCAACCTTGAAGCGATTCTGTTTATGGGAGATTGGAGCATTTCTCCCGAGAACCCTGTACCGTCACCAAAGCAGTCCACCCAGTGGTTTGAAAAAGCCGCGGACAAACAAAGCGAAGAAGGAATGACTAAGCTTGGCCTCAACTTCTTAAATGGCGTTGGCGTGGAGCAAGACGGTCAGCGCGCATGTTACTGGCTTGAACGTGCGGCCGAAAAGGGCAACGTCGAAGCGATGTATTTTGCCGGTGAAGCGTGGCGTGATGTAAAACCGAATGGCGCAGCTATCGCTTATATTTGGCTATTTATGTCTGCGTACATGGGCTATGAGCCCGCTAAATCGGCTCGTGATGCAGTGGGCAGCACGTTGGGCGTTGATTCAGTGGTTGGACTGCAGTCATTGGCTAAGCCTGTTTTGAAAAAACTGCAGTTTGGTCCCGTCGTCAAACACTCGTTGATTCGTGCCCTAAACAAACTCTACAAACGGGAGTTACCTTTATTTGGGTTAGTACAGGATGGAGAGCAGGAACCGGCCTCTACAACTCAAAACGAAGTGTCGCCAGAGGCCAAGCCTAGCGAGGCTGAGAGCACTATCTCTTCAAATATTGAGGACGCTACCGAGGACACGGCAAGCTCATACAGCTACTCCAGTTATGATACTAACTATTCACAATAAAGTAGTCTTTACTCAAATTTGGTCTTTCGACTTATCACATATAACCTTAATGAATCACGTGTGAATTTCTGTTTCACTATTGTTATTTTTACCTTTCCTTAATGTTCATTTGAGTTGTTTTATGGACTACTTTGGTGTGATCGATATCACTCAATGTTTGTCTTTGACACTTCCATGACAAAAACAATGTTCAAAAAAATATTCTGAGCTCAGTTTCGGTGTGACCTTCAAGGATGCTTGGCAGTGGCCTTGTCGTTCGCACATTAAATCCGTGCCATTTTTGGCATTCCTGTTCTATACGGAGCTCTTTAATGAAAACTTTTAAAATGACATTAGCAGCGGCACTCGTTGCTGCAGTAGCACTTCCAGCAAGCGCAAACTACGTTGACGTTCGTGGCGCTTACAACACAGAAGCAA
This sequence comes from Vibrio sp. DNB22_10_4, assembly GCF_052879755.1. Taxonomy (NCBI): domain Bacteria; kingdom Pseudomonadati; phylum Pseudomonadota; class Gammaproteobacteria; order Vibrionales; family Vibrionaceae; genus Vibrio; species Vibrio sp. DNB22_10_4. The sequence goes on along the minus strand of NZ_JBNNXW010000001.1, from coordinate 1,817,423 downwards.
AAACTTATGAAAGCCGTGTTCGCACGGGCATGGGCTTTGCTGAAGATTGGGAAATTCACCTAGAAGGTACTCAAGGCCACGGCGATAGCGCGTTTAGCCAAGACGACCACAAAGTAGCAGCGTTCGAGACCGAGCTAAACTACAACTACGCAATCAACGACAACGTAACTCTAACTCCTGGTTTCGTTTACTGGAACGGTACTAGCCACTCAGAATACCGTCCTTACCTAAAAGCGACTTACGCAACAGGTAACTTCTACACTGCAGCACGTTACCGTTTCCAAGCGGCAACTGATGGTGTTGAGAACACAAACCAAGTTGACGCATGGGTAGGTTACAACGTTTCAGACTTCAACCTAGAATATAACCCAGCTTACATCGCACAAAACAACGGCGGTAAGATCAACAGCGATCTTTCTCGTGCAGACAGCAAATGGGAACACACGTTCCAAGTTAAATACACTGGTTTCGACACGTGGGCACCTTACCTAGATTACCAAATCCTAGACAAGACTTACGTAAGTCAAAACGCTGAAGTGAAAACTGAAAACCGCGTTCGTGTGGGTGTAACGTTCAACTTCTAATCTGCTTGCTGTAGATTAAAGTCAAACAGTTCTTAATAAAATGCCGCTCTTGTTGAGCGGCATTTTTCGTTCATGAGGTGTTTAAGAGTCCTTTATTCAGGCAGAGACATCACTCGCAGGTTTTCACTGATTTGTAGCGTAGCTTCTGTTGCTGCTTGCACTTGTTGGATACTAAATTCAGGTCCAATTTCAGTCAGTTGCATGCCTTTAGGAGTGATTTCAATAACGCCCATTTCGGTGACAATCAGGTCAACTTGATTAACGGCGGTCAGCGGCAGTGAACATTGACGTAGCAACTTTGGTTTTCCTTTCACCGTGTGCTCCATCGCTACAATGACCTTTTTGGCGCCAACCACAAGATCCATTGCACCACCCATCCCTGGTACCATTTTTCCTGGAATGATCCAGTTAGCGAGATTGCCGTTTTCGTCTACCTGTAAGGCGCCAAGGACAGTGGCATCAACATGTCCTCCACGAATAATGGCAAACGATTCTGCGCTATCGAAATAGCAGCTTCCTTGGATAGCAGTAATAGGCTGCGCCCCAGCATTAACGAGATCCGGATCCGCATTGTCTTCGGTGGCCAGATTATCGATTCCTAACAAACCGTTTTCTGCTTGCATTAAGATTTCCACCTCCTTGTCGACTTCGTTGGCCACAAGCGTTGGTAAACCAATGCCAAGATTGACGATATCGCCATCATGCATCTCTTGAGCGACGCGCCATGCGATGCGGCGACGAATGGTGTGTTTATCCAGTAGGGTCGTCATTACGCATCCTCCGTCAAAATATAATCCACATACAGGCTAGGTGTGTGTACTGACTCGGGCTCAATGTCACCTAGGTTGACAATGCTTTCCGGCTCCACGATGACAGTGTCTGCAGCGGTCGCCATTAAAGGGTTGAAGTTTTGCGTTGTCTTGCGATAAAACACATTGCCTCGAGTGTCGACCACTGAGCCACGAATTAAGGCAATGTCGGCCTTAAGTGGCGTTTCAAGTAGGTAGTCTTTACCACCTACGTTAATCACTTTCTTGCCTTCAGCGACCAAAGTGCCAAGACCCGTTGGCGTGAGTACGCCCCCAAGGCCAGCCCCGCCGCTTCGAATTCGCTCAGCCAATGTCCCTTGGGGCACCAGCTCAACATCAAGCGTGCCTTCGTTCATTTGATTGCCCGTTTCTGGATTTAAACCGATATGGGACGCATAGAGTTTGCTGACACGCTTTTGCGCGATGAGCTTACTGGTACCACGACCGGGTGAAGCGGTGTCAGTAGTAATCAACGTGATATCTTTAATGTCCCACTCGTTGAGGAGATCAATCAGGGATTCAGGCGCGCCAGTTGCCATAAAACCACCGATCATGATGGTCATACCATCACGAAAGAGAGGACGAAGCTGCTCGGCATTTGCAGATTTTTTCATCTCAAACTCCTTAGCTACAACGTTTTAGAATGACAGCTGTACCCATACCGCCACCTATGCATAGTGACGCTAAACCAAGGTCTTGCTGGGTTCTGTGAAGCTGATACACCAAGGTGGTGAGAATACGGTTGCCTGAGGCGCCAATTGGGTGTCCAAGTGCAATCGCACCTCCCGATAAATTGCTGCGTTCAAGCAGCCACGGCGCATCGATGTTATGCTGCTCTGCAAGTGAGTGGACAACGCCAAGTGCCTGCGCAGCAAACGCCTCGTTGAGCTCGAATACGTCAATATCGTCAATCGACAGATGCGCTTTGTTTAGCGTATTCGCAATGGCGGGGACTGGGCCAAGTCCCATCACTTCAGGGGCGAGTGCACCTTGTCCATATTCAATCACTTCTGCTAGCGGTTTTAGGTTCAGCCTCGTGACTGCGCTTTCTGAGGCAAGAAGGATGGCGGAGGCTCCGTCATTGATACCAGAGGCATTGCCTGCGGTGACCGTACCTTCTGGATCGAAAGCGGGACGGAGATTTTGTAAGGACTCATAGCTGCAATCCGCTTTGGGGTATTCGTCTTGTTTTACCTCAGTTTGACGGCGTCGATTGACGATGGAAACGGGGGCGATCTCGTCGACGAAGTCTCCGTTTTTAATGGCGTTCACCGCTTTGTTCTGACTACTGAGGGCAAAAGCGTCTTGTTCTTCACGCGACAGGCTGAATTTTTTCGCGATGTTTTCAGCGGTGATCCCCATGTGGTACTGATGAAACGCATCCGTAAGACCATCTTTGATGATGCTGTCTTCAAGGGGGAAATGACCCATGCGCTGACCACGGCGGATCTGTCCTGAAGTGATAAATGCAGCGTTTGACATGCTTTCCATACCACACGCGACCACCACTTCTGCATCCCCTGCGCGAATGTGGCTGGCGGCGTCCATAACGGTCTTCATCCCGCTGCCGCAGATCATATTAAGCGTGTACGCGGGCACGGAGTCAGGTATCCCAGCTTTTAATGCCGCTTGTCTTCCAGGCCCCATACCGGTTCCTGCGGTAAGTACATTGCCTGCAATGACTTCATCAATCATATCAGGCGCGATGTCCGCTTGTTCAAGCGCAGCTTGGATAGCGTGCGCGCCAAGCTCCGATGCCGATAGTGCACTTAATGCACCATTGAAGCTGCCAACTGGCGTGCGTTTTGCCGCCACGATAAAAACACGTTCCATGCCTGTCTCCTAAATGTTCAAGCTTAACAACAGTCTAAATCGCTGATGAGTCGGAGCGTTACAGGCAGGAATTCAAAGCCGCTTTGCAGATTTGCAAAGACCAAGTTGGCGTCCGATCACGTCTTTTTTATGAGTTAACTCTTATCTTGGAGCCACAACCATTTGGAGAAGATGCTATGCAGAATCGAATCGCGTGCGCCCCATGCTGCTGGGGTATTGAAGAGTCTCACAATCCAGAAAACCCAAGCTGGGGCAAGGTGCTAATGGAAGCAAGTGATTGTGGCTATCAAGGGATAGAGCTTGGCCCAACTGACTACTTCCCCGACGATGAGTCACTACTGAGCAGCGCATGTCGAACCCGCGGGTTATCCATTTGCGCGGGTAAACTTCAGCTGCCGTTTAGTGATGTAAACGCCTTAAGCCATATTCTCGACGAGACAGAAAAAACCTGTATTCGTCTAAGTAAGCTAGGTGCTAGGACGCTGCTTTTGATGGAAGGTAATCACCCTGAACGCAATACCTCAGTCGGTCAAAGCGCGACGGCGCCTCGACTTAATAAAACGCAGAAAGACGCGTTAATCGATGTGCTGAATCAAGTCATCGAGGTTGCTGAGAAATACAGTTTGAGATGTTTATTGCATCCAGGTGTCGGTGGCTACATCAGCTTTCAAGATGAAATTGATTATGTGTTGTATGCGATTCCAAACCACAAGCTAGGTTTGTGTATCGATATTGGGCATGCCTTCTTGGATGGTATGGATCCAGTGAGCATCATTAAGCAATATGGTCGCCGTATCGAGCACGTTCATCTTAAAGATGTGTCGCTGGACAAACTAAGGCTTGCGATTCGTGATAAAAAGCCTTGGGTTGACGCTTATGCGACGGGCTTGGTGACACCGCTAGGTGATGGAGACATTAAATTGACGCACGTACTCTCGTCGCTCAGAGAAAGTGATTATCAAGGCTGGCTCGTTGTAGAGCATGAGCACAATAAACGTGCACTCACCCATGTTGTGGATGATTTGCAGCGCAGCAGACACTACTTAACGTCCATAGGTGTTTAATCGTGAGTGTGGTAACAGACCCACTTTTCTATGTCATGGCTGTTCCTGCTGTACTTATCTATGGTATCGGCAAGGGCGGCCTTGGTGGGGCTTTAGGCATTATTGCTGTGCCGCTGATGGCGCTGGTGGTCGCACCGACGCAAGCGGCCGCTATTTTGCTGCCTATTTTAATTGTGATGGATATCTTTGCGGTTCGCCACCACTACAAAAGTGCGGATTATGGTGTGATTAAACGCATGTTGCCGGGAGCCTTATTTGGTGTGCTGCTCGCGGGGTTGTTTTTGGGAATTACCTCGGAAGCTGGCCTCAAGCTAACCATTGGTTTGCTGTCTCTGGCGTTTTGCCTTCAATATTGGCTGGATGGCGAGCAAAAACAAACCAAACCGAGTGCGCTATCTGCATGGTTTTGGAGCGCTCTCAGCGGTTTTTCCAGTACTGCCATTCATGCTGGTGGTGGGCCTGCGAGTATCTATCTGTTGCCGCTAAGGCTTGAAAAAGTCACTTTGATCGCCACCATGGCGGTGTTGTTTGGCCTTATTAATCTTGCAAAAGTGATCCCTTACTTAGCATTAGGGGAATTTGATGCCACCAACTTGTTGACCGCGCTCATTTTGATCCCTTTAGCACCACTGGGTGTCAAACTTGGAGTGATGTTGCTGCATCGTGTCAGTCAGGAGAGGATCTATCAGCTCTGTTATCTGTTCCTTTTCGTGTCGGGCAGTAAACTTTGTTTTGATGCTGTCATTGCCCTCGTTTAATCGCTTGTTTCTGGGTCATTACTTAGCAGGTACGTTTTGAAATTTGTCGCGGTTGGCGAAGCTGACTGCGGTGAGTGATAGTACAAGTTGAGGCTCCACACGCTAGTCTCGTAATCAAGCAAAAGTGGTTTTAGCTTACCTTCATTTATCGCCTGTTTAACGACAAAGTCGGGCAAATAGGCGATACCCATCCCGTTGACGACGCCTTTGAGAAGTAGGTCACTGTCGTTCACCTCTATAGTTTTGGGCACTTTTAAAAGTGTGTTTTCAGACTGACGCCTAAAGATCCAATCGTTGCTCCCGGTTAGTGTGGTTGCCACTAAACAAGGATGTCGAAGGAGATCTTTCGGGTGTTCAGGTTCACTGTGTTCACGCAGGTAATCAGGGGATGCCACAACGACAAAAGGACATTGCATCAGCTCTCTTTTCACTAACAATAAATCTTTTTCACGGTAGCCTTGATAACTCGCATTGGCGCTGATCATTAGGTCACTGGTACTGGCATGATCCAGTGCCCAAGGCGTGACATTTATATTAAAAGTAACCTCGGGATGATCTTTGGCGTAATGGCGCAGTTTATCCATTAAGAAGTGATTGGCGTAGACAGGTGTACAGGCAATGTCGATATGGCCTTTTTCGTGGGATTGGTAGTCTTCGAGTTTACGAGTGATACGTTCTGCGCTATCGACAAGAGGAGAAAACTCTTCAAATAGAGTTTGGCCAGCGTGGGTGGCTTCTAACAAACGATTGGAACGGTAGCACAACGCCGTTCCAAAGTGGCTTTCTAGCTCTTGTAGCCAACGACTGCCTGCGGACACAGAAATATTACAGCGACGTGCCGCTGATGATATAGAACCAGAACGAATGACGTAGATGAAGAAAGCCATTTTATCGAGCATAGTGAGTCTCCTAATGCCGTCTTTCTCGCGCTCAAAATACCGCTTTGACGATGTGAGATTTCAAACGTGAGATTTCAAACGTGAGATTTAAAACGTGAGAGTAAAAACGAAAAATGGGAGCGGATGAAACCCGCTCCCAAATACGCCAAATTACTAATGGTTAAACATGAGCTTGGTCAGTAGAGTGGGTGTGTTTTTTACCCAGTTTCTCTGCCATTACTTCTTCCATTTTCTCCAGACTGACACCTTTTGTTTCAGGTACATAGCGAACGACCACATACATACAGATGATGGAAAGAATTGCGAATAGCCAGAAAGCAAATGCACCGTTAAAGTTCTCTTGTAAGTAAGCATTGTCGTTTAGCATCGGGAATGATTGCGTGACGATGAACCCCGTGAACCACTGAGCACCAACGGCAATGGCCATAGCGCGAGAGCGAATGCTGTTCGGGAAAATCTCAGAGATCATAGTCCAGCATGCGCAGCCCCAAGAGGTTGCGTAAGAAACTACATACAGACACAGTGCGAATAGAGCGGCATAGCCTTCAGTTTGTTGATACAACACGTAACCGACCACAAACATGCCGAGCGCACAGCCAAACGTGCCGTACTTCATCAGCGGCAGACGACCTACTTTGTCAATTAGGTACATGCCCAGTGCGTTACCTAGAATGAAGACCACACCAACGAAAGTTGTTTGGAAAAGAGCGTTTTCAGTAGACCCCGTGATCGGCTTTAGGATCTCTGGTGTGTAGTACATGATGACGTTGATGCCCGTTAACTGTTGAGCAGCAGCGACAAAGGTACCGATAACCAAAATAGCAAACAGCAATGGTGAACGTAGGCTGACTTTATTTTTGTTCGCACTGCGGCTGTCTGTGAGTGAATCTTGGATTTCACGGATAAGCTGATCGGCGTGCTGTGGATTTGAGATGCGAGATAGTGTCGCTTTTGCTTCAGTCAGTTTGCCTTTGAGAACTAACCAGCGTGGCGACTCTGGAATGATGAACAATAAAGCTGCGAACAGTGCGGCAGGGATAATTTCAGAACCTAGCATCCAGCGCCAACCCCAATCGACCAACCAAGCTTCAGACATACCTTTTGCGATCAGGTAGTTAACGTAAAACACCCCGGTTTGACCAATGACAGCAGACTGCTGGAACATACTCACTGCACGGCCACGGAAATCCTTAGGAGCGACTTCCGACATGTACATCGGCGATACTACGCAGGCTAAGCCAACGGCAATGCCACCAACGATACGTAGCATAACGTAAACACTGAAGGTGGAAGCAAGTGCTGAGCCCACTGCGGAGATCATAAATAAGATGGCGGCTATAAAGAGGGTGTTGCGTCGGCCATATTTTAGCGCGGCCCATCCGGCACTGACGGCACCGATAATACTACCGAGTACCACGCTGGACACTGCCCAGCCAGTTTGGGCTGAACTTAACCCAAAGTGCTCACGAATCGGACCAATCGCACCAGATATTACAGCGGTGTCATAGCCTAAGAGAATTCCGCCAAGCGCTGCAATACAACAGATACGAATGATATAGGCAAGATTGTGTTTACTAGCTTCTACCTTGGATGTAGCTTCCATTAGATTTTTCCTTATTGAGATTCCCTCAAAACTGTCCCTTTACCATCGAACAAGAGCTAGCTGAGGTGAGCCCAATACTTCGGTTTGTAGGGTACGAGTATTGGCATTCTATAAGTCCAGCAGATGTTATAGTTGTGTGTGTTTGAAAATAATTTTTCATTTTGCTGGTGTTTTAATCATATTGACTCTTTTTGATTTCTACTACCGGTAAACTGTCATTTTGTCCAAAAATGTTACCTGTATCAAACTATGATAAATCTTTTTCAAACCCTGCAAGTCATTTAAGGTATTGATTTTTATTGCTTTAATAAAAGTGAGATCTAGATCAAATACGATTGAAACCCGCGTTCTACTTAGGTTTTTTCCATTTTTAGTTTGTTTTGAAATTCTCAATCGATGATATGAAAAATATTTTTCAATCTCGTTTTTTTTGGCTAAAGTAGTCCTCAGTGAAACAACAGGAGATGTTCAAAGCTTCCCAACCCGATGACTTAGTCACCGCGATAGCTTTGAGTCACTTGGAAAATCTTTTAAACATTGTCGGAGAATAAAAATGAGCAACGTGCAATATGGAATTAGCCCACTGACTTGGACCAACGATGATATGCCAGAGCTTGGTGGCGAGATCCCTTTGGAAACATGTTTAAGTGAAATGGCTGAAGCGGGATTCACAGGCACTGAGCTAGGCACTAAGTACCCACGTGAGCCTGAAGTATTAGTACCTCTGTTAAAAGAGCATGGCCTTGTGTTGGCGTCTGGTTGGTATAGCGGCAATCTAATGACTATGACAGCAGATGAAGAGATTGCTGCTATGCAAGAGCACATCAAACTTCTGAAGGCGGCTGGCTGTAAAGCAATGGTTTATGGTGAAGTGAGCAATACCGTTCATGGCGACATCAACACTCCACTTTCTCAACGCGTCATCCTATCTATGGATGAGTGGAAGATGTATTGCGAGAAGCTAACGAAAGTAGCGGATTACCTATTGAACGAGCATGACATCAAGCTCTCTTTCCACCATCACGTTGGCACTATCTGTGAAACAGAAGACGACATTAATCTAATGATGGAATTCACAGGTGATTCTGTGTTCCTAACCTTAGATACAGGTCATATCACCTATGGTGGTGGTAACCCAGTAACCATGATTGAGCGTTGGGGTCACCGTATCGGCCACATGCATTTCAAAGATCTTCGTTTAGATGTAATGAAAGCGGCACGCGAAGCGGATAAATCTTTCCTAAATGCAGTACTAGACGGCGTATTCACAGTGCCAGGTACGGGCGATGTGGATTATGACGATGTATTTGCAGCGCTTAAAGCTCGCAACTACCAAGGCTGGTTATTGGTTGAAGCGGAGCAAGATCCTGCAAAAGCACACCCATTAACGTTCGCGAAAACAGCTTACGAGAACATCACGGGCTACGCGGAAAAATACGGCTTGTAATAGAGCTCTGGATAATGGGGAGCAGCGCTCCCCATGATAAAAGCTACGAGGTTAGGGATGCAAAACGTAGCTTACTCATGGAATGGACAACGTTGAGACTACCGAGGAAGAGAATGAAAACTGTACGCCTAACTGTCGCAGAAGCGCTTGCACAATACTTAGCTGCTCAAATGATTGAAATTGATGGAAAGAAAGAGCAACTGTTCGGCACCGCTTTTGCCATATTTGGTCACGGTAATGTGACGTGTTTTGGACAGCAATTAAAGAACATTGAAGACAAAATCCCGACTTGGCGTGGTCAAAACGAACAGTCGATGGCGACGGCTGCCATTGCTTATGCAAAAGCAAACCAGCGCCGACGTATTGGTATTGCGACGAGCTCTATTGGCCCAGGTGCGACCAATATGGTGACAGCAGCAGGTATTGCTCACACCAACCGACTGCCCGTTCTGCTGATCGCAGGTGACGCTTACGTAAGTCGACTACCTGATCCTGTATTGCAGCAACCAGAAAACTTCTATGATCCATCGATCACTTGTAATGATGCATTTAAACCTTTGACACGTTACTGGGATCGCATTATTTCACCAACACAGTTGATGCATTCTTTACCGCAAGCGATCGACACCATGCTTGATCCAGAGACATGTGGCCCAGCATTCATTGGTCTTCCTCAAGACATTCAAGGCGTCGCGTACGACTTCCCAGAAGTCTTCTTTGAAGAGAAAGTACACCGCATTCGTCGTCCAGAGCCAGAAATTGCTGATCTTGAAGATGCAAAAGCAGTACTGATGAAAGCAGAAAAACCGCTGATTGTTTCTGGTGGCGGCGTTCATTACTCGCTCGCAACGGATGAGCTTGCGGCATTCGCGAAACAGCACAATATTCCTGTCGTTGAGACCATCGCAGGTCGAGCAACGATGCTACAAGACAATCCTCTAAATGCGGGTCCTATCGGCGTCACTGGCTCGGATTCAGCAAATTATATGGCGGCGCACGCTGATGTTGTGGTTGCTATCGGTACGCGTTTGCAAGACTTCACGACTGGCTCGTGGAGCGTGTTTAAAAACCCAGACATGAAACTGATTACTATCAACGTCGGTCGTTTCGACGCAATCAAACATCGCGCATTGCCAGTTAAGTGTGATGCAAAACGCGGTTTGGTTGAGCTTTCGAAACTGCTAGGTGACTGGGAAGGCGACAGCGCATGGGCACAGACTGCGAAAACCCAGGCAGATGAGTGGAAAGCTGTAGTTCACCGCCGCACCAACCCTCAAGAGGGCGACTTGCTACCAGGACTTTCGTCATACGCAGAGGTAATTGGCAAGCTAAACAAATCCATGCAACCGGGAGATACCGTGTTGACAGCAGCAGGCGGCTTACCTGCTGAGTTAGCAATGAACTGGCAAAACTACCAAATCGGTAAATTTGATATTGAGTTCGGTTTCTCGTGCATGGGCTACGAAATTGCAGGTGGTTGGGGGGCGAAAGTCGCAAACCCAGACAACGACGTGGTAGTGCTTGTGGGTGACGGTTCGTACCTGATTCAAAACTCAGACATTTACTCATCAGTACTGACGGGTCACAAGATGATTGTTGTGGTGTGTGATAACGGCGGTTTTGCGGTTATCAACAAGCTGCAAAACAACACGGGCAACGACTCATTCAACAACTTACTTGAAGACTGCCGCCGTCCAGATGGCGAAGTGGCTCGCGTCGACTTTGCGAAGCACGCTGAAGCACAAGGCGCAATCAGCGAGAAGCTAACGTCTGTTGATGAGTTTGATGCAGCATTCCAGCGCGCGAAAGAAGCTGACCGTACTTACGTTATCGTTGTCGACATTGACCCAGTATCACCAGCAGCATGGTCTAAGTGCGATTGTTGGTGGGAAGTCGGTCTACCTGAAGTTACTCGCAATGACCACGTTGCAGAGAAAGTCGCCAGTTGGGAAGAAGGTCGCGCCACACAGCGCCGCGGCGTCTAGCTACGAATTCTATTTAATTTTCTAACACTTAATCTCGGCTCCTAGAAACTAGGAGCCACACAAGGAGTCAAGCATGTTTAATGAAGAGCGTCATTTTGAGCAGCCAATTCGTTGGGCAATGGTAGGTGGTGGTCGTGGTAGTCAAATTGGTTACTCTCACCGCAATGCAGCGCAGCGTGATGGCTTGTTTAAGTTGGTAGCTGGTGCGTTTGACCTAGATGCTGAGCGCTGCCGCGATTTCGGTGTCAATCTTGGACTAGACCCAGAGCGCTGTTATTCAAGCTATAAAGAATTGTTTGCACAAGAAGCGCAGCGTGAAGATGGCATTCAAGCGGTATCCATCGCAACGCCAAACTCCACTCATTATGAAATCTGTAAAGCCGCACTGGAAGCCAAGCTTCATGTGGTGTGTGAGAAGCCAATTACCTTTACCACAGAAGAAGCAGAAGAGCTTAAAACTATCGCAGCACAAAACAACTGTGTTATCGGTGTTATGTACGGCTATACCGGCTTCCCAATGGTTCAGCAGGCTCGTGAAATGGTTCAGCGTGGTGACCTTGGTGAAATCCGAGTCATCAACATGCAGTTCGCGCACGGCTTCCACAACGAAGAATATGAAAAGAATGATCCGGGTCTGAAGTGGCGTGTAAGCCCTGAAGTATCGGGTCCAACTTATGTACTAGGTGACATCGGTACTCACGCGTTTTATCTCAACGAGGTGATGACAGGTCTAGAAGTCGACAGCTTGGCATGCATGCGCCAGAGCTTTATCGAATCTCGTGCGCCACTCGAAGATAACGCTCACGTGATGATCAAGTTCAAAGGGGGCGCAGTGGGTACCTTGTGGGCATCGGCCGTCAACTCAGGCTCAATGCACCAACAGAAGATCCGTATCGTCGGTTCGAAAGCGTCGATCGAATGGTGGGATGAGTATCCAAACCAACTTCGTTACGAAGTACAAGGTGAGGCGCCTCGAGTGCTAGAGCGCGGCATGGGCTACCTATATCAAGATGCGGAAGGTGTCGCATCTAACCGCGTAGGTGGTGGTCATGCTGAAGGCTACTTTGAGTCTTGGGCAAACCTGTATCACCGTTTTGCGATGGCGTTTGATGCCGCTGATCGTGATGACCAAGAAGCGTTGGCGGGTATTTGGTTCCCTGGTATCGATGCTGGTATTGAAGGCGTACGTTTGTGTGAGAAGTGTGTTGAGTCGGCAGACCAAAACGCCGCTTGGGTTAGCTACAACTAATAGGAATGACGATGACTAAAATTGCATTTCAACAAGACAGACCGTTGGATGCCATCGTTTTAGGGCGCGCGGGTGTGGATCTATACGCCCGCGAATCCAAAACCGATATGGCAGACATTTCAGGTTTTAACAAGTTTGTTGGTGGCTCTGCGGCCAATATTGCAGTCGCTGTGAGCAAGCTTGGTGGCAACGTAGGTTTTATTGGTTGCGTAGCCAATGATGCTTTCGGTGGCTATGTCAAAGGTTACATGTCTGAGCAAGGGATCAACCTTGACGGCATGATGACGGATGATTCTGGCTCTCGCACGTCAGTGGCGTTCACAGAGATGAAACCAAGCGACTGCACTGTGCTTATTTACCGCAACAACGCGTCAGATCTCACCATCAAACCTGAGCAAATCGATCCGGAATATATCGCTAGCTCCAAGATGTTGGTAGTCACCGGAACGGCACTATCTGAGAGTCCAAGCCGCGAAGCAACCATTCTTGCTATGCAGCACGCTCGCCGCAGTAACACGCTTGTCGTTCTGGATGTCGATTATCGTCCTTATTCATGGCGCACTGACACAGATGCTTCCATCTACTACGGCATCGCATCGAGCCTATCTGACATTGTGATTGGCAATCGCGAAGAGTTCGACATGATGGAAACGGTCATCGCACCGGGCAACAAAGATGACGACGCTACCGCTGAGCGCTTTATGCGTGACAACACTCAAATTGTTGTCATCAAAGCGGGGGAGTTTGGCTCTAAGGTTTATTGCTGTGATGGTACTAAATTCCAACAAGGTATCTTCCGAGTAGACGTAAACAAACCATTTGGTTCTGGCGACTCGTTTGCTGGGGGGCTGATTTGGACGCTCGTTAACGGCGGCACATTGCAAGAGGGCGTGAGAAATGGCTCTGCAGCAGCGGCAATTAATGTCAGTGGCGATAGCTGCACAGAAGCGATGCCAACCAAAGAGCAACTTTTTGATTTTATTGAGACAAGAAACCAAGGTGTTTGATGGCATCAATTTGATGCGATTTTGAAGACAGCTTTTCGTCTCCCGGGCCGGTATTTCGACTCCAGATACTCGCGAAAATACACACCATCGTGGCCCGGTTTTTTCATTTGTGAACAAGTTTAGGCAATTAAAACTGCGCTCAACGAAAAGAGCAGTGAGGAGAAAGAACATGGGTAAACACATACCACCCTACGATAATAAAAATGAGCCCATTGTAGGTATTAACGACGAAGTGACCCCTTTGTGTTACTTCAACCAAGTCTGCTTGACTCAAGGCGGCACTTTCAATCATCAAGTTGAAGGCTATGAATCTGTTATTGTGCTAGCGGGCGGCACTTGCAGCGTATCGGTGACCAACGGCGAAGACACGCAAGTGTTCGACAACATCGGTAAGCGAGCTTCTGTATGGGAAGGTAACCCAGAAGCGGTTTACGTTCCACTTGGCTATACAGCGCAAATAGAGTGTGTCAGTGAAAATGCTGACATCATGATTGCAGGCGGTAAGTTTGAAGCGTCTCTAGAACCATTCTGCGTGCGTGAAGAGAACGTCGATATTGTTCAATACGGCTCTGATGACACCAAAACACATCGCAAAATCAAGCATGTTCTTGGTCAATCAAACTCGGAAAAACGTGGTCGTTTGCTAGTCAGCGAGCTGTTTACCGTTGGTGCAGGTGGTTGGTCTGGTTTTCCTCCACACAAACATGACGAAGACCGCGTAAAAGAAGATGGCAGCCGTGAAACGCTATACGAAGAAGTGTATCAGTTCCGTTTCAATCCTGATTTCGGTTTCGGTGCACAGTTCCTTTACGAACATGAAGATGATCACGGCCCGGTTTACCATGTAAAAACTGGTTCTGTTATCGCCATCGATAAAGGTTATCACCCGAGTGTGGCAGCACCGGGTTACGAGATGTACTACTTCACCATTATTGTCGGTAAAACAGAGAAATCTCTGATCCAACACTTTGACCCTCATCATGAATATCAAGTGAATACCATTCCAGGTATCAAAGATATGATTGCGAAATTCAAATAGGAGACGATGATGCTAGTTAATCTTAATGATTTATTACCAGACGCTGCAGCATCCGATTACTCAGTACCTTGCTTCAATGTTTTCGGTTACGAAGATGCGCGAGCTGTTGTAGAGGCAGCAGAAGAAGTGGGCAAGGCCGTCATTCTCGCTTGCAATAAAGATGTTGTTGATTTCTATGGTGTTGAGACCGCTGCGGCCATGTTCTTAAATCTTGCTCATCAAAGTAGCGTTCCCGTGTGCTTGCACTTGGACCATACTTATGAAGAGGACATTGTCTTCAGAGCGCTTAAGGCGGGCTTCAGTTCGGTGATGTTTGATGGCTCGCAGCTAACGCTGGATGAAAATATCGCACGCACTAAGAAAGTGGTCGAAGTGGCTCATGCGCTGGGCGCATCGGTGGAAGGCGAAATTGGTTCGGTGCCTTATGAAGAAGGGCGTGACCATATTAAGTCAATCTATACCGAGCCAGAGGATGCCGCTCGATTTGCTGAGGAAAGCGGTGTTGATTGTGTGGCGATTTCTGTTGGTAACATCCACCGCCTGACAGAACCAACGTGTACGATTGATTTTGGTCGTCTGGATCGCATCGCGAGTCATGTTACAGTCCCTCTTGTGATACACGGAACCAGCGGTATTCGTGATGAAGATATGCTCAAACTCAAACAGAGCCGCGTGTCTAAGTTCAATATCGGCACGTGTTTACGACAGGCTCTAGGCCACAACCTACGCGGTTATATGAATGATGAGCCGCAGAAATTTGATCGAATCTACTTTATGCAAAAAGCAATGCCTTATGTTAAGCAAGAAGCGATTCGCAACTTTGAGTTATTATCATAAAATAGAGTCCCCAACCTAACTCAGGGACGGGGACCGGTTGACTATTTATTGCGTTCGAACAGGAGAGCGTTATCACTATGGATGTAGAAGTAAAAGTACCCGCTGATTTAGATTCGCTGCGCGAACTTATCGTTAAGCGCTACGATGGCCTTAGTAGCCGATTGCAGCAGGTAGCCGACTTTGTCATGGAGCAACCGATGCTGGTCGCCGTAGAAACCATGGCAACCATCGCTCAACAGGCTAATGTGCCGTTGTCGACCTTGAGTCGCTTCTCTAATGCGATGGGCTTTGATGGTTTTACGTCTATGCAAATACTGTTTAGAAACCAGTATTTGAACCGTCCTAGAGACTATAAAGAGCGTGTTCGTAAAGCGCGTGAGATGGAAGATGTACCACACGACTCTCCGCAGGCCATATTCCAAGACTTTGGCGATGCCAACATTGAAGCGCTAGAGCAGCTTCAGGTTACGGTGTCTCCACAAAAGCTAGAGCGTGCCGTCGCCATGCTTGAAGGTGCTGAAACCATCTACATTCAAGGTATGCGCAGGGCTTACCCTGTCGCTTTCTACCTTTGGTATGCGTTAATGAAGTCTGACAACAACGTGGTACTGCTAGATGATCACGGTGGCATGTTGTCCCCAATGACACGCCGTATGAGTGAGAAAGACGTTTTGTTTACTGTGACATTCAATCCGTACGCGCAAGAGACCAGCGATCTTATCGACCAAGCACACAAAAAGAATGTTCCGATTATCGCTATTACCGATAATCAAATGACACCCCAGGGCAGCAAGATGGAAGTCTGCTTTGAGGTTCAAGAAGGTGAAGTCATGGGGTTCCGTTCGCTTAGTAGCTCAATGTACCTTGCCCAAACACTCGCGGTCAGCCTGATGTGTCGCGAAGTGAAGTAATCACAATTAATGACCACTAACCCAATTAAAGAGTAAGCCTTGTAGAGCTGATTCAGCAAGGCTTAGTTTCTTGCTGCCCAAATTCCAGGAGATTCTCTATGCGTTTTGCTTTACATGGAATGTGCTCGCTCCACAGCAATATTATTTCAGACATTCGTCTTGCTCATGATACGGGGTATCAAGGGTTAGAAATTCACACCGAAAAACTGTGGCGCTATATCAAAGCTGGCCTATCGGCAGAGCAGTTCAAACAGCGCCTTGATCAATTCAATATAGAGCCCACCGCGATCGACATCATTGGCGCCATCGAAGTCACAGATAAAGCGTCAAAAGCCCAGCTTTTCAAAGATACCGAAGTGTTGTGCCAGTTTGCACAGAAAATTGGCGCGCCTACTATCCAGCTGAACGCCTTTGAAGCGTTGAATGGATTGACGTTAGATCAAAACATTGAATTGACGGCGCAGAATATTCGCTCCATTGCGGATATTGGAAAAGAGCACGGTATTCGCTTCCAGTATGAAGGGGCGGCGTGGACACCCATCGCAACACTCGATGACTACTACCGCCTACTGGATGCCGTTGGGCGTGATAATTTCGGCTTTGTCCTCGATACATGGCATTTCTGGGCATGTCGCGGAGCTAGCTTGGAACAAATTGCTAGTATTGACCCGGCGCTAATCTATAACGTTCATATCTCAGACGGCGCTCGTCCAGAGCTAGGAGCGGCTTGGCCTGATGAAAGAGAACTGCGCGGGCACTTCATCGGTCACGGTGATATTCCACTTCAAGAATGGGTCGATGCTATTCAATCAACGGGCTACAAGGGCTACTACTCTGGCGAGTATCTCAACGACCAAATGTGGGAGCAGGATTACCACGATGTAGCTACCAAGATGCTCCAGGGCATGAAAGCGCTGTTCTAACCTCTTTGGGGCGTGGTTAAGTCCATTTGACGGTGAAAAAATCCTCAAGTTAAGTGGACTTTGCTGCACGCGTCACGAAATAAAAGTTTCAAAATATTATTATTGGATTAAATGTTTCAATAATAATTAAGACCAAGGAGGAGCCGCTATGTCTCACCTTCTTTCTAAATATTCGCGAGTTCAATCCGACTCCCTTGTTCAATCGATAACGCCAGAGAGTGCCAACTGGGAATACGTTGGGTTCTCTGTTCATGAGCTGACTGCGAATGAAACACTCACTCTTGCTCGCTCATCGACAGAGAAATGTTTGGTGCTGGTATCGGGAAGAGCAACGGTAACAGTCAAAGATCAGATATTTAGTCACATTGGTGAGCGGATGTCTCCGTTCGAGAAAGATGCGAACCAGAAGCCGATTAAGCCACATTCAGTCTATGTTGCCCCTGAGCAAACGGCTCATATTATTGCTGAAACAGATTTAGAACTCGCTATTTGTGAGGCGCCTAGCGAAGGCACTTTAGAAAGCCGATATATCAGACCGCAAGAGGTTGAAGCTGAGCACCGAGGTAAGGGACAAAATCAAAGATATGTACACAATATTCTCCCAGACAACAAACCGGCAGATAGCCTGCTGGTAGTTGAAGTGTTTACCGAACAAGGCTGCACCAGCTCATACCCAAGTCACAAGCACGATCAAGACATTGATGCGCAAGAAACCTATCTAGAAGAAACCTATTACCACCGCTTAAACCCAGAACAAGGTTTCTGCATGCAACGGGTGTATACCGACGATCGCGAGCTGGACGAGTGCATGGCGGCTTACGACAAAGATGTGGTGATGGTGCCAAAAGGGTACCACCCCGTGGCGACGATGGCAGGGTATGACAGCTATTACCTGAATGTGATGGCGGGCCCTAAGCGCCAGTGGCTGTTTAGCTGGGAAGGCGAACATGCCTGGATCAACTCACAGGATTATAAGTAACGGCGATGAGTGTTGTATGGCTCCCCACTGAGGCAATGCCACTCATGAACAGTTTATTCTGGTCAGACTCAACGATGAGCCTGACTAACGACAAGCAAAGGAAGGAGTGCAGAATGTATAATATCGCGCTGTTTGGAGCAGGGCGCATTGGGCAAGTTCATGCTGTGAACATTGCCAACCACCCTGAAACCAATTTGTATTCGGTGATTGACCCTTATGATGTCAATGCCAACTTGCTATGTAATCAATATGATGCTCAGCGACAATCGATTGAAGAAGCGATGGCAGATCCTAATGTGGATGCAGTGTGTATTTGCTCGGCAACGGATACGCATGCCGACTTAATTGAGCTGGGTGCCAAAGCGGGCAAAACCATTTTCTGCGAAAAACCTATCGATCTTGATTCCAGTCGAGTGCGCGATTGTCTAGGGGTTGTGAAGCAACATCAAGTGCCGTTGCTTGTCGGTTTTAACCGCCGTTTTGACCCTCATTTTGCCAACCTAAAACAGCGTGTCGTTGATGGTGAGGTGGGTGAGCCAGCAACGTTGACGATCACGTCTCGTGACCCTGAGCCGCCACCGGCAGAATACAGTAAGGTCTCTGGTGGGATGTTCCGTGACATGAGCATTCATGATCTTGATATGGCAAGATTCATTTTAGGCGAAGATCCGATATCCATAACGGCTCACGGTAGTTGCAAAATTGACCCTGAGATTGGAAAAGCGGGTGACATCGATACCGGTGTGATTGTGCTGAATTTTGCCTCTGGCGCTATAGCGACCATTCTCAACAGTCGTAAGTCTGGCTATGGTTACGATCAGCGTATTGAACTACATGGTGAGAATGGCATGCTTCAAGCTGACAATGTTTGTGAGAACTTAGTGAGTAAGACATCCGATCGTGGTGCGGAAAACGCTAAGCCGCTTCACTTCTTCCTAGAGCGCTACAAAGAGGCTTACATTGCCGAGTGGCAACACTTTGTCGATGTGCTAAATGGTGGTGTTCCAAACTGTTCAGGCGTGGATGGAGAGTTTGCTCTGCGTCTTGCTGATGCGGCGATTGAATCGATGAATAGTAAGCGAACGGTTGTTCTATAACGCGACGTACTATCAGTGACGCAACAATGAATAAACAGAGAAATAAAAAACAGCGCCCAAATAGGGCGCTGTTTTTACTTGTGTTTACTATTTATTGCCATAGAAACGGCGAGACTTTGAACCAAGCACAGCGAGGCTGATTGCGAACGAAAGGCGTCGACTTTGGCTTCTTTAATTACAAAACTCACATCACTAAATGCTGTCAGAGGGCTGACTTGACTATCGGTAATGACGATTTGCTTGGCACCGGCTTTGGAAGCCACTTCACTCAGTGCCACAGTCTCGTTGGCGTATGGGCTGAAGCTGATCGCCACAATCGCGTCGTTCGCGCTAATCATGCTCAATTGCTCTTCATACATACCGCCAAGGCCATCAATTAAAAATGCCCGCTTGTTCAAGTGTCTGAGAGCGTAAGTGAAATAGGAGGCGACACTGAATGAGCGTCTAAGACCAATCAGATAAATGTTGTCGCAGCTCTCGAGTATATCGATAGCGCTGTTAAGATCTTCTTCAGAGGTATGAGTCGCAAGAAAATTCATCGCTTGTGAGTTCGCGTTAGCAAACTCTTGTAGTATCTGCCTTGGACTTTCGGGGGTAAGCGGTTCTGTGTGCAGCTGTTTATGGATCCTAGCACGATCAGTATAGCTTGACGTTTCCTCGACGATTTTATTACGAAATAGCTGTTTCATTTCATTGAAGCCGCTAAATCCAAAAGCGCTGGCAAATCGAATCAAAGTCGATGGTGGGACTTCGGCTTTCTGGGCGATGACGGCGACGGTTTCCAAAGCGATATCATTAGGGTTATCTAGCACGTACTTCGCAACTTGTTGAAGACGCTTACTTAACCCAGAATACTCGAGTCGTATTTGTTCTTGTAATTCACTTAATGTCGCGGCCAAAATCATAGAGTTCTCCGAACGCCAAAACTAAAAGTTAGTGTTTATAAAATACCTGATTTGCGTTTGGTTTGAAATATTTGTTTCAAAACAGGGAGGGTTCACTAGAACGAAAAACGCGCCTTATTAAAAGGCGCGATGAGCCAAACCGAGTGCGACGATTCTAAGGTATCCAAGGTAACCAGAAATCCAAGGTATCTAACTACTCAAGGCAAGAGAGTCGCCTCGTACCCTACTCAAAGTGAATTATTGGGGCTGTTATTTGCTCTTCTTGTGACGTTTCATATCAAACATGACCGCAAAGATGATAACTAAGCCCTTCACGACTTGCTGCCAATAAGCAGAGACGTTGAGTAGGTCGAGTCCATTTTGCAGCACACCCATGATCATGGTGCCGACAATCGTACCTTGAATAGTACCAATGCCGCCTGCGTGAGAAACCCCACCGACTGTCGCTGCCGCGATAGCATCGAGCTCATACATGATGCCAAGGCCAGGCTGTCCAGAGTTGATTCGCGCTGCCAAGATAAGTGCTGAGATACCTGCTAATAAACCGGCGTAGGTGTAAACCAAGATTTTATAGCGCTTGACGTTGATACCTGAAACGTAGGCTGCGGTTTCATTACCGCCAATAGCGTAAGCGTACTTACCAAATCGGGTATAGTTTAAAAGCACATAGGAGACAAAGGCCATGACGGCGAAGATGATGACAGGTACCGGAATACCGAGAACGCTACCTTGGCCAATCCATTGGTAAGAATCGATAAGGCTACTGACAGGGCGGCCATCAGAATAGAGTAGTGCTGCACCGCGAGCGACGATCATCATTCCCAGCGTCGCAATGAATGGAGGGATACCGGTGTAAGCAATCAGTGCGCCGTTAATATAGCCACATAAGGCGCCGACGGCCAGCGCCGCAATGATAGGGACGATAACCGGCAACTCAGGCATGGCAGGATACATACGCATCGACCAATCGATAGTTTGCGCCATACTAGCTGAGACCACCGCGGCAACAGCCAGCACGGATCCTGATGATAAATCAATGCCTCGGGTAATAATGATGATGGTCACACCCAGTGCAAGAAGGCCGATACTGGCCATTTGTGTCATCACATTCAATAGGTTAGCGACCGAAAGGAATACGGGTGACAGGATGGACATGACAATACACATCACGACAAACACCACGTATATCGCATACTTGGAAATCATTCGTTTGAAATTGGTTGGAGCTTGACCTTCCGCGGAGGTCGCTTTGATCAGTTTAGCAATCATAACTGCATTCCTTGAGTTACTACTCAGCCACAAGCCTGGGTTTTCTAGACTCGAGGTGGTTTAAAATGTTGGGGGGTCTTTGTTCAATTGAGCTCTAAAGTTAGAAAAGCCCTATGGTCAATTGAGCGCCATCGACATAATTTTCTGTTGTGTGGCGTCCGACCCTTCGATATGGCCTTTTAGCTTGCCTTCGTGCATCACCAAGATGCGGTCACTCATGCCCATGACTTCGGGGAGTTCGGAGGAGATCATGACCAAACTTTTGCCCATGCCCGTCAGTAGGCGCATGAGTTTGTATATTTCTGATTTCGCACCCACATCGATTCCGCGCGTCGGTTCATCGAGGAATAGAATGTCCGGTTTCGTGAGCATCCATCGAGCAAGTAACACTTTTTGTTGATTGCCTCCACTGAGGTTGTCGATCATTTCGTACATACCTGGCGTTTTGACTTTCAACTTTTCGCAATGTGTTTGGCTGTCTTGCTTCATCTTGCGGACATCGAGAACATTCACGACTTTGTTTCGGTAAGCGTCCAAATGAGCGATAGAAGTATTGGCGAAGATATCCAGCATAAGGTAGAGCCCTGAGTGACGTCGATCTTCGGTCAAAAATGCCATCTTGTGGCTTATCGCATCTTGCGGCGAGTTGATTTCGACCGTATCCCCATTAATGCGGATAGTCCCAGTGTCTTTTTGTCGAACGCCAAACAGGGTTTCGATTAATTCTGTTCGCCCAGCACCAACAAGACCGGCAATACCTAAAATCTCACCTTCGTGCAGCTTAAAGTTGATGTTGTTAAATGCACCTTCAACACTGAGGTTTTCAACTTCTAGTCGAGTCTTGCCTGGTTTTGCGGTAGCTGGTGGGAAGACATCTCCGAGATCTCGGCCGACCATCATCTGCACTAACTCTTCATTGTTGGTGAGTTTGGCCTCGCGTTCACCCACAAAGCAGCCATCACGAAAGACAGTGATGTCGTCGCAGATTTTGAAAATCTCATCCATCTTGTGGCTGATATACACGATGGCACAGCCACGAGACTTGAGCATTTCAATGATTTCAAATAGGTGATCCACTTCTTTGTCGGTTAGGGCAGAAGTGGGTTCGTCCATGATGATGATCTCTGATTGATACGAGATAGCTTTGGCTATTTCCACCATTTGCATGGTCGCTACGGTGAGCTCGCTCATCGGAGTTCTAGGATCCAGTTTGAGATCCAACTTACTCAATAGCTCGGTGGTGTCGTGATACATTTTTGCGTGATCAATAAGGCGTAATGGACCTTTTACAGGTTCTCTTCCTAGCCAAATGTTCTCGGCAATACTGCGATGCAAAATTGGAGAAAGCTCCTGATGGATCATTGAAATTCCGGCTTCTAAGGCTGCTTTTGCTCCTTGAAATTCAACGTTCTCTCCTTTGTAACGAATGGTACCGCTGTCTCTTTGATAGATACCAAACATCACTTTCATTAATGTCGATTTACCCGCGCCATTTTCACCCATCAACGCCATTACTCGGCCTTGTTTTAAAGTGAGCTGCACGTTGTCGAGCGCTTTTACACCAGGAAAGGTTTTGGTGATACCACGCATTTCTAGTAGGACTTGGCTCATACTATTACTACTCCAAAAAAGCTCCGTATTCGTTAGAGGGGGAGAATACGGAGCGAGGGTGGTTAACCTTCTTGCTTCGCTTTAAACGCTTCGAGGTTGCTTTGAGTTACAAGCTCTGCAGGTATCCATGTGACTTGTTGGTGTTGTTTGCCGTTAACTGCATCGACGGCTGCATCAATGGCTCCACGCGCTTGGCTGCCGCCATCTTGGAACACTGTTGCACTCAATGCGCCGTCTTTCACTGCGACCAAACCATCAGGTGTTGCATCGACACCCACTACAACGATATCGTCAAGCTTGCCTGCGGCACGCAGTGCTTGAATCGCGCCAAGTGCCATATCGTCATTGTTTGCTACGATGACATCCAATTTGTCACCTGAATTTAGCCAGTTCTCCATTACCGTCATGCCTTGTGAGCGCTGCCATAAACCGGTTTGCTTTCTAACCACGTTGAAATTTGGGTTGTCTGATAGGAAGTCTTCCACACCTTTGGTACGCATGATGGCTGCTTCATGCGTCAGCATCCCCATTAGGATTGCGACGTTGCCACCATCGACAGAATCAACAATGTATTGAGCCTGTGTTTCACCAAACTTAAGCTCCTCTGAGCCCACGTAGTACACGCTATCAGGCAGGTAGTCTGGGCGACGGTTGAGGTAAACTAATTCAATATCGGCTTTAATGATTCGGTCAGTCAGTGGTTGGGTCGCATCTGTATTGACTGGTACCAAAATAATGGCGTCCATCTGTTGCACGATGAAGTTTTCGACTTGCCCTAACTGTTTGGCAGCGTCTTCCTTAGCGTCAACAAAAGTAAGTTCGACTTTGCCGTCAAACTGTTTCGCGTAGGTGTCCATCGCATCTTTCATGTAGACCAAGAAAGTATCGTCAAAGTTAGGAATGGCGACACCAATACGAGTTACCTCTTCTTTTTTCTCTTCTTGACCACACGCGGTAAGAACAATAAGCCCAAGAACCAATAGTGTTCCTTTAAGCAGTGCTTTTGTGTTTGACGCGAGTATTAACAATCTATCCAGCAACATAGTAATCCCTTGTTTCTTAGTTGGCATAAATGCCTCCTTGGTATCCATCACACCTATCTGGCGATAAATATGAACGTTTCATTTCGTTATTAGATGAAATCTATAGAGCATTTATTCAGTATTCGATCTGATTTTTAATGAACAGCAGTTCAAGAATTAATTGAAAAATATTTTCTAAACGCTGTTGGTGATTAACTATAATCTGATGTTTAAATTATCACCACTGTAAATGTGGCGTAATTGTTAAAAGTGT
Organism: Vibrio sp. DNB22_10_4; assembly: GCF_052879755.1. NCBI lineage: Bacteria > Pseudomonadati > Pseudomonadota > Gammaproteobacteria > Vibrionales > Vibrionaceae > Vibrio > Vibrio sp. DNB22_10_4. The sequence goes on along the minus strand of NZ_JBNNXW010000001.1, from coordinate 1,793,318 downwards.
TACTCTGATCTCACTTGGAATTTGGGTTTATTTCTAATTTGGAATTTAACTTGTTGTTTTTAATGGTCTTTTATATTTTGAAATGGGTGTTTTAAAAAAGTAATCAGAAGAGGCTTAGAGATCATGCTTAACTGAAACAAGAATGAAGGAAAATGAAAAATAATTATCGAAAATGGCATTTTTGTCGGCATTTTCGTGAAGGTGAGTATGAAAAGTAGCCACAGGTCACGGTTTTTCATTCTGATTTCAATTTATAATTAAATGAAATAAATGTTTCATTCCATTCTTGGAGGAGATAACGTAATGAGGCAGCAGCAAAAGATGTTTGATGTGATCTGTATGGGTAGGGTAGCCGTTGACTTCTATGGTCAGCAAATTGGTGCTCGTCTTGAAGATATGACCAGTTTCGCTAAGTATCTTGGCGGTTCATCGGGAAACGTCGCCTATGGCACGGCTAGGCAAGGCCTAAAGTCTTCGATGTTAGCTCGCGTAGGTGATGAGCATATGGGGCGATTTCTTCGAGAAGAGCTACAAAGGCTAGGGGTCGATACCAGTTATCTTATTACTGATAAAGAGCGGCTAACAGCGATGGTGATTCTCGGTATTAAAGACGAGGAGACCTTCCCTCTGATTTTCTATCGTGACAACTGCGCCGATATGGCCATTACCGCAGAAGATGTCGATGAAAATTACATTGCTTCTGCACGTTGCCTTGCGATTACAGGGACGCACTTATCGAATCCACAAACCCGAGATGCAGTACTAACGGCACTTCACTATGCACGAAAACATGGAGTAAGAACCGCGCTAGACATCGATTATCGACCGGTATTGTGGGGATTAACCTCTTTGGGAGATGGTGAAACACGCTTTATCGAATCTGGCGCTGTGACAGAGCAAATGCAGGAAGTGCTCGGTTTGTTTGATTTGATCGTTGGCACTGAAGAAGAGTTCCATATTGCTGGTGGTTCAACAGATACGTTACAAGCCCTCAACGGTGTTCGTAAGGTAACCGATGCTGCCCTTGTTTGTAAGCGTGGCGCTTTAGGGTGTTCGGTATATGACTCACAAATTCCGAGCGACCTTGACGGAGCTATTAACGCCACTGGAGTTCGAGTTGATGTGCTTAATGTACTGGGGGCGGGTGATGCCTTTATGTCGGGATTATTGCGTGGATACCTAAATGATGAGGGTTGGCAGCAAGCGTGTGACTACGCGAATGCTTGTGGTGCCCTTGTTGTTTCCCGTCATGGCTGCGCGCCGGCGATGCCGAGTAAGGAGGAGCTAGACGACTACTTATCTCGCGCTGAATCAGTCCACCGCCCTGATCTTGATCCCAAGCTAAACCACTTACACCGAGTCACTACAAGAGATAGGTCTTGGGGCGATATTTGTATTTTGGCCTTTGATCATCGAAGTCAGTTTGAACAGATGGCGCAGGACGTCGGAACTGATGTATCTCGAGTATCAGTGCTGAAACAATTAATTCTTGAAGCTTATCAAGAATCCGTTAACGAACTCGAGCTGCAAGGACAAGCTGGACTGCTATGCGATAGTACCTATGGCCAAGCTGCACTTAACCAAGCTACAGGCAAAGGGTGGTGGATAGGGCGACCAATTGAGCTGCCGGGTTCAAGGCCGTTGGAACTGGAGCACGGCAACATTGGTGGGCAACTTGCGACGTGGCCGCAAGAGCACATTGTAAAGTGTCTGGTGTTCTATCACCCAGATGATGAGCAAGATTTAAAGACTCAACAAGAGAATACCCTGTCAGAGGTGTATCAAGCGTGCTGTCAGTTTGGTCATGAATTGCTGCTTGAAGTCATTCTTCCTAAATCTTTGCCGCAAGACCAAGTCCACTATATTAACGCAATTCAACGCCTCTACGACATCGGTATCAAGCCAGACTGGTGGAAACTGCCACCTTTGAAGACGTCGATGTGGGAACAGTTGGAGCGGGTGGTTAATCATCAAGACCCACATTGTCATGGTGTGGTGTTACTGGGATTAGATGCCCCTCAGGATGAGCTAATCGACGGCTTTTCTCAGGCTCAAGGCTGCTCGCTGGTCAAAGGGTTTGCTGTCGGTCGAACCATATTCGGCGAAGCATCTAAGCAGTGGTTGGCTGAACTTATTACTGATGAAGCCTTTAAAACAGAAATCAAGCAACGCTATCACACGCTCGTTTCAGCTTGGAAGCACAAGGCTTAACTTACAGAGAATTTGGAGTACATATGGAAACCGTTCAAAATTATATCGCTGGTCAAATCGTCTCAAGTGACAGTGAGCGCTTTGCGCCTGTCTATAACCCTGCGACTGGAGAGCAGATTAAACAGGTAGCGTTGAGCACGCAGCAAGAAGCGAATGAGGCTATCAACGTTGCCAAACAGGCATTCTCCACGTGGTCAAAAACCTCTCCTTTGAAACGGGCGAGAGTGATGTTTCAGTTTAAGGCTCTCCTTGAGAGCAATATGGATAAGCTAGCACGACTGATTTCAACGGAGCACGGGAAAGTCTATTCAGATGCGGTGGGCGAGGTGACTCGTGGCTTAGAGGTAGTTGAGTTTGCGTGCGGTATTCCTCACCTGCAAAAAGGGGAGCATTCAGCCAACGTGGGTACGGGCGTAGATAGCCACTCGTTAATGCAGCCTGTTGGTGTATGCGTCGGCATAACCCCGTTTAACTTTCCCGCCATGGTGCCGATGTGGATGTTTCCAATAGCCTTAGCGACGGGAAATACATTTATTTTGAAACCGTCAGAAAAAGATCCTTCTACAGCGCTTCTGCTTGCGCAGCTCTTAAATGAAGCTGGGTTGCCTGATGGCGTGTTTAACGTGATCAACGGTGATAAAACGGTGGTAGACACCTTGCTTACTTCGCCACAGGTAGATGCAGTGAGCTTTGTAGGATCAACGCCAATAGCAGAGTACATCTATGCTACGGCTTCAGCTCATGGCAAGCGCTGCCAAGCTTTGGGCGGTGCTAAAAATCACTGCGTGTTAATGCCTGATACCGATCTTGATATGGCGGTGAATGCGATAATGGGTGCTGCTTTTGGAGCGGCGGGTGAACGCTGCATGGCGCTGTCCGTCGCTGTCGCGGTTGGAGATGATATCGCGGATAAACTTGTCGATGCGCTTACAACCAAGATCGCCCAGATGCGTGTGGGACCAGGCTTAGTTGAAGGCCAAGAAAACGACATGGGGCCAGTGATCTCCGCCCAGCATAAGCAGAAAATCTGTGATTATATCGCGAGCGGACAGGAGCAAGGGGCTAACATTGTGATAGATGGTCGAGACTTTTCAGTGTCTGGTTATGAGACGGGCTATTTTGTTGGCCCAACACTTATCGACAACGTGACGCCAGAGATGACCGTTTACCAAGAAGAAATTTTTGGACCTGTCTTGGCCGTTGTTCGGGTTAGTGATTACGACACTGCCCTGGAGCTTATCAACCAACATGAGTTTGGCAACGGCACCGCTATCTTCACTCGCGATGGTGAAACAGCGCGCCAGTTTAGCGAAGATGTGCAAGCGGGTATGGTTGGCATCAATGTACCTATTCCGGTACCTATGGCGTTCCATAGCTTTGGTGGTTGGAAACGCTCAGTCTTCGGCCCACTCAATGTTCACGGCAAAGATGGCGTTCGTTTTTATACCAAAATGAAAACCGTCACCAGTCGCTGGCCTGCTAGTGTTCGTTTAGAACAGCACAGCAGCGCGTTTTCGATGCCGACGATGGAGTAAGTCTCTGGATATTCGCGTACAAAAGGCCGTTGAAAAACGGCCTTAATCTATTTTGAGCTCTTGAGCTGAGCTTCCACGAACTCTCTCAACCAAATGAGCGCTGAGTTACGCGCCATTTTAGTTGGCCACACCATGTAAGAGTCGAAGGTTTTTGTTTCAAAAGGAAACGGGTGCGATTGAAGGTTAAACATATCCCCGTATTGAAGGAACAGCGTTTCCGGCACAACCGCCAACGCTTGGGATTGCGATACGGAAGGTAGCATGCCCAGTAGTGACGAATGTTGGCTAAATATACGTCTGGGAGGAAGTATGTCGCTCACCAACCATTCTACGAATGTAAGGTTATCACGGCGGATATTGAGGAGTACGTGGCTCTCATCCATGTAGTGTTGTTTGGTCATCTTTCCGTTTTCCAATCTCGGGTGAACGGCGCTAGTAATGCAAACTAATCCGTCACTGTGAAGGAGTTTAGACTGGAACACACGGCTGTCTGACGGAGCGACATCAATCACTAAGTCGACCTTCTCCATCCTCAGGTCTTCGTATATGCGTGCGTCATTTGGAGGGAGTTCTTTGAGCACAAGACTGATGTTGGGGTAACTGTCGAGTGCATGCATATTCTTGTGCAGCCGGAGCAATGCGGCTTCATGACAATAGATAACAAAACGGCGTCGGCTAGAATTTGGGTCGAAATTTGCTAGTCCCTCAAGCACTTTGTCGATACCCAAGATGTGCTCTTGAACGTGCTCGTATAGTTCTACTGCAAAACGGGTGGGTTTAATTCCTCGGCCTGTGCGAGTAAACAGTTCACTTCCCACTGATTCTTTTAGTCGAGCTAGCGCATTGCTTACCGATGATTGAGTGAGATCTAATTGCTCAGCAGACTTGGTCACCGATTGGGTTTCGAAAGTAGAGACAAAGACCCGTAGCAAGTTGAGGTCAAACTTTTTCCCGTTAGCTTTTCCACTTTGATTACTTGTTGTCATCTCGCTTCCTTGCGTTAGCTCTGTTGAGAGTCATTAGTCCAAGTTCTTCTTAAATCTTAGCGCAGCCACAACAATACCTATGAAGGTAAATCCAGCCAGCCAAAGTGTATCTCGCCATACGTCTGCTAAATCAGCACCGCGTAAAATAATTCCTCGAATCATGCGCATAAAGTGAGTGGCCGGTAAAGCTTCTGCAATCCACTGAGCGGCAGTGGGCATGGCTTCGTAGGGGAACATAAAGCCAGAGAGTAGAATGGAGGGAAGCAGAATAAACACGGTCATTTGCATCGCTTGTAGCTGGGTCTGAGCGATGGTTGAAATCACCAGCCCTAAGGTGAGGCTAGCGGCAATAAACAGTAAGCTACCGAGTAGTATCTGGCTGATTTGCCCATTAATGGGAACGCTGAAAATGAGGTAGCCCAAGCCTAAAATAATGAAAATTTGGATAAGACCGATGAAGATATAGGGCACGATTTTGCCAATCATCAATTCAAGCGAATGGATCGGCGTGGTGATAAGTAGCTCTAAGTTGCCCCGCTCTCGTTCGCGCACGATGGCCGCGCTGGTAAACAGGATCATGGTCATGGTCAATATCACCCCAAGCAGACCAGGCACGATGTTGACCGCAGAGCGCTGGCTGGGATTATACAGCAAGGTTGCTTCAAAGGTTTTGGTTTGGTTGGGCTGATACCCTGCGATAGCAAACTCCGCTATCGGCATGGTTTGCAGTGCAAGTAAGGCTGCACTTACCATGGTATCAGAGCCATCCACAAGCCACTGTCCTAGAGTTTCTTGGTGTGTGATACGCTGGGTTAGGTTGGTTGGTAAAATTAATGCGGCGCGCACGACACCTTCTCTAATCGCTGTTTCTGCTTCCTTAACGGTGGCGTATTGAGCTTTGACATTTACCACCTGAGTGACTTTTACGGCTTCTACAATCACCCGACCAGGCGCTGACTCACTTTTATCCACGATAGCAACCGGTATATTGCGCACGTCCGTGTTCATGGCAAAGCCGAACAGAATAAGCTGAATGAGTGGGATCATAATCACCATGCCAAAGGTGATGCGATCGCGTGAAAGTTGGCGGATCTCTTTCACCATAATGGCGCTCATACGAGTGAAACTTTTCATTGTCGGCCTTCCCCTGTGACAGAGACAAAGACATCTTCGAGGCTAGGTCTTGCTGGTGTGAGTTCGCAATTTTCTAGCTCGGGAAATGTGTTAATGAGCCACTTAATGGGATCGGTAACTTGCTGGTAGATGAGTACACGTAGTCGAATACCAAGCTGAGCGGCAGAGCGTACTTCTGGGCATACAATGAGGCGTTCTTTTAACGCTCTAAGATTCGAGGCTTTTACTTCAATGATGTTGACACCCATGTTGTTCATTAGGGTTTCTGGTTCGCCATCGGCGCGCATCTCACCGGATTCCATAATGACTAAGCGATGACAGCGCTCGGCTTCATCCATGTAGTGAGTGGTGACCAGTATCGTGGTGCCTTGATCACTTAGATCAAACAGCTGTTCCCAAAAGTCGCGACGATTCTCAGGATCAACGGCGGATGTGGGCTCATCTAAAAACAACAACTCGGGGCGATGCATGGTGGCACAAGCGAGAGAAAGTCGCTGCTTTTGTCCTCCGCTCATGCCGCCGACACGCTGCTTTTGGAGGTTAGAGAGCCCATAAATGGTCATTTGCTCGGCGATTCGTTGTTTCAGCAAAGCTCTATCTAAGCCAAATATCTGGCCTATAAACTGAAGGTTTTCAAGAACGGTTAAATCATCATAGAGAGAGAATTTTTGCGTCATATAGCCAATTTTAAGCCTGAGTGCTTCAGATTGTTCTGGGATCTGTAAGCCGAGCACGTTGACCTCACCTTCGGTGGGTTTTAGCAAACCTGTGAGCATGCGAATTGTTGTAGATTTTCCGCATCCGTTTGGCCCTAAAAACCCGTAGATACTGCCTTTAGGCACAGAGAGGTTAATTCCGTTAATGGCGGTAAAGTCACCAAACTTTTTGACCAAGTTGGTCGCTGTTACTGCAATGTCTGTCATCTATTTGAGTCCTTGCAAGTCGACTTGAGCTGGGACGCCAGTCGGCAGGCTTTCTGCACTCGCAGGAAGGTCAATTTCGGCCAAATACATAAGTCGAGAGCGTTCGTCTTCTGTGAGGGCATAGTAAGGCGTGAACGAAGGGTCGGCAGCCACCCAGCGCACGCTGCCAGTTAACACCTCATTGAGACCGTCAACGTGTACATCAACTTGCAGTCCAGGAACGAACTTTACGCGCACAGAAGAAGGAACATAGACTCGGGCATAAGGGATACGATCTGCAAGCACCACAGCAACAAACGCCCCAACGGAAACACGTTCGCCTAGGTTATACGGCAGGCTATCTAAGATGCCATCTCGAGTGGCAGTAATAGTCAACTCATCAAGCTGTTGAGTTTGTAAAGCAACATCGGCTTTAGCGGCGGCAAGCGCGGCTTCTGCTTGAGTAATATCTTCGGGTCTAGAGCCTGCGGTGAGTTTGGAAAATTCCTCATTGGCAGAGTTTAACTCGGCTCTGGCAGTATCACGGCTGGCGACCGCTTGGTCTTTTTGCGATTGGCTGGCGAGTTTTTTTCGCACTAGCTCAGAGGCGCGGGAATAGTTTTTCTGAGCTTCGGTGAGTTTTGCTTCTGCCATATCGACTTGCGCTTTGGCGGCAGCAATGTCTTCCGGTCTTTCACCATTGGTTAGACGCAGTAAGTAAGCACTAGCTTTAGCCTCTTCGGCGATGGCATGCGCTAGCACGGCTTCTTGGCGTTTAGTATCAAGGCGGACAAGGACATCACCAGTTTTGACACGGGTTCCCTCTCTTACAGGGAGCTCACGAATGATCTCATTGGCTGTGGAAGAAAAAGAAATACGATCTCTTTCCAGTGTGCCTAATGCCTTGCCGTTGTCATCGTTTTGGCAGCCAAGGAGCGTTAAGACTAGTGGAATAATGACTAGCAGTGAACGTTTCATACCTAACCCTTCTATGGAGATCTACTATCAATATTAGAAGGGTGTTGGCTATTTTCTAGCTGAATTTCATCAAGTTATGAAGTCAAGTCGCTTTTTAGCGATTCGGTGACTGGATAGATTTCTTTCGATTAATTTTGTGCTTATCTTGCTATGCGATACTGCAAAGCGAGCGTGTTAACAGAGCCTATATCGTGAGTACAGAATATTGGTTGGACATCTGGCGGTGATGTGGTGATTGGTAAGTCGCTTTTCCGGGAATATTTGCGAGCTCTATGTGTGCAATTTTCAATATAAGCCTTGGAATTGATTGTATTTTCGATAATCTACACTGCCATTATGATCACAACGCCAGCGATTGTGAATTTTACTACGACATAGGTAGAAGAATTTGTTGCGGATGTTTTTAACTGGTTGTTAAACGTAATATAGTTTTTTCTAAATTGTCTGAAACCACATCACGTATTGACACTCTTTTGCCGCTTCTGACTAGTACCTGATATAGGGATTTCGTAGATTATCAATTAGGAACACGGCAAAGGCTGCCACCGCGTTATGGAACACTGCACTATCATGAAAGATCAACTCACAATCTCAATTTCAACGATTAATGGCTCCTCCCACTGGCAGCTAAGTAAATCGATGCGTCGCAGCTTAAAGAGCTTGGCGGGGATCGGGCTGGTGTTAGTGCTAGGGGCTGTGCTACTTATTCAGCACTTGTATCAGGTGGTGGATTACGCGGAGTCAAAGCAGGCGGAGCTTGCCAGTGAATCACAAACGCTTGGGGACGAGTTGGCCAACCTGCAAGATCTTAAGCAGACATTGCAACAAGATCTCTCTGAGCGTGAAGAGCGAATTAGCCTAGTGTCAGAGCGCCTAGCAGATTTGGAAAAGGTATTGGGCGTAGCCGACTCACCAGAGAATATCGACTTAGATTCAAGACTTGATGTAGCGGCGATTCATTCTAACGTGCGTATGACGATGCTCAACCAGATCCCAAGTGGTTCACCGGTGGGTAAAGAGCGCATCTCGTCACAGTTTGGTAAGCGAAAGCACCCGGTGACGGGCAAACTAAAAATGCACCGAGGTATGGACTTTGCGGTTAATACCGGCACAAAAATTTACGCGCCAGCGGATGGCGTGGTTGAAGTGACAAGACGCAGTAAGAAAGGGTCGGGTAATTTTCTTAGGTTGCAGCATTCGTTCGGTTTCTCCAGTTCATACTCTCACTTAAAGGGCTTTAAAGTTCGCCCGGGACAGTTCGTCCGTAAGGGAGAGCTCATTGCCATTTCTGGTAACAGTGGCCTGTCATCGGGTCCACATTTGCATTATGAAGTTCGCTTTGTTGGGCGAGCACTTGACCCTAAGCCGTTCGTGGAGTGGGGCGTAAACGATTTCGAAGATATCTTTAAAAAGGAGCGAGCAATACGATGGGAATCTTTAGTAAAAACAGTGGAACAAAGAGTCGCTCAGCAGCTTCAACTCTCATCGCCAAAGGCTGTGTTATTAGCGGAAAACTCAAACTAGAAAACGATATACAAGTCGATGGTATCGTTGAGGGTCAGTTGCACATTGAAGGTGTGATGGTGGTGGCTGAATCTGGTCGAGTAAAAGGCGAAGTTTATGCTAAGCAATTGATTGTCAATGGCATACTGGAAGGCGATTGTCACGCGGAGCAGATCCAGATTCTGGCAAATGGTCGTGTCAAAGGCAAAGTGTGGAGCAACAATTTAAGCATTGAACCGGGTGGCAAGTTCTTTGGTGAAACCGCTGAACTGCCTGAGAAAGAAGTGGTGACTTTAACTAGCCAAGCTAAGAAAGAGGCCAATACACCATCTCCTGCGTCCAAAAGTACACCGCAACCTGCATCGGCATCAGGTGCAAATCAAGTGAAACCGGCAGCTAAGCCAGCGGCTAAAGCGGTGAAAACGGCATAGCTCAAAACAATTTTATCGCGCCTCAAGCCTCTATTGAGGCGCCTTTCCTCTTCGATTGACATGTCCTTTTCGCGACGTTCAATACGCTATACTTTGTATTGGGATGTCAGTGCCAACTTATTTTGGTGACGTTGTCACTCATTGTGAACTGGAACGTTTGGCATACCCAAAATGTCGTAATGTGATCTAAGTAACCAGCCTTTCTTGACCGAAATCAAGCGAGGTTAGGTATAACCATAAAGCACTATTCCAAATGACAGATTTCCCATTAATTTTAAGGGATAGCCTTATGCCATTTATTCATCACTGATAAGGCGGAGTATATGTCACCAGAGAAAACTTCACAGAGTCGACGTCGATTTCTTCGCGACGCCGCTCGAACCGCGGTCGGTGTCGGCGCAGCCGCGACCGTATTAGGACTTCAATCCAAGCAAGGACAAGCCGGAACCAGTGGTGGCGTGCCTATTCGTCCGCCCGGCGCATTGGAAGGCAATCAGTTTGACCAAGCGTGTTTACGATGCGGCCTTTGTGTTCAAGCCTGTCCTTATGACACGCTGAAACTCGCCACATTGCTCTCTCCCGTTGCTTCTGGAACGCCATATTTTACCGCGCGCGATATTCCTTGCGAGATGTGTGAAGACATTCCCTGTGTCGTAGCCTGCCCAAGCGGTGCTCTAGACCATGCGCTGACTAACATTGATGACTCGCGGATGGGGCTCGCGGTGCTGATTGATCATGAGGAGTGCCTCAACTGGCAAGGGCTTCGCTGCGATGTGTGTTATCGCGTTTGTCCTCTTATAGATAAAGCAATCACGCTTGAGCCGATTCGTAACCAGCGAACTGGTTATCATGCGATGTTCATCCCTACCGTTCATTCCGATGCTTGCACGGGCTGTGGTAAATGTGAGCAAGCCTGCGTGACTGAGGTACCTGTTATCAAAGTGGTTCCGATTGAACTCGCTAAGGGTTACATGGGGGATCATTACCAGCTTGGCTGGGAAGAACAGGTTGAGCTGCGAGATGGTACCTTCCCTGAAACGCCGGAAATTGCACCAACTGAGCATATTCGCATCAATGACGGGAGAAAATAATGGCTAAGAATCTCGCTAAAGATGCTGGTAATGACGCTATCCGTGAACTTGGCTGGTGGCGCGCTCATCGATTTCTGATTCTACGTAGGTTGTGTCAGCTCTCGATAATTGGTTTATTTATGATGGGGCCTACGTGGGGTATTTTACAGGGCAATTTGTCGTCTAGCATGCTGCTAGGTACTGTCCCACTGAGTGATCCTTTATTGGTTCTGCAAACATTAGCTACCGGACATTGGCCAGAGGTGAATGCACTAATTGGTGTCACTGTCGTTGTGGTTTTTTATGCGTTGCTAGCTCCTCGCGTGTTTTGCGCTTGGGTGTGTCCGCTAAATATCGTTACGGATATGGCGGCATGGCTGCGCCGTAAGCTGAATCTCAAAACCAGTTTCAAGTGGTCTCCAACAATACGTTACTGGTTGATCCCCGTGATCTTACTTGGCAGTGCGGTATCGGGATCGCTGCTCTGGGCGTGGGTGGATCCTGTCGCGACACTGCATCGTGGGTTGGTATTTGGGATGGGCGCAGGTTGGATCCTTATTGCGTTGGTGTTCTTGTTGGATTTGGTGCTGGTCGAACACGGTTGGTGTGGGCATCTGTGCCCGCTTGGAGCAACTTATGGTGTGATTGGTCGTAAGAGTCCAATACGTATAAAAGCCACTCACCGTGAAGCGTGTACTAAGTGTATGGACTGCTATAATGTTTGCCCAGAGCCGGATGTACTTAGACAGCCACTAAAAGCGGGTGACAAGCGGGTAATGAGTCAGGACTGCATCAGTTGCGGACGCTGCATTGATGTTTGTGTGCCGAAAGTCCTTGAGTTTAAAGTTCGGCCTAACGCGGACTAATGCAATAGCGCCAGCCTTGAAGGCTGGCGTTTTTCATAACTCATTGGTTAGATGAAAAATCTGAGTTAATAACGCGCTTCTAGCGTTACGCCACTAAAGCTGGTGTAGCCGTTAAGCATGATGTGGTAGCGGCCGTTTTTTGTACTCGTTACGGTACAGGTCTCTTGGTTACCATAGCGATAAGGTCGACACTCCCAGTTGCTGAGTGTTGGTGCCGAGCCATAGCGCAAGTACAAATCGGCATCGCCAGAGCCACCTGAAATCGTGACGCTCAAACGCTGTCCAGCAGTGACATCAATGTAATACTGCTTTTGCTCGCCGCGACCGCCAGAAATGTTGCTCACGGGTGTCGCGTTCTTGAGTTCACCATCTGGTGTCTGGCCGCCACAATCGTTGCCGCAACCGCTATCGGTGAGGCTGTAAACCAGTTTGTTCACGGTGCCATTGGTATCGCTTATCTTGTTGATGCTCGCACGCTCACTGATTTTAGCGGCCACTTGAGCGGGTGAGAGTGACCCGTTTTCTTGCAAATACAGTGCTGCGACACCAGCGACATGCGGCGTTGCCATCGAAGTGCCACTAATGGTCTTGTAGCTGCCGTCATACCAAGCAGACTTAATGCTTGAGCCCGGCGCAAAGACATCGACACAACTGCCCCAGTTAGAGAAGCTTGAACGTGCATCATTACTGGTGGTGGAGCCCACGGTGACGCCACTGGATTCTCGAGCAGGGGAGGAGTTACAAGCATTGGCATTATCATTGCCGGCAGCGAGCATAAAGCTCACCCCTGATTGCACGGCACTAGCAACAGCGCGATCAAGTGCCGTAGATACGCCACCGCCTAAACTCATGTTGGCAACCGAAGGCCCAGATGCGTTTGCCGCCACCCAGTCTACACCACTGATAACGCCAGCAGTGGTACCAGATCCGGTACAGCTAAGCACGCGGACACCGACGATATTAACGTTTTTTGCGACACCATATTGCGCCCCGCCAATGGTGCCAGCGACGTGAGTACCATGGCCGTTACAGTCGGTAGCGTCACTGTCATTGTCGACAAAATCGTAACCAGAGCGTGAGCGGCCACCAAACTCAGGGTGAGTGTTGGTGACACCTGTATCGATAACGTATGCGGTCACACCGCTGCCATCATAGTTGTAGCTGTAGTTACCGTTTAGTGGGCGATCGCGCTGATCGATTCGATCCAGGCCCCAGATAGCGTTGCTTTGATTGGCGCTGGTTGAGAATATCGGATCCAGTGTAATGAGCTGGTTCTGCTCGATGAACTCGACTTGCTGATCGCCACGCAATTCTAACAATTGCTCGGCGGTAAGTGTGGCAACGAATCCACTTAGCGAGCGATTGAAGACTTTTTCTATCTCAAATGAATGCTGGGTAGCCAGACCGGAAACGGTCTGCTCTGTGAACTGTTGTAACGCAATAGGATCGTTACTTAGCGTCATAGGTTGCTTGAGTACCACGATGTATTGATCGCTAAGCGCAGTATCTGCTGATGCTGTGACTAGCGGTGCTAATACCTCATTTTGTTGTAACTCTGGAGTTGCAAGGTTTTGTTCAGCTAGGGTATAGCTAGAGTTGATCGCAAAAACCGATGCGATAGAAAAGGTCAAAAATGTCTTTAACATATTGTGTTCCATTCAAAAGTTATCGAATTATTGAATAATGTCAGCGCTGAGATGGCTGACAGGGCGAGTGCATGAAAACAGCTGTGCAACTCGCGTACGAAATTCAAGCTAGTCAAAACTGATGAGGAACGCGCAAATAAGATATGCGTTTGAGTGCATTTCATGGAGTTTGTGCTGATGGCTGCGATAGGTATCAAAAAAAGCAGCTTTAATCTGTAGCAGTGAAAATTATGTGCTACTGGGTTTTATTGATTAAGTTGTTGTTTAAAAAGGACATTTATTGATAACTTGAACTGCTATTCTTGCTGTTTTTTTGAATGAATAGGCAGTGTACGGGTCAGTGAATACCACAAGACCCACACACGACAATATGGATTAATAGATAAGAAGAAGAGAACAGTGCTCATGACCTGATACAACGACTAACCATTGTCCATCTTGCCAGTGAATCTCCTCCTCTCTATATAGGTGGGTATATTTAGAGAGAAGATTCTCACAGAGAATCGAATTGGATTCGCTGTGTTTTACTTCGATGGAAAAGTCGCCAATATCCTTTGGTAAGTTAATTTGTTTTGGTGAGTCGAGTAACAACGTTTGCTGTGACAATTCACTATCTGTCACCTTAAGTTGTGCCATGCTGTGTTTCGGTAAGGTTGTATCAACAATAAACAGTGGAACACTATCGTCAACGGGTGTGATATCAGGTTTGGTCATAGCGTAGAGTGAATACTGACTCGCACTGACATCACCGATGGCAAATACCCAATAAATGGCGTCGTCAACGATGTCGACTTGGGTGCTTGCGCGTTTAACTTGTAGGTTTCTATCCAATAAATCGATGGTAAGTGGGTGGTGTGAGTCAATCGCCTCGTTAACATGAACGTTAGTCAGTAGGCTTGAATGACTTAGGGCATGATTTTTCAGCAAGTGGTACTCATGCTCGGAGTGAGTTTGAGCGACAACATCATGAATTGCGAAGCCGGAGTGATTCTGAATGAGATCGAATGTACGAATTTTCATGGATGAGGTTGTCATGATCTCAGGCTCATTAATTTGAGGTGTTGAATTGCCGCAGCCATAAAGTGAACCAAGGGCAAAGATAAATAATGAGCGTGGAATGTAGTTGAATAATTTCATAGTAAACTCTCGATTAATTGTGGTAACTATGACGGCTAGATATTAAATCTAAGCTTTCAATATATAATTCCATCTTCGGACAGCGGAATAGACTATCGATATCTAACCATGTAGGGTGCCTATCATCCACTGAGATAATGTAGTGCTTTTCCATGAACAGTAGTGTTGTTTCTAAAATCGAGTCCCAGCGCGTATCTTTACGATGATTTCGCTGTTCTGATTTTGGATAATACATCCACTTAGTTGTGCTTATTTGTGGGCAAATATAAACATTGCCACCGTTATCTACGACGACTTCACCCTCAAGACCATTGACCCGGAGCTTTTTGTTTACATCGTCTTTTGTATCGGTATTAACTGCTATAGCGTAGATAAATGGCATAGTAACCTTCAGATAAAGTGAGTCCTCAGGAGATCCTGATTGCTTGGTGGTAAACGCGGCCAAAAGGCCGATGGTACTAGGTATTAAATAATATTTCGTGGATCTCGAATGCTGAGATCCATATCGTCTAAATAACGCGCTAGTTTTTCAATCGAGTTAATAATAATTTTAGCGCGGTGCAGTGAAACCATTTGGTTTCTTTCTAGCTCTTTCATAACTTCATTAACTCTTTGTCTTGCAATACCTGTCATATCACTTAATTGTTGTTGGGAAATTGCTATTTCCATAGGCATGCTTTTACTACTAATATGAGCTAAGATTTCAATCAACTGATAGACGATCCGCTCAGTAATATTGGCATTGTTGATTATTTGGCTTTGTAGCCATTTTTCTCGAGATTCGAATGTGAGTGAGTAGAACCATTTGAAAATCTCATTGTTCTTGCGAGTAATTGGCGTCAGTTTTTGATTGCTAAAATGAACGATGCTGCAAGGTTCGATCTCAATCATGATAAATGAGGACAAGGAATGAGCATCATCAATATAGTTGCCAAACCAACCTCCTTCACCCACCAGTAAACAGTTTGCTGTTTTCAAGTTTGGCGTTTGAATGCAAATCGCCAGTGTCCCTTTTTCAACAAAGTTAACGCCTTTATTAATCAAGCTTGCGCCAGCAATGCTCTGATTAGACAGCATTGTGCGCTCAGCGATGAACTCAAGGTCACGCAATAGCTCACTTGATAAGGAGGTCGTCCATCGAATTTGTTTACTGCAGACTGTCTTTGTCATCGCTGCCCCTTTTTGATGTCGTCTAAAAAATTATAGAGGCTAATAGCGGGTGTTTCTTGTTGATGTGAGAGAGTGTAAGAGATGGGGAGGGAGAAGAGTATCCGCTAGCGGACACTTCTAGCAAATTCTTGATAAAGAACTTGCTAGTGTGTTAGATGGCTAGAGTAGGAGGAGGCTTAACGAGCGATATCAAGAACGTTGTCTTTCACGCCATTAATTCGAAACCAACCAGCGATACTAAAGCGCTCGCGTTGTGTAGGCAGAACTTCGTGAGGGAACATTTCTGAGAAGAACACAAACAAACGGCCGGACTTAGGCTTGATGCGAGAGATTTCATTGTCATCAAGATCGTAAACCACTAAGTCGCCGCCGTCTTCGTCTGTCCACTCATCATTCATGTAAAACACGGTCGTCAGGCGGCGGTTCTCGTTGCCACGGAAGCAATCAAGATGCTTTTGATAGAAATCGCCTTTCTCATATTTGGCGAAGTGCGCTTCATATTCAAATAGCCCCAAGAAAAAGTGTTGGTTGGCAGTTTGGCGAATGATTTCCATCTTGCTAAGAAATTGCCCTACCGGATCGCCAAGATCGGGTGAAAGCCAACAGATCTTGTCACTGCGAATGGTACTTTCACGCGCCACATCATCATTACGACCAATACGCGCTTTGTTCCACTCTTCAGGTAAGCACTCTTTGAGAGCTGAAACTTGCTCGGTTGAGAGAAAGTCATCCCAAACGAAATAGCCATGTTGGGTCAGGTTGTCGATCAGTGTTTGCATGATGCACCATCGTTGTTAGGAACTGGGAGGGCGCTTTATAAAGAAATAGACAGTGTGCTTCAATTTAGGTTGTTTATCGTGACGATAACGCTTGAGAAAAAAGGCGAGGTATAACAGGGAAGAAGTCGCCCCTTACCGCAGCAAGGGGCACAAGATTACTTGATGTAATCGATAAGGGCTTGCTCACTTGGTAGCGCGGTCATTGCGCCTTTTTGTGTTGTCGCCAAAGCGCCGCAGCCGTTTGCCCAGCGAACCGCATCTACGATTGTTTCATCATTGATCCAATCTGCTGTTTTAGATAAGCGAGTCAGTAGGCCGCCAACGAACGCATCGCCTGCGCCTGTGGTATCAACGGGTTTGACTGGTGTGCCCGCAATGAGTTGTTGCTCATTGTCGCGAATAACCAATGCGCCTTTTGCGCCTTGAGTAATGAGCACAAGTGTATTGTTGTATTCACCGAGCGCTGCGATACCGGCGTCAAGGTTGTCGGTTTCAGTTAGGAGCATCAGTTCATCGTCTGAGAACTTAACCACATCGGCCAGAGCAATGGCTTGCTGGCACACTGGCTTGATAAGGCTTTGGTCACCCCACACTTCGTCGCGAAGATTTGGGTCGAAACTGACAAAGCCGCCAGCTTGTTTAATGCGTTTCATCGCTTCCAGCGTCGCGCTGCGGCTTGGCTCATTAGCAAGAGCGATAGAGCAAACGTGCAGCCACTCGCCAGCGCTAAACTCAGGAATGTCGCTTAATTGCATAAATTGATCGGCACTTGGCTTAACCATAAAGGTGAAGCTGCGCTCGCCTGATTCATCAAGATCAACGATAACCGTTGACGTGCGCTGGGCATCATCCAATAGCATAAAGTCAGTATTCACTTTTTCTGCACCAAGTGTTTGCTTCATGAAGCGACCAAGTGGATCTTGGCCAACACGACCAAAAAAGCCGGTCTCACCACCGAGTCGAGCGATCGCAACAGCGACGTTTGCAG
The DNA here is from genome assembly GCF_052879755.1 of Vibrio sp. DNB22_10_4. Classification (NCBI taxonomy): domain Bacteria; kingdom Pseudomonadati; phylum Pseudomonadota; class Gammaproteobacteria; order Vibrionales; family Vibrionaceae; genus Vibrio; species Vibrio sp. DNB22_10_4. The sequence goes on along the minus strand of NZ_JBNNXW010000001.1, from coordinate 1,775,982 downwards.
GAGCGCCGCCGGGACATTTTAGATACGTCGTGTCCGTATCAGGAATCAAATCTACAACGGCATCGCCAGTTACCCAAACCTTACTCATAACAAATTTCCTGTACTAATCGATTTGTTTTGAGTTTACTAAATCGATTTAGCAAAGAAAATGTGTTTTAATAGACACTATGATAGCGGCGCTAAAAATTGTGATCTGAAGCACGATCACGATCCGCAGTGAAGATCTTCTCTATATAAGACGCAACAAGCAGGAAGCATAAGTAGAACGCGATGAGCAAAAAGCTAAAATTGGCCGATATCGCACAATTAGCTGCGGTCTCGAAATCGACCGTGAGTTTTGTGCTGAATGGACATGCAGAAAAGCACCGCATTAATAAAGAAACGGTGGCACGCGTGCTGCGTGTCGTTGAGGAGCATAACTATTCGCCCAGTGTTTATGCACGGGCACTAAAGTCGAAAAAGACTCAAACCTTTGGCTTGGTGATTCCAGATCTTACCAATATGGGTTTTGCTACGATTGCGAAAGCATTGGAACAGTTGTGCTTAACCGCGGGTTATCAGTTGCTAATTGCTTCTACCGATGACGATCCCTCGCAAGAGCAAAAAGCGGTGGCGAACCTTATTGAACGCCAAGTTGATGGCATGATGGTGGCCTCATGCTTAGATAGCGATGACTATTATCAAAGTCATATCAAAGATATTCCAGTAGTGTTTTTTGACCGAGAGGTGGAGTCCGAGCGCTATAGTGAGATAACGACGGATGCGTATGATTCCACGAAAACTATTGTATCTGCACTGGTGAAAGATGTATCTGAATGTGCGTTTATCGGCGGGCAGCTCTCTTTATCTCCTAGCCGAGAGCGTTATCAAGGCTTCGTCGATGCTGTTCAAGAGGGGGGACAGTCGCTGCAACCTGAACTTGTCTTTAACCAAGATTATCAGCCTCAAAGTGGTTATGAGATGATGCAAAGCTGTGTTGAGAATCTCGGTCGGCTCCCTGCTGCACTATTTACTGGATCCTACTCACTATTAGAGGGGGTGCTCAGGTATCTAAATGAGCACAACCTAATGGCAGATGCCGCCCAGCAACCGATGCGCATAGCTACCTTTGATAACTATTCCGTGCTCGATTGTTTGCCACTGCAAATCGACTCTATCGAGCAAGATTGCCAACAGTTGGCGGTGAAGACGTTTGATTGTTTGCAAAAGACGCTGTCTAATAAGGACTATAAAAGCAAGATGAGCATCCCTGCTCACATTCATAATCGGAGACGCTAGCGCCACATGGACTCGAAATCACTACAACCTCTCTATATACAGATCGCTGATACGCTTAAGCAGCGTATCGATGATGGGCTATACCCACAAGGTTCTAAGTTGCCCTCTGAGAGTCAGTTAGTAGACAGCTTGGGTGTTAGCCGCGTGACTGTGCGCAAAGCACTTGGTCAGTTGGCGGATATCGGCTATACCGTTTCTGAAAAAGGGAAGGGGACTTATGTTGCGGTTCAAAAACTCAAACATGACTTTTTGGGTATGGCGGGCTTTGCGCAGGAATTGCAAGGTGCAGGCTTAGAAGCGAGCAACCAAGTTGTTCATTTCGAAAGGACCGTGGCCGATGAAGCCTTGGCCGAAAAACTGTTGGTTGAGCAGGATTCTGAACTGTATCGCTGCGGGCGTTTGCGTGTGGTCAATGGCGATGTGGTGTCTTATGAAGATTTCTACATTCCGGTTGCACTGCTGCCTGACCTCAATAAAGAGGTGTTGTCTGGATCTAAGTTTGCTTATTTAAAAGAGCAAGGCATCGAGATGGTAAAAACGCATCAAAAGATCAAGCCGTCATTGCCGAGTGAGTTCGTACAAGATAAGTTATCAGTTGAAGCGCTTGAGCCGATCTTGATCAACGAATCGATTAACTATCGCAGTGAGACTGAGCCGTATGAGTACTCCATCGTCTATTATAAGTCGAGTGTCTATGACTTTGAGATAGTAGCGAGGCTCTAGTTTCTACCAAGATCAATAAAACCACCTTTTGATAAGGTGGTTTTTTTATATGCCCTCTATCTATTATTGATTGTGATGACAAGCACGTTTCTCACGTTCAATACAACAAAAAGGTTTATCCTGTATTTTACCTGTATTACGTTAATACACGTTGAATACAGGTTACTATTTTGTGCTCTTAGGAGAGAACGGAACCATGGCAAGAAATGCTAAAGTTGTCGCATCGCAAGTTATGGACTTGCTCGGTGGTGAAGGCAACATCGAACAGTTGACGCACTGCGCAACGCGTCTTCGCGTCGTCACCAAGGACGACTCAAAAGTTAACGCTGAAAAGCTAGGCGAAACAGAGGGAGTTCACGGTTACTTCTTTAAGAATGGCCAACATCAGGTCATTCTAGGTACCGGCTTTGTGGGTAAAGTGTTTGCTGAGCTCACTGGCAATGGTGAAGTAGACACAAGTGCAGCACCTAAGAAGGAAGCATCGGGTAGCACGTTTCAGCGCGTTACTCGAACTTTCTCAGACATCTTCGTTGCGATTATCCCTGCACTCGTTGCAACGGGATTGCTCATGGGACTGCGTGGACTGATCGTCAGCGGGTTTGGCGTTGAACTTTCGCCGCAACTGACGACTCTTTCTCAGGTATTGACCGACACCGCCTTTATCTTTATCCCTGTTTTGGTGACTTGGTCAGCGATGCGCGTCTTTGGTGGCAACCCGGTATTGGGTATTGTACTCGGATTGATGCTGGTGGCACCGCAGCTGGCGAACAAATGGGATGTCGCCTTTGGTAACGCTGAAGCGCTAATGATTCCATTTATGGGCTTCGAAATTGCGGTGACAGGCCTGCAAAGCTCCATTCTACCTGCCGTATTTATGGGCTGGTTCGCCGCTATGGTGGAAAAGACGTCTCGTAAATATGTGCCAGAGGTATTGGATCTGATCCTTACCCCGTTCATCACGCTTCTTGTATCACTGATTGCAGGGTTAGTTTTTGTCGGCCCGTTGCTATTAGGTATAGAGAAGTTCATTACAGATATCGTGGTTTACTTCCTGCAAATCCCATACGGCATAGGTGGTCTCATCTACGGCGGCGCCATTCAGTTTATGGCTGTGACAGGCATGCACCATACGATTGTTCCAATTACGATCGCGATGGTGACTGAGACAGGTTTCGACTACATCAACCCGCTCGGTACGGCGGCGATTGCTGGCCAATTTGGCGCGGCGATGGCAGTGATGACCATGCAAACCAGCAAGGTCAAAAAGTCAGGCATGTTTGGCGCGGCGCTGCCAGCACTGTTTGGTATCACTGAACCTGCGATGTTTGCGGTAACTCTACCTCGCGTTAAGCCTTTCTTGTACGGCTGTGTGGGTGGTGCGATTGGTGGCTGTATCGGTGCGATTGCAGGTATTGGCTCTGCAGGTACAGGTGCCACTATGCTTCCAGGTATGTTGCTTTACTTGGGTGGCGGTCTAGGCATGTATGTTGTTGTTATGCTAGTTGCAGCCTTGGTTGCCTTCGCAATGACCAAACTGTTCTACAAAGAAACAAACTAACACATTGATTTTTATCCCCTCATGGATGAGCGAGTCACATGAGGGGATTTTTTTATTTTGAGTTTTAAAGAGAGTCGTTATGGATTTTTCGAACCGTCAAAACCGTATGGTTAGGCTAGACGAAGTTTCGGATGAGTATTTGCAGCATATTGCGAAGATCACCAAACAGGATCCTTATTATCCAAGCTATCACATTGCGCCAAAGCATGGGTTGGTGAATGACCCAAATGGTCTGTGTTATTTCAACGGTGAGCACCATATCTTTTATCAGTGGTTCCCACTTGGTCCTGTGCATGGTTTGAAGCACTGGTATCACGTGACGACCAAAGATTTTGTGCATTTTACTGACCGAGGTGTCGCGCTTTATCCAGACCAAGATTACGATCAACATGGTTGTCATACTGGAATCGCAGTGGTTGAAAATGAGCAATTGAACCTGCTTTACACTGCGCACTATGTGCCCGAGCCAGATTCTGGTCATCCGACGCAGATACTGGCGGTCATGGATAAAGAAGGCAAAGTCGAGAAAAAAGGGGTAGTGGTCGATTTCAACTCCGAGCACTACACTCATAATATGCGTGACCCCGTCACAATGAGGCGTGGTGATGACTACTACATGTTGATTGGTGCTGAAAGCCATCAGAATGAGGGAAAACTGGCAATCTATGGCGGTTCCTCTCTCGATAGCTATCAATATCTAGGTAATGTCGATATTGGCCTCGATAACTTTGGTTTCATGTGGGAATGTCCAAATTATTATGAGCAAGATGATAGGGGAGTGTTTATCTTCTCGCCTCAAGGCGTGACGTCTGAGAGTAAGTACGACTTAAAGAACGTCTTTTCTGTGGTCTATATCGTGGGAAAACCTATCGATACCGAGAAGCGTGTGTTTGAAAACCAAGGCTACTTTGAACTGGATAAGGGGTTTGATTTCTATGCCCCTCAAACCTACTTAGACCCGAAAGGCAGGCGAATTCTTATTGGCTGGCTTGGCAATTCTAAAAGTGAATACCCAACCGATAAAAACTATTGGGCTCACATGCTCACGCTGCCAAGAGAAGTGACGATTCGCGGTAATAAACTGATTCAGCAACCGCTAGAAGAGCTTAAAGCACTAAGACACACCACTCAGCCGTTAACGACGAGCAACACATTGAGTAGTGGTGCATTTGAGCTAGAGCTATCCGTTGAAAGCAGCTTCTGTCTTGAACTTGCCAATGACAATGGCGACAAAATGGTGTTCTCGGGCAATAAAGAAGAGTGGATTCTGGATCGAACCGGTGTGACAGAAGTACACGCTGCTGAGTTTGGTACGGTACGTTTTGCTAAGCGCCTGAGTACTCAGAGTCGAGTCAGAGTGTTTGTCGATAACTCGAGTATTGAAATCTTCTGTGATGACGGGGAAACGGTGTTTACGTCACGTCTGTTCGTAGCGCAGCTTAGTCAGCTACTGCTAACGGGTACAGAAGGGAAGATTCATTATCTAAAGGGACTTCAGTATCAGTAGTGATATTTGACGCTCTCGTTATCAATAACAAAGGCCAGCAAATGCTGGCCTTTGTTTTGTCTATATTCTGGGGAGCGAGCTTTAACAGCGCTGCTTACTTGCACTGACTTTGAGTATCATGGCCAGCTCTTCTTCAGTGACCAAGTCTTTAATCTGCTTCTCGCTCGATATGCGTTCAACAAACGATTTTACGTCTCTAAGCTGTTTAGTATCTAAATGATGAATGGCGTCAACAATGTCCTGCTCCAACGTTTGATTCATGCGACTCACTCCTCAATTACTTTCATATTGTTAACCTAGACCATATGCGCCTAATAGCAAGTTTATTTGCAGGCCGATGTGCCTTGTCTGACCACGGCACGACCGAGAAGTTGGCATCAAGAGGTGTTGTAGCGAGTTCTCCTTGATCGCGGTGCATCTGTACAGCTTGTTAGTTAACTGCTCTTATGTCGACACGCAAATAACAATTACATTTGTGTTACATGCCCAGCCTGCAATTTAAACAAATAATTAATATTTTTATCAATCTGTAATTGTGACAAGCATCACTGTAAGACCGTTAATTCAATTAAAGTTCATATAAATTGAGTCAATAAATGTTTTTAAAGCTAAATGGATATTTATTTATATATAAGCTTTTGATTTTTATCGTCTTTTGTATTTATCTAAAAGCGTGATTTAGATAGGCATTTTTAACTTATTAGGATTGATGGTGTGAATGAAATTGCCCAAAATTGCCCTCGTTCATTCGATAAATGATTTCAAGTTTTTTGTTTGATGTGACGTGTGAATGAGGCGCTAGGTTTATCCCTTCTCATTCACTACAAACAGAACGCTTTTAAATATAAAAAAAATAGTTAATTACAATCCCTGGGGTTAATAATGAAAAATACATTTAAGCTATCGCTAGCTGCAGTTTTGGTTTCTGCTGCTATGGGTGCAAACGCTGGTATCAGCATCGTAGATAACGAGACTGGTAACTTCTCTATCGGTGGTGACGTTGAGTTTGACTTCAACTTCCAAGACCGCGAAGGTCAAGAGAACAACGAATTCAACCAATCTGGTCGTATTCTTCTTGAGTTTGCTGGCGAGCGCATCACAAACAACGGCCATGTTTTCCAAGTAAATGTTCAACCTTTGATGCAAAGCAACGGTGACGTGGCACTGGATGATGCATGGTTTGCGTTTGGTGCACAAGATGGCTGGAACCTACGTATGGGTCGTTTTGAAGCATTCGACATGTTCCCTGTAGGTCAAGATACGTTCCTAGAGTACTCTGGTGATACTTCAAACGAACTAGTTTCTGATGCAGCACCATATGTATACCAAATGAAAGAAGCACGTGGTCGTGGTTCTGACGGCCAAATCATGTACAGCCAGTCTTTTAACAACCTATACGTTGAGCTAGGCTCTATGATTGGTGACCGTTCAGATCTATTTACTGGTGGTAAGTATCACAATGCTCCTATTGCAACAGATAAAACAAAAGACTCTGTACTTATTCGTCCAGTAGTTGGTTACCAAGCGGGTAACTTCGGCATCGCAGCATCTCTAGAAACGAACCTAGTTAAAGACGCGGTTGTTACTGATAGCGGTGTAGATATCTCTGACCGTATGGGTTACGGTGTGACTGCTAACTACACGACAGCTGACTGGAACTTGATCGCAAACTTTGCATACATGGACGCAGTTGACGAAGACAACATGACTGTTGGTGTGAACGCGCTATACAAAGGCTTCGGTCTTGGTTATATCCATGCGAACAACGAGTACGAGCGTGAGAAAATTGCTACTTCTACAACAGGTAAGGCAAAAGTGGACACAGTTTATGCGTCTTACGAGTTTGCAGACGTGCTAGCTGTTGATGACTTCTCTATCTACCTAGGTGCATACTACACGACTATCGATGACCAAACTGCAGACAAAATCTACGACGAAGAGTCTGACAAAGGTGTTCGTGTACGCTTCAAGTACTTCTTCTAAGCGCTTAGTCGTATAGAACAAAACTGCCAAATACAGAAACGGAGCGATCATCGCTCCGTTTTTTTCTATTTGCTTAGCAATTAGAATGTAAATGCTAAGTTCGCCGATGCGCCCAATTGATTGCTACCCGCGTAGTTGCCCGCAATATCTAGACTTACCACATCAAACGGACTCAAACCAATACCTGCAGTGATGGCACTGTCGGCGTTGTCTTGCATGTCGATCTCATAACCTGCGCGAAGCTGCGCCCAGTCCCAAGCATTGCCCTCGATACCAAAACGTAGGTATTGAGTTTCATCGTTGAGATTAGCAAAGCGCTCTTGCTTAGTTAGCTCAATGTCTACTGCGACAGTCACAAACTGACCATTGTACGCCGAACCAATGGTTGCCATCGGATTTAGCTTGTAAGTATCAATCTTGGTACCTTCGTAGGTTTGAACATCAATCTCTTGTTGAATGAGGTCACGAACCGACAGGCCAAGACGCCAGTTGCTGTAGTGCCATGCTGCGCCCAAATCGAAGTTAAAAGCGCTCTTTTCAACCATGCTATCTTCTGCATTGTCGGCATCGAAATCTTGCACGCTCGCGATTAATGCGTAAGTACGCAGCTTTTGGAACTTAGGTGTGATACCAAACGAGACATCTTGATCGGCAATAGTGAAGTTTTTACCCAGTGCTAGGCCGAGCTCTGCACTAGCAAAAGCTTGCATTTGAACTTCAGAGTTCTCGTAGCGATTTTGAATATCTGTAGGAGTATCACCTTGGTTAGGTTCGATTAAAGGCGCTGCAATCGCTTCTGCGTAGCCACGAGCGTAGAGATTACTAGATACTAGGCTCGATGGAATCGCTACCGCAAAACCTAAGTTGGCACTTACGGTTGTCGGTTTGTTGCCTTCGAGTTGATCAAGTAGGCGGTTGATTTCGATTAGCTTTGCTTGTTCGCCTGACGGGTTTTTCTCGTACTCGTCGATCAACGATTGCAGATCGTCAAGCGTAGAGATACTTTCGTCAGTATCGCGAGCGCTAGCGCCAAAGGTAGGCAATAGAAGGCCGACATCGTCGTTATCCTTGTATGATGCTGTTAACGCTGGGTTGTATAAGCCTGCAGTTAGATAGTCAGCTGAGGCTACGCCAGTGTTACCCATGGCGGCGCCGCGCGCTTCGATCATATTGTTAGCTGCATTCGATATAGTTGGAGTGGTTGCTGCCAAAACGATGGCGGCCACTTTAGTGATATTTTTCATTATTATGTCCTGCGATTCATTCGCATTAGTACTCATTATCCGATGAGTCTTATCTTTACGTACTTCCTTGCCGGAGTTCTGCAAAGAGCACGCCACTGCTTTGCTGTGAGTTATTCACACGCGAGCATATGATAATTGATATTTATGTAAAGTAAACGATACATCATGTTGTTTTTATGGAATAAAAAAAGGCTCACCTAAAAAGGTGAGCCTCATCAAGAGAAAAAGTGGTCTGCGATTTAGAAGATTAAATGCGCGACACCAGCGATCACAGGCAGTGTGATCAGCGTACGCAGAATAAAGATAGCGAACAGCTCAAAAATATTCACAGGGATGCGACTACCAAGCAGTAGGGCACCGACTTCTGACATGTAGATAAGTTGAGTTACCGACATGGCTGCAATGACAAAACGCGTCATTTCGTTATCAATCGACGCCGCTAGAATTGATGGGATGAACATATCCGCAAAGCCAACAACCATGGTTTTCGAAGCTGCTACGGCTTCTGGTACGCCAAGTAATTCTAGGTAAGGAATAAATGGTGTTCCTAGGATCTCAAATACCGATGTGTACTCAGCGATAACAAGAGCGACAGTACCAAGCCCCATCACGACAGGCAGTACGCCAAATACCATGTCGACAGCGTTCTTCACGCCTTCACCGAATACGGACTTAGCCGATGTCACTGTACCAGCACGCTGCAGCGCTAGATCTAAACCCCAAGAGAACGTGGTGTGGCCTTTTGGTGTGACTTCTGCGTCTGCTGATGGTTTAGTGCCATCGATAAATAGGTCTTTCTTGTTACGCAGTGGTGGCAAGCGAGGGATAATGACCGCCGCTACAATACCTGCCAAACAAATTGCGCCATAGAAAGGTAGGAATAGGTGCTCAAGCTCAACTTGGGCAATAACAACCAAGCTAAATGTAATAGATACTGCTGAGAATGTTGTACCAATCACCGCCGCTTCGCGCATGGTGTAGAACTTGTTCTCATACTGTTTGCTGGTCAGAAGGATACCCACACTACCATCACCTAGCCAAGAAGCCATACAGTCGATAGCGCCACGACCTGGTAGGTTGAACACTGGGCGCATGATTTTGCTCAGTAGTGCACCAAACAGTTCAAGCAAGCCAAAGTTCAATAGAAGTGGTAGAAGAAGACCCGCGAAAATAAACACGGCAAATAGCGTCGGTAGAAGGCCTTCTAGCACTAGACCACCCGTGTTTTCTTCCCAAATGGCTTGAGGACCCACTTGGAAGTAGGTCATGAGTACCGCGATACCGCCGATAACGCGAACCGCAAGCCACATTGGTGTTGGGTTAAACAAACCGTTTAAAAATTCATTGTTAGTAATGAAAGCAGGCTTAAAAATGCGTGACAAGACTGACGCTGCTGCCATCACTGCAATGATTGCTGTGACTAACGGAACAATGAAGTCGCCCACTGCCGCTTGTAAAGCTTTAGCAAGTACAGCAACAGGGATAGTTAGACCGCCATCGTAACTGATTGGGGCCATAAACAAGAATAGACCGATTAAAGACGGGATGAAGAACATCCAGAAATTGCCTTTTTTGCCGCTTTCCGGCACAGATTGAGCACTATTTTGCATTTTTCTCTCGTGTTACAACTAGTTAATAATGACGACGTCATTCGCCTATTTATTCACTAAACATCCATATTTGTGCATTGAGCGCAAGATTACTCTTTTTTTTGAATGTTGGCAATACTATTCATCATTTAAGGGTAATTATTCACTATATGGTTCTACAATAACCAATAATACGCAACAGAATGTATGGTGAGTGTTGGTGTGAGTATGCACAAAGTATAGTGGGGATTGATGCTTTCGGCGTTTTCAAGAACGCGCTAAACTGTAATGATTGAATAAGTTATTGAGAATTATAACAATGCCTAGGAAGAAGCTCCCAGTACCCCTGATTCTATTGATCCCTCTTTGTTTACTCGCCGTTGTTATCGTGGCGGGAGTCTATCGGTTCTCCCTTTCTGATGAAGAGATACTTGCCAAATTCCCTTCGCAGCAAAGCTTACAAGCAGATCCTGTTGTTGAAGCAATATTGGGTCTTCAAGTGCCGAACCCTTGGACGATTCAAGTGCCAGAGACGAGTGCGTTTTCATTACTAACAGATATCGATGCGGAGAAACAGGTCGCAGCAGGAAGTTACGATGATGGTATGGAGCGAGGTAATGTTTACCTTCTTTACCGTTACCAGCAGGCAATTTATGACGGGAAGTCTCTTGCGGGAATTGCTATTCCGTTTGCTGTGAGTAACCAAGGCTCCGGCGTGTTCTATTACCTCGGGCTATTCAAATGGGACAGTTCACGTCAGCGAGTGATTCTATCTGATGCGAAGTTTGCCGGCGATCGAATAGAACTTTTAACGCTCACAAGAATGGACGATAGGATGACACTGGCGTTTAAGAGTCACGGGCAGTACCAGTCGATGAGTGAAGCGCCTGATGAAAATGAGACTCTAACGTGTGAAGCGAAGTCGTTCAAATGGGTCGGTTGTTAGCCAGTTTTTTACACCGGCCGTGAACCCTCCTATAGCTTTTGGAAATAAATGGTTGCGAAATGCACACTTGAGAATGTGACATTAATTACATAACATGGACTTTTGATGTTGTTATTTTTAGACAAATGGAGCTTGCGATGATTAATAAGCGCTTTTTTAAAACAAAAGATGAAGTAGAAGTCACCTTTGAGTTAGATGCGACCAATGTGGACAGTGTGGTTTTGATGGCTGACTTCTTGGATTGGCAACCGACCCCAATGAAAAAGGTCGCCAAGACGAAGTCCTTTAAGTACAAAACTCGTTTGCCAAAAGATGCGGAGTTTCAGTTCCGTTACTTAGTAAACGAAAGTGAGTGGGTAAACGACGCTCAAGCAGACCAGTATGTCCCGAACGGTTTTGGCGCTGACAACTGTATTGTTAAAACCGCGCAAGCGTAATTCTTTATAGATACATAGGCGATACTCGACGTTACAATTAAAAAAAGCCGCTCACTTTATTCAGTGGGCGGCTTTTTTAATCATCGCGATTTAAAGTGAACCGAAATCGGCTTACCTCTTAAGCGCTAGTTGGGCTTGTTATGGGCTACTTCTGGCTTTTCAACCTCAGTCAACATGCCTTTAAGAAGACTCACACAGCCTAATATCAGAATAAGAGTAAACGGCAGTGCAGCAATGATGGTTATGGATTGCAGCGCTTGAATGGAGTCTGTACCGCCAATCCATAGCATGACCATGGCAATGACAGCAGAAATTACAGCCCAAACAACCTTCTGTTTGATTGGTAGCTCAAGTTTGCCACCTGCCGTCATGCTATCGACAACGATAGAGCCAGAGTCCAATGTGGTCACAAAGAACACAACGATTAGCGCGACCGCAATCAGCGACAGAATATTGCCGATAGGGTAAGCATCAAGCATGTAGAACAAGCTTAGTGAGACATCTGTGATTCCCTGCTCCATGCCAAGTAGGCCAACTTTGTCGATGATCTGTTGGATAGCAATACCACCGAAGAAAGACATCCATGCAGTTGTAACGATCGTTGGAATGACAAGTACGCAGACTAGGAACTCACGAATGGTTCTACCTTTCGAGATGCGTGCTACAAACATACCGAAGAATGGCGCGTACGCAACCCACCAAGCCCAGTAGAAGACCGTCCAGCCGTGCAGCCATGTGGTATCTTCACGTCCAGCAGTTTGGCTCAGCGGGATGATGTTTTTCACATAACCCACAATCGATGTAGTCACGGAATCTAGAACGGTAGTGAAGTTCAAAATACCCATGACACCAAGGAAGACGAAGGCAATGATCATATTGAGGTTACTAAGCACCTTAACACCACCATCCATGCCACGTACAACGGATACAATAGCTAAACCCATGATGGTCAGAATGATCGCAATTTGGAGCAATAGGCTGTTCTCTAGACCAAATACGTGGCTGATACCACTTGCCGCCTGTGAGCCGCCCAGTCCAAGTGACGTAGCAAGACCAAACAAGATAACCAGAACTGCCATCACATCGATAATGTCACCCACACGTCCCCATACTCGGTCTCCCAATAGAGGGTAGAACACAGAGCGCATAGAAAGAGGAAGCCCCTTGTTATAAACAAAGTAGGCCAACGAGAGAGCCGTCATTCCGTAAATAGCCCACGCGTGCAATCCCCAGTGGAATACGGTAGCTCCCAATGCTGCTTCACGGCCTTCTGGCGTGAAAGGTTCCGCATTGAGCGGCGTACCGAACCAGTTAGTGAAGAATGCGGTAGGCTCAGCCACACCCCAGAAGATAAGGCCGATACCCATACCAGCGGCGAATAACATTGAAATCCAGGATAAAGTGGAATAGTCAGTTGTGGCATTGTCGCCGCCTAGGCGAATTTTACCCAGCGGTGATAGGGCAATAAGGATCGCAAAGATCAGAAGGATATTCGCGCCCCACATAAAGACGAAATCGAACTTAGATAGCGCTGCGGCTTTAACAGCGTCAATGGCAGCTTTGGCATCTGCAGGGGAAAGAACTAAAAGAGTGACAATGAAGAGGATGGATAGACCCGCTGACGCGGTGAAAACTGTATTGTGGACATCCATGCCCCACTTAGTGATGTTGTCTTGGCCGACTTGATAGTCAGTTGAATCGATACTGTATTTTTGAGATTTGAAACTCATAATTATGAGGTTTACATATTCGTGTAGACGAATATAAAGACCAACTCCATGTTTATTGAACTACTGATTAGAATTCGAAATTCCTGTGACTAAAACAATTTTCAATCAGAGGTTTATGATGAAATTATCCGTTTTACATCTAATCCTGAGCTGACAATTCTATCATATCTAGGCAATCATATGGGGATGGATATGAATAGAAAGTGTAATTAAAGGCATTGATATGCTACAAATTCTGCGATAGAGCAAATGTTGAACGTCGCCAGAATTTTCACATAATTTGCCGATAAAGCTCTTCTTTCACGCAGTTCTACGCTGTTCAAGTAAATTCAAGCAGTTAGATAATCTTGGAACTGATGCCTGAAAAATGGGCGAGATTGAATAGATGACAAACGTCGCTTTTTTACACTCTCATCACATGTTTTACCTGACTTTTCCCGACATTTGGGTGCATTTAAAATAGGAAACGATTACTCTATTGGCTCAATTTACGACATGCATCGGAACCATTGTGCAATCGAATCAACCAGCAGGCGGATCAACCACGGCTAAGAATCCGTCTCGAAAACTCAAAACAAGCATCGCTTTTGGACTGCCTTTTATGGCAGCGTTTGCTTTTCTTCACAGCTTACCTGACTCAAATATGAAGGGTACCATTGATCTTAACCTCAATGATTCTCCAGTCGTTGCTGTGCTTTCTGAAGAACCGCCAAAAGCTGAATTGCCACCTAAATACGCTTACAAAGTAAAATCTGGTGATAGCCTAAGCCAGATCTTTGACCAACTGGGTTTTCCTTACAGTGACATGATGTCTGTAATGGAAACCGACTTGAACTTCCTTGTACTCGACACTTTAAGACCGGGCGACAGATTGCGCTTTTGGCAAAGTGAAGCGACCGGTACGCTAAGCAAACTTGAAGTTAGCCGTAGTGTCGCTGAAAAAGCAGTGTATGCTCGCTTAGATGATGGAAGCTACGAGTTCAAAGATATTTCGATCCCGGGTGAATGGGAAAGCGCCGCTATGGTTGGTAGTATCAACGGCAGCTTCTCTGCCTCTGCGAATAAACTCGGGCTTAACCCAAGAGAAATCGACCAAGTCGTGACCTTGCTAAAAGATAAGATCAGCTTCACGCGTGACTTGCGTGCTGGCGATCGCTTTGAAGTGGTGAAAAATAGCCAATTTGTCGATGGTACCCCAACTGGGAATTCGGAGATTCAAGCGATTAAGATCTTCAACCGCGGCGCGATGTACTCAGCTTATCTGCATACCAACGGTCAATACTACGATGCAAAAGGCGATAGTTTGCAGCGTGCGTTTATGCGTTATCCGGTGAAAAACCACCGCATTACTTCTGGCTTTAATCCAAATCGTCGTCACCCAGTGACCGGGCGTGTTTCTCCACATAATGGTACGGACTTTGGCGTTCGCACCGGTACCAATGTCTATACGACGGGTGATGGTGTTGTGGCTATGGTGCGCAATCACCCATACGCAGGTAAGTACGTGGTTGTGGATCATGGTGGTCCGTACAAAACGCGTTATCTTCACTTGAGTAAAATCTTAGTGAAGAAAGGACAGAAAGTGACACGAGGGACTCGAATTGGTTTATCTGGTGCAACAGGTCGAGTCACCGGTCCACATTTGCATTACGAGTTGATTTCCCGTGGAAGGCCAGTAAATGCTATGCGAGCTAACATTCCTATGGCAGACTCTGTCCCGAAAAACGAACTCAAGCAGTTTATCGCGCGTCGAGACGAACTGGACGCTATGCTTGAGAAACAAGAGACCAAACTGGCGAGCCTATAATCTCTAAGATTTTTAAGTGCTGCGGCTTGGTCTGCAAATAACACTTGGTCTGCAAATAATAACGGTGTAATGCATGCAACAATTAGAATTTCAGCTGCTGGTCATGCAGCTATGTGAGTTGAAAACACTTCCAGACGCATTGAGCAAGCTGAAAAGCTCTGAAAACCTAGAAGTCAAAGAAGCGGCAGAGAGCCTAACGGGTCAGTTCGCATTGGCGACAGTTGATGGTGAAGAGCGTATCTATCACGTATTTAACGACGTTGATGATAATGGTGAAGAGCAAGAGTACGCTGAGCACATCATGAACGAAGGTGACGACGTGATTAAGTTTGTCGCATGGTTCTTCGATGTGATGTTTGAAATCAAGCAAAGCGATACTTACAAGACAGCAGGTAAAACTTACCGTCAGCCAAAACGTTCGTAATCGTTAACTGATCAAACAGCAGCGGCGCTCAATAATGAGCGCCGCTGCTGTTTTTGCTGTTTGTGATTGGGCAATTTGGCGTGAATGTGCAATGCTTTTTGTATGCTCCCGTCATTGAGGTTGTCATGGAGAAATCACAGTCCGCACAATATATTGTCTCGCAGCGTTTTGGTTTTGGTCCAAGGGTGGGGGATGCAAAACTCGCCGCTTCACTCAATGACCAACTCAAGTCTCAGCCTTATGTGAACAAAGCAATCACGTCGCTGCCTACCACTGATGAGCTGCTTGCTCATATGGGTGATCTCAACCGTCGCCGAAAAGAATCTATGACGGAAGAAGAGAAAAAGCTGTTCACCAAATCGAACAATGCGTTTTTCCAAGAAAGCTATCAAGCATTGGCGACAGCTCGAAACCAGCAAACGTTAGCCACACCACTTGGATTTCAAGAGCGCCTTATCCAATTTTGGAGTAACCATTTCGCTGTATCTGCGGATAACCGCCGCATTCGACCTATTGCTGCTGGTATCGAAAATGAAGTGATTCGTGAGCTTTGGAATATCGATTTTCCATCGATGCTGCTTGCCGTGTGTCAGCACCCGACCATGCTGATCTATTTGGATAATCATCGTTCTATTGGTCCTGGATCCAAGGCGGGTCAAAAGCGCAATAAAGGACTCAATGAGAATCTCGCGCGAGAAATTTTGGAGTTGCATACTTTAGGAGTCGATGGCGGTTACTCCCAAAACGATGTCATAGAGTTAGCGCAAGGCCTAACGGGTTGGAGTGTCAGCTTCAAAGCAGCGCGTCCCGGCTATCAGTTTGTCGAGGACATGCATGAGTCGGGTGCCATCAACGTGCTTGGTCAGGTGTATGACCAAGCAGGTGAAGAGCAAGGCATCGCCTGTTTGCGCGACCTGGCTAACCATGAAAATACCGCAAGGCATTTGTGTCGCAAGCTGGTGGAGCATTTTTATGGTACTGGACACGCTTCTTTAATCGATGAGCTGACCAAGGTGTGGCTCGACAATCAAGGTATGCTGATCCCTGTATACCTCACGTTAATTAACTCACCACTGAAAAACAGTTCCGAGCAATTGCGCTTTCGCACGCCTCAAGAGTGGTATTTTTCAGTACTTCGCAGTGCCGATTTTGAGCCGAATCCAAGGCAAATGATTCAGCACCTGAGACTGTTAGGTCAGCAGCCCTTTATGTCTGGCTCGCCTGCGGGTTGGCCTGATAGCGATGCTGATTACAATTCTTCATCGGCGCTAAAGCAGCGCTGGCAAGTCGCGGATCAAACCGCCAAACTGGTTGTGAGGAAAATGGAGCGCAGCCAACAAAATGTCGATGACAAATTGATACAGATGATTCAAAGGCTGTATGGCAGTGAAGTTGATGAGCATGTTCTTACGGCGATAGACAAAGCGCAAGATCCTGTCTCCAAGCTTGTCGTGCTTTGGATGAGCCCACAGTTTCAATATAGGTAAAGACGATGACGACAAGACGAGATTTTATTAAAGGCGTTGGCGCGGCATCTCTGGTTGGTTTGCTGCCCAACTTATCGTTTGCTTCTACTCAATCACCTAACAAATTGGTTTGGATAACGCTACGTGGCGCTATGGATGGGTTGAATGTTGTAGTGCCAACCTTTGATGATGACTATTATGCGCTGCGCCCAAACATCGCGATAGCGAAAAGCGACCTTAACCCGCTCGATAAAGGTTTTGGCTTACACCCATCGCTAGTCAATGTTCATCAATGGTATCAACAAGGACAAGCGGCATTTGTCCATGCCAGTGCGACGAATTACCGACAGCGCTCTCACTTTGATGGTCAAAAAGTACTAGAAAATGGCACCTCCGATCCGTTCGATCCCATTGGCTGGATGAACCGTTATTTGGCAACGCAGAACTCTCAAGTAACGTCGCAGCAAGCAATTGCGATTGATGCGGGTATGCCGCTCATTGTGCGCGGTGATGTTAAAGTCAGTAGCTGGTTTCCACATAAACTCAAAGCTAAGCAGCAACAGGCAGATTTGCTTGCAGAGCTATTCCAAAATGATGAGGTGTTATCGGCCAACTTTGAAGATGCGATGAAACTTGAATCCATGACCTCAAGTGGCAACCAAAGCAAACAATTTGCAGGCTTAATGCGCCAAGCTGGAGAGTTTATGAGGGCACCTAACGGTCCCAATATTGCTGTACTAGAGCTAGGAGGGTGGGATACCCACTCTGCGCAAGGTACGGTCAAAGGCCGACTTAGCAATCAATTGAACAAGCTAGATAAAGGACTTGCTGCCCTCAAAGAGGCATTGGGCGAGCAGTGGTCATCGACCGTTATTATCGCTGCGAGTGAGTTTGGTCGCACCGTGGCAGAAAACGGAACCAAAGGCACCGATCATGGTACAGCCAACGCCATGTTTGTGCTTGGAGGCGCTTTGAAGAAATCTGAAGTTATCACCGAGTGGCCCGGACTCTCTGAAACACAGCGTTATCAAGGGCGTGATTTGGCCCCAACGACCGATACTCGCGCCGTGATTAAGACCGTGTTAAAACAGCATATGGGAGCAGATAGCACTGCTTTGACTCAAGTTTTTCCAGGCGCACCAGAGCCACTGGCTCTAAATGGTTTACTTGGCTAGTGAGCACTAGCGCTTTATTTGGCGATCCTGTTGGCAGTCTCGGATTTTGAGGCTGCCACCGTCGCTCAATTGTGTATAATCCTTCCCATCACTTCCTTAGGAGCGCACGCCTACATGAACAACTAACTCAATTTCGAACGTTTTATATAAGTAACTTTTGAAATCGCAGAGTTAGTGGGCGTTGGCTCGTTCTATATTTTTGTCTACTGATCATGGTATCGCTACTGGTCTAGACATCACTACTTATCACGACATTATTGTATGTGCTGCCATGCGTCTCATGCTCTGCCAAGGAGGATGTATGACTGCTATTCATGCTATTTCACTATCAAAACAATTTTTAGATGGACAAGAACTGTTTAACGAACTCTCGTTCACGATTCCATGCGGTGTTACCGCTCTAGTAGGGAAAAATGGATGTGGCAAAAGCCACTTAGCCTCAGTATTGGCTAAGCAATCTCAACCGACAAGCGGCAGTGTTGAGTGGGAAGGCGGCCTCAAGTCCGTGGGGGTTTACCTTCAAGAAGCATCGCCCGATGATTTTGAGTGCTCGATAGCCGCCTACTTAGGTGTTGAAGATAAGCTCGAAGCACTTAAACACATTTCTGAAGGGGCAACCGACAGTAAGTGGTTTGAACGTATTTCAGACTCAGACTGGCTGTTGGAGCAAGTACTTGCCGATTTAATGGAGACACTGCGACTCCCCAAAGATCTAAGCACTAAATTGAGCCGTTTAAGTGGAGGACAGAGAGCGATTATTAGGCTCTATCGTTTACTCCACCAAGAGCACGATGCTTGGATCCTCGATGAGCCCACCAATCATCTAGATGCAAAGCACATTAAATGGCTGGTAGCGACGCTACAGAAACGTCATGTGCCCATTTTAGTGATCAGTCATAACATCACTTTTTTGAATAACACGGATCGCATTTTAGAGCTCAACAGTTTGGGTATCACTTGTTTTGGCGGCGGTTTTCAAGGCTACCTTAAACAAAAAGAGGAGAAGATAGCTGCTATCAATAAGATGGCGAAAATGTTGGAGAAAGCCCGAAAAGTAAAGGTTGAGAGAGCCCAGCGCCGCGAAATAACCGCCCAAAGGCTCGCTAGTCGAGGAGAGAAGCAGCGAGCTTCAGGCAGTCAGCCCAAAATATTAATGGATGGTAAGAAGCAGGGCGCACAATTGGCAAATGCGGCAGTCAAAGCACAAAATGAGCGTCAAATGGCCGAACTTGACCAAAAGCTGCAGGATGTGAAATCACAGCTTGAGCAGTTCAAGCCACAAAAATGGTATACCTGCGAGGCTCAGTCTGGTGGGCGAGTGAAGGTGCATTTTGAAGACTTTAGCCACTCGCTCATCGAATCGGAGCCAATTAACCAGCAGATACTCTCCGGCGAGCATGTTTGGCTCAAAGGGGCTAATGGCTCTGGAAAATCCACCTTGTTGCGCCTGTTGGAGGGTGGCAATCATTCGAGCTTTGGTGGACATTTCACGGTAAATGGCGAGTGCTTCTATCTTGATCAGCATTTCTCCTTTTTAGACGCTGAGGTTTCTATGCTGGATATGGTCTGTCATCGCTGTGAAGCCTTGAACATACCCAAGGCACGAACGCTTTTGGCTGGCATTGGCTTTCGGCGTGAATCGGTGCATCAAAGCGTATCAGCGCTTAGCGGAGGAGAAAAAATGAAGCTCGCGATGTTGATCGCCTCGCACCAGTCACACACCTCAATTTTGCTGCTGGATGAGCCCGATAACCATCTTGATTTGGAGGCTAAACAGCAGTTGATTGGAGCAATTAATGGCTACCAAGGTACAGTGATCCTTGTTAGTCATGATGAAGGGTTCGTTGGACGATTGGTGATTGATAGAACCATCGAACTAAGTTGAATGTTGTGTCCCAAAGCGTTGTTTGCTAATAAACGAGTGAAATTGAAAAAGGGTCACGATTGTGACCCTTTTACTTCTATTCTCCCGCCACCAAGTGGTTTTTGGTGCGAATGCTTGCGATAAACATGTAGATCGCAGTCGCCATCATGGTTGCTAGCAAGTATGCCATTAACCCTTGTGTGCCATTCATAAACCAGTCTGCAATCACAGGGCCGGCTACTGAGCCAATGCTATAGCAGAAAAGCATCACTTGAGTCGCAGACACAATAAAGCTTTCATCAAGCTTGTCACAGCCAAGGTTAATCGCGATTGGGTAGAGCGCGAAGGTGGCCATACCAATCAAGAATAGGCTGATGGCAAGTACGCTCAAGTCATCGCTCAAAATCACTAAACCCACGCCAAACACACCGAGTAGGCAGAATAGACCCATTAGCGGTGTGCGCCCAGCGACTTTAATCAGTGCTGGAACAATCGTTTGTACTGCCATACCACCAAGAATGACCAATGCCATTAATGCACTTAGGTTGGTTTGTGACACGTCGCGGTGCGAAAGCTCTACTGGCATCAAACCGTAGATAGAGCCGAGTGTCAGACCCGATACGATACAACCAATAATGGCTGCGTGGTTCAGCTTTGCCACTTGCTTGAGTGAGAGAGTTGCTGAATGAGCGCTTTGTGGCTGCTGAGTCGGTACAAACATCAGCACTAGAATCGCAGCACTAAGCATAGATAGAATCACCACAAACGGCACGCTACCTTCGATTCCAATGAAACCGATGCCAAGCTGACCCAGAGCAGAGCCACCGTATAGTGAGCCCATGTATAGGCCTAGGCGTTTTGCTCGGCTTGACTCATCACCCACGAGTAACCATGACTCAACAATGACAAATACGCCTGCAACCGCGATACCCGCAACAAAACGTGCTACCAGCCATGCCCAAGCGATAGAGACAAGCGGCAATACAACGATGGTTGCGATAAATAGCACCAAGCAAGCAATAAATGCGATACGGTGACCCACGTGTTTAACCGCAGGCTCAATAATCACAGCGCCAACTAATAGACCCGCATAAAACACACTTGCGAGCCAACTTGCGTTGCTTGCATCTATGCCATATTGATTGAGCATCAACGGGATCAAGCTCATTAGATAGCCTGATGCCACAGCATAGAGTGATAGCGCAATAACAGGAACTTTAAAGCCAGTTTTTACTGCGAAATCAGTTGTGTTTTCCACTCGCGGAGCCTCCAAATTTAGTCGTGGGGAATCAAAAAATGTAAGATTTGATGAAGTTTTCGCCGCGACTATGAGGCTTTAGGGGAGGTGAGTAAAACGAAAAAAAATGACCTTGACGACAAAGAATGCTTATCGTCAATGTGAGCAAATTTGCTAGTTAAAATGAGGGTTATCGACGCTGAAA
Source organism: Vibrio sp. DNB22_10_4 (assembly GCF_052879755.1). NCBI lineage: Bacteria > Pseudomonadati > Pseudomonadota > Gammaproteobacteria > Vibrionales > Vibrionaceae > Vibrio > Vibrio sp. DNB22_10_4. The sequence continues at coordinate 1,754,809 of NZ_JBNNXW010000001.1, read as the reverse complement.
TAAGGCCTTATTTCAGCGTGTATGTGGAGGAGCACGGACGTTAAACTTTAAAGAAGTTAGTGGCGAACTTATAGCTCTCCCAGCGATGTTTTACATTCGAATACTCAAAAATCTCGCCGTCATCGAGATATACCACCTGCTCAACGTTGACGAGTGGCTCACCCTCAGAGATTCCAAATTCCTTGGCGTAAAACTGACTCGCTTTGACCACGGTAATTTCCATCGTCGAACTGTGTATCTTTAGGCCAAGTTTATTGGTGATGAAGCTGTAGATGGAGTCCTCTGCGTGCTCACGTTTTAGACCCAAAATGATACTGATCGGCATATAGGTTTCTTCTAGCGAAGAGGCGATGCCGTCAATGATGCGCAGTCGGGTGGTGTTATAGAGCATGTCTTCTACATCACAGTTAAGACGCTTGGCAACATGCTCATCGGCCGGCACTACCTGAAATTCGAGTACTTTAGTCTCAACGGACTGACCATTAGCGAGGACATTGGCTTTGGTGCCATGTAAGTGAGCGTAGCTTGCATTACCCAGCGGTCTTTTAACAAACGACCCCGAACCTCGCTTTCTAACGACCAAACCTTCTGTGACCAGTATATCTAGCGCTTTTTTTATCGTCAGTTCACTACAGCCGAACTCTTCGGCCAACTCACTACCACCAGGCAGTTTTTGTGTTGTGGAGTATTGCCCACTCAAAATGCGCTGCTTGATCGATTGGTAGATATCGGAGTATTTCGCTTTGGTGGTCATAGTGTCGCGCTGTCTATAAGTCGATGATTTTCGACATAGTATGACAAAACGCGCAGGAGTAAAAACAATAGCGATGATTTAACGGCGTTTTGGAGAGATCGGCGCAAGACTTCTAGGAAGAGGCGAGCTACAGGTGCTTCTAGATCAGAGGATTATTGAGCTAGGACAATAAAATCACTATTGATTATGAAAATGATATTGATTCCTATTTTACAGTAAGTGATAATGAGCGGGTTAACTATAACCATAAAGTATATAAGGAAATCGGAATGAGTCAGTCCTTTGGTTTCGTCAAGCGTTTGGCGCTAACCCTTACCGCAAGTCTAGCTTTGGCCGCTCAGGCCAGTGCAGTTACTATTCAGCATTTTAAAGGCACCAGTGAGTTTGATGGCACACCAAAGCGTGTCGTTGTACTGGGCAATGGTAGTCTAGACGTGTTAGACCGTATTGGTGTGAAACCTGTAGGCGCGCCTCACTCACTGCTTCCAGAATACCTAGCTGACTACAAACAAACGACAGGCAACACAGGCTCTGTCGGTGAGCCGGATTTTGAAGCCATCTTTACCTTAAAGCCTGACGTAATCATCGCAGAAAATCGCATGCTTCGCGTATACGATGATCTTAACCAGATTGCACCTACCGTCATGTTCTACGTTGATAACGGTCAGTACTGGCAAGACGCGCAAGCAAACTGGCGTATGCTAGGTAAGCTGTTTGACAAACAAGACGAAGTGGAAGCGCTTATCGCTGAAACTCAGCAGCAACTAGACAACGCATCATCTAAAGTGGCGAAGCAAAACCTAAATGCGCTAATGCTAATGAATAATGGCAGCAACGTCGCCATGTTCAATAAAGGTAGCCGCTTCTCAATTGTGTTTGATGATTTTGGTTTTGCAGAGTCTAGCAGCAAAAACGTCGCACCAATTGAAGGCTCGCACGGTAATCTTATTTCATTCGAATATGTTGCAGATGCTCAGCCAGAAGTTATCTTCATTCTTGACCGCGAACAAGCGATTGGCCGCAGTACTGGTAAGGCGAAAGAGCTGTTCAACAACCCGTTAGTGGATTCAACACCAGCGTCGAAAAACAACAAGATTGTCTATATCGATCCAAACGCCTGGTATATCTCGGGTGGCGGTGTAACCGCAACGCAAACCATGATCAGTGATATCGACAAAGCATTGAACTAATTTGTTATTCATTAAAAGTCTCTGCTAACTAGCAGAGACTTTTCTCGTTAAGTATCTTATTAGCCCATCGTTGTAATGACCATTCATAAAACCATTTTGGCGACTGCTCTGCTTATTGTATTGGCCGTCTGCTCCCTAGTTCTTGGCGCTGCTTCCGTTTCACTGGCCGACTTGTTTCGTGGTGATGAGCATGCCTATTCCATCTATGTCGTCAGCCGCGTTCCTAGATTGCTTGCCATCATTCTTGCCGGTGCCGGTTTAAGTGTCGCGGGTCTCATCATGCAGCAAATCGTGCAGAACCGTTTCGCGTCACCTTCGACAACGGGTACTATTGATTGTGCGCTGCTTGGCTACGTTGTTGGGCTAATTTTCCTTGGCGGTGCTAGCCAATGGGTACACTTAGGTGCCATCTTCTTTTTCGCCGTCGCAGGTACGTTGATTTTTGTACGCTTCTTGCAAAGGCTGCAGTTTAAGAACGCAGTTCTAGTGCCGCTTATCGGTATCATGTATGGCAACGTGATCTCTGCACTTACCACTTTCATTGCCTATAAGTATGACTTGGTGCAAACCATGTCGTCGTGGACGGTGGCGAACTTCGCCAGTGTGCTGCAAGGCAACTATGAGATCCTGTATCTAGGAGTACCAGCCTGCTTACTGGCTTACTTTTATGCCCGACAGTTTAGCGCGGCGAGTGTCGGTGAGAGCTTTGCAAAGAACATCGGCCTCGATTATCAGAAGATAGTCTTTATTGGCGTCATTTTAGTAGCGGTAAGCTCGTCCACTGTAGTCATGATTGTCGGCGTTATCCCATTCCTTGGTCTTATCGTGCCTAACATCGTGTCGCTATTTATGGGCGACAACATGAAGCGGATCTTGCCTTGGACTGCTTACTGGGGCGTTATCTTGGTGCTCGCATGTGACATTTTAGGTCGCTTGATTATTTTCCCTTATGAAATGCCTATCTCGATGATCATCAGTATTTTCGGTGGTGCGGTGTTCATTTATCTGGTGTTAAGGGAGAAACGCAATGCGTGATTCGTTAAAAGTCTCCTTACTCATCGCTGGGTGCGTTGCCATTATTGCTTGGTTTATAGGTCAAGGGCTGACAGCGGATAACTATCAGTTTTTCCTATCACGCCGTATACCAAAAGTGTTGGCGATTGTCCTAGCAGCCGTAGCGATTTCTGCTTCTTCTTTGGTGTTCCAAACCATCACCAACAACCGCATTCTAACGCCATCTATATTGGGTTTTGATAGTTTGTATCTGATGGTGCAAGTACTGATGGTGGTCATTCTTGGCAGTACCAGTTTTTGGGTAATTCACGCAATGAGCAACTTTTTGCTTTCAACCTGTGTGATGATTGGCTTCTCATTATTGCTGTTTCATTTCTACTTTAAGCGCAAAGACAGCAATGTGTTCACGCTATTGTTGATTGGTATTGTCTGTGGCAGCTTGTTTAGCAGTGTGACCGGCTTTTTGACCATGCTGGTTGACCCCAATGAATTCGCGAGCATTCAAAACTCCATGTTCGCGAGCTTTAACAACGTGAATGCCAAATTGGTCTACTGGAGCCTAGTCCCACTCTCACTTTGCTTAGCAATTCTGTTTTACTACGCTCCAAAGCTAGATGTACTTTGGCTAGGGACAGATAACGCAACAAGCCTTGGTGTGAATACTCAGCAGCTCACTCAGCGAGTGATGATCCTAATTACCATCATGATTGCCATTTCTACGGCGTTGGTGGGGCCTGTGCTGTTCTTTGGTTTGATTACGGTAAGTTTAACTCGTGAGATCTTCAGAAATTATCAGCACCGTTTTCTCATGATTGCGAGCAGCCTACTGGCGGTATTTCTGCTGGTGACGGGTCAGTGGTTTGTTGAAAAGGTATTGGCGTTCGAAACCACGATCAGCGTGATCATCAATCTCGTCGGTGGTTCCTACTTCCTGTTCTTATTGTTAAGAAACAGAATTAATTAAGAGGTTTAACAGTGATTAAGTTAACAGGTCTAAGTAAAAAGTACGGCAAAACCTTCGTTGTACAAGATGCAGATGCACTTTTCCCGAAAGGAGAAGTGACCTCGATTATTGGTCCTAACGGTGCAGGTAAAAGTACGCTGTTGTCGATGGCGAGTCGCCTAACAGAGAGCGATGCGGGTGAAGTCGTGATTGGTGATAAGCTGCTAGCGCAATGGGATACCAAAGAGTTGGCAAAACACCTCGCCGTGCTTCGTCAATCTAACAACATCAATATGCGTTTTACCATTCGTGAGTTGGTGTCTTTTGGTCGCTTTCCACATTCTGGTGGACGTCTAACGGCAGAAGACAATGAGATCATTGACCAGGCTCTCGGCCATTTAGGGATTGAAGAGATCCAACATAAGTACCTCGACCAGCTTAGTGGCGGTCAGCGTCAAATGGCGTTTATCGCCATGGTAGTGGCGCAAGATACTGACTATGTGTTCTTGGATGAGCCTTTAAACAACCTTGATATCAAACACTCAGTCGAAATCATGCACACGCTTCGCCGTCTCGCGCACGATTTCAATAAGGCTGTGGTGATTGTTATTCACGACATTAATTTTGCGTCTTGCTACTCGGATAACATCGTAGCGATGAAGAAAGGCAAGGTCATCAAATCGGGCAAAGTCGATGAAGTGGTTCAGCAGGAAACCATGGAAGCCATCTACGAGATCCCGTTTGATATACGTGAGGTCGATGGGCGTAAGGTCTGTCTCTACTTCAATAGTTAGTTTTGACTGTGAACCAATGAAGGAGCCTAAAGGGCTCCTTTTTTATGGTCGCTACATTTGTCTCTATTTTGATATTTATTGTATTTATGTTGATAACGGGAAGATCGATTGCCACTTCATAATGTGTCCCATGTTAAAGATTAACGAGGACACAAAAATGAATACGAAACCTTCTTTGTGGCTGATGGTTGTGATGCTGATGTTTCCCCAAATTGTGGAAACCATTTACAGCCCAGCGCTAGGTTCAATTGCACAGTCGTTCGCGGTGAGTTATGCGCAGGCTGCTCAAACGCTATCGATTTACTTTTCAGCATTTGCCGTTGGTGTGGTGGTTTGGGGTGTGTTGGCCGATAAGTGGGGCAGACGTCCGACGATGCTGTTAGGCCTTCTTATCTATGGCGCAGCAGCCTTATTGGCGATGCAGACAGACAATTTTACCACTGTAATGATGGCGCGTGCTGTGAGTGCATTTGGTATTGCTGTCGGCTCCGTTGTTACACAAACCATGCTGCGCGATGTGTTTCGCGGAGAAGAGCTAGGCAAAGTGTTTAGCTTAATGGGGATGGGCATTTCTATTAGCCCGGTTGTAGGCATGTTGCTCGGTGGCCAGCTATCGCAAGCTGGTGGCTACCAATATGTGTTTCTAACGTTGTTTGTTATGGCTCTTGGACTGTTCGTTTATAACCTATTCAAGCTACCGGAAACACAGCAGCAAAAACAGCCACTGCAACTTGCGGGTTTAAGTGTGCGCATGATCAAAGATGCAACGATCTGGCAATCTGCGCTGTTGGTCGCGCTTTATAACATCGCGTTATTCTCCTATTACCAATTAGGGGCATTTCGTTTTGCCGAACTCGGCTTTAATGCAGAGCAATTTGGTTATAGCGGCGTTATATTGGGCGTGGGCACCTTAATGGGAAGCTATTTGAACAAAGCATTGTTATCAAAAGGCTTGTCTCAGTGGTTACTGCTGTGTGTATCAGCGGTACTGCTAACGCTCGGTTCCGTGGGCGTTTATGCTTTGCTTGGCTCGATTTGGTTTGTTGCGCCAATGATGCTGGTTGTTATGTCATTTGGTATTGCGATTCCAAATGTACTGAGTACTGCACTGACGGAGTACAAACAGCAAGCGGGCAGTGCTGGTGCGTTGCTTGGGCTGATGTACTACCTAATGATAGGCGCAGGGCTCGGTCTTGCTGGCGCTATTCAGAATCTAGGCGTGGTGTTACTCGCTTGTAGTGCGGTGGCCTTGTTAGTGACATTGAGCGCTAAAAGGTTGTGATTTGACGGTCTCTTTACTTAGTGAAGAGGCCGTTTTTTGTTGATGCGTAATTTTGGCAATTGCTGTTTAAGTCGTTAATATTAATTGAACTTTGGATAAAACGAGTGAGGATGCATGGCGATCATTGATGCGAACAGTCAGTTTGATGCAGATAGCATTGATAACCAAGTTGTCGGTATTGCTGCCATGGTTGGAACGCATGATTCTGGTATGCATCGTCATCATAAACATCAATTACTCTTTGCCGCTTCAGGCTGTATGTCGATTTCTCTTGATGGAGCCAAGTGCATCCTACCGCCGACACGTGCTGCGTGGATCCCTGCAGGCGTAGAGCACTATGCAAGAATGAGCAATGTGGTCGCTTATCGTTCGCTCTATTTTGATGTCGATATTTGCACATCGGCGCCAGAAGCAGTCTCCGTATTCTCAATTAACCCCTTACTTCGAGAACTCATCGAACGCATGGCATTCTGGGCATGGGATAAACCGACTGCAGAGCAAACTCACATGACAGCGCTGTTTTTTGAAGAGCTTCAAGCCGCACCAAAAGAAGAGTTGGCATTGCCCCTTCCCAATGATAGAAGGCTGTCTAATTGGTTAGATGGTGTGCTGAGTCAAGGCTACTTGCCTCAGCCTCTCAATCAAGTTGCTAATACGGTTGGAGCCAGCGCTAAAACCGTCACGCGTATTTTTAGTAAGGAGACGGGCATGCCGTATCAATCATGGCGCCAGCAATGGCGTTTACTCATGGCGATCCAGTCACTTTCGGAGGGAAACAGTGTTGCGGATACGGCAGCTTCACTCGATTTCTCCAGTGATAGTGCATTTGTGGCTTTTTTTCGTCAGCAGACTGGAGAGACTCCGGGCAAATACATCATTGAAGGCCGCTAGATTTGGAAACACCTCGCTAGGTGATAAACTAGTAAACACAAAGCACTTTAGTTCGAGTAAGTATGCCAAGCACCGAGCCTATACCCAAGCCCATCACGGAGCAGCAAGTTCAGACCACCTTAGAGAAGATCGTTGTCTTCCCTCCGTTCTATTCGTCGCCCAAACTGGTGGCGTTTTTACGTTACGTTGTGGAGCAAACGCTGGCAGGCCAAGGTAGTCAACTTACTCAATATTCAATCGCGACAGATCTGTTTGAAAAGCCGGCGAGCTTTAACCCTTCTTCGGATCCTATGGTTCGTATGCTGGCAACGAAATTACGCAAGCTGCTGACCGCTTTTTATGAAAGCAACAACGACAGTGAGCTTATTGTCATCTCCTTGCCTAAGCGCAATTACATGCCAGAGTTTGCAGTAAAAGAGAGCACCGAGCCTTCGCCACTTATCCCAAATATCAACTATCCGACTCTCGTGGTTCAGCCTTTTGCGATGACCTTGCAAGACCCGATCTGCAATGAAGTAGCATTGTCGCTACAAGAAGAACTTAGTTATGCACTGGGCTTGTTTGAGCAGCTAGCAGTGATATCGCCGCTGCGGGTGCAAGAAATGGCGGGAGGTTCACTGTCGTTAAGTGAGTTTCGCGACAAGCTAGGCGCACGCTACGTTGTGTCTGGATCAGTGCGCCGTGCGGGTGAGTCATTGCGTGTAACAGTCGCACTCAATGAGACAGAGCACGGCCTGCAAATCTGGAGTGAGCGATTTGTTTTGGTGGTTACTAGTGAGGATGTGCTCGGCGACCAACTCACGGTGGTGCAACGTATTGCTACCAAAATGGCGTCTTCCTATGGCGTGATATCGATGCATGAATTTCAGCGTGTTAAACAGCAAGACTCGGTCTCACTCAACGACTATCAAGCGCGTCTCTATTATTTGGAGTACCTGACCAAAATGAGTCAGGAGCGCCTACAAGATATGATTACACTCTATCAACAGTTGGTCGCTGGTCGATACGCCAATGATGCGAGAACCTTGGCTACGTTAGCTCAGCTTTATTGTGACGCCTTACTCTTTGGCATGATGAGCTATGACGAGGTGATTGAGCGCTGCGAAAAGTTGGTCTCGAAAGCGTTGGATTATGCCCCGCGTGATGGCGAAGTGATGTTGGCTCAAGCTTGGTGGGCATTGCTGACAAACAATCCGCAGAAAGTCAGCGGCTGTGCTGAGCGTATTATTCAGCTTAATCCTAACTCTCATTACACTATCGGCGCGGTGGGTTGGCTAGTGTGCTTGTCGGGCAATTTTGATTACGGCATCAAGATTTTGACCAATCTGCTGGGCAAGGATGATTATTTCCCAATCTGGCTTAAGCTAAGTCAAGCGTTGAACGCCATTCGTCAACAAGACAATGAAGCCGCGTTGCAAAGCCTCGATTTGTTCTATGTAGAAGGAAATGTGCTTCAGACCACGCTACTTGCTTTGATTTATCAGGTCGCAGGCCAAGAAGAGACGGCTAGGCAATATTGGAGCGAGGCTAAACAAAGCGTGATAGACATCGACGCCATCGCAGCGCAGCAACTTGATGTCATGATACTTGATAATTCCCTTCGCGCGACGTTAGAGCATGCCAGATTAAGCTTGGCCAATATCACAGACTAGCGCTTTTAAGTCGTTCACCATTTTTTGTACTTGGTACGACAGTTAATGTCCCTAATTACTCAAAGGTAATCTGAGTAATTTACGTTTGTAAAAACGTAAAGCGTACCTACTGTTACTGTTGGTGCCCAAATTGTTACGCTAGTATTTAGCCATCAACCAAGTAGAGAGGCAATATCATGTCTAACATCAAAAAGTGGCCTGCAATCGATCCAGAAAAAGTAGCGAAATATAAGCACATCTGGGAAAACGTTTCTGCAGCAGACAACCTAGACCCAGAAGTTGCGGCATACCTAGCTCGCGTTAAAGAGCAAGGCGGCGGCAAGGGTATCGAACAAATGAGCTTCATCAACAAAGATTACCTAGGTTTCTATCAAGCGCCATTCTCACAAGATCTAGATAACACCGACGTTGTTATCTACGGTATGGGCATTGAAAAATGTTCTCCTACTGGTTCTTCACACAAGTTCGCACCACAGCGTCTACGTCACCTAAGTAAAATGGGTATGGGTACGGTTGGTGACAACGGTGAAATCCCATTCGAATGGTGTCGTATCTCTGACTACGGTAACTGGGATAGCCTAGGCCAATTCGAGCTGAAAGCAGAAGTTGAGCAGCTAACTGAGCTTCTTCACCACATGGTTGTTGAAAAAGATTGTACACCGCTAGTATTTGGTGGTGACCACACAATCCCATACCCAACAATGCGTGCTCTAGGTGAGAAGTACGGTCCTCTTCGCGTTATCCACTTCGATGCGCACTATGATCTATCAACTCGTGCTGACTTTGACTACCCATACACGTCAGGTCACTGGCTACCAAAACTGTACTCTGAGGGCCTAGCGGATCCAGAGCGCACAGTACAAATTGGTATGCGTGGTCGTCAAACTGCGCTTGTTAAAGGTAACCACATCGCATTTGGTACTACTGGCTTCACAACTAACGAAGTTTACGAGCAAGGCGTTGATGCAGTAGCAGACAAGATCATCGAACTTTGTGGCGATGGCGGTCCGGTTTACTTCACATTCGACCTTGACGCACTAGATACTGCGTTCTGTCGTTCAAACTCAAGCCCAGATCCATTCGGTCTGACGCACCTTCAGGTTTACGACATCATTCGTAAAGTGAAGGCATCGGGTAAAGTTCGTCTTGTCGGTGCTGACGTCGCTGAGTACACGCCAGATACTGACCCAACAGATAAAGACGGCATCATTGCTGCTGGTTTCGGTTGGGAGCTACTTTGCTGGCTAGCAGAAGAGCGTAAGAGAGAAAACGGCGGCGAAAATCGTCACACAGTATGGCACCAAGCATTTGGTTCTGTATCGCTGTAATCTTACTGCACTGATTTTAAAAACCATCGCTTTTTGCGGTGGTTTTTTTATGCCTGCTTGATAACAAAAAATGATGAAAACGACAAAAAACTAGATTAGTGATACTCAACCAACTTTGCTTCAATAGCGCCCGAAAGATTGCTGTTAATCTTACTTCCAATTAAGGGTTTAAAATGTTTGCTATTGATGATGTTGTAGTTGCAACTAAAGGTATCGATCTAGGTAAAATGGTCGTGACTGGTTTGAGCAGTGGCGGCTTCTACGTTCGTGTAGAAGTAGACGGCATGTCTCTAACTTACCCAGCAAAAGACCTACAAAAAGCGTAACCTTTGACGCTGAGTTCTTCTTTGTAAATGGCGACCCTAGGGTCGCCATTTTCTTTTGCTTTTAATTTTATCAATACATTGCACCTTCACTGTGCAATGCCCCTCATTAGTCCAGCTGTGCGCATTAAGCGTGCAACCGCTAGTTTTCATGCAAGCCTTAGCGCTACTTAGTATCAATACAAATTCGTTTTTCAACTTTTGTCTGGAACGAAAGTTGCAGTTCAATCATAGACATAAAGAAAGTGGGTCTTTAGCCAAGGAGGGGAAAGATGATACTTATCTTGCGCACAACACCGTTAAGCTTACTTAATTTGCTCATTCTACTAGTGCTGTTGTCATCGGTGGTGCTGTTTGCGCTGAATGCGATGCTAGCGGGTTTTTTGGTATTGCTATCCATTGCGACGATGGCATGGCTGATGCTGTTCACATTGAATCGAGAAATGCGAGTACTCAATGAGCACTTTGAGCAGCTAAGGCATGGTGAGGTACCTTCTGTACCTCAATCACTTGGCCTACTTTATTCAAGCTTCCACGCCATTGATGATGTTCATCAGTTGATGCAACGAAAACAGCGCAAAGCGGAAGCGGTGCGTTCAGAAATGGCGTTTTGTGCTCAAGAATTGGCAAGCAATGCAGCCGATGCGTCCAAGGACAGTGATAGGCAGGCGGAGTCGACGCTCTCTTCTGCATCAGCGGCAACGGAAATTTCACAGAGTATTGAAGATGTATCCACTCGCATTGAGCAAACCTTGAAGGCAATTGAGCAAGGCAATGCTCTTTGTGGACAAGGCAATCAGGCGCTTGTGAGCGTTCAAAGTAGTGTTGAGCAAGTGGAATCTCAAGTAGGCGCAACGGCGAAGAGTATCGTTACACTGGAGAGCAATTTATACACGGTCTCGGAGATGTCCCAGTTTATTCGAGAGATTGCCGAGCAAACCAATCTGCTGGCACTCAACGCTGCGATTGAAGCGGCGAGAGCTGGTGAACATGGTCGCGGGTTCAGTGTGGTTGCCGAAGAAGTTGGCCGCCTCGCTAAGCGAAGTCATGAGTCCGCTAATGCCATTACTTCTCATGTTGAACAAGTGACCGCGAGCATGAGTGATGTCACAGCGATGATAGAGCAAGTTCGCGAGGGTAACACGCGTTGCACTGAGCAGACGCTGGTGGCTCAAAACACGTTGGAGGAGATGGGCATATCCATGGCATCGATTACCGATCAAGTTGCTGGCGTATCAGCCGCATCCGATCAACAAGCAATCGCGATTCAGGAAATATCGAGCAATATGGAGCAGGTCGCGCTAACGGCAAAACACAACGCCGAGACTGCCGCTGACAACGCTCAGGTGGCTGAGCATCTTGAAAAGCTGACTGCATAGGGAGTGAATGATGATGGATATTGTAATGGCCAATCTTCAAGCAACGGTTGTAATGCTTTTTGCCTGTTTGAGCATGGTTGTTTTTGTGTGGAAAAGGAAACTTGCGCTGAGTAAGAGCCAGCAAGCAAAGCGCTCGGGATTGCAGTACTTAACCACACTTAGACAGCTTCTGGCGGCGATTCAACAACACAGAGGAATCACCAATGGTGTGCTGTGTGGAGACGACAAATTGCAATCTCGCCTTCCAACGCTACAAAGCGACATTAATAATCATCTGCAGACACTGACTCACTTGGATGAGGGTGTCCGCAATACTAGCAGTTGGCGAAGTGTTGAAGAAAACTGGCCAAGGGTTCGTGTTCAGTTTAAGCAGTGGTCGGCAGAGCAAAATCTTGCCACTCACAATCAACTGCTGGCTTCGTTGCTTGAATCAGTGGAGGAGTGTGCCCAATATTACCGTTTGACAGAGCTGCCACAGAGAGAAGGCGAGTCCATCGCACTGCTTTGGAATGATTTATTGAGGGTCGCTGAATGTGTCGGACAGGCTAGAGCTCTCGGTACTGGTGTGGCGGCCAAAGCGACGTGCAGTAGCGTTGAGCGAATTCGATTGAAGTATCTGCACCAGTCGATTCGCCGTTTTGTCACCGCGCAACGTCATTCGGATTTTCCTACCGTTAAGAAGCTTCTCGGGACTATAGAGAATAAAGTGCTCGTGCTTGTCCCGAGCGTTACCGCAGTTGAATATTTTGATGATGCGACAGCCGCTCTAGATGAGGTTTTTCGAGTATTTGACGAGCGGGTTACTGCACTTGGTGACAATGTTTAAGATGCTAGACTTGAGTGCTCTGAAGTATTGTTACCTCAGAGCGCTTTGCGAGGGTAAGGTTACAACTGCTCCTCAATCGGTAAGATACCACTGAACCAAGCGCCCATGCGGCGCCAAATACTGGCGTCTGGCTCAGACGTTAAGGTTTCCCCTGTCGCGTGGTCAAACCATATCAAGTCCCCATCGACCATTTTTAACTCGTAAGCGGTCTTTGAGATTTCTTTGCCGATAGCGTCATAGACCTTATTTGCATACTCAGGTTGCTCGATAACAACGCCCATTTCGGTATTAAGATGGGCTGAACGAGGGTCGAGGTTCATTGAACCAACAAACACTTTACGCTTATCAATGACCATTGCTTTGGTATGAAGACTTGAGCGGCTGCTCCCTGTTAAGCTCCAGTTCTTTTTGATTTCAGCACTGGACTTCACTTCCCACAGTTCTACACCGCCTTTGACCAAATCTTCACGATATTTAGCGTACCAACCGTGCACGGCAAAGACATCATTCGACGCCAGTGAGTTGGTAATTATGATGACTTCAAGACCTTGTTCAACGGCATTAATGAGCTCTTTGGTGCCTTGCTCGGTTGGCACAAAGTAGGGTGAGATAAATACGAGCGATGTTTTCGAGTCGTCGAGCACAACGCTCAAGCTGTCGATAAGGGTACTTTGCTTACTGTCCGGTTTATTGGGTAAATCATAGAGCAGATCACCGATGCCCCAATACAGTTCGACCGTACCATGGACTAAATCGTTGTAGAGCGGGAGCTTAGCGAAATCATATTGACCACCAGAGAATTTCGCTTCAAGACCGAGCTCGTTGACCCAAGCTTCGACGTCAGCATCGGTATAGCGAAGATCTTGATTTGGTGCAATCCACTCGATTGGCACACTGTAATCACTGTTCCAATAAAGGTCGAACTGGCGATTTACTTGACGCACGGCTTTACCCACCATCATCAAATCTAAATCGGAAAACTCTACGGTAGATTCAATGGAATAGTATTCATTACCAACGTTTCGTCCGCCAATGATGGATACGACACCATCTACAGTCAGCGACTTATTGTGCATTCTGTGGTTTAGTCGCTCAAAGTCACTGAGCATTGCTATGCCGCGCGCAGAGCGAAGGTGATGCGGGTTGAACATACGCACTTCGATATTGGGGTGGCTACTAAAGCGCAGCAGATCGTTGTCGTCGTATTTTTGCATGTCGTCGAGCAAAAGGCGTACGCGCACGCCACGCTCAGCGGCTTCGAATAGTCGCCACGCGATCAGGTTTCCCGCTTCGTCGTCTCGGAAAATATAGTACTGTACGTCAATGCTGGATTGAGCGGTTTCGATGATCGCCAGCCGAGCGAGTAGCGCATCGTGACCCTTATCCAGAGGGTGAAACCCGGTTTCATCAATCAGAGAATGGGAGGCCACTTCTCTTGCGAAATACAAGTCGAGTTTGGTTGGCTCATCATTGATGATGGTGTATGAAGATTGTTTTTCGTACCGGCTAGGGTCAATGCTGGAAGAGACACATCCGCTCAAAGTGACAATGAGCAAGAGAGCGAAAAAATTTTTGATAGACAAAATGTTGGGCATAGTTAAAGTGCTGGTATTCGATTGAGTTCTAGAAATGCAGCGAGAGTGTAACGGCTCATCATAGAATTTGCACTGGGTCGCTGGCGTTTTTACTGATAAATTTCATAGCAATTAAGTATAGCCTAATTGAAATCGACTAGGTTGCATAACAATTACTTATAACGAATCTTGCTCGTTTTTAGTTGCCGGATATTAGGAGTACTGATGGCAGGTTTAGGCACCAATAAATATACCTTGTTTGGCATTATGGCCATTTTGCTTTGGAGCTGTGTGATTGCGCTAACAAGGGATATTGCCGAGTTATTTGGCCCGATTGGCGGCGCGGCGTTAATGTATAGCGTGAGTACACTAGCTCTGATGTTGGTCATGGGAAGACCAAAGATTGGCGAGTATCGACTTAGCTACGTGTTGCTTGGTGGCGGACTGTTTGTCAGTTATGAGATCTGTCTTGCCCTTGCATTAGGGATGGCAAATGATCGTCAGCAAGCCATGGAAATGGCGGTAATTAACTACCTGTGGCCGGCGCTGACTGTATTGCTCGCAGTGGCGATGAGTGGTCGCCGAGTAAACCTTCTTGTTTACCCTAGTGTGGTGCTGGCATTTGTTGGGGTCGTCTGGTGCATTTCGGGAGATGCTTCTCTATCTATCGAGGGCGTTAAAAACAATGTAGCAACGAACCCGCTGACATATTCCATGGCATTCGCCGCGGCATTTATTTGGGCGCTGTATTGCAACATTACCCCTAAAATGAGCGGTGGAAAAAATGCCATTGTGCTGTTTTTTGCGATGACATCGGTCACGCTGTGGATACAGTATGCGTTGAGTGATGAAAGTCAGATGGTGTTTACTTTCTCTTCGGTTTCTAAATTACTGCTCGCAGGTGTCATTATGGGTGCGGGGTATGCCTTGTGGAATCAAGCAATTATCGGCGGCAATATGGTGCTCATCGCAACGTTTTCTTATTTTACGCCGGTATTTTCGACGGTGTTTTCTTCGGTCTACTTGTCTGTTGCGTTGACGCAGTCGTTTTGGAAAGGAGTTGCTTTGGTTACGTTGGGTTCGTTGTTGTGCGCCTGGGCAACTCGCGAACGTGAGACCGCTAAAAAAGCCGCAAGCGCTGAAGGATAGTAAATCCAACAAGCAACAACAGCAATCGCTTTTCTCTCGACTATCGTAATAGGTATACGGCTGATGAAAAGGATAGGGCGCAATGCGAGGGGTTGCTGGCTTAATTAGGAATTTTTACTGGGTGGTGCTGGTGGTTATCGGACTGATGAATAGTCCGGTTGCTCATGCCGCTCCGAGTGGTAAGCCTTGGTTGGTGAGCTACAACCAAGATGCGGTGACTCTGTATCAACGCGAACATCAAAGTGGTTTGATAGAGATCCGAGTGCACGCGGACGTAGCCACTACGTTTTCAGCTTTCCTTCGACTATTTGAAGACATTAGCAACGTGCCCAACTGGTTACATAATGTCGATCAAACCAAAGTCCTAGCGCAGCTCTCACCTAGTGAAAATGTCGTCTATACCACCTTTGCTGCTCCTTGGCCTGCCAAAAACAGAGACATGGTGACCTACTCACGTTACTACCAAACTGGGAAGCGCTTTGTACTTGAAATCAGCGATGCTTCAGACTATCTCGCCCCCCAGCCAGACTATATTCGCATCGACAAAGTACGTTCACGCTGGGAGCTGACGAAGCTGGAGGATGATCAGGTCTTTGTTGTCTATACGGCTTTCGCTGACGTTGGCGGCGCTCTGCCGGATTGGTTAGCCAATCAGCTAACGATAGAAGGGGCGATAGAAACGTTTAAAGGATTGAAGAGAGAGATTGCTAACTATCAACATCTCTCTCATCCAAATGTGATTGATTGAAAATGCGCTTATGAATTGCTTGCCAACGTGACATTGTTAGCGCGTGACAGTGATTTACAAGCCTCTATCAGCATTTGAGTAGGCACTTTGATGAAGTATACCGACATCAGGATCATCATCACCGGATCCGCGTAAACACTCAGGTGTGCCCACGGGGAAAACTCCATTGCCCATGCAGAGATGAAACCCGCCATAACCGCTACGCTAAGTAACGTGTCCATTTGCCATTGTTTGGTTTCCGCTTCAATCAGATTTGCATTCATCTGTTTGTTTTTACGAGCAATGTACCACCAAGCGTAGGCACAGCCCATCACATTGAATAGTCCGAATAAAGTGGCGACTGTGGTGTCGACTGGGCGACCACCAGTAAACATCGAGCTGACTGCGGAGTACAGCGATGCCAATACAATCACTAAGATGACCGCGGCCTTAATAGCAATGACCATAGACTCAACAGTTTGACGGCCGTATTTTGAGGCCTGACTGTTAGGGTTCTTTAGTTGCTGCGCAGCAGCCAGTGACAATAAAGTTAACAGCAAGCTGACCAGAGAATAAACACCGTCAAAAGCGATGACCAGCGAGCCCATCAACACACCAACCACTAGGCCTGCGACAGCGAAGCCAGTAGCTATAATGGCTGATACTCTCAAGACTGATGATTCGTTGTGTTGCGTTAGCGAAGACATGGGATTTACCTTTTGTTTGAATTAAGGCCATTATTTCGCCGGGGTGATTAACTTTCAAACATTAACTGTATCACTGAGTGAGGGTAGGGGCAGTAAAGGTTAGTAATGTTATTTTAAATCAATATCTTAACCCACAGGTCTTGCTGTCAGGATTAATGACGCCCACTGATGGCACGCACATTTGTTTGTGAGCAACTAGAAGGTAAACAAGTAATCGCTGACTTGGTCGGCGAGCCAAGTCATCGCAGGGTGCTCTGACATGCCTGATGAGGTCAACATACAGAAGTCTTCTTGTGTTAGACCGTAGGTATGTTTGATAACAGACAGTGTCTGTTCACGTAGAAGCTGACGGATAAGTGGCTCAGGCAAAACCCCCCAAGCGCCTTCGGAAAGGATGGTTTTTAGCATAAATTCAAAGCTTGAAAAACCAATGTACTTCAATGAGAAAGGTAGTAGCTCAGGATTGTCTCGCAAGTTGAGGTAAGCGAGTGATACTTGCATCTCATCGCGCAACACTTCATCTGAGACACGAGGCAGTTTCGACAACTTGTGGTTGGCTCGGCATACCGACATCATGCGAATTTTTCCAAGAGGCTGGTAGGTGAGTCTTGGGTCATCCTCTCTTTCAAAATCAACACCAAAGGCGAAATCGACCTGTTTCTTTTCAACGATGTCAGCCAAATCACCAGATGAGGCCAGTACTATGTTGAGTGATAGAGCAGGGTAACGCTGGTTAAGTTCCAATGTGAGATCTTGCCAAACTTGGTCTGGCAGGCTGTCATCATGAGCAATGCGCAGTTCGGTGGCAAAGTCGCCAGACACCTGAGCACAGGTTTGTCGAATGCGAGCCGAGGTGACAAGCAGGTTCTCGCAGTCTTTATAAATTGCCTTCCCTGTTTCTGACAAAGTAACATTGTTACCTGTACGGACAAAAAGATCGGTGTCGAGGTCTTTCTCTAGTGCTTTGATAGCCATGCTAAGTTTGGTTCGGTTGCAGTCTAGCACTCGCGCCGCCTCGGACACGGAGCCTGCGCTAACCACGGCACAGAAAGCTTCTATTTGAGAAAGATTGATAGACATTGATCGCAAAACGCCAGTAAATCAAGGGAACAAAAATCATAGCACGTGTGCCAAAGAATACGAAGATAACACTAGGAATTGCTTGGCGTTCTGGTTTAATCTATGCCTAGTCATCAAGGATTAAAATGAAGTGCTTATATTATGTTCAGCACTAGCAAAACAATGGAGTAAACTATGTCTAACGAGTGGGATGAGTACGCCGCGACATGGGAAAATAACGATGCGACGGCGGTCTTTGCTCAGTCATGCTATGACGCGCTTTCAGAAATGACCTCGTTGAAAGGTAAATCAGTTTTAGATTTTGGTTGTGGTACTGGCCTTTTGAGCCAATTAATGTCACCCACGACCAAAGATATTGTCGCGCTGGATGGCTCTGAAGCCATGATTGAAGAGCTAGACAAAAAAGGCTTAGACAACGTAGAGCCAGTCGTGGATCTGTTAACGCGTGGTCTCGTTGCCCAGCACCCTGCGTTTCGTAATCAATTCGATCTTGTCGTTGCGTCTTCTGTTTGTGGGTTCGTTGATAACCTTCAAGATACCGTTAATGTGATCTACACCTTGCTGGATGAGTTCGGCATGTTTGTTCATTGGGACTGGGCGGTCGAAAGTGATGATGCAGGATTTGGTATAACCGAGAAGCGTGCTAAAGAAGTACTCCTCAATGCTGGATTCGAAAAAGTCGATGTGTCTATTGCTTTTGAAATTGAATCCTCGAAAGGCCCACAAAAAGTACTGATGGGTGTTGGTCGCAAGTAACGTAAAACTCAATACTAATTATCTGATCTCCGAATAGGTGGTGCCTTTGGTACCACCTTTTTTTGTTATGCTAACAGGCTAGTTTTTTGGATAGGTTGATTATGTTTCTAGAATCAAAGCGCTGGATTTGGTCATGTTTCGCGTCCCTATTGCTTATTAGTAGTCACGCTTATTCTGGCGACCGAGAAATGATTGAGCAAGCGAACGCTATTTTAGTAGAAGCAGCGCAAAACATTGATGAGTTCGACTCAGTATCGCATTGGGAATCCGTGAAGAATGTCACTGGCGTTGCCAAAGCCATCGTGATTTTCCCATCGGGAGGCCAGGCGGGGTTTCTATTGGGCGCGCAGTGGGGCAAGGGTATTTTGCTTACCAGAGATGCACACCACTGGAGTGAACCTGTGTTTGTGACCTTCCGCAGTGCGATGTTTGGCCTATTAGCGGGCGCGCAGAAAATTAACGGTGTGGGTGTGATTCTTTCTGATGATGTGGTTGAGCAATTGCAGTCTGGTTCAACCAAAATAGGCGGCACAGCCGACGTGACGATTGGAAATGGTGTCAGCGGTAAAGTAGTCGGTGGTACCAGCGGCATTAGCGCTATGATGGTATCGCAAAACAAAGGACTTTACTTTGGTGGCAGCATTGACACCTTCAACATGACATTAGACGACAAGTTGAACAATGCCTTGTATGGTGACAACTTTTCTGTCGATAAGGTACTCACCAACTACGATCATCAATCAGGCCAAGCGCAGAACCTACGCCGCCGATTGGAAGGGATCGCCTATCGGGCTGTCTACCGCTAGTCATCAAGCGATGAGTTAAATTTGTACTTGTTGTTTTTTCGTGCATTATTGTCTTTATGCAACCGACTTTAATCGCACAGGACACTTGTTTATGAAACATCTGCCTATAAAGCACCAGTCTATGAAATACGCAGTGATGACCTTAGTTCTCACAAGTTTGGCTTTGGTGGGGTGTACGACGACCACCAAACCGGCTGCCCCCCTTAACTTTTCTTATGGTGTTGCTAAAACCGGAGACTTTGGTTTTTTACCCCAGTCAGGGGCGGTGACCTATTCGTGGCGCGCTAATTTGCCTGTGGCGAGAGTTTCTGAAGACTTTGACGCCGAACATTACCTTTCTGTAATCAAAGCGCAAATCGATGAAGTGCTGACATCTAAGGGTTATATTGCGGTTCAAGATGGTCAGGCTGCGACGATGCACCTTGACTTTGGTATTGCAACTGAAACGGCAATGGATGATGAGCAAATATTTGCCAGCACCCAAATTAAGACTGGGGTGCAGTTTGATTCGACAGGCCAGAAAAGTGAGAAGGGCAGTTTGTACATCGCAGTGTTTGATTCGGTAGGCGCATTTCCACGGTGGCGAGCCTTAGCTCAGGGGCCGACTGAAAATCGAATCGATAACCCAGAAGAGCGTGAAGAGCTTAAGAATTTAATTGGCGCTATGCTGGACGATTTACCTTCTCGCTAACCTACGACGTTTTTAAATAGCAAAGACCGAAGCATTAAGCTTCGGCCTTTGCAATGCTGCAATCTGTCAAAATCGCTTTGTTTTTATTTTGGCATTATGACTGTATCGATGACGTGAATCACACCGTTTTTCGCTTTGACGTCAGTTGCCACGACGGTCGCGTTGTCGACCATCACTTTGCCGTCACTCTTCGTAATCATGATGTCAGAGCCTTGCACTGTCGTTGCTTTATCAAGTCCCATCACATCCGCCGCCATCACTTTTCCTGGCACCACATGGTAGGTCAAAATCGCTACCAGCTTATCTTTGTTCTCTGGTTTTAGCAGAGATTCGACCGTGCCTTCAGGCAGTTTTGCGAAAGCGTCGTCGGTCGGCGCAAACACGGTAAATGGGCCATCACCTTTTAATGTGTCGACCAGCCCAGCTGCCTGTACTGCTACCACGAGTGTTGTGAAGGAGCCGTTTTCAGCCGCAACGTCGACAATGTCTTTTTTCATTCCATGATGATCAGCGAGAGCTGAGAAGGATAGAAGTAGCGCTGCCATTGCTGCAAACGAACGTGTTAGTAAAGTCTTCATATCTGCGATCCTTTGTTTGTTTGTATTCGCAGACGTCTGTTACGGTGAGGCATCGCTATCGATCACTGGCAGCAAGTAACAAATTACGTTTACGCCGCCAGGTAGAAAAGCATCAGAAAGTAAGACCAGGAAGTAGCACGGTTCGTTTTGGCCAGCTGTGCTGGTTCAGCGTTTTGACCATCACTGAAACCGGGGTAGGCTGAGCCAAAGGCTCATTGGGAAGCAGCAAAAGGTTAGTGACTCGTTTGTAACCACTTGAGGTGTAGACTTCGTCACGACCAAACAGTATTGAGTAATGAAACGGCTGTTGCTCCATCCACTGGTGAGCTTCCTCGATCAAGGCTTTCGCCAAGCCTTTTTTGCGATAGTCTGGGTGGACACAAACCTCGGCAACACCTGCGATAGGGATTGCTTTTCCCGCAGCAGTAATGGTCTTCTCATGAATAGCCAGGTGGGCAATAACGTGATGGTCATGATCGCCGGTTATGTACCAGCGATGCTGAGGCATTTCGTTGTAAAAGCGTTGGGTTTTAAAACGACTATCACTAGGCTTAGTAAAGCAGCTACTAAGAATGGTGATCAGTCCTTGGTTGAGCTCTTCGGATACGGAGCTATCTTCAATATAGTGTATTTTCATAGTGTTATTGGCTCACTACGCAACGCTCTGTGACGATGCTGTGAGTGCCTTTGTCAGTTCCTTTCGCGATGGTGAGTCGGCTTAAAATGTTATAGCAAGTAGAGCTGCCATTTTGAGTCGTTGATTGGATACTTACCGTACCTGAATTACCACTACTGGAATTTTCCCATGGAATGGTTTGTCCAGCACTTGGGTCACGGAGGAGGCTTTCTACCGCTTGCTTGTGTAGCTGTTGGTCTTTGTCGGAGAAGCTTTTATCTTCGACTCCGAAGGTTTGTGACGTGAGCGAGTCTACAAGCTGAAACGGCGATGACAATATGCCGCCAATCACACCAGTAACAGCCCCTTTACTGGCTTCACGTCCTGCTTGCTCTGCCTGTTGTACTAAAGATTCTGCCTGGCGAATCACTTCAGGCATCGCGACGCGCAGCGCTTCACTCTCGGCCAGTATGGCAGGGACTTGTTTGTTGGTGGCGGCAATTTGCTGGTTGGTCGCTCTAATCGTCTTATTGGTTTGTTCAACTTGTTCTAGAAGGCTAGGTAAAGAGCTATGCCATTGATTTGATTGCTCAAGAATCGGAGGAATGGCCGCTGTGACAGATTGAACTTCATTGAGAATGACTGGGATTTGACGGTTCATGTCGTCAACTCTTGCGAGTACTTCGGGAATGGCTTGCTGGTATTTCTCACTCTGCTCAAGAATGCTAGGGATGATAGCTTGGATTTTTTGTACTTCTTCGACCACGGGAGTAATGCGCTGCGCCGTTTGGTCGATTTGCTTGAGTAGAGTGGGCAGTTCGACCCTGACTTGTTTGGCTTCGAGGGTGAAAGTATAGATAGACCAAGCCAAGGCCAAAATAGCAATGGCAAGTAGCACTCTGCTGGCGGCAACGATCTTTTCCATATCACTCCTTGTTTCAAAGCCATCTAATTCAGTGCATTGCTTTGAAATTGAAACGTCCAGCACTAACCATAACCAAACTAATTCTCTTAGTAAATGAGATGAGAGCAAACATGATGAGGCGTGCGATGAAAAATGGGAGATTGTGCAAAAAGTCACCAGTTGAACGTATTTACCTAGTAAGTCACTAAAATGTAAAGCCAATTCAGCTAAACTGAAATCAATAAGGGAAAAAAGTAGGAGCTGGTGATGGCGATTCAAAGACTCGAAGCTAACAAGCTATACCATGCCGCAGAACTGAAAAAACTGCCATGTAAGTCGACCAAAGAACTGGATCCGATTGATGAAATTGTCGGTCAAGAGCGTGCTCAAAAAGCGGTTGAGTTCGCAATGTCTATTAAGGAAAAAGGATACAACATCTACGCGATAGGCCAAAACGGCCTGGGTAAGCGTACCATGATACTGCGCTATTTAAGTCGCCATCCTCACGACACTGAAGCACTCTATGATTGGTGCTATGTGGCCAATTTCGCCGATACTCGTACGCCGCAGGTATTAAAGCTGCCGTGTGGTGTGGGTGAGAAGCTGAAGAAAGATGTTGAAAAGCTGATTTCGAAACTGGTGAAAGCCATTCCAATGGCTTTTGACAACGAGCTCTATTTTGGCCGAGCAGATAAACTCAAAAATGACTTGGCTCGCAAGCAGCAAGTTGAGTTGCAAAAGCTCAGCGAAGAGGCGAAAGAGAAAGACATCAGTCTGACGATTACGCCTCAGGGGGATTACCAATTTGTCGCCCTAAATGGTGAAGATTTACATACTGATGAGAGCTTTTCTGAGCTGCCACCGGAAGAGCAAGAGCGATTTGGTACCACCATTGATGAGCTTGAGGTGAGTCTGCGTGGTATGGCTAGAGAGCTGACCGATTGGGAAGAGACCTTCACCGATAACATTCAAAAGCTTAATGAAGAAGTGACCCTTGGGGTGATCAGTCACCTGATCAAAAAGCTGAAAAAAGAATACAACGGCTACACAGAAATTAAAAAGTACTTTAGCGCCCTTCAACAGGATATTTGTGAGAACGTTGATATCTTCCTTGAAGAAGGGAATGAGCAGGGAGAAATTGCTACGGCTTCTCTTGATAAAAAATTCCCGCGACGTTACAAAGTGAACTTGATTGTGAAGCAGTCTTGCAGTGATTTTCCAATCATTGTTGAGGAAAACCCAAACTATCACTCTCTATTTGGTTACATTGAGACTGCGACCTACAAAGGTACAGTCTTCACCGACTTTTCTTTAATCCGTTCAGGTAGCTTGCATCGAGCGAACGGTGGCGTGCTGCTGATGGATGCAATTAAGGTGTTAGAGCAGCCATATGTTTGGGATGGTCTAAAACGGGCGCTGCGTGCACGTCAGCTAAGCTTTACCTCTCTTGAAAAAGAGGTGACGCTGACCGGGACGGTATCACTCGATCCACAGCCTATTCCATTGAATGTGAAAATAATTTTGTTTGGTGATTACCGCACCTATCAACTACTGCAACATTACGATTCAGAGTTCAGTGAGCTGTTCAAAGTCACCGCTGATTTTGAAGATGAAATGCCGCGAACAGCGGACTCCGAGCTGCATTATGCGCGTTTTATTTCCAGTATCGTTCATGATAACAACATGTTGCATTGTGACCGCAAAGCCATTGCTCGCATTATTGAGCACAGCTCGCGTCTATCAGGTGATCAAAACAAACTGTCGCTTCACTCTGCGCACATTGCCAATTTGCTGCGAGAGTCGAACTATGTGGCGCGGAATGCAAAGTCTAATTTGATCCGTATGGGGCATGTCGACCAAGCATTGGAATACCAGCAGATGCGAGTCAATCGATTGCAAGATAACGTGATGGAAGGTTTCATTAATGGCACGACGTTAATCCACACTCAAGGCTCAGCGATTGGTCAAGTGAATGCACTTTCGGTGTTAACGACCAGCGATCATATGTTTGGAGCGCCAAACCGAATTACTGCCACCACGTCCTACGGCGACGGTGATGTGATTGATATTGAGCGTAGTGTCGATCTTGGCGGCAGCATTCACTCTAAAGGCGTCATGATACTCACCGCCTACTTGTCCTCTGTGTTTGGAAAAACTGCCAAAGTACCACTCACAACCACGATCACTTTTGAGCAGTCTTACGGTGGCGTGGACGGTGACAGTGCCAGTATGGCGGAATTCTGCGCTGTGGTTTCTGCTTTTTCGGGTCAACCAAATCGACAAGACATAGCCATTACAGGTTCAATGAACCAGTTTGGTGAGTCGCAGCCAATTGGCGGTGTAAATGAGAAGATTGAAGGCTTTTTCGATGTTTGTACGATCAAGGGTCGTAACTCCGAGCAAGGGGTAATCATTCCACGCTCTAACGCTCATAACTTGATGCTACGTGCTGATATCGTTAAGGCTGTCGATAAAGGTGAGTTCCATATTTGGGCAATCGATCATGTGACCGAAGCGATCGAGCTCTTCACTGGCAAAGAGGCGGGTACCGCTTCGCTAGAGGGCAGTTACCCCATCGACACCATATTTGGTATCGCTCAGGCAAGACTCAACGCATTGCGTAAGTAACTAAAAAGCCAAGCGAATGCTTGGCTTTTTAACGTTTCCACTTTTTAAGCAGCTTAGGTGCTAACTGTTAGGCGCGAAGTTTGAGTTTTGTGCCATCAAACTTAAGATGGGAGAGCAGCTCTTTGGCATTCGCCTCACCTTTTTCATCAAATTTGATACCGTAAGCGGTGTAATGACTGGATTTTTGTTGGTTGCAGATAAGTCCAGATAGTGGCGGGAAGTATCGCCCTTTTTGCGTGCCTGCTGCAACGTTTAACGCCACTTCTTGGCCTACCACTAAGCTTTTGCCAAGGGCTGGCAGAATAAACCGACAGCCGCTTTTTGACATATCTCTTAGCTCACAGCGCGTTTGACTGTGCCCAGTGCTTAGCATCGCCTCAAGGTTTACTTCATACCTTGGTTCTTTCCTAAGGTTGGTCACTTGCATCGACTGTGGGATAGACAGAATAAGAATCGGCAAGGGCTCTTCAACTATATTAAGTAGCTGTGCGCGGAATTGAACAATTCCTCCTTCGCCACGCTGAGAAATCGCTCTTACTGTTAGCCAAAACCCCTCTTGAAAGAAGTACTTGAGATCACTTTCATCGATCTTAGGCGTTTCCAGCAAAATACGATGCTCAGAATGAGCACCAATAAATTGGGTCGCACAGCGAAAAGAAGTGCCGACAGGTGTATTAACCGTCAATGTCACGTCGCCACCATGCTCGATCATAGCGAGAGCATCGGTGCTGTTCAGTGTTTGCGTCGTGCGTGATGGAGGATTGGATTTTTGTTGTTGCGTCACTGCCTGATAATTCCTGACGTTTTCTTACCTACACTCAAAGCTTTATCTCGGATATTTTATATGAATTGCTTTGAGTCACACGCGTTGTATTTTTGAACCGTGTTCACAAAATTCTAGGGTTTCGCTCATTAAAGTGCAATCAAAAACAAGAATTCAGGAGTCAAAATATTGACTTAGATGTCAATATTGAGTTCAACCGCACAACTTTTGTTTTTGCCAAAGAGGGTACTCACAAAAGAAGGCCACAAATCCTAGCATTTATAAAATGGCTAACCAGGGAGGATTTTAGATTGATAGGTAGGGTGTTTTGTCATTGTTGTTGATTATATGTGCAGTTCTATATATCATGCCTTGAGATCAATAATGAGGTTGAAATGAACGAAAGTATCAAAAATGAGCTGGGGAAGTTGCTCGTAAATCAAGAAGCATTACTGGACGTGCTGGCAAAAAGTCACTCCTCGCTGAATGACTACCCTGAGCTCCAAGATTATTTGGCGCGCAAAAATCCAAATGTGGTTAACTACAACCGAGCACTTCGCGAGGGGCAGTTTACCAAGCAAGAGTTCCTTGATGAAATCGGCGAGCGCCTCAATTGGCTAGCCTATGAGTTGCAACCACATATCGATATGGATTTCTTAACTGAGCGAGTTGCGTCGCTTGTCGGTGGTGACATTGAGAAAATTAAAGCGCTGACCATCGAAGAAATCGGCGCTGACTTGTTATCAAAGTTGGTGAACTTATATGGCGGTGCTCTTTATTCTATCCAACAGTCCAAACCAAGCTATCCATTTCTCGCAACCAAAGGGCAGGTGGATCATGCGTTTTGGAAGCAGTCCCACCTTGCCTATGATGCTTGGAGTGACGGCTACCAAAGTCACTATAAATTGACAAACTACTGCCAGGATAAGTTTGATTGTAAGGCGCCACAAAGTTCTGTTCGATTCTTTCGCCAGTTTGGTGACCCTCGTGATATCCCAGAGTGGCGTGAATACGCTGGCTTCGATGACAATTGAGGCCTGGTATTCACATTCTATTGTTGAGTGCAAGGGATATGCGCTTACCCCCTGGTTGAGACCTTCCGTTACCCCCCTTTAAATGTCACTCGCCATTGAGATGGTGAGGCATTAAAACTGCGCGAGAAGTGCTTACGAAACACACTCTCGGAGCCAAAACCCGATAACTCAGCAACGGTAGCGATGCCGTAATCAGTTGACTCTAATAGCTGTTGGCTAAGTGCCAATCTCCGATTAAGGAGCCATTCTCCAAAAGTGCAGCCATAAGCGGCTTTAAACTGGCGGGTAAAAGTGCGACGACTCATTGCACAGCGCTCTGCAATGCCATCAAGATCATAACTTTGGGTTAGGTTTCTTTCTACGTCACTGATGACATGTCCAAAGCTGGTGACTTTGTCAGGCTGCTTAGCGATTGGATTAGGAATGTACTGCTGCTGACCACCGCTTCGAAACGGTGCCGCTACCATTATCCGAGCAAGTTGTGTCGCGACTTCGCTGCCACAAAGAGTGCGTACAATGTGCAAACAGCAATCGAGCGAGGCGGCGGTGCCCGCAGAAGTGATGATATTGTCTTGTTCGATAAATAGCGGGTCGCAATCGATAATGACATTAGGAAATCTCTCGATGAACTCCTTCTGGTATCCCCAATGGGTAGTTGCTCGTCGACCGTCCAACAGCCCCGATTTAGCCAATACGTAAGCACCAAGGCACAGACCAACCACCATAGCTCCCCTTTTATGAGCGGCCTTTAATTTCGAGATGAGCGTATGGCTAGGTTCGGGTAGATGATTTGGCCAACCTGGGATCACTATAATGTCTGCTAGCTCTAAGTTATCTAGCCCCGCGTTTACCGAGGCTTGAAATCCACTACTAAGAGTTATTTGCTCACTCTCTTCGCTACAAATGGTTAATTCAAACGCAGCCTGTTGGCCAAGAAACACATCTTGAAAAACAAGACACGGGACGGAGAGATGAAAAGCACTAATATCATTGAGCGCAACTAGCGCGATCTT
The DNA here is from genome assembly GCF_052879755.1 of Vibrio sp. DNB22_10_4. Taxonomy (NCBI): domain Bacteria; kingdom Pseudomonadati; phylum Pseudomonadota; class Gammaproteobacteria; order Vibrionales; family Vibrionaceae; genus Vibrio; species Vibrio sp. DNB22_10_4. The sequence continues at coordinate 1,727,407 of NZ_JBNNXW010000001.1, read as the reverse complement.
ATAGGGCTGCATAGAACTAAACCGTAAATAGAAGTAAACCTTAATGATGAATTAGTTGGCCTGATTTGAGCGATAGTTGGCACTAGGGACAGTATTGCACAGTTCTCAACAGTTGCATAATGGACTCATCTTGAGAATCGGAGGTTACTATGAAAATTCATCATCTAAGAAGCGCGACATTTGTTATTGAATCGGGCGATCACTTTATTCTTATCGACCCTATGTTGGGTAGCAAAGGGTCCATGCCTCCGTTTTCTGTGTTTCGATTCAAAGCGGAAAAAAATCCAACGGTAAATCTACCCGCGAATGCTGATGAGCTACTTGCTAAAGTGACTCATGCACTCGTGACGCACAGTCAAACCTTTGGCTTTAAGCCTCTTCAACATGGCGATCACCTAGATCCTGCTGGTGAAGCTTTTTTGATTGAAAACCGGATTCCAGTTACCACACCAAGCAAAGACAAGGCGTACCTGGAAAAGTATGGCATGACTGTCGAAAATGGTTTGGAACCGTGGCAACCGACCCCATTTTTGGGCGGACAAATTACTGCGGTACCTGCGCAGCATGGACATGGTTGGATTCATAAAGTGATGGCCAACGGTTGTGGTTTCTATATTGAGTTACCTAACGAACCAAGCATCTACATTAGTGGTGATACGGTGCTAACAAACGACGTCAATAAGGCACTCACTGAGCTTAAGCCAGACATTACTGTTGTTGCAGCGGGTCAAGCACAGATGGACGTTGGTCAGCCACTCCTTATGCCAACAGATGAGGTCATTGAATTTATTAAGCGTTCACCAGGCAAAGTTATCGCTAACCATTTGGAAGCGTTGAATCACTGCCCGGTGGATAGATCAACGCTGAAGCGAACGTTGAACGCTCATGGCTTAGTTGACAAAGTATCGGTTCCAGAGGATGGTGAAACACTCGAATTTTAAGAGCTATATAGTGGGGCTGAGCGTGCTAGAGAATCAATATGAATGGCAGGAGGTTGAAAATGGTCGCCTGCTTTACATTGAAACACTGTTTGACCATGACTCTGCTGAGGCGGTGTTCCATGAGTTACAAAGCGCGCTAAATTGGCGACAAGATAACATTCGCTTGTTTGGAAAAGTGCACCCGATCCCGAGACTTCAAGCTTGGTATGGGGATGCCAGTTATCGCTATTCTAATTTAGAGTTAGAGGCTCAGACCTGGTATCCCAAACTCGCTGAGCTAAAGGCGCTGTGTGAACAATACGCGCAACATAGGTTTAATACGGTACTCGCCAATTTGTATCGTGACGGCCAGGATTCAAATGGTTGGCATAGTGACAATGAGCCCGAGCTTGGCACCAATCCAGTGATTGCCTCACTTAGCTTTGGTGGTGAGCGGCGATTTTTGCTAAAACACAAGTCGACCGGTGAGAAATTGGAGTTCAATCTAGCATCCGGATCACTACTGATAATGGCTGGGGAAACTCAGCATTATTGGCAACATACCATTCCGAAGACTAAGCGACCTGTGGCGCCAAGGATAAATTTAACTTTTCGAAAAGTTCTGGTTCCTTAAAACAACAAAAGCTCCCCGTAGGGAGCTTTTGATTCGCTAAATCAGAGTTTGATTATGCTTTTGCAGATGCCGCTTTCTTTGTATTTTTAGCGTAGCTAGGCGTTCTTGCTACAGCACGCTTAGTTGCTGGCTTCTTCGCAGCTGGCTTTTTCTTCTTTTGCTTTAGACGCTCAGGAAGAATTTGAGTTGCGAACACATCTTCAACGGTTTCAGCACGCTTGATTAGTTCAGCTTCACCGTCTTTAACTAGTACAGTTGCAGGACGTGGTAGAGAGTTGAACTGGCTCGCTTGAGACTCTGCGTAGTGACCCACATCCATGATAGCTAGAACGTCTTTTGGCTCTAGAGCTGGCATGCGTGCACCGCTTTCCCAGATTGATGGGATACAGATTGGACCTGCGATTTCAGTTGTCTTCTCAACAAGTGGTTGAGTCATCTTGCTTGCTGGTAGAACAGGGTTCTTAGACTCTTGAGACTCAACTAGCGTCGCTAGGTAAGTTGATGCGTCAACCATTGTGTAGGTGTAGTCCATCTCTTGGTCATCTTTCACTACGTATACTGACGTTAGTAGTGTACCGATGTTACCAGCGATGTAACGACCAGGTTCTAGCCATAGTTGTGGGATCTCGAAGCCTTCTTTGTTGAATTCTTCTAGCATGCCTGCACACACTACTTTCGCGTAATCTTCGATAGTGTTCGGGTTCATCATGTGCTCAGCGCTACGACACTCTGGCTCACGCTCACGTGGCCAACCGCCGCCAAGGTCGATTTGGAATGGTTGAACGCCACACTCGCGAGAGATTTCGATAACGTTGCGTGCATACTCACGGTATAGCGCATCCCAACCTTCAGGTTGCTTAGAGAAGCGGCCTAGGTGAGTGTGGAAGCCGTAGAATTCGAACACATCGATTTCTTTCACGCGGTTAATGATCTTCTTCGCTTCTTCTTTTAGCAGACCGAATTTGATCCACTTCATCGCGCCGATGAAGTTAGGGAATGGGTATGCATCTGGTTCGAAGTCGTTGAAGAAATCTTCTGGGATAACTTTCAGACGTACAGCGATGCGTACTTTTTCTTTTGGCTTCACTTCGCGAGCGATACGCTCAACAATCTCGATCTCTTCGTACGAGTCTAGGTGGATTGCGTAGCCGTACTCAATCGCTTTGCGGATAGCAAGCTCAGGCTTAACAGTACCGTTTAGTGCGATAGTCTTTGGATCCGCACCTGCGATGTAAGTTGCTTCAACTTCACCAGGACCGAAACAGTCACCACCTACGCCTTCTTCGTGACAGATAGCACGAACAGCAAAGTTAGTGTTTGATTTGATTGCAAACATCACGTTCACAGGCTTTGGCCAGTTTGAACCGAATGCTGCTTTAACGCGACGTAGGTTTCCACGTAGTGTGTCTTCGCTAAGAACGAATAGCGGGCTACCGTATTGCTCAACCAGGTCAGAAGCTTTACAGCCGCCGATGTATAGGTCGTCGCCTTTTGTTGTTAGCTCGTCAGTTGGCGTTAGGATGTTTTGTAGACGCTCAGCGTAGTTCTGGTTTGCTTTGTGTTCAGCAAGAAGACGCTGTTGCTCTTCTAATACAGAACTTAGTTGCTTTACTGAGTCTTCTAAACGCGCTTGATATTTCATATTCGTTCCTCACGAAATCGTTGAAAAGGTATGAACTGATTTGTTGGTACCTAGTGTATTCGGCGGTGGAAAAAACAACACGTCACCCAGAGTCAAAAAAACTTACACTAGCGTCTAATGTATTGCTGGCCATTGATTTTGCCGCTGAATGAAACGTTAACATTAGATTGCCGTGCTAGGTAAGTTACTTTGGGGTTACAGATACACTCCAGTATCAAGTAAGTAGAGAGATTTGTCGGTGCTACGCAAGCTCATACGTGGTTTTGTGAGCTTGGTTAACATTTTGTGAGTAAATGAATTGTGTTTACAACAAGTCAAGTAACGTCGTGGGTAAAAAGTGTCCTTCTTGCTTCTGTTCGTTCAAATATATTGACTCTCAGTGACGTTACAACTTGAAGCTGGCTGGCTAATTTATAGTCATTCAATAACGGCAAGCCAAATCACTCCGTTCCGTGATAGAGCAAACATAATCCATCGTTATTAAACAGTAAGCACAACAAGAGTTCCGTCTTTATAAAGCCTGTCTCTATAAAAATAGTTATACAGACCATTCATTCTTCACGAGGTAATCATTATGTCTTTTGATATCAATAAAGCTAAAGGTGTATTCGCAACAGTGGACGCTGCGATTGAAGCAACTCATAAAGCGCAAGTTGAGTTCTACGCAACGTCTACAAAAGAAGGCCGCGAAGCTATCCTTACTGCTATTCGTGGTGCAGTTCTAGCTAAAGCAGAAGACTTTGCGAAAATGGTTCGTGAAGAAACGAAGCTAGGTCGTGTAGAAGACAAAATTGCTAAGCACCAGCTAACGGCTGCTAAAACGCCTGGTACTGAAGTTCTAGAAACGAAAGTATGGTCTGGCGACAACGGTATCTCTCTAGAAGAGCGCGCACCTTACGGTGTTATCGGTGCGGTTACGCCTGTCACTAACCCAACTGAAACTATCGTTAACAACGCTATCTCTATGCTAGCGTCTGGTAACGCGGTAACGTTCAACGTTCATCCATCTTCAAAAGTAGTGTCTGCGGTAATGATCGACATGATCAACAAAACTATCGTTGAAGCAGGCGGTCCTGAAAACCTAGTCACTATGGTTAAAGAGCCAACACTAGAAACGCTTAATGAAATCGCTAAGTCTCCACTTATCAACATGCTTGTTGGTACGGGTGGCCCAGGTCTAGTTAAAGCAATCCTACAATCTGGTAAGAAAGGTGTAGGCGCTGGCGCTGGTAACCCACCAGTAATCGTAGACGCATCTGCTAACCTAGACCTAGCTGCGGCTGGCGTTTACGGCGGTGCATCTTTCGATAACAACCTACTATGTATCGGTGAGAAAGAAGTATTCGTTGAAGATGCAGTCGCTGACGAGTTCCTAGCTAAGCTAGAAGCAACGGGCGCTTACGTTCTTTCTGCAGAAGAAGCTGAGAAGCTAACTGCACAAATCCTAACTATGGACGAAATCGACGGTGCTAAGCCATGTACTGCGCAAGAAATTGCTCGCGTATGGCACCCAGTTAAGCAACATGTTGGTCAAGACGCAGGTGAAATCCTTAAGTCTATCGGTGTTGAATCAGAGACTCGTCTAGCGGTTATGGTTGTTGAGAACGATCACCCTCTAGTACACGTAGAGCAAATGATGCCAGTACTTCCAGTTGTTCGTTGTGCGAACATCGACGAAGCTATCGAGCGCGCAGTAGCTGCTGAGCGTGGTAACAAGCACTCTGCATGCATCTACTCTGGTAACATCGAGAACGTCACTAAGTTCGGCCGTGCTATCAACACAACTATCTTCGCTCACAACGGTCCAACACTATCTGGTGTAGGTTACAACGCTGAAGGTACTTCAACGTTTACTATCGCAGGTCCTACAGGTGAAGGTATCACAAACGCGTACTCGTTCACTCGTGCACGTCGTTTCGCAATCGCTCAAGGCGGTCTGCGTATTGTTTAATAGGCAGTGAGTGACGCTTTAGAGTTGTTATCGACTCTTCTTAAGTAGTGATAAAAAAGCCGAGCTTCAAAGCTCGGCTTTTTAGTGTTAATTACTTAACAAATTTTATGTCGACAATATCAAACTCAAAACCTGATTGAATATTTGCCCATGCAGGGAAAACACTGACACCTTTTATGGTCCTGGCATAGTATGCACTTCCAAATTTCTCAGCGATCGTCGACATAGGGATATCGACGCTGATTTCTTGATTCAGTACTAAGCTATTTCCTTTTAAAGCAGGAACATGGATATCGCCTGTATCGCCAGCGGCGTTACTCACCTTAACCGTCAGGCCAGTATCGTCTACATTGCTATCTTGTTTCTGCTCACCCAACGTTTTGACGTTAAGTACAAGCCTGAGAGCTCCGGTATCATCGAACTGGTCAAGGTTTTGTTCAGTGAAGTTGATATGCAGAAGTCCTTTATAAGACTCAGGGTTACCAGATGCGTAGCTGATACTGTAGGTTCCATCTTCATTTACAGCAGCCATCATATGACTTTCGCCATCTGGAATAGGCCCCCAACCATCAGTGTTGTATTGATCGTTAGTATCAAGTGTTGCTGAAAAGTCAGAAAAAATACTATAGTCATTGCCCGTAAGAGGCGGCTGAGCTTCGTCTAACATGTCTTCGCAGGATACCGCGTCCGTCGGTAGACCATCGGGTTGTGGAACATAGCGAATTTTGCCTAAATCGAATGATACAGCTTCTTCTGAATACAGTAGAAACGACGTATTTAACATCTGGAATGACATCCCGGTATCTTTTAAACACTGAAGAGGAACCTTGACGGTTGACCAGTCTGAAGATGGGGCTGGTAGGACTTTATGAATATTGACTTCGCCTAGGCACGGCCATTCACAATGCGTTGATAGTACAAGGCTTTGTGGGGCAGTCGTATCCATTCGAATATCAAACTCTAGTGTTGAGTCGGCATTCATATATCGATTGTAGTCTGCGCCTTTTTCGTCAGGCAGCTGCATGTAGACTTGAGCCGCCGAGTTACCAACGTAATCGCCAGTTTCGCCACTAAATTCGACATGAATAGCTGACTGCTGCATCCCGTCATAGTTGATTCCCGTTGTCGTCACCGAGCCGATAGTTGTCGTATCTTTGCTGACGGCTTTTGCTGCCCAACCGTTTGCAGAACCAGACATTCGTGCAACGAATTCACCTTTGGCATCTTTGCCAAAGATTTCCAGCGGAAACTCAGCAACTCCATTGTCAGGCTCTGTCATACCACAACCGAAGTCACGTGGGTCGAGTGGAATGTCATTCAAGTCTTGGAAGCGCGCAGGGAAATCAGTTTCGCCAGCGTAATTTAGGCCATAGCCGTAAGGGAATAATGGCGCATGTTCACCATCCAGCTCTTGTTCAATGAGTTCTCCGGTAATACCATCGATTGGCGTATCATAACTAGGGATGTTTGGCGCATGTCGGTTTATGGTGGTGGAGCATTTCATTGCTCCCCATGAATAGCTGAGCTTCCCTTTAAAATCTGCGTTATTTTTGGCAAACAAGACATCGGTAATACCAAGGCCTTCAGTGCCTGGTAGCCATGCCGCAACAAAGGCATCCGAATCATTGATCTCCTCGTTGACATAGAGTGGGCGTCCAGAGTAGAAGACAGTGACAACGGTGTAGCCTTCTTCTTTTAATGCTTTGATTGTTTCCAAATCTTGGGCATAAGACGCTTTTAGTTTCGAAAACTCCAGAGTCTGTGACTTACTAATATCCCCAAACATTTCTGCATAAGGATCTTCACCTATTACCACAACAGCGATGGCTTCTTCTGGTGTTGTGTCTGTAGCACTGGTGAACACATTCTCTTGGCCAACTTCTTGTTGCATAGCCATCAGAAGGGTCTGTGCATTCGGGAAGTCTTTCTCTATGGTGTTACCATCGCCTTGCCAGGTAAGCGACCAACCACCAGTCTGCTTGGTAATATCGTTGGCGGCAGAGCCGACGACCAAGTATTTGGTATCGTTTTGGAGGGGCAGGGTATTGTTGTCATTCTTTAACAATACTAATGATTCAGATACCGCTTGTCTTGCAATGGCTATGTGCTCAGGAGCGCCTAATACATCTTGTTGACCAGCGATGGAACGCTCCGATGGCATCGGTTTTTCCCACAAGTTGGCACGCAGTTTTACACGCAAGATACGAGTTACGGCATCGTCGATTCTTGAAAGCGGTATGATGCCTTCATTCACTTGGTCGATCACATTTTGGTAAAATGCTTTCCAATCTGAACGAGATGTCACCATAAAGATATCGTTACCGGCAATCACGGCCTGAGGACAGTCGGCGGCTGAGCAATTATTAATTTCTCCTTGCCCATTCCAGTCTGTGACGACAATACCATCAAAGCCCATTTTCTCTTTGAGAACATCATTGATGAGATATTTGGAACCGTGAATTTTCTGGTTTTGCATATAATCATCACCAGCGTCCGGATCGAGGTAACGCGTGCCTACCATTGGGTCGTAGTTATTTGGGTTCCACCAAGAGTTGAATGAGGACATTACAACCTGTGCACCCGCATTTAAGCCACCGAAGTAACCCATTGCATGAATGTTGCGCAAGTACTCTTCGGTATAGCGATTTTGACCATGATCCACACCACCCAGAGTACCCCCGTCTCCAACCCAGTGTTTTACGTTCGAGATGACGTTTGTGTCTCCTTTTAGACCCGTTTCACCCCCTTGGATCCCTTCTACCATTCGACGAGCATATTCATAGACAATTTCTGGATCTTCAGAGTACCCTTCGTACACACGACCCCAGCGGTAATCTCTTGGGGTGGCTACCGTCGGAGCGAAAGTCCAGTCTAGACCTGTTGCTGCAACTTCACGAGCAGTGGCTGCACCAATAAGCTCAATTAAATCTGGGTTTCGAGCTGCGCCTAAACCTATGTTATGGGGGAACACGGTTGCCATGAATACATTGTTGTGACCGTGAACTGCATCGGTTGCCCACATAAATGGAACGCGGAATCCTCTATCCGAGTAAGCGCTTTCTAGAGCAAGCCAAAATTTATCAGCCTCTTTTGCCCAGTCTTCCGCCGTAGAGTATTTGTTGTCGCCGGGGAACCCGCCACCACCATTCAAAATGGAGCCCAGTTTGTATTCTCTTGCTTCTTCAGGCGTTACCTCGCGAAGATCTGGTTGAACCATTTGGCCAACTTTTTCTTCTAGCGTCATCATAGCCAGTATTCTTTGTACTTCTGATTCAATAGCGGGGTCTTGCTTGATAACACTGTTTACATTGCTCCACTCTGGGAAATATGGAATCGATGTATCACCTGGTTTATTGCCACTTTCTGAATCCGTACTATTTGAGTCATTGCATCCAGAAACCAATGCGAGGGAAACAATGATGCTAATGAGGGTTCTTTTATTACTTAGCATTAAAATGCTCCTTGTAATTATTTATTTTAGGTTGTGCTACAGGGGTTTATTTAGGCTATCGAAATAAAAGGTTGTTAATTGTGCACTGTATCACGAGAAAGCGTCCAACTTGTTTTTCTACTAAAATTAACAAAGAGGCAGGTGGTTTTTCTTTTTTTAAATCAATATTTAAGTTGATTTTTATGTGGATTTACTAAGGGGTTTTCGGTGTGGTTTGTGACTTTTGTTCAGTGAGGTATTCTGTATCTGTAATGTAAAAATAAATAAACATTATGATTTCTTTGGGCTTTGTCTAATGGAATTAAAGATAAATTACTTGCCGTTACATGCTGTTACGTAGTTAATGAAATTTAGAAAATAACCATACTGTTTGGCTTTAGAGGTTGTTAGAAGTGTATATGTCCAGTGAAAGGCTTTCATATTCGCTTGTCAAACAGTGGTGAATAAGTTTGTTATGGTAAGCGGCCTTTTTTCTGAGTAAGTTTGCTTACTAGTTGCCCGTTCATGAGTTTGCCGGTCACCACAGAGCTTTGTACAGCACTAAAGATGCTGTGATTAACTAGGCTCTAGCATAAACACACTAATCTATGGAATGTATAATGAAAACAATCCTAATGACCGGACTCACCGGCACTCTTGGTCCTAAAGTCGCAAAACAGTTTTCTCAGCGAGGCTGGCATGTCGTAGAGTGGAATCATCACCAAGTTGCGCCTGATAGCGAACAGGACAGCAATACGTTCTGGCAAAGCCAAACGATTGATGCCGTGTGTCACATGGCGATGGGAAGTGAGGAGTGGGCAGCATGGCTTGCCAAGCGCTGTGCACAGCAAAAAATCCCTTATCTGTTCGTCAGCACCGCTATGGTGTTTGATGCTGAAGTGGATGGTCCTTATGGCATCTTCAATGAGCGCAATACAAAAGATGACTACGGTCTATATAAAGTGCGCTGTGAAGATGCGATTTGGCGGATGAATCCAGATGCTATGATTGCGCGAATTGGTTGGCAAATCCATGATGAAGCCGTTGGCAATAATATGCTCACACACCTTGAAAGGCAGCAGCGAGAAGATGGTTTAATTAGCGCTAGCCAAAGTTGGTATCCAGCTACGTCTCATATGGACGACACAGCCATGGGCTTTTTGCAGCTTATCGAAAGAAACGAGCCTGGTCTTTACCACCTTGATAGCAACGCCAATGACCGCTTGAGTTTCTATCAGTTGGTGTGCTTGCTGAAAGAACACTACAAAACGGAGTGGAAGGTAGTAGCGAATGATGCCTATCACCATGATCAGCGTTTACGAGATGAGCGTATTGCGTTGCCGCCACTGAGCGCGCGTTTTGGTTAAGCAGACTGAATTTGTGCATTAGCGATTTGAATATTGATAAATCTTCAAATCGTGATCAAAGATAAAGATCCTCAGCGCAATACTGGAATATATTACGCTCATCATCGCCTGAGAATCCCTATCTTGAAAACCAACAATGCCCTACATCAGCCGCACATTCAGCAGCATTTAAAGGACACCACCAAGTACATTAACGGCTTTTTGAAATCGAATGGGGGTGGTGCTACTGCCACCTTGGGTAGCCAAAACGACATTAAGATTAAGAATGAGCAAGGGGTGTTGGTGAAAACCTATCAAGGTGAACAGATAGCGCACAAAAAGCCGGGTGTGGATACATACGCCTGAGAAGCGACTGCATCCGTTAGTTGGACTGCGTATGGCGCGAATATTAATCTTGGCTTGTCTCGATAATTTCAAACCGATACCCAACGCCATAGATGGATGTTATCCAGTCGAACTCCAAGTTAACTGCGAAGATCTTTTTACGAAGATTTTTGATGTGGCTATCAATTGTTCTATCGGTAACGACACGTCCATCAGAGTAGATTCTATCCATGAGTTGGTCGCGATTGAATACGACACCCGGGTGGCGATGAAAGTGAGCAAGTAGTTTGAACTCAGCTGGCGTCAATGGCAGAACCGTGCCTGTGACGGTGGCTTTCATTAATTGTTGGTCTACGTTCAGCAATGGATTCTTGTCGGCATCCAACGTTTCTTGGCTCGATTGAGAACGACTGCGGCGCAGGACATTTTTGACGCGCGCTACGAGCTCTCTTGGGCTGTAAGGCTTGCAAATATAGTCATCAGCCCCTAGTTCTAATCCAACTAAGCGGTCTATTTCGTCGACTTTTGCTGTTGCCATCATGACTGGCACGTCATTAAAGGTTCTTAGTTCTCGATAGATATCGAGACCATCTCGGTTCGGGAGCATTAAGTCGAGAATGATCAGTTCCGGTTGATTTTCCTTTACCCAATCAATCACTTCGTTACCATCGCCAATCATGTGGGATTCAAAACCACTGTGATTAAGATAGTCTTGGATAACTTGAGCAAGCGATGGCTCGTCTTCAACGATAAGGATCATAAAACCTCTAAATCAGTTTCTAATTATTGTTGTTTTGGTAAGCGTACTACGACTTTCACGCCACCTAAAGATGAATGGCTGGCCTCTATCGTGCCTTGATGTGCTTCGACGATATTCTGGCAAATTGCTAACCCTAACCCTGAACCACCACTTGCGCGACTTCGTGAACTGTCTACGCGATAGAGGCGATCGAACAATTTGGGCAGCGATTCATCAGGTACCCCAGGAGCGCTGTCTTCGATGATAGCGACCAGTTCATTCGCTTTTGACCGCAGAGTGATACGAATATTCCCTCTTTCATTGGTGTATCGAAAGCAGTTCTCGAACAGGTTTTGAAATACCTGTTGTATCAGTTTCGCATCCACATACACCGACGTATCGATGCTTGAGGAGTACTCCTTGGCTACGTTTAAGCTTTTTGAAGCAAATCTGAGTTCAAAGCGAGCAAGTAAATCATCCATGATGTCTGCTAGAACGACGTCGTTTCTGTGGTTGGTTCGAAATGCACTATTACTGGAAATCGACAGTGAATGTAAGTCGTCGATAAGCTGTGTAAGGGTCGTTACCTGAGCATGCAGTCCTTCTAGGTATTTGGTTTCCATTGGTCTGATGCCATCTTGCAGTGCTTCAATTTCTCCCCTAAGCACAGCGACGGGTGTTCTAAGTTCATGAGAAATATCAGAAAGCCACTGCTCTCGAATCTCCTTTTGCTTAGCCAATGATGCGGCCAGAAGATTGAATGAGGAAATCAGATCCGTCAGTTCATCATTACCGATTTGCTCAATACGGTGATCTAGGTTGCCGTTAGCAATTTCTGTAGCTCCTCGGTGCAGAGCGCCTAAAGGAGTAAGCAGGTACTTAACCGTGATGAATGCAATTATTAGCGTTAGAACAAATGCAGCAACAGTCGCAGTAAAAATGTTGGCCGTTTGAGAATACATAAAGCTTTCAGCTAACCTATTTGAGACTTGGCGGCTTTGTAATACAGCTAGCCAGCCTATCGTGTTGCCTTCTTTTACTATTGGTACTCGGCTAAAAAATTGATCCTTGCTTAGTTCGTCCTGGTTAACGTTGTGTCTGAAAAGCGGTTCACCATCTTGATCGAGAATGTAGATACGCATGCCTAAAGGCACGAAAAGAGCCGAGTGAGATCGACTGTTATCACGAACTCGAGGTAAGTCTGGTTCAACACGCCACGGATCCCCTGGTCGAGGTTTGGGAGGTGGCATTTCGCCGATTTGTTGTATAAGTGACCCGAAAGCTCTGGGTGAGCGCTGAAGTGGATGCCAGCCATCAGTATCTGAATAGAGTCCTGCGACGCTCTTTGCTAGGGTTTCAACTTTTTGTAATTCTTCTTGGTTCAAGTAGCTTTGTAATTCTACTTTGAAACTGGAATTGATCATAAATGCCATAGAAAGCAAAAGTATCAAGCTCGAACTAAATAGTGAGATGAAGAGTTTTTGAAACAGGGTAATTCGCATATTCGTTATGGCATTAAATATCGTGGCTCAATTCTATAACCCTATTATGGAGAAAATGTGCAGAAAGCACAGTTTGCTTTGACGATAGCTTGAATTTGGTGGTTTTTTTGATCGGATTCACTATGAGGCTTACTAATAATATGCGCCATAGTGCATTTGCTGAGGTCTTGGTAAGGTCTGTGATGTATCTTAATTGCATCCTATAGTCAGTTTGTAAACAAAGACTTAAATCATAACCGCTGCCAATGTATGGTGAGTTACTGTTACGTTCTGTCCTTAGATAAGTAACACGTTTTGTCCCGCACGCCAGTCCGATTGAAGCGTGAGTTAAGCTAACTTCATGATCTTTGGTAGCACTTTTATGTTTCCCTTTCGAGGTAAAAAACCGTCAAGTAACATACTTGGTCAAATTAGGTATCTTGGTCAATAAACTTGACGCTCAGTGACATAGTTTGGGTGAATGCTTGGGTTAAATTAGCATCATCTTGAGGCGGGCAATAGACCTAGCCAACAAGCTAAAAAGAGCAATCTAGGCGACGATAAAGCCCAGCTCTTATAGCACCAAATCTCACGAGGTAATTACTATGTCTTTTGATATCAATAACGCTAAAGGTGTATTCGCGACAGTGGACGCTGCGATTGAAGCAACTCACAAAGCTCAAATCGAGTACTACGTAAACTGTACCAAAGAAGGTCGCGAAGCCATCATCACCGCGATGCGTGGTGCAGTATTAGCGCGTGCAGAAGACTTTGCAAAATTAGTTCGTGAAGAGACAAAACTAGGCCGTGTTGAAGACAAAATCGCTAAGCACCAGCTGACAGCAGCAAAAACGCCAGGCACTGAGATCCTAGAAACTCAGGTTTGGTCTGGTGATAACGGTATTTCTCTTGGTGAGCGTGCACCTTACGGGGTGATTGGCGCAGTAACGCCAGTGACTAACCCAACAGAAACTATCGTCAACAACGCTATCTCTATGCTAGCAGGTGGTAACGCAGTCACGTTCAACGTTCACCCATCATCAAAAGTTGTGTCGGCGATGATGATTGACCTTCTTAACGAAACGATCATTGCAGCAGGCGGCCCAGAAAACCTAGTGACTATGGTTCAAGAGCCAACACTAGAAACGCTAAATGAAATCGCGAGCTCGCCACTAGTGAACATGCTAGTGGGTACTGGTGGTCCGGGTCTAGTTAAGGCTATCCTGCAATCTGGTAAGAAAGGTGTAGGCGCAGGTGCTGGTAACCCACCTGTTATCGTTGATGCTTCTGCAAACCTAGACTTAGCAGCTGCAGGCGTATACGGTGGTGCTTCTTTCGATAACAACCTACTTTGTATCGGTGAAAAAGAAGTATTCGTTGAAGAAGCCGTTGCAGACGCGTTCCTAGACAAGCTTGAAGAAGTTGGCGCATATGTTTTGACAGCGGAAGAAGCTGAGAAGCTAACAGAAGAAATTCTAACACTAGACGAGTTCGAAGGTGCGAAACCTTGCACTGCACACGAGATTTCTCGTGTATGGCACCCAGTTAAGAAGCACGTAGGTCAAGATGCGGATCAAATCCTAAAGTCTATCGGCGTTAAGTCAGACACTCGCCTTGCAGTAATGTTGGTTGAGAACGACCACCCACTCGTACACGTAGAGCAAATGATGCCAGTACTACCAGTGGTTATCTGTAAAGACATCGACGAAGCGATTGAGCGTGCGGTAGCAGCTGAGCGTGGTAACAAGCACTCTGCATGTATCTACTCAGGCAACATTGAGAACGTAACTAAGTTTGGTGGCCGAATCAACACCACTATCTTCGCACACAATGGTCCAACGTTATCTGGTGTTGGCTACAACGCAGAAGGTACGTCAACGTTCACTATCGCAGGTCCAACAGGCGAAGGTATTACTAACGCACTATCGTTCACCCGTGCACGTCGCTTCGCGATTGCTCAAGGTGGCCTACGCATCGTTTAATCGACAGCGAATAACCGAATATCTCATCACTCTTCCCAAGCGATGATATATCTAGCCGAGCGAAAGCTCGGCTTTTTTTGATCTTCATCTAGGCGAAGTGACATATCAGTAAATTGGTTGAGCCGTTATAGTGTGAGTGACGGTGTACCATCAATGAGGTTACGCCACCAATCTCGCACGACCCTGAATGCCAGTAACAAAAAGAGGCCCATTAAAGTCATACTGCCGCCTTCTCGGGTAACGGTAGCGGTGTTTTCCGATCGGCTCTGAATATCGCTGCTGGTAGCTCCCTGTATAGGGATGAGTTTTACGGCGACAACGGTTTCGGCTTCTATTCCGTTGCCACAAGTGGCGAAGTGATCCGTGGAGTCATAACCCGAAGCGCATTTGATGGCTGTCGCTGAAATCACTCCTGCATCGTTGATGTCTGATGCAGTGACAATACGATAGGCATTGTTTAAGTCACTGTAACTGCCTCCATTGGTGAGATCATCTAGCCACCATGCGCGTGAGTTGAATAGAGTCATGCGCGATTCATCGCTTCCAATGCCATTGTAAGGAAAGATGTAGCCTCGACGGCGACGTTGCGGCCCATCAATTTCGGTATGATTTTCAGCATCCACTTCACCAACGATTTCGTTATGTTGGTTGATTGCATTGGCATGCCCTCCAGCACCGACAAAGAAAATCGACTGTGACAGTTCGCTGAAATAGGTCGCTGATGGTGTGGATTGTCCGGCGTCAGCAATGAACATCCGGTTTGCTGCAGCACCACCCTCAGGTACACTCCCCAAACGCTTGGTTTCGCCAATAACAATCAGCTGGGAGTTAATATCTGTAGCGACAGAGTTGCTGTAGTAATAGCTATCGTCGTACTCGAGTTTGGCATTGCTAATAAATACCGATGTCCAGGCGTTTTCTTCAACAGAGAAGTCATCGGTGGTGGTTGGCAAGTATACCGCCGCTTGCATGATGAGATTGTCATCAGCGAGATCGGAGTTGAATCCAACCAATACAGGCAAACCTAAATAATGACTGTCACTGCGTTCGACAATGGTTGCGGCTCGAATGCTGGCCTGTGCTGATGCATAGTTATAGTTGTCATAGCTTGTGGCCCAAGAGCTGGCCGGAAAGCGAGTTTTACCATCGTCGGCCAGCGACCAGATAAAGGCTTGTGTCGCAAACCCAAAGTGCTGGCAAGCACTGGATAGGATAGGATGTTCAAGCTCTATACAGCCACTAAGATCTAGTGAGTTATAGTACTTTGAGGTGTCTGAGTAATCGAAGGTCGCGACCGAGGCACTGCCGACAACATAGGTCTGACTGTCCACACCATTGGCGGGGTAGGTAAAGCTATCAAAGGCAATGGTTGAACCCATGTCTTCAACCATTAACTGCTCACCCTCGGAGTCCGCAAAGCTCAGAGCTGAATTGGCAAGCGGTTCTAGGGATGTGGTCTTTCCATCGGAAAAGACAAGCCCGCGGCTGCCATAAGGCTGTACATAATACCCTTCATAGTCAAAATAGCCGCTACTGCTATTAGCGATGATATGGCCTGCGGAGTCGATAGTACGAGCTTTTATGTCGATGGTGCCTTCGACTGCAAATAGCATCTCTTCATAGCCAGAAGGGATGTCAGGGTCGATGTCCAGTGGCGAGTCGTATTCCATAAAGGAGTGGTAGAGCGGTGTGTAGCTTGCGTTGTAAAACGCATCTTGATGGTTTTCGAGACCGCCAATGTCTGTACTGGCATCCCCATACCACCGATTGTTCGCCCATGCCTCACAGGTTGCGTAGCCTAACTCGCTGTCACAATAATCGTAAAGATCATCATAATCGAGATAGTAGAAGTGGTTATCAACGCCAAAAGCGACCTCTTGGTCTAGTGGTATTCCCTCCATACCATTCATGCTATAGCCAAGCGCACTGTATTGGCTGTCAGTACAATTATCTTCAAAACACCATTCTGATGAGGAAGGTGCGATGGCTGTAGAATAGTATTCGTTAGCTTCAGTAGCAATTGAGGTGTCTACCTCTACCACACGATAGAGCGCTGCGGCGCTGGTAAAAGAGTAGGTAAGCAGAGTGCAAACCAAAGGGAAGTGGACAACTTTGGACACGTATAAACCTTATTTCCATATAACAAATGAACACATAGCTTTTTAGGCGCTATGTTGTAGTTAGAGCCGTTGTAGTTAGAGCCGGTTTTGAAAGTCACCGTCTCAGCTGCGACGTTTAGGTGGTTCGGGTAGTTCCGATTCCGATAACGCGCCATCACCATCACTATCAAGCAGATCCAACTCGTCCAATAAACGGCCTTTGAGCTCATCTTTTGTCAGTAGCCCATCACCGTTTGCATCCATTTCCTCAAAGGAAGGCGGCTTACGGCGTTCTTCCTGAGCTTGAGCGGGGTGATATGCGCCAGCAAGCAGCAAAGCGCTTAGAGCGAGAGCAAATTTCTTCATGTCAATTTCCCTAAAAATCAAAAGTGAATGTTCATTGTGTCGCCTGATTGAGCAGAGAAAGTGAGACGAATGTGTAGAAAATAAGGAGAAAGCAAAGGAGGACATAGGATGCGCGTTAATTGACTAAAAAGTTCAACCATTGGGCGCAGACTATAAAAACTCGGACGACGGTTTCTATCGTCAGAACACCTAATATTCCAGCACCAAAAAATAGTGAGCCACCGAATACAATTTTCGAAGGGTTTTTCATATCAATTTCGTTTCCTTGTAGAGCGTTATGTTTAGGTTCTGTATCGATAAACCGTTTTGTTCACTAAAAAGATAACCCGAGTGCGTGTTTAACAAATGCGCTCAGAACCAGTGAAGGCAATATCGTGAGAACGAGTAGGGAAAGTAGAAAAACCAATACTCTGTCCATTTATCATTCCTTGATAGATCATTGATAGATCATTGATAGCTGATTGATTAGTAAGCTAATTAAACAATGTGTAGGGAGTATGAAGAAAATGCAGATGTTGACAGAAAATTGTGTCGTTTGAGCGGGGGCGAATCGGTGTTTTTATTATCTCTATATTTTCTGCACATTTCGGATTCATAGTAGTGCGGTCGAAAAGAATGACCTCAAGATTAAGTCGTTCGCTTATTAGGAGGCACTATGAGCCAGTCAAAATTAATTCACACGTTTCTAAGACTTAACCGCTGCATGTTTCGTTTAGTAAAATTGTCGGCGGCAATTGCACTATTGGGTGTCAGTACACACTCGTTTGCCCAATTAACCTATACCATTGTTGATACAAACCAAACTGAATGTTCAGGCGATTCTCTAACAATGGGTTCTTGTCGAAGTGAGCGAGCGTTTGGTCAAGATGCGCAATATCAAGGGTATGTTCCCAGCTATACCGCTCATGGCGATGGCACGGTAACAGATAACAACACGGGGTTAGTGTGGGCTCAAACGACGGACCTCAATGGTGATGGAAAAATTACCGCCGACGATAAAGTCACTTACGATCAAGGTATTGCGTATGCTTCTAGTTTAAAGCTCGGTGGACACAACGATTGGCGCGTCCCAACCATTAAAGAGTTGTATTCTTTAATGTTGTTTGATGGTGAAGACCCTAGTGGCATCAATGGTGCTGGCACTTACTCAATTAGGCCGTTTATCGACCACTCTGTATTTGGCTTCGAATCTGGTGATATGGACGCCGGTGAGCGGTTGATTGACTCTCAATACCTAAGCTCTACCAAATACGTATCAACGACTATGAATGGTGATGAAACGATTTTTGGCGTTAACTTCATTGATGGACGAATCAAGGGTTATGGCGCGACATCTCCAAGAGGGGGTGAAAAAACGTTTTATCTTCTGACGGTAAGAGGTAACAACGATTATGGCGTCAATAACCTAGTTGATAACCGTGATAAGACAGTCACAGACAAAGCGACTGGCCTGACGTGGCAGCAAGGTGACAGCCAGCAAGGGATGGATTGGTTTAGTGGAATACAGTACTGTGAAAATCTAGAGCTTGCAGGAAAAAGCGATTGGCGAATGCCAAATATCAAAGAATTACAATCGATTGTGGACTATTCTCGCTCCCCGGATACAACCAGTAGTGCAGCTATTGATTCTGTATTTGAAGCCAGCACCATCATCAACGAAGGTCAAAAAGTCGATTACGCGAACTACTGGAGTAGCACAACACACGCGAACCTAAAGAACACTAATAATGCTGCTTATATCGCATTTGGGCGTTCTTTAGGATACATCAATGGTGAATGGATTGATGTGCACGGCGCAGGCGCTCAGCGTAGTGACCCGAAACAATACAACGGTGTCGACTATCCACAAGGACATGGACCCCAAGGCGATGCGGTTCGTTATGAAAA
Organism: Vibrio sp. DNB22_10_4; assembly: GCF_052879755.1. Classification (NCBI taxonomy): domain Bacteria; kingdom Pseudomonadati; phylum Pseudomonadota; class Gammaproteobacteria; order Vibrionales; family Vibrionaceae; genus Vibrio; species Vibrio sp. DNB22_10_4. The sequence goes on along the minus strand of NZ_JBNNXW010000001.1, from coordinate 1,708,585 downwards.
CTTCGTTCGTTGTGTGACCGACCAAGATACTCAGTATGTGCAAAACCCAACTAAACTAGAGCGAGAAACTAAGCAATACACGCTTTCTGGCAGTGCCACGAATGCTGATAGTCAAAAAAAGGATGGCAGACGAGGGCGCAATCCAATGGCAGATATGGACAGTAATGGCGATGGGAAACTATCAAAGTCTGAAGTGCGGGGGCCGCTAAGAAATGACTTTTCTCGCATCGACCGTAACAACGATGGTTTTATTTCGGGAGATGAGATACCGCAACGTCCAGTTAGAAAGTAAGGCTTTATAGGGCAGAGCTTTGAATCGAAGCTCTGCTTTCAAACCATCTCTAAACATCGACTTCTCTCTCCAGCGACAGAGCCAACAAGGCCTCCCATAAGGGCGCCATCGATCGCGTCAGTAAGTGGTGTGCTGTAGCAGTCTTCGATTGCTAAGCTAGGTTTTGTTATGAATGCGGCACACAGAGTGGCTACCGCTAGGATTGGGAATCTTAGTTTGATCATTATGACTACCTTGGCAAATTGAGATTGGCTGTAGGAAATTCAGCTATCCCTTAACCCGGCGCGTAGGCCGGGAGGGGAGTTGGATACGCCAGATTTCCAGGAGATCCGATTACTTTGGAGAAACATCCTTAGTCATGATGCGATCCCACACTTGCTTCTCCCAGCCTTGGTTGTTCATGCCTGGGTGGTTTGGCTTGATACCAGTGTCGAATACCGAGACATAAACCGGGTTTGGACGTGCCTCCGGGAATGGCAGCTGTTGGTCAGCATATGGGCAGTTAGACACGACGAAGTACTGATCTTTCTCTGCGTAGAACTCGACGGCCGTGCCGTCTTCCACGGCTGGTGCCGGGGCGAGTACGCAGCGGGTGATATCACCATCCATTTGCGTGAAACGGTTGGGTTGGAAAATATTCACATCATTACGGTTCGCATGGAAGATAGCCGTTTCTCTGCGCTCTTGTTCATCTTCGATAGCGGCAATCGCTGGGACACGTAAGAAGCCATGTAGGAAGTTTTCATTGCATGAGTTCACGTTGCCTTCTTCACCGTAAAGCATGGTTAGCCAATCAGCGTTGCAGTGTGCTGCGTAAAAGATGTGTGTGAATCCCTCTTCCAGCTTTTCGTAAGGGAAGTTGTCATACACCAGCGTTGCCATCTTCTCCATTTTGTGACGTTGTGACCAGACGCCACTATTTTTGCGAAGGTTCAGGCCTTCTAGGGCAGTCGTGTTTAGGTGATCCGCCCACTGTGTCAGGTCTGGAGTAATCATCTGTACGTCGATAATTTGTGTGCGACCATTGTGGCGGCTTGGGTTATTCTCAAAACGAATGACCTGGCCTGCCTTGACAAAAAAGGCGTTGCCAGTATGTGCTTCTAGTAAATCATCGTAAACGTGGGTACGCGTGCCGTTTTCTTTGGTAGCGCGCACTGCATCATAAAAGTTGAGATCAGGCGCAGCCATACGCTCGTAGGTTTTTGCTGGGTCAGCATCTTCGTTGTATTCGAATGTGCCGTTTTGGTTGATTTGCGCTTCGATCTTTTTGATATCAGACATAATAAATTACCTCGATTAAATCGCGCTCCCTGCCTGATTAAACTGCGCTGCTCCTTTGTGCTTCGCTACTAGATTACGTTCTTGGCTCAATGAGTTGCTGTAACTCTGTGCCGTTGATGTAGCTAACTTTAATGTGGATCATCACGATGAGCAAAACAGTAAACTGTCATTTATTTTTAAGGTTTGGGATTATTGAGTGTAAGTTCATTATGCATAACTGCTAAGGAAAGCTGACGTTCGGTGACGCTTCTAATGGCTATACGAACTTTTACGCTTTATTCAAGCGCCTAAGATGACTGGGCGTCATAGCAAACCAGCGCTTGCAAGCTCGGCAGAAATTCGCGCTGTCACTAAAACCAAGCCAGTCGGCAACGGTTGCTAAGGGTAGTGCTGTCATTGTCACGTAGTGATAGCAGACCAGCATATGCACCTCATCTTTCATGGTTGTTAGACTCTTACCGTACTTAGCGAGACGCCGCTTCATCGTTGCGACACTACAATGATGCTGCGAGGCAAGTTCAGGTAAGGTTATTTCTGCGCTACGCTGTGCTATTTGATCGTAAATTGAATGGTATATCTCTGATAGAAAACGGTTTTCATCATTGCCTTCTTGATCGGACCAAGAGTCAAATAACGCGGTGATCAATGGTGAAGATACCCCCATGGGTCTTGACCAATCTGAAGTCGATAGCTCGATGTAAGTGCAGGGGGCGCAAAACTCAATATTGGTGCCAAACACTTTATTCAGATGTTGACTGTTGCCTTGTTCCGGTGCTTGTAAACACACTCTGGTCGCATGTAGTTGAGTTTGTGTTAATTGTATAAGCAGTTGCCAACAAGCCATCAAGGCGTCTTCATACTGCCACGCAAGGATGGATTGCTCATCTTCGAACTCAATATAAAGCCTTCTGGAGTCTTCACAGAGTTTTACCTGAAGAATGGCTTCAAACTGCGGAGTATAAAGAGAGATCAAACGCACCGCGCTGGCTAAGTCTGGAGCGCTTTGTAGAGCGATATTGAAGCGACCAAAACTTTCCACCGAGAAGAGCTGCCCCAATGCAAAACCGGCATGGCAATGTCCAGCATGTAACAACGATTCGATGGACTCCCTTTGCAGTGCCACTAGAGTGACAATATCGATACGCTGTTGTGAGATCAGCAGTTGTTCTACCTTAATAGATACCGCGTTGACCACGTGGTAACGCCTAAACAGCTTTCGTAGGTTTTTTAGCGTCTCTTTATTGTAATCATAAGGGGTAACTAATGGTTCTACTGCGCTAATGATATTCATGATATGGAATTGCAATGATGAGCCATAGGGACAACTATAAACGATCTTAGTGACTTATAGTAACCATAGAAATCGAGATAACCACAGGGGATTATTATGAAAGTTGCAATGGTGACAGGCGCGTATCAAGGAATAGGCTTAGCAACATGTGAGCTACTGATGGAGCAGGGATACGCAGTCGTCATGGCTGACATTCAAGACTGCTCAGAAAAAGCGCAAACGTATCGAGACCAAGGTCATGAGGTGACCTCAGTGGCACTCAACCTTGCTGATAGCAGTACTTTTTCATCTGTATATCAGATCATTGAAGCGACCTATGGTCATTTAGATGCACTCATCAACAACGCCGCTATTTTGAAAGATTTTGGTATTGGTCCTATTGAACTTCAGGAAGAGATGCTTCGTGAAGTGCTAGAAATCAACCAAATTGGTCCGTTTTTGTTGACACAAAAACTGATTCCATTACTCAAGAAATCCGAATCACCGCGCATTGTGAACCTCTCGACACAGGTGGCACAGCTTGCACAGTTAAGTGATATGGATTCGCCGTTGAAAGACGATATCTGCTCTGCGTATCAAATGAGCAAAATTGGTGTTAACGCCAATACCGTCTTGTTCGCTAAAGCACTAGAGCCGTTTTCGGGCAAAGTAAATAGCTGTTGCCCTGGCTGGGTCGAGACAGACATGAACCTCGATGATCTGCCTGATTATGGTGACTCACAAGCGAGACCTAAAACTGTTAGAGAAGGGGCGGACACTTCTGTTTGGTTAGCAACACTCACAAAAGAAGGACCCACTGCTGGCTTCTTCACAGATCGTCAACGTATTGATTGGTAGGAGAGAATGATGTCTAAAACAGTCACGAAGCAAAGCGGCATGTTGATGGGAACACCCATAGCCTCAAAATATCTTGAAATGACAGAAAAACGTGACCAGTTGCGTTCTGTCTCAAAGGGTTATATTGAGCGCCATAGCGGCAAAGCCTTTAAAGTCAGTAAAGGCCAAGTGTTTCGAATTATTCAATCTGATGGCCCGCAAATTGGTGATGTTTGGGTATTCAATCAGCATGACCGTACTGAGCACTTTATGGGGCATACGACGTTCCTATATGAAGGTGCGTATTTAGCCCAATACAGCCAATTGTGGTCTTGTATGCCAAATGTTCGTCCTATGGCAACAATGCTGGTGGAACACTCTGGTAACCCAACGCTACAAAAAAACTTTCATAACCACGTTGCCTTAGGTGGTCACTGTACCCAAGCGCAGTGGGAAATGTTAAGCGGTGTCAAAGGGCATAACAGTTGTCACGACAATGGTATTCAGGCCGTGTCTGAGTATGGTATGGGTGAGCAAGATATCATCCATGACAACTTTATGGTATTCCAGCCGAGCTTTATTCAAATGGATGGCAGCGGTGATAGCATGCCAAGCCAAAGTAATCCGGGTGACTACGTTGAATTTGTCGCAGATATGGATCTGTTGGTTGCGGTTTCAGCCTGTCCAGTTGGCGACTACTCGGTGCCGATGACTGAGCCTGAAAAAGTGAATGCAAAAGGGCTCGGTTATGAAATCCTAGAATGGTGTGAAGCGGATTAGTTGGTATTGCTCGATAAGCTCTAAATATGGCATCTTGCCCCACGCCGAGCGTCAACGCTCCCCCAAAAAAGTCATTCCCTTTGAAAAGGGAATCTCAGTCAGCGCGCTATGAATGTAACTAACGTGACTGTGCAGTTAGCTAAGCGCTTTAGGAGATCCTCACTTTTGTGAGGATGACGAATTAACGGTGAGCTGATATTCGCGTTAAAACAAGAGGCCAAAGTCCAGAAGGTTGTTAACTTAAACTCTGGCATACCTTCGCTCCAAACCCATTTAAGAGCGCTTAGTTCTGCCCTGGAACTGTTTAATGCTCTTCTTTTTGTTGGTTCTGCGATTAGCTTGCTTATCTCTAGGAGCTCGCTTGCTTTCGCCAGACGAAGGCTGGTCGGTAACAGGAAAACCATCCAACTCTTGTAGCGCTAGTTCACGTTGAGTCACCTTTCTAATAGCGGTCAAATACTCTGTCTCACCGTGACACACTAAAGAGACCGCGATACCTTCTTGTCCTGCCCTTGCAGTGCGACCGATTCTATGTACATAGGTCTCTGCGTTTGAAGGTAACTCAAAGTTTATCACTACAGGTAATTGCTCTACATGGATACCGCGTGCAAGTAAGTCTGTGGCGATCAGCACGTTGATTTGTTGCTGCTTGAACTGCTCAAGAGTAGCCTCTCGCTCTGCCTGATCTTTGTTGCCATGCAGTGCCGCCGTGTTTAGCCCAGCTTTGTTTAACTTCTTACAAAGTGCATCAGCGTTATCTTTGGCACCAATAAATACGAGAACCTGACGCCAGTTATGACGGCTGATTTGGTCAATCAGCGCTTTGGTTTTGCTTCCCTTATTAACGAGATAGAGCGTTTCTTCTATAGCTGGCTCTGCATCTTCCGTTTTCTTCGCTTCAATGAGCGCTGGGGAGATAAGCAGTTCTTTGGTCTTGCTCTCAAGCAGCTTCGGGAAAGTAGCAGAGAACATCAGTGTTTGACGCTTTGCTGGCAGCATCTCGATGATGCGTTGAACGTCCGTCCAAAATCCCATTTCTAACAGGCGATCGGCTTCATCAAGAACCAGCTTATTAATGTTACTGGCCGTTAGCGCGTTTTCAGCGAGCAGTTCAAGCAGGCGACCTGGCGTTGCGACAATTACGCTTGGCTGATTGGCAAGAGCCGCTTTTTGCTTTTCTTTGTCTACCCCACCGCAAATGCAGATTGATGTCAGCTCTGTATGTTGAGCAGCCAGAGATAGCGTGTCATTGACTTGAGAGGCAAGCTCGCGAGTAGGCACCAGTATAAGCGCCTTTGATGATGTTTCGAGAAGCTGTTCTAACAGTGGTAAGCCGTACGCCAATGTTTTGCCGCTTCCTGTCTTAGCGATAGCCAATACATCCTGCTGATTCATAATCGCAGGAATCGCGAGTGTTTGAATTTCTGTTGCTGAGCGAAATGTATCGGGCAGCGCTGCCATCAATTTTTGGCTTAGAGAGAATTGAGAAAACGGCATAGTGTTGGTCTTAACCTTTGTTGTGCTAGTTGGGAAGCGGCGTGCACTTTACCACAGAATAGTGATGAGTTTATCTGTGCAGCCTATTTGCGTCTTTGACAACCTAGCCGTTAACCCTGTAAAAAAGGCTAAAAGCACCTGCTTTTAGCCTTCCGAGATTAATCCCCTAATGAGGTAGAAGCCCTGCGTCGATCCGTTGCGCCATGCAGCATTCCATCTTTAACTTCAATGGCATTGAGGCCACTGACCACTGGGATAACGTGAACCTTGTAGCCCATTTCAGCAAAGCTAGGCACCATAGATTCGGCGAAAGTGCGTTTTTCGACCAAAAGACCTGTTGGGTTGTATGGCTTAGTACGGTCAATTTTAGTGCCGTATTGGATGTTCGGCAGGTCAATCGCATCTTGAGCAGATAGGTTCCAATCGACAATACCGACAATGGTTTTCAGTACATAACCCGGAATTTGCGAGCTACCAGGGCTGCCAACGACGAGTCGTAGGTTATCGTCTTTGTCGAACACCATTAGCGGGGTAATGGCAGAGCGAGGACGTTTGCCTGCTTCAATGGCGTTTTGTACCGGTTTACCCTTTAGACTTGGAATCGACGAGAAGTTGGCCATCTGAGCATTGAGCAGTACGCCATCTACCATGACGCCAGAGCCCATACCCGTGCCGACGGTACTGGTCATCGCGATGGCATTACCTTCGCTATCGACAATAGAAATGTGTCCAGTATCTTGGCTTTCAAAGCCTTCGTGTGCAGCAGGTGTCGCTACCTCGGGTAATCCTGGTTTAATGCTCTTACTATCACCTGCGCCTTGTTCTGGAATCATGTCAAAGCGATCATCGATATAGTCTTTATCGAGCAATGCTTCAACGGGTGTATCTACATAGCTTGGGTCGCCGGCGTAGGCAATGCGGTCTTCTTTGGCAAGGCGCATCGCTTCAACCATCAGTCGCCAAGGTTCTGCTGTGGTGATTGGCATTGAAGCGATATCGTATTTTTCAAGCATGTCGAGAGACTGGGAGACCAATACACCACCAGAAGCAGGATAGCCGAACGAGATAATGTCATTGCCACGGTAGCTTGACTTAACGATGTCGCGCGTCTTCACGCGATAGTTAGCAAAGTCAGTGAGAGAGAGTTTCGCTTGGTCTTTTTCGAGGCGAGCGTTGACCGTATCGACGATGTGCTTTGCAAGGTCTCCTTGGTACAGATAATCAGCACCTTGCTCGGCAATGGCTTTAAGTGTTGTCGCCATGTTAGGGTTGGTCATGTTAGTGCCCGTTGGGCGGATGGTATCGCCTTCCCAGTAGAGCGCTTTTATTTCTGGATCATGGATAAGTCTGGTTTGTTCACGCACTACGATGTCATAGGTGTAGCTGTTCATCGAATAGCCGTTTTCAGCGTAATTGATAGCTGGCTGTATAAGCTGTTTCCAATCCAGTTTGCCGTGCTTTTCGTGAGTGTGTTGAAGAAGCTTAAGCGTACCTGGAATTGCCACGGAGCGAGGACCCAAAATGTCGTCGCGGCTAATCGCCTTACCATCTTTATCTAGAAACATATCTGGAGTGGCACTGGAAGGCGCTTCATCACGGCCATCGTAAGCGGTGAAGGATTTAGCTTTGTTATCGTAATAGAGAGCAAAGGTGCCACCGCCAATACCCGTCATATCAGGCTCTACTACTGACATCACTAACTGCATAGCGACCATCGCATCGACCGCGTTACCGCCTTGTTTGAGAATGGAGTAGCCCGTGCTGGTCACATAAGGGTTGGTGGCACTGACCATAAAAGATTTGCCAGTGTCGTTGGGTGCAGTAGGGAACGGATCAGGCTGCGCCGTTACCGAGCATGAAACAAGCGTAGCGATCAACGCGATACGAAATGACATAAAAGCCTCTAAACGATGTGTCATGGATACAAATAAAGATAGGTGCTATCAGTAACATATCCACTTGATGCTTGTTTGACCGTTAGGTCATGGCTTTGTTATCACTTGGTCAGAGCCTGATGAAGCAGGTCTTGGTAATAGCTTGGCATTATAGATAGGTGTCGTAGAAGAAATAACAGGTAATGGCGATAGAGCTTAACGTGACAAAGCGTCGCACATAGATTTGTGGTAGCTGTCTTGAGAGGTTCGCCGCGACATACCCGCCAGTGAGTGTACCAAGCATGACAGCGATGCCAGAATACCAATCGATAAGGCCATTAAAAACAAACAGCACGATGGCAATTGCGGATGCGCAGGTTGAGATAAGGAGTTTCAAGCCGTTCATCAAATTGATGTCTTTGTAGCCAGCAACCGCAAGGTAACTTAGGCCAATAACCCCAAGTCCCGCGTTGAAAAAGCCGCCAAAAACACCGACAAGGAATAAAAACAGCGCAAGTCCAAACGCGACTAACCCACCAAGGTTACGATGGCTACTCGCCATTTGCAGCCGAGCATTAATACGATCGCCAAAAATGAACAGCAAGGTGGCGAACAGTAATAACCAAGGTATCGCGCTGACAAACTGTTGCTCTGACACAATGATCAGTAAGTAGCTACCACTTATGCCTCCGGCGATACTGAGTAACACCACCTTAAGTAAATTGCCGCGGTCTTTAAGCACTTCTCGGCGAAATGCATAGGTGCCACTCAAATAACCAGCACAAGCGGCGAATGTGTTGGTCGCGTTAGCGACAATTGGCGGGATACCGATAAACAGCAGTGTCGGAAAGGTAATAAAGCTGCCACCGCCGGCCACTGAATTGAGTACACCGCCGAAGACACCAGCAATAAACAGTAAAGCAATCTGTGATAGGTCGAGCAGCATAATCGGTAAAATTAATGAGATGGGGAGTGTTTGCCAACATAGCTCAAACCTAACTCATTCTCAAAGCCGACATTCTGAAGCGTGATCTATGAGTCATCACCCTCCAGTATTGGACAGTGCGTATGTGGGCGCAAAATCGAGGAGATTCTCGCGGTTTGCACTTGCTCTTGCTGAGCTTTCTTGGGATCATGCCAACAATTGTGAAAACAAACTAGGATTGCATTCCATGTCGAAACTAAGCCTTCAAGAGCAGATGCTAAAAGCTGGTCTGGTCAACGAGAAGAAACTGAAAAAAGCCAAGAAAGGTTCGAAAAAATCACGTGTTCAAGCGCGCGAAGCAAAAGCTGCAGTAGAAGAAAGTAAAGCGGCACAAAAAGAGCGTGACCAAGAGCTCAATAAGCAGCGTGACGAAGAAAAATTGAGCAAAGAAATCAAAGCTCAGGTTAAGCAGTTGGTTACCCTAAACACTATTGAACATGGTAACGGTGACATTAAATACAACTTCACAGATGGTACCTTGGTTAAGTCGCTTTACGTTACTCAAGACGTGCGCGACCAGTTAAGTAAAGGTCAGCTGTCTATCGCCCGTTTGGATGAAGGTTACGCAGTGATCCCAACGGTCGTTGCCAAGAAGATCGCCGAGCGTGATCAAGAGACTGTCATCGAAAATGACGTGAAAGAAGAGATCGTCGAAGAAGATGACCCATATGCACAGTATGTGGTGCCAGACGATCTGATGTGGTAATACTCGGATGCAACTTAAAGCCCAATTACTTCTTATCACTAGTGGTTAATAATATTGGGCTTTTGTTGTTTAAAGCGCTGCTCAAGCCGTGCTTCAGGGGTATGAGCGCCTCTGTGGTTAATCTAGTGGTAATCCTTCACCAAAGACGCATTCATGGTATACCCCATAGCTACATCTGTATTACCGTCAACAAGATAAACATTGTCAGTTTCTAACTTCGACGAAATTACACCCTCAACCCAAACTGGATACTGCACAGTCTCAACTTCATACCCCTCCGGGTAGGAGACACGTACGATTTGGTTTGCCGGAGGAGGAGGCATATGAATACAGGCACCCGCTACAGGTACCAGTAAAAACTCTGTAGCGACCAATGGCGCAGAAAACTCAACAGGAACAAGAAAGCCGGGAAGACGTACCTTTTGACCATCAAATTCAGTAGTAACGGTTTCTGCCATTTTTTGTTGGTTTTCGATGTATTCTGCACGCAGTTTTAACAACTTATCGGTATCAAGCCCATCCGCTTTTAAGTTCTCTTTTAGTGCAGCTAAATCAGCGGCAGCCTCTGGATCATCGTATTGGGACAGAGTAAAGACTTCTTGTAATGCTAGGCGTTGTTGGTAGGTGAGCTCTGGAAGTTCAATCTGAGTTTTTGTCTGTGGTGGTGCTAGGTCTTTCCATTCTAGTGAGGTCGGTTCACTAGAGAAGCCAGAGAATGAAGTCACAGACACTAAGAGAACAATTAATCTTTTCAAGGCTAGGGGTCACTTCTAGGTTGGTGATCAATAGTCAGTCACCAGCTCGATAATTAGCTGGTGACTGAGTCTAATTAGAGCGTATTTTTATAGATAACACCGTCTTTCATAATTAGTTGAATAGACTCTGGAGATTCAGGTCGCTTGTCAGCACCAAACCATTGATCCCCCGTACCGACAACGGAAAAGTCTTCAAAAGGGTTTCCGTCAAGAAGAAGAATATCCGCATACGCGCCTTTCTCAATCACCCCAAGTTTTGCATCTGGATAAGGGTTCATGAAATCCCCTGATAGCTCGGCGATTTCACCACCAACGGAAGTTAGCGTCTTTAAAGACTCGTAAGAACCAAAGAAATCATTATTCAGTTTCTTCTCGTAGGCGATTTGAATATTACAAGCGTCAACGGATCCGACACAGTCGGTTTGGAAACCACGAGGAGCAGGGCATTTTTTCATATTGGGTATATAGTCTTTAAATGCAGCTGAAGCGGATTTCGCTTTCGCTAAACTAGACGCAACATTCTTAACTGCGGGGATTTCTAAAAGGTTTGGGTCGAATGCTGTGAGGTTAGTTGTAATGTAAGCCCCTTTCTCTTTCATGAGTTCTGAGATTTCGCAATCGAACATAAAGCCATGTTCGATTGACTTAACGCCTGCGTTTAGCGCGCCTAGGATCGCTTCCTTTCGATAGGAGTGCGCCATAACATAACTGCCGTAGGTGTCCGCTACCTCAACTGCTGCCCCTACTTCTTCAGGTGAACCTGCGAGTAATTGCCATGGGTCAAAGGCGGACACGACACCGCCAGATTGCATGTATTTCAGCTGTGTTGCACCCATACGGAAGTTATTTCGAGCGTACTTTTTCACCTCCGCCACACTGTCAACTTCTTGAGCCATGTTCAAACGGCTGAAGTTGGTCTCTTCGCCTACTGGTGCAGTATAGTTAGCAAAGTCTGCATGCCCGCCACGAGTACTTAAAAATGCCCCAGATGGGTAATAACGAGGCCCAATGATCTGACCTGCATCAATCGCCCTTCTTAACCCTCCATTTGCGCCTCCAGCATCTCGAACTGTCGTAAAGCCCTGCATTAAGTACATCTCTGCCATACGTGTACCGTGTATGGCAAAATCTTCCCAGGTTGTATTAGACTCCATCGTAGGCAAACTTGGCCCCATTAACATCAGGTGGGCATGGTTTTCGATAAAGCCAGGGGTTAAGGTTTTACCAGTGCCGTCAATAATGACTGCGTCATTACGAACATTGATCTCCTTTGCAGAGATTGAGGTAATGATATTACCCTCGACGAGCACAAAGTGGTCTTCGTACAATTTGTCTTCAGTCCCATTAAAGATGTCTACGTTTTGAAATAACGTTTGTGGCTGTTGAGCTTCGTCTTCTGCAAAGGCAATTGTCGCCACCAGTGCCAACGAGGAAGCTAGTAGAGTTCTTTTCATTACATATCCTTATCGTTAATGTGTCTCTAATGCATTTGGAGTTACAACGGGCATGTTTAGGAACAGACAGAGCTAAATAAACACTCGCGCTCTAACGCCAAATACCCAAGCGTTACTTTCACTAGAAAACGCAGGGGCATTGATGTATTGAATATCTGGGGTGAGCTGAAAGTGATCGCCAAATTGCATGTTGTAGTAAAGCTCGGTTGTCCATTGTTTATCTGAATTGGCGATAGGCTTTAAGATCTCTTCGTTAATTTCTGACCAATTCAAGGCAAAACCTAAGTTATTCTTGGGAGACCCAAGGCCGAAGTAACCCAAACCAGCACTTAGCGATTTGTCGTACAGCGCAACTTGCCCTTCAGATACCCCACCTCGTACGAAAGGCATTATTTGAGGTGTTAAAAACTGACTCCAAGAGACATTGATACCTTTACCACCATCGGTATAACCTGGTGTCGGATAATTTAAGTTGTGTCTTGTACCATCACCAAAATCCCACAGGGTGACGTGGAAGTTATCTGTGTAGATTGCTTCTTGCGATGCTGTCCAACCAAGTTCCAGTGTTGAAAAGTAAGCTGCATTGCTTGCGAATACGGTATTGAAACCGTCAAAAATATCATCAGAGCGGCCGTTAGCATCGGCTATACCAGCAACGACATAGACGTTTTCCCCGACCATATGGCCTACAGATAACGCTAATATTCCGTCATCGGGTAACCCCATCACGCCAGAGCCCGTTGAAAAAGCAAGATTGGTAAAACCGGACCAAGGGCTGGCGAGCGCATAAACATCTACGTAGTTGGTAACATCTTGCCAGCCCACGATGATAGTGCCTCTACCATCACTAATTTTCTGTTTCCAGTTGAGGTCAGTAACGCGAAAACCTTGATCGCTAAACGCTGGTGCAATCAAACCCGCATAGCCAAGTCCATCTTTGCCAGAAAAATTATCAATAAACGCGAAGTTTTTGGGGGTACTGTCTCCGTATGCATGGCGATGTTCGATTTTCCATATCAAACTGCCATGGTTGGCGGCACCTTTATTGAGTAGGGTCCATGAGCCGTACAATCTTGCTACGCCGGAGGCGGCATCAACTGAATTCCCATCCGCCCCATCATTTGATACCAAACCGAGAGAAAAGTAATCGGCTCCAACAGTAAATCCATTTTCTGCCAGTTTTTTACGCCAGCTCAATTGCTGTGCTTTTTGTTGCGCAATGGTGTTTTCTACAGAGTCTGGGCTTTCAAAGTTTGCAGACATAACAGGGGCAGTTATGAGCGTCCAACACAAACACAAGGAGAATGCCTTTTTCTGCTTAAAGAGAGTTCTCATTCAACCGTATTCCTTTCGGTAGAAGCTATTGTTAGATTGAGAAAAGCCTGAAGGTGTACTTGCAGGCTTTTCTCAATCTATTTCACTCTTTAAAAGGTAGCAGTAGTCGACGGTTGTTCAACAGCCATTTGATGACAGGTAATCGAGCGCCATATGTTCACATCAACGGTTGAATTTTTTCCGGTAGTCCGATGGTGTAAGTTGGTAAATACGCTTGAATGAACGAGAGAAATGAGCTGCGTCAGAGTAGCTAAAACGGCTGGCAATACTAGTGATTGACTCATCACTACATCTTAGATGATGGGCAATGTTTTCAAAGACAAGTTCTTCAATGAACTGTTTATAGATAATATTTTCAGCACTTAGTTTGCGCTGCAGCGTTCTCACATTCATACGCAGTATTTCTGCAGCCAGTTTAATGGGCAGTTTTCCCATGGATAAGTAAGGCGTGATCGCCAGTGTAAATTGTTCTTTAAAACTTAAGTTGTCGAGGCTGGTTTTAGTTGTATTAACGGCTTTATTTTCAAGGTAAGGGGGCAATTGGGTCGGTGAAAAAAGTAGTGAGTCAGGTATTTCAAGAGCAGTGACCGGCCTTTCTATAAAAAATTGACCGTGTTCCAGTGAAGGCAGCTTAGCGAAGTCTTCAATACAGGCGCTTTGGATGCCAATTCGACCCGGTCGCCACTGATTATTGGTTAGGGCGCGCAATAGCTCCGCCATACATATAACGGAAAACATTTCGGCATATTTAAACCATGCTTCATCGACCCCTGTTTTTTCACGAACGAGCCAGTACGTACCGCCAGCTTTCTCAAGATAGACATTTGCCGCAGTTGATTCCTGTCGGATCGCTTCACCAAACTGTTCAAGCGCATCTTTAAGAGAATTTCGCTTCGAAATGGCCGCTACCATACGCGGAATGAAAGTTTCTTTGCATGCGCGAAGAAATAGCCAACCGAGCCGTTCATGTTCGAGATGCTGAGCCAGAATCTCTAGAAAATTCTTTAGGCAAGACTCAGGCAAGTATTCATAGTCTGTGTCGTTATGGATGTCATTAGGTATCGTAGCAGCACGAAGTAATGTGTAAGTTTGTTCATCAACTTCTTTAAACATAGAAGCAAAAAACTCAACACTTTTACGAGAGACTAATGGGATGTCAATGCGCTGATTATTATCCATAATATGATTCGCTTTTTTAAGGTATATGCTTCTCTGAGAAATAGTAGTAAAAAATGGTGATGTTACTCAATCTGAACAGGTCTCAGCTTTGATTTTGCGTTGAATCAATGTTCAAAACAGTCACAGCTTGCTTCATTTAAGAGGGCAGTTACTTCAAATACTCATTCACTAAAGCCACTTTAGCCCTAGCAACTGGGATACTTTGGCTGATACCGCTTAATGATACTAAAGTATTTCTAGCCTCCCGTTGGACTTGGGTTATCAAACCCACATTGACGATAAAACTGCGATGTACCCGTAAAAAATGCTCTGCCCCTAACTCGTTTTCAAAGTTGGTCATGGTCTCTTCTGTCACTATGGTTTGCAGTTGAAATTTTCTTTGTCCTGATGTCGTTAGGTTGACCTGTTGGTAGCGGCCGATGCTCTCTATATAGCTGATATCGCTCTGGCTGAGCCGATAGGTTGTTTTGCCATCACTCACTAAAACCTCAGACTCAACTGAAGGAGATGCTAAAGGGGGAAGGGCTTTGATTTTTTCAAGGCAGCGCTCAAGTCTGGTTTGGCGAACGGGTTTTAGTAGGTAATCCACGACCTTGGTTTCAAATGCGCTTAGCGCGTGCTCTGAATAGGCGGTCACATACACCAAGTGATAAGGGATATGCTCGGTAGACTTTGCCACCATAAAGCCATCTAAACCAGGCATTTCAATGTCCATAAAAACAACGTCCGGTATCTGTTGGCATATCGCTTCAATGCCCTTTTGTGGATCGTTGTAGCTACCAATAACGTCAATCTCTTCAAACGCCGCAAGGCTACGTTTTAAAGCTTGAGTCGCTGCGGGCTCATCATCTATTAATAAGACTCGGTACATCGGCTTCTCCTTAAAAATCATGACGAATGGTGATTTGTGCGCAGCTAGTATCGTTGGAAAAATCTATTGAAAAATTGGCGTCGTCGTATTCTAAATTCAGGGTGTCAATAATATTACGGTGACCACTGCCAGCTTTAAACTCAGGCGTGGTGCTTTCCGGCCAACTGTTACAAACGCAAATGCAAAGCTCTCCCTTGGTGTAGCGGGTTTTGATATCGAGTTGAATGGGGTTCATGGTCTTACTCATTGCATGCTTAATGACGTTTTCGACTAAAGGCATGATGAGCATTGGCGGGATGTGTAGTGCTTTACTCTTCTCACTTATATCCATGGAGAAATGCAATCGCTCGGTAAAACGTGCTTTTTGAATAGCCAGATAATGCTCGATCAATTCCACCTCATCACTGAGCAAAATTCGCTTTTTGTCTGAGATAGCGATAGTACCTCGGAGCAAGTCACTGAGTTCAAAAATAAGCTCCTGAGCGAGTTCGGGACGTTCTGGGATCTCGCTGTGTAGCAGGTTCAGTGTGTTGAATAGAAAGTGCGGATTGGTCTGAATGCGCAGTAGAGAAATCTCAGACTCTTTTAATGACATCTCCAGCTCCAACGCTTTTTGTTTCAGCTGCCAACTGTGAACGACCATAGTGTAAATGGTCACTTGCAGTAATAGGTTCAAATGAGTAAGCAGCTTTAGCCGGACGAGTTGAAAGACGGTTACGGTGTCAAACGTCTGCGGTGTCGGGAGACCGCCGGAGGTAAAGGCAATGGCTAATGAAGCCAAAACCAAGTTGATCAAGATTTGATATGGCAGTTTGTGGCGATAAATGGCGCCAAATTTGGCATCAAATAGTCGTCGGAATAGCCAAAATAGTGCACATATTGAAAAGATGCCTGTGAGGGCACGAAAGGCCATGTTCAAGGTGAGTGGCTTATCCAACGCAATCATCACGTAGTACAGTGACGAGTAGATAATCACAGAGTTGATGAGTGGCCATACAATCAGCAACAGCAAGTCCTGTCGTGAGAACGACAACTTGGATAACAGTGAGTTTGAGAACAAAGACTTTAGGATTGGAGATTTCAAAATAGACGCTCTAGGAACAAGGTGCTGACAGTATAAGTGAAGCGACGCTATCTGTTGACCCGCTCATAACCGAAATTGACCCAATCGTACATTTTACCATTTTGCGACACGATCAACTCATTACTATGGCTCGAAATGAAGTTGCAATGGTTAACAAAATGAAAGTGTCACACAGTTATAAAAATGGGCTGACTACCCTGATAGTCGCGCTGAGCCTATTCGGCTGCAAAAAAGATGAAGCACCAGAAGTCACTTCTGTGCTAATCAAACCCGTGAAAACCTTGGCTGTCAGTCAGAAACAGCACCAGGTGAGGCACTTTACTGGGATTATCGAGGCAAACAAAACCATCGATATGAACTTTAGAATCCAAGGTGAATTGACAGACCTGCCCATTAAATCGGGGAAAAAAGTCGAAAAGGGACAACTGTTGGCTCAACTGGATAATAGCCAACAACTGATCAATAAAAAGTCTCGTAACGCTACTTTGAAACAAGCAAAAGCAGAATACGAGCGAGCACAGACACTGATCAATAAAAATGCCATTAGCCAGGCGAATTTGGATGCGTTGGAATCCCAATATATTTCAGCACAAGCCGCTTTTGAGCAAAGTGTAAAAGATGTTGAGTACACTTCGTTGCTTGCTCCTTTCTCTGGTGTGGTGAGTCATCGTTATATCGATAACTTCTCTAAAGTTACCTCATCGACCAAAATTCTCACTTTGCAAGACGTAGAACAATACAAAATTACTATCACGGTGCCGCAATCACAGTTTGTGCAAATTCAAACCGCTGATGCCGTTAAACTCAGCGCGGAAATTGAAGGTTTTTCACAGCCATTCCCACTAAAAGTCGATGAGCTCAGTGTGAGTCAGCAAAGTAGCCAGCAGATCCATGTCACTTTAGTGATGCAGCCCCCATCTCAGCGAAGACTGTTCACAGGGACTTCGGTTAAGGTCAAAGCGGAGGCATTTGGTGTAAGTCATTCGATGGTATTGCCTAGCCATTCTGTGCTCAGTGATGGCAACGGGCATTATGTATTCGTAGTACATCCCATAACTAATCTACTCGAGAAGCGAACCGTGCGCGTAGATGGCGTCAGTGAACAAGGTATCAATATTGCCGATGGATTATCGGACGGTGAGCGCGTTGTCGTCGCTGGAGTGAGCCAGGTTCATGACGGTCAGCAGGTAAGAGTGGAGACGAAATAATGTCGATGACCGCCTTTTCTCTAAATAATAGTCGCATAACGCTTGTCATTATTGCAGTGTTGACCTTCTTGGGTATTCAAGCCTACAACACGATCCCAGAGGCTTATGATCCTGGGTTTACGATTCGAAATGCACAGGTCATTACTCATTTTCCCGGTGCTAGCCCAAAACGTGTTGAGGATCTAGTGACGGATCCGCTTGAAAAAGCGGTGCTAGAGCTCGCGGAATTGAACTTCGTGAAGAGCCAATCTAAAAATGGAGTGTCGATACTCACAGTTGCTATCAAAGAGGACTACTCAGACCTTCAGCCAATCTGGGATAAATTGCGGCGTAAGATCGATCGTGCTGCGAGTAAGCTGCCTGAAGGGGTTGGAGTGCCTGTAGTCAACGATGAATTTGGCGATGTGTACGGCATTGTTCTTGCGATTCATGGCGAAGGCTTTTCCTATCGTGAGCTTAAGCAAACGGCGGAAGATCTTCGTAGTGGACTGTTTTTGCTCGATGATGTGGCTAAGGTTGACCTTCATGGTGTACAGCAAGAGCAAATCAAACTTAAATTCGATGCCAATGCGTTAGCGGCCTATGATTTAACTCCCAATCAGCTGGCGGATATTTTGTCGAAACAGAATATTGTCTTGAGTGGCGGCAGTGTGGTTTTTGGTCAGGAACGCTTACCGATTGAGCCGAGTGGTAACTACAACACGCCGGATGAGATCAAAGGTACCTTGGTGACGTTACCCAGTAGTGGTAAGACAGTGAGGTTGGACAGTCTGGTCACCATTGAATCGGGGTACGAGTTTCCTATCAACAATCCAGTCTACTTTAATGGAAAGCCGTCCGTTAACGTTGCGATTGCTATGGTTGAAACCGGCAATAATGTGCGTTTGGGCGAACACGTCGAGGCTTATGTTGAGCAGTTCACTCGTCAGTTACCTATTGGCTTGGAGATCAGCAAGGTCAACTTTGCTCCTAAGGAAGTGAAAGACAAAGTGGATCAATTTGTATCAAGCTTAGTGCAATCGATGACGGTTGTTGGCTTGGTGATGTTTATTTTCTTAGGGTGGCGAACCGGTTTGATTGTGTCTCTACTGGTGCCTATCAGTATGCTACTGACCATTTTGGTGATGTCTAAAATTGGGGTTGGTCTGGATCAGATCTCCCTTGCCGCACTCATTATTGCACTCGGTATGTTGGTCGATAATGGCATTGTTATGTCGGAAAACATTCTGGTGCGCATTAATCAAGGGGTGAGCAAAAAGGTCGCAGCCATTGAAAGTGCCAATGAGCTTAAACTTCCTTTATTAACGTCATCCTTAACCACGTCCGCCGCTTTCTTGCCGATCTTCTTGGCGAAGTCGACTATGGGTGAGTATACGGGCGCATTGTTTGTGGTTGTGACCATAACGCTCTTGGCCTCTTGGCTGCTGAGCTTAGTCATGATCCCGCTACTTTGTGTACTGCTTTTAAAGCCTACCAAACAGGTAAAGGAAGAATCGCCTAACCAACTCGCGTGGTATGCTAATTTACTGACCAAACTTATCCGTTTTCGCTGGCTCACTGTGGCGACCATGGTAGTGGCAACGGTATTCGCCTTTCAAGCGATGAAGTGGTTACCGAACATTTTCTTCCCGCCTTCGGAGCGAACTTTCTTCAAAATGGAAGTGACTATGCCAATGGGGACGTCCATTGAGCAGAATCAAGCCATGGTTTTTGACATTGAGCAGTTCTTGTTTTCGTTGCAAGCTCAGGAATCTTCGGATGGTAAGCAGAGCGACAAAGAGTTTGATATTCATAGCCAAGGCATCAAAAACTGGGCGGTTTACGTTGGTTACGGTGGCCCACGCTATATTTTGCCGCACAGCTCTCGAACGTCCAGCCCTGAATACTCATTCTGGGTCATCAACACTCACGACTATCGTGATAATCCAGAACTGATGCAACGTATCGAGTCTTACATCAGCGAGAATCATCCAGACGCCATCGCGACCACAAGGCTTATCGAAAATGGCGCGGCGATTCTAAACCCGGTTGAAATTCGATTAAACGGTTTGGATCAGGATAAGGTCTTTGCGATTACTCAAGAGATTAAGGCGAAATTGGCCGGTATAGATGGCCTCAAGGATGTGAGTGACGATTGGGGACAAAAAACCAAAACTATCCGTATTGTTATTGATCAACAAAAAGCCGCGCTCGCAGGCGTGAATAACCGAGACATCGCACTTAGTTTGCAAACGTCACTGGTTGGCAAAAACTTGAGTGAGTTTCGTGACGGAATCTTGAGTATCCCTATCGTGCTTTCTAATGAAGAGCGTGAGGAACTTAATGTTGAGCAAATTCTGGCGTTGCCAATCTATACACCTGCAGGAAGCGTGACGCTCGCGCATATTGCGGACGTCGATGTCGTATGGCAAAACGCCAAGATCTATCGTCGCAATAGTTACAAATCGGTCACCATTGGTGCTCAGTTGGAGCCTGGCTATACCGCGAGTGAAGGACTGAATGCGATTTTACCTTGGCTCGAGGCAGAGTCTCAAACTTGGCCAAACAGCGTGTTTTTTGAGATTGGCGGTGAAGAAGAGAAGTCGAAAAAGTCGACGGGTAGTATCAGTGAAAATCTGCCACTGGCGCTGTTTGTCATTATTGGTTTGCTGGTGGCGCAGTTTAACTCATTTAGAAAGCCCATCATCATCCTATCAACGATTCCAATCGCGTTTGTTGGGGTGGTGGCAGGTCTACATATTGGTAATAGTTTCTTTGGCTTTATGACGTTCTTGGGCGTGATATCGCTGGCGGGGATCGTGATTAATAACGCCATTGTTTTACTTGAACAAGTGGACATTGAGCTGTCGTCAGGCAAGCGTGCTATTGATGCACTGATCGCAGCGGGTAAGAGGCGAATGAAGCCGATTCTCCTTACCACGCTGACTACTGTTCTAGGGATGATTCCGCTACTCATAACAGGGGGAGCAATGTGGCAAACCATGGCGATTGCCATTATCGCTGGACTTATTTTCTCTACGTTGCTGACGCTGATATTTGTTCCTGTACTGTACAGCATCTTCTATCGAGTAGAGGTTTAATTCCACTTTTAGTTGGAGAAAGGACTAAGGGGAGGGGAAATGGAAATGTCAAAACTGACAAGGTGCGGTGACACTCAATGGAATACTTTGAATAGACATTTCATACCCGATTTATACCCATTCATTCTCTGAGCGCTTACCCAAAAATAAGGTTAGGTTAGAGTAGCCCAGAGCATTTTCTACAAAGTAAAAGCGTAGACCTCCCAAGTTATTTGTTGCTCAAAGCAGGAAGCCAAGTTATTGGCTTCCTAAATTGATGGATTAATAAGGACACCATTACCAATGAAAAACAATTACGTCGTCGCAGTTGTCGCCCTTACCACTGCCCCTGTTTTTGCTCAGCTTTCGAGCCAATCAGGTTTTAGTGGAGAGATTGGACTCAATGTAGGCGTAAGTAGAGAAACGTCAAACCTGAATACTGACAATGACCCGTCATTAGTAAGCACCGATCAAGCGGCGAACAGTAGCGATAAGACGATTGTTTTCCCGCTAGGGAATATAGCTTATACCTTTGGTCAGGATCTTGATAAGCAGGTGTATTTCGGTACCGCACGTGAGGATGTTGCGGTGGGGCAAGTAGCCATTGAAATTGCTTACAAGCAAGAGCTTCAATCAGGCACGGTTGTTCAGGCTTCGTTTCTTCCAACCTTAATACCAGAGGAAAAATGGTCAAACCCCTATCAGCTTGGTAGTGATAGAACTACAACCGATGAGGAAGGTTACGCGTATCGTTTCCAGCTCAAGAACATAGCAGGTTCTCAGTTTTCGATAGATAGTGCCTATGCCATTAAGACTCTAGATAACGAAACGACAGTAAGTGAATTGCGACGCGACTCAAACGCTATTTACCTAAAGCCGAGCTATCGAATGTTATTAAGCAGAACTGCTTTTTTGGTACCATCGGTGACTTATATAAAGAATGATGCTGAAGGAGAGGCGGCCTCTTACGATCACTGGGGCACAGAATTGACCTACTTTCAGAAGTTTAATAAGCACTCGCTCGCTTTAACGCTAGGGTATGAAAACCGAACCCATAAAACCAGTAGTCAGCTATTTGATGGGGTGAATCGTTCCGACAATACAATGAACGTATTCCTTGCATATAAGTACCAGCAATTTTTGAATTTGAAGGATTGGTCGTTTGTTTCTCTTGCTGGTTATAGCCAAAGTAATTCCAATATCACGTTTTATGATAAGTCGTCATATATCGTATCTGTTGGTATGAACTATGCTTTTTAATGAGATTAAAGGTGATGTAAATGAAAGTATTAATGCTATTAATCTCTATTTCTTGGTCGGTGATGACTTTCGCCAATACCGGAATGATAGAAGGTAAGTGGTTGGCGGAAAATAAGTCCACACAAATTGAAATTAGCCAAACCGAATCGGGTCATTGGCAGGGAGTTGTGACAAGTGCTCCGTCAAAGCCGGAGTTGGAAGGTAAGCAAATACTGTCTTCAATTGTAGAAGTATCCGGTGCTTATAAAGGCAAAGTGTACGCAATTAAGAAAGAGAAGTATTATGATGCGAATATCATGTTAATTGCGGACACATTGAAAATAGAAATTGGAGCTGGTTTTTTCTCCAAAACTATAGTTTGGACACGAATCGACTAAAGGAAGACCAAAGTGCAATTTGATTATAAAAACATTCTCCCAAGAACCATTGATAACCACTTTCAAGGCGCAAAGCTTAGCCAGTATTTGTTTTACTTCCTGACTGCTGTCACATTATGGCGTAGTCAGCATCACATACTGGCCCCAGATGGTGGTGCGCAAAGTATTGCCACTATCCCGCTAGACACGTTTAGTTCTGGAGCGGCGTCCACCATTATAGGTGTCTTTGCGCTGTGGGGGCTATCGCAGTTGCTGATTGCATTTCTCTATCTTTTGGTTTCCATTCGCTATCGAAGCTTAATTCCACTGATGTACATCATCATGATTGCCGAGTACGCGGGAAGACTCGCGATTGGCATGTATAAGCCAGTGGTGACTGCGGGGGATGCCCCAGGAGCGTTGATTAATTTGCCTATGGTGTTGGTGTGTATTGTTGCGTTACTAGGCTCTATCTATCGCCAGGGTAACGATTAAGTCACCGCAGCTCTTAATAGCGACCACTTTGACGAAAAGTGGTCGCTATTACAGGCGTTATTTTTTCTTTCCATGTCCTTTACCTGGATTATCTTTTCCATGTGCACTTCGATCACTTTTACCTTTGCGATGCTTACTATCACATTCTTCTGATTCAATTTTAACGCGTTTTGACTCATAGCTAATGCAGTCTTCACTGAGCTCAAGGTTATCGCCTTTAATAGAGATGCCCGCATAGCTTGCTGATACTGGTAGCAGAAGTGTCGCGAAAATTAGGAGTAGGTTACGCATTGTGTTTGTGCCTCATGGAGTGATTGGATGAGGTGCAGTTTAAACAAGCGTTGAAAAGGGATTTATCATTTTACGCCACATGCGACGATGACATAAAAAAACAGCGAGGTTTTATGACCTCGCCGTATTGTATCGCTTACTCTTTGCCTTCTTTGCTTGCCCAAACATAAAGCAGTTCAAGCGCAATCGTCGCACCAGCTAGTGCA
The DNA here is from genome assembly GCF_052879755.1 of Vibrio sp. DNB22_10_4. Taxonomy (NCBI): domain Bacteria; kingdom Pseudomonadati; phylum Pseudomonadota; class Gammaproteobacteria; order Vibrionales; family Vibrionaceae; genus Vibrio; species Vibrio sp. DNB22_10_4. The sequence goes on along the minus strand of NZ_JBNNXW010000001.1, from coordinate 1,685,510 downwards.
GTAAGATCGCTTTGGTCGTACGGAGGTGACACCTCTACTACGTCCATACCTACTACGTTGATGCCTGCTAGGCCGCGGATGATCTTCAACACTTTGTCTGAGTTTAAACCGCCACAAACCGGAGTACCCGTGCCCGGAGCAAACGCAGGATCCAAACAGTCAATATCGAAGGTGATATACACTGGTTTATCGCCAATGATCCTGCGGATCTGAGCAACAATTTCTTCTGCGCTTTGATCGTTCGCTTGCATGGCGTTAATCACGTTAAAACCGTGGTCGTCGTAGTTGTACTCAGTACGAATACCAATTTGCACAGAGTGCTTAGCAGAAATCAGACCTTCTTTTGGCGCATGGTAGAACATAGTGCCGTGGTCGTAGTTACTGCCGTTTGAGTATGTGTCTGTGTGGGCATCGAAGTGAATCAATGCCATTTCGCCATGATGTTTAGCGTAAGCGCGCAAGATAGGCAGCGTGATGAAATGATCACCACCTAGCGCGAGCATGGTTTTTCCGCTCTTTAGAATCTCGCTAGTTGCTGCTTCCAAACGGTAAGTGAAGTCTTCTGCATCACCAGTATCAAAGACTAGGTCGCCAGAGTCGATCACTTTGGTCTTATCGAATACGTTGAAATCCCAGGGGAACTTCTTGCCTTCCCAAGCTAGGTTGACCGAAGCGCGGCGAATTGCGTCCGGTCCCATGCGAGCGCCAGGGCGACCGGAGGTCGCCATGTCTAGAGGTACACCAAAAACCACCACGTCTGCATCTGCAGAAACTGGGTTTTTCACGTAAGGTCGACGCAAGAAGGTCATTGCGTTCGAATACAGTGAATAATCAGTTTTAGTAAACAAATCATTCATTTAAAAATCCTCTAAATAGGTGTAGCCAGTTAAGCCGCACTCTAGTTCTTCTAAAATAAGCGCTTGTTCGTCAGCCGCTATGTGGCGTTCAACCAGCTCTTTGTAGTTCTTTTTAATCGCGTCTACGTCGATGTGAACGTAGCGCATCATGTCTTCAACAGTGTCACCCACGTCGATGGCGGTAAATTCAAACTCGCCTTCGTCAGTAACGTTAACAACGGCACTGTGTGTATCGCCAAACAGGTTGTGCATGTCACCAAGGATCTCTTGGTACGCACCAACAAGGAAAAAGCCCATTAGGTAGGGTTCATCTTTGTTCCAAGCAGGTACTGGTAGCGTAGATTCAATACCTTGGCCATCAACATATTGCTTAACGGTACCATCAGAGTCGCAGGTAATATCCAGCATGATCGCGCGCGTTTGCTCTTCACCACCGAGCCCCGATAGTGGTAAAACTGGGAATACCTGTTCAATACCCCAAGCGTCTGGCATCGACTGGAATAGAGAGAAGTTCACAAAAAACTTGTCTGCTAATCGTTCGTTAAGCTCATCAATAATCGGTCTGTGGAAGCGATTCTTGTTGTCCATTTGGCGATGTAATTCACCGTAAATGCTTAGACTGAGCTGCTCTACCCAGGCACGCTGATGGAGATCAACCACACCAGATGCAAATAAGGTGTGTGCTTCTGTTAGATCGCTTTGTGTATCGTTGTAAATCTCGATGACAGCGCGAGCATCAGTGCCGCCTTTTAGGCTCTGCCAGTTTTGCCACATATTTTGAAGCAGAGGATGAGCCTCTTCTGCTGGAGCATCAACAGACTGAACATTATAGCTTTCTGTGCCAATCACATTAGTGATCAGTACTGCGTGGTGCGCGGTTAGCGAGCGACCAGACTCAGAAATAATTACCGGTGCGGTTTCTTCATAGAGCGCACATACATCGCCAACGGTACTCACGATGTTACGAGCGTACTCAGCCAGTCCGTAATTCATAGAACTGCTCGACTGACTGCGCGTACCGTCATAATCGACCGCTAGACCACCGCCTACATCGAAATAGGAGATAGGCACAGACATCTTGCGAAGTTCACAGTAGAAGCGAGCCGCCTCGTTTACCCCATTTCGCACATCGCGAATGTTGGCCATCTGCGAGCCTAAATGGAAATGCACAAGTTGCAGCATATCCAATTGGTCTTGCGCTTTTAGGCGGTCGACAACTTGCAGTACTTGGGAAGCAGACAAACCGAATTTAGATTTGTCACCCCCACTTGATTGCCATTTACCCGCGCCTTGAGATGCGAGACGTATACGTAGACCCACTCGTGGTTTTACGTTAAGCGCTGCCGCTTCTTTTAGTACGATATCAAGTTCAGAGAGCTTCTCGAGTACGATGAAAACTTTGTGCCCCAACTTTTCGCCAATCAGTGCCAAACGCACATATTCACGGTCTTTGTAGCCGTTGCAAACGATCACAGAGCTGGCACGTTGCGCCATCGCAAGGACGGCCATCAATTCTGGTTTACTGCCTGCTTCTAGACCAAGCTGCTTGGTTTCTGCTTCCGCTTGGCTCTCTAGGATTTGCTCAACCACATCTTTTTGTTGGTTTACTTTAATTGGGTAGACCAACAAGTACTGGTTCTGGTAACCGTAATCTTGAATAGCTTGGTTGAAAGCATCACAGATACCATGAACGCGTTGGTGGATGATTTGTGGAAAGCGTACCAATGCCGGTAGCGTCAGCCCTTTATCTTCCAGAGCTTTAGCAATTTTGGTTAGTGGTACTTGGTGCTGTCCATTTTTATGTGGAGAAACAATGACATCCCCTTCGTCATTGATTCCGAAGAAATTTTGGCTCCAGTATTGGACGTTATAATCCGCACGTACGCGGTCAAGCTTTGAAGTCGTTGTCACAGCGTGTCTCACTTATCATGTGTTCAGGCTGTCGCTCATCTCTATACTTGCTTAAGGTATATGATTCGAATTGTTGCTCGATTTGATGATTGAGAAGAAGCATTTACCTGAAAAATCAAACCTCGTGATGATCTTCCATGATGCTCACGAATAGGATCTTGAGTGCTTATTGTTGTGGAGCGCTTACTCAAGATTTGTGCGCATTAACGGACAAATCATCCCTCATGTCTAACAAAAGATATTTGTCATTACGATTACGGTTGGTTGTAGCCGAGTTTTTTCAGTTTTCGGTAGATGGTGTTGCGACTAATACCGAGTAATCGTGACGTCTGGCTGACGTTACCTTTGGTTTTATTAAAGGTCGCGATCAGTGTTTGATCCAGTGTAGAACGTAAGTTTTGTTTGTTGGTGTCGTCTGCCGTTTTTAACGCAAACCATTTTTGGTGGAGGCTAGTTGGGATAGATGCGGGTGTGATTATCTCTTCATCACACAGCGCTGCCAGCAAACGGCACGCGGAGACGATTTCTCGAATGTTTCCAGGCCATTGATAGTGGATCATGGCATCCAATAGAGAAGGGGAAAGGGTTTGCTTTGGTGCTTCACGGTGAAACAGCTGGCAGATAAGCGCGTCGAGATCGTCACGCTCTCTTGCTGGTGGCAAGGTAATGGTTAACCCTTCAAGTCGATACCAGAGATCTTCACGAAATTCACCGCTGGCGACCTGCTGCTGTAAGTTAGCATGTGTGGCGGCGATCACGTAAACATCAACAGAGTAGGTTTTTGGAGAGCCAACGGGAGAGACCACTTTGTCCTGCAGAACATGAAGAAGACGTGATTGCGCAGATAGTGGCAGATCGCCAATCTCATCTAGAAACAGTATGCCGCCATTGGCTTGGCGGAACTTGCCTTCAAAGCCTTTATTATTGGCTCCAGTGAAGGCTCCAGGGGCGTAGCCAAACAGCTCCGACTCAATCAAATCTTTAGGAAGCGCACCACAATTGATAGAGATAAGGGGCTTGTCGGCCAAGTCACTTTGCTGATGTAGCGCTTTAACCAGTTCATTTTTCCCGCAGCCAGTTTCACCGCCAATGACTAAGCTAATTCGCTTGTCCATGACTTTGGCCGCTTGTGTCCATAACTGCTCAATATTGCTGTCTCCGAAGTGAAGCGGGCAGGGACGCGGTTTGTTCGGAGAGCTCACGGTGCTGCTTAATGGAACCTTTGCTTTGCCGCGCACCGCTTCAACCTGATAGTAAAACTGCGCGGTTTTACTGATTTGGTTCATGGTCAGCGATCCGATGACACTATCGATGGCATCTCCAGGTTGGATTTGGTTGGCAAGAACACTTGATGCGATAGCGTTTTGCGCCAGTACTTGGCCGTTTTTATCGGTGACGACAATACCTTGCCAGCCGCTGTCCAGTACCGAACGGTCATGACCGATACGAATACGCAGAGCAGCGTCTGGAATATGATTGAGAAGTTCACTCTCGACTTTTTGCACCATAGATTGAATGAGTACTTGAGTCGCATCGTTATGAGTTTGGTATTCGCTAGTGACATCGAGCACCGCAAGCAAACTGCCATCGGGAGCAAAAATGGGGCTGGCGGTACAACTGATAAATTGGTGGTCACGAATGAAATGTTCGCCGCCGATAACCGAAATAGGGCGCTTTTCTATTAATGCCGTACCAATGGCGTTGGTACCTTTGAGCTTTTCATCCCAGACCACCCCTTGGTCGAGGGCAATTTCGGTAAGTTTTTCGCGAAAGCGTTTTTGTCCCCATGTTTTAATAATGGCGCCTTGAGTATCGGCGAGGATCAGACGGCTGTCGGTACGGGAGAATATTTGACAAAACAACGGATAGGCATGCTGTTCAACTACTTGGATGAGTGACTGGTGCTGCTCGGCGCGTGACTTGATTTCTTCGCCATCGATGCGTCGGTCGTCGGGCTGCTTTCGACTGCTTAAACCTGCTAGTACGCTGCGTCGCCAAGAGTCTTTTAACCAAGTTTTGTTGTTTTGTATCTGAGTAACTAACATAACGTTCCCGAATGTGAGTGTTCCAGTTTCTCTGCCGATAAGACCGACGGTTCTCTTTCGATTATTCTTCGCTGTTCAATGGCCTGTAGTGACTGTGCCAATCTGTAACAGCGGGGTGTGACACACTGTGGCATCTTGTAACAGTGTGGGTTTGATGACCTCAATGAGTGTCACCCAAAGACAGTACAATAAAAATATATTAATCATAAATTTACATAATTATAACATTTAAAGCATTTGGCTTGGCGTAAATGTTGCGTTTATCACTGTACGTTTTTGCAACCGCTTGTTTTTGTTGTTGCAAAAGTGCTGCCAACAGTCTGAAAAATAGAAAAAGGAATGAACATGATTTACGCTCAACCAGGAACAGAAAACGCCGTCGTCAGCTATAAAAGCCGTTACGAAAACTACATCGGAGGCGAGTGGGTAGCGCCAGTAAATGGCCAGTATTTTGATAACGTGTCACCAGTGAATGGCAAACCGTTTTGTGAGGTTCCTCGCTCAGGTGAAGCAGACATCAATCTAGCGCTGGATGCGGCACACGCTGCAAGAGAAGCTTGGGGTAAAACCAGTGTTGAGCAGCGCGCCAATATTATGCTGAAAATTGCGGATGCAATTGAACAGAACCTTGAAGCGCTTGCTGTCGCTGAAACCTGGGAGAATGGTAAACCCGTTCGTGAAACGCTAGCTGCGGATCTTCCTTTAGCGGTGGATCATTTCCGTTACTTTGCCGGCTGTATCCGAGCGCAAGAGGGCACAGCGGCCGATATCGATGCTACAACGGCGAGCTATCATTTCCCAGAACCCGTTGGTGTTGTTGGGCAAATTATTCCTTGGAACTTTCCGATGTTAATGGCTGCATGGAAACTAGCACCTGCACTGGCGGCAGGGTGCTGCGTGGTACTCAAGCCAGCGGAGCAAACGCCCGCGTCTATTTTGATGCTGATGGAGAAAATTGGTCACTTACTACCACCAGGTGTGGTGAACATTGTTAATGGTTACGGCGCAGAAGCAGGTCAGGCCTTGGCGACGAGTGAACGTATCAACAAGTTAGCCTTCACAGGTTCTACCGAAATCGGCCACCATATCTTGAAATGCGCAGCAGAGAGTTTGATTCCATCGACAGTCGAGTTGGGAGGTAAATCTCCAAATGTGTATTTTGAAGATATTTTCGATCAAGACGACGATTATCTAGATAAGTGTATTGAAGGTACATTGCTTGCGTTCTTTAACCAAGGTGAGGTGTGTACTTGTCCATCACGTGTGTTAGTGCAAGAGTCTATCTATGATAAGTTCATTGCCAAGCTTGAAGAGCGTTCTCGTGGCATCAAACAAGGCAACCCACTCGATGTTACCACGCAAGTTGGTGCTCAAGCTTCACAAGAGCAGTTTGATAAGATCATGAGCTACCTTGAGATTGGTCGTCAAGAAGGCGCGAAAGTGATCATTGGTGGAGACATGAGTAAGCAAGAGGGCGATTTAGAGCAAGGTTATTACATTCAGCCAACTATGCTTGCAGGTAACAACAAAATGCGCGTGTTCCAAGAGGAGATCTTTGGTCCGGTGATTGCGATCACCACGTTCAAAGATGAAGCGGAAGCGTTGGCGATTGCCAATGATACAGACTACGGATTAGGTGCTGGAGTTTGGACGCGAAACGGCAACTTGGCATATCGCATGGGTAGAGAAATTCAAGCTGGTCGAGTATGGGTGAACTGCTATCACGCCTATCCAGCACATGCCGCGTTCGGTGGCTATAAGAAATCGGGCATCGGCCGCGAAACTCATAAGCTGGCACTGGGTCACTACCAAAACACCAAGAACCTGTTGGTTAGCTATTCAACCAGCCCATTGGGTTTCTTCTAACCTGGTTTGAATAAATATTGAACCTGTCGAAACCGAAGTCCTATGGGCTTCGGTTTTTCTTGAATATAGCACTTGTGTATCGATGTTGATATTTATAGCCTAAATGTCAGCTATATATCTAGCTCAGTTTTCTAAATAGCTAAAAACGCGCATCATAGTGGTACTTTCTGAAGCTATCCTTGTTTCAGAAGATTAGCTTTCTTCCCTCAAATTGCCATAGAGAACCATGAAATGCGATACGTCTATTTACCATGGAAGACGTCACGCCACGGATTGCTCACCCTTGCTTTACTCTCTTCATCGCTCATTCCACCTTTTGCTAATGCCAGTGAATCACAAAGAGAGATCGTTGATTTCAATATTCAAGCGACAAAGTATCAAGATGAAGTCATTGGTGTTTTCGGTATAGATGTGGCAGCGACGGATAGTGTCACTTTAAGTGCGGAGGTTGATACCGATCGCTATCTGCAATTCGGTGCGACTTACGATTGGCTTACGGGCAACCATTACTTCAACGTTTATGGTCAATATGGGTTTGACGACACTATCGACATCTACGACGTTGGATTTATGTATGGTTACTCAGCTGCACCATCGTTATTCGTTTATTGGGATACTTATTATCAATGGCGAGATACCAGCAAAGCTGTAGAACTGCCAGAGCCTATCGATTACGCTAATCATCGCCGGGAGTGGAAAAACACGTTAGGCGCAAGCTATAGCGTTCACCCTTTGCTGGATATTGGTGTTAGTTACAATGTGGATGTGTTGACATCACAGCATGGGTTTGAAAACAGTACGCGCAGTAGCTACGACATTTCAGCGACAGTGAACACGCCTTATGTTCAACCGTATGTGAAGTACACAAAGGGTCAATATCGTGTGCGTCCAGGTAGACCGATCGAAGACAGCAGCAATGTCGAGTTGGGATTTTATCTCGACTTTTGACGAGTGTGGGTAGTGAGGGTTCTTAGACAGGCAGAAAAGAAAAAGGCCTCGATTTCTCGAGGCCTTTTAGCATTCTTACGAAGCTGCGTTATTAAGCTGGAACAACGTTAACAGCTTGTGGGCCTTTTTGGCCTTGCTCAACACCAAAAGAAACCGCTTGGCCTTCTTTTAGAGTTTTGAAACCGTCACCAGAGATAGCGCGGAAGTGAACGAATACGTCTGGACCGTTCTCTTGTGCGATGAAGCCGTAGCCTTTCTCTTCGTTAAACCATTTTACAGTGCCAGTATTTGTGCTAGACATATTATGTCCCTTACTTTTCAGATTAAAAATTTTTGCCTTTAGGCGGTCTCGCTTTGTGGTTCTGTTTATTTAATCAAGCTGTAAATGGATAAAACGAATGACAAATACCCTAGGGGAAAATCTGACAAAACTTATCGTACTCTTTTTACTCTTACTTTAAATAACTCTCTGAACTCCAGAGCACGAGCAGTGTACCACCACCTATCGAGGGTTTAAATGAATTTCTTGTTAAATCGTAAAAAAAATGCAAGCGATTTTGTCGCTTGCATTGGTGTTTTGAGGCTAGCCTCCCGGTTGAAGACAGTTAACGTTGGAATGTAACGCTTTCTTCAGTGCCTAAGTGAATTGAGGTTTCTGCCGGTTTGGTGTGGGCAATCACTTCACCTTTGCGGATAGAGTAGCCCACTGGAACTTGACGGCGAACGGCATCGAAGCCGTTTTCAGCAGGTAGCAACAACAGGCTGCCGGGCTTTCCAGCTTCAATCCCATAATTGTGGTGAATGTTTAGTGCCTTGGCTGAGTTGTGACTGATCATATCCAACGATTGGTTGATTTGGTCGTAACCCATCACTTGGCAAACGTGCAGTCCCATATGCAGAACTTGCAGCATATTTGCTGTGCCTAATGGGTACCAAGGGTCAAACACATCGTCATGACCGAAACAAACATTGATATTTGCTGCTAGCATTTCTTTGACACGTGTGACGCCGCGACGTTTCGGATAGTCATCGAAGCGACCTTGTAGGTGAATGTTCACCAATGGGTTCGCTACAAAGCTAATACCAGACATTTTCAGCAATCTAAATAGTCGTGACGCGTAGGCACCATTGTATGAGCCCATTGCCGTTGTGTGGCTAGCGGTTACGCGGTCACCCATGTTGAACTTGTGTGCCAAGGCTGCAAGTGTTTCTACAAAGCGTGATTGCTCGTCATCGATTTCGTCACAGTGAACATCAATCAAGCAGTCGTATTTGCGCGCAAGTTCAAACACATAATGCAGAGATTCCACACCGTATTCACGAGTGAATTCGAAGTGTGGGATTGCACCAATCACGTCTGCACCCAGTTTAACTGCTTCTTCAAGTAGTTCTTTGCCATTTGGGTAAGACAAAATGCCTTCTTGCGGGAACGCTACGATTTGGATGTCTACCCACTGTTTCATCTCTTCACGCACTTCAACCATTGCTTTTAGTGCGGTGAGTGTTGGGTCAGACACATCGACGTGGGTACGCACGTGTTGAATGCCGTTGGCAATTTGCCATTTTAAGGTTTGCTTAGCACGGCTTTTCACATCTTCAATAGAAAGCATAGCCTTGCGCTCAGCCCAGCGCTCGATACCTTCAAACAGCGTACCAGAAATGTTCCAGCTCGGTTCACCCGCAGTTTGCGTCGTGTCGAGGTGGATGTGTGGCTCACAAAATGGCGCAGTTGCCATTTGGCCCGTTGCGTCAATCACACGGTCAGCAGTGAACGATTTGGTTCCTGCTGTTTCAATCGCTTTAAACACCCCTTCTTCGATAAGAATATCGAACTGGCCTTGTTGACCATTGATGGTTGCGTTTTGAATAAGCAAAGATGACATGGCATCAAATTCCTAGTAATTAAGCGTCAGCGTTTTCTAGCTGAGCAGTTTTTGCATTTAGAAGACGGTTTAGTACAAGATAGCTTAACGCGCCACCAAGTACGGCATTTAGTGGCACAACGCCAGGTAAGAAGTTACCAGCTGCAACACCAAGCGCCACGGCAATGATACCTGCCCAGTTTACCGTTTGGAATTTTGCTGTTTCAAAATTTGCGTAACGCTTACGGTTGATCAGGAAGTCTGCGATGATCACGCCGCCGATTGGTGGGATAGCCAAAGATAGGAACGTTAACCAGCCAACAAAGTTGTTGTATAGCCAAAGTGCACACAAAGTACCGACAACACCGTTTGCCATCGACAAGTATTTACTTGGTAAACCGGTGACGTTAGAGAAACCAAGGCCAGAGGCGTAAAGCGCGTTGTCGTTGGTAGTCCAGATGTTCAGACCTAGTACGATGATGGCAGGTAGCAATAGACCTTGAGCGATCATCACTTCAGAGATATCTGACTGGCCTGTTACCGATGCGCCGGCAGCGCCGAAGATGAACATCAGCGAGTTACCAATAAAGAACGCCACCATGGTGATGAAGACTGCACCCATAGGCTTTTTACCGAAGCGTACGAAGTCAGCGGTAAGTGTACCCGCACTCACAAACGAACCCACTACCATCGCAAGTGCAACAGAGAAATCTAATGGTTCAGCAGGTTGGATTTTTTGCAGTTCGGCAACTCCGCCAGCGCTATCTACCGCCGTCAGTACAGAGTAACCACCCAATAGTGCGATAGCAGGAACCGCGATAGCTGACAACACCATCAATGCGGAAATGCCAAAGTAAACCGTCGCTGTCATCAACAGACCGCTCACCAAAATCAGGATATTGGTATCAATGCCGGTCGCTTTTTGTACTGGGATAGCGAACATGGCGACGCCAACACCAAACCAACCGACTTGAGTACCGCCAAGGAGCACAGAAGGAAGCCAAGAGCCTTTAGAACCAAAAGAGAAACGAGCAAGGAGGTGAGTAGAGAGACCAGTAGAAGCGCCGATGTAACCGAGGAAAGAAGTGTAAATACCGAGGATGAGGTTACCGATGAGAACAGCGAGGAAGAAATCATTGAAAGCAAGTCCAGTACCGAGGGAACCACCGGTCCACATACTTGCGGAGAAGAAGGTCAAACCAAGCATTACCATGGTTAATGAAGCGACTCCCTTCCTGGCCGTTGCCGGAACTGGCCCTAAACTGTAGTTGTTATCCGCAGACATCTGATACCTCACAATTCACTAAATCTGGTTTTTCGTACGTTTATCTGTATTTCAGGCAAACGGCGCGTATTATGGTGATGTAAATCACAGAGTCAAGCGCTGAATTCTTCAAAAGTAAGGTTGTTTTTTAGCTTCGCTTTATTAGTGCCAATTAATCATAAGGTTAATAAAATTTTGGCTGAAAATTATTTTGAAAATTAATTTCCATCCAAACTAGGGAAACGTTTGCTAGTGGAGGTTGATTAGTGGTTTTTCTTAGTTTGATCGAAAAACGATAGTTTTGCTTCAAAAGTATGAGTTTTGTCTATGCTGTTAGCATTGCTCAAATCCGGGCTAGCATCCGTGCTCGCATAGTTTTGCCAATTAAGTATATAATGCGCCCGCTTTTATCTGAGGTAAGACAATGATTTCAAAAAACCAACTAAAACTGCTGAGAGCCCTTGGGCAGAAAAAACAGCGTAAAGCACACGGCCTATTTTTGGTGGAAGGCGAAAAGAATGTGCTTGAGCTTGTCGAGACGTCATTGAAGGTAAAGCAAGTCTTTGCCACATCAGACTTCTTAGCTAAGCATGCTAGTGAGCTTCGTGCTTATGAGTGTATTGAAGCTACCTTAGATGAACTGACAAAAGCGAGTTCGCTTGTTAGCAACAATGCAGCGGTTGCAGTAGTTGAGATCCCTCAGACAGATGCACCGGAACCAAAAGGTATGATGATCGCGTTGGATGGTGTTTCTGATCCTGGCAACCTAGGCACCATCATTCGTATTGCTGATTGGTACGGTATTAAACACATTGTCGCAAGTACCGATTGTGCGGATCCGTATAACCCTAAAACAATCCGCGCCACGATGGGCAGTTTTGGACGAGTTCAGGTCACGCTGCTCGACTTACCTCGTTATCTCAATGAAGCAAAAATACCGGTATATGGGGCGTTCTTAGAAGGGGAAAGCGTTCACACGACAAACTTTTCTCAGCAAGGTATCTTGTTGATGGGCAGTGAGTCGCACGGTGTACGTGCTGAAGCTGAGCATTATGTTACGGATAAAATCACCATTCCGGCGTTCGGCGGCGCAGAATCGTTAAATGTTGCTATGGCGACCGGTATTATCATGGATAACTATCGTCGTCAGCATAGTTAAAAATCAGCATAGTTAAAAATTAGCATAGTTAAAAACTGGCGCGAGACTTGAGTAGACCCCTGCCTGCGCAGGGGTGACGATACCCTTCAGGGCTACTTCTCTAGCATCCCAAGTTTGTTGGGTACGCCATTCCACTTCTCTGCTTCATCCATTGCGGGTTTGACTTCAGTTTGAACTGGCCATACTTCCGAAAGCTCTGCGTTGAGTTCGATGAACACATGTTGGTCATCGGTGAGCTCATCTTCTTGGAAAATAGCTTGAGCGTCACATTCAGGTACGCACAGTCCACAGTCAATGCATTCGATTGGGTTGATCACCATGAAATTTGGGCCTTCGTGAAAGGCGTCAGCAGGGCATACCGCGACACAGTCGGTATATTTACATTGAATACAGTTATCGGTAACGACAAATGCCATGATGGTGAACTCTTATTAGCCAAATTTGTGGAGGGGCGATAATACTGATCCGAGCGCAAAATTCAATATCTTGGCGCTACTTGATCCCTTTATCATCCGTCTAAGTCGCAATTAAGTATGACAGACAAATCAAGTTAACGTAAAATGCGCGCCATTGTGAGCGAGCAAGCCTTAAGTTTAAGCCATTCGGTTTAGAGAACGGGTTTGTAAGCTAAGACACCAACGACGCGAGACCCTCCATGATACGTTTAACTGAAATCAAACTTCCTCTTGATCACGAGGAAGGCGAAATTTCTCAAGCCATCCTAAAAAAACTTGGTATTTCTTCAGATCAAGTTGTTTCATTCAATGTGTTCAAGCGTGGCTATGATGCGCGCAAGAAAACACGCATTTTGCTTATCTACACTCTAGATATTGAAGTGAAGAATGAAGCGGCTCTGCTAGAGAAGTTTGCTGATGACCCACACGTCAAAGTCACTCCAGATATGGAGTACAAGTTTGTTGCGAAAGCACCAGTAAACCAGGCTGAGCGACCAGTCGTCATCGGCTTTGGCCCATGTGGCTTGTTTGCAGGACTGATTTTGGCACAAATGGGCTTTAAGCCAATTATTGTTGAACGTGGTAAAGAGGTTCGTGAGCGTACTAAAGATACCTTCGGTTTCTGGCGAAAGCGTACGCTTAACCCTGAATCGAACGTACAGTTCGGTGAAGGCGGCGCGGGTACGTTCTCTGACGGCAAGCTTTATAGCCAAGTGAAAGATCCAAAACACTATGGTCGTAAGGTTATTGAAGAATTCGTCGCTGCAGGTGCACCTGAAGAGATCCTGTATGTGAGCAAGCCTCACATTGGTACCTTTAAATTGGTGACCATGATTGAAAAGATGCGCGCGACAATCATTGAGCTAGGTGGTGAGATCCGCTTTAGCACGCGTGTTGATGACATTCACATGGAAAACGACCAAATCACGGGTCTAACACTATCGAGCGGCGAAGAGATCAAAACTCGCTATGTGGTACTAGCAGTAGGTCACAGTGCTCGAGATACGTTTGAAATGCTGCACGATCGTGGCGTGTATATGGAAGCGAAACCCTTCTCTGTCGGCTTCCGTATTGAACACAAACAATCAGTGATTGACGAAGCGCGCTTTGGTCCAAACGCAGGTAACCCAATCTTGGGTGCGGCTGACTACAAACTGGTTCACCATTGTAAAAATGGTCGCACGGTATACAGCTTCTGTATGTGTCCTGGCGGTACGGTTGTTGCGGCGACGTCGGAAGAAGGTCGAGTGGTGACCAATGGCATGAGCCAATACTCTCGTGCAGAGCGCAATGCCAACAGTGCGATTGTAGTGGGCATCTCTCCAGATCAGGATTACCCAGGTGACCCACTGGCAGGTATTCGCTTCCAGCGTGAACTAGAAAGTAACGCTTACCTTCTAGGCGGTGAAAACTACGATGCGCCAGCACAGAAAATTGGCGATTTCTTAAAAGGTAACGATCCAAGCGAACTAGGTGATGTTGAGCCGTCGTTCACACCGGGTATCAAACTGACAGACTTGTCTAAGGCGCTACCGGATTTTGCTATTGAAGCCATTCGTGAAGCGATCCCTGCGTTCGACAAGAAAATCAAAGGTTTCTCTGGTGCAGATGGCCTATTGACCGGTGTTGAAACTCGTACTTCCTCACCAATATGCATTAAACGTGGTAAAGACTATCAAAGCGTTAACTTGAAAGGCTTCTACCCAGCAGGTGAAGGTGCAGGCTACGCGGGCGGTATTCTTTCTGCCGGTATCGACGGCATCAAAGTTGCTGAGGCGCTTGCCATAGCCATGGTTGAAGATCTTGTCGAGCAACCTGCTGAAGCCTAACCCTCTTTAGACAGCAAAAAGCCCATCGGATTATGATGGGCTTTTTTGTATCTCTATGATTTTGAAATAGAGAGTTTTTGATTAAAAAGCGTAGGTCAGCGTTGCCATTGGGCCATAGAACTTAAACTTTGCATCGAGGTTGGCAAAGTCTCGGCCGTAGTCAACATTAATCTCGTAATAGCTGTAAGTCGCCGCTAGGCCAAAATCTTCAGTGAACTTGTATTCGATGCCAGCGCCAACATCGAGAAGTAAGCCTGAGATCTCTTCGATACTAAGGGCGAACACCTGAACGTGACCTAATAGGTGCCAATTGTCAGTAATCCGATAGTCAGTGATTAAGCCAATATTGGGCAGTGGTGCGGTGAGATCGGTAAACTCTTCATCTTGGACTGGAATGAGGGTTGGGTCATCTTGATCAACACGGTAACCAAGTTCGCCTCCAAAGCCGACATTGAAATTCATGATGTGAAGACCAATGGAGGCTTTCCAGTCCCAATCTTCACCATCGTAGAACTTATAGTTGTAGCCAAAGCGCAAGATGTCGATGTTGAGTGTTGAATCGAGGCGCGCGCCTGCTTGCACTTCAGTATTTGAATCAGGCAATTGAAACGGTTTAGTGACGACCGTATTACTCGCTTTGCGATGAAGGCTACGCCAATCTAAAAAGATGCCATGACGCTCGTTAAAGTCATAGCCGACCAAAAGGTAAGGTAGTGTTGAGCGTTCTTTGAGGCTTAGATCCGATTCAAAATCTAAGTCAAAGTCATTGCCTGTGTTTGGGTTTGTGACACCGATAGAGGTATCGGCCTCGGAAAAAAACGCGCCGCCAGCCATATGAAATTGACCCGCCAGGGTCGGAGAGGTTGCTGTACACGCGAGGCCGCCTAGCGCGACCAGATGACGAAGATCCATTTCTATCACCTTACATTGATTGACTGACATCATTTTTATGAATTAAACAAGTTCAATATATCAGAAGGTTATGGAAATGTTTAGGTTGTATGTTCGTTGTAGCGATAAAGGCTGCGAAATCGTAAACGCACAAACAAAAAAGGCTCCAAACGTTTTGGAGCCTTATTGCTAGAAATGGTTAGTTAAGTTTGTTCCAAGCTGAATCCCAGTGACTGCCGGTGCCTGGTTCGAACTGAGTCGCTGTAGGAGACCACTGCTTGCAGTATCCTGAGTGTGGGAACGGCTTACATTGATAAATAGCGCCGTCGCTTGCCAGTACTTTGGTACCTTCTGTGTAGCTTTCTACACCCGTCGGGAATACAAAGTCGTAGTCAGTCGGTGCAGTCTGGTCGACGAGCATAAAATCTTGCGTGGTTTGATCAAGCAGGTTGCCTTTTTCATCACGAACACGGGTAACCAGCATGTGATGGCCAGGCTCAGACTTAGAAAGAGCTAAGACAACATTTTTGCTATCACCATCGTTTAACGCAAGCTCACTGCCAGCAAGTGTTTCTTGACCGTGGTTGTAGACACTCATCGATACGTCTACTCGACCGACCGCCGTGACAGTAAGGGCAAGTTCAGTTGGTGCGGTGCCAATAACGTATTGCGTTTCTAGTCCTGTTACCTCAGCACCTGATGCTGGAGGCGGCGTTACGATGTCATAACCAATTTCAACGCGATCCAATCCGCTATTATCAGCCACGTAGATAGTGTTAGCGCCAAATACTGGAGCGATATTGCCACTGCTGTCTGCTTGGCCTGCTTTGATATCCGTCGTGCTTGAGTTAATGGCGCTTGCTAATGCGTGCGACCATTGGGTTGCTGCGCCTTGTTCGCTCGAATTAATGGTAATGCTGGTCGATAGATTTGGCAGCTCACCGTTAGCATCAAACACACGCGTATACACAGAGTCGCCAACTTTCAGATCCATTGTTGGGTTGATTGTACCTGCTTGCGTCCAGCCAGGAATGCCTGGTGTGGTGCCTTCAAACTGCACATCAATCACGTTATAAAACGCCGCTGCGGTATCACCCACATCCCAATAAGCTAGGATCACTTGGTAGCCTTCACGTTCAGGGACATTACATTGGTGAGTCGTCAGTTTTGGTGGTTTTTGCATGTTGCCATCGACCACACAGAAAGGGTTTAGATCGAACGAGTCACGACTCAATGCCTGGTTTGGATTCCAGTTTGGTTTAGTGATGTAGTATTTCCAATCACGGGTTACGTGATTTGCTGTGAATGTCCATTCAAAGTTCTGTAAACCCGCTTGGATTGGCGTTTTTACCCAGCGATCTGAGGTTTGCTCGTTTAGTGGAGAAAACTGTACCAGTCCAGCGCTGGCGATTTGACCGTCAGATGGACCTAATAGTGGAAAGCCTTCTGGACCCTCAACACTTTGTGGTTCCCATTGAACCGAACCACAGTTACTGTTCTTTTCGCCATTTGCATTTGGAAACTTACATAACGCAGCACGACCCGCCGCTACACCGTTTTCGACTGCAGAAACGTAACCATGACTATGGACAAGTGGGCTGGTAGCCAATCCAACTGCCGCCAATGAAATTAAGACTTTTGTGTGTCTCATACCAATACCTTCTCTTAAAATTTTAATTGCACGTTGAGTCAGTGCATGTTTTGTAGAGCACTTGCTTCCGGCAAGTGTAGGTATAATTTAGTAATGAAAAATAAGTTCAGCGAATGGGTTGAGTTGTTTCTGGAAGGCACTTCTACAAATTAGTGTAATTTGCATTTAAATGACATTTTTTGGACGAATATTCCAATAAATTGAACTAACGTCGTATTAAATGTTGATTTTATCATTGGGTGAGAAATTCACTTACCCAATATAAGACCGTTATTTAGGCAAGTGAATTTAGTTTTGTGATGATGTCGGACGCTATTAGATACTTGGCAGTAAGTTAGCGGGCATCAGGGCATTGTGAAGCGACAGCTTTATGATTTCGTTGGCTTTAGCAATGTCTGGAGCAAAGTAGCGGTCTTTATCATAAAACGGCACCACTTCTCGTAGGATTTGTTTACCCTGCTCAACAAGAGGTGCAGAGGTCAGTGGTGCCCTAAAGTCGAGCCCTTGTGCGGCAGCAAGATACTCAACAGCAAGGATCCCTCGGGTATTCTCCGCCATGTCCTTCAGCCTTCTCGCAGCAAACGTCGCCATAGAAACATGATCTTCTTGGTTGGCTGACGTTGGCAAGCTATCTACAGAGGCAGGATGTGCCAAAGTTTTGTTTTCGCTCGCCAGTGCGGCAGAGGTAACTTGAGCAATCATAAAGCCAGAGTTCACTCCGCCGTTATCGACCAAAAATGGTGGTAATTTGCTTAATGCACTGTCGATGAGCAGCGCCATTCTTCGTTCTGACAAGCTACCAATCTCTGCGATAGCCAGTGCCAAACCATCGGCCGCCATAGCGACTGGCTCGGCATGGAAGTTACCACCAGAGATGATATCGCCATCATCAGCAAAGACTAACGGATTGTCCGATACCGAGTTGGCTTCCACTTGTAGGCTATCTGCGGCGTTGCGAATTTGCTGTAAACACGCCCCCATGACTTGTGGTTGGCAGCGAAGGGAGTAGGGATCTTGAACCTTTTCGCAGCCTTGGTGGGAGTTGCCAATTTCACTGCTGTTGCCAAGAAGGTGACGATAAGCGTGGGCAGCGTCCATTTGTGAGCGATGACCACGTACGCGATGAATGCGCGGATCGAATGGACGGCGACTGCCAAGAGCGGCCTCAACTGACATTGCACCGCACAATGTGGCGGATGCAAATAAATCTTCAGCCAAAAATAATCCTTCTAAAGCAAAGGCGGTAGAAGCTTGGGTGCCGTTTAGTAGCGCTAGGCCTTCTTTAGGGGCTAGGGTAATAGGCTCAAGTCCGGCAATTTGCAGTGCTTCGAGGCCACTGATGATTTTGCCATTATGACGTGCTTCACCTTCGCCGAGTAAAATCGTACTCATGTGGGCAAGCGGGGCGAGATCCCCAGATGCGCCGACGGAACCTTTTTGTGGGACACACGGATACACTTGTGAGTTAACCAACTCAATCAATGCATTAATGACCTTAAGGCGAATACCAGAGAAACCACGAGCTAGGCTGTTGATCTTCAACACCATCATTAGTCTGACGGTTTCATCACTCATCAGCTTGCCTATACCGGCGGCGTGCGACAGCACAATACTCTTTTGCAGCACTTCAAGGTCTTCAGGTTCAATACGAGTGTTAGCCAGCAAGCCAAATCCGGTATTGATGCCATAGACGGTGCGATCTTCGGCGATCACTTGCTCAACAATCTGTGTGCTGGCTTCAATGTCATCTAATGCTAAAGGACTCAGTGACAAGTGCAGTGGTGAGCGACTAATTTGGCGCAATTGAGCTAATGTGAGCTGCCCTGGGAGTAGTTCTAATTTCAACATGTTCTGCTCCTTATCCATGGCTGCTGTCTTGGTGGTTAGATTCATTGCTGTCCATCATCGGCAGATCAAGGCCTTGCTCACGCGCGCACTGTTTGGCAATGTCATAGCCTGCATCGGCATGACGCATCACTCCCGTCGCAGGATCGTTGTGAAGAACACGGCCTATGCGACGCGCAGCATCATCAGTGCCATCGCAACAAATCACCATACCGCTATGTTGGGAGAATCCCATACCTACGCCGCCACCATGATGCAGTGACACCCAAGTCGCACCGCCAGAGGTGTTCAGTAGTGCATTGAGCAATGGCCAGTCGGATACCGCGTCAGAACCATCCATCATGCCTTCAGTTTCGCGGTTCGGGCTCGCAACAGAGCCTGAGTCTAGGTGGTCACGTCCAATCACGATAGGGGCTTTTAGTTCGCCATTTTTGACCATTTCATTAAAGGCTTGTCCTAGGCGTTCACGATCTTTCAGGCCGACCCAGCAAATACGCGCTGGCAGTCCTTGGAACTGAATGCGCTCGCGAGCCATATCAAGCCAGTTGTGTAGATGAGGATTGTCCGGTATTAACTCTTTCACTTTTTGGTCGGTTTTGTAGATATCCTCAGGATCGCCCGATAGCGCTGCCCAGCGGAACGGTCCTACGCCCTCGCAGAACAAAGGTCGGATATAAGCTGGAACAAAGCCAGGGAAATCAAACGCGTTATCAACGCCTTCTTCTAGTGCCATTTGGCGAATGTTGTTGCCATAGTCAGTGGCGACTGCGCCTTTCTTTTGCATGTCTAATATGGCTTTAACTTGTATTGCCATAGAAGCTTTTGCTGCTTTGACGACCGCTTCTGGATCACTATCACGCTGCTGCTTGGCAAAATCCATCGTCCAGCCTTGTGGTAGATAACCATTAAGTGGGTCGTGAGCGGAAGTTTGGTCAGTGACGACGTCGGGGATGACGCCTCTTTCGACAAGCTCAGCGTAAACATCGGCGGCGTTACCTAGAAGGCCGACCGAGATGGGTTTATCGCTATTTTTGATGATGGACAGCGCTTCATCAAGAGAGTGTGCTTTAGTGTCGACGTAGCGGGTGTTGAGTCGGTAGTCGATACGCGATTCATCACATTCTACGGCTAGCATTGAGAAACCGGCCATGGTTGCGGCAAGAGGCTGCGCGCCGCCCATACCGCCTAAGCCGCCTGTAAGGATCCATTTATCTGCTGGTTCGCCGCTAAAGTGTTGTTTAGCGATGGCGACAAAGGTCTCGTAAGTGCCTTGTACGATGCCCTGAGAGCCAATGTAGATCCATGAGCCTGCGGTCATTTGACCGTACATCATCAGCCCTTGTTTATCGAGCTCGTTAAAGTGATCCCAGTTTGCCCAATGAGGGACAAGGTTGGAGTTGGCGATCAACACTCGTGGCGCATCTTTGTGAGTGGGGAATACACCGACGGGTTTGCCAGACTGCACCAACAAAGTTTGGTCGTCTTCAAGACGTTTTAGCACTTCGACAATCTTGTCGTAGCAAGCCCAGTCACGAGCTGCGCGCCCGATACCACCATAAACCACCAGTGATTGTGGGTGCTCCGCTACTTCATCATCCAAGTTATTCATGAGCATACGAAGCGGTGCTTCAGTGAGCCAAGATTTCGCATTGAGCTCGGTACCACGTGGCGCTTTGATGCAGCGAGTGGTGTCGAGTCGTGAGTTATTTGGATGTAAGGATTGTTTATCAGTCATTGTCATTTCCTTTTGAGCTCTGCCTCACTTGGGGCTTGTATTTTTTTATAGCGCCCTTGTCATGGTTAGTGGTCATGGCCACTGGCAGAGAGTGTTTACGTTATTCGTTATCGGTTGTTTGTAGCTTCTTGGACATGGCAACCAATATCTGCCAGCACACTCTAGCGGCGAGTTTTGCGGTGCGGTTGTCTATGTCGTAATTCGAGTTATATTCGGCGATGTCAGCTAGCATTAACTTGTCACTGGCAACAATGGTGTTGAGCATGGGGATGAACTGTTCCAAGTTCATGCCAAACGCGGCGGGTGCACTCACGCCGGGGGCTATGCTTGCGTTGAAAACATCGAGGTCAATAGTCAAATATAGGATGTCGACTTTATTGATGAAGCGTTGTAGCTGAGCAATATGTTCGTGAATGGGTCTATCGAACAGCTCGGTATCTTTGATGTATTGAACTTGCAAGCTATCGGCTTTTTCAAACAGAGCCTGAGTGTTGCCTGTTTCACTCACACCCAAGCAGAAATAATCAAAGTTCTGCCCAGTGGCATGGCAATGATCGGCGATTTGAGCAAATGGTGTTCCAGAGCTTGGTTTGAGGTCAATGTCCGTTCGTGTTTTGTCTTTCGATTGGTATTCTCTGAGATCGAAGTGGGCATCGAAGTTGATGATGCCAATGTTTGGCTTCTCACTGGATTGAGAGAGGAAATCAGATAGCCCCTTAAATGAGGACCAAGCAATCTCATGACCGCCACCCAGCATTATCATTGGTCCATTTGACAGGTGTTTGGTGATTTTTTCAGCGGCCTGTTGCTGATGAAGTTCTAAGTCATCGGAATCGGCAACAACATTACCAATATCACTGATCGCGTTAGCTTGGTGCCAAGCTAAATTAGCGAGCGCGGCTCTGATAGCATCTGGTCCTTGCTTGGCGCCAACTCGTCCTTTGTTTCGTTTCACTCCTTCATCAGTGCAAAAACCCATTAGCTGAAGCTGAGGGAAGTGACTTTGAGAACGGTGAACGACTTTATGATGCACACGATAGCGTTTATCACCGTCTTCTTGGTCGTCGCGGCCGGTCCAATTGAAGGGAAGTTGGGTGTTAGCGGACATCTTCGACGCTCCCTGCAACGATTCGTTTACTCAGCCCACCCATGCCGAATTGGTAACTAAGCTCGCTAGGATGCTCGATGTCCCAGATAGCAAGATCGGCGCGAAAACCTGGCTTGATTTGACCTATGCTGCAGCCTTGGCCAATTGCCAGTGCGGCATGGCACGTCACACCTCGTAGACTTTCTTCTGATGTTAGGCGGAATAAAGTGCAAGCCATGTTCATCATCAGTTGCAGGTTTGCGAAAGGTGAAGTGCCGGGGTTGAGATCGCTACCGATGGCCATAGGCACTTGTGCAGTTCTTAGGCTGTCAATTGGTGGCTGTTGTGTTTCTCGCAAGAAATAGAACGCACCCGGCAATAAGGTGGCGACTGTTCCACTGTTGGACAAGGCATCTACGCTGGCGTCATCCAGGTATTCGATGTGGTCGACGGAGAGCGCATTAAACTCAGCCGCTAGTGCACTGCCACCGAGGTTACTGAGTTGCTCTGTATGGCCTTTAATCGCGAGGCCGTTTTGTTTCGCAGCCTGAAAAACACGTTTCGTTTGCTCTAGATTGAAACCGACCGATTCACAAAACACATCAACTGCATCAGCGAGTTGATGCTTTGCTACATGAGGTATGATTGTCTCTGTGACGTAATCTATATAGTCATCGGCACGGTCGCGATACTCCGGCGGCACCGTGTGGGCGGCAAGAAGGGTTGTGGTGATATTGACTCTGCGATGATTCTCCAGCGCTTTTGCCGCAAGCAGCATCTTCACTTCATCATCGAGCGTTAACCCGTACCCTGACTTAACTTCGATCGTGGTACAGCCACTACGGATAAGGCTATCGAGTCTTGGTAGAGCCAGCTCGACAAGTTCTTCTATCGTCGCTTCTCGTGTCGCCTGAACCGTGCTGTTAATACCGCCACCACTCTGAGCAATCGCTTCATACGACATGCCATTTAGACGGTTTTCGAATTCTTCAGCTCGACTACCTGCGAAGATCAAATGAGTGTGAGGGTCGATCAATCCTGGAGTGACAACTTTACCCTTGCAATCTAACGTCGCTACATCGTCGGTCATGTCATGGTGTAGGGTATCTATTGAATCCATGTCATCAAGGATCGCCTTAACGTAGCCACCTCTAATGACCACAGTGCAAGGCTTAGAGGGCAGATAACCGAGTGTACCCGGCTCCATGGTCACGAGGCGGGCATTGGTAAGGATCAGATTCATAACATCGCTCTGCATTATTGTATATACAAATAAATAGTTGAATATATACAATTGATCAAGTGCGAGTGGTTGAAATGTGATCAGGATAAACCTGAGGAGCGAACTATTTATTGAGGGTAGATGCGTTTATTGACGATGATAACAACAAATTATCGGTGTCGCTGAATGACGACCCTAGACGGATCGCCTATTGGAGTTGTGATAGTTACAGATGAAAGCAGTATGGTTATAACTCAACTTTTGAACTGAGCTGATATCGACTGCCTGGATGATACAGTAATGCAGTGCTGATGAGCTTGTCTTCACTCCATGTTCGACGATGCAATAGCAGGCAAGGCTCATTGGCTGCCATCTCAAGTAAGTGTGCGATTTTCTCGCCACATTTAATGGCCTCCACGGTATGCTCTACGGCAGTCATTGGGCAGTTTGTCGTCAAATACTCGTTGGGTGTGGTTTGAGTAAAGTCTTGCTGGTGGTATTTCGGCGCATATTTGGCATTTACCCAGCGACACTCTAGTTGGATTGGCTTGTCGTTTTCTTTGTGGAGAATCTCGCTGTAGTAGACCGCACTGCCCAACATGACGCCAAGCTTGGTGGCAATAAGCTGATCCGCCTTGGTCGCTTCATGTCGAACGACTTCGCTGGAATACTGCTTACCACGAGCTGCAACTTCTCTGGCGATGTTACGAGTTTCGAGAAGAGGCGATTGCGCTTTTTCTGTTGGGCTGGTTACAAAGGTCCCGAGTCTAGGGCGACGCTCTAGTTTCCCTTCACCGACGAGATCGCGAATAGCCTTATTGACGGTCATGCGGCTCACAGCAAACTGCTTTGTTAGCTCCATTTCGGTGGAGATTCGCTCACCGACCGACCATACTCCTTGGTCTATTCGGTCTTCAATATACTGTTTGATCTGAATGTATAGCGGCTCTTGGGACATCAATTACTAAATCCATTTATTTGAATATACAAATGGTCATTGAATTTGCTTGAAAATGCAAGGCATCACATCATTTATCACTATATTTGCGGGATTGAGCTTGTTTGGTTCCACTTAGAGCAAAAGCAGATCTTGACCTCAAGTTTGATATTTTCTCTGCGAAATCATCAGTCTGTCACTTAACTTCGGGTAAAATAGCGAGTTCGTTTACAAAGGAATAGGGCAAGGAAGGGTGATGAAGTCGGTTGTAGTCGGTGAAAAAACGTTTTATCCATCGAAAATTTTATGCGTTGGCCGAAACTATGTTGAGCACATTCGTGAGCTAGGAAATGAAGTTCCGGAGAATATGATGGTGTTCAACAAACCTAACTCGAGCATCGCGACTGACCTGTATTCCTTCCTCGATGAACCGCTGCACTATGAAGCGGAAATCTGTTTTATCGTCCGCGATAAACAACTCTATGCTGTTGGTTTTGGACTCGACCTTACCAAACGCGGTTTACAGTCGACATTAAAAGCCAAAGGCTTGCCTTGGGAACGCGCTAAAGCGTTTAATCACTCTGCAAAATTCAGTCGTTTTGTGCCGCTAGGTGACATGGATATTAACGAGCTCGAAGTGGAGCTATTTATCAACAGTATGCGAATGCAGTTGGGCTCAACGAAACAGATGCTCTACAAGCCGGACGTTATTCTAAGCGAGCTCAATACCTACACTCACCTTGAAGACGGCGATATCGTCATGACAGGCACACCTCAGGGGGTGGGAGAAATTGTCGCTGGCGACCGATTCCTAGGCCGTATCAAGCACCAAGGTAAAGCGGTCATTGAAGTGGAGTGGTTGGCTATTTAACCGTCACTGAGCTCCTTCTAATGGAAATATTATTACTGGAGATTGATTGCTTGCGATCTCCAGTTTAACTTTGGATTACATAGAATCCAAAATCGCAATTTGTCAAAAATTTCATCCTCATCGTCTCCGCTTCCCTCACAAAAATTCGCTGATTATTTTTCTTCTTGCGGATCTGGAAATCAGTAACTAGCATTTAGTTAACAAAAATATAACAAATTGTTTCTAGTTGTATTTAACTGATACCGGACTCAATAAGTAAGTGGTCAGTGAGTAGCTTTGACCGTTTACTTGTGTAGTTTGGCGTTACTTTTTGGACTCATGAAAGAGTCGAAAACCTAGTTGGTCTTCGTTTATCGTCGTCGAATCACAGCTTGTTGGGTTTTGATTACGGACTTGTTCCATCCTGGAGAGTTTGATCACTTTTCAGACGTGCTTGGTACAAGTCATAGGGGAACCACGTCAGGATAGGCGTGGCTAGGCAAAGGAGAAATCTTTTGAAGAGATTGCTGACCGTTCACACTGGAACTGGTTTGGCGACTGCGCTCGTCAGCCAACCTCTCTTCGC
Source organism: Vibrio sp. DNB22_10_4 (assembly GCF_052879755.1). NCBI lineage: Bacteria > Pseudomonadati > Pseudomonadota > Gammaproteobacteria > Vibrionales > Vibrionaceae > Vibrio > Vibrio sp. DNB22_10_4. The sequence goes on along the minus strand of NZ_JBNNXW010000001.1, from coordinate 1,660,510 downwards.
GGAGTCGAGCCAATACAATTTGACCCGCGGGGTTACTGATATCAGTAACCAAGTGTATGACCTACATATGCTCATTTTCTACATCTGCTGTGCCATCGCAGCAGTTGTGTTTGGGGTAATGTTCTATTCTATTTTCAAGCACCGTAAGTCCAAAGGGGCGGTAGCCGCTAACTTCCACGAAAGCACCAAGGTGGAAGTGGTTTGGACTGTCATTCCCGTCATTATTTTAATATTGATGGCGATTCCGGCAACCAAGACTTTGGTTGCGATGGAAGACACCTCCCAGTCAGAAATCACCATTAAAATTACTGGCTCACAGTGGAAATGGCACTACGCCTACTTTGGCGAAGATGTGGAATTTTTCTCACTAATGTCCACGTCTCAACAGCAGATTGATGGTGTTGAAGAAAAAGGTGCGCATTACCTGCTAGAAGTGGATAACCCGCTTGTCGTGCCAATCAATAAAAAGATTCGCTTCCTGATGACCTCCGATGATGTGATTCACTCGTGGTGGGTACCAGCTTTTGCGGTTAAAAAAGATACAATCCCGGGTTTTATCAACGAAGCATGGACAAAAATCGATGAGCCTGGTGTCTATCGCGGCCAATGTGCGGAGCTTTGCGGTAAAGCACATGGCTTCATGCCGATAGTGGTACAGGCCATGGCGCAAGATGACTACGACGTTTGGTTGACAGGAAAGAAAGAAGAGATGGCACTCGCTAAAGCAGAAGCGGCCAAGGCACTAGATGCAACGTTATCGATTGAAGAGCTATTGACCACAGGCGAAGGTATCTATGCCTCTCGATGTGCAGTGTGTCATCAGGCTAACGGTCAAGGCTTACCCGGCGCCTTCCCAGCAATCGCAGGGGCGGAAGTGGCGACATCGGGCTCTATCGATACTCACATTAGTAAAATCGTTGATGGTGTGGCAGGGACAGCCATGCAGTCGTTTGCCAATCAGTTAACCGATAAAGAAATCGCCGCAGTAATCACTTACCAGCGCAATGCGTGGGGTAACAATACCGGTGATGTGGTTCAGGCATCGGATATCAACAGCTACAAAACTCAGGAAGCGGAGCCAAGCTCCAAGGAGTTATGATGAAAACGGACCCAATGGAAAAAGTGAAAGCATCGGCGGTGACTGATGCGGACATGAGCCGAGCAAATAGCACGGCAGTCATCGAAGACGATCATCATCATGATCACGCGCCATCAGGTTGGCAGCGCTGGGTATACTCCACCAGTCATAAAGACATTGGCACACTCTACCTGTGGTTTAGCTTTATTATGTTCCTAACAGGCGGGGCGATGGCTATGGTCATTCGTGCCGAGCTGTTCCAACCAGGTCTCCAATTGGTTGAACCGAATTTTTTCAACCAAATGACCACAGTTCATGGTTTGATCATGGTATTCGGCGCGGTTATGCCAGCCTTTACGGGATTGGCAAACTGGATGGTACCCTTGATGATTGGCGCGCCAGATATGGCTTTGCCACGAATGAATAACTTAAGCTTCTGGATCTTACCGTTCGCGTTTCTGATCTTAATTGCGTCACTATTTATGCCTGGTGGCGGCCCGAACTTTGGGTGGACATTTTATGCGCCTCTCTCCACGACCTACGCCCCAGACAGTACGGCGCTGTTTGTGTTCTCGGTACATATCATGGGTATTAGCTCCATTATGGGGGCAATCAATGTCATCGTAACTATTTTCAACATGCGCGCGCCGGGCATGACGTTAATGAAAATGCCATTGTTTGTATGGACTTGGCTCATTACTGCTTTCCTACTCATTGCTGTCATGCCTGTGTTGGCGGGGGCGGTGACCATGGTATTGACAGATAAGTACTTTGGAACCAGCTTTTTTGATGCGGCGGGTGGTGGTGACCCAGTGATGTTCCAGCATATTTTCTGGTTCTTTGGGCACCCAGAAGTTTACATTATGATTCTGCCATCCTTCGGTATTGTCTCGGCCATTGTCCCTGCATTTAGTGGCAAAAAACTGTTCGGTTACCATTCGATGGTTTACGCGACGTGTAGTATCGCATTGCTCTCATTCCTCGTGTGGGCACACCACATGTTTACTACAGGTATGCCGGTGTTTGCCGAACTGTTCTTTATGTACTGCACCATGTTGATTGCGGTGCCGACAGGCGTGAAAGTATTTAATTGGGTGGCGACCATGTGGCGCGGTGCGCTCACGTTTGAAACGCCGATGTTGTTTGCTATCGCCTTTATTGTGCTGTTTACCATAGGTGGGTTTTCGGGGCTGATGTTGGCGATTGTGCCGGCGGACTTCCAGTATCACGATACCTACTTTGTAGTTGCGCATTTCCATTATGTATTGGTGTCGGGTGCCGTGTTCTCGATTATGGCTGCGGCCTACTACTGGTTACCGAAGTGGACTGGCAATATGTATGACCACAAGCTGAGTCTGTGGCATTTCTGGTGTTCGGTTATTTCAGTGAATGTGCTGTTCTTCCCTATGCATTTCTTAGGTCTCGCGGGGATGCCGCGCCGTATTCCGGACTACGCTATACAGTTTGCTGACGTGAACCAAATCGTCTCTATCGGTGGCTTTGCGTTTGGATTATCTCAGCTCATTTTCCTTTGGTTGGTCATTAAGTGCATCAAAGGAGGCGACAAAGCCGAAGCTAAGCCTTGGGAGCGTGCAGAAGGCTTAGAGTGGACAGTACCAAGTCCAGCACCACACCATACTTTTACCACACCACCTAAGATTGACTAAAGGTAGGTTGCGATGGATAGCGAAACCAGAAAATCAAACCGCAAACTCGTAGGCTGGCTCGGTGTGGCCGTTGTGGCGATGTTTGGCTTTGGTTTCGCTTTGGTGCCTCTTTACGACATTATGTGCGAAGCGTTAGGCATTAACGGCAAAACCAATACTGAATCAGCGGTTCAACCTCTTGGTATGAGGGCAGACATCACGCGCACAATTCGGGTTGAGTTTATGGCGCATGTCAATCCGGATATGCCTTGGTCATTTAAACCAGAGAAAATGTCGTTGGATGTTCATCCTGGTGAGGTTATCCAGACTGTCTACTTTGCACATAATCAATCTAATCAATCACTTATTGGTCAGGCTGTGCCTTCAGTATCTCCGGGAACTGGGGCGACCTATTTCAATAAAATCGAATGTTTCTGTTTTAACCATCAACCATTAGAAGGCAAGGGTAAGGCTGAAATGCCGCTGATCTTTTACATTGAGCCAGACATTCCAGACTCAATTCATACCCTGACCCTTTCTTACACCTTGTATAACATCACGAGCAGCGCCGCTACCGACGGTGCCGTTCTCGATATCTCTCGTGCACAGGTCGGTAGTAGCAGTCGCCCTGCACTCGATTATCCAACATCGGAGATAAGCTATGAGTAAAGCTCAAACTTATTATGTTCCGGCGCAGAGTAGTTGGCCCATCGTTGGGGCTGTGGCGCTGTTTCTTGTCGCAGTCGGCGCGGGGCTGACCGTCCAAAATCTAGATACTGGTGGGGCAGGCAGTGTCATTGGCGGCGTTGTGCTAGCGCTTGGTGTCGCTGTGCTGATTTATATGTTTTCTGGATGGATGAGCAATGTGATCTCTGAGTCCATGTCTGGACTCTATTCAGACCAACTCTCACGCTCATTCAAACAAGGTATGAGTTGGTTTATTTTCTCTGAAGTGATGTTCTTCGGTGCGTTTTTTGGAGCACTGTTTTATGCACGAATGATTTCAGTTCCTTGGCTCGCTGGCGCCGACAACAATGTGATGACTCATGAAGTTTTGTGGCCGGCTTTCGAAGCGATGTGGCCGCTAACATTAACGCCGGATGGAACAACAACTGAAGCAATGCCTTGGCAAGGGCTGCCACTGCAAAACACAGTGATCTTGCTGTTGTCTTCTATCACACTGCACATGGCTCATGTCAGTCTAGAGAAAAATCGCCGTACAGCACTCATCGTTTGGCTTGAGCTAACCATAGTGCTTGCTGTGTTTTTCTTGTATTTCCAAGCCGTTGAGTATGCTCATGCCTATCAAGATATGGGGCTAACACTTCAGTCCGGTATCTACGGCAATACCTTCTTTATGCTCACGGGCTTCCACGGACTGCACGTGTTTATTGGAACCGTGTTTTTGATTGTATTGCTGTTCCGAATAGCCAAAGACCATTTCACACCGAAAGATCATTTCGGCTTCCAAGCGGGGAGTTGGTATTGGCACTTCGTTGATGTGGTATGGCTGTGTTTGTTTGTCTTTGTCTACGTATTGTAAAGGCATGAACCCCCGCGCTATAAAGCGCTGGGGTAGTAAATACTCACTAATAAGGTCGGGGGTTAGGCGTTAAAAAACCACTTTGAAGCGCGATGATGAGAAGAATAATGACAATCGCGGAGAACAGAACACGGCGGCCAAGATAATAACTCATTGGTTTTTCAGAAGAAGGGTCGTCGCGCACCATTCGAATAAGGGCAAGCGCTAAGTTAAAGATGATGAAGAGTAACAGCAGTACTAAAGCAATCTTAAACAACAGTGTGGGTGACATGGATACTCCTCATGTTCGCTTTTACCAAACTACTAAGTTTTGGGTGGGGTTGGTATTAACTGTGGTTGTGTTTTCATCATTGGTCAAATTGGGACTGTGGCAAAAGCAGCGCGGCAATGAAAAAGCAGCGCTAGAACAGTCGCTTGCCTTACGAAATGAGCAGCCTCCTGTCGCTTTATCGTCTCTCGACTTGCCGCTGGCTCACCACGGTGACCATGACTATCAACGATGGATTGCGGTGCCAGTGAGCGCTCACTTAACACCTGAGCCGGTTTTGTTCTTTCTCGATAACCAAATCCTCGATGGAACGGTCGGGTACCTGGTGCTGCAGATGATGCGAGATATTGAGAAGACGAATCAGCGCTATCTGGTAGAGCTCGGTTTTGTGGCAGGCGGTTTAGATCGTCAAACTCTTCCTAGTGTTTCCACCTTATCGGAGCCGGTGACGCTCAGTGGGCGCTTATACAAGAAAATGGAAAGCCCTTTGGGTTCAGAGCTTTACAACGAGCGTTTTGACTTAGAGTCAACACAGCAATATCGAATCCAGCATCTTAATACAGCGCAGATAAGTGCTCTTGTCGATGCCGAGCTATCAGCTTGGGTAGTTCAACCAACCGATACGTTGACTGCTTACCCTCATCCTTGGAAACCAGTATCAATGAACTCAGCTAAACATTTCGGCTATTCATTTCAATGGTTCACTATGGCGACGGTGTTTGCAGTCGTTGTCTCAATGGCATTTTGGCGTAGCAGTTTGCATCGAAATCGTGCTTCTAAAGGAAAGAGAAAGTTGGCTTCAAAGCGTAATTTGTCTTCAAAGCATAAATAGGCACATAGCACGACTGGCGAATAAACGAGGTTAGATGATGAGCAGTAAATTAGAGACAACAAGAACAGTATCGTCCAACGCTACACCTAGTGCGTCTTCAGTGAGACGCGGTCGCTCAACTCTCTTGGCGCTAATAGTGTTTTTTGCACTGCCTTTTATCATCGCCAAAGCTATTTTGAGCAACCATTGGTATCAATCGGGGGTAACTAACCATGGTGCGCTAGTTGAGCCAAGGGTGACGTTTGAGTCTCTCGATTTGGTGAACCCACTGCAAACGAAGAGCTGGCAACTTGGATTTATGTTACCCGCGGATTGCAATGATGCGTGTATCAACCGCCTCTACATCATGGGGCAAACCTATTTGGCATTAGGCAAATACAAAGAACGTGTGACACCAGTGGTGTATGTGTTGCCAGATCAAGTGCTGCCAGAGTTACCAGAATCTCTAAGCGTGGTGACGGTCAATGCGGCCTTTGTAGATGTTGTGCCAGAACAAGGATATTTGATTACCGATACTCTTGGTCAGTTGGTGATGTACTTTTCGCCTACCTCAGAAGATAAGCAAGTCGCACACAGTAAGGGACTGCTTTCGGATCTTAGAAAATTACTGAAATTATCACGAGTCGGTTAGACGCACGAAAGGTGCGCGTTGTTTGCAAATCGAATGGTAGTAAGTCGATAGTCACAGCAAGGAGTCGCTATGGGGTTAATCAACTTAGTCAGAGCTTCACTGGTGTTTACGGTCATCGTGATTGCCATGGGTGCTTATACTCGGTTAGCTGATGCCGGGTTAGGTTGTCCGGATTGGCCTGGCTGCTATGGGCAATTGACGGTTCCCAGCTCCAAGGTAGCAGTGGAAGTCGCGAATACGCTTTATCCAGAGAGAGCCGTAGAGCCGTACAAAGCGTGGTTGGAGATGATTCATCGATACTTAGCAGGAGGCTTGGGGTTGATGGTGTTTGCGATCACCGCTATTGGTTTATCAAAGAGGCGTAGGGAGTTAGGCACCGTGCTGCCAATCTCTCTGTCATTAGTGATTGTGTTCCAAGCGGCACTGGGTATGTGGACGGTTACGCTCAAACTCATGCCGATCGTAGTGATGGGGCACCTGCTTGGCGGCTTTACCATGTTCTCTTTGCTGTTTTTTACCTACCTAAAGCTAAGACCTAAGATTGAGGTTCGCCGTGCCAATACTACAGACGAAGCCTGCAACGCTGATATGGCATTTGAACCTAAAGTTGTCGACAAGCCTGCAACACAAACATTGCCGACGCTGGTCAGTTCACGCCTGAAAATACTTGCGTTGGTTGCGCTGTTTGTGTCGGTTTTGCAGATCATGTTGGGCGGATGGACATCATCGAATTATGCTGCGGTGGTGTGTACCGCGCTGCCTATTTGTGAAGGGAATTGGACGCAGTACTTGGATTTCAAAACCGCCTTTACTCCGGTTCATTTCGGGTTTGATGACTATGAGTTTGGCGTACTTGAGTATCCTGCAAGGATGACAATTCATGTGACTCATCGAATCGGAGCGATTGTCGTTGCGCTTGTGGTAGGTCTATTGGCATTTCGGTTGTGGCGTTATTCACATCCAGCGATACGTAAAGTGGGGGTTACTTTAGCCGCGCTCTTGACACTCCAACTGCTGTTGGGGCTAAGCAACGTTGTGTTCCATCTTCCGCTACCTGTGGCTGTATTACACAACCTTGGCGCGGCCTTTTTACTGCTATCGCTTATTCACACTAACTACGTACTGCATAGCGCGCGCTATGTGCGAATCGAAAAACCAACATTGACCATTGTTGAAGCCAACAGCCAAGTTGCTGCCCTCAAAGTGTCTGGAGACAAGGAGAGTTCTCTATGAGTAAAACGACGATAATCAGCAATCGTGAGGTGAACTCGGCCTCCAAACCTGCAATCAACTGGCGCGTTTATCTGACGTTAACGAAACCGAAAGTAGTCGCCTTGATGATTTTAACTGCCCTAGTAGGGATGTGTCTTGCAGTGCCCGGTGCGTTACCTGTGCAAGCCAGCATCTTGGGTTTAACAGGTATAGCGTTGATGGCGGGTTCTGCAGCCGCGTTCAACCACCTGATTGATCGCCGTATCGACGCGATTATGGCGCGTACCCACAAACGCCCTTTGCCGTCTGGTGACCTAAGTGCCGACAAGGTAATGGCGTTTGCCAGTGGTATAGGTATAGCAGGCTTTGCCGTGTTGGCGCTTGGCGTGAATTGGTTAACGGCTTGGCTAACGTTTGCAAGTTTGCTTGGCTATGCGGTGGTGTATACCTTGTATTTGAAACGGGCAACGCCGCAAAATATCGTTATAGCCGGGATTGCTGGTGCCATGCCGCCGCTATTGGGCTGGACAGCTGTGACCGGAGAGCTGCATGCCAATGCGTGGCTTTTGGTGATGATCATCTTTATTTGGACTCCGCCACATTTTTGGGCACTAGCGATACATCGAAAAGATGACTACGCCAAGGCTGATATTCCAATGCTGCCAGTAACACATGGGGTGGAATACACGAAAACGTCCATCTTGCTGTACACAATTCTATTGGCGTTAGTGTGCTTGATGCCAGCTCTGGTTGGGATGACGGGTTTGGTCTATTTGGCGGGTTCAACCTTTTTGAGTGCTGGGTTTATCTACTATGCGTGGAAGCTTAAAGTCGCCGTAACAGAGAAAACTGCAATGGAGACCTTTAAGTTCTCTATCATTCATTTGATGGTGCTGTTTGTTCTACTTCTTGTTGACCATTACATGCCAGTCTAACCATTAACGATCTACCGTTAACTAGCGAAGCCTATCTCTGCTGGCTTTCAAAGCGTCGAAACAGTAGGGATAGTGCTAGGCAAAGTAAGAAATAGCACAAGCCAACAATGAGCCAGATTTCAAAAATAAGCCCGGAAGAGTTAGCCATTTCAGTGCCGACAAAGGTCATTTCCTGTATGGAGATTAACGAGACGATAGAGGTGTCTTTGACTAGAGAAATCGCTTGTCCTGCCAGTGCTGGCGCGACTGCAGTAAGCACTTGCGGTGCGATGACATCTTTATATTGATACCAGGTTGATAAGCCTAACGACTGACCCGCCTCCCACTGCCCTTTTGGGATAGAAGCAAGACCCGCGCGAATGATTTCTGCCACATACGCTGACGATAGAAGACCGATACAGATAACGCCAGAAAGTAGGTTCTCCCATAGCGAGCTAGGACCAAACAAAAACGCCTGCCAAGCTGATATTTCACCGCTATAGCCACGGAGCACATCACTGAGCCCAAGTAATGGGATCAACTGATTCGAAATGAAAAAGTAAAAAATGAAGATAAACACCAGCGGCGGAATATTTCGAACCAACTGGATAAATAGATTGGCGGGGATGCTAAATACGGCCATCGCTGAGTGTTTCGCTAGGCCGAGTAGGGTGCCTAACGCTACGGCAAGCACCATACCCCACACACTGAGTCTCAGTGTGGCAATGATGCCCTGGACAAAATAGGGTAACCCTCCATTTGCAGTCGGGTTAAACACCAACTCAAACGCCTGACTCCAGCGCCAGTGATAGTTGATTCCAATGGATGAACGGTACGCCAGCCAGACAGCAAGTCCCACCACAGCGAGCAGTAATACGCCATCGAGAATGGTAGGACGCCATCGCTTTGCTGGTGATGATGGTTTTTTATCGAAATTCAATTTGATTGAGTTGGTGTTGCTCATTGTAATTATTGTCCGCCAGCGATTTGGTCTTGCCAATCTAGGGTAGAGAACCAGTATTCATAGCGATCTTTTAGCCAGCCATCATCGGTTCTTGCTTGGATCCACTTATCGAAGAAGGCTTTTTTGTCCTCTTCACCTAGACGAACAGCGAAAGCTTCGTTTCCTTTAGAGAGACGCTCGTTAAATGGAATAAATAACGCGTCGGCGTGTTTAACTGCCTCATGCTCAGGCTTCGGACTTGAGGCGATCACTGCGTGGGCGTTACCGTTCAGTACTTCTTGGAATGCTTGTGCATCATCGTCAAACTGCAGAACTTTTGCCTTCGGGAACGTTTCGCGAGCAACTTGCACGGTGAATGCACCGCGGCGAGCAGCGATTTTCACGCGGCGTGAGTCAAAGTCTTCAATCTTAGAAAAGTCGCCAGCCAGTGCTTTGCTTGCCGCGACTTGGACACCTGAGTGTGAGTAAGGCGTGGTAAACAGCACGCTCTTTGAACGCTCTGGCGTAACAGACATACCGCCGATAATGACGTCAAATTTTTGAGAGAGCAGAGCAGGGATGATGCCATCCCACGCGGTAGGCACAAACTCAACTTTCCAGCCTGAATCTTCAGCGAGTCGTTTCGCTACATCGATTTCAAAGCCAATAAGTTCGCCCTGTTTGTCACGCATGGCCCAGGGTACAAACGTTGACATGCCAACACGCAAAGTGCCGCGTTCGTTTATTTTATCGAGATTAGGTGTCTCGCTGGCTGCGGCGCCAAATGAGACCGCAAGGCCAATTGCGACGGAACTGGCTGCTTTTACTAGATGTTTGAGTGTCCTTTTCATGGGGTGACTCCTTGTTAGTAAATCATGGTTAGCATAGAGAGTTATGACCGCTTCTCTTGACTTAAACGATATTCAAGCCAGGCAGAGAATCCAGACAAGGTAAGCGTTAACACGAGGTAAATCGCGGCAACAGTAAACCAAATTTCAAATGGCATCGCGGTTTCTGCCACGATGTTCCTTCCTTCTGTGGTGAGGTCGAAAATCGCCATCACACTGACGATGGATGAGTTTTTAATTAACGAGACGACTTCGTTTGTCAGCGGCGGCAGTGTGCGTCGAACGACCTGCGGCAGTATCACATCATAGTAGGTATAAAAACGAGATAGCCCTATTGAGCGACAAGCTTCGAACTGACCTTTTGGAACACTATTTAGACCCGCTCGGAGGATCTCCGCTGTGTAGGCGCCCTGGAATAGCGCCAAGGCAAATACTGCAGTGGAGAATCGATCTAGGCCGATGATAGGGCCAAAGACAAAATACAGAAGATAAATTTGTACCAATAGTGGCGTATTTCGTATGCCTTCCACATAGCAATGAGCGATAGTGCGGCCTACGACCGAATTAGAAGTCTTTAACAGCGCGGTAATGAGGCCGAATAGCAAGGTAAACAGTAACGCCAAAGCGCTCAGTTTTATGGTGACAATCAGGCCTTCTAAAAGCTCTGCTGGCCACCACTCACCATCTTCATAGAATGCTAGATAGTCCGGCACTCGCTCCCATTGCCAGCGATAGCCCATAGCCTCAGCTCCACTATTGAGTAGCCAAGCTAGTGCTATCGCTACCAGAGCGATTTGTAGGATTGCGGATAGTACGGGCTTAATAATCTTGAATATCATCAGTGATTTAAGATCTTGTCCAAAAATGCCTTAGTACGTGGGTGCTGAGGGGCGTCGAAGATTTGGCTCGGCGGCGCCGATTCTAAAATTTGCCCTTCATCCATGAAAATAACATTGTGCGCCACTCGCTTGGCGAAGCCCATTTCGTGGGTGACGCATAGCATAGTCATGCCTTCTTCAGCCAGCTCAACCATAACGTTGAGCACTTCGCTAATCATTTCAGGATCGAGCGCTGACGTTGGTTCGTCAAAAAGCAGAATATCGGGTTTCATACACAACGAGCGGGCAATGGCAACGCGCTGTTGTTGGCCACCAGAGAGTTGAGAAGGGTACTTTTTTGCTTGTTCGGCGATCTTCACTCGTTCAAGCATCTCCATAGCGCGTGATTCTGCTTGCTGTTTTGAAAGCTTAAGCGTGCGTATCGGCGAAAGTGTTAGATTTTCAAACACAGTAAGGTGTGGGAAAAGGTTGAAGTGCTGAAATACCATACCGACTTGACCAGGTTGAATACTCTTGGAGTTCACATCGTGACCGAGTACCTGGATATCACCGGAGTTGTAGGCTTCTAAGCCGTTGATACAACGGATAAGCGTAGATTTACCTGAGCCAGAAGGGCCGCAAATGACGACGATTTCGCCTTGTTTGACTTCCAGTTGGATAGAGTTCAGAGCTTGAAAGTCTCCGAACCATTTATTGACGTCGTTAAATTGTACTGCGTTCACATGGAACCCATTGTTTTTGTTATTTCTCATAACATTAGCAATATCGATACCGCATCTCAATACTCAGATCTAAATAGTAGCAAAGATATCCAATGCTCTCGGATAAACGATTTTAGAACGAAAGTGAGTCTTTATGACTCTATGGTTTGTTTTTGATGCGATTTTCTGTTGGGTCATTATGACCTTTTGGGGATTGGTTTTCTAAATTAGTCCATAAAAAACAGTAAGATAAATTATGGCACAGACTATGCTATAGAGCTGCAGGAAATAATCAGCGCTGGCTACGTACCAAAGCGCGACTTAATATACTGGAGTCCTTATTATGTTCTGTATTCAATGCGAACAAACCATTCAAACCCCTGCTGCTAAGGGTTGTTCATACGCACAAGGCATGTGTGGCAAAACATCAGAAGTGTCTGACCTACAAGACGTATTAGTGTATACCCTACAGGGTGTTTCTTTCTGGGCCGATCAAGGTCGTAAATTTGGCATTGTTGACCAAGAAATCGATCAATGGGCGCCTAGAGCTTTCTTCTCTACACTGACGAACGTTAACTTCGACCCAGAGCGCATTATCGAGCTCTCTACTCAAGCTGCTGATTATAAAGCGCGACTTCAACAAAAAGTACAAGCGGCATCGCTGGTTAAGGGTATAGCCATTGATGAGCTGTCTCCTGCTGCGAAATTTGAGCTGCCAACAACAAAAGAAGCGTTGTTAGCGTTTGCGCCGACGGCGGCAGTAAACCGTGGTCATGACAGTCTGCATGAAGATGTGATTGGCTTGCGTCTACTTTGCCTATACGGCCTCAAAGGCGCAGCGGCGTACTTAGAGCATGCGCGTGTGCTATCGCAAACGGATGAGGAAGTGTATGGCGAGTATCATCAGATCATGGCGTGGCTCGGTACTGACCCTGTTGACTTAGAGCCGCTTCTAAACACCTCAATGCAGATTGGTCTTATGAACTATAAGATCATGGAGATGCTAGACAAAGGCGAAACGGACACCTTTGGTCACCCAGAGCCAACTCAGGTGAACGTCAAGACTATCAAAGGCAAGTGTATCCTAGTGTCTGGTCACGACCTTCATGATCTTGAGAAGATCCTTCAGCAAACCGAAGGGCTAGGTATCAACGTTTATACCAATGGTGAGATGCTTCCAGCTCACGCTTACCCAGAGCTGAAAAAATACCCACACCTTGCAGGTAACTACGGCAGCGCATGGCAGAATCAACAGAAAGAATTTGCTAATTTCCCTGGCGCCATCGTCATGACTTCAAACTGTTTGCTAAACCCGAATGTTGGTCAATATGCTGATCGTCTATTCACACGTAGCATTGTTGGTTGGCCTGGCGTTGTGCACATCGAAGGTGATGATTTTAAACAAGTGATCGAATGTGCATTAGCTCAAGACGGCTTCCAGCATGATGAGATTGAACAGATGATCACCGTAGGTTTTGGTCGTAATGCATTGATGCAAGCCGCACCTGCGGTTGTGGAACAAGTGAAAGCAGGCGCAATCAAGCACTTCTTCCTAGTTGGTGGCTGTGATGGCGATAAGTCTGAACGTAGCTACTACACAGACTTTACGGCTCAAGCTCCAGAAGACAGCGTCATCTTGACCCTGGCTTGTGGTAAGTTCCGCTTCAACAAAAATCAGTTTGGTGACATCAACGGCATTCCTCGTCTATTGGATGTTGGCCAATGTAATGATGCTTATTCTGCAATCCAGTTGGCGCTTGCACTGGCAGAGGAATTTGATTGTGGTATCAATGAACTGCCTTTGACTTTAGTCCTGTCTTGGTTTGAGCAAAAAGCGATTGTGATTCTACTTACCCTGTTTGCGCTTGGCGTAAAAGGTATCTACACAGGACCAACGGCGCCTGCTTTCCTAACGGATAACTTGCTAAGTATTCTGCAACAGAAATTCGATATGCGTGGTATCTCCACGGTTGAAAACGATTTAAAAACTATTCTGGCAGCATAATTAGCAGTGATTGAAATGGCGCTTTGGTGCGCCATTTCAAGTTTTAGGAGAAGCAGAAAATGGCTTGGTCCCATTCAGATACAATCCAATTAACCTGTACCAAAAAATGGTTTGAGACGCCGGATTCGGTATCGTTTGAGCTGTCGAGTGATTCAGCGAGTGACTCATTTCAATTCAAAGCGGGGCAATTCTCCTCGCTGGGTTTTGATATCCAAGGTAAAACAGCGTTTCGTGCCTACTCGATTAGCTCTATCCCGGGTGACAGTCGACTGAAATTTACTGTTAAGCGCGTCCCCGATGGTCTGGTATCAAATCACATTGTCGATATGTTGTCGGTTGGCCAAAAAGTGCAAGCTCAAGCGCCTGTGGGTCAGTTCAATAATGTCGATTGTACGCCAAAGCAAAAGGTGCTGATGATCAGCGCTGGTTGCGGCGTGACGCCTGTTATGTCAATGGCTGACCAATGGCTAGCAGAGGGGGCAAATATCGATATTGAGTTTTTGCATCTGGCGAAAAGCAAACTCGATGCGATTTACTTTGATAGGTTGATGGAGCTAAATCAGAGCGTAGAGAGCTTTCATCTCAACATGTTGCTTGAAGACAATACGGGCACAGATTTTCCTCAAGGTTTAATCAGTCTTGAGTGGTTAAAAGCTTTGGTTTCAGACTTTCAGCAGCGCACAATTTATTTGTGTGGACCAACCGGTTTTATGCAAGCGGTTAAGTCGGCACTCGAAGATGCGCAGTTTGACATGTCTCAGTTCCACCAAGAGAGTTTTACGCCAGCTCAAGTCGCTACAGAGGCTGGTGACAGCCAAGTAAAAGTTGCCGTACCAGACTTTGGTGTTGAAATCGAAGCAGACGAAGGCAGCTTACTCATTGATGCGTTAGAAAAAGGCGGTGTGCCAGTCATTGCAGCTTGTCGAAGTGGCATCTGTGGGTCTTGTAAATGCAAGGTGAAAGTTGGCCAAATAGAGTCGTCGAGCTATGAAACTCTGTCTGATGAAGAGAGAGAAAGCGGTTATGTTCTTGCTTGCTCTAGCACCATCAAGTCTGATGTAGAAGTGAGCCTAAACTGAGTCGCAATGGATGGGTAGCTCATCTTCCTAAAGAGGCACAATCAGGCAAAAAAACGGAACAACCAAAAAGGCGCGATGTGCGCCTTTTGTGTTCTTGCATCCGCTTTAGCTTCGCCAGCCATTATCGAAAGTTAAACAGCTCGGCATGGAAAGCGGTTGTTTTCATGTTGAGTGCCTTCAACTGACCTTGTAGAGCATTTTTGAATCCGACGGGGCCACAAAACCAGATGCTGTGTTCTGACAGATCTGGGTGTTGCTGCAAGATCTGCTCAATCGATAAAAACGGGGTAAGCCTATTATCGATAAGGTGAAACTCTATATTAGCGCTCAGTGCGGCTAGCTTCATTTCCTGTATTAGTAACGGTGACGGCGCTTGAGTACAGTAATAAAACACCACTTCTTGATCTCTTGGTTGTTTTGCTAACTGCTCCAGTCTGGCCTTAAACGCTGCGCAGCCAATACCTCCGGCAATCCACACTTGTTTCTTGTTGTCCTCGAAATCGAATTGGCCATAAGGTCCTTCTACTTCAACGGCCTGACCTGCTGTCACGCGGTTATGAATATCGGCGGTAAAATCCCCGAGTGCTTTGATAAGAAAGCTAACTTGGTGACTATGGTCATCGTATGAGGCAATAGTGAACGGATGAGGTTCTTCATCACCAAGTTTGAGAAACGCGAACTGTCCCGCTTTGTGTCCACGCCAATTTGGGAGCTTAGCCACAATTTTGGTTGTCTGGTTTTCTTTGTTGTACTCAACACTAGTCACTTCGCCTGTGTGCTTTCGGCGATGACCTATCTTGCCTACAAGACTCCAAATTGCTGCGGCAATACCCGCGACAACAACGATCACCGTGACGGGTGTGATTAAGTTGCCCCAGTATGCATGTTTGAGCAGCACCAAAGAGTGATAGCCAATCGCGACAAAAGCGATAGCCATAAGCTTGTGTGTCCACTTAAATAGCTTGTACTTAATTGGGACAAAGAGCGCCAACAGTGATAAACCGATAAACAAATAGAGTGTCCATTCCCCTAAGCTTTCAGCGCCGCTTCGCAGTGGTTGAATGGTTGCGTAAAGCGAGTCCGGATCGATGGGTGCATCTACCCCTCGTTGTGGGCGTTCCATAACACCGGCACTAACCAGTTGTTTTGGGACAATTGCAAGTAACCAATGGATCGCACCAATAACGACGCCATAAATGGCCGTCCATTTATGTAAGCGATAAGATTTGTCCAGACCTTTAGTAAGACGCTCAAACAGCGGCAATCTCATTGCCAGAAGCATGGTCATCGTTAACAGCAACACAGACACAATGCCCGTCAGTTGAAGTAAAGCACTACGCCAAGGCATAAAGGTCTCATAAGTAAACAATGAGGGTTCGGCTTGAAGCCATATCAAAGTGACAGCCAGTACGAGGGTGAGCACCATAAAATAGAGTTTTTTCATCATAACGCTCCTATTGGGCTTTAACTCTACTCCTTGCAATGTAACCTTACGTCAGTGTTAGTAAATCAATGTAAATTCATGAGCCAGTTTGGGTTTTCACCAAGCTTATACGCTAAATCGTACTCAGTAGGGTAGGATAGAGTGATATCAATGGATGTGCATAATAATGAAAAAACTGATTTCAATTCAAAGCGCCATGATTGTCGGCTGCTTATCGCTTACTTTGATCCCGTTATTCTACAAAGTCGATGTACCAGGAATGAAGATCCCAGACTGCACGATGGAAGAGGTGGTCGAAACCCCTATTTTCTTCTTCGTTTCCAAAACGGTTGTAGATAAATATGGCCTTGAAGAGGTCAATACTGAGTTAGATAAGTCGGTTCGTAAAAGCAATGTGATAATGAGAAACTCGTGCATTCCCATGAAGCGAACATTGGCGACGGTAGAAACCGTCGATTTTAACTCGGCCTCGTTGTTTGATATCGACCAAATAAGACGCCAACTGATGAAGCGCGTTGGTGAAGAAAAGGTACGCAACATTGAACGGCTTCCTAATCAATTTTATGGCGTGATCCTCGCCGATGAGGATGGCTATTTTGAATATGACACTATTGGTACCACCAACCCGGATGAAAATAGTCAATTCTTTATGCTGTCTGAGTATGCTGATGAATACACGTTAGAGCATGAATTAGGCCATCTTTCTTGGGCTTGGCATGACGATCGCTCATGGTTTAAAGTTCTTGATGAAACGTTAGAGCAGCACACTTCGGAAATGAATAAAGATAGGCTCAAACCTTATGCGAGAGGTTATCAGTGCGGCGGTGCAGGTACTATTATGAGTTATGAATCAGAACTGCTGTCGATTTATTCGAGCCCTGATATAACCAATAACGGTAGAGTTTGCGGCGATGAGCAGTATGCTGATAACGCGCGGCAGCTTCGAGAGTTTGCTCGCGATCTCAAACGGAAAATGCAGCTACAGAAAGCCGCTACCCTTTGATATTTGTTACCGTCAACAAAAAGTGGTGAGTGACGCTAGGCCAACCCACCACTTCTCCGAACTAAGCTTGATGCAACCTGAAAGGCGAGTTACACCAACTGGCTAAGCGCTTCCAATGCAGAGGCTCTATTTTCAGCCGCTGGTTCATCACCCATGTTCAGCGCTTCCGCATAGACAAACTCTACGTCTGTCATACCTAGGAAGCCAAGAATCGTCACTAAGTAATCATGCATGCTATCTCTTGGCGTATCTTTGTGAATGCCACCGCGAGTAGTCAAAACAACGACTTTTTTGTTGTCGATAAGACCAACAGGGCCTGTCTCTGTGTATTTAAAGGTGACGCCTGCACGAGCAATAAGATCGAAGTAATTCTTAAGCTGCGTTGGGATCATGAAGTTATACATTGGCGCAGCAATCACGACGGTATCTGCCTGCTTAAGCTCAGCAATCAATGAATCAGACAGTTCAACGATCTGTTTTAGCTCGTCTGATAGATCGTCACCGGTGCTGCGAAGGGCTGTTGCTACTGCCATGTCCAAAACCGGCACTGGCTTAGCAGCAAGATCGCGTGTTGTTACGTTTGGCTTACCTTCGATTGCTTGTGCAATGATTTGATTAGACTGTGAATAGTCGCCAAGAATGCTGGACTTTAAAACAAGTGTATTCGACATGGGGTTATCCTCTCTATCAGAAGCAACGTCTGCTTCTCAATCTATGGGGTCAGTTTAGACACTGGGGTGATGTTGTATAAGGCGGTTTGTTTGAGCATCTAGTTCGAAAAATTTGAACAGATCTATACCCATACAAAAAGTGGCACTATTTGTGCTCGGTTACACATAGCATTTGTAACTTAATTCAACTTTTTGGAGGTTCCCATGACGAAATGGTTTCCACTTATTACCGTGATTTCTTTGAGCCTAGCTTTAATTCTAGGAGTGATGATCTACTTTTTTGGTATGCAAGCTATTGTAATTACAGCATCTGAATGGAAAAACGCATGGTTCGTGATCATGATGCACGTACTCTGGTTTTTCTCATGTTTGTTTGTCGCGATCTATAGCATTGAGTCATTCCTTACCAAGGTGAAGATGCACTTCACCCGTGCAGTGTGACCATTTTAGGGCAACGATGCTGTGTGGTACGTCTGTTAGAAGCGCTTTGATGGAATGGATTACGACTCCTCGTTCGATTGCGCGAGACGCATTTTAATGTAATCGAGAAACAGTTTGGTTCGCGTGTGGTCGTAGTCGAGTTTGGGGTAGTAGGCGTAGACTGTCGAGTCCATGGCTTGGATCTCTGGCAGTACGCGAACCAAGGCGCCAGATTTGACATCTTCTTTGATCATGATGTCATTGCTAATGAGCACACCCATGCCGCTTTTGGCCGCGTAAAACAGCGCTTCTGGATTGGTGGTCGCAAAGTTTCCAGACAGCATGATACGCTGGTTTTTGGAAATTTTGTATTCTCGTTGCGGGCGCTCTCCCCAAATCAAAATGTTGTGCTGCTTGAGTGATTCCACCGTTTGTGGCTCACCAAACTTAGCAATGTAGGAAGGGGCGGCGTAAAAGCCAATTCTTTGCTCAAACAGTGGGGTTTGTTTAATACTCAGAGTATTGAGGGTGTCGAGCTCTCGGCTGATGAATACATCCAGGTTGCTGTCAGGCATCGCACCAGGAACCGTAGTGGTGAGCTGGATCCGAATGTCTGGATATTGGATAAGAAAATCGTTGAGATATTGAACTAGAAATTTGGATCCAACGGCAATGGTTGCGCCGATTTTTAGAAGTCCTGCAGGCGTCTCATTGACGGATCGAGTTTCATCGATAATGGACTGAAACCGGTCAAGCGAGTCCTTGGCGCGCTGGTAGAAAAGGGCACCCGCTTCGGTTTGGGTCACTGAGCGAGTAGTGCGTTTGAGAAGTTGTACCCCAATGCGTTCTTCAAGCCAGTGGACCCGCTTGCTGATGGCTGAGCTGGTGGTATTGAGACGGCGAGCTGCGCCGTTGAAGCTTCCTTCTTCGACTACTCGAATGTAAGTGTTGATACACGAAATCCAATCCATATTCAGCCTCTTATTATTTCCTAACAGGACGTATTCTGTTTCCTTTATGGTGTATTATCAATGATTCATACGCAATATAGAATGTGTGTATGAATAAAACAAAGCCAAAATCATTCAATAAAACACCAATGCTGCTTGCGATGATGATCATTGCAACGGGGCAAGTTGGTGTCAGTATTTATCTGCCTTCACTGCCTCTCATTAGTGAGTCACTTGCGGTGGGTCATGCCGACGTTCAAATGCTAGTGACCTTGTTTTTAGTCGGGTTTGGTCTGTCACAACTCTTCTATGGGCCTTTGTCAGATGCTATCGGCCGACGCCCAGTCTTCATTCTGGGGCAAGGTGTTTATTTGCTGGGTACCTTGCTGTGTATCGTCTTCAGTGATCACTTCGCTGTGCTTGAATTTGGTAGGCTGTTGCAAGGCTTAGGTGCAGGCAGTGCCTCGGTGCTAGGGCGGAGTGTGCTGCGTGATAGTTATGACGGAAAGCAGCTCACCAAAGCTTTGTCTTACATCTCAGTTACGGCGTCGGTGATGCCTATTATTGCCCCAGTGTTTGGCGGTTGGATCGCATTTCATTTAGATTGGGAAGCTGTGTTTGTCTTTGTGTTGGTGTACTTGGTGGCAATCTTTAGTTTGGGCTGGTTTATCCTGCCAGAAACCTTGCCTTATGCACCGCGTGCCTTTAAACCTAAACAAGTCATGCAGACGTACGCCAAGTTGATTGTAAACCCTCAAGTCATTGGAAGTGCGAGCTATAACTGGATCAGCTACCTTACTGCCGTGGTATCACTCAGCCTGTTTCCGTTTTTAATGCAGCACGAACTGGGTCTGACTGCAGCGGAATATGGGTCGATCATGATTATCCCATCAGCAGGCTTAATGATGGGAAGTGTCTCGCTCAATATTCTGAACCGTTACTTTTCAAACAGCTGGATCTTATTTCTAGCGATTGTATTGTCCGCAATGGCTGGGCTTTGGCTGCTAATGGTAGAGATGACCGTATTCAATCTACTGCTATCATTCACTGTGTTGACAATTGCTCAAGGATTGTCGTTTCCAATCTCTATTGCTCTATTACTAGGCCCACATAAGACTCAAGCGGGTTCGGTTTCGGCACTGTCAGGATCGATACAAATGGTTGTTGCAGGCGTGCTTGGTGGATTTTTAGTGGAGTATTGGGTTACTAATCAGGTGGCATTGGGACGTTTCTATCTAATGTCTGCGTTATTAATGGCGGTAGTATTGCTGATGAGCCAGGTTCGACGTTTTGGACGCAGCGTTACACCCATAGACAACTAGCTTTGCCAGTGAGCCTCTAGGGTACAGAGCTTCTATGTCACAGAGCTTCGATGTCACAGAGATTTGTGGTCTTTGCCCAAACCAGTCATTGAACCATTAAAGCGAAAGCGGCCCTAAATTGTTCATTTGCGTTACTACCCAGTGTGTTCGTTTGTTCACGTAATCAGACATAGGGGTAGGGCGAATTCGATAAGGGTTTGGAAGTACAACAGCAAGCTGTGCTGCCTGAATCGCGGTTAATTGAGAAGACGGTACTTTGAAAAATTGCTGACTAGCGGCCTCCACGCCATAGATCCCAGGGCCGAATTCAATGACATTAAGATACACCTCCATAATGCGCTGCTTGCCCCAAATCACTTCTAACAGTAGCGCGATATACAGTTCATAGGCTTTTCGGATATACGTTTGACTCGGAAACAGGAACACGTTTTTGGCCGTTTGTTGGGTAATGGTACTTGCCCCACGACTCGGACCTGCCGCACCGCTGTTAGATATGACATTCCACAGTGCAACAACATCGATACCGTTGTGATCGGGAAATCGTTGGTCTTCGGATGCTATTACCGCTTTAGGCATATTCGATGAGATGTTTTCTAGTGGCGTCCATGTTTGATGGACTTGAGTGGGGTAACCCTCAGGTGGTGACACAGTACGGGCAATCTTCCATCCCCAAATAGGTGGGTTTACGAACTTAAAGAAGATCACCAATAGCAGCGGTACGCCAAGCAGAATGCAGGTGATATTGATTAATAGCTTCTTTATCATAGTTTTCATTATGTTATGAATTGTCTAGGCTATTGCTTAGTGTAGAGCTGATTCTTGTTGGGTGCAAAAGAGTGGCTTCAATTTGTGGTGCCGAGTTGAACTAACCGCAAGGCATGTCGTCTAAAAACTCAGTTTAGCTTTGACGTAATACCGACCTTAAACAAGGAAAACATATGTTAGTAAAGGCCACGCCCTATTTTCTTGCTGCCTGTTTGGCACTCTCCCCTAGCGCATTTGCAGCAGAAGAAACGACCTCAGAGGCAAAAGCACAAGATACAAGTCAAGACAGTAATTCAAAGGGTGCTGAATCAAGTAGCAAATATGAGGCGACACTCAATAAGTTCAAACAAGCCCCAGCAACCTTACCATTTTTTGAAAACGCTTACGGCTACGCGGTATTCCCGACTGTCGGCAAGGGCGGCTTTGGTATTGGCGGTTCCTATGGTGAGGGGCAAGTGTACCAACAAGGTATGCATGTGGGCGATTCAACATTGGCGCAGCTAAGTATTGGATTGCAACTTGGAGCCCAGGCTTACAGCGAAATTATTTTCTTTGAGAGCAAGGCGGATTACTACGCATTCACCAGCGGCAGTTTTGAATTTGGCGCGCAAGCTTCCGCTGTGGCTCTGACATTAGGCGCGAGTGCGCAAGCGGGTTCTACTGGTGCTGGAGCACAAGCGGGCGATAAGCAAAGTCAGGCGACTTACATTAATGGGATGG
Source organism: Vibrio sp. DNB22_10_4 (assembly GCF_052879755.1). NCBI lineage: Bacteria > Pseudomonadati > Pseudomonadota > Gammaproteobacteria > Vibrionales > Vibrionaceae > Vibrio > Vibrio sp. DNB22_10_4. The sequence goes on along the minus strand of NZ_JBNNXW010000001.1, from coordinate 1,638,676 downwards.
CGGTGTTTACTATGACCAAGGGCGGTCTAATGTATGAAGCATCTATTGGCGGTCAGGGCTTCTCGTTTGCCCCAAACAACAATTACGACGCTAACTAGTTAAACGTTGATCAACGGCGCCGCATTTCTCTAATGGCAAAGTGCAATGGGAAAGCGGCGTCGGTATTAAAAAATAAAAGGGATTAGTGAGCAGTAAGTTGCTCAGCACCGCGCAACATCGCTTCAATCAGTTCGCCCGCGTTAAATTTCACTAATGCTTCATGAGCACCCACTTGATGAGCACGTTCGGTACACATTTCACTAGATAACGACGTATGCAGTATGCGATATGCATGTCCCAATTTTGGGTCACTTTGTACTTCAAATGCTAACTCGTAGCCATCTAACCCTGGCATTTCAATATCGCTCACAAGAATGTCGATAGCATCGTTTTGCTCAGCTTTATTGCGCATAAAGGTGAGCGCGCTGTTGCCGTCTTTGCAAATATCGAACGGAATATTGATTTGATTAAGTGCATCGCCAAGTTGCTTCCGGGCAATAGAAGAGTCATCAACCAGCAAGATGTTGAGTGCTTTAATTCGCTCTCTTTGCACATCGGTGAGCATAGGAATTTTGGTATCGGCGTATTGTGGGTAAATCTTAGATAGCAACAACTCGACATCCAGCAGTTGGACGATTTGGTCGTTGAAGCGTGTTACGCCAGTGACAAACACATTTTTGCCGCTGCTCTCGGGGGCGGGTTCAATCGACTTCCAATCACATTCGATGATTTTGTCTATCTCACGTACCATGAAGGCTACGACGGTACGTAGGCAGTCTGTCACGACTAGGTAGGTACTACTGTACTCTTCTGGCGCAATAGGACGAAAACCGATAGCCGCTGCCATATCAATCACGGGCACCGTCAGGCCGCGAATACTCACCGTTCCTACCACGTGTTGATGTGAGTAGGGGATCTGTGTTGTCGGCATGAAAGGAACGATCTCACGTACCTTGAGTGTGCCGATGGCAAAACGCTGCTTTTGCATGTTGAGTGTAAACAACAACATGCCCTGTGATTGATTTGCCTTACTGATGGTTGCTTTCATTATATTGTTTTCTCTATTCGCCAATAGATTGATTTTATAAACTTTCCTAGCAAATGTTAATGCGGCAATTGCTCGAAAAACTTTAGTTGCGTGAAAAGTAAACGTGATTTGTATCTCATTTTGAATTAAACTCAGCGCCACTTATCATCCCATAGTCGAACAAAGATTGAGGCAACCCATGGCGAGAACTGCGGCAGCACTTCACATTTTGGTTAAACACAAAGAGCAAGCTGAAGATATTATCAAACAGCTGAAGAAAGGTGCTAAGTTCCAAACACTTGCGAAAAAGTACTCCACTTGCCCATCAGGCAAAAAAGGCGGTGACTTAGGCGAGTTCCGTAAAGGCCAAATGGTACCTCAATTTGATAAGGTCTGCTTCTCTGGCGAGACGTTAGTACCACATTTGGTGAAGACTAAGTTTGGTTGGCATGTGGTGAAGGTGCTGTATAGAACTTAAGTCCTTCGAGCATTCTCGCTAAACAGAGACGTTCAAATACAAAATAGCCCGCGTATTAAGCGCGGGCTATTACTTTCTATATTACCTTGCTATGCAAACTATGCAGGCATTGAAGCTACTTCACTTTTCGACCATTGACCCAAACCGATGAAATCGCCGGTTCGGTGGTGTGCACAATGATTTTCTCTAAGATGTCTTGCTCGTTATCGAGATCACCATAAACACGAACTTGGCTGCCTTGGGTGTTGCTATCAACCACAAGCGCGTCGAAGTAGTACCCCGGTTTGAATACGCCAACAGGTAGGTCAAGTGTTAGCCCGCCTCCGTGGGTCGCAAGCCAGAATGCTTCGACAAATGACACGCGTGAGTTCGCCTCACCACGTTGTTCCATGATATGGGTGTTAGTGCCCGCTTCGCGCACGCGAGAGTGACTCACTGCATCTAAGGCCGCATGGAAGATTGAAGGCAGTGGTCCGCCGGATAAATCGGAGCCTAGACCGACATGAAGGTCTTTATCGAGAGCTTCTCTTAGTGGAAATGCTGCATCGGCAAAGTACATGTTGGAGAGTGGGCAGTGCGCAATGCCTGCGCCAACAGATTTGATAGTCTCTTTATCACTTTCACTGAGAAAGATTGAGTGGGCGAGCACCGTTTTACGAGTCAGTAGTCCTGTTTCGTTGTACAACTCAACATCCGTTTTTTGATAGGCTTGTTCTGTGAAATCTCGAGCCCAATCGCTTTCTGAGGCGTGAGTTTGCACGTGGCATTGATAGTGGGAAACTAGGTTGCCCAAACCTTCTAGTAGTGCTTTGGTTGATGTCGGTACAAAGCGAGGTGTGACGACGGGATAAACCAGTCCTTGCTGTGCATCTATTTCATTCACATTTTGGATGAAAGCTTCTGCGTCAGAGAGCGCTTGCTGCGTTGATGGTTCAACGTAGTAATCCGGACACATCGACTTTTCATCCATAGAGATTTTTCCGACCAGCGCGCGCTGTCCTTTCTCTTTACACACACGCGCAAGGTATTCTGATGGTGCACTGTCAATTGTGGCAAAGTACATGGCGGTTGTGGTGCCGTGTGCAAGCAGTGTGTCTACTAACTCTGGGTAAATTCGAGCGGCAAATGTGAGATCACTGTAGCGGCTCTCTAGTGGAAAAGTGTACTGGTTTAGCCAATCATGCAGCGGAAGATCCAGCCCTTTGCCCGCTTGAGGCCACTGCGGTGCGTGAGTATGAAGATCAACGAGACCCGGCAGCAAGTATTGATGGTCGGCTAAGCGCGTTAAGCTACTATTATTTTCGTGTTGTTCGACGAGCTGCGTGTAGTCTGAATGATTGGGTGATAATACTTGGGTAATCATTCCCAAACCATCAATTTCAATACACGCCTGTTCGATATAGTCGAATGTCCCTTTAATTGGGGCATGATAAAGATTGGCAACAAAGGCTTGATTTGACATCTCAGTTCCTAAAACCGTATGGCTAAAATACGACTTATCTAAAAAGTGGCTTTTTAATAGCGAGCCATTAAAAAGCCCAGCCAAATGCTGGGCTTGATAATGATTACAGCGTCAACGCGGTTTTTAGCGCCACGTTAATCATTTCGTGCAGCTCTGTGCGACGTTCATCAGCGGTGAGGTGTTCACCTTTAGTGATGTGGTCGGTCACTGTGCACATTGCAATTGCTTTACAGCCATTTTCAGCAGCACATGAGTAAAGCGCGTTCACTTCCATTTCTACACCCAGTACGCCGTACTTAGCCATAAGCTCGTACATGTCGAAATCTGGGCGATAGAATAGATCAGAAGAGAACACCTGACCCACACGGTAGCTCATGTCGGTTTCGCTCAGCACGGATACACAGTTTTGCAGCATGTTGAAGTCAGCTAGCGCAGCGTAGTCGTGATCACGAAAACGAATACGGTTGATTTTAGAGTCGGTCGATGCACCCATCGCGACGATAACGTCTTTCAGTTTTACGTCGTCGTGAATGGCACCACAGCTGCCGATTCGAATGAAGTTTTTAACGCCGAATTCAGTCATTAACTCATGAAAGTAGATCGTCGCAGAAGGGCCACCCATACCGTGAGCCATAACAGAGATCTCTTTACCTTGGTAAGTGCCGGTATAGCCGTATACGTTGCGAACATCGCTCACCAAACGCGGATTTTCTAGGTAAGTTTCAGCAATCAACTTAGCGCGAAGTGGGTCACCTGGCATTAGAATCGTTTCTGCAAAGTCACCTTTGTTCGCATTAATATGTGGAGTAGGCATGGAGTTTTTCCTTAAGACAGAGTGATAAGCAGGCCAGCGATAGTGCCTGACATTAAGTTCGCTAGAATGGCGCCAAATAGTACACGTGGGCCAATTTCAACAAGCAGAGGACGACGCTCTGGGTTCATAGCGCCAATACCGCCAATCACCATGGCGAGCGAGCCAATGTTGGCAAAGCCGCACAGGCTAAAGGCAATGATAGCTTGAGTCTTTGCTGACAAGGTTTCGCTGACTTCAACAAAGCTCATGTAAGCAACAAATTCGTTTACAGCAATCTTCTTACCAATAAGAGCGCCTGCGGTAACCGCTTCGCTCCATGGCACACCCATTAGGAATGTAAGTGGTGACAGGATGTAGCCAATAATCAGTTCAAGGCTCGCGTTCTCGAAGCCAGCAAGGCCACCAAGACCGGAGATAATACCGTTAAGTAGTGCCACTAACGCAACAAAAGAAATGACGAGTGCGGTTACGGTTGCTGCTTGGTGCATACCGACCAGAGAGCCCTCAGTAATGGCATCGAGTAGCGATTTTGGAGCGTCTTTGTCATCAACTTTAATGGCTTTGTCAGTGGTAACTTCCTCTGTTTGTGGACACAGCAGCTTTGCAAACAGCAGGCCTGCGGGCGCGGTCATGAAACATGCGGTAATAATGTACTTTGGATCTACCCCTAAGCTGATATAACCAATCATGGTGCCGCCAGCGACACTTGCTAGACCGCCTGTCATCACAGCGAATAGCTCTGAACGAGTCATGTTTTTGACGAGTGGACGAATCATAGATGGCGCTTCAATAGGACCAACAAAGATGTTTGCGGTTGCGCTAAGTGATTCCGCTTTTGACGTGCCAAGTACCTTGGTTAGTACACCACCAATTACGTTGATCAGCGTTTGCATGATGTTGAGGTAATACAATGCCGAAATAAGTGCCGAAATAAAGATGATGACGCAAAGTACGTTGATAACGAAAATGAAGCCCATTTCGAACTTACCTAAGCCACCAAAAGCGAACGCTAGGCCTTCATTAGCGTAGGAAATAACGTGATTGACGCCATTCGACATGCCTTGCAATATTTGCTCACCAAGAGGGACAAACATAACGAAGGCACCAAAACCAATTTGTGCAGTTAGGGCAAGTAGGACAGTACGTTTATTGATGGCTTGACGGTTTTCAGAGAAAAGAAAACCAACGGATAGCAGTGCGATGATTCCGACAATGCTCATAAGTAGTGACATGATACAACTCTTTCATGTGTTACCTAGCAATGTCCGTATTAAATAGGTAGTAATAAATCTAAGTGGCGCACTTGTCTCAGCGATTAAGTGCGTGTGTAAAAATTACACTCACTGATCAGACTTATTGGCATAAGAGCAGATGTGGATTCGAGTCATTTTATAGCGGAGCATTATTGGTGCTCTGTAGAAACGCTTCACCCTATCTGAAGCTTATACAAAATGCCTGACAGTAAGTCCCCAATTTGGGGTGAGCGGATTCTATAGAAAGGTTTTTGCGATTGCAACCGTTTGCTTTTTTCTATTTCAACGGTTTGAGAAATTTCTGCGTTCAACTCTGGCATTCTTGAATCGTAAACTTTATGATGCGCGACCAAGATACGGGATCGTGCGCGCTGATGTCAGTTATGCAGATTGGCTGCGGATAAGTTAGACTCTGAATATCCAGCGTTTGTCCCCATCATTTACCATAAAAAGGTCCATGCCATGAGCTCGAAACAAGAACTCCAGAAACTGAATAACCGCCTAGATAAGTGCAAGCATAAGCTTAATGGAGCTAAAGCTCGTGGTGACAATGAAATGATTTCACGTTTCACCGATGAAATTGACAAGATGACCAAGAAATTGGCTCAACTAAAGCACAAGCAAAGCTACGACATAAACAAAGAGCGTAAGAGTTTGCTGGACATGCCTTTCTCTCGTGAAATCACCAAAGCAGAGCAGGCGGATATGGGTAAGCTGAAAAAGTCTGTGAAAGGTTTAGTTGTCGTTCACCCAATGACGAAAATTGGTAAAGAGCTGAAGCTAAAGGTAATGACAGGTTACGCACCAAAACCATTTTAATGTTGTTTTAGCCAAGAAGGCGTACGTGAATAACGTGCGCTTTTTTTGTTTGTGTTTCATATAGATAAAATATAATACCTTCCTCACACGCTGTGATGTTGCTCACGGCTTCACGATAAAGCGATCTCGGTTAACAACTTGGGTTGTTGCACAATGTTTCTTATTTAGTCCTTTTAATTCAATGGTTTATTGTCGCATTTAAGGGATTGGCACGATTTTCAAGGGTTAATTGTCTTCTACGCCTACCGCCTAAACCAACAGAAACTAAGTTGAGGATGAGCCGCGGTTTTCCTCAATCACTATAATTTTATCAACTGAAGTAATTCCAAGTAATAAAGGCGATCCTAATGTCTATCAAAACCACCAGTCAAAGTAACGTGATCCTTCATGCGTTCGATTGGCCCTACGCTTTAGTGACTGAGCGCGCTCAGGAAATCAAAGCCTCTGGGTACAAGACAGTGCTTGTTTCCCCACCGATGAAGTCCTACCGTGGCGAGAAGGAAGTATTGTGGTGGCAGTTATACCAGCCTCAAGACTATCGCGTTATCGATAATAAACTCGGTAATACTGAAGACTTTAAAGCCATGATGGCGGCACTGAATGCACTCGATATTTGGGTATACATAGATGTGGTTTTCAACCACATGGCGAATGAGTCGAGTCAGCGTCTCGATCTTCAATACCCGGGTAAATCAGACATAACGTGCTATCAGGAGCATCCTAGCTACTTTGAGCAGCAAAAGCTATTTGGTGACTTGAGCAAACCTCTGTTCACAGAAGAGGATTTTGTTGAAGCGTTTGGTATCGAGAACTGGAAAGATCGTTGGGAAGTGCAAAATGGCCGCCTGACCGGTGGACCAGAGGATCCAGGGTTGCCGACATTGCGCACAAGCGAGCACGTTATTGCTCAGCAGCAAGCGTATCTATTGGCGATGAAACATCTTGGTGTGCGTGGTTATCGCATTGATGCAGCAAAACACCTTACTCTTGAGCACATCAAAAAGGTGTTCACTGATGAGATCACTGAAGGCATGCATGTGTTCGGAGAAATCATTACTGATGGCGGTGCAACTGAGGAAGAGTACGAGCTGTTCCTTCAACCATACCTTGAAGAGACTAGACTGGCGGCGTACGACTTTCCGCTGTTCAAAACCATTTTTGAAGCCTTCTCATCCAAAGATGGAAGCTTAACGTCATTGATTGATCCTTATTGCTTTGGTCTGGCTCTGACTCATGAGCGTTCAATTACCTTTGTGACAACTCATGATATTCCAAATAACGATGTGTTTAGTGACATGGTCATGGAGGAGCAGGATGAGTGGTTGGCGTATGTGTACATCCTTACACGCGGCGAAGGCGTGCCTCTCATATACAGTGACCTTGATCCAAGTGGTATCACCAATAAACGAGGTTTACCAAGATGGGTGGATGGTTGGAAAGATCCTAAACTTGCTAAGTTGATTCGCTTCTACCATACCGTTCACGAAGCGACCGTTGAGATCATTGAGGCGAATGAAGATCTGTTGGCATTTAGTCGAGGTGACAAAGGTGTCGTGGTGATCAACAAGTCATCACGCAGTAAAGTAGTGGCTCTCAATCAAACTAACGCACTGAGTTCGATCTTTTCTGATGCTGTGGTTGAGGCTGATGGCGCGCTGCATATCGAACCGATGAGTGCTGAGGTTTTAGTCTCGGTTTAAGTCGCTAGCTTTAAACATACTGAGCTGATACAAAAAGCCCTCGCAAAATATTGCGAGGGCTTTTTTATTGAAGCTAGCTATTTCTCCGTGTAGCGGGTAAGCAGCTCAATGGCATAGTGCATACGCTCGTGGTCGATCTCTTGCTGTGGCAATAATCGGTTAGTGCCGTCTTTTACTTCATAAAGACCGTTACCTTTGAGTGAGAAGATCTTATCTTCGGACACAACGGCGTAGTCGCCGTAGTCTGCAACGATGGTGTATGGGCGGTCAACAAACTCACCGTAGAGATCTTCACCAACCGCGTAGTCTTCGATGTCGTTGGTCACACCTAGGTAGTTCTTCATGATGGTCGGCACAAAGTCATAGTGTGTGGTCATCTTGCCTTGTGGCCACTGGCTGGCTTCTTTGTCGACGCCAGCACCAATCATAATAAACGGTACTTTGATTTGAGCTTCGGTGAAGTTGCCGTTGTGACCCCAGAAGTTTTGACCATTGTCATTGAGCTCTTCACCGTGGTCACCAGTAATAACGATCAGTGTATCGTCATAGGTGCCTTCCGCTTTTAGTTTGGCAATCACTTCTTTGATTTTGCTATCAACAAAGTGAGTACTTGTACGGTAGCGGTTGAAGATAGGCTCCGGATCGGAATCGTTACTGCGTACGAACGGGTTGTTTGGTCCAGACATTGGCTCAAACTTCGGCTCATAATCCGCAGGGAAAACAAATCCATGTGGCGCATCAAAGAACAAGAACGAGAAGGTTGGTTTTGACTTGTTAACGTCATACCAAACCATCCAATCGTCGACGAGTTCAATGTCACGCTCAGCGGCGTTGCCTTTGCTCTTGCCACGAATACGCAGATCCGGGATGTTGGCGAAGATAGTACGGTTGAACTCTGGTGACTCGATGTGTGCCGATGTAAACACGCCAATCTCGTAGTCGAGTTCTTGCAAGCGATCCATCAACAGTGTTGGACGTTGGTTCGCAAGCATCGGGTGCCAGTATGGTCCAGGCAGGCCGTAGAACAGGCCAAATGTACCCATTCGAGTCGCGTTGCCTGAAGAGTAGTGTTTATCGAATGATAGACCTTCGTTGTACAAGTCATAAACGGTCGGCATGTACTCTGGTGTCACTGTATCTGGACGCCAAGAATCGATCAGAATCAACATGATGTTCTTTGGATTCGATGGTGCTTCACCTACGATTGGATTAACAGGGTAGTTAAGACCACCCTGTACTTTTGGTGCTTTTGCTTGGTTTCGCTCAAGCTCTTCTCGATCTAGCCAGCCCTTCTCCATTAGGAGTGAATTCGCAATCGTTGGGTAGAAGAGCGGAAGATACTGGTTAACGAACATGACAGGCTGGTAGGTTTTCGCCGCTGCCCAAATGTGAATACCGTGGCTTGCCAATGTGGTGGCAATAAATAATGGGAAAAATACTTTGCGAAGTTTTTTGGTCAACGTGAAGCTGCGAAGCTCCATTTTACTTAGCGCCCACCATTGAAGTGCGAACACAGAGCCAAGACCAACCACAAGCATAAGCCATGCAGACCATGGAAACTCAACGATTTGTCCCGACATTACCATAGAGAGAACTGGGTAATTTAGGTGGAATCGGTAGAAGCCAAATACCATGGTATCGACAAACAAAAAGCCCAGCGCGATGGTGGCTACCAGTGCCAAAATAGGACGCTTTATCTTTAATGGTAAGAAACAAACCACCAAACCCACAAGCCAGAAGACTAACGCGAGTAGCGCCATATGGCTGAACAAACTGGTCACAGCAAACGAGAACTGAAGTCCATCGAAGGGCAAGTCTGGGAAATAAAGGAAATAGCGGGCGCCAATTAGCGTCGCAAGCAATGCATTGAGGATCCAAAACTCATAGTAAGGACTCAGCTTTGAATTTAAAAACTTAAGCATATTCAATAGACCAAAAAGTAAAATCTAGGTTTGTCGCACGTCGACAAGGGCGCACATTGTACGTGAGCTCAAAGGAGATTGGAACTTTTGCAGACAGAAGGATGTAGAATGTTACAAATTATTGACAGAAAGAATGTCCACCTACACCTTGCTAATCAATAGGCTTGGTGTAGGTAAACCGATTAAAGCTTATCAATTAGGCCAATGAAACCAGCTTGCTTACCAGTTTGTCTATACCACTCGCCGCTTCAGAGATACTGTTTGCTAGCATATAGGCTGGCGTTGAGAGTACTTTATTGCTTTCATCATAGACAAAATCGTCAACACTACACTCAACATGGTGTCCACCAAGCGCATTAAAACCCTCAGCCGTACCGGTATCACTGCCTATAGTGCCGGACACGGATTCTGGGTAAATCATTGGGATAATAACTGGGGCAATGCATAAGTAGCCAGCGGGCTTGTTTGCTTGCTTGAAAGCACGACAAGCAGAGGCAACACCTGCATTAATGGAACACTCAGCACCATTGATTGCAAAGTCGGTCAGGTTTTTGGCTGCACCGAAGCCGCCGGGTACGAGAAGCGCATCGTAATCGTCGACATTAAGTTTTTCGACATCTTCAATATTACCACGGGCAATCCGCGCCGCTTCAACCAAGACATTGCGCGACTCTTCCATTTCCTCGCCAGTGATATGGTTAATGACATGATATTGCTCTACGTTTGGCGCAAAACAGTGCCAAGTAGCTCCCGTCTTCTCGATGGCGTACAAGGCCAATACAGACTCGTGAATTTCAGCGCCATCAAATACGCCTGAACCGCTCAGAATGACCGCTATTTTCTTCATAACTTCGACCTCAGATGACTGTCAACTATGTGCTCAAACACTCTCGCTGATTTCACGCTTTAACGTGATTCGAGCACAGCTATATAGCGATATTAGTCAATTTTACAGAGAGTTGGACTGAGCCCAGTCAATAATGTGCTCCGGTAGACAAAAGTGCGTTGGAGGGGGGATTAAAAAGGTAACGAGCCGCGACCTATTTCGTTCTACTGGCTGTCTGTTCGTAATGACTTTCATCGTTCATGACGGTATCAATGACCTCAGACATTTGGTCAAAGTAGGGGTTGAACGTTAAACGAGCGTGGATCTTTCCTGGCTCTTGATACCCATAAGAGGAATACCACATTGGTTCTCCATTTAGGCAAGCTGTGTAGGCTTCTTCGGATTGACCGTTATCACAAATTCGCACCGAGCCTTGGGTGCCATAGTATGGATTTTCTGGGCTAAACAACATTCCCATGTGCGAGCCATTGGACACGCGAAACTCAGGTAGACGCATAGTCTGAGCGATAGCTCCGCTATCTTTGGGCGCATTGTCGCCCTGCCAAATCAGTTTATTGTTTGGATTAGAAAAATGGCTATTGAACCAATCTACCGCTGCTTTTGTGTCTACAACACTGTCGCCTTCGCTTAATACCATCACTGTTGGTTTATCGAATTGGTGTTTATCTAATTGCGTTTGCACTTGGCTAACGGTTTCGTAATAGACTGCTGCGCCATTCATCGGCAGAGAGTTGTAACGAAGCATGTTGTCTTCTGGGTCTTTATCCGCCCACTGTACAAACACGCTTACAAAGCCGGCATATTTGACGGCGCTAGAGCTAGGCTCAAACGCTGGGGAAAATAGCAGAAGTCCAGAGATACGGTCATCTTGCAGTGCTTTGCTGGTCACTAGGTTAGCGCCGGTAGAGTAGCCACCGAGCCATATAGATGGGTAATCTTCTAATAAGAGGGCAGTGTGGTGTTCTACGACACCATGCCAATCTTCATAGCTTGGCAGAATGAGATCGCCCACTTTACTGCCGTGGCCAGGAAGTAATATCGCTCTAACGAGATAACCTTGTTTGGCAAGATGATTAGCGATATCACGAAAAGAGTAGGGAGAATCGCCAAGGCCGTGCACTAATAGTACGGCCTCACCGTTTGGGTTTTCAGGAACAACTTCGAAAGGGCTGTTGAGTGCCACTTCTAGCGTGTGATCATCACTCTTGTAGACGCGATGCTCGGCTAGCCACTTCTGAGTTTCGTCAACATAGTCTTGGTAATTTGACTGTTGGTAACTAGGTAGGCTTGGCGCATGAGAAAACGAAGGGTTTTCGTTCTTCGTTGAGCAGCCAATGATGCCGGCAGTAATAAGAGCAGATAGATAAAACGCTAACGCCACCAGCTTACGCTTGTGACGCGATCGTTTTTCGCGTTTGGATTCACTTGGACGAAACTTCTTCATATTCACCCTCGATAGTATTGCCGTTTGCGGTTTGGCCTTGTGCCTCACGCTGACGAGCAAATTCCTTGTCTAACTGCTTTTTAATACGGTTGCCGGTGATGAATGCAGCAATGGCCATTGGGATTGCCATTAGTAGGCTAAACATCATTGCGACAAAACCGATAAATAGTGCGCTAATGGTTAGGAGTGCTTGTTTCATAATGACCTCTTTGTAATAAACCGTATGCAAAAATGGACGAGTCTTTATGGGCATCCTTTACTGGTATCGCTCCTTTATATCGAAATACTACGCTAAGGAATATGAACCAAACATGAACATTGGTTCAAAAAGATGTTCATGTTTGGTGAGGAGGGTGTTTGAAGTAGCAATTAGTCGCCTAAAGGTTGGCGATCGCTTCCCGTTCTATGGGTATCTAAGGCGAGCTTTAAGCGGCGAAGGCGATCGCGAGAGCGGCGCTTATGATTTACTGCGAGCTCCATGGCGATGACGTCTACTAAGGCAAGCATCGCATAGCGTGACGCAGATGGTTTGTAGATAAAATCGGTTTCTTTGTGAACGATAGGCAGCACAAGATCGCTTAGGTTAGCTAGCGGTGAGCCGGAAGGGGTAATGGCTATCACAGGGACGCCATATTGCTTTGCAGTTTCAGCGGTTTCGACCACGATTGGTGTATGACCCGTTGCGGATATTACCACCATCACGTCGTTGGCATCGGCTGTTGCCGCGACCATGCGAGTGAGCAACCCATCATTGTATGACACCACTGGGTAGCCGAGTCTAAACAGACGATGCTGCAGCTCTTGTGATGTGATGGTTGAGCCACCACCGACGCCAATTGCTATGATCTGCCTTGCTGAGTGAAGCAATTCCGCCGCTTTGCTGATGTCTGCTTCGTTAATGAGCGCTCGGTTGATATCCAAAGCCTGTTTGATGGACTCGTAAATACCCTGATGACCGGTTTGTACCGGAGGTTCAATAATAAAGCGCTGGCCTACTGCAAGTGATTGCGCCAGCTTTATTTTGAGGTCGCGAACATTTTTGCACCCCACGGCTTTTGCAAAGCGAGTGATGGTAGCTTCACTCACGCTCGCTTGCTCTGCGAGCTCCGTAATACTAGCGTTGGCAGCGCCGCTCACATCATCAGTGATAAGGTCGGCGACCTTTTTTTCCGCGTCACGAAGCGCACTGTAGCGCTCCGTGATTTGAGAAATAATGTCTATTTCTACGCTCAAAATGTTCCCTCTAGAATGCTGTCTCGACCCAATGTTCGACATTATGCTGGTCATCGCTAATGGCAATGTAGCGCCATTTATCAAAGGTGAGGCAGGGGTGCGATGTTGAAAAGGCAATCATATCACCAACTTGGAGATCGCAGTCCTCTGGAACTGACAAAAATGTGTGTTGATCCATCACATCCGTCGCCACAAGGCCTACTGTTTCAATTTGTTCACCATGGCGATAGATTCGCTCAGGAATAGGAAGCCCTGCGTCGAATGCGACATCGCGCTTACCCAAACCTATGATGGCCTTTGTGGCTTCAGGGCGAGAAATGACATACGCCCAAACCTCTAAAGCGGAAGAGAGATCGCCGCCAAGCTCACAAGCAAAACCCTGGTTTTTCTCAGCACGTCGCATCACTTTATGCTGGGCGTCTAGATAGATACCAGTGTCATGAATGACGTAGCAGCCTGGGCGTAGAATGGCATCAAAGGCGTCGAGGTGGGCAAATTCTTCCGCGACCACGTCGTACCATGCTGAGCCAGCACCTGTGACGATCGGTTTTTCAGGCAGTAGATTGTCTGCAACTAACTGACCGGCTAACTCAAGAGTATTGGCAAGAAACTGACGTACACGGGCTTCTTCATCGCCACCGTGTATAACGCCTTCATAGACTTCAATCCCCACCAAATTAACGTTTGGCATGTTTGCTATAAACTGAGCTAGAGCGATGACTTCATCGACCGTACGACAGCCACAGCGACCTCCGGGAACGCCATATTCAATCAGAACATCGATTGCACTGTTAACGTGTTCAAAATAGTGCTGTAACTGCTGAATATTTTGCTTTGAATCGACACATACCATAACGCGAGCATCGGTATCTCGTTGTACACGATGAATCATGGCCATGTTGGCTTTACCTACGAGTTGGTTGGCCATCATGATATTGGTGATACCGCTGTGAGCGGCCACTTCAACTTGTGGGGCGGTGGCGACAGTTACTCCCCAAGCACCACATTCCTGCTGCTGACGGAAAAATTCCGGAGTCATGGTTGTTTTGCCATGTGGGCAGAGTTTGACGCCGTGATGGTTGGCAAATTTTTGCATCCACTGCATGTTATTTTCTAAATTACTGCGCTTAATTACGGCGGCAGGCAAGCTAATTTCTTCTTTAGGTAAGCTGTAACTGGGCATTTCTTGGTCGCAGCACGCCATTCCTTTTTGACCAATTGCATATCCCAATGCATGGGTTTTGTGATTGTTTCTATCTTTTTTAAATAGATTATTCATTTTAATTCTCACACTAACATGATTTAAGTTGTTGATTAATAATGGATGATGGTATTTATGATACTTATCATGTTAGAAACTATCAAACTTTATTGGTGTTTTTGTGTAATTTGTCACTGAGTTTTATGGGGGTAATTTCTAACATAGGTGTCATGGAAAGCGTGAAGACGAGAGATAAGGTCATGTTGTTCGACACTATTATAAAAAATGTAGAAATCGTCGATGGAACCAATGAGGCGTCCTACCATGCCGATCTGGCTATTAAGCAAGATCGCATCGCTAAAATTGGTGATCTTGCTGGCTTTGAAGCGAGCATGATCATCGACGGTCAGGGGCAGGTGCTCAGTCCTGGTTTTATTGATGTTCACACTCACGATGATACCAATGTTATTCGCTACCCAGATTGCTTGCCGAAAATCAGTCAAGGCGTGACAACGGTAATTGTTGGTAACTGCGGCATCAGTGCATCGCCGGCAACGTTACACATTGCGCCGCCAGATCCGATGAATCTATTGGGTAAGCAAGAAGACTTTAAGTACCCAACGTTTGCAGAGTATGCGAGTGCGGTTGAGCGAGCAGAGCCTGCGGTTAATGTCGCTGCATTGATAGGGCACACCACACTACGTAATAACGTGATGGATGAGTTGCTTCGTGAAGCCACAGAAGAAGAACTTCAGGCGATGCGAACTGCGTTAGCTCAAGCGATGGCCGAAGGTGCGCTGGGATTAAGCTCTGGCTTGGCCTATGCCAGCGCTAAGCAAGCAACGGCCAGCGAAGTGATGCGTTTAGCCGAGGTATTGGCTGAGTTTGGTGGTATCTATACCACTCATATGCGCACTGAATTTGAAGAAATCTTGAGTGCCATGGAAGAGGCCTTTGAGACAGGTCAACACGCTCGAGTGCCTGTGGTTATTTCTCACTTGAAATGCGCAGGCGCAGGAAACTGGGGAAGAACCGTTGAAGTTCTCGACTTGCTAGAGAAAACGGCTCAGCACCAAGATGTCTCCTGCGATTGCTATCCCTATTCAGCAAGCTCATCAACACTTGATTTAAAACAAGTGACGGATGACTTCGATATTTTCATTACATGGTCTGAAACCAAACCTGAGTATGCAGGGCAATTACTTGCTGACATTGCTAAGCAAATGGAGCTTCCATTGATGGAAGCGGCTAAAGCCATTCAACCAGCCGGCGCGGTGTATCACTGTATGGATGAAGAAGATGTCGAGCGAGTGCTTAAGCATAAGCTCACTATGGTGGGGTCAGATGGGTTGCCAAACGATCCGCATCCACACCCAAGACTTTGGGGCACCTTCCCGAAAGTTCTTAACCATTACTGTAAAGATCGAGGTTTATTTCCTCTTGAGGAAGCGGTGCACAAAATGACGGGAATGTCAGCGAAGCGCTATAACCTAGCAAATAGAGGCGTCATTAAAGAGGGGGCGTTTGCTGACTTGGTTTTATTTAATAAACATAACGTTCGCGATACTGCGACGTTTGAAACACCAATTTCTGTCGCAGATGGAATTGAGTGTGTATTCGTCAATGGAAATATTAGCTATCAAAATAAATCAGTCGTCAATAAAAGATTTGGCCGATTTATATATCGAGATGACAGTAATTGCTCTTGAATAAAGACTATTCGAGATGTGTAACATTTAAATAAGAAGTAACAAACTGGAGTAAACAATGACTATTAAACGCTATGGTGTAGAAGGTGGAACCGGTACTGGCGGACAACATTTACCCTTTGCTCGTGCAACAGAAGCTGGTGGCTTTCTTTATGTGTCGGGTCAAACACCGATGACAGATGGCGAGGTTGTTGAGGGTGGTATCGTTGATCAGTCACGTTTGGCTATCCAAAACTGTGTCGACATTATGGAAGAAGCGGGCTACGGCCTTGAAGATGTCGTGCATGTGAAAGTAGTGCTAACGGACTCACGCTATTTCCAATCTTTCAACAAAGTGTTCAAAGAGTTCTTCGGTGCCAACCCGCCTGCGCGAATTTGCATGGTGTGTGACCTTGTGGTTGATGTAAAGGTTGAAGTCGATGTGACCTGTTATCGCGAAGATCGCCGATAAAATAAATATTCAACAGTAAGCAACATTATTAAGGGCATTTTGCGATGCCCTTATCAATAAAAATAACAATGACATTCTGATTACATAATGTAATTACTTTTCGATATAAATAACGTAAAAGTAAGCAGTGTCTTATCTGCTTATATCTCTGGAGGTAGTTCAATGAACAGTACACTATTTTTATCCAGTTTTGGGGTATATGTGTGTTTCCTTATTTGGTTAGGGTGGTTTGTATCCCGCAACCAAAAGTCAGGTGAAGATTTTCTACTTGGTGGGCGTGGTCTACCACTGTTCCTAGTGTTGGGTACGACCGTCGCGACCATGGTGGGCACCGGTTCTAGTATGGGTGCGGTTGGCTTTGGCTACGCGAACGGCTGGGCTGGTGCTTTGTATGGTATTGGTGGCGCACTTGGTATTCTGCTTCTTGCTTTATGGTTTGCCCCTGTACGTCGTCTCAATTTTATGACCATGAGTGAAGAACTGTCTTATTACGTGGGTGCAAATCGCGTAGTGAAAAACCTGGTTGGTGTGTTGATTTTTATCGCGTCCATTGGTTGGTTAGGTGCCCACATTCTTGGTGGCGGCATGTACCTCGCCTGGATTGCTGACATTGATCTCAATGTGGCTAAGGTCATTATTGCTGCGGCATTCACTATCTACGTGGTGATCGGTGGTTATACTGCGGTGGTTTGGACTGACACGATTCAAGCTGTCATCCTGTTTGTTGGCTTCATTCTCATGGCGGTATTGTCGGTTCAGCACATAGGTGGACTGGAAAATCTATATGCGGCAATGGATCCAGCAGCAACAAGCTTCCTAGCTATCGAGAAACTAGGCATTATTCCTGCGATTTCACTTGCCGTTGTGGTTGGTGTAGGTGTGTTAGCGACGCCTTCTTTCCGCCAGCGTATCTACTCTGGTAAGGATGTTTCAACGATTCGCCGCTCGTTTGTGCTCTCTGGCGTGCTGTATCTGTTCTTCTCTATCATTCCTGCCATCATTGGTATGGCGGCGCATGCAATCGACCCAAGCCTTGATAATCCAAACTTCGCGTTCCCGTACATTGCCGCAACAGTATTACCTGTTGGTATCGGCATGATTGTTCTGATTGCGGGTCTATCGGCAACGATGTCAAGTGCGAGTTCTGATGCGATTGCCGGCGTGTCGATTCTGCTGCGTGATGTGTATGTAATGTTCACAGGGCGCGTACCAAACAAAGAGTCGATGATGAACTACTCAAGACTCGCGTTGGTCGTGGTGATTGGCTTTGCTCTACTATTCGCACTGACGTCAAATGACATCATTGGCTACATCACTAAGATGATCTCTACCGTGATGTCTGGCATGTTCGTCTGCGGCATGCTGGGACGCTTCTGGAAGCGCTACACATGGCAAGGCGCTATCGCGACCTTGGTGGGTGCATCAGCGGCGTCGTTCACTGTCATTCTTAGCCCAAGCTTGACCGCTTACTGGGGCAACCCGGTAATACCATCTGTAGCGGTTGCAACACTAGCGGGCGTTGCTGTGAGCGTGTTCACCCCAAGAAACATGATTTCTCCAGAAGAAGCGCAAGCCATCTTAGATGCAGAGCGTGCGCAAATGGAACAAGGCGGCGAATCGGGCAGTACAACGACGACTACGCCAGTTACCGAGTAATCACACTCTAAGTCAGGGTGTAGCCCAAGACACCCTGACTCTAAAACTTTTCTCCCCCATTAAGACAAAAAAATAATGAAAAAACAGTGTATCTACCCTTTGTTAGTACTGATGTCTTCATCAGCTGTGGCATCCACTACCTATTTAGACTTACGCCACGAATATAGAGACCCGTCTGATAGACATCGCAGCCGAGTCATTCTTGGTCATCATTTTGATAACGGCTATGGTATTGAAATGCTGACCAATATTAACCACGGCACTTACGGTGATAGCTTTGGTAGTAACCTACGTCTATCTAATACTGAGGTGACCAACTACTACACTTACGGTGTGAATGACAACTTCACTTTGAACCCAGGTATTACACTTAACTTCCTAAGTTCAAACACCTTTTACATGCCGTATCTGAAGCTTAACTACAACTTCGATAACGGCTTCTTTATTCACGGTCGATATCGTTATGATTTCTCCAGTGCCGAAGCTCAAAATGCAGCAGGCGAGCTGGAAACCATTAAACGAAATCGTTACGACGTGTGGACAGGATACAGCAACGACAAGTTCACTCTGTCGTATGCCTATACCTACTTTGACCAAATCACCAATCATCCAGGCGAACTTGCCAACGGTGAGCAAACAGCTCGCGAGCACACTGTGAAGTTTATGTACAAGTACTCAAGCTTCATGCGCCCATATGCGGAAATTGTTGACGCTGATAAGAACATTTACATCCCCGAACCCAACAAAGGCGCGACAGAGTGGCGCTATCGCATTGGTCTAAATTTTGTTTTCTAAGGAAGTAGTCATGAACAAAAAACTCGTCTCTCTATTAATTGCAGGCACATTAACATCAACGGCATGGGCTATGGCACCGAATACAGATCTGAATCTAATGCCTTATCCACAAACAGTGGAGCTAAGACAAGGCGCTGTCGTCATCGACAAAGACTTTAGTATTTTCATCAAAGGTTTTAACTCTGAGCGTGTGGAAGCGACCGCAAAACGTTTTGTGAATCGTCTTGAGCGTCAAACGGGACTTCCGACATTGAACTGGCAAGCGGGAAGTGCTAGTGAAGCCACCTTAGTGATTGATATCGACCAAGCGCCAAAATCGGCAGTGCAAGATATCAATGCTGATGAGTCCTACACGCTGGATGTACAAAACGGTCAGATCGTGCTTAAAGCCAACCGTCCTTATGGTGCGATTCGTGGTATCGAGACGATACTACAGCTTGTGAAAACCGATTCCATTGGATACTCAGTGCCGGCTATCTATGTCGAGGATGAACCACGCTTTCGTTGGCGAGGGGTCTCTTATGACACATCACGCCACTTTATCGAGATGGAAGTGATCTTACGTCAGCTTGATGCGATGGCATCTGCGAAGATGAACGTGTTCCACTGGCATATTTGGGACGACCAAGGCATTCGCATTCAGCTTGATAACTACACTAAGCTGTGGGAGAAAACCACAGATGGTGACTACTACACCAAAGACCAGATTCGCTATGTTGTTGACTATGCTCGTGAGTTGGGTATCCGTGTGGTACCGGAAATCTCGCTACCTGGTCACGCATCAGCGGTTGCACATGCTTATCCAGAGCTGATGTCTGGTTTAGGCGAACAAAGCTATCCACAGCAGCGCGAATGGGGCGTATTTGAACCGCTTATGGATCCGACGAATCCAGAGCTCTATACCATGCTGAGCAGCGTGTTTGATGAAGTGGTTGAGTTATTCCCTGATGAGTACTTCCACATCGGTGGTGATGAGCCGAACTACAAACAGTGGCAAAACAATCCAGAAATTCAGGCGTTTATTAAGGAAAACAACTTAGATGGCGAGCGCGGCCTTCAGTCCTACTTGAATGCGAAAGTAGAGAAAATGCTCGAAGAGCGTGGCAAGAAGATGTCTGGTTGGGATGAGATTTGGCACAAAGACCTGCCTAAATCTATCGTTATTCAAAGCTGGCGCGGCCACGATAGTATTGGCCGAGCAGCACAAGAGGGATATCAGGGACTGCTTTCGACGGGTTACTACCTAGACCAACCTCAACCGACTAGCTACCACTACCGCAATGACCCTATGCCTCACGGTATTACTGTTGACGATCAACTGCATGAAGGCGAGCGATTTGTCAGTTACCAGTGGGAGAAGCCACGTACCAAAGGTGGCCCTCGCAAAGGCTTGCTAACGATCATCCAAGCTAAAGACGGCAGCGTTCGAGCCTTCACTGATTACAACGGCAAATCTCGTACTGAAGTTGAAATCCTCGAGTACACCCCAGGTGAAAGCTTCAAGGGTCACTTTGATAACTTCATGTCTTACACCGAGTTCAACTTGAAGCTTGCTGGCGACAAGTTGGCAGAGGACAGTTATCAGCTTATTGGTAACGTGCGTTGGCCAACCACGGGTGAAATTGTTGCCTCTTCAGCTAAGCCGGGCTCGGTGATCCCTGAACCAACCGGTGGTTATCCTGCGGAACTTACAGAACAGGAGCAGTCGCTGATTCTCGGTGGTGAAATTACTGTTTGGGCGGAAAACATCAATACTCAAACCATGGAAAATCGCATTTGGCCACGCAGCTATGCAATTGCTGAGCGTTTCTGGTCTTCTGAAGCGCTAACCGATGAAGCAAGCATGTATAAACGTATGCGTGCTATCGATAATTGGTCTGAGATTTCTTTAGGGATGCGCCATCATGCGGACTCTAGAGTGATGATGCAACGCTTAGCAAATGGCGCAGATATCACGCCGCTACTAGCTTTAGCGCGATACACTGAGCCTGCGCAGTACTATGCTCGTAACTGGGAAAAATGGATTCAAACGGAAAACCATGGCGACCTTTACAATCAGCATGAGCGTTTGAATCGTTTCGCTGATGCCCTTCCGGTTGAGAGCTACGCCGTTTACGAAATGAATGATTTGGTGGAGCAGGTCGAGAAAGGTGACAAGCAAGCATTAACAGCGTTAGAACAGCACTATCAAACTGTTTTGAACGCTGCAGCGGCTGCAGAGCCTGTATTTGCCGCCAACGTGGCGTCTGTCGATACAGTGGCACTGACCAAAGCTACCAAGCAGGTTGCTGAGATAGGCTTAACCTTAGTATCGAAAGCGAAGTCTGGTGATAGTGTGAGTAAAGCGGATGCACAGGCGTATCAAGCAATGATTAACGAGTCTGCGATTATCATTGATGAAACGATCGTCGCTATCGTTAAGCCGACAGAAATGCTACTTAAAACGTTCACTAAGTAACGATTGTTCAAAAGCGACAAGCCGGGAATTACTTAAGGATACAAAATTCAAAGTAATACCCGGCTTTTTTTAATTACGGTTTGAGACGAACGTTTTTAGCCGAACTGATAACTCCTGCTTATCAGGCTAATAACGACAAGTGAATTCCCTGAAGCACATTGAAACAGTATTCTTTCTCTCGTAGACACAACCACTGCGAGAAACCCGTTATGACACTATCTCAAAACTCTGTTAAATCACTTTTTGCTGCTGCAACCCTAGCTCTTCTTGCTGGTTGCGCTTCACCTGCTTTCGATAAGGACAATGAGAACGCAGCACGTAATAGAGGCGCAGCGGGAGGTGCTTTACTTGGTGCCACAATGGGCGTACTGACAGGCGAACCTGAGCTGGCTGTAAAAGGCGCGGTTGCTGGTGGTGTTGCTGGTGGCGTTGCTGGCTCTATGAAAGACTTGGATGATTCCCGTGAAACAGGGCGTACAGAAACGCTAGCTGATGGGATAAAGCAAGACAATCGCAGTGATGCGGAGAAGCGCGCTGACGAGCTAGAGGCTGAAATTCGTATCCGCGAGTTAGAGCAAAAGTTGGCTGAAATGGAGAAGGCTCAACAGGTGGAGTCTAGCCAAGAAGGCTAATCACATTGTCTAGGCAAGCATTGGCTTAGATTTTGAGATAAAGAAAAGGCCGATTGATAAATCAATCGGCCGAAAACAGTGTGAACAAATCGGTTCACTAACAACGTCAGTTGGCTAGGTGACTTCATTGCTGAAGTCATAATATATGTAGCATGATGTGTGCCAACTTTGCCGAAAGCTATTTACCGACTTTTTGTGCGTCATTACACATAAAAGGTTCGATGCGTTCTTATATTGCAAATGCAAACCGCAATATATTTGCAATATGCAACCTACTAACACTCTTCTCAATAAGCTCTGCCGAATTTTCATTTCAATTTACGTTAAGAATGTGATGCTTTTGTGGCATGCCCACGTAATCTTGACTAATTTTAGAAGCGGACACTTTAAATTTAAACTCAAAAGCGCATCGAGAGTGATGAAAGGTGTCAGTACGCAGTCCAAATTTGTCTAGTACGTCTATGCTAAGGAACTCTCACACATGCAGCCAGCTCCTATACCCATCGATGATGATTACCGTTTGAAAGTTGTTAGGCAGCTTAATATCGACAGTGTGCCAGAGGAGCGTTTTGATCGGGTTACGCGATTAGCAAAACGGATGTTTGATGTAGATATTGCTTTGTTAACCATCGTTGACAGAGACACACAGTGGTTCAAATCCAATGTAGGACTCGCTGCGAATCAAACGGGTCGTGGAGAATCATTTTGTGGCCATGCTATTTTAGGTGACGAGCCATTCATTATTCACGATGCGTCTATTGATGAACGTTTTCGCGATAATCCATTGGTGACGGGGGACCCCAACATCCGTTTTTATGCTGGCGTGCCTATCAAAATGGAGGGCGGTGTCAAGGTCGGTACCTTGTGTGTTATAGACAGTAAACCGAGACTGTTTACCGATCAGCAAGTTCATGACCTGATAGATCTCGCGAAGTTAGCCGAATCTGAGCTGGTGGCGAACTTAAACTCTACCCTTGATGAGTTAACTCAAATCTCCAATCGACGTGGTTATCGATTGCTTGCCGATAAAGTGATTCAAAAATGTCGCTTTTCTACGGAGCCATACACAGTAGCCCTGTTTGATCTCAATAACTTCAAAGCCATCAACGATACATTCGGGCATTCTGTTGGCGACGAGGCACTACGCCAATTTGCCAAATTATTAAAAGCGAGTTTTAGAGACTCTGACGTGATAGCCAGAGTAGGGGGAGATGAGTTTGTTGTCTTGATGTCCGGAACCACAGGAAACGACTCCAAGTTCCCAATGACACGGTTTAATGACAATGTCGCGTCGTTCAATCGCAATCATCAACCAGTTTACGCCTTGAATTATTGCGTTGGCATTGTTTGTTGCACTCCGCTCGATAATGTTGATCACGATGAGCTGCTCGACCTGGCTGACAAAGCGCTTTACTTAAATAAAGCCTCTCAAGGGCAAGGTTAAAGGTTACTCTTTCTGTGAATCGCTTTCTAAAGACATCTTTTCTACAAATGGTTTTTGTGTAAATAGCTTTTTCGTAGATAGTTTTTTTGCAAATAGGCAAGAAGCCCATCCAGTGATGAATAATGCAGATCTGCACCGAAGGTGTCTGGCTCGTGGCTTGAGTTGGAAATAAAGCAGCTTAAACAGCCAGCGTTTTGCGCTGTGAGAATGTCGTATTGATGGTCGCCCACATAAAGAACGTTGTGTTGCTCTAGCTGCCATTTGTCCACAAGGTGTAGCAGAGCACTGGGATCAGGTTTGGCAGGGAAGTCTTCTCTAGTGATAAGCTCTTCTATTGTTAGTGCATGAGCGCTTAACTTCTTTGTCGCGGCCTCACGACAATTTCTGGTGATGATGCCAAATCTTAAGCCTTCGTTTGATAACCAATCTGTCAGCGAACGTGCGCCTGCCATTAAATCACTGGCTTCGGCATCGTCGAGTTCATGCTTGAGTATGGTCTCAATACGTTGCTGACGTTCGTTATCACAAAAGGTTTCATCGACATGGGTCAATAAATCCTTATCAGCAGGGCAAGCAAGTTCTAGTTTTAGCTGCTGAAAGTTGATGTTTGATGTCACCAGTGTGTTGTCTAAATCAAATACTACCGCTTTAATCATTGAAATGAGTTAGTCCTTGCTACGTCATACTACTGATACGTTTACCTAGAGAGTTTAGACGACTTTAACACTGACTGATTTCGCGTATCGCGATATTTATCCAGAATTCGAACTGCTTCATGGATATTGACCTCAAGTAGATTTACTAGTGACTGCATCTCCTCTAGCGCAGGCCAAATTTCGCTATCGAGTGTGGTTTGAAGTGATCGCATTTTTTCTGTTACGCGAGATAGACCAACTGCACTGCATTCGGTATCTAATAGTTTCATAGTACTTGAAAGCGTTGCTTTGTCTTTGCTTGAGTAGCTAGTGATTAGTGTGGTGAGCGCATCTTCACTGGTTTGTTTAAACTGTTTTGTTCTATCTTCAGACAGCAGTGACTTTCCGTTGTTAGGACTCACTTTAAGCTCTGCTTCGGTCGTGTTTGATATCGACATCTGAGACAAGTCGTGTCGGATCAACTCGACGACCTTGTTATTGGATTCGTGTTTGGGTGGCATTACCAGCAGATGGCGATACTGTTGTAATGCGTCAATAAAGCTTTCTTTTTGAAGTGGTTTGGTCAGGATATGATTAGCGCCAGCGGCGATGAAATTGTCATGAGCTTCTTTAAAGACATCGGCGGTACAACCGAATATGACCGTTTTTGAATGCAGTTCTTCGCGTATTATTCGCGTCGCTTCGATACCATCCATAACAGGCATGTGGTTATCCATAATGATTAAATCGTAGTGACCTTGTTTTACTTTTTCTACTGCCTCTTGACCGTTCACCGCAACTTCTACTTTGTGTCCCTGCTTAGTACAGAAGGTTTTTGCAACGAGCGCATTTACCTTGTTGTCTTCTACAAGCAAGATATTGAGTGACTGAGCGAGGGCTTGATCATCAAGCGAAACATGCGCTTTCTGTTGTTTTTTGACAGCTTCTGCCGGACTAAGCTGCATGGTAACAACAAACTCGCTTCCAACGCCGGGTTCGCTTATTACGCTTGCGTCACCATTCATGATGTTGGCCAGTTTTTTAACGATGGCCAGTCCAAGCCCTGTGCCGCCAAATTTACGCGTTGTCGAAGCTTCGGCTTGAGTAAAGGGATCGAAGATAGTGCTTAGCCTTTCTGAAGGAATGCCGACGCCAGTATCTTTTACAGAGATAGTTAGGGTTTCGTCCTTACCGTTTTCTGTTTTGGTGCTGCTAAGCGTGAGGGTAACTTTGCCATCACGGGTAAATTTCACAGCATTGCCGAGTAGATTGAAAATAACTTGGCGAATGCGGGATTTATCCCCCCGATAGGATTTACCGCTTTCGAGCTGGTTGTCGAGAACAAACTCGACGCCTTTTTCTGTACAGATAGAAGAGTAGGTCGTGACGATGGGCGAACAGAGATCGCTGATAGCAAAATCAATGGCCTCAAGTTCAAGTTTGCCTTCTTCAATTTTTGAGATATCGAGAATATCGTTAAGCAACGAAAGTAAGTGATTGCCAGACTCAAGCAAAATGTTGAGCTGCTCTTTATGCTGAGTTTCGGTGACTGAAGACTCGAGAATCTGTGCCATTCCAAGAATGCCGTTGAGCGGCGTGCGTAGCTCATGGCTCATGGTGGCAAGGAAAGTGGACTTTGCTTTGTTAGAAGCATCTGCATTATCAACCGCAAGTCTTAAATCTCGCTCTAGGTTTTTTCGAACACTGCTGTCGCGCTCTACGGCAATGAACTGCTCGACTTCTTGTTGATAGTTCCTGATGGGCGTTATCGCGATGTCTATCCAATATGGTGCTCCATCTTTGTGATAGTTAATCAGCTCAGACTGAACAGGCTCACCTTTTCTCACATGTGCTGCAATGTTCGCAACTTCCTGTTGTGACGTTTCTTTCCCTTGTAAAAAACTACCTGGCTTAAGTCCGATGACTTCTTTCACTTGGTAGCCTGAGAGTCGCTCGAATGCCGTATTTGCCCAAGTAACAAAGCCGTGTTTATCTGTGATGATAATGGCATCGCTTGCATGCTCGACCACTAAGGCTAAATGAGAACGTTCTTTTTCTTTAGTGAAAAGCTCACGATTGAGTTTGGCTTCGCGATATTGCTGTATCCATTGACGCCAGTAGATATATCCACCAAGAAACACAAACAGCATGACGCCGGAAAAAACGACGTGTCCTTGAAGGTTGGATGTTCTCGTCATCCAATAGGTGTTGACGTCATTAAGTAAGGTGTGAATTTCACTGCCAAGAAGTGCTTGCTTCTCTTGGTCTATTTCATTTTTAACTCGGCTGTTAAGCCGAATGTAGCTGTCGATTGCGAGGATAGTGTTGTTGGTTTGAGCATCACTAGTCAGCGCTTGACGTGCTATTTGATTGTCGAAGTATTGATAGAGTTTGAGTTTGTCGGTATCGGAAGTTGATGCTGATAGCAGTCCTCGCTGAAGCTCCTCTAGGGTACTAGTGGAGTATTCAAAGGATACTTTAGCGCTGAGCAAGCGTTCCAATCTTTGGGTGAAGCCGAGTACTTGGTTTTTGATATGACGTCCAAACTGTACGCCTTGCTCGGGTATCGGGCTGATAAGAGAGAGGTAGCTTTGTTGGTTCTGCAGCAGGTTGTCATAGAGGTTCCCAGCTTCGAGTTCTATGGTGACTAACTCATTAGAGAAATTGTCATAGGACTGTTCACTGTTGTAGTCAAAGGTGTAGATGTCCTCAAGGGACTGAGTGATTTGATGAGATAGAGCAAGGTAAGCTTGCTGATAGGTATCACTAACTCGGCTGTAAGAGACACTGATTACTAGCCATAGTGCTGATAGCACAATAGCCATTTGATAGAGTGTTTCGACACGCTTCTTGGTGAGTATCCGCCGAGTCATGGTATTAGCTCCTCGAGTACGGGAGGTGGTGGTGCAGAGAGGGCATTGAGAAACGCTTTTAGCTCTAAGATAGTGGCAGGCTCAAGCTCTCGGCCTAGCTGAACGTAGGCCATAGTAACAATGGCAGCTTCCAAGGTCTCTGCACGTCCATCGTGAAAGTAGGGGGCGGTATTCGCCACGTTTCGTAGACTGGGAACGCGGAAAACGCCCATATCAGACTCCAATCCTGTGACGTTGTAACGACCAAGGTCTGACTCTTTCTTATCGGTAGCGTTCAAGTTACCAAACTTCTGAAATAGGTTGCCCCCAATATTTGTCCCCTGATGACAAGCTATGCAGCCTAGTATTTTAAATTGCTGCCAGCCATTTTTGGCCGCTTGGGAGATAGCCGTTTCATTGCCTTTCAAAAACAAATCAAAGGGTGAGTCTGGTGTATCTAACGCCGTCATGAAGCTTATCAAGGACTCTTTGATGGTGGTTTCATTAATGGTGCCGTTAAATTGAGCATTGAATTGCTGTTTATAGGTTGGAACAGAGGCGACATAGCGTGTGATTTTTTGCCAGTTGGTGTTCATTTCTAACGGATTGTGAACCGGACCATCCATTTGTGTTTCCAGGCTAGAAGCTCTCCCATCCCAAAAAAAACGCGAATTGTGGGAAACGTTGAAGACTGTAGGAGAGTTCCTAGCGCCAAGGCCTTGTACCCCTAATGATACTTGCCTATTTTCCGCACCATTGTCGAAGATATGGTGGCAAGACTCACAGCTAACGCGATTATTAGAGGATAAGTTAGGGTCTAAAAAGATCTGCATCCCAAGTTTCGCGATGTTCAGTTCTCGGCTACTCAGTGTTGGTTCTGGTATCGGCTGAATGAGTTGAGAACTTCTATTTTTGAGACTGATAGTAGTTTCTGAACGGGCGTTATTTACTGGCTTTTTTGGCGCCGAAAAGCTAAAAAATAGGTATGTTGTCAATGTGATAAGAGCACCTAGAGCAACTAACCACCTTATAACTACTATGTTCATAATATGTATCATTCATATTGATTCTACGTATTATTATGGGATACTTATTTGCCGTTTCAATTTAAGATAAAAAAACGAAAAAAATAATGAACTTGTCGCTAATTGACGGTCTTAACAAGAGTTTTTTTATTCCATAAGTTCTAGCTGGCATAGAACATTCATTTGTGCGTTATAGTTTTGTGTAAGGTTTGTTGCTTTTTGCTACGCTTAATGTAACTTGTGAAATAGCGTTCATTTGATCTCGTTAACCAAATAGTGTGTTGGTTTTTATAAATTTTTATTGGGTGGTTGTTATGAAAACTCATTTACGTGCTCTTACTCTGGCAGCAGCAATTGGTGTTGCGTTGACAGGATGTAGTCCAGAGCCAGAACAGACAGTGGAAGCACCGGTAGTAAGGCCTGTGAAGACGGTTGTTATTGGGCTAGAAAACCAAAGCATGATTCGCGAATTCCCTGCAAGAGTTCTTGCATCGGATCGTGCAGACATGGCGTTCCGCGTTTCTGGCAAAGTAAACAGTATTCCTGTTAAAGAAGGCGACAACGTTAAGAAAGGAACGGTACTAGCAACGCTCGATGATACGAGCTTTAAACTGGCGGTTAGTGATACTCGCGCAACGTTGCAACGTACTCAAGCTGATTTCAAACGTGCTCAAGAACTGATTAAAGATAATTTTATCTCTCAGAAAGATTTCGAGCAGCTACGTGCAAATTTAACACGAGCTAAAGCGGCTTATGATAAAGCGAATACAGAGCTAGGCTACACCAAACTTCTTGCCCCTTTTGATGGCTTTGTCGCACAGCGTGATATTCAAAACTTTGAGAACGTTGAAGCTAAACAGGTTGTGTTTACTTTCCAAAACCTCAACACGCTTGAACTTAAGTTCAACGTACCTGAGAAACTGGTTCGTCAGATCCGTGATGAACAAGCAGAAGAACCGGTAGAAATTCCTGTTTTCGCTTACTTCGATACCGCGCGTGAAAAGCCGTATCCAGTAACGGTGACAGAAGTATCTTCTAAAGCAGATTCGGATACTCAAACGTTCGAAGTGACGGTGTCGATGGAAGCACCAACCGATCAAAACATCCTTCCTGGGATGACGGGTTATGTGACGGCAGACTTCTCTAAGCTCCAAGAAACGTCTGGTTCTATTCAAGTTCCTGCGACGGCTGTTGTGAGCGACAACGCACACAATGCGACAGTTTGGGTTGTTACAGGTGACAATACGGTAGAGCCTAAATCTGTTGAAGTTTCAAATATGTCAGGCGATCGCATTATCATTCTTTCAGGTCTTGAAATGGGTGAGCGCATTGTGACTGTTGGTGTTCCATTCCTGATTGAAGGTATGGAAGTGAGCCTGATGCCAGAGATCGATCAAGCGCAATAACCCACTGTGACTCAGCAAGAAGAGAAGTTATATGAATTTAGGTGAGTATTCAGTAAAGAATAAAGTCAACAGCTGGCTGCTAGTGCTGCTGATGACGATAGGCGGTGTATTAGCTTACTTTGAAATGGGTAAACTCGAAGATCCAGCATTCACAATCAAAGAAGCGAAAATCATTACAGCCTACCCAGGTGCGTCACCACAAGAGGTGTACGACGAAGTCACATATCACATTGAAGATGCGGTTCGCCTCTTAGGGCAAGTAAAACGCATCAAACGCTCAGTTACACGTGAAGGTCTGTCCGACATCACGATTGAGTTTAAAGATGAGTACAGTTCTGCCGAAATGCCGGGTATTTACGATGAACTACGTCGTAAAATTGCGGATAACAAGCATAAGCTGCCTCCAGGTGCAGGTGAACCACAAATTGTCGACGACTTTGCCGATGTTTATGGTGGTTTCCTAGCACTTAATGGTGAAGGTTACACATACCGTGAACTTAAAGATGTTGCTGACAATCTGAAGAAGCAACTGGTCTTAGTGCCTGGTGTGCGTAAGGTGTCGATTGATGGCGACCAAAAAGAAGTGGTCTACGTGCAAATGTCTCGCTCGAAAATGGCGGAGCTTGGCATCGACATGGCAACGATTGAGAATTTGCTTCAGTCGCAAAACTTGGTGTCTGACTCTGGCCGGTTCCGAGTTGGTCCTGAGTACATTCGTATTGAACCGACTGGCTCCTTTAAGCACGTAAGTGAAATCGAAGACCTACTTATCTCTAGTACTGATAAGAAGCTTATCCGTCTGGGTGATGTTGCAAGGGTTACTCGTGAATACAGCGACGAGCCAAGCAAGCTCATTTACTTCAATGGTAAACCGTCGCTAACGGTTGGTATTTCGATGCTAAGTGGGCGTAATGTGGTTGAAGTAGGCGGCCTTATTGAAGATAAGCTAGCCAGCCTTGAGAACCAGATCCCACTAGGTATGAACCTAGATATCATCTACAACCAACCAAACGAAGTTGATCAGTCGGTTGCAGGCTTTGTTACCAACACAGTCGAAGCGTTGATCATTGTAGTTGTTGTTTTACTTGCGTTTATGGGACTGCGCGTAGGTCTTATCATCGGTGCGGTTCTAATGATTACTGTTGCTGGTACGCTAGCACTCATGCACCTTTATGGTATCGAGCTACAACGTATTTCTCTTGGTGCCCTGATCATCGCCCTTGGTATGTTGGTGGATAACGCCATCGTTGTCGCCGAAGGGATGATGATACGGATCAAGCGCGGTATGCCTGCTATGAAAGCAGCGGGTGAAGTTGTTGGCGCTAACGGCTTGGCACTTCTTGGTGGTACCGCCGTAGGTATCCTTGCGTTTGCCGCGATTGGTATGTCGCAAAGTAACACGGGTGAATTCACGCGCTCCCTTTTCTACGTTATCTTGATTTCACTCTCTTTGAGCTGGGTGACAGCAGTGTCAACAACACCGCTGTTGTGTGCGATGCTTCTTAAGAAAGAAGACAAGAAAGAAGAGGAAGAAGAGAAAGACCCTTATGCGGGGGCTGGCTTTGTTATTTATAAAGGTATTCTTCAGTTCGCACTTAAACAGCGTGTATTGACTATTGGTGTCATTCTAGCGATGTTTGTGTCGGCTGTTTGGGGCTTTGGCTTTGTTAAGAACGCCTTCTTCCCGAACGCGAACACACCAATGTTCTTTGTGGATATTTGGGAAGTAGAAGGCACGGATATTCGTCAAACTCGTGATGATACACTGAAGGTAGCTGAGTTTATTCGTGGCCAAGAGGGCGTAGAGTGGACGGCAAGCTTTATCGGTGGCGGTGCTTCTCGTTTCTCTTTGGTATACACACCGCAAGATTCGACCAAGGCGTATGGCCAGATTATTATTCGTACTGAAAATCGAGACGTGATTGCACCACTGCAAGCTAAGATCGATCAGTTCATGACGGAGAATATCGAAAGCATTGAACCTAAGATCAAAGGCTTACGTATCGGTCCAGGACGTGACTCCAAGATTGAAGCGCGCTTTGCAGGTCCAGATCCAGAAGTCTTGCGCGATCTGTCATCTCAAGCTGAAGCGATCATGCATGCCGATCCGGGTACCAAAGAAGTTCGTAACGACTGGCGCCAACCAGTTAAGCTGATCAAACCTATCTTCAACGAGCAAGTTGCGCGTCAATTAGGCGTGACGAGAACGGAGCTTACAGCGTCACTTCGAGCAGCAAGTGAAGGTACCCAAGTAGGTATTTACCGTGACGGTGTGCGCCTATTGCCAATTTACTTCCGTGCTGATGCTAGCGAGCGCCAAGATGTGTCTCAGTTGATGGATGCACAAGTGTATAGCCCTGTGCTGCAGCGCACAGTGCCGATTGCGCAGGTTGTTGTTGGTTTTGAAACCGTTTGGGAAGATGCGATGATTCGTGGACGAGACCGTCTAACGACTATTATTGCCTCTGCGAACCCAACGGGTGAACTTGCAGCACCACTATTCGAGCGTTTGAAGCCACAAATCGAAGCTATCGAACTTCCACCTGGCTACACGATGGACTGGGGTGGTGAGTACGAAGATTCAGCGGAAGCGCAAGGTGCACTGTTTAGCGCGATTCCGGTCTCGTTTATCATGATGATCATCGTGGTGGTACTTCTATTTGGTAAAGTGCGTCAGCCGCTAATCATCTGGATCACCGTACCTTTGGCTATCATTGGTATTACCGCAGGTCTACTGCTACTTGATGGTGCGTTTGACTTTATGGCACTTCTAGGCGCATTAAGTTTGATAGGTCTACTCATCAAGAATGCTATCGTTCTCCTCGAAGAGATCGACATGCAAGCGGAAGAGAAACCGATTTACGATGCGATCATTGACTCCTCGATCTCTCGTATGCGACCAGTAATGCTGGCAGCATGTACGACAATCTTGGGCATGATCCCGCTGCTTGGTGATGTGTTCTTCGTGAACATGTCTATCACGGTTATGTTTGGTCTTGGTTTTGCAACCGTATTGACCCTGGTGTTTATCCCAGTGATGTACGCAATTTTGTTCAAGGCAAAGAATCCAAGCTAATCGAATACCGTAAGCTGTAAAACGAAAGCTAAAAACCCAGGTCTTAATACCTGGGTTTTTTATTGCCTAGTTAAACTGCTACATTTATACCGTGCATCTAGCGGTTTGCTTAGCTTCCAGTGGTCTCTTTCAAGAAAGTAGAGAAGGCAGTCCATGATTTCTTATCCGCATCTTCTCGATAACGGTCAGAGCCAAACACAGTGAATGCGTGAGGTGCTCCGCTGTAGGTTATCATTTCGTGGTTTATGCCATTTTCTTCAAGCTCAACCGCAAGCCCAGCGAACTCAGACATAGGAATGGCTGAATCAGCAGTGCCATGGAGCACCATAATTGGTGCTTTTGTTTGGGCGTAGCTTTGGCCTTCTGGTGTTTTTAGTCCTCCATGAAAGGTCACAAAGCCGCGAACAGGCATGCCGGCTCTCGCTGACTCTAACGTAGCTGCACCGCCAAAGCAGTAGCCCATCACCACAGTGTTATCAAGATTGCCGCCGAGCTTGCCAGCTTCTGCTAGCCCAGCATTCATCAATGCTTGTAACTTGGCGCGATCTTTATACAGTTCACCGGTATGCTGACGTTTATCTTCGACCTTTGTCGGCCTTACATCTTGCCCAAAGAGGTCGACAGCAAAGACGTTGTAGCCCATTTCATTGAGCATTTCCGCGCGCTTTTCTTCGTATTCGGTTAAGCCATCCCAATCATGTACTAGGAGTACTAACGGCGCGGTGTTGTTTACTTTTGCCCAGTAGCCTTCATACGACTGGCCATTTAGTTCATAAATGACGTGCTCACCAGCGATCGCTGTTGGAGCTAGGATAGCCGCGCACAGTGTTAGTCCTTTAAGTGTCGTTTTCATTGTTGTCCCTTCTGTCTGACTTTGTCACCAAAAGCTTAGTACGGGAAAAATAAACATGAGGATGTATGTATATGAATTTTTTGTCAGAGTTTTATCGATTATTTGCTAACCTCCCCAAGACATGGCTTAGATCTTAGGGATAACTTTTATGTATACTAGAGGTTCTATCGATACAGGGATGTTGTAAATGGTTCACCGTGAGTTCAGTTTTAAAGCTACTCCTAGTAAGTCTCTTGTGTTGGCATTAACGTTGGCGCTGAGTACTTTTCCCGCCTGGTCAGCCGAGTATAAAGACCACGTTGATGACAAGAAGTCTAAAGTGGATAGCACCAGTAAAAGTAATGAAGAAAAGCAGGGTTTCATTGCGTTGCCGATTCCAATGTCAAATCCCACCCTAGGAACAGGTGTTCAACTGGTAGGGCTGTATATGCATGCCAAAGAGCCAGACTCTAAGGCGCACAACGATACGTCGGGTATCGTCGGCATGTACACGTCGACAGAGAGCTGGTTGATTGGTGCGTTCCATGATGGCGCGTTAAAAGATGATTCAGTGCGCTATACCGGTGGCATCTTTCATGGCGATCTAAAGCTTAAGTATTACGGAGACGGAAACGATCCTATTTTTGCGGATGATCCGCTTAAGTATGACATGACAATGAGTGGTGTCATGCTCAGAGCCTTGTTCCAAGTTGCTGGGTCGCATTGGTACGTTGGCCCTCAGTACAACTACATGCAAACGGATATTTCGTTTCGTGATTTCAATGAGTTTTGGCCTGGAACAGAGCGGGTAAAGTCGGCTGGGCTTGGCGCAGTTGTTCACTACGACACGCGTGATGACAACTACTATCCGACAGAAGGTTGGTACACTCAGTTTAGCTATATGGATTATGGCCAAAACTGGGGAGGTGATGGTGATTACAACATTGGTAAGCTGTCGACGAGTAACTACTGGAGCGTCAGAAATGACTTAGTGATTGCCTCAAAATTGACCGCAATGACCAGCGGAGGAGATGTGCCTTTCTATGAAAAACCGACGCTACAAATGCGTGGCTTTAACCATGGTCGCTATCGAAATGACAACATTGTTCAGGCGCAGTTTGAGGGGCGTTGGACATTTATGCCACGTTTTGGCGCGGTTGGCTTTGTGGGTCTTGGTAAAACGGCGGAAGCGGAACAAGATATCTTACGTCAAAGTACAGTTGTCACTAAAGGTATAGGCCTTAGGTGGCAGCCAGTAGAGCAGAAGAAGATGAACATTCGACTCGATATAGCGCGCGGGCCAGAAGAAAGTACGTTGCACTTATCGGTTGGTGAGGCGTTTTAAACAAAGGGAGCTTAGTTAGCTCCCTTTGTTGTTTTGATGAAGCTGTGTTTTGACGACGCTATGTTTTGATTAAGCGCTCATTGGTACAAGAACCAGTGTACCAATGATGACAGTGACAAGGCCTGCGATGACTGGAACAGACGTACGTTTAACAACTTCAAACGGAGAAATCTGCGCCATACCCGATGTTGCAACAATAACGCCAGATACTGGTGAAATGGTGCGACCTAAGTTCGATGCTTGCAGCATTGGAATGATAAGGAATGCTGGGTTTAGTCCCATCTTAGCGGCCAAAGATGGCGCAAGCTCAACAAAGGCATAGAACGGTGCGTTACCAGAGCCTGTTGCGATTGCGGCTGCGACCGTTAATCCGGTTAGGATAAGCATTAGAGCGATACCGCCGGCACCCGCTTTGTCGGCCAAGTGAAGCAAATTATCAATTGCGCCAATTGACATCAAACCTTGTGCGAACACGCCTGCGGCAACCAATAGCATTACCACACCTTTAAACGCGTCGGCCATGCCTTGATAGCAAGACTCTAGGTCTTCTAAGGTCTTTTTACCGTTGAAACGCTTAACCATAAAGTCAATCACAGCACCTAGGAAGATCGACCCAACAACAATGGTATAGATATCCAATGACAGCCCCGGAATTGTACGGCCATTGAAGAGGAAAACACCAATGATTGGTAAGAACGGTAGAATGCAGTAGAACGCCGGAGCGTCTACCTTGATTTCTGAAACGTCAACACGCTCCATTGGCGTATTTTCTTTTTTGTCTAAGTACTTATTCCAGAAAAATGCCGCTGCTGCCATAACAATTATCGCGCAGATAGAAACGGGTAACACCGTTTGCACCGCGAACACATCCAGTGCCAAACCAGACTTTTCAGCTGCTATCACAACGTCTCCAGACGTTGGAGAAAGAATAATTGCTGCAGGTGATGCACAGACAGCTACTGCTGCTGGGCGAGAAATACCCATTGCCGTCATCATTGGGAACAAAGTAGCCATCAATAGCACACCAAGCCCAGTAGCCGAGCTAACGGCCAGTGACATCAGACAGGCTACGATGTACGCCGCAACCAACAAAACATATGGAGAGGTAATGAAAGACAGTGGCCTAGAGAACTGTTTTACCACCACGTTGTTAGCGCCGATATGCGTCATGTAAGAGGCAAAACCACACAGCAGCATGATCTGCATACCTAGGCCGCCGCCACGATACTGAAGCATGTATTTCACATACTCTAGCGAATCCGTCACCATGTTGCCTGTTGATGTCAGTTTCGCTGGCAACACAGTGTGACCTAATACACCGGTCAAAAGCAGTAATAAAATACCGGCGGTAAGCAACACACCTGCTGGCTTGTAGCCTTTAACGATAAAGTAGCCAACGGTGATGGTCACCACTAAGCCGATCATCAGTTCTAACATAAATCTCCCCTGATACTGTTAAAATACATGTCTATTTATTTCTAAATGTGTCAATGACTCTACCTTTTAATAGCCTGTGGCACGACACTAATACGCCATATTGCTGATCTAGAACAAACATTATCTATCGGTGATAACAGGGTGTTTAATATTGGTTAATTGGCAGGTGGGTAGATGTAAATATTGTATTTTCGGCAAGCTATGATTGTTTTAACTGAATCACTTTTGGCTATTTATTGTGCGAAGTGTAAATATTGCGCTGAAAACTTACATTTGGTACTGAATGCGTCAAAAGCACTCTTGAAAAGGTTGAGCACACAACAAACATGTCAACGTTGAGGTGCAATGCAAGTGTTGCAATTCGTGGGATTGTAGACAAAATAAACCTACCACTCACAAATGTGCGAAGCCATGTATCACTCTTCCATTAATCTTCTCGATGTTCGAGCGTTCGTCCTTGTTGCGAACTTGGGGAACTTCACTAAGGCTGCAGAAGCATTGGGCGTATCACGTTCTCATGTCTCTAGACAAATACAGTCACTGGAAAAGCAGATGGGTGTAAGCTTGATCATTCGCACTACACGTTCAATGAAACTGACCACGGCCGGAAGGGCGTTTCTAGCCTCGTGTGACCAAGCATTAAATAGTATCGATAAAGCCGTACATACTGCGGTTGATGATATTGAGACGATTCGCGGAAACATCAAAATTAATTGTGTAGGCGGTTATATTGGCGAGGAGATGGTTTCGGAGTTCATTGCTGCCTTTTTACAGGCTCATCCTGATGTGACCGTTGAACTCGACTTTTCGAGTCACCGTGTTGATCTCTTAGAGGAAGAGTTTGATTTAGCGATTCGAATGGGAGAATTAGCTGATGCCAGCTATGTCGCGCGCAAGCTCACCACGATTGAAATGCAAACACTGGCTAGTCCAAGCTACTTGGCAAACTCTGCGCCTGTCACGCACCCTAAACATCTAAAATCTCACCGCTGCATCACGGGTTCCGTAACTAAGTGGCGTTTTGAGCATATAGAAACTAAAGAGTCCGTTGAAGTGCCTATTGAAGGTGTATTGAGTTGCAAAAATGGCAGAGTGCTTATAAATGCTGCGAAAAAAGGGCTTGGCCTTATCCGGGTGCCGCGGATTTACTGTGAGAGCGAAATTGAGCAGGGGCAACTGGTTTCTGTCTTTACCGACTGGCAAGTTAGCGATGTTCCTTTGTCGATCATTTACCACAAAGACAAGTATCAACCTAATCGGATCAGAGCATGTATTAGCCACCTAATTAGTGCGTTTGGTAATCGCTAATATATTAGGAATAACCGTTATTACCTAAAAGCTGACTTGTTGATTATCAAACAATATTGTCTGATAATTGCTCGCTTTCATTTTCCCAAGGTTCACGATTAATTGCATGCACTCTCACGCAAAAAAATACACATTTATCTTAGCTAGAGCGCTGATACTGTCGGTATTGCTATATGGGGTAGCCATTTATCATAGCACCGACAACTTGGTGGAAAATGAGCAAGCACAGTTTCGCCTTCTCACAAAAACAGTACAAGATTATAAATCTACCTTGTACATCATGGGGGTGATGTTTGAGGCGCAAGTCGAGGCAAATCGCGGTAAATTCGTGGATGACAGGCCGTTTGATCGTGGCAAGATCTATTTCTATGATGACAATAAAACACTGACTCACAATGAAAAAGTGATCAGTGCGACGGCGAAGAAAATGTTCGGTAGTATGCCAGAAATGGTCAGTGTGCAATCCTATTCACTCTACTATCGTTCCTACGAAGGACAAAAGCTGCTGTCTGCTAAGTCGTTCGATATTCCTGCTAATGTTGTTAAGTCAGCATTTTCGGAAAAATCTTGTCTTGTGACATCTAACTGCGCGTATTTTGTATCGCCAGAAGATTTATCAAACCGACTCGTTGTGTCTGATGTGCACCAGGACAAGGTGACCGGACAACCTACCATCACACTGTCGAGTCCTGTTTATGATGGGAGGACGATGATTGGTGATGTTAACGTTGATATCTATCTGAACTATTTTGGCTTTCTCTCCAACAAAACCTTTATCTCCGCTAAAGATGGCAATAAGCGTCAGGTTATTATCGAAAATCTACGTTACCCGCTGAAAAAGCACGCGTTTGATAAACATTTTGTTGTTGATGATTACTTTGAGTTTGTTTATCGCATCCCTTACAGCAAGCTCGTCATTGATACCAGTTGGTTATTTTTCCTGTCTGTCGCGCTCTTATTTTATATCTTTGTGAAGCTTGAAGAACTCCAGGTTAAGCGCGAGCGACTCAAGTTGGCAGAAATCGCCATCAGTCGCGATGAGTTAACAGGGATCTACAATCGTACTATTCTCAAAGATAGTGCACTGAAATACATCAAAGAAAAGCAAGGGTTGTCGGTTATCGTTATTGATGGGGATGGGCTAAAGAGCATTAATGATACCTATGGGCATCATGTTGGGGATGAGGCCATCATTCACATTGCAACACGCATGAGGGATAACTTTAGAGACAGTGATTATCTGATACGAAGTGGCGGTGATGAATTCTTGGTGCTGTTACCTGGTTGCAGCGAGCAAACTGCGAATCAGTTGGCAGATCGGCTAGCGAGTGATATTGAATCTACGGCTTTTGCTAAGCATGCACTTACTATGACTATCAGCTTTGGCGTAAGCCGAATTCAGCGAGGAGAGAATTTACAGGCCGCGATTCAGCGCGCTGACAATTTGCTGTATAGAGATAAGCGCAGTAAAGCGCGAACGGTTGAACAGACGGGTACGCAACATGCATAAAGAGCACGATTACAATTTACTCAAGGTATTGGTGCTTATCTATGAGCATCGCAATCTAACTACGGCGGCGGCAAAGCTAGGTAAAACAGAGAGTGCGGTAAGTAAGCATTTGGCGAAGCTTCGAGAACAGCTTGGTGACCCTTTGTTCATTCGCCGTAGCTCAGGCTTAGAGCCCACACATTATCTAGAGCGAATAATACCTGGCATACAGCGCGGTTTGCGTTCGGTAGAGAATGCTCTCAAGCAAGGTGAGGTGTTTGATGCAACTCAATATGAACATCCGATTGTTATTGCCTTAGACAACACTTCCATTGAGCGTTTTGCCCTTCCTATACTCTCTGCTCTTAGAGCGGAGTTTGGTAATTCGTTAATTGAGTTGATCACATGGCGACGTGATACTTATCAGCGTATTCTTGATGAAAAAGTGCAACTGGGTATTCAGATGTTTAACGAAGATTGTTCCAAGTCTTTGTATCAAAGCGCTTTGTTCAATGTCGAGATGGGAGCCTTAGTAGGCGAGCAAAGTGATCTCCACCAATGGCAAGATGTGTTTGACAACCCATGTATCTTTTTTGAGGTTCGGGGCTGGAATGAAACAAACCATCGTCTGATCAGACAAATGGCGCAGTACGATCTTTCTTTCGATTATAAAACCAAGCTTGATAATTTTTCATTGGCGATGTCGCTAGTTCGTCAGGAAAACACTTCGGTGGTGTTGGCAAAGCATCTTGCTTCGAGAGAAGGTGTTCGATATATCCCGTTTCCAGAGCACATGCAGACTTATGCACCGGTTGTCTCTTGTATTAAACAGAGTGATAGGCAAAACCCGTTACATCAAAAGCTACATAGTGTAATTAAGCAGGCGGTATTGAGCTCTTTAGGGGAGTAACCTGGCGTCCTTGCCAAGAAGTAAGCAGTTTGGAAAATTATGAGACTGCTTCTGCAACTGGAGGGGGAGTCATCGCTGGCGCAGTGTCATGATTCGCCGCTGTACCACTGATAGCGACACCAACAGTAGGCTGAGTTTGTACTACATCTTGTGTATGCAGTAGCTCAACAATGGAATTAGCCTCATATTTGTCCAGTATTCTTGATTTGTAAGTGCTGATCGTTTTTGCACTCAACGACAGGAATTCTGATATTTGTTTGTTAGTGTAGCCTTTCTTCAAGTAGTTAAAGACCACAGTTTCTCGCTGCGACAACACAATGTTACGGCTGCGCTGTTTGTAATCCGTCTTGAACAAGTTATATCCACGCATCACGCCCGCAATGGCATCGCGAATCAACGCAGTATCTTCCGTTTTGCTAATGTAACCATTGGCGCCTAGTTTATACGCGGTTTCTGAATATACAGGGTAGCCATAACTTGAAACGAAAATCGCTTTGCCTTTATAGCCTGCAGCATAGGCACGGCGCATTAACTCGAAACCATCGGCTTCCGCTAGGTTAACATCGAGAATGATCAGTTCGATATTGCCAGTTTTAACCAGGTTCAGAGCAGTTTGAATGCTGTCTGTTTGGTGCACCAAGTTCATGTCATCAATACTGGTTACGATCTTGGCAATCGACTCCCTAACGATAGGGTAGTTATCAATGATGAGACAATCTTTGCTGTTTGGATAGAGCATTAACTTAACCTTGCAAAACAAGTGAATAACAAAAAATGAGCATTGAGAAGGGCGCATCCACGTTGCTTGTAGGTGTCGCCAGCATAGGCTGCGACAGATTTAATTCACGGCTCAAATTAACTTGTTCAAAAGTATATGAAACAATTGAATGAAAGTCTGGAAAGACAGAAATTCCAAAATGGAATAGTGTCAGAATTCTCAAAGGCTAATTAGAGATCAGAACCTTGCTTGGTGGCAATTCCGATTTTTTGTCGTGTTAAGAACAAAGTTTGTTTGACAGGATTAATGTTCCATAAGAGGGCTCGAATATTGGGTTTTCGCTATTTTTTGGAAATTTAGTACGAAAAAGTGTGACTTACCTCTTGTTTTATTCTCTTTTAGGTATAAAATTACAATTAGTTGAAAGTTAATTACATATCTATCGGAGAACGATCATGAGCTACGAACTAGGTTCAGCGTATGTTGGTCAATTGGCAGCAAAGAAAATGATGGATGACATGCTTTATGGAAAAGCACAGCCGAAGAAAAAGTCTTTCGTTAAACGAATGATGAAAAAACTGGCTAAATAATGGATTGAAAAAAAGAAGGCTCGCAGATTGCGAGCCTTCTTTTTTATCTGAATCTATGAGTCGATATCTTGAAAACGCCTGAATAGCAATTCTTCTAGCTTAAGAGGCATTCTTCTCACTAAAATCAACGACGTTATCAGGCGCTTTTGCTGGGGTGCGACTTTCCAGCCACGTCTTTAAGTTGTCTGCTCCGCCGATATACTCACCCTCGAGCCAGATTTGCGGCACAGTTACTGGCGTTTTGAGGCCAATATGTGCTTTTACTTCCGGTATCATTCGATATAGTGCAGCGCTGTCCTTGACCACATCATGATAGGTATAAGGAATACCCGCGTCGTCGAGTAGCTTTTTGGCTTTAACGCAGTAAGGACAAGTGGCCTTTCCGTAAACGATATTGCCTTGTAATGTGTCGCGTTTCGTCCACTCTTGAATCACCGACTGAACCAATACGCCGCGATTCAATGCCTCCCCTTGGCTAACGACTTTGCCTTCGACCATTAAAATCGGAGCATGCCAAGAACCTGCTTTTAACGGCTCCCACCAATGTGATAGCCAGTCTTTTACTTCTAGTTCAATTGGAATACCGTCAAGTTCATTGGCAAAGGTGTCGGTCAGTATGTCTTTGGTTAAGGTGCACTCACCGCACGGAATGTTAACTTTGAATGGTCCCCAGCTTCCAGCCCAGCGGTATAAAGTCAGTTTAATAGGTTGTGCCATGTTCTTTGCCTCTTAATTCTTCCATTTAATAGAGTAGAACCTTGAATACGGGTTTTCATTTCAATCAGCGCAAATTATTTTTTGTCGCGTTTGGATGTTTCCCAGTGGGTAATAAAGGCAACCGATGCGATGATGATGGCCGCGCCAAGCCATAACCTTCCTGGTGGTGCCCAGCCAAATACTATCCAACCCGCGAGAACGTTCATTGGCAGCTTCGCATGGTCAAAGGGCTGGACAAATGATGCGTCTGCGACCGAATACGCTTTAACGATTGCCCATTGTGCTAGGGCTGTTAAAGCACCAG
This sequence comes from Vibrio sp. DNB22_10_4, assembly GCF_052879755.1. Classification (NCBI taxonomy): domain Bacteria; kingdom Pseudomonadati; phylum Pseudomonadota; class Gammaproteobacteria; order Vibrionales; family Vibrionaceae; genus Vibrio; species Vibrio sp. DNB22_10_4. The sequence continues at coordinate 1,596,648 of NZ_JBNNXW010000001.1, read as the reverse complement.
CACCAACAAGTAAAGCCCACACCCAGCCTGTTGTTGGTAACGACCATTCTGGAAGCGCCAGAAATAGGTTAAATGGTGTGATGAGCAGCAGTAAGTACACGACCATAGTTGATGGAGAATCATCCGAAGATAAGTGTTTGACCATCAATGAATAACACGCCCAGAAGAATGCCGCACCAATGGGCAACAGTGTCGCCCAGCTAAAGTCGTCAGCCCAAGGTTCTAGAATGATCATCGCACCGATAAAACCAAACAGCGTCGCCAGCCAACGTGCTGGTCCCACTTTTTCTTTGAGTAGTAGTCCTGAGCCCAAGGTGGCAAAGAGAGGCGATGTCATAAGTAGTGCGATGCCTTGCCAAATAGGTACCGGATAGGCAAGCGCCCACATCCAGAGCTGGATCCCCACGACAGAGAGAAAAACTCGAAACAGATGTTTGGAGAAGTGCTGAGTTTTTAATGAGTGCCTAAATCCAAGTGATGTCAGATAAGGCAGAATCACGAAGAATGCGATCGCATATTGAATAAGCGCCACCATGGTTGATGGCATACTATGGCGAATACTGACCACTTGGGCAATGTTGTTAACTAAGGCAAAAGCTGCACCGGCAGCTAGCATCCAAAGTGCGCCACGAATAGGGTGGTGATGTGAGCTCATAAATAGTTTTGGTAGTTTTTTCCGCATGTTACTACGAATGTTAATCACGACCAAGCGAGAGAGAGTATCAAGGAAGGGGTGGGGGTAGGCAAATCCAGTGCGATAGATCAATTTAATCTCCGAATGTTCAAATGATGTCCAGTCAGATATTGATTTTTTATGCTGAATAAAGGATATTTATGCCAAATTTTATGCTTAACCCTCACATAATTATGAATACTCATACTGAAGCGTCATCAAACGTGTCACAAGGGACGAAAACCTGGCAAATGCCAGATACCCTTATTCTTATCTTTATCGTCGGCATCCTAGCTACATTGCTAACTTACTTTGTCCCAGCTGGTCATTTTGACAGTCAGGAAGTGACTTACCTTGTTGACGGTGCAGAAAAAACGCGCACCGTTATCGACCCACATTCTTTTGAATACGCAACCGATGAAAATGGTGACTTGGTATACAAGTCAGTCGGACTGTTTGCTTCTGGTGGCGGTATCGGCCTAATGAACTTTGCCTTTGAAGGTTTAGTTTCTGGCTCGAAATGGGGCTCTGCGATCGGCGTTATCATGTTCATGCTGGTCATCGGCGGTGCGTTTGGTATTGTGATGCGCACAGGCACAATCGATAACGGTATTTTACGACTGATCGATAAAACCAAAGGCAGCGAAGCGCTGTTCATTCCCGTATTGTTTGGCCTATTTTCTCTGGGCGGTGCAGTCTTTGGTATGGGTGAAGAGGCGGTGGCATTTGCTATTATTATTGCCCCATTGATGGTTCGTTTAGGTTATGACGGTATTACGACGGTCATGGTGACTTACGTAGCGACGCAAATTGGTTTTGCAACGTCATGGATGAACCCGTTTTCTGTTGCGGTTGCACAGGGGATTGCGGGTATTCCAGTGCTGTCTGGGATGACCATGCGTATGATTATGTGGGCAGTGTTTACCGTGATTGGTATTGTGTTCACTATGGTTTATGCCTCTCGCATTAAAGCGAATCCAGAGCTCTCATACAGCCGCCGTACTGATGTTTACTTTAGAAAGCAAGCTGATACGGTTAAAGAATCTCGTTGGAACTTAGGCGATACGCTGGTACTTCTTACAGTAGTTGCAACGACAGTATGGGTAGTATGGGGCGTGGTGATGCACGCTTGGTACATCCCTGAGATCGCTTCTCAGTTCTTTACTATGGGTTTTGTAGCCGGTCTTATTGGTGTGTTATTCCGCTTGAACGGCATGACCCTAAATGACATGGCTGATGCTTTCAAAGAGGGCGCAAGCATTATGCTTGCACCAGCGTTACTTGTTGGTTGTGCTAAGGGCGTACTGCTAATTTTAGGTGGCGGTACTACTGATGAGTCTAGCGTTCTAAACTCTATTCTTAACAGTGCTGGTGGCATGATTAGCGGTCTACCTGATGTTGCCGCTGCTTGGTTAATGTACGCATTCCAGTCGGTATTTAATTTCTTCGTGACCTCAGGTTCTGGCCAAGCTGCACTAACAATGCCGCTGCTGGCACCTTTAGCAGATATTGCCGGTGTGACACGTCAAGTTGCGGTACTGGCATTCCAGCTTGGTGATGGCTTTACTAACGTTATCGTACCAACATCAGCATCCTTGATGGCAACGCTTGGTGTGTGTCGTATTGATTGGGGTGACTGGGCAAAATTCTGTTGGCGCTTTATACTGCTGCTATTCGTTTTAGCAAGTTTTGTGGTTATCGGTGCGCACCTCGCTGGGTTCGCGTAATACCTAGATACTTGAAGGTTTAAAAAAGCGGGCTTTGTCCCGCTTTGTTTTTTATTGGGCGAAATGATGGAACAACAAACTCAGCAACACATCAAACCAACTTATCCAACCATCACATCACTTGATGTCGATACGTTTCCTTCCGGTGAGCACCGGTTTTGGTTTCAAGTTTCCACCAACGCAATGGGCGTGGGTATTCAGCTGCCCGTTATCGTCATAAAGGGCGAAAAACCGGGCGCTAAGTTTATGATCACCGCTGGTGTGCATGGTGATGAGCTCAATGGTATTTTGACGGCTCATAAACTTGCTAGAAAACTGGAAGGCAATGTGGATGCGGGCGTCGTTACGATCGTGCCTTCTGTGAATATTCCTGGCATTTTAAGTCACAGCCGTGATTTCAGCTCGTCTGATCCGGACGCGTCACCCGCCAACCTCAATCGCTTCTTTCCTGGCAAAGTCGATGGTGATGCGGCAAATCAATATCTCTATCGTCTTTGGAATCAACTGCTTAAGCCCAATGCTGAGTTTGCCATTGATTTGCATACTCAAACCCGAGGCGCTACGTATCCTCTTTATGTGTTTGCTGACTTTAGGCTGGATCCTGCGCTGGAGATGGCTCGCTTGATAAAACCAGACGTAATTCTTAACGATCCGGGCGACGCAGGTGTACTTGAAACGGTATGGAACAGCTCAGGTGTGCCGAGCATTACTATTGAAGTAGGGATGGGTAAGATCACTCAGCCTGAGCTCATTGAGCGCACGGTTGACGGCGTTCGACAAATATTGACCCGCCATGGTTTGATGAAAGGAAGTGCGCCTGAAGTGCTGCCTTGCACAGTAGAAGGACAGAGCATTACTACAGTGCGAGCACGCCAAGGTGGGTTTGTTATCCCTCAGGTTGAGCTATTACAGCAAGTGGAAGCTGACCAGCTTATAGCCACGCAGTACGACGCTTTTGGGCAGGTACTCGACCAATATTATGCACCTCATGCTGGTACGGTTCTTAGTTACAATGTAGATAGCCTACGTGATCCGGGCGCTTTGGTTGTTCGTTTGATCCAGTAGTCATAAGCGCGATAGCCAAAATCAGGACAAAAAAAACCTCCCCTAGTTTCGCTCAGGGGAGGCAAATAGTGACCACTTATGTTGTCCCTTCTGCCTAGAGTGTGTTTATCAAGTCACTTTCTCCCTCTAAAAAAGCAACCCGACTAACACCGAGACCGATAAGTGCAAATGCTGCCAGCATTTGTCTCTACTACTAAAGCAGTAGTCGTGCCAAGTGTGTTTAAGTTTTTAACGTATTGATTTTGTGTGACTTTAACTATTATGGAATTGATAGGTCATCTTGAGGAAGGGCATAGGCTGGTGCATTTGCACTAAAATAGGGAAGGCTGAGCGAGATGCTCAGCCTTAAAGTACGAAGCTATATAGCTAGGTTTCTAGGTGTCCAGGATGCTAGCTAAATTGTTGGCAGTGGTTTAGTTGCTACGAGACGTGATTAGAAGTCGTAACGTAGACCTAGACGCATGGAATCTTCTGCATCATAAGCCAATGCGTTGTCACCTTTCTTAAGATTGTTCAGTTTGAACGCTAGGTAAGAACGTAGGTTGCTGTTGAACTTGTATTGACCCGTAAGTTCGTAGAAATCGGTTTTCTTCTTTTCAGCAGATGCCGCTTGTTCTTGTTCGGTATTCTGGTAGGCACCCATTACTGAGAAACCACCACCGATTTTGTAGTTCGCAGAGACTTCTGTACCTTTGAATTCAGTGCCGTTAGCAGTGTCTAGATCACCTTGAGTGTAGGTACCGCCCAGCTCTAGGCCAGCGATTGCGTAAGTTAAACCAGCGATAGTTTGTTTTTGATCGCCGTTAGAATTTTTACCCGCGCCGTTTTGTGAGTAACCAAGGCCTAGCCCTAGACCGAAAGGAAGGTCGTAGCGAGCAGCAATACCATAGCCGTTAGAGTTACTTTCTTGACCTGCAATGGCACTTGCTTCAATCGTTAGCGCATCTGCGAAGTTGCCAGAGTACTTCACAGTATTGTTAATTTGTTCGTTACCTGATGTGATGAACTCTTTTTGAGCACCTGTGTAGATTTGGCCGTTGTCCGACATTTGAGAAATGATAACACCAGCAGTATCTTGACGACCAAGCGAAACCGCACCAAAGTCAGTTTCTAGGCCAGCAAACATGTAACGCTGCTTAAAGGTTTCTTCCTTGCCAGATGCTTTCTTCGCGCTGTGTTCAACTTCCCACTTGCCAAAACCTGCTAGACTGTCATTGATTTTTGTTTTGCCCTTGATGCTAAGACGTGCACGGCTTTGGTTATCCATAGAGCCATCCATTTTTTCGCCGCTAGACTTGCCACCAAAATCGCCACGAAATTCCATACGACCGCCAACTTCTAGAGAAGTGCCATCGCTGTTGTAAACCTCTGCTGCGCCAACCATGCCAGACATCAATGCTGAAACAACTGCACTTGCCAATACTGCTTTTTTCATTTTCTAAGTACCTTGGTTATCAAAAGTGAGGTTAAACCCTCAAAGTTGAGGCTAAGGTAAGTGGCGTTTATTAAACTTATATTTCAGTTTGATTAAGAGAAAAATACAGATTGTGTATTGTTTTCAATGTGTTATACGTTGCGATCTGTTGTTGTAATAAGATATTGAAGTAGGTTGTAACTGGCCTTGGTGTTTTGGGGTTGAGGTGATTATATGCGTCTTTTGTATGGCTTTGGGTCAAACGAAAAATGCCCGAGAAAATCTTCTCGGGCATCGGTACAAGGATGGTACAGGTATGATTTTAGAAGTTGTAGCGTAGGCCTAGACGTAGTGAGTTGTCTGCATCTTCAGCCAGAGTTGAGCTGTCCGCTTTCAAGTTGTTGATTTTGTATGTAGCGTAAGTGCGAATACTCTTATTGAAATCATAACGCGCAGTCAGCTCTACAAAGTCATTGGTGTTAGTCTTATCACCATTGTCTGCTTTTTCTTCTGACTTAGCATAGGCTGCGATGACACGGAAACCGTTGCCAAACTTATAGTGACCAGCAAGCTCAGTACCTGTGAACTCTTTAGCGTCAGTGCCTGTCGCTTTGTCGTTGATATCACCCTGAGTGTATGAACCCGCAATGTAGAACGAGCCAATCTCATAGCTCAGACCACCAATTAGCTGGCTTGAACTGCCGTTATCTTGACCAAGTGTTTCACCAAGATCACCAGCAGAGTAACCAAGGCCGATGCCTAGACCAATTGGCAGTTGGTAGATACCAGAAAGACCGTAAGAGTTGTTACTTTTCGCGTCACTTGCCACGAAATCAGCTTCAACTACTAATGCATCCATGAAGTCGCCAGTGTACTTGATGGTGTTGTTAACTTGCTCATCACCCGCAGAGATGAAGTCTTTGTTTGTGTTGGTGTGCGTGCCGATATCCGTCATTTTAGAGACTTGAACGTTGGCGGTATCTTGCTTACCGAATGAGAACGCACCAAACTGAGTACCAAGACCTGCATACATGTAACGTTGCTTGAACTCTTTGTTGCCGTCGTTGCCAGCAGAGTTGCCAACAGATTGCTCAGCTTCGTAGAATCCAAAACCTGTAAGGTTGTCAGAGATTTGAGTTTCACCGCCAACATTTAGACGAAAGCGAGATTTGTTGTCCATTGTACCGTCGAGCTCTTTGCCAGAAGCTTGACCTTGGAAATCACCACGGAACTCTGCACGACCACCCACTTTTAAAGTAGTGCCGTCTTTGCTATACACTTCAGCCGCCAGAGTTGAACCCGATACCATTGCTGCAACTACTGCACTCGCTAGAACTGCCTTTTTCATTTTCTCATTACCTTTTTGTATGGATGACAAGACTTCATGTCTTTGTTTGGTTGCAGATAAGGTATGGTTTTCTTGTGACAGATAAATGTGAGTAATATTACGTTTTGATTTAAATGGGGTTTTCTAGTGAACGGAGTGATGGTTGATTTAAGGCAAAAGAAAAGGGCGAGTAAACTCGCCCTTGTGTATTGGTTAACCCTATGGGTTAGAAGTCGTAACGTAGCGCTAGACGTAGTGAGTTATCAGCGTTTTCAAGGTTGTTGACCTTGTATGTCGCGTAGGTACGTAGTGAGCTATTGAAGTAGTAAATACCCGTTAGTTCATAGTAGTCGCTGATGTCGTATTTTGATGCACCTGCAGGGTCGATCTCACCTTTTTGGTAACCTACCAGTGCTTGGAAGTTGTTCTCAAACAAATAGTGAGCTACGAATTCGTAGCCAGTGAAGTCGTTGTCCCCAGCAGCAACAGCTTGCTTAGAACCTTCACCTTGTGTGTAGGTACCTGCAACATACAAACCTTCCCATTTGTAATTAAGGCCACCGATAAATTGCGTTGAGTCTTGAGCATTTGGATTCTCATTCGCTGCGTAGCCAAGACCAATGCCAATACCCATAGGTAGCGTGTAGATACCAGAAAGTGCATAACCATCTTGGTCGGCATCGCTCGCTGCCAGCAAGCTTGCTTTCACTGAGAGTGCATCCATAAAGTAGCCAGAGTAGTTCAAAGCGTTGTTTATCTGCTCATCACCTGCTGCAATATAGGTCTTCTGGATACCACTGTGAGTAGACACGTTATCTGACATTTGCGAGATTTGCACTGTCGCAGCATCTTGTTTACCAAAGGTAACGGTATTGTCGCCAGCGACTAAACCCGCATACATATAACGTTGTTTAAAGTCGGTGTTACCGGTATTGCGGTTATCACCACCGTTACCCACGGTTTGCTCAGCCTCGTAGAAGCCAATACCATTTAGGTCATTAGTGATTTTTGTTTCACCGCCAACATTGACACGGAAACGAGATGCGTTGTCCATGGTTCCCTTCAACTCTGCTCCACTAGCTTTGCCTTGGAAGTCACCACGGAATTCCGCACGGCCACCAATGCTTAGAGATGTACCGTCTGAGTTGTAAACCTCTGCCGCAAGTGCTGAACCAGAGACGAGTGCTGTTGTAATCGCCGTAGCGATGGCTGCCATTTTCATAATTCTATCCTTTAATTATTTTAACCACTGCAATGTTTCCACTGCGAGATCGCTCCGATACCACTCTAAGAGCGATCTATTTGAAGGATAGGACGCCTTTTGAATGTTTCCTCACTGATTGGTGTAAAGTTCCATCTTATCTGTAATTTTGTGATCTATTGCTCATATATCACCCATTTCATTAGTAGTTTTGTAACTCATTTCTCCAAGTGTGCGTTCTTTACGTACCGTGCCAGCAAGGTAGGCTCTGATATGTCTGACTTAAACCGTTGTTTTACTGTTTCAATAGTTAATTAGATTTGTTTGAAATTTAAACAAATTAGGGTGCGTAACATCACAAAATACACCCTAAAATATCTAAAATGGCTAAAAATCACTGAATTAATCACTTCTTTTATAACGCTTTATGATTTTTGTTATTTTCATAAATTGCTGTATTTGTTGAATTTATTTAAATAGAAAACAGTGTTTTTAATGTTTTACGTCTTTTTATGAAGTCTTTGGGAACTTTGAGGTTAGAGTGGCTCTCGTCATGTTAATCCAGCGTTACATCGAGATGGGTTGCATGCATAGGTGTTATGTCTGTGTGCGTAACCACTTAATGAACGTGATGTCATCCAGAGTGATGATACAAAAACTTGAAATATGGAAATCCCAATGAACAAAAAATTTATCGCACTAGCAGTGGCAGCTGCTGCATTCGGTACTACTGCACAAGCAGTTGAGCTTTACAACAACGATGGTTCTACTTTCTCTATCGGCGGTCACGCAACTGTTGGCGTTGCTGGTGGTGACGAGTCTCACTTCGCAGTAGACGAAAAATCTCCACGTATCAACATGGAAGCAACTCAAGACCTAGGCAACGGCTTCACTGCTGACGTTAAAGGTGAGTGGGCGCTTAACATGCTTAACGGCGGCGACAACTCTTTCACTACTCGTCTAGGTTACATCGGTGTTTCTCACGCTGATTACGGTCGTCTAGCAGCTGGTACACAGTGGTCTCCATACTACTCTGCAGCTGGTATTGCTGATGCTCCTATCGCGTTTGCGAACGACTTCCTATACGACAACCACGGTGCTCTAGGTACTGGTCGTGCAGATGGCTTAGTTGCTTACACTAAAGGTTTTGATTTTGCTGATGCTGGTGCACTAAACCTTGGTCTAGGTTGGCAAGGTTCTGCAGACATCGAGAATGCTGCTGGTGACAAAGTTGGTATGACTGACGATCGTGGTCAAATCGCTCTAGGTTATGACATTGCTGGTTTCAACGTAAACTACGCTTACACTGGTGGTGACATCACAGTTTCTGGTGACACTGAGAAAGCTCAGTCTCACGCAGTTTCTGCTAAGTACGGTCAATACGGTAACGGTCTATTCGTTGCTGGTGTTGTAGCGATGAACGACTACATGAACGGTGGTTCTGTTGCTGGTAACGATATGCCTCTAGAAGAGACTCGTGCATACGAAGCTATCGTAGCTTACGGTCTATCTAACAGCCTAAACCTAAGCGTTAACTATGAAGCAGTAAGCGATGAGAAGAAGAGCGACACAGTTTACGCTACTTCTGCTATCCAAGCTGAGTACGACATTCACCCACGCGTACGTGCTTTCGTAGCTTACCAGTTCGACCTACAAGGTACTGGCGACTACAAAACAGACAAAGACAACCAATACGCAGCTGGCGTACGTTTCTTCCTATAATAGAAACAATTAGTCTTTTGATTGCAGAAACCCGCTCTAGTGAGCGGGTTTTTTTATGCCTTTTGTTCTAAGTGATAAATTGCTTGAATGTTTGTTTTTGCTTGTATTTGTAGAAAAAATGCACAAAAGGTAAAAATATCTTACAAAAACTGAGTGTTACTCATCTAATCTCAAAGCAGCTGTTCGTATGTATCTGAAATTCAAGAGTTAAGTGTTTTGGCGTGCTGGCTTTTTAACTCTTCATTTCATTTCACGTCACATCACGGAACTTCCCGTTTAAAGTAATCCCATATCGCAAATTCATGTTTTTCATGCACTTGTAATGAGCATTCTGTTAATACAGCCGCTCAGAGTAGTGCGATTAACACCCAATTACTTAAGTTTTGCTTCTCGCTCTTATGGATAGAAAGAAGCGCTTAAGTTTGAAACTGTCATATGGAAGTCATTATGAACAAAACACTACTAGCAGTAGCGGTTACAGCTGCAGCAATCGGTACTCAAGCTAACGCTCTAGAAGTTTACAACAACGAAGGCACTGTAATGAACATCGGCGGTCACGTGACTGTTGGTCTTACTGGTGCACACAAAGGTCAAGACGCTCGTGTTGAAGAGAAGTCTCCTCGTCTAAACGTTGAAGTAATCCAAGACCTAGGTAACGGCTTCAAGGCTGATTTCAAAGCTGAATGGCAAATGAACATGCTTGAAGGTGCTGAGAACACGTTCAAGACTCGTCTAGGCTACATCGGTCTTGGTCACGAGACTTACGGTCGTCTAGCTGCTGGTACACAGTGGTCTCCGTACTACATGGCAGCTGGTGTTGTTGATACGCCAATCGGTTGGTCAAATGAGTTCCTATACGACAACCACGGTTTCTTCGGTACAGCACGTGCTGAGAAGATGGTTGCTTACTCAAACACTATCGACTTTGACGCTGCTGGTGCACTAACTGTAGGCGCAGGTTGGCAGGGTGCTAACCAAACTACAGAAACGACTCAAACTGCTGTTGGCGGCAAAGTTGAAACGAAAACTGACGTGGTTCTGCACTCTCAAAACCGTGCTCAAATCGCAGCTGGTTACGCTATCAACGGTTTCAACGCAAACTACGCGTTTAACTCTGGTAACCTAACAGAGCGCGGTGTTGCACGTACTGCAGAATCTCACTTAGTTTCTGGTAAATACGGTAACTTCGGTGCTGGTCTATACGTAGCAGCTACTTACGCATCAAACGAGTACATGAACTCGTACGACAACCGTCTACTAAAAGACACTAAAGCGTTCGACTCTGTTCTAGCTTACGGTCTAGATTTCGGTCTTAACCTAATCGTTAAGCACGAAGAGATGAAAGATGACGAGCTAGGTCTACGCGTTAAGTCTGGTACTTCTGTACAAGCTGAATACACTATCTCACCACGTCTACGTGCATACACTGGTTACAACTACGATAACCAAGGTGAAGGTAAATACAAGAAAGCGAAAGATCACCAGTTCATCATTGGTACTCGTTTCTACCTATAATCACTTAGTTTGATAAGACAAAAGGCGCTCACATTGAGCGCCTTTTTAGTGTCTTAGCTTTTAGAGTTTGGCTAAAGCCTCATCAGAATGCGTTTCTATTTGCATCGACTCTATCAGTTCAAGTAAGTGGCGTTTATCCCATTCACTCGATTGGTGCCCCAAAGCACTTGCACTCATTACTTCAAGCTCTTGTTTGATAGCAGATATAGAAGCCGTCGATAGACGTTCTTCTTTGCACCACTTTTCAAACTGCGTGTGAGCCGCTATCGCATCACCAGCGTGTACCGCTTGAATTAATTTGTTCTTCGATGTTTGCCTTTTGTCGCTAGATTTTTCTGATGGCAATGTTGAGCGACGTTTCTCTCTAATCCAAAGCCCCATAGATGCCATCCAAAGCGCGGCAAATAGCGCAGTTAGCCACGGCCAAAACCCTGAATCTTGAACAACAATCTCAGTAGGCGGGGGAGTAGATGATGTCGGCATTGCAGCTGTGTTGTCTTCATTAGCAGCAATTTCGACCTCTAAGCCATCGAGCGTGGTCGTGGCGGCTTGTTTTGATTTTGTATCCCACCATTGGATATCCACGCCCGGCAAAGTGGCGACTTGAGGAGACTTAGCGATTAACACTTGTTTTAGGGTCATAGTAACTGAGCCATCAGCATTCTCAGTGAAACTCGGCTTTTCCGGATAGACTCTAAACGCTTTTGGATTGCGGATGTTGAGTTCTGGCATTTGCTCGGCAGACACCCCTTGGGCAGTCACCGATAAAGTTCGCGTCAAAGCATCGCCTGTCTCTACGCTCACTGAGTCAGAATTGATAGATTCTCCGTTATCTAGCATCCATGTTTGTGAAGCCTTGAGTGAGGGGGTGGGTAACCAAATGCCATTGTAGTTTTCAGGCACTGGCAGTACAGAGACGTTCACCTCTGGTGCTTTGCTATCAAGGTTCAAGATCTTCGTGCTGCCACCACGTTGGCTGCCGTACAAAACACCACCTCGTAGCGTTGGAGCGACGATAGTGTAGTCGCCACTTTGTGTTGCGGTAACACGGTAGCTCTGATCAACGATTAATACTTCAACACCATCCGTGACGGCTTGATACTGTTTGGGCTCTCCCATAGCTGTAATATCGAGACCAGAAACGATAGGGTCGCTAAGAGAAGGGTTTTGTAGCATTCTCGGGTCGACTTTGACGATGATGCGCGCATCCAGAGTCGTGCTCTCTTTAGGATACAGTTCCGTTTTGCCGATTTGAGTTCTCACTTCAATCAGCTCGTCTGCGGTCGGTGTTTGATCATCCATGGTTACAGTAAGAGTAATGGGTGCAGTGGTCACGCCATCAATATCGAAACTTGGGATGGTGAGTGTACCGAGGCGCTGCGGTGCGATAGCAATTGTCCAAACACTGCTATCACGGCGCGTTCCGTTGAGAATATTCACTGATGAACTAAAGCTGGGTCTTCCCGTGAAAAAGTCATCACTCAGTGTATCGAAGTTAACTTTGCTGCCATCAAGCTTTTCATCGGCGACAATTTTAAGCTGGATGACCTCATCCTTACTGACATTGGTTTTCGTCACGCTGGCGGTGACATTGAGTGCCATAGCGGTAAAGCTGCTGGTGATAGACAGCAGTGCGATGGCGATATTTATACATAGACGTTTCAATTTCATTCTTACTACCAGTTGTTGTCCGTTGCAGACGGAGCCGGTTTGTCTTTGGCTTGAAGTAACATTTGCGCTTTAAGAAGCAAACTAGGGTCACGCACGCTTTCTACTTGCTCCAGTTGACGTAAGTCCGCGTTGGCTTCTTGTTGTTGGCTAATTGAGGTTATAGCCTGGCTTTGTTCGGCTGATTCATTAGACGTTTGCGGTGCCTCGCTACTCATTGCTTGTTGCGTGGTGGGAGACTGTTTTGGTTCATTTTGATCTTCACCGGCTTGTGGATTCGAACCTTGCTGCTCAGAGTTATCATGTGACTTCGTATTGGGCTCTTGAGCGCTCTCGCTCGATGCATTATTTCGCGATTGCTTTTGGTTTTGCTCTTCACTTGATTGGCTTTGTTGCGATTGGTTGTCTTGAGAGGCGCTTTCGTTAGAGTCTTTTTGCGACTGACCTTGCTTGTCCTCTGCATCTCCTTCAGGCTTTTGTTGCTGTTGCTGTTGCTGTTGCTGTTGCTGTTGCTGTTGCTGTTGCTGTAAGAGATCTAGATTGTATTTTGCATCTTCATGCTCTGGATTTCGATCTAATACGTTTTTATAAGCTTCAATAGCGGCTTCAATCTCGCCAGATTGAGCTAAAGCATTGCCTTTGTTATAAACGTCGTTAACATCATTTAGTCCCTCTAATGCGGCGATTGCCGACGAATAATCTCCGGCTTCATAATAAGCGGCTGCTTTCCAGCTAGCATCATCAAACAGTTCAGCCGCTTGCTGGTAATTGCCTTGAGAAAATGCCTCAACGCCACGTTGAACGCGATTTTTAAAGGCACTATCTAAAAGGGATGCCTGAGAAGATGGCGCGTAACTGGCAGAGAGTAACATCGCTACAGATATCGAGAATACAAAGCCCTTACGAAACAATGGTAAAACTAGCAGCACCACTAGCGGCATTAACCAATACCCGTGATTGATAGGAGTATCGAGTGATTGATTGTGGCTGCCAGCGACTTGTTCATAGCGGGATGTGTTCACCAAACGCTCAATATCTACGTTATCACTTTGATAGCTGGTGAACTGTCCGCCGGCTGATTTAGCCAGTTTTTGCATTTCATCGTAGGGAGTTTTGGCTACCACAGTGTTGCCTTTGCTGTCGGTAAGCAGAGCGCCATTGGCAAGTGGGATAGGAGCGCCACTTTGACTGCCAAAGGCAAGAATCGATAAACTAAACCCAGTCCCTGAAAGCTGTTTTTGTATCTGCTCGGACTCATTAGTGCTTAGGCCATCGGCAAACAGTAAGATTTCGCCTTGGCTCATTCCCGCTTGCTCCATTAGGCCGACGGCTTGTTTGACAGCAAGGTCGGCTCGTGCCCCTTGGAACGGCATGATTTCTGGTGAAAGGTATTGAATGGTATTCGCGAGTGTCGCCGCATCGGTGGTTAATGGGCTAAGAGTATAAGCGTCTCCAGCATAGGCGACGAGTCCAGTTTGCCCTTGGTCGAAAAGAGGCAAAATATCGAGCGCTTTGTAGCGGATCTGCGCAAGACGCGTGGGTTTAATGTCAGTAGCGTAGACCGATTGAGACATATCTAACACTAACACTCTCGCATTCGCTGATTGAGCTCCTGGCTTTTGTGCATTGCCAAAGCTTGGCCCTGCCAACGCAATGATAGTTAAGAGCAAAAGAGGGAATAACCAATAGAGATGGCGACCTTTAGATTTACTTTGCCCAAGTGCTTTGGCTAGGTGACTAGCAATGATCTCTGATGAGCGTTGATTTGTCGCGAGCCAAAGCAAGATGCCGATAGCAGGTGCAATAAGCCAAAGCATTTGAGGGTAGAGAAATTGAAAACTAGACATCATTTCTCCTAATAATGGTAATGAGCACAAGGCAAATTAGCCCAAGAGAAGCAGGAAGAGGGAACCATTCAGTGCGTGGTCGCCAAGACTGAGTCGCTTTTTGAACCGGTTGCAGCGCATTGATGGTATCGTAGATCGTATTGAGCTCTTTGGCGTCGCGAGCACGGAAGTACTGCCCGCCAGTGAGCTTTGCGATATCGATCAGTGCTTTCTCATCCAGGTCTTCTGCGGTATTGACGGTGCGCGTCATAAAAAATTCTCGTACTTGCATCTCACCAGCACCAATACCTATGGTGTAGATGGTGGTGTCATTGCGTTTTGCGATTTCTGCCGCTTTTATTGGGTCGAGTACGCCAGCATTATTGCTGCCGTCACTGAGTAGAATCATCACGCGTTGCGGAGCGTCGCCATCGATAAAGGTTTTAGTGGCAAGCCCGATTCCATCGCCAATAGCCGTTTGGGTTCCAATCAGCTTGAGAACCGTTTGGTTGAGCTGGGTTTGAATCGCTTTGCGATCGAAGGTCAGTGGCGTTTGTAAGTAAGCATGGTCAGCGAAATAGACCAGCCCTAAGCGATCCCCTTCACGGCGCTCGACAAAATCCGAAACCACACGTTTTACCGTCGAAAGGCGATCTTCATAGTCGCCATCATGCAGCATGTCTTCACGAGACATAGAGTACGATAAATCAATGACTAACATCATATCGCGATGCTTAGGGTAGACGGTAATAGGCTCATCAAACCAAACGGGTCTAGCGCTAGCGGTGACTAAAGCAACCCAACCCAAAACCGCCATTACCTTGCAGAGTTTATCGCGTTGGTTAATGCGTGCATGTATTCCATCCATATGTGGCAAGGTGACTTGCACCCGCGTGGCTGGAGCAGAACGCAACCGGTAAATGACTATGGGTAATGGAAGCGCTAGAAACATCCACCACCATTCAAAACTAAACCCGCTCATGACTGCTTCCAATTTCTGAACTTACGTTTTGGAGGAAGGGCATATTGAACCCAATGGACACAATCGTTCACGAGGGCATGAGCCGTTTCTTTGCAGTTTGTGTCATTGCTGCTGACCGCTTTTCGATACAGTACGTGTTGCCACTGTAGAGCCTTCGCTTTAAATCGAGGGTCATCGAGCTGCGAGTCAAGAAAGGCTAGCCACTGCTCACCACTTAGTTTGGCTATATCCTCACGAGGGAAATAACTGAGTGCGGCTTGCCTAACGATCTCGATTGCCGAAGAGGGCGAGGAGCCAGAATGGGTTTCAATAAGCTTAATGGCGGCCTTTTTAGCCCGAGCTTTGTGTTTGTAGCGGCGCGTTAGCCAAATCAATAGTAAAGCAGTGATAATAATACTCGCGAGTATTGCCCAGTACCCCCACGGAAGTGGCCACATCCCGGGTGCTTCAGGAAGGTGCAGTGGCTGTAGAGGCAGCGGGTGAGTTTGCGTTGATGCGTTCATAATAATGGTACTAATTAAAACGAATAAGTTGAGAAAGCAGCGGGTTTCCGCTTGAAATCAGCGATAGGGCGATACCGCTTTTTGATAACTCAGCTGCTAGCTGCTGGTGTTGGGCGCCAAAGGCGTCTGCAATATGACTTTTAATGCCAGCACTTGAAAAGTCGAGTGTGAGCTCTTGATGTTTGCCGATGACTTTCTGAGTCCCCCGAGCGTGAGTTTGCCCAGTTTCAATAGGGTCAAAGATCTGCACGGCTCGCACTCGGTTGTGCTGCGCTAAACGAGCCATGGCTTGGATATGAGATTCATCAAGCTCTGAAAAATCACCTAAAACAATCACCTCGCTACCTTTTTTACAAAGGTTGCTTAACGCGTTGAATGGGTCGATGAGCGATTCTTCTTGTAACAACGGCCTGTGCTGTAAAAAGTGATTGTGTTGCTCGCACAGTTGACTGAGTAAACGCATAATTGATGTACGCGAGCTGGATGGCTTAATCTCGATGAGCTCAGAACCAACTCTAATCACAGCACCCACACGATCTTTGCTGCTGAGTGCAACAAACGCCAACAGCGCCGCCAAATGGCATTGCTGTACGGATTTGAGCAGTAGTTTTGTCCCTGTAAGCATACTCGCAGTGAAATTCACAAATAGGACAACTGGGCGCTCGCGCTCTTCTGTAAACAACTTAGTGTGTACTTTTCCTGTTCGAGCTGTCACTCGCCAGTCGATTTGGCGAACGTCATCCCCTGCTTGATATTGTCTTACCTCAGAAAACGTCATGCCACGTCCTTTACGAGGACTTGCATGAGCACCATTGAGCTGTGACCAAATACTTTTTGCTGGTGGCTGCCAACGCAGGCTGTGCGTTTGATAAAAACACAGCTCTTCAATGGAGACGGTTGCTCCATTGGTCGCCTTTGGCAGTTTCCCGTCTTCGATAAATTGCTGAAGCGTATCTCTAGGCGCGTGTTTTCTTGGTATCCCACGAGACAATGCTGATTTGAGTTGATTCAACATATTACTCTCCCAAATCCTCTAACGCTCTTAGCCATTACGCTGACGCCACGGTATTGAGAAGCTCTTCAATAACAATGTTTCCAGTGACACCTTCAGCCTGAGCCTGGTAACTAAGCAACAAACGATGGCGCAACACTGGATAAATGACTTGATGAACATCTTCAGGACTGACGAAGTCACGACCGGAAAGCCAAGCGTGGGAACGAGCGGCTCGATCCAAGGCTATCGTCGCTCTCGGACTCACCCCCATTTCTACCCAGTTAGCCAACTTATGGCTGTAGGTATCAGGCTGCCTTGTTGCCATGACCAATCGAACGATATAACGCTCAATGGCTTCCGCCATATGGATCGCTAACACCTCTTGGCGTGCCTTAAAGATGGTCTCTTGGCTGAGTTTGCCTTCAAACTGTTGGAGTTCACCCTGAGCTTCACCTCGGTTTAGTCTCAGAATAGCGAGTTCGCTCTCTTCGTTTGGATAGTCCACCTCCAAATGGAGTAAAAAACGATCAAGCTGCGCTTCTGGAAGCGGGTAGGTACCTTCTTGCTCAATAGGGTTTTGAGTCGCCATCACCAAAAACAGTTCAGGAAGCGCGTATGTAGTTTGCCCTACGCTGATTTGCTTCTCTGCCATGGCTTCCAGCATTGCCGCTTGCACTTTAGCAGGCGCTCGGTTTACCTCATCGGCAAGGATCAATGAATGAAATATTGGCCCGGGCTTAAATTGAAACTCACCGGTTTCTGGTCGATAGATGTCGGTGCCAGTGAGGTCAGAAGGCAAAAGATCCGGAGTAAACTGCACGCGATGAAAGCTGCCTTCAAGACAATCAGCCAGAGATTTTACGGCACGAGTCTTCGCAAGCCCTGGAGGACCCTCAACCAAAATATGGCCGTCGGCGAGTAGGGCGATGAGTAGTTGCGTGACAAGGTTGTCTTGACCAATAACTTGGGATTGCAAGTAACGTTGTAGTTGTTGGAAAGACTGTGCTGGCATGATGAAAATTCCTTATTGCAGATATAAGAACATAGGTAAGAACATAGAAAAGTTGAAGAGCGAAAAGTTCCAAACTCTAGGTCATTGTTTTGTAAATATATAACTTTGGGGAGTTTAATCAAAACTTCAATAGCAAAACGACGCAAAAGCAAACAGTTGCGTAGTGCGTTCCACGCAATGTTGGTACCTGCTCGCTAAAACAAGTACAATCGCCACAGTTTACAAGTATTGATGAGGTTAATCATTATGAGCGATTTTGAGAAAGAGTTAGAGCAAATGGCTTCGCAGGTAGAATCTGAACCTGAGGTGGCATTGCCATCGATTGAAGAGCAGCGCGAAATTGCGGCAGAGCTAAAGCGACTAGAAGCTGAAGGCAAGTTAACGCCAGAAGTACTTGAGCAGTATTTTGGCAAGTTTAATAAAGATAACCAGACACCTATTCATTAGGCTTAGGTCTTAGAATCAGATTATAAAACCCTCGCCACTTATAAATCGTTGTCGAGGGTATATTGTTCTACATATATCTTCAAAAAATGACATAAGTAACCCATTAATTAAATCGAATAAATAAACTATCGTTTGATTTTTCCATTCGTTCTGTGCCGTTCGGTAAATTATTTGACTATTTGTCAATGTTATTCTTAGTGTTCTCAAAAGTGAGACGTGATTCTAACTTGCTGTTATAAATGTATTTAATCTAATGAAATCGATTTCATTGTGATTTTTATCACAAAAATATCGGCTTGACGATTAGGTGATACTTCACCCTATTATTAACTTTGTAATTAGAAACATGCACAACTCATCACATGGAGTGAATAATGACAAAGGCTCACTTGAAGAGCCAACGTGCAGTATTGTTGGCGGAAAACAATTTACAGTCTAGCTTGCTAAAAGACTTGCTAGAGCAAAATCTGGATATGGATATTCGGCTTATTTCCCCAGATCGGCTTAGTAACTATCGAGGGCATCCTGGTGATGAAGACGTATCACTTATCATCATTGACCAGCCTACGTTAAATGATCATCACTTGAAAAAGTACAATGAGCTTCGAATGTACTTAGACGCAGAAGCGCAGGAGGTGATTATCAATGCGCAGCCCAGTTTACAGCAGAACGAACTACTACGTTGGCAGCGCTTAGTTGGGCTGTTCTACAACGACGATGAAATGGATAAACTAATCAAAGGATTCAAATGCATTTTGTCTGGCGAAATGTGGATGAGTCGTAGGTTGGTTCATCAATACATCCAGCTTTACCGTAGAAGACTATGTACGTCTACCAACCCTTACTATACGAACCTGACCAAACGAGAACAACAAATCATAAAACTGCTCGGTGAGGGTGCGACAAACATTCAGATTGCAGAGGAATTGTTCCTAAGCGAGAACACCGTAAAAGCCCACCTACATAACACGTTTAAGAAGATTAACGTCAGCAACCGACTGCAAGCGTTGATTTGGGTGAAGGAGAATATTTCGCCTCATGAGTATATTTAGTAATCATGAGCGTGTTACGCATACTGTTGTGGATATATACTTACTTAACTAAAATTCTAGCAAGGTAACTTCTGTGTTTAGAAGTTACCTTACTGATCCAGAATACTGATTAGTTTTGGGCGACAGTAATAATATTTCCGCTACCTTGCATAGTATTGTTGCTTGTGTTCATACTGCCCGTTTGGGTGATGGTAGCTGTATTAGTAGAACCGTCAATGTTAAGTGTTGTTAATTGGCCAAGACCAGACTGCATAACCGATGCGCCGTTACGACTGCCTGCAATATCAACACTGGCTACGATATAACTACCGTCTTGATTTACAGTTGTTGAGTTGCTGTTGCCATCAATGCTAACTCCAGCTAACGTATGATCTCCTTCTTGGATAACAACTGTCTGGTTACGGTTCCCTTCAATGTTGGTGCCACCGTCAATGTAAGTTTCACCAATACTGACTCCAGCTAACATAGAATCTCCTTTTTGAGTTACAGTTGTCATGTTTTTGTCACCATCAACAAAGACACCAGCTAGCACAAAGTTTCCGTCTTGAGTCAAAGTTGTTGTGTTAGTGTTACCTTCAACAACGACCCCAGCCCCCAAAGTCGCGCCGATTTGAGACAAAGTTGTTGTGTTGTCGTTACCATCAATTGTGACCAACGTATTAATATCGGTACCATTCTGATTAGCTTCAGTGCTGTTAGTATTTCCTTTTACGCCTATGGCAAGACCTATGCGTTGACCTTCTTGAGCATAAACTTTATTGAAGTTGTTGCTACCATTGACGGTGATCGTTGCTGTAAGGTCTGAGCTAGCACCACCTAATTGAAAGATAGAAGATTTATTACCGGTACCACTTCGTTGATTAATGGTAGCCTCTAAATCAGTACCGATCTGTTTGATGTTATTATTGTTAGTAATAAACATAGTTTTGTTACCACGCTCATTAATAGAGGCGGTAGCATTGGTTGCAGCGTGCTGTTCGATGCTGGTGTTTCCGTCGCCATAGGCCTTTATTTTCGCGGTGGAACCTGACGTATAACCCTTCTGGGTAATCGTTGTTTTACCTGTACCATCTTGAATGAGTCTTGCTCTGTTGTCAGACGTGCCGGCTTCTTGTGTAATCTGGGTAATACCATAGTCGTTAACATTACCTCTATATCCAGTTACAGTTTGCTTGATATAAGCAGTAGAGTCGTCACCTTGTTGAGCAATGGTCGCTTGTGCTTTTCCTATCGTGTACTCATCTGTCATATCTTGAGTGATAGTTGCTTTGTTTCCTTCAACGTCATTAGTAGATGTACCTATTGTAATAGTTGCTTTACTATCGAACGTATCGGTTTGTGTTACTGTTGCCTTGTTGCCATTACCATAGATATCGATATCACTAGTATCTGCTATGCTCGCTGCACTAAACGATAACAAGATTGACGTTGCTAGTATCGTATATTTCATTGTCTCTTCCTTAATTTAATGGTTTGCCGTTTTTATGGATGTTGTAAATTACTAACACCACATATTTATTGGTTCACTACGTTTACCGACATAGCGCTGGATATATCCATTACAATCGCTTGTGGTGAATTGCCTCCCTGCTCAATGCCTACATTTGCTCTTGGGCCTGCCAATATAACCGCTGTATGCCCGTCGCCCTGTTGAGAAACACTTACTTTGCTATGACGCCCCCTTATTCCATTCTTTTGCGCAACGAAAATTAGGTTTTCATCCCCCTCTTGCAGAGCTAGTGCAGTATTATTGACACCCTTTTGGAGTAATAAAGCGGTGTTATCGTTGCCATTTTGTGATACATAAGCTTGGTTTTGTGTGCCTTGCTGTGCTACAAGTGCATAATTACCATCACCGGTTATGTAAACTTGAGCCCAGTTGGTACCCCAGCCATCACTCTGTTGATAAATATCTGCCTGGGAACCTCCCTCACTACTAATATCTATTTCTGAATAATTGAGCTCGCTTGTGGAGGCTAAATCTCGTTGATTTTCGATATCTCTAATCGTCCCAAACGGCGTAAGTTGAATACCTGATCCAAATTTACCTTTGTTATCAATTTTGCTTGCCAGCGGTATGGAGTAACCCTTTAAAACACTTGCCTCTGCGTATGGTGCATTGTTTAATAGCCATACAATGCTCACGAGAATAGCGACTGCGCTCTTGAACAGAGTGGTGTTAAGCGTTGAGAAATGAGATAAGCCTAGTAATGTACATTTCATAATTACGACCTAGTTTTCTATCCCACGTTACGTTGCGGCACGCGGAGTTTATTTTCATGTGTAATTAAATACTATGTTTAAACAGTGGAACGCTTCATAAACTATCCCTAGTAATTAGGATGAATAGTCTTAGCTAGGTACGGCTAATTAGAATGTTTAGAGTGTGGTTATTTGGTTTAGGTAATGGGGCTAGAAACATAAACTAAGGTTCATGTGTGATTTGTGGGTCTTCGTAAGATGACTACGGCTCAACGATAATTAGTAGGCTCCGTAAAAATCCTTAGTGACAAGACTGCTCTAAACTAGGTTGTATAAGGTTATCTTGAACAACATGATTCCATTTAAGCTATTCTCATTAGTGAGAAAATTAAATAAGTCATTGAAGATAAAGCCGTATACAGTTGGTTCCTTGTTTCCTCGAAGTAACGTGCTCCAAATCCTCTGTTATACTTTCAGCTTAGAAGCTTTGAAAGATTTACATACAAGGAGTTAGACATGCCCCAAGA
Source organism: Vibrio sp. DNB22_10_4 (assembly GCF_052879755.1). NCBI lineage: Bacteria > Pseudomonadati > Pseudomonadota > Gammaproteobacteria > Vibrionales > Vibrionaceae > Vibrio > Vibrio sp. DNB22_10_4. The sequence goes on along the minus strand of NZ_JBNNXW010000001.1, from coordinate 1,574,791 downwards.
TAAGGACATCACCCCTCATGCCATTCTTCTTGCAGGTAATAGCCTGCAATCTAACTTACTCAAAGACTCTATTGAGCAGAAGGTTGCGCTCAACATTCGTTTAGTGTCTCCTGAAACGCTGTATAGGCATCGTGATGAAACGCTGGGTAGTGACACCGACTACATCATCATTGACTATGCCACTATTGGTAGTGCCAATGCATCAAAGTACCTTGAAATTATCGAAGGGGTAGAGAAGTACACCCAAGAGATCCTGCTCAATGCACCCACCAACCTTGCTCATGCAGAAATGCTGAAATGGCAAAACTTGGTGGGTGTGTTCTATGATTCAGATACTATCGAAACTCTCGTCGCAGGCTTTGAACGCATTTTAGCTGGTGAGCTTTGGATGAGTCGTAAGCTTGTTTATGAGTATGTTCACTTCTACCGTCGTCGTCAGTGTGCGAAGACCAGTCCTTACTACACTCGCCTAACAAAACGCGAGCAACAGATCATCAAATTGTTGGGTGATGGGGCATCCAATGTCGAGATCGCCGAGACGCTTTTTGTTAGCGAGAACACAGTTAAAGCGCATCTCCATAACGCGTTCAAGAAGATTAAAGTTAAGAACCGACTTCAGGCTCTATTGTGGGTAAAAAACAATGTCGCATCGAGCGAGTTTGTACAGTAATAAGCGCTACAATTGAGGATGCGAAAAAGCGCCATGCTCTATTTGAGAATGGCGCTTTTTTTGACGGCGACTCGCTTTGTCTTTGACTTTCTCACAGAAAAAAACAGGGCTAAGGGTAAGTTCCGTTTTCCACAAAGCCCTGTTTACTGCTTACTCGGTTGCTAGAGGATTTCCGTTTCAGCTTGAGAGTATCTTGCGATGATCGGGTTAGACATGGCTTGCGGGTCGTTAGCAGACCACATACCACGTTCCATACCTTTGACAATCAGGTGAATAACTGCGGCATCGATGGCCGACATAACCGCAATGTTAACCGGTTCGTTATTGCTGTATCCCATTTCCACTTCTAGTAGTTCTTTGTAATCAATGAAGCGGAATGCGCCCAGCCCCATTTCATGTGAAGAGATGGTCTTTGATGTGGTAATACTGAGCAGTACCTGACCGCTACGAACATCAACCGCTCTTAAGTTAACAGTGACTTGATCGGTTCGATACTGCCCTGATGCGCCAATCCCGAGATATTTTGCGCCGAGTCCACCGGTGCGAATATTTGAATCGTAAGCCACAATCCCGCCTTCGATAACAACGTTGGCAGAGTTAAGCGAAGAGAGGTCTGCGCCGTGATTGGAGATGACTTTGTCTTTCTTTTGAGCGGCTCGAATGATTTTTCGTTCCGTTAAAAGGTTTTGCAGTCCCTCACGCTCTAATGGAATAAACCATTGAGAGTCCAATAGAGACGTCGTCAATAGTGAGGTGCCGCCCTGAGGAACAGCGGTTGAAAAGTTACTGTTTGGTTGCGGTTTGTATTGACCAGTTTGATCCCTAAAGTCATACACAGAAACCAAAATTTTACCTGCCGGTCTAGGTAGTGACACGAGATCAGTATAGGTTGCGCCACGCGGCATTAGTTTAGGTGATGCGTCGGTATCTGGAATATCCAACGAATACGCGCATCCGCTTAGCAATATCGCTAAGCCAATAGCAATTAGACCTTTCATAATACGTTCCTTGTAAATTAGAGGTCGGGGTTAAGTCCTGAAACACTGATTTCCGTTGATTCACCGCTTACTTTGTCCACGATCTGCACCAGTAGCGTGCCGGAGTCGTCAACAACGTTTAGGAAAAAGTCATCGGTTTCTAGCTGCCCGGTATTGCCGTTGCCTATATCAGCAAGTAGTTGGCTAATGAGTCGTGACTCCAGACTAGAAGCCAACCTATCGAGCGCCGATTCTTCTTCAAAATCGAATGTAGATGCGTTTGGATCACTGTAGTCATTGATCGCATTTGCATGGTTGATCAGTATGGTACTGTTGAGTGGGTTGCCACCGAAACTTGGGTTAACAGGTGTATACACGAGCTCTGAACTGTGGACAAATGGTGTCGCTATCACAGCTAAAAGAGCGAGTTTGCTTGATAAATTTGCCATCCTTGCCGCCTTAAAATTCATCATGTTCTAGGTCAAAGGTATCCAAATAAAGGCGCTCAGCCTGCCAACGAATGATGTAGTTACTCACCACACGTAAAGCGTCTTGAGCTCTGTCTTTTGCTTGGCGTCGACCCGGGGACAGCGCAGTTCGGTAAATTACCTGTCTTGAGTGGAAGACTTCGATGATGCTACCTGAAAGCGCTGTTGGTATTTCATTAATAGTGAGATTTTCTTGAAGATCCGGATATTGGTCGTTCAACTGTTGAGAAAAGAAAAAATAAAAGTCTTCCCCCAGCCGTGTGATTGTTCTATCCACAATAACGCCACTCACTTCGTTGAAGTTATAAAATGGCGGTTTCAGTCTATCTCCCTGTTCCTCGAGTTTTTTCCCATTTTCGAGTTTGGTTCCGTTTTCGAGAGGAGCCCCGTTTTCCAACTTGCTGTTATCTGCGATGCTAGGAAGCGCAAGAAACATAAGCGTCAATGTAAGCATTTTTGAAGTCATAAAGGCTCCCATTCCAAAATCCTTTTAAAAAATGAGAAATAGATTCGTGAAAATCTAACCTAAAGCCTAACTTAAGCTCCGTCGTTTAAACATAAACTTACGACCTAGAAGTTAGGTGTTTTTTTTCATACTTCGGACGCGATAAATGCCCTTTAGATAAGACAACTTATCAATGAATTATTTCTGTAACTCGTTTTTAGTTTAGAGATAAAGTCATGGTGCAATTTTAGAATAGTAACTGTCAGGCGATGAAAAATGGCTTTTTTAAATTTGCTTTAGAAAAGTCTTGGCCAAAATATCAAGTCATTTTTATACGCCAAATAATCACGGAAGAAGTGGTAAACAGGCATGGTTTTAAATAACAAAATGCTCAAATCTAAAGGGCTCACGACGGTATTGTGTTCAGTGGTCTTTGCCGCTGGCGGTTCTGTACAAGCAGCGACATTTTGGTATGCGCCAAACGGTGGTCTTAGCGCACCTCCAGGGACGTTTCTTGATGGCGTGAGTGAGAATGTGGTGACTGATTATGATGCGTTTGTGACTGGTGCAAGTTCTGACTTAGACAATTACTCAGAAGTTCACTCAGTTAATGTCGTTGATTCGGTTGCCATAATTGTGCAAGAAGGGGGCAGTGTTTCGAAGGCTGGTAACAAAGCCAAAGTGGTGCAGCGTGACGGAGCAAACAACACCGCACTTGTCACGCAGTCAGGACGTAACCACACCGCATACCTAACCCAAACAGGAAGCTCGAACGCTGCATACGTCGGCCAGTTGGGGAGAAACGCGGAAGCGTTGATTGAGCAAAATGGCGATAACAACCTCGCGTTAATCGGGCAGGCTAATTACGGGTTAGCAAGTAGTCAATTGAGTATTTCTCAGCGAAGTGATAACAACATTGCCGTTGTTGCTGGTGCTGGGGCTGCAAATTTAGGTATTTCTCAAGATGGTGGTGACACCGCCATTATTAATGCTTCGGCGTTAATGAGAGTTTATATAAACCAAGGAAACTAAGAGGTATCAGAGCAGTCGGTTTATATACAAATACTCTCGGTTAGAGAGTATGTAATGACATGGAAACTTATAAGGAATAAGGGTTATATTATGAAAGTATTATTATTAGCTGTTAGTGTTGCTGTCGCTTCTTCCACGGTTATGGCTGCAGGCCCTGGCACAGGGAAAGAAGTCTCTTTCAACAATTACGCAGCTTACCAAAACATGGATGTACAAGGTGACAAGGACAACAAAAGTGTCGTACTTCAATCTAATGACGTAGGTACCACCGTTACTGTGATGCAGGGTGAACTGGGTGTATTCGATGGTAACCGCTCGGTCGTAGACATCCGTTTGAACAGTCCTGGTAATAATAATGATGTTATGATCGACCAATCTGGTGGTTACAGCTTCAACGACTCTAAAGTGAAGATCGGCGGTACTACTGGTGGGGCAGATATTGATGTCACTCAAGACGGTCATGCCAACGATTCGGTGGTGAATTTCCGTCATGATGAAGACAACTCGACGGTAACGGTTGCACAAACCGGTGTTGATAACTGGTCTCGAGTCCGCTCGAGAGGTGCGAGTAAAGGCAATACGGTTGCTGTAACACAAAACGGTGAAAACCAAGACTCTGAAATCCGTCTTTCTGGAAGCTCCTCAAATAACATGGTCACTGTTATGCAGGGTAAAAATACTTCCAAGAAAAACAACGTGTCTATCGTTGAGCTAAGCGCGTCTAGTTCGAACAATGACTTGCTGATTAACCAAAAAGGTAACAACAACTTGTCTGAAGCTTATCTAGTGGCTTCAAGCGGCGGCGATATTGATGTTATTCAATCTGCACAAGATAGTTCATACATTTCTCAAGTGAACTCTCTAAACACGACGGTATATGTACATCAAAACTAAATCCATTTCGGTGGGTGTAAAAAAGGCGGTGTTATGCACCGTCTTTTTTTGTTTAACTGCTTTTGATGGATTTTCTGCGCTGTTCAAGACCCAAGTCAGTTGCCAAGTAAAGCAGGAGCAAATACAGATTGCGATCGAAGCTGACACTAGTCACCTCTCAATCCATGTCAAAACAGAACTGGGCAACGACTATCATTGGCGAGGTTCTAGTGGTGTCGCGATGTTTATTCTGTCGAAAAGTAGTTTCCCTATCGATCTTCAAGATAAGGAAGGCAAAGCGCGATTCATTATTGACGAGCATTGTCGTATAGAAGATAAGAAAAATCCTCCCTCTCCGTTAAGAGAGGAAGGATTTTCAGCAAGCAAAGGTGCTTAAAACTATTAGAGAGGCTTATACGCCCGCTTCTTTATATAGGCGACGGCAAGCTCTGCCATCACTGTGGAATAGGTGACAACGGTGAGCTGGAATACCAATCTCAAACTTATCGCCAACTTCAACAGCAAGTGTGTCCGGCTGACGGTAGATAACGTCCGCGTCTGCGCTCTCTAGGTTAAGATAAACTTGAGTTTCGTTACCTAGCTTCTCAACGATCATCACTTCACCGCCCACTTTCGCATCGCCTTCTTGCGCCGATACCAAGTGCTCTGGACGTACGCCCATAGACATACGATCGCCTTTGTTCACGGTTGTGCCATCAACTGGGATCCAGAATGAATCACCATCAGAAAGCTGAACTTTCACGCGCTCTGCTTCTACTTCTTCAATGAACACGCTCATGAAGTTCATCTTAGGTGAACCAATAAAGCCTGCAACGAAGCGGTTGTCTGGGTAGTGGTATAGCTCAAGAGGCTTACCAACCTGTGCAACATAGCCTGCGTCTAGTACAACAATCTTGTCAGCCATGGTCATCGCTTCAACCTGATCGTGCGTTACGTAGATCATGGTGCAGCCTAGTTGGCGTTGAAGCTTAGTGATTTGCGAACGCATGTTTACACGAAGTGCTGCATCTAGGTTAGATAGCGGTTCGTCTAGTAGGAATACGTTTGGTTGAGAAACCAAAGTACGACCGATAGCCACACGCTGACGCTGACCACCTGAAAGTGCTTTAGGTTGGCGCTCAAGTAGGTGACCGAGCTGTAGAATTTCTGCTGCGTGCTCAACGCGGCGGTCGATTTCTTTTTTGTCTGCTTTAGCAAGCTTAAGACCAAATGACATGTTGTCATAAAGGTTAAGGTGAGGATAAAGTGCGTAAGACTGGAATACCATGCCCACGCCGCGCTTCGATGGTTCAACATCGTTCATGCGCTCTTCACCAATATATAAATCACCGGACGTGATGTCTTCTAAACCTGCGATACAACGTAGTAGAGTTGATTTACCACAACCTGATGGACCAACAAAGACAACAAACTCGCCTTCGTTGATTTCTAGGTCGACATTCTTGGAGATCAGTACGTCGCCGTACGCTTTACTAACATTTTTTAACGTGACACTCGCCATGTAGCTCGTCCTCGATTCATTTTTTCTTTCCGTCGGTCATTATAGAGATAATTCGACAGGTAATAATAGTAGGAAATTGGTCAGTGTGTGACTCCAACAACGTGGTTTGGAGTTCTGGGAAACTGTTGCGTGATGATTCTAGGTTTTGATGTTCCTTAGTTTGTGCAAATAGTCCCAGATGGAAAGAAAAAAGGGTGGCGCTGTACGATTTGGCGCCACCCTCAAAGCCAAGACTTCGCTAGTATCCCCCGACACAAACTGAAAACCTCCCCCGTAAAATACATTTACCACTAGTGCTTCAGATTGTGACTACTTGGCGAGTCCGGCGATGAAAACCCAGTATACGTTCCCTGTAGAAGTTCATTCCTTAAAGAAACTGTCAGAGCATTCGCTCTTACTGGTAAAGGGTTCTTACCATCCACTCTTGGATGACTGCAGTTTCCTTGATTGAGGTCGCAGGTACATCCTCCTGACAAAAATAATTATGGGGGTAGTAGGGAAGGAGGAGGAGGGTGGGGGGGGAGAATGTATGTGTGAGATCTCGGTCAAAAATTTGCGCCTGATAATAGTGAATTCTGTCACAACAGGAGATTGTTTTGTGATGTTGATCTATAGTCTTGGGCGATTGAGGTCACGGAAATCAACGCTTGTGGCGAGGGCGTAGAGAGTAGGATGATGAGAGCTTGCTGTATTTTTAAGATGATACTCATCGAAACTTGGGAAATCCTCTGGATGAACCTACGATCAAAACTATAAAAAGGATATAAACATGAAAAAAGCCCTAAGCACTGTAGCACTAGGTACGCTAGTCGCTCTAGGTTCTTTTGGTGCAAATGCTGCTATCGAAGAAGGACAACTCACTATTTGGATCAATGGTGATAAAGGTTATAACGGTCTTGCAGAAGTAGGTAAAAAGTTCGAAGAAGACACAGGTATTAAAGTGACAGTTGCTCACCCTGATGGTCTAGAAGCGCGCTTTCCTCAAGTTGCAGCGACTGGTGACGGTCCTGATATCGTATTCTGGGCTCACGACCGTTTCGGTGAGTACGCTCAAGCAGGTTTGCTGGCTGAAATCAAACCTTCTAAAGAAACTAAAGAAGGCATTGTTGACTTTGCATGGGACGCAGTTAAGTACGATGGCAAAATCATCGGTTACCCAGTAGCAGTTGAGTCACTATCTCTAATCTACAACAAAGACTTGGTTCCAAACCCACCTAAGACTTGGGAAGAAGTAGAAGCATTGAACGCAAAACTTGCTAAAGATGGCAAGACAGCAATCATGTGGAACCTAAAAGAACCGTACTTCACATGGCCACTAATGGCAGCTGATGGCGGTTACGCATTCAAATACAACGGTGGTAGCTACGACGTTAAAGACGCAGGTATCGCTCAAGACGGTGTTAAAGACGCACTGACTTTCGTTAAAGGTCTAGTAGACAAAGGCGTTATCTCTGCAGATATGGATTACTCGGTATCTGAGTCTGCGTTCAACCAAGGTAAGACTGCAATGACTATCAACGGTCCGTGGTCTTGGGCGAACATCGAGAAGTCTGGCATCAACTACGGTGTGGCTACTCTACCTAAGTTCAACGGCCAAGCTTCTAAGCCTTTCGTTGGCGTACTAACAGCAGGTATCAGCACTGCGTCACCTAACCGTGACCTAGCAGTTGAGTTCCTAGAGAACTACCTACTAACTAACGATGGTCTTCGTGAAGTGAACAACGATAAGCCACTAGGCGCTGTTGCTCTAACTTCATTCCAAGAAGAGCTAGGTTCTGATGCACGTATCGCTGCGACAATGGACAACGCGATGAACGGCGAAATCATGCCTAACGTTCCACAAATGAGCGCATTCTGGGCTTCTGCTAAGAACACAATCATCAACGTGGTAGACGGTCGTCAATCAGTGGAAGCAGCAGTTGCTGACGCTGAAAAGCAAATGACGAAGTAAGTTTCTAGAACAACCCTTTTAAGGAGGGGGTAACCCCTCCTTCTTTTCTATTTTTTTGTATTATCGCTAGCAGGTCCTTTTATGCAGTCAGTTCAAGGTACAGATGCCATGTCAGCAGAAACTAATACAGTTCCAAGCAGTAAAAAAGTATTCATCAAGTGGGGACTTCTTGGCTCAGTGGGACTTATCAATGGTTATGCGACTATTCTAATGTATTCCCGCGGTGAGCTTGCATTCGCATTGCTTACTGTGATTCTTACCGCTCTGGCACTCTATATTTTCGGCAGTAAGAAAACGTACGCGCACCGTTATATCTACCCAGGTATTGCGGGTATGATCCTTTTCATTCTTTTCCCTTTGGCGTACACGGTTGGCTTGGCCTTCACGAACTACAGCGCGAAAAACCAGCTTTCCCTGGATAGAACGCAAAGCGTATTGATGCAGCGTACTTTCCAAAGTGGTGATAGCTATTCGTTTGAGCTTTATAAGACAGACAACGGCCACCGCATCTATGTAAAAGACGGTGAACAGCTGCTTGCTACGCCTGATTTTGATATCAGCAGCCCTTCTGCAGACTACGATCTTAATGCGGCAGATGTGCCAGTAGGTGAGAAAGAGAAGATCAAAGCGATTATTCAAAATCGTGCGAAACTCAACACGGTTGACCTTCATATGCCAGATGGCTCTGACATCCGTATGAGTGGTCTACGTAAATTTGCTTCTGTACAACCACTATACACAATGGTGGAAGGTACAAACGACATGCGTAACAACAAGACTGGTGAGCTACTGCGCCCTAATATGGACGAGGGTTTCTACCAGCCAGTTAACGATAGTGGTGAGTTTGTTGGTAACACAGTATCACCAGGTTTTATTGTTGGTATTGGTACACACAACTTTGAACGTGTATGGAAAGATGATGGTATTAAAGAGCCGTTCATCAGCATCTTTATCTGGACGATTGTTTTCTCAGCAGTGAGTGTTGCGCTAACGGTTCTTATTGGTCTTGTACTGGCAAGTGTGGTTCAGTGGGAAGCACTACGTGGTCGAGCTATTTATCGCGTGCTGCTGATCCTTCCGTATGCGGTACCAGCGTTTATCTCGATTCTTATCTTTAAAGGCTTGTTCAACCAAAGCTTTGGTGAAGTGAACATGCTCCTTGAAGGTCTGTTTGGCATTAGTCCAAACTGGTTCTCAGACCCAATGCTAGCGAAAGCAATGATTCTCATTGTTAACACATGGCTAGGTTTCCCTTACATGATGATTCTATGTATGGGTATGCTAAAAGCGATTCCTGATGACCTGTATGAAGCGTCAGCAATTGATGGTTCAAACTTTGTTTCGAACTTCACTAAGATCACAATGCCACTGATGATTAAGCCGCTAACTCCGCTACTGATTGCAAGTTTCGCGTTTAACTTCAACAACTTTGTACTGATTGCCCTTCTAACGAACGGTGGTCCTAACATGATTGGTACTTCTGAGCCAGCGGGTTACACCGACCTATTGGTTAACTACACGTACCGTATCGCGTTTGAAGGTTCTGGTGGTCAAGACTTCGGTCTAGCGAGTGCAATCGCGACACTGATCTTCCTACTAGTTGGTGCACTAGCACTACTTAACCTACGCGTCACGAAAGTAGCTCAAGACTAAGGAGACCTAAAATGGCAATGGTACAAGGTAAGTCATTAAAATACCGCGTTTGGGCAACACACATCGCTATGTGGGCTTTCCTATCGCTAATTATTTTCCCACTACTGATGATTATCGCTATCTCGTTCCGTGAAGGTAACTTCGCAACGGGTAGCCTAATCCCAGAGAACCCATCGCTAGAGCACTGGAAACTAGCACTAGGCTTCTCGGTAACGAACGCAGACGGCTCAGTAACACCACCTCCGTTCCCAGTACTCACTTGGCTGTGGAACTCGATTAAAGTTGCGGGTATTTCATCAATCTTGATTGTATGTCTATCAACAACGTCTGCTTACGCATTTGCTCGTATGCGCTTTAAAGGCAAGTCAACTATCCTAAAAGCGATGATGATTTTCCAGATGTTCCCAGCAGTACTAGCATTGGTGGCGATTTACGCATTGTTCGACAAACTAGGTCAGTACATTCCGTTCCTAGGCTTGAACACACACGGTGGTCTGATTTTCTCTTACTTGGGTGGTATCGCACTTCACGTATGGACAATCAAAGGTTACTTCGAAACGATTGATGGCTCTCTAGAAGAAGCAGCAGCACTTGACGGTGCTACGCCATGGCAAGCATTCCGCCTAGTTCTTCTGCCACTGTCAGTGCCAATTCTAGCGGTTGTGTTTATTCTGTCATTCATCATGGTTGTTGGTGAAGTACCAGTAGCATCACTACTACTTTCTGATGTAAACTCGTACACACTAGCGGTTGGTATGCAGCAGTACTTGTATCCTCAGAACTACCTATGGGGTGACTTCGCGGCAGCGGCGGTACTATCAGCATTACCTATCACAGTCGTATTCCTACTCGCACAGCGTTGGCTGGTTGGTGGTTTGACCGCCGGCGGTGTAAAAGGATAAAAACGATAAGGGTGACCGCAAGGTCACCCATTTTATTTGTCTTGTTTAACATCATTTGGTTTGGCCGCCGACAAGTTGAACAAGCAACACTGGTGTTACGTATAGCTGGCTGTTATCAGGATTCCTTACTATCACGACTAACAGTTCTTGTAACCGACGCCCGAGCACTCGCTCGGGCTTCTTCTTTTCTTCTCTGTCATCACTATCGTAGTTTACTTAGTCGTAGTTAAATTAGCTGGGCGATTATTTGATGACGACGTTAAAGTATGTGTCCCCTTGTCGTCGATAGTAGTGCCCGTCGACTCGAGCATAAGTAAAATTGCCTATTTTGATGTAAGTCGTATGTTTAGGCATTTTCTTGTAGTGATAGTGCCGATATTTAGGGTGTTTCTTTGGTGAAGGGTGATACTTCTTTACCACGATGACTTCCTTGTGGTGGTGCTTCTTGTGTTTATGCTTGTGCTTATGGTGGCCATGAGGATGTGCAAATGCAGCAGAACTGATTAGACTAAGCAGCGCTGCAACCACTACAGTGAATTTTACTTTGGACATTATCTAAGTCTCTTCTCGTCGTTTTTGGTGTTAGGTAATGTAGAGTTAGTTCGTATCAGCGCTGTCAAAGGAGAGTTAGTGAGCGTGTGGTCTTGGCAAGAAATTTAGTCGAAATGTCAGAACGTTACCTTTTGTTACTGTGCCAGTTATCTGGAAAACGAATCGGTTTGATAACCAACTCATGTAGGAATAGCATAAGATGCTGATATCTTTGCGCTAACTTTGAACAAACAGGGCTAGGTGCCATAGGAAAGGTCATATTCCTGTGTTATAAGGATGAAAGTCCGAGCAATAATCGCGTTTGGAAAGGATGGCCAAATGACAAAAATAACCGAATCAAAAGCACTAATTTATTCTGCCGTGGGTGCCGCGGTATTGTCGCTCTGGGGCGGCATAATGGCGCTGATTTCTGAATCTAGCGCCATACTACTGGATGCCTCTTTCAACCTCTTGTCTGCGGCGGTGTCGTACGCTTCTCTATGGATAGCGAAGCTAACCCAAACTGGCCGAACTCGTCATTACCCAATTGGATTTTTTGCCTTTGAGCCGCTGATCGTGGTGATTAAAGGCATTACCATACTTATTCTCATCGCCTTTGCAGTCGGCAGTAATATCCCGGTGATTCTAGCTGGTGGTAGAGAGCCTGCGTTAGGGCTGATGGCTGTGTATGTGTTCCCGGCCGTCGCTCTGTGCGCCCTTTTGTACTGGGTGTGTCATGTGGGTCACAAACAGTCTCATTCCGACATTCTAAAGGCAGAGAAAAACGCTTGGTTCATCAACGGTGTGATTTCTGGTGCGATTGGTGTGGCATTGGTGTTGGTGATTGCTATCCAAGAGACATCATTTGGGTGGGTTGGACGTTACATCGACCAGATCTTAGTGGTGCTGTTCAGCCTAGCGTTTATCAGCGATCCGATAAAGCTTGTCAAAAATGGTATGCGAGAGTTGACGATGGCGACGCCTCCAATTGAGCACACTAAGCCTATCTATCGCAGCCTAAAGGGACTCGCTCAGGAATATGAGATTGAGATTGTGGATATTTTTATCGCCAAGCTTGGCCGTAAAACCTGGGTCTCTGTCTATGTCGATCCGAAGCGCGAATCCATGACATTTAAGAGTTATGAACGATTTGTGGAAGATCTAAGAACGAAGGTGGATAAGCCATATACCGTCACAGAAGTGGATGTCATTTTACAACGTTCACCCACTTCAGAAAGCACGCCTAAGTTAGTTCACGGCTAGAAGGCGCGCAGCCAAGATACTGGAGCAAGACATACAAACTTTCTTGCTCCAGTGCTACACGCTGGAACAAGTCGGCAAACACCTCATCACCGCCAAAGCAGGTCTGGATGTAATGATTGATTTCATCCCGCTGATACCCTTCAACGTACATGGTACGTATCCATTGATATTCCACCGATTTTAAATCAGTTAACGTGGATTGACTTAGGGTAATATCGCTCAGGGTCAAGTCGAGCTCCTCTCTCAGACTATTTTAACGCTGGGCGATTACATCAAAGTTTAATGAAAGAAAAATGACAGTTTGGTGACCTTACTTGGAATTGACATTACTGGTGAGAAGCTGAACAAGGGCTTCCACGCTCGATTTGTTTTCACCTTGTTTGGTGTAAATACCGATATTGCCGACCTTTTCTTTATCTAGATACGCGATGACGATGTCATGTTTTTCAAGCCAATCACTGGCTTTGTGGCTGTAGGGCATGATCGCTTGCGTCATATGCAGCATATCCATACTGGCCATTACTGAATCCACGTCGTAGGTGATGCGCTCATCAAACTGAGTGTCATGAGGAAGGCCGTTCGCTAGCACCGATTGATGCCTTGGATGGTTTGGGGTCACCCTTAGAAGCGGGTAGCGGTGCAAGGTGCTTGGCTCGCTTATCCCAGTTGCAAGTGGGTGGCTCTTAGAAACGTAGATGGCTTCATAATCTTGAAACAGTGGCTGGAACACAACACGGCACGACTCTGACAGGTCTAAAACCTCATGACCTATGAATAAATCTATATCACCTTGAACGAGATGGTGTAGCAGAGACAAGTTATTCCCGAATTCAAGGTGAAACGAGCTGGCTGGATTTAACGCTTGGTAATCTGCCACCGATTGGCGCACAAAGCCCTCCCACCATACTTCTCCCGTACCGATTTTTACTTTACCGAATTGGCGCTGCTGCATGTCGTTAAACTGGTGCTTAAGGGCAAAGTACTGTTCTTGTTGCTCTTGTGCAAACTTACGAAATTTATTGCCATAAGGCGTCAATTCCACGCCCTTAGATAGACGATTAAACAAGGGCGCACCCATCTCCACCTCAAGCTTTTTGATTGCAGAAGTGAGAGAAGGCTGACTAATAAATAGCTCATCAGAGGCTCGCTTAATGTTGCCGTGTTTTGCTACTGCCAAGAAGTACTTAATGGATTTGTTTAGCGCCATACATTGCCTTTTGGTGTGTCTGTCTTTGGTATATAAAAAATCTATATGATTATACGGAGAATCTATTTTTAATCCCAGCGATAACTTCGTAAAGTGGGGGTAATTTAACGATAAGCTAGGACAGACTCATGGAACAAAAATGGTGGCACGATGCGGTGGTATATCAGATTTACCCGCGCAGCTTTTGCGATTCGAATGGAGATGGAATTGGAGATTTAAATGGTATTCGCTCCAAGCTCGATTATTTACAAGAATTAGGTGTAGATGTGATTTGGTTATCGCCCGTGTATCAGTCTCCTATGGATGATAATGGCTACGATATCTCTAACTACCAGGCTATCGCGCCTGAGTTTGGCACCATGCAAGATATGGAAGCGCTGATCGCCGAAGCAAAACAGCGCGGTATTCGTATCGTTATGGACTTGGTGGTTAACCATACCTCGGATGAACATTCTTGGTTTCAGCAAGCGTGCGAATCAAAAGATTCTCCATATCGTGACTACTACGTTTGGCGTGATGCGAAGCCAGATGGTAGTGCACCTAACGACCTTGATTCGATCTTTGGCGGCAGTGCATGGCAGTGGCATGAGCCGACTCAGCAATATTATTTACACCTGTTTTCAAAAAAACAGCCAGATCTTAACTGGGAAAACCCGAAGGTGCATGATGAAGTCCACCGTATGATGAACTGGTGGATAGACAAGGGTATCGGCGGCTTTAGGCTTGATGTTATTGACCTGATTGGTAAAGAGATCGACAAAGGCATCACGGGGAATGGCGAAAGATTGCACCCACTTCTGAAACAGATGAATCAGGCCACCTTTGGCGGTAAAGACCTTCTGACGGTTGGGGAAACTTGGGGGGCGACACCGGAGATAGCCAAGCTATATAGCGCCCCCGAACGTGATGAGCTGTCGATGGTGTTCCAGTTTGAACACATTACGCTCACCTGGAAAGACGGTGATAAATGGCAGCCGATCGCACTCGACTTACCTGAGTTTAAGAGGGTGCTGACCAAGTGGCAGTTAGAACTCGCCGATCAAGGTTGGAACTCACTGTTTTGGAATAACCACGACCTGCCTCGCGCGGTTTCCAAGTATGGTGATGATGGTGTGTATCGCACCAAGTCAGCCAAAATGTTAGCCACTGTACTGCATGGACTTAAGGGCACGCCTTACATTTATCAGGGTGAAGAGATCGCGATGACCAATGTGAAGTTTGAGCGCTTAGAGCAATACAAAGACATTGAGTCGCTTAACTTCTATAAAGTGAAAACACAATCGGGCGTAAGCCATGAAGATATGATGCATGCATTGGGTGAAAATGGTCGTGATAACGCCAGAACACCTATGCAATGGTCAGCAGCTCCGCAAGCTGGTTTTACACAGGGTACGCCTTGGATTGAAGTGAATCCAAACTACACCGAAGTAAACGTTGAAGATGATCAGGCGAGTAGTGATTCTGTGTATCGTTATTATCAGTCTTTAATTGCACTTCGTAAGCGCTATCGTGCGATTGTGCACGGCGATTTTATCCCAGTACTTGAGCAGCATGACAAAGTCTTTGCCTATCTCAGAACCGAAGGAGAGACACGTTTAATGGTTGTCGCGAATTTCAGTGGCGAGTCATTAACGGTCGATTTGAGTGAGTTCAACCAAAGTTCAGCCGAAGTGCTGTTATCAAACTCTGGGAGAACTACGTTTGATTTCAATAAGGTAGAGCTTAAACCTTACGATGCCTTTATGATCAAGCTTAGTGAATAGAGGCTATATTCATGCTGCCAAGCGCATCTTGAGATGCGCTTATTTTAGCTTTATCTAAAATAAATAATTGACAGTTCCGGTTAGGGTATATATATTAGATTTAACTTAATTAGCTGGAGCTGTTGTTATGAATTCTACTGTTGAAGCAACCACGACCTTAAATACGAGTGCCATTCCTAACACGTCTAAATCTGTGGCGGCTAAGCAATATTTGATCGATGTGCGTTCGCCACAAGAGTTTACCTCAGGCCATATCCCAGGTTCTTTGAATGTTCCGTTACAAACGATTTTCGCGGTTGCCAATAGCGATATTCAGCCTCAAGACAGCCTTATTGTCTATTGCGCATCTGGTATGAGAGCGTCTCAGGCGGTTCAAATTCTTGAATCCATGGGCTATCGAAATATCGTTAATGCCGGTACGTTATCAGCGGCTAGCGACTATATCTCACAATAATCGTTCTTGATCCTCAGAAGAAGTCATAACCAAACGGGAGAATGCATCATGTTAAAAATCGACTATGTCAGCGATGTACTTTGTGTGTGGGCGTGGGCAGCGGAGGCTCGAAACGATGCCTTGCTAGCTAACTTTGATGGCCAAATTGAACTAGCACCTAAGTTCATTAACTTGTTTGGTGATACGCAAACTCGCATCGGCAAGGGATGGAGCGACAAAGGCGGTTTTGATGGATTCGCAAAGCACACCGAAGAGGTGGCAGCTAAGTTCCCTGAATTAACACTGAGCCCTTCTGTATGGCGCAGCACTCAACCAACCAGTTCCATGCCTGCACATCTTCACTTAAAAGCCGCAGAGCTTGCTGGCAGCAGTCAAAATGAGGTGTTGCAACTCGCTAAGGCGTTAAGACAGGCTTTCTTTGAACAAGGGAGAGATATCGGCAATGTTGAAGTTATTGCGGATGTTCTTGCCTCTCAGGGAATAAGCATTGAAGCACTTCAGCCGTACCTTATGGATGGCTCTGCTTATGCGGCACTGTGGAGTGACCAACTGCTACGTGAGGCTCAACAGATCAAAGGTAGCCCAACTTATATTATTGATGGTGGGCGACAAACCTTGTTTGGCAACGTCGGCTATCGAGTCATAGAAGCGAATGTGAAAGAGCTTTTAAAACCGCATACGGGCGAAGGCGCGAGTTGGTGCTAACTTAGGTTTGATATTGAGTGAGAATCAAAAAAGGCGACCACGAAATATGTGGTCGCCTTTGTGACGATTATCGCCTTGTGATTCTAATAAGGACGATCTTGCTCCATTTCGCGCTCTTGTGCAGGCTCAAGTTCATGTAGGTAGGGATCATAAGCGCAGTCACCAATTTCATTTCTTGGGCAAACATGTACGTTGTTTCTCTCTATCATTGGCGTTTGGCACATTGGGCAAATTCTGTCCATCGTAATCTCCTTGTTTCGCTTTAATCTCGTTTGTTTTCATCACTTTGTCACCACCCATCACCTTCTAACAAGCGTGATCGTGTGGTGTCGTACGTGCTCGAACAACAGAGGAACTGCGAGCATAGTTAAAGGGTATAGATAGCGATAGTGACAAATTCAATCGGCTGTTTAAGATCTTGAGTGAGAATGTGATGAAGAAGGGGATCTGTTGCAGAGCGATTCAAAGCGTTACATTGCGACTTTAAGAGAGGGTCACGAGCTGACAAGAAACAACAAAACTTCGATTGATTTACTCGCCAAGCGCGGTTTTTGCGCACTTGGCGATTGGTTCGCATTAACGCGCCAATTGTTTTTCCGCAGTAGCAAGTGCCTCGGAAACAGTCTGGCGACCTAGTAGCGTGTTTTCGATGGCAGCGCCCTCAGACATCCAAAACGTCATCATCTTTGGAATCGCTGGCATGATTTCGCCGTTTTCAGCGTTAATCATGGTTGAGCGAATACGCTGATCAGATTCTAAGGTCTGTTGGAAAGACTTCAGAGTCACGGCACCAAGCGGCTTGTCGTTGTTGATAGTGGTGAGCGCTTCGTCGGTAAACAGATAGTTTTCAATAAACTCTACCGCCAAATCTTCATTTGGACTTGCTGAGCTGATACCGGCACTCAAGATACCAACGAATGGGTTCGATTTTTCGCCATCCAGTGTAGGGAAGGTGGCAACGCCGTAGTTGATGCCAGCTTTGTCTAGGTTGCCCCATGACCAAGGACCGTTGATCGTCATCGCCACTTCGCCTTTGGCAAAGGAGGACTCGGCATTAGCATAATCCATTCCTGGATCCACAATGCCTTCTTGCTTCATGTTCAGCAAGAACGCTAGGTTGTCCTGAGCGCGTTGATTGTTAATCCCTGTATCATTAGCATTATGACCTTGTGGGGTTTTCGCGAAAGAATAGGTGCCGGCAGAGACAATTGGCCAAGTGAAGTAGGCGTTTTTCACATCCCACATAATGGTGTCTTTGCCTTGTGCTTTCATCTTAGCGTGAATAGCTGGTAGCTCTTCCCATGACTTAGGTGGTTTTGGCAGCAAGTCTTTATTGTAAATCAGTGAAATGGCTTCAATAGCAAGTGGGTAGCCAATGAGCTTGCCTTTGTAGTTCACCGCATCCCAACTAAAGTCGACCAGTTTATCTTGGAATTCTTTACTCGGTTTTACTTCTCGGAGCAGGCCAGATTCGGCATAGCCACCAAAGCGGTCGTGCGCCCAGAAAATGATGTCTGGGCCATCGCCAGTCGCAGCGACTTGCTGAAAGCGTGCTTCTAATGACTCTGGAAACTGAACGCTGACTTTAATACCAGTATCGGTTTCAAACTGTCGGCCGACCTCTGCTAGCCCTTCGTAACCTTTATCACTGTTGATCCAAATAAGCAGTTCACCTTCTGTGACCGCCATTGCTGGAGCTGCCGTTAACGTTGCTAGTGCCAAAGCGGTTAAGGATGTTTTTAGTGTTTTCATTGTGACTATCCTGTCCATGTGCATTGGGATAAGAATAATCGGATGCGATGAGGTGTAAAAATAGCCTTTTTGTAAAGTGGTATAGATTTTTACTATTTCACTTGCGCGACGTGTGATCTGAATGAGTCAATAAAAGCCCCAGTTTTTACGCTGGGGCTTGATAGCATTGGGCTTCGATAAAGTCGGGAGGTTAACGCTCGGTAGCCATGAGTTGAAAAATATGTGAAGCCAGTGGGTTGAGGGCAATATAAACTTTGCCAGAGCCATTTTCGACACTAAGCTCTGTGGTTACTTTTGGATTTAGCGCGCAGGATAGCGAGTAGGTACCATCGATTAGTTCTAAGGCTTTGATCGCCTCGGCTGGAATGGTAATCGGTTCACTGCTGGCTTGGTGTGCATCAAAGTTAACCAAGACTAACGCTGCATTGCCTCTGTTCTCGCGCCAGTATCCATAAAGTTTATGGCGAAGCTCACCATGGCTTTCATCACGCTGAATATCCAGTGACAGTCGAGAGCCTGACATAGCAGGGCTGCGTTGCACAAAGCACATTAAGTTTTGGTAAAAACGACGCAGAGCTAACTCTGGTTCGGTGGATTGACCGCCATCGAATGCGCCATTATTCATCCAGCGCTGGTGGCTTGGAACGCCGATATAGTCAAAAATCGAGGTGCGTGTTGGCTGACCAAAGCCTGCGTGTTCTTCCCCTGTTTCTCCTAGTTCTTGGCCAAAGTAAAGCATGGTAGGCGCGTTACTGATGGTCGCCGAAACAACCATTGCAGGTAGGGCTGCTTCCGCACTTCCGGCAAACTCAGCGCAAGGGATTCGCTGCTCGTCATGGTTATCGAGAAAGTGCAGCATGTGCGGCTCGATGTCACTAAGCTCAGTTTGGATGCGAGAGATAGACTCCGTGCTATCGCGGCCTTGGATAATCGCCTTGAGCGTATCGTAAAGATCAACCTTGTCGTAGAGTGCATCCATTTTGCCAAGCTGAATGTAATCTCGGTAGAGGTGTGGCTGGTAGACTTCTGCCACTAACAAAGCATCGGGATTGTTGAGTTTGATTGATGCGTTGAGAAAGCTCCAGAACTCCACCGGCACCATCTCTGCCATGTCATAGCGAAAGCCGTCGACACCTTGCTCGAGCCAGTACATGGCGATGTCGCGAAACTTGCGCCATGAGCTCGGTACATCTTTGTCATCCCAGAACTTAGCGTGCTTAGCAAAGTCCTTATGTCGATAACATTCTGGTAATTCAGGAAAGTCTTTGCTGCCATCGGGTCTTATACCGTAATTGACTTTAACCGTCTCATACCAGTCATCAGCGCTTGGCTTGGCGGTTCTAGCGCCGTTGCCTGTCCACTTTGCTGGGTACTCATGATAAGGCTGCTTGAGTTGTGGGTGATCCTCTCCACCGAGCGGTGCGAGATGCGTTGGTACATTGGGCAGTTCGAACGCTTGCTCTGGAATGTAGTAAAAGCTGTTTTCACGCGAGTACTCAAGGCTGGTGTCATCTTCCGCACCAAAATCGGTTACACCCTCAGGGTTATTCAAGCCTTGATATTGGCGAGCCACGTGGTTTGGCACGATATCAATCACCACTTTCAATCCCGCTTTGTGCGTGCGCTCAATAAGCTGTTTAAACTCTTGATTTCTCTGGGCTGGTTCGTCGGCTAAATCTGGGTTTACCGAGTAATAGTCCTTCACCGCATAAGGTGACCCAGCGCGGCCTTTAACAACGGCGGGGTGATCATTGCGTATGCCATACTCGCTGTAATCACGGATCACCGCATGGTGCGGCACGCCGGTATACCAAATATGGGTCATGCCGAGCTCTCGAATGGATGCTAGCGCGGTGTCACTGATGTCACTGAACTTGCCGACACCATTTTGTTCTATGGTGCCCCAAGGCTGGTTGGTCGAGTTAGTATTGCCAAATAGGCGGGTGAAAATTTGGTACAGATGAACCTTTTGCTCAGGTTTAGAAATGGAAGGGTTAGGCATAAAATCTCACCAAGCTGATGTTGTAGGAGTTCTGTTTTGGATATAGAAAAAATCTATCACGTCAATCTAGTGTAGTTGAAGGGAAAAGATGAAAACTCCTCCTTTTGGAGGATGATTTAGGGCGTAGATGAGATCTGGATAACAAATGCAGACCGAGGATTCAGTCTGCATGAACTTTAGGGCTTTATTAACAAGTAACGAGAGGGAATTACTTTAGGTATTTGACGTGCGCTTCCATCTCTTCACCAATCTGTTTGCGCATGTTCATCAGCTTGATTGCCGACTCACGAAGTTTAATATCGTCTTCGGTTTGCGGCACCCACTCGGGCACCTCGGTTGGTTTGCCATTTTCATCCACAGCCACCATGATAACGATACAGTGTGTTGTGAGACGATTTTTCAGCTCTTTGGGATCACTAGCTTGCACATCGATGGCAATGTGCATTGAGCTTCTGCCGGTGTATATCACTTTGGCACTCACTTCTACTAAGTTGCCAACGTGGATTGGCTCAACAAAGCGAATGCCACCAGCGTAAGCGGTGATACAATACTTGCCACTCCATGCCGCGCTGCAAGCGTACGCCGCTAAGTCAATCCATTTCATTACTGCGCCGCCATGCACTTTGCCGCCAAAGTTAACATCGCCTGGCTCGGCTAGAAAACGCAGGGTGGTCTCTCTTCTGCCACTACTCATTATTTTTATTCCTTTATCTGAGCTGCTAAGTGGCTTGATTATGACAAACTTGTTAACAACACGCTATGAGTTTGAGTGTCCGAGTTTTTTGCTGTTCGCTATTGTTTATCGATAGTGAGTTTGGGTGCCACCGCTTCTGGCGCAGGCTGGCGCTTTTTGGTCTTAATTTGCGACAAGATAACGCCGGAAATGACCATGAGCCCGCCAATAAGGTGGAACTGGGTAATTGACTCGCCAAGCAGTACTGCAGCGAGAGCGACCGCGATGACTGGCAACAAGTTCATGAACATGGCACTGCCATCTGCGCCAATTAAGTCGATCGCTTTTACCCAAAGCAGAGGCGCGACAAAGGAACCGAGCAATCCCGCGTAGGCAATAAGCGGCAGGGCAGAGCTGCTTGGCAAGATTTGCTCGCTAGTCAGTAATAGTGGAAATAACATGATGACGGCAAATACGCCTTGCGTGTAAATTAGCATCCAGCTAGACAGCTGCATTTTCCAGCGTTTTAGCAGCACACAGTACGTCGCATACACAATCGCTGCGAGTACCATCAGGCCGTCCCCTTGAGAAATGTCTTGATGCAAAAAGAAGCTGAGGTCGCCTTGTCCTAGCATAAATGCAAGGCCAGCTAGCGAGATCACGCCGCCAACGATGCTCAGCTTAGAGATACGTTTGCCAAGTAACGGCACGGAAATGAACACCGCGAGCAGGGGGACTAGTGAGGTTATCAGCGCCATATTAGAGGCTGTAGTGGTTGCCGCCGCGTAGTAGCCCAACGATTGGTTAAGTACCATGCCCAGCAATGCAAGAAACGCGAGTTTGGCGCTGTTTTTGCGGATCTCTGGCCAATGGCGCTTCACTTTCGGCAAGCAGAATGGCGTCATTACCAAGATCGCAAGCGCCCAGCGATAGAAACTCATCGCGCTCGGTTCGATCATAGAGGCGGACATCTTGTTCACAATGGCGTTGCCGCCCCATATCAACACAGTAAAGAAGGGAAGAAGATAGACCACTGTGAACCTCATCGCGTTTTGTAAGTTGATACATAGTGTGACAGGTCGGTATAATTGCATGTATCTTTAAAACGACATTGCGCGCGATAGGAAGACAAGTTGAAAAAACACACTAGAAATTTGCACCCCTCTTTGTCTATAGACAAGATGCCCTCCAATGTTTTCATGAACTTCGATGCGTTTTTGTCGAACACCGAAACCCGCGTTCATTGCCACCCATGGGGACAAGTTCAGCTGATTAGCGGTGGGATATTGGAAATGGAAGCGCAGGATACGCGTTTTCTAGCGCCGCCACACCTCGCCATTTGGGTTCCGGCGGGCGTGATGCATTGCAGCTACAACCGCAAACCGCTCGAATACTGCTCTCTCAATATTGCTCACGAGTTCACTGACGGGTTTCCAGATAAAACCAGCTTAATTAAAGTGACACCGATCGTCTCCTCGATTATTGAGGATTTTCGTCACCGTAACGTTAACGTGGCTGAATCTGAAAAAGATCAGCGCCTGATCCAAGTGCTCCTAGACCAACTGAGCGATCAGCAAGAGCAGCATCACTTCCTACCTTCTAGTAATAACAAATACCTCGCCCCCATTCTGGCAGCCATTGAAGAAGAGCCAACTAACGACATTAGTCTTAAGGAGTGGGCATCAAAAGTTCATACGACCGAGCGAACGCTTGCTCGTTACTGCCAAAGCGAACTTGGCATGAGTTTTACCGAGTGGCGCTTGCGAGTACGGTACTTGTTTTCAATGGATCTATTGCGAAGTGGCCATTCAGTAAAAGAAGTTGCATTTACGCTCGGTTATAACCAAGCAAGTCCATTTATCTCGATGTTTAAGAAATATTCTGGGCAAACGCCGGAGCAGTATAAGAATAGGTTGTTGTAGGGTAATTCCCGATGACTCAGTGTGATTGGGATATTTGACATTGTAAGATATTCTGTTGCGCTGCCATAAGCGACTCAGCTATAGCTACGTGCCACTAAATTCTCACTCACTGAGACAGCCCTCTCAAAAGGTTGAGTCAGATTAAAGACATAGCTTTGAATTGGCGATTATTATTTGCCAGTTATATCGTTGTGAGTAGTTTTATTGCATGTTCCCCAAGCGCACTTGGCAAAATTTGATCTTCATCTTTCTCTATACACTGCTTATTGGCTGTGTTTATCAAGTACTCACGTTTCGTCAGGAGCTGAGCAATAGCGCTGACCAAATTCTCAGCAAAGTTGAGTTTCAACTATCAAAGATCGAAAGAGAGTTGAGATCCGTTAATCAACCGACGGATTGCAGCATTGAAGCGCAAAATGTGCTGGCTCATCATGTGTTTCGAAGCTTAGGCTTGCGTGGACTCGCGGTTGGGACAATGCAGAGCGGCAAAGAGGAATCGTTTATTGCTTGTAGTAATTTTGGTCAGCACAAAGCTGCTGTTACGTCGGAGTTTTGGGACGCAAGATACAGCCGAGATGTGGCATTTGCCAAAATTAAGCAGATTGAGTATCGACGCGATCCCTCCTATGCCTTAGCGATTATCAAAGACAATACCATTGTCCTCGGTGCTATTAACCCGCGCATTATTCTTGGCTGGTGGATTGAACCATTTTTCCCGGAGACCAAGGCTGTCCTGTCTTTTAGTGATGGTGAAGCGTTGTTATCTCGTGGTATCGATATTGCCGATGGTGATGGTATTGAAATGACGACCGATTCCGAGCGCTACCCAATACAGATTCGTGTGACGCAACCTATTACTGTGCTTTGGGGTAAGCTTTTGACCTTTATCGAGCGGCTAACGCTCGGCGGAGTATTGGTATTTGGTAGCCTGTTGCTGTTTGACGTTTATCGTCGAAGCACACGCAGAGAAAACCCTGAGCAAGACTTTGAGGTGAGTCATGATTAAGTGGCTGGTGGTGATGTCGCTATCGGCATTGGTGAGCCTAGTTGGTGCCTATTTTAGAATTACACATGAATTGGAGACGAGCGCGATCGGCGCAACAGCAAGGGTGGATAGGGAGATAAAGAATATTCTCAATGTTATCGACATGCTGCCAAGCGATCCCAGTTGTGGTAATGAAGTGAAGCGTGAGTACGCCAATATTGCACATGAAAACGAGCGTATTCGCGCGGTGGGTTATATCTATGACACGGGCGAACAATGGCATGTTTGTAGCATGCTCGGGCGCCAACTTTCTAAGCTTAATTACTGGCAAGGCAGCAAAAAAGAGGGGGTATTCATTGGTCACTCATTGTTGACGGTACACTTCCCAGAAACTTCGTTTGTGGTATCTAAAGATAAAGGGAAGCAGAAAGCCTTCGCTTACGTCAATCCAAGAAGAGTGCTTGGTTACTGGATTGAGCCAAGCCTTCATTATGCAAATTACAGCCTGACTTTGGATTCGGACTGCGTGCCTTTTTACACCCGTTCACCTGTGAGAATGCAAAGCATGTTGCTACAAACGGCGCATTCTAAGCACCATCCTTATTCCATTCAAGCGACGGCTTCGTTTGTCGATGTGTTGAAACGTAGTGGGATTTATTGGTTGCGCATCATGAGTATTGTGGGTTTGGGTTGGATCAGTTATAGGCTGCTTAAAGGCTCTCTTCTTCAAGTGGTCGAAAAATAGCGAGTGCCATCTCGTATAAATACTTAGACTAAATGAGAACATTCGGTGATGGTTATTTTACGTAATATTTACTCAATGTATATGTGGTTTTTATTTCATTTTAAATTTGAATGACGCCTCGCAATATATATAAACAATGTTTAGAAATTTGAGGTGGGATAAGGTTCGTAAAAATTTGATGCTGTATAACAGTGAGGAAATTCAGCGCAAATTTATTCAATGCAGTTAAAACAGTCATTCATTAATATTTTCTATATTTTTCTCTACACACTGCTAATTGGCTGTGTGTATCAGTTCTTTACGTTTCGCGAACAGGCACATCAAGAGGCACAGCAAGTGCTAAGTGGTGTCGAGCGTCAGCTTACCCAGATTCAGTCAGAGCTGCATGTATTGTCTAACTATCTGTTTCCGTTAGCAGAGTGCGATAAATCGATGCAGACAGAGCTTGGTCATACGGTTTTTCGCAGCATTTCAATGCGCGGGCTTTTTGTTGGTATCAAGCAACCAGATCATTATCAATT
Source organism: Vibrio sp. DNB22_10_4 (assembly GCF_052879755.1). Taxonomy (NCBI): domain Bacteria; kingdom Pseudomonadati; phylum Pseudomonadota; class Gammaproteobacteria; order Vibrionales; family Vibrionaceae; genus Vibrio; species Vibrio sp. DNB22_10_4. Next base: position 1,549,755 of record NZ_JBNNXW010000001.1, on the reverse strand, counting down.
TTGTAGCAACCTGGGAGCAGCGAATCAGCCGCTGGACAATTCGTTTTGGAATGAAGCACGAAAAGGGGATATTGGCTTTGCTAAGTTGCGCTCGCCAACGCATGACGGTAATACTTCTTTTGCACTAGCACTTTATCGAGGTGAAAACGTCGCGATTGCAACGATTAACCCTACGGCGATATTGGGATGGTGGGTACAAGAAGCGCCTCAGGAAACTCATCGGATCCTTCACTTCTCGAACGATGAAACACCACTTTTGGAAAAACATAGCACCGCATTTGGGGATTACAAAGCCACTAAAGAGTCGCTGCTGTTTCCTATTTCGATTTCAGTCTATAAAGATACCGCACTCTATAGACAAGGGATTGTTACTTTTATCGTAAGGCTGTTAGTGGTGTTTGGCGTTGTCGTGGGTGTCATTGCACTGATTGGCTTTCGCAAAAAGCAGGTGCAGCCTGAGAAGGTGCAAGAGCTAAAATGAGAGTGGTCATCTATTCATTGTTACTAACCGTACTGCTCAGTGTATTGAGTTATATCGTTGCAACTGCCAGCATTAAACAAGATATCGCCAATGAGCTAGACGCCAGCCTGACAAGCATCGACAACAGAATTGAATCTACGCTGAGCTTGGTTATGTCACTACCCAAGCATGACAGGTGCGAATCAAAACATCGCCGCTTCTACAATCGAAAGGCGTACATCGAAGAGGAAGTCCGAGCGTTAGGCTATGTAAGAAATCACGCAACAGGCTGGTATGCGTGCAGCTTGTTTGGAGAAGTGGCATCAAACAAAAGTTATTGGGCAGGTAATACCAGCGAACAAGGCGTGTTTATTGGTTGGTCTCTGCTGACAACATACTTCCCAGAGCCATCGTTTGTAGTGGCTCAGCAGGTGGGAGATACCGAATACTTTGCGTATGTGAATCCGCGCAGAATGTTAGGGCATTGGTTAGAGAGCCCTCTTCGCGACTATTTTTATGAGGTGTATCTGTTAGGAGAGTCACTGCCGCGTTATTCAAGCGAGCACATCAATATCGATAACAGCTTTTGGTCTTCTTTTGTTCTTAGCCATCGTGTTGTATCGCCACAATACCCTTATGAGTTAAAGGTATCGGTATCACGCAGTGCAGTATTGCTGAGAACAGCGACCTATACGTTAAGAATGCTATTGGCCTTTGGTGTCATTTGGTGGCTTCTCATCGTTGTAAGACGAGCATTGAAGCCCGTTGTCCAACACCATTCTAGCTATGCTAACGACGATTGATAACCGATTCACGAGTGACGAGTCGGCCAGTAATTAAAGGCTTGTTCGACATCGGTTTGTCTTCCAGAATTGCGTCTAACTTCTCCATAGCCATATCGACGATCTGCTGTGAAGGGTAGCTGATGCAGGTGAGGGGAGGATTGAGCTGGCTTGCCAATTGTGAATCTTCCAGTGACACGATCGAAACTTCTTGAGGTGTCGCCAAATTGAAATCTCTGAACAGGTTCATTGCGACAGCGGCTTGGCTGTCACGCATCACTACCAATGCCGTAAACGGGTGGTAGCTGTTTAATAGCGACATAATCGCTTGCTCATTGTTGCCATTCGCCGTGACGATAAGCTGTCGGTTGACTGGCATTGCTGAGTTCTGTAGCGATGTTTTATAGCCTTCTAGCACTTGTGTCGATGCATAACTTTCATCGTCCACGACAATGGCTATGCTTGCGTGTCCTTTACTCGACAAGAAGCGACAGGCACTCTCTGCAGCAAACTTAAAATCGTATCCTATAGCGTGTTCAGCACTCGCCAAACTATCGATGGCAATCACGTTGTCGTTAGCCAAGGATTGAATGGTGCCACCGAGTGAGATAATGGCGTCACAGTGTCTTTGGTTAAGTTCTTCCACCATGCGAACTTGCTCATCTGCTGTTTCTGCAAATTGAACCAGCATATGCTTGCCTTTTGCTTTCAGTGATTTAGCAAGTAGAGGAAGGTAAGTAGATACTTGTCCAGCGTCGCTAGAGGATAGGATCACGCCAATATAATCGGAGCGTTGATTTGCCAGTGTTTGTGCAGCGGCATTTGGGCGGTAGTTGAGTTCTTCGGCGGCGCGTAATACAGCCTCACGACTCTCTGGCTTAACGCCACGGCTTCCACTCATCACGCGAGAAACGGTCGCTTTCGATACGTTTGCTAGCAGAGAGACGTCGGTGATAGTAGCCATGACAACAACCTTAATAGATTCATAGAGTTTCTAGAACTGGGAAACCGTTTCCCAAGATTTCCGTTATTGTACTCTTTCAGAGGTAGTGATCCAAGTCTGATGAGAGGGTATAAGGTGAGGAAAAAAAGCAGCCCAATGTATGGAGCACGAAAGAGCTGCTACGACCTAAGATGTTGAAAACGCACCTATACGACGCTTTCTTGCCTGACTCGCTCTTTGAATGGTCGAAAAACTGAAAAAAGTAAAGTGTGATCGAATTACTTAGCAGTGCGCTTGTGTAGTTCAATCATTTCAGCAACTAACTCTTTTGCGAGCATGGAAGTCATTAGGTGATCTTGTGCGTGAACCATCACTAGTGTCATCTTCATTTTTCCCGTGCCTTCGTCAGCTTCGATAAGCTGGGTCTGAACTAGGTGAGCTTGATTTGCAAACTCTTGCGCTTCTTTCATCAAGCCTTCTGCTTCTTCAAACTCGCCGTTTTTAGCATGGCGAAGTGCTTCATAACACAGGCTGCGAGACTGACCCGCATTGATGATGATACCCATAACTTGTTCTTCTAGATCCATAGTTTCCATTTTGCTTACCTCTTAAATTCTTTAATTCTTAAATGGTGTCTACTGAAAGGGTGTCGCCCCACGCTCAACCCCAATTAAGACTAGGGGGCGACTTTTTTATTATTTGTGCCAACTGAGTTTGTTGTTACTAATAACTGTTTGATTAAGCTGTTACTGGTTGACCTGCTGCTTCTTCTTGCTTCTTCTCGTCCGCTGCTTCTTGCTCAAGAAGTTGCTTCTCATAAGCTTTTAGGAACGGTAGGTACATCATTGCTGACATAGCCATACAGATGAAGCACATGATGACAGGACTGAATGCCCAGTTAGCTGCCCACGATGCACCGATAGGGCCTGGTGTTGTCCAAGGCGTTAGAGAAACCACGCGCTCTACTAGACCCCAGTCAAGAGCAAACCAACCTAGAGTGGCGTTCACCATTGGTACTAAGATGAATGGTAGGAAGAACACTGGGTTCATGATGATTGGCGCACCGAACAGGATTGGTTCGTTGATGTTAAATAGACCTGGTACGGTACCCATCTTACCGATAGTGCGTAGGTGAACCGCTTTACTACGAAGTAGTAGGAACGCAAGTGGAAGTGTTGAACCTACACCACCAATAAGTAGATAGTGATCCCAGAAACCTTGAACGAAGATGTGTGGAATTGCTTCACCTGCTGCCATTGCTGCTTGGTTAACGGAAAGGTTCGCCATCCAGAATGGGTTCATGATGCCTGTAACGATAAGTGCGCCGTGGATACCAGCAAACCAAAGGATCTGACAAACGAGTACCGCTAGTAGAACTGCTGGTAGGGTGTCAGAGGCAGAAACAAGCGGCTGAACAAGAGCCATGATTGCTTCTGGAATGATCATGCCCGTTTGCGCTTCGATGAACAGGTTGAGAGGGTGAAGCGTGATGATAATTGCCAATACAGGGATCAGGATTTCAAATGAGCGCGCAACACCTGTTGGTACTTCAGGTGGAAGCTTGATAGTGATGTTGTTGCGCTTCAGGAATGCGTAAACTTCAGTCGAGTACAACGCCGTCATGATCGCTGTGAAGATACCTTGACCTGAGAAGTACTGCATTGACAGCATGCCGTCTTGAACTGGCGCTGCAACAAGCAAGAAGCTCATTAGTGATAACAAACCTGTCGTAACAGGATCAAGATCGTGATGGCGAGCCAAGCTTGACGCTATCCCCACCGATATGAATATGGTCATGATTCCCATACTCAAGTTGAATGGCAGTATAAGCTGCTCACGATATGTCTCAGAAAAATCTAGCCACGCGCGTGCAAATCCCCAAGTTGTTTCCGCAGAAAACGGAGGGAAGATAAACACCAGCATGAAAGAACCAACAATCATAAAAGGTAGTGCAGCAATGAAGCCGTCACGTATAGAAGTGATGTATTTTTGTTGACCAATTTTACCAGCAATAGGGGTGACCTTTTGCTCGATAACATTGACCATTTTGTCGTACATAGCGCCCATGTCGTTACTCTCGTTAAGATAAAAGTTAAGAAACGCTCGGCGTCGAAAATTGACTAAGGGGGGACGCCGAGCAAAAACAGGTTAGCCGATAAGTTCTAGTGCAAAATCAAGCACTTTATCGCCTTTCTGCATGCCGTAATCCATCATGTTGATTGGCTCAACTTTGATGCCGTGAGCATCTGCTTTCTTTTGGAAATCCGCTTGCATGTATTTCACTTGAGGACCAAGAAGAACAACCTCGTAGTTACCTACTTGAACGTCGAACTCACTTGCGCCAAATGCTTTGATTTGAGCCTCGATACCGCGTTCTTGCGCAGACGCTTCCATTTTCTTAACCAGTAGAGAGGTAGACATACCAGCAGAGCAGCAAAGCATAATTTTTTTCATTTTTTCTTCTCCAGAATCTTGAATTCCTAATCAATATGCCCTTAAGGAAATAATTTGGAAACCGGTTTCCAAATTATTTCCGTTTAAGTGTGAAAACGATCACTGGAAACCAGAGTTATGGCGAAAAATTCGTGACACAGTTAACGAATGATCTTGACCTGGGAAACCCAGCGCTGCAAATGGCGCTGATGACCTTAAATTCAGCATTAGAAATGGCTGAGTAGTAGGTGAATCGTGATCTAAATTCGGAATTTAGCGAGTGATGGGGTAAAAAACGTGGTGGAGATGGCAGATTTGGATAATCGGTTTCCGAGAGTCAGTGTATTCGGGTATCCTGACGCGGATCCATATAGCCGGTAGAGTAAATGAACCAATCCATTATGAGACTGTGTGCCAATCAGGTAGAGCAGTTCATGAATCCTGTAGCAAAATTGCTGATGCGCAGTCAGCACCTTATGGCTATGCGTGATGGTTTCCAGTTGGCAATGCCTTTCATTTTTGTCGGCTGTATGTTTGTCCCGATTATCTTTCCTCCGTTTGCCGATTCCGAGTCTTGGATGTCGATGGCTTGGATGGACTTATCTCTGGCGTTAAGACCCATCTTGCTGCCAACTTATCAACTGACACTGGGCGTCGTAGGGCTTATCGTTTCTTTTGGCGTTTCGGCCAGTCTCGCGAAGAGCTATCAGTTGCCAGAGCGACTGTCGGGATTGACGGGCTGTATGGCGTTTCTCATGCTGGCCGGATTCTATATCGATGGGCAAGAAGATGCTCGCTACTTAGGTGGTGCCGGTCTGTTTACTGCGCTTATCGCGAGTCTGTATTCAATAGAAGTCGTTAGGTTCTTTATCCGTATGGGCTGGTACATCAAGATGCCAGAAGACGTGCCTATCTTAACGATTCAAAGTTTTAAGCTCATCGTGCCGATCTTTGCTGTGATGATCAGTATTTCGACATTCAATGTTTTTCTTGATGCTCAGTTCGGAGTGCATTTCCCTCAATTGATAGAAGAGCTGTTTCGTCCGTTGGTACTGGCCTCAGACAGTCTCGCTGCGGTTTTGATTTCGATACTGATTTGTCAGCTTCTTTGGTTTATGGGGATTCATGGTGCACTGATCATTACCGGAATTATGAATCCATTCTGGATGTCTAACCTACTCGAGAACCAAACTGCGTTGGAAGCTGGCGGTCAGGTACTCCCCCATATCTATCTACCTGCTTTTTGGGACTTTTTTGTTCTTATCGGCGGGGTAGGTTCAACATTGCCTTTGGTCTATCTTGCGATTAAAAGCCGTTCAAAACAGTTGAAGTCGGTGGGTAAGGTTGGCGCTATTCCCGCGATATTTAATATTAACGAGCCAATATTGTTCGGCTTCCCAATTATTATGAACCCGCTTTTTCTTGTGCCGTTTATTTTTGTCCCAATGCTCAACGCTACGATTGCTTGGTTCTTAACGTCGGCGGAGATTTTGGATCGCGTGGTATTAATGATTCCATGGTCGGTGCCAGCTCCAATAGGTGCTGCTTGGGCTGCCAATGGTAGCTACATGAATGCGTTAATGGTCGTGTTTGCTATGGTCAATGCTTACTTTATTTACCTGCCTTTCTTCAGAACCCATGAGAAAATCTTGGTAGAGCAAGAAGAAGAGCGCGCCAAACGAATGCAGCAAGTACAAGCGGCTCAGTAGCTGCCTGTACCCACTGTTATTGATGCGTTTTATTTAGAAGCGACTCGTTTACCGAAGGTATTGACGAGAGCCCCTATCACAATGAGTGAGCCACCAATATAGGTCCAAACAGTAGGGACTTCATTGAACAACGCCAAACCTAGCAAAATAGAGAATACAATCTGGACATAGGAGTATGCCGAAGCTTTACCCGCTGCTTGGGTTTGCATTGCTTTGGTTAAACCTAGTTGACCTATTTGTGTGAAGACGCCCACCAGCACCAACATCATAGTGAGATACCAATCTGGCATCACGAAATCGTCGCCAATTAATAGAATTGAGACTGGCAATGCGACCAATGGGAAATAGAAAATGATCACTGAGCTGTCTTCAGTTTGGCTTAGCTTTCTAACGATAACGTAAGCGATAGAGCTGCCAAATGCGCCAAGGAGCGCAATACCCACACTAAATAACGGTAGTGACTCCGCGGTATTGCTGCCTAATGTTGGCCCCACCATAAACGTTAAGCCGAAAATACTCAGCACGATACAAATGATGGTCGACTTCTGAATACTTTCTTTTAGAAACCAGAACGCAAGTAGGGCGGTGAAAATAGGGTGGATATACTGGAGTATTGTTGCTTCGGCTAGAGGTAGCGTCGTCACTGCGTAGTACACACAAATCAAAGCCAGTGAGCCGACGATACCGCGCAATAGCAGCAAAGGCCTATTGTGCCCCCACACAGAAATACCTTTCCTTTTGACATCTAGGTAGCTTAGCACCAGTGAAACCAATGCACGCGCTGCTACGATTTCAAATACGGGAATACCATAAGTGCTCACGTATTTCACACAGGCCGACATCAGCGCAAAGCCAAGCGCTGATAACACCATGTAGCGAACGCCGACAGGGACGATGGAGTCAAAAGTTGTGGTCATAGTCGTCTCTTTAATAGGTTGAAGTCGTGCTATTTGTGTTTGGTTAAGAATTTCCCAACTGATGCTTTTGGTTGCTTGGCGAGCTTTTGCATCAACTCAAAACTTGGTTGTGCAATTGCGTGATTCTCGGTAAGAGAGTTCACAAGAAGCAACCAGAGTGACACTGTCACTTCGGCGTCAGCTAATGCGCGGTGAAATACACCATCGTTAGCAATGTTATGGTAAGCCACCAGATCACCCAATTTGTGTGAATTTGCTTCTTGGTTTAATCGGCGAGAAACCAAAAGTGAACATGCAAACTCGCCACCATAACCTTTACCAATTAGATCCAGTTCTGTATCTAGAAAACGCTTATCGAAAGAAGCGTTGTGAGCCACTAGATTGGCATCGCCAATAAAATCGACGAACTCACTCATCACTTCGTCACAGCTTGGTGCGTGGCTAAGCATATTGTTGGTGATGCCAGTGTAGCCCTCGATGAAGCTGCTGACTCGAAAACCTGGATTCATCAATGATTGAAAGCGATCAACCACTTGGCCATTTTCCAGTTTCACGGCACCAATTTCGATAGCGCGATCGCCTTGGTTCGGTGATAAGCCCGTGGTCTCAAAGTCGAGTACGATAGCGGAAGTGGCGGGTGCGGTCATAGTGAAATCTCACGAAAAAGTAGGGAGGCAGAGTCTAGCTTGAACGCGACATGAAGGAAACCTTCCAAGCACTGTTTTTGGTTACAGACTGCTTGCATCAAAAAGAAAAGGTCCAGATAAACTGGACCTTTTAAGATGGTTAATCGAGGTTCTCACCGTTAGTTTCTATGACTCTTTGATACCAATAGAAGCTATCTTTCTTGTAGCGTTTTAGCTCTTTTTCGCTTTCTTCATCACGGTCAACGTAAACGAAGCCATAACGTTTCGCATAACCATTTAGCCAACTGAATAGATCTTGATAAGACCAAGTGCAGTAGCCGATCACTTCACAGCCATCTTCAATAGCATCGTTAATCGCTTCAACGTGCGCTTTTAGGAATGCGATGCGATAGTCATCGTGCACTCGACCATCTTCAGTCAATGTGTCGTACGCGCCTAAACCATTTTCACTGATAAGGATCGGTAGGTTGTAGCGAGACGTGATGCGGCGAAGTGCGACGCGCAGGCCTTCAGGATCGATAGCCCAGTTCCAATCCGTCATTTTTAGGTGCTCGTTATCAGCGCGAACATAGTAATCATCGGTAGGGATTCGAGCGACATCAGAGACGACAGATACCTGCGCGGCATTTCCGGTTTGTGCTGTTTGTTCGCGGTTTTCAGGTGCGACAAACGTGGCTGACTGATAATAGTTTAGACCCATGAAATCGCAGATACCGGCTTTAAGCAGTTCTTTATCGCCTTCTTGGAAATCGATGTGGATGCCTAGTCGCTCTAGCAGTTTTAGACCAATCTTAGGATAGGCGCCTTTTGCGTAGACATCCATCCAGAGCAGATCTTGTATCTCTTGTGCGTTTTCAGCGGCAATCACATCCTCAGGAGAGGCGGTTTTTGCGTATGTCGGGCTGTACGCAAAGCTCGCCCCAATTTGACCCTTGATACCCATCTCTTTGAATCGCTTCACAGCATTTGCATTAGCTAGGCTTGCGATATGGTTGGCATTGATAAAGCGTTGGTAATCAGAAACTTTTGGTGGATGGATCTTTTGAACGTACCCTAGGCTTGTGAAAATATTCTGCTCATTCATGCAAACCCAGTACGGCACTTTGTCACCATACTCGCTGAACAAGACTTCGCAATAACGGGTAAAGTCCGTCAGAATTTCACGACTTTCCCAGCCTTGATATTCGTCTTGCAGCGCTTGTGGAAGGTCCCAGTGGTAGATAGTTAAGATCGGTGTGATGCCGCATTCGATCAGTTTATTGATAACGTTATGGTAGAACTCTACGCCTTTCGGGTTTACCGTGCGGCCATCTGGCATGATTCGAGTCCAAGCGACAGAGAAGCGATAGGCCTTCAGACCCATCTCGCGCATCAGTTCGATGTCTTCTTCATATTTATGGTAGAAGTCGATCGCCACTTCACCTGTTGTATCTTTAAACGTATTGCCCGGAACACGTGAGTACACATCCCAAATCGAATCGCCTTTACCATCTAGATTTGCTGCGCCTTCGATTTGATAGGCTGCGGATGCGCTGCCCCATAAGAAGTTCTTTTGAAATGCCATAGCTACCCCGATTAACCCTTTCATGTATTTGTTTTCTGCGTTCGATATTATTAAAACCATATGGTTTTAAAAGTTAAATTGATTATAAATGAGAGGTTGATCGGTTTTGGTGGTGATGTCGTTGGTTTTTGGGACACTAAACCATATTGTTTAATGGTTTGCCTTGTGCGTTGAATCATTAGACAGTAATCTCACATCAAATGAGAGTCGGCGTAGTAAAGGGATCAGGCGAGAATGGTGAAATATCAGGGCATTTACAACGAAATGAAGGCCAGGATTTTAGCGGGCGAATATTCACCATCGGGTAAGCTTCCCGATGGAAAATCGTTGGCGAATGAATTTCAGTGTAGTGAGATAACGCTTAAGAAAGCCCTAGACTACTTGGTTAAAGAAGGTTTAGTCGTGCGTAAGCGTGGGGCGGGTTCGTTTGTTAAGCAGCCTTCAAGTCCAGTATCTGATTCACATCTACTGGGCACCAAAAAAAGAGCAGAAGAGAAAGGTAAGTCGGTCAAAACGCGCGTGGTTAAGTTTGTCAAAGTGAATGCCGATAAGGCTATCGCCGATAAACTGAAATGCCAGATAGGTGAGCCAGTCTACGACATTACTCGTGTACGTGTGCTTGATGGTGTGCCAACTATTATTGAGTACATCTACTTGTCCGCTAACATCATTCCTAGTTTAGCGATAGAGGATGTTAAAGCATCCATCTATGGTTATATCACTGGTAAGCTCGGCCTTACGATACATAGCGCTAATCTTAAAATCACCATCGCTAATGCGACCATAGCGGAGGCGGAGCACCTCAGTCTGCCTGTTGGAGACAATATAGTGAGTGTCGCTCAGAATGCTTACTTGGACAACGGCCAAATCTTTGAATACTCCGTCGCTAAGCACACTTGCGACACGTTCGAGTTCTCAACAACTTACGTCAAGAGTGAAACGCAGCTGTAACGTTTTGAATCACAGCTAGATAAGAGCGCATGAGCGGTTGATTTTTGACCTATGCTTATCCTGACAACCTTCATTTGAAAGCGTTGAATATAAGGAAAGCACGATGAGCAAACCCATAATCGCTGGCAACACACCTATCAAGGTCGAAGTGAAAACAGGGCAAGACTATTATTTTTGTACCTGTGGACGCTCGAAAAACCAACCCTATTGTGACGGCTCCCATGCAGGAACAGACTTCAAACCAAAAAGCTTTTCTGTCGACAAAGACGGAGATGCCTTTTTATGTCGATGCAAACACACCGCCAATCCTCCTTATTGCGATGGCAGCCACAAACAGTTTTCAAACGAACAAGTAGGTACTGAAGGGCCGGGTGTCACCGCTAAAGCAAATGACGCCCCAGTCGCTACTCAAACTAAAGAAGAGCCAACCGTTGAGTTTATTCATCAGCTCGCGCGCGAAGGACTATCAAAGCTTGGGCATCATGGCCCCATGACCTCGATGGGCGTACCACGACATCTATTACCTCATTGGGATGATCTGCAAGTCATGGTGGCTCAAATGGCGACAAAACCTTTGCTAGAAGATGCTGTTGTCAGTACAGAGCTTGTCATTGGTCCGCAAGCCAAAAAGCCGCTTAAGCTTAATATTCCCTTATTCGTATCTGACATGAGCTTTGGCGCGCTATCTGAGGAAGCAAAGGTCTCGTTGGCAACGGGGGCTGAGCTAGCGGGAACGGGTATTTGTTCAGGGGAGGGAGGCATGCTTCCTGAAGAGCAAGCTGCCAACTCGCGCTACTTTTACGAGCTTGCCAGTGCTGGCTTTGGTTACGATGAGGACAAGCTCAAATCAGTGCAAGCTTTTCACTTCAAAGGTGGGCAGGGTGCGAAAACGGGTACTGGCGGGCATCTTCCAGGTAACAAGAATATAGGCAAAATCTCTCAAGTTCGCGGCATCCCCGAAGGCGAGCCAGCCATCTCGCCCCCGACCTTTAAAGATCTCAATAGCGCTGAAGACTTCAAAGCATTTGCAGACCGAGTACGAGAAGTCACAGGAGGCATACCTATCGGTTTTAAACTGAGTGCGAACCATATTGAAGAAGACATTCAGTTCGCCCTAGATGCCAGCGCGGATTACATCATTTTAGATGGGCGAGGCGGCGGTACTGGTGCTGCACCAGAAATGTTTCGTGATCATATAAGTGTGCCAACCATTCCTGCTCTAGCGAGAGCGCGGCGATATCTCGATGAGCAAGGGATGAGTGGCAAAGTGACGCTCATCATAACTGGCGGATTGCGCGTCCCAATGGATTTTGTGAAAGCGATGGCGCTGGGTGCCGATGGGGTCGCAATATCAAATAGTGCCATGCAATCAATAGGCTGTGTAGCGGCGAGAATGTGTAATACCAATAATTGCCCAGCCGGGATCGCCACTCAAAAAGCCGACTTGCGCCAAAGATTGAATGTAGACAAAGCGTCAAACCAACTTAAGAACTTTTTTGAAGCCTCAGTGACACTCATGCAAGTGATGGCAAGAGCATGTGGGCATCATGATTTGAGTCAGTTCAACCGTAACGATTTAGCGACTTGGGATCGTGATATGGCACATTTGTCTGGCGTGAAGTACTCGGGGTATGAACGCTAGCGGCTGATATGCACTGAATAATGAAGTCGTAGTTCAAGCTTTAGTAGTTAGGATGCCGCGGCCACTTTGGCCGCGGTGTTTTTTTGTAATTTCTCGTTGACCTGTCTATAGCTTTATAGTTTAAAGTTCATAACCATCAATCACCGAGGGCGATAGTGTGTATCGAATATCTGAGCTGGCAGCCGAAGTTGGGTTGTCACGAACGGCGCTGCTTTACTACGAGAAACAGAAGCTAATTTGTGGCAAAAGGTTGGCTAACGGCTACCGAGTCTACAGCGATAAAGATTTACAACGAGTCCGATTGATACAGCAATTGCAAGCGGGTGGATTAACACTAAGAGAATGCAAAGCGTGTCTAGAAGCTAAAGTCGATAGAGCGCTGCTGCAAAGCCGTTTGTATACGCTTGAACAAGAGATTGAGCACAAGCAGAAGTCGCGTGATTTATTGGCGGCGATGCTGGGTGAGGGAGACCTAAAAGCGTGGCACGAAGGATTGGATAAACTCGCACCCGATGCTCATTTAGATTGGTTGATTAAGCAGGGCTTTAGTGAAAAAGAGGCCCTGAGACTGAAATGGTTATCAAAAAACATGAACGAACATGAAATTTATATGGCTGACTTTATGAAGGTTTTCGAAACGCTTGAGCGTTGGGGGCCGGGAAGTGAGCAGGAAACACGAAAAGCACTCAACGCAGTACCAAAAGCGCCGAAACAGCTTCTTGAAGTTGGCTGTGGTAAAGGCTTGGCTACCAAAGTACTAGCAGAAAACAGCAACGCAAACATCTCTGCAATCGATAATGAGCAGTCTGCGCTGGTTCGACTTAATGAGCGCTTCGAAGCGCTTGGCTTATCCAAAAGGCTAATTACTGTCGCTGCAAGCATGACAGATCTACCGTTTGAACAGAAAAGCTTCGACCTTATCTGGGCAGAAGGCAGTGCCTACATCATGGGTGTTGAGAAAGCCCTAACACAATGGAAGCCTCTTTTAGCCGACAATGGATATATCATGTTGAGTGACATGGTTTGGAAGACACCGACACTAAGTGAAGCGTCTGTTGAGTTTTGGAATCAAGAATATCCAGATATCCAGCAGGTAGAAACTCGTCTCGAGCAGATGAAAAAGGCGGGTTACCTTGTTGTTGACCACTTTCCTATGAGTCAAGAAGCATGGATGAACTACTACGGACCGCTTGGTGAACGTGTCAAAGAGCTTGAACCAGGTATGTCTGAAAAAGCAGCATGGAAAGACATTAAGCATGAGGTAGAGATCTGCACTCAATTTGCTGACGAGTTTGGCTACCACATGTTCATTGTTCAAGCGCAAAAACAGTAAGGTTGTTGGTCAACGATAGGGCCGTCGGAGGGCAATATAGATTGTTATGAAAGGAGCTTCTTTCAAGCTCCTAATAACGGTATGGACATTAAAGTCTGACCCTTTTTAGGCGCTTTGCTAGCAGCAACGCTATAAGAGATGACAAAATAGATTGAGCATTTTTTGAAACGCTTTTGGACATTAGTAGCACATTTGCCGAATTTGTCGTCATTCCGCACTCGATGCGGAATCTACTAAACGCGCACACCTAGAATTAAAAATTGGTTATCGGTGATCACATTTATTCCCTAGCTGGGGTAACTCATTTTTGGACAAAAGTAAGTTAAGGCAGTGGATCTTGAACTGCCGTTATTGATGAGAAAATCTATTAAGCATCGCCATGATGGCCGTGGACAGGAGATTACTCCATGGACTCACAACAGCAAATCCATTTTAATCAACTATATCAAATACATCTTAATCACTTAACTCTACAAGGTAAACGCCCCGCCACCATCAATGCCTATGCACGTGCAGTGCGTCGCCTCGGTGCGTTTTACGATTTCTATATTAAACAATCTCCATACTTCCTGAACATTTGCTCCTTAATCTTTGTTCTGTCCACAAAGGATGTGTCCACTGAGGATACGCCCACAAAGGGCAACCAATATTATTTCGAATAGGAGAAGCAAGATGAAAAAATTAACAGGTGCAATCATTGCCTTAACATTTACAGTAGCAGCTGCAACTCAAGCTTATGCAACAGGTTTTGGCGACAGAATTGCCAGCGAACTTGATTTAACGCCAGAGCAAACAGTTCAGTTCCAAGAAGTGCAATCTAAGCGCAAGGCTCACATGGAAGATGCGTTAAAAGTCAGAGAGCAAATCAAAGCCCTTGCTAGCTCTGGTGACATTGATGGTGCAGCGATTTTAGCAGGCCAACAAGCTGAGAAAAAAGTTCGTGCAATGTACGCGCTTAGAACAGAGTTATCAACATTCTTAACAGAAGAACAAATGGCGACATTAGCTGATATTCGTGACCGTATAGCAGAGAAAAAACAAAGAGTAAAACAGTTCATTAGCGGCAAATAAAGCGGTGAATAAGTCTTTCGTGTGTATAGTTAGCTTCGGCGTTAATGCTTAAGCTAACTGCTCTTTGCATGACAGCCAGCCAAAAAAATTGCTCATTATTGAATTGAATATGAGCGCTTTTAATTAAAGAGGAATAAGAGGAAAAGCATATGACTAATCGGGCATTAAATTTATTATTGGTTTGTTGTTTTAGCGTGTTTGCGTTCACTGTTAACGCTAGTGATATTTCAGACAGACTTGCCAAAGCAAAACAACAAGTCGAACAAATAAAGACTCGTTTAAACTTAACGGACAAACAGAAAGAGCAAGTGACACCGATTTTTGAAAATAGTATGTCAAAGCGACAAGCGATTCTTGGTGACTATGGTATTGACCTTGACAGTTATGAGATAAAACAGGGTGAGAAATTGGGTTTTCGTGAAGCAAGAAAGCTGAAAAACAAAATGGAAGAACTTCGCAAGCAAACATTAACGGAGCTTGAACGTGTACTTACTGATGAACAGCTAACAGAATATGAACAAATCCAAGAAGAATTAGCTGCTAAAATTCGTAGCCAGATCAGAGCTGCACGATAAATTTTCTAGCTGGTGCTAACGCTGTTAACTTGCGTATTTGGGTTTAAACAAACATGAAATTACGAAACTCTGTATTTGCCGCTATTTTTGCTACCGCTTTGATAAGTACTATCTTTCTGCTTATGTTACAACAGGTTAGGTTTAGTTATGCGTTTAACGAGTACATGGGAAAAAGTCGAATAGAGCGAATTGAAAAACTACACTTGAAATTAAAAGAGGGTTTTGCAAAAACAGGTAACTGGCAATTTCTCACGGACCAGTTTGATACGGCAAATTCTAATAGCAGTACACCAGATGAACAGAATTTAGAACGACTAAACGAATGGTTGCTATGGTTCGACTTTCCTCGTGGCGTAGCAATATTAGACTCTAACAATGCCGAGCTAATTGGCGAGTTTGAAGCAAACATGCAATTAATCGCAATTTACCATCAAAACAAAGAGGTTGGCTTTCTTGCGGTAAAAGATAACCGTGAGGTCAAAGCTGAGCTCGATAGCCACTTTGTTAAGCAGCAGGTCAGAAATCTCATTTTCATTACACTTCTAACCCTGCTTACCGCGTTGTTATCCGCTTATTTCTTTTCCCGTAGGCTCACCAAACCGATTTCCGATATCGCCAATGTATTGAACAACCTTCGTAAAGGCGACCTTTCAACACGCAGTGAATACAAACGTAACAATGAACTTGGCCAGTTATCGTCCGATGTTAACTATTTAGCTAATACACTTGAGCAAAACCGAGATTCTCGTCAACGCTGGATAACGGATATATCCCACGAATTACGCACACCCATTACCATTTTGATGGGTGAACTGGAATGCTTGGAAGATGGACTCACGCCTTTTGACAACAAGGCCGTGACTTCGTTGAAAGAGGAAGTCTCAGGGCTTAATAGGCTGGTGGCTGATTTACACCAATTAAACATAGCGGACCAGGGCGAATTACGCTTGGAGTGCCAACCAAACAACATCAGCGAAATGGTTCAAAAATGTCTGCAAAAGTACCAACCTATTTTTACCGAAAGAGACATAACCACGACTAATCAGCTGTCAAGATCGTTAATAGCTCACGTCGATAAAACTCGATTGCAACAAGTGTTGGTTAACCTATTTGAAAATTGCGCCCGTTATACCGACATCGCGGGTGACATTCGAATATCCGCAAGCCAAGACAATCAATTTGTCACCTTGGTGATTGAAAATACCGCTTCAGAAATCTCGGAAGAATCTCTGCCTAAATTGTTCGAACGACTCTATCGTATCGATGAATCCCGCAATAAATTCTCTGGCGGCAGTGGTCTTGGCTTAGCTATCTGCACTGCGATTGTTGAAGCTCATGGGGGCAAGATCCGCGCTTCCTGTTCATCACTTAACGGCTTGGCGGTCTCGATGACATTACCATTAAGTTCAATTAGTTAATTCAGAGAGTACATTTGAACATGACGAACAAAATTTTAATTGTTGAAGACGACGAAAAAATTGCAACAATATTGGCAAAATACGCACAAGGTTCAGGTTACAACCACCACATCATAAATGATGGCGCAGAGGTGATAAGTTGGGTCAAAACAAACGAGCCTGATGCGATATTGTTAGACATCATGCTGCCAAACGTCTCCGGCACAGAATTGTGCAAACAAATAAGAGAATTTAGCGAGGTGCCAGTTTTAATGGTCACCGCAAAAGTGGAAGAAATCGACCGACTGTTAGGTTTAGAAATTGGTGCAGACGACTACATCTGTAAACCATTCAGCCCAAAAGAAGTTATGGCGCGGATCAAAACCATATTAAGACGCGTTCCGACTAAAGCACCCGACTCGTTATTTCAGCTGGACGTTGCCAGCCAGCGAGCTAAATTGCAAAATATTGAATTACCGTTAACGCCAGTCGAATTCCGTATTCTACATGCGTTTACGTCTAAACCTGACAACGTATGGAATCGTGAGCAACTACTCAATAAAATGTACGACGATTACCGAGAAGTAAGCGACAGAACCGTCGACAGCCACGTTGCTAACTTACGCAAAAAGCTTCTTGCTAGCCCACTTAAACACGACTTTATCGGCTCGGTTTATGGAGTAGGTTACCGGTTTGTGTTGCCGTAATACTGCACTGCTACAACAACTTTAAACTAAGTAAATAATTTTACCTGGTAATTAGAAAGTAAAACTGAATCAACCAGCCTTGATAGGCCACTTTCAACCATTACAAAATGTAGGTCAAGTGGGAGAGACCGCTAAGAAACTTTGGGGCAAAACCTTCTTAGAAAACAGGCAAACTACGACAAAAAGCACCAAAAAGTTTCGCACTTTATTGTCATAGTTCTAATCTTTATTGTCGAGGTATCGAACTTTGTTGTCCACCTACACGAGAGTTGTTCAGTGAGTCCGACATCAAGAGAGCAGTAGCCTTTTTTAATATTTCATTGTGCTCTTCAAGGCGAGCTAGTTTCTTCTTCAGCTCTCGTATCTCAATTTGCTCTGGTGTCATTGGTGAGGCTTGAGGAGCTACTTTCTTTCTTGATTGAGCTGCCTTAGCCACTTATCCATTTTGTCGATGTTCCCACAGCCATGGCTTTTGCTGCTTCAACAACGATGTAGTTTTGGTCGAGAACAAGTTATGCTGCTTCGAGCTTGAATTCCGCACTGAAAGTGCGTCTGGTACGCTTGGTCATAGTTTCACCTGTCATGCCAAGAGGTGTATCTTAACACCTCTAATCAGGTGGCCAAGTTCACCGTACCACTACAATCTTACTGCTACCTTTTGCTCTGGTTTGCTCATACCAGTTTTATATACCCAGTATTTTATTTCTTCTTCACATCCTACGTTTATCACACGGTAATTATCGTCTTTATCGATGGCATGGATAACCACACCAGCTAAAAAACCTGTTTCTAAGTGATGAAGCTCATTTATAGCCATTTCGATCGCTTTATCCAGCGAGTAACCTAAACGCATCGCCATTATAATGGAGTAGGAAGTGTTGGCTCGAATAGTCATTTCACCAGTGTGGGTACATGCGGCAGCACCATAGCGACTGTCTGCATAAAATCCAGCACCGGCTATAGGTGAGTCCCCAAGACGACCAGGGTATTTCCATGCCCAGCCAGACGTACTTGTAGCGGCATACATACTTTTATTAACGTCTTTGGTTAGAAAAACCGTGGTATCTCTAACTTTTTCAGGATCGGTTATCATCGAATTAAGCCCTGCCAGAGCGCGGGTGGCCATATCCGGATTTTCCTCCCCAGTTACCTCTTGAAGTTTTTTGAACCAAACTTCTTTTGAGTCTTCGAGCAATGGGTTACCGCATTCAAAACCCATTTCATAGGCAAAGCGAGTCGCTCCTTCTCCGACCAATATCTCATGATTGAGCACTTCCATTACTTTGCGGGCAATTCGTGTCACATGAAAATGGTCTTTGACAGCTCCGACAGCTCCGGTACGGAGAGTATCCCCATCCATGACCG
Source organism: Vibrio sp. DNB22_10_4 (assembly GCF_052879755.1). NCBI lineage: Bacteria > Pseudomonadati > Pseudomonadota > Gammaproteobacteria > Vibrionales > Vibrionaceae > Vibrio > Vibrio sp. DNB22_10_4. Next base: position 1,531,259 of record NZ_JBNNXW010000001.1, on the reverse strand, counting down.
CCCCGTCGAACTCCATATCACCTATGAGGTTAGGCCAACCGCCGTACCCAACACTGCGAATTTTTGGTTCAGCTTCTACTTTTTCTATTCCATAAATGATGGCATCTAAACCGTTTTTGCCAGCTTTTAACATTTGAGCGGTCTCATTAATACCTGGCCATGCTTCTGAATTTGATAAAACAATCATCACTTACTACCCATCTTTCCCAAAGATATTAGACATCCAGCTTTTTCCGCCGTCAGAAGGACTTTTGTCTCTTTCCAATCAGGAATTGATGCAATTTAGATAAGCACCTTGTTTATTCGGTGTGCCATATCTTCAAAACAACGGATTGGACTGGCGGTTCTAAGATACGATGAGGCAATATGAACACAGGGGAGCATATTGCCTGTACTACGTTGGCGTAAAGAACAAAGGCTCACACCCTTTATTATTTGAAATTACGCTTCAACTTTAACGGCAAGTTCAGGACTGTCTTCTGTCAGGCCAATTTTGCGCATCAATAGAGATACAATATAGAAACATATGAATGTTGAACCAAGAGTAAACAGTAACCAGTTCATATTGAAGAAGATGAGATACTTGATAGTACCAAGCACAAAGAATACGCCTAGTGAGGCAACCATTGCTGCTACTACTGATAGACCGATGTGTTTATCAACCTCAACATCTGAGTTGGCTACAGCAATTGGTCCCCACCCAATACCGCCTGGTCGAACCTTGCGATAGAATGCTGTTAGGTGCTCTTTGGGCTCAGGTTTGGTAAGCAAGGTGACCGTTAGCCAAACTGCAATCGTAATAAAGCATGTTATGACAATCACATACTCTGTTCTAACATCCAAAATAGAGTTTAGGGTTAGCGACACAATCAATGAAGTAGCCATTGCCGATATTTCAGTCCAGGCATTAATCCGCCACCAGAACCAACGCAAGAGGAATACTGGCCCAGTTCCTGCGCCCATGGCAGCTAATATTTTCCATGCTTCATCAATAGAGATGTCCTGCATTAGATAAGCTACAACACCACCTAGTATAAGTACAACAAAGGTTCCTCCCTTTGATGCTCTTGCATAGTGCTGTTCTGAGCCGTCAGTTTTTATAAATCGTTTATAAACGTCATTAACCAAAAATGAAGCACCCCAGTTAATGATTGAACTAATGGTCGACATATAGGCCGCGAAGAATACGACTAACATCAAACCAGCCAGCCCTGGTGGTGATACTGCAGTGATTAGCATTGGGTAGCCGACTCCCGGGTCACCAGCGCCAGACTCTGCCATAATTCGAAGTTCAGGGAATAGTGCCAATGCTGCGAAAGCGGCGATAATCCAAGGCCATGGGCGAACACAGTAATTAGCAATTGAGTACCATAGAGCTGCTTTTACTGACTCTTTTTCATTTTTAGTCGAGAGCAGGCGCTGAAGCTGCGCACCACCACCGCCTGGCTCATCACCAGGGCCAGAAGAAGCCCACCACCGCACGAAAATCAAGATGAGGAAGATATCAAGTGGTAGCCAAGAGTCTTCACCAAAACCAGGCATCATGTCCATGACTTGAGTACTGCCATAGTTTTCTACCAACTTCTGTTGCATAACATCAATCCCGCCGATATGCGATACCGCAACCACCGCAAGAATAATGCACCCCACCATCGCGACTATAAATTGAAAGAAGTCAGTAACAACAACCCCTTTCAGGCCAGCTAAGAGTGTGTAGGCAGCAGTTGCAGCAAGCAAACCGCCAATAATAATCCAATCAAGATGTGGAATGTTTGCCGCACTGTCTACCAGCACAGTATGCTTTAGAACATTCACCATAGCACCGGTAACCCAACCCATCACGATGGTGCAGACAAAAAGTGCAATATAGGATGCACGGTAGCCACGCAGAATCGCAGCCGCCCGCCCGGTATAGCGCAACTCTAGCAACTCAGTATCGGTGACTACCTCTGAACGTCGCCACATCCGAGCATAGAGGAAAGCAACCAACATACCTGACATAGCCGCTGCCCACCAGAACCAGTTTCCAGCCAAGCCATCTCGGGCAATAAAAGCAGTAATAGCCAGGGGAGTATCAGCTGCAAATGAAGTCGCGACCATTGAAGTACCAGCCATCCACCAAGTTAGGTTTCTGCCCGATACAAAGAAGTCGTTCATACTCTTACTGGCTTGTTTACGGTACCTCAAGCCTATATAGAGTGAAAATAGAAAGTAACCGGCTATCAGAGCCCAGTCGATAGGTGACAAAACCATATTAGCTCCTTAATAATTTAAAGTGATTAGCTGATAACCTTCGATTTTTTCAATAGTTACAGTAGTTTCACTCTGAGTTATATCCATATGTGTCAATTTCCCACCTTGTTTAATGGTGTCAACCGACTTAATGTTTGGTAGTTTTACCTTGATCGTTAAATCATGAAGAGGAAGCATTGAGTCAACAATAAGTAGATCTGAACATTTAGTTTCAGGCACGTAATGCAGAAGGTGCATCACGTAGCGCTGATGTTCGGCCTGATGGTTAAGGGTGATAACTAGTGAAGCAGGCCCATCATGCTCAACGAGAGTGTTGCCCAGTAAAGAACGACATTGATCTGCTACAAGTGATCGAACAGCCCTAGGTGCCTTCTGGCCATATATGGTGAACATAGGGTTACTGAAATAGGCAGTATTTGCTGTTGTGACAAGTGCTGGATGAGAGACTTGGCGACTTGACGGAGTGTGTTGGTGAGAACAGAAAAATCTGCCTTCACGGTTAAAGTAGGGGGCATATGTATCGGCCAGCACTTGGCAATTTTGCTCCACTTCGATTCTTACGCCACCTAAGTACATTGCAGTTTCCTCTGCAGGTACGGAGTGATCGCTGGCTAGGTGTGCCAAATCATCGCGCGGGACGAAATAGTCCGGACTAAATGGCACATCACCAAGTGGCTTTACACCAAGTTCAGGGAGTAATGACTCGCGGTTGTCATCAGTAAATGGACTGCTGCCAGCTGCGAGCAACTTGCCACCCATAGTAAGGTAGCGATTTAGGCGCGAAGCGATTTCAGGGTTCAGTGAGTAATCATCAACCAGAACTAATAGTTTGTACTGTGAAAGATCAGCTAGGCTATCGATTATATCGAATTGGAAACCGGCTTCTTGCAATAGGCGAGTAGCCCCAATCAGTGAACGGCGGACATTGAGATCAGCATCATAATTACCCTCCTCAGGGTTTAAGATAGCGAGCTCAACAACTGGCGTTGCATTAGTACAGTATGGCTCAACCCTAGCTAACTGATTGTAAACACGGCTAATAAGATCATAACCAGCGGCAGAGAGCTGACCATCTGGGTGCATCTGGTCGCCGATAGAGCAAGAAGCATTGAGCGCATTAATCAAGAAACATTCATATTCAAGCGCCTCGGTGTTTTTTAATGAATGGAAATCACCCCAGTAGGTATGGAACTTACCCGTCATACCCACTACGGGTTTACCCAGCGTTCTAGCATAGCGGCCAACAACAGGAAAATGGTCATAACCCCACCCGCCAGATGGTAGCGACTCGACTTCGATATGAGATAGAGACTCGATAAAACGGTGGTATCCAGGGTGTACATGGGATGTATTGTAATAAATTGACGCCGTCGGCTTCGTGGCCCGGATCTGATCAGATACCTGTTTTTTAAAATCTGCTAATGTCTGTGCTGCAAACGCTAGAGTCACATTTTGATCATTCAAATCGACTCCTTGTTCTAGCATTTTTTTACGACAGTGCTGGCAGTGACAGTCCTTTACATAAGTGATATCAAAAAAGAACCCGTCGATGTCATACATTTGCTGTAACTCAGCCACTTCGTCCAATATATATTGGCGATAAGGAGAATTAACACACAAGAAGGTATAAAAGCCGTCATGGTAATAGCCTGGCTTGGACCAGTCGGCAACAATCGGGCCACCGTGACGATCTTGCATACACCACTCTGGGTGTCTCTCTGACTGCAACTGATCCCATTGGATGGTTAAATACACTGGAGCCTTAATCCCAGCTTTCTTACACGCATCTAACTGTTCTGCCAACAAATCGGGATTAGACAGATAAGGGTGTATCGCTTCTTGGTGAATTTTAGATGGATAGTAAACCAACCCATGATGGCAACGGCCAAAGCATGTTATTGAGTTTATATCTGATCTAGATACATTTTGAATAAAACTTTCGGCATCAAACTTTGATGCCACATTCTGAATAAGGCTACTTGTATGAAAATCCAAGTGAACCTGACGCTTTGGTAATATGTCCGCTTTCATTTTTTTCCCTATTAGAAAACAAAGTTAATGGTTACGCTGCCATCGTTGGTGAAATAAATAGCACATTTTTCTTATTAATTATTCCCAGTTCACTTTCAGGCAATGCCTCATCACAAATTAATACATCAATGGACTCAAAAGTAGTTAGTTGAATTAACCCGCGTCTATTTATTTTACTAGCATCACTTAGTAATATTACTTGCCCTGCAGCCTTCATCATCGCCTGCTTAACAGATGCATTTAAATCATTTGATTCCCACACCCCTGTATTTGGATTAAATGCAGAGCAAGAAATGAATGCAACATCCAACGATACACGGGAGAGACATTGTGTTGTAAGATGACCATAAAATGATGCGTATTTTGATGAATAGCTTCCACCTGTATTAATAATGTGAATGTTTTTTTTCTTTGACAGTAGGTGTGTGATTTCTAGTGAACTGGTAACCACTGTCAGGGAGATGTTTGGGATCAACTGAGCTACATGCCAAGAGGTAGAACTTGCGTCCAGTCCAATTACTGCTCCTTCTGAAACATAGTTAAGTGCAAGTGAAGCAATCACTTTTTTGCCATGTGACCGTTCCCTTTGCCTATGTAGAAACGAGTTTCCGATATCTTTGTGCTCAATGGCTACCGCACCGCCATGAGTTCTAACCAACTGCTTTTCTCTTTCGAGCTGAGTTAAATCGCGTCGAATAGTTTCAATAGAAACGTCACAGATGGAGACGAGATCATTAATGGATATTTGGCTATCTACACCCAATAATTCAATTATTCTTTTTTGTCTTGCTTCCCGATTTTTCATCGTTATCAGTCTTCAAGCTAATGGTTGCAATCATAATATCCTTTCATTTAGTTGATTAAAGATCTCTTAGCTATATCTGCTTATTATTCATGATCGCCATCACAAAACGCATATTCATCTTTCTATTTCTTTGCGTTAGATCACCTTGAAAAATGACCGAAATACAATAAATTGCGAAGAAACCGGTCATAATGATGGTTTTTATTTATTGCACTGATCAAATATTACAAAAAATGACCGTTTGTAGCATTTTTTCGTTGCTATCGGTCACTTTTCTATAAATGGACATTGAATATATTTATAGACGTGTGCGATTTGTCACAATTTATAAAGCCAAACATGGTTACTAATTCATTTAGTTATTGACCTATGGTCTTATTTATTCAGCATTAATACATGTTTAACGAGGTTTTTTTAATGAGCTCAACAAATTTATATTTGCCCAGAATTGGTATCCGCCCGACGATTGATGGGCGTCGTCAGGGTGTACGCGAGTCTTTAGAACAACAAACAATGACGATGGCAAAAAATGTCGCAATCTTCCTTAGCAGTATATTACGTCACCCAAATGGTGAACCGGTCGAGTGTGTCATTGCGGACACGACCATTGGTGGAGTCGCTGAAGCAGCTGCATGTGCAGAAAAATTCCGCAAAGAAAATGTTGGGCTAACCTTAACTGTTACCCCCTGTTGGTGCTATGGCTCTGAAACAATTGATATGGATCCTCATATGCCAAAAGCTATTTGGGGGTTTAACGGCACAGAGCGCCCTGGTGCAGTATACCTAGCTGCAGCATTAGCTGGTCACAACCAAATGGGGCTTCCTGCTTTCTCTATATATAGCCAAGAGGTTCAGGATGCTGATGACACTTCAATCCCTCAAGATGTACAACAAAAGCTAATACGTTTCGCTCGAGCTGGATTAACTGTTGCCGCTATGCGTGGCAAGTCATACCTCTCGATAGGGTCTGTCTCAATGGGAATCGCAGGGTCGATAATTGATCAATCTTTTTTCCAAGAGTATTTAGGCATGCGTAATGAATATGTCGATATGATTGAGGTAAAACGCCGCCTGGACCGTAATATCTATGATAAAGCAGAGTTCGATTTGGCAATGAGTTGGGTGAAGGCGCATTGCCATGAAGGAACAGATCCCAACCCACCAGAGCAGCAGTTTAATGCCGATGAGAAAGAGAGAATATGGCAGGATGTGGTAAAAATGACCATGATTTGCCGTGATCTAATGGTCGGTAACCCCGAACTAACTAAATTAGGGTTTGGTGAAGAAGGGCTGGGGCACAATGCAATTCTGGCTGGTTTTCAAGGACAACGGCATTGGACAGATCACCTCCCTAATGGTGATTTCATGGAAGCGATTCTCAACTCCAGCTTTGATTGGAATGGTACCCGAGCACCACATATCATGGCTACAGAAAATGACTCGCTTAACGGCGTCAATATGCTGTTTGGATACTTACTTTCTGGCCAAGCACAAGTCTTTGCTGATGTACGTACATATTGGAGCCAAGACTCTGTAGAGCGTGTTACAGGCTTCCATCCCGAAAGTGGATTTATCCACCTTGTAAATTCCGGCTCTGCCGCGCTCGATGGTACTGGCCAACAAAGAGATGCAGAAGGCAATCCAGTGATTAAGCCACATTGGGAAGTCACGCAAGAAGACATTTATAGTTGCCTTGCCAATACACGCTGGCCTGCCGCAGTGAATGAATACTTCCGTGGAGGTGGCTTCTCTTCTCAGTACCTGACTGAAGGAGGGATGCCGTTTACGCTAAGCCGGATCAATATCATTAAAGGGATTGGCCCAGTACTGCAGATAGCAGAAGGTTGGTCGATTGAATTACCTGAGCATGTGCATAACACCTTAAATGAGCGTACTAACGAGACTTGGCCAACAACCTGGTTTGTTCCACGCTTGACCGATAATAACGCTTTTAAAGACGTCTATTCAGTAATGGCGAACTGGGGAGCAAACCACGGTGTTCTATCTTATGGCCATGTCGGAGCCGACTTAATCACTCTTGCATCTATGCTTCGAATTCCTGTCAGTATGCACAATGTGGATAGTAGCGATATTTTCCGCCCAAGTACCTGGGGAGCATTCGGAATGGATACTGAAGGACAAGATTACCGTGCATGCCAAGCTTTTGGCCCTCTTTATCGCTAGAAAGGATCAACCTATATGTCTAAACAAGGCACAGCTGTTTTGATTCTTGATTGTGGTGCAACCAATGTGCGTGCCATGGTCATCAACACTGATGGTTCAATAGTTGCGTCACACCATATTGCCAACCAAACGCAAGTGGATCCACAATCAGGATTCCACCAATGGGATACAGAAAGTATCTGGCATAAGTTCTGCGACTGCACCCAACAATTGCGACAACAAAATGCACTTGATGACATAGCAGGAATCGCTGTGACAACCTTTGGAGTTGATGGTGCCCCTTTTAGCGAACAACAAGAACAACTTGCACCTGTCATTTCTTGGAAGTGCCCACGTACTTTAGACATGTTATCTAAGCTAGACAACTATCTAGATCCGGCCTCACTCTACCAACGCAACGGTGTAGGAGAGTTCAGCTTTAATACACTCTACAAGCTATTGTGGATTAAAGAGAATCAGCCAGAGCTTTTTAATCAGATGGATAAATTTTTATTCATTTCATCTATCTTTACCCACCGCTTAACTGGCAAGTTAACTACTGATCATTCAATGGCTGGCACTTCGATGTTGACTGATATCGTGACACGAGATTGGTGTGAGGTAACGCTAAGCGCCCTTGGACTAAATAGAGCTCACTTCCCGCCGCTGGTCGAAGCAGGAGAGTATATTGGAGGGTTATTATCAGCACCTGCAGAAGCTTTAGGCTTGCCTGTTGGGCTCCCCGTTATTGCTGCCGGGCATGATACTCAATTTGCTGTTCTCGGCTCAGGTGCACGCCACAATCAGCCAGTTTTGAGTGCGGGTACTTGGGAGATATTAATGGCCCGCGTTGAGTGCTTTTCACCGCCCCGAATTCCCCCATCAGCAACGATGACCACCGAGTTTGATGCTAACAAACAGTGGCTTAACCCTGGTATCCAATGGTTATCATCGGGGGTTTTAGAGCCATTAATAGATACGTACTTTCCGCAACTAGTCGGTAATAAACTGCGGTATCAAACAGTCATAGATTTAGCCTCACACGTTCCACCTGGTGCGAACGGTACTCAGGTGGTACCACACTTTGTTCCAGGAGAACAACCAGCATGGAGCATACACAAAAAGGAAGGAGATATAGCCGCCCCAGAGGTTTATCGCGCAGCACTAGAAGCAATGGCTTTCAAGCTAAAGGATAGTTTGAAAGAGCTTGAAGAACGAGCTCAGTTTAAGACAAAGCAACTGTTGTGCGTAGGGGGAGGATCAAAGAATGCACTCTGGAACCAAATCCGGGCAGACGTGTTAAACCTACCCATAAAGGTTATTGAAGCAGCAGAGACAACAGCAATTGGTGCAGCGATGACCGTTTTCTATGGCTTGGGAATATTTCCATCTTTAAGCGCAGCACAACAAAAAATGGCACCAACTCAGACCATTGTTATGCCATCAAGAGATATGTTGTTCTACCAAGAAAATAGAGCAATAGAGCCAACTTGTTAATTGCATTGCACTTAACAATATTTCAAAAAAGAAGATACTTATGAACAGAGAAGAGTTGTCCCAAGAAATTATTAATACCTGCTTAAAAATGACAGATCTGGGCTTAAATCAAGGTACTGCAGGAAATGTAAGTGCCAGGTACAAAGATGGCATGTTGATCACGCCAACGGGTATAGCCTATGAAAAAATGACCACTGAAGATATTGTCTATGTCGATAATTTCGGTAATTTTGAACCAGGGAAAACTCCATCAAGTGAATGGCGCTTCCATCACGTCGTGTATCAAACCCGCAATGACCTCAATGCTGTTATTCATAATCATTCACTAAACTGTACAGGAGTGTCGATCCTAAATAAGGCCATTCCTGCTATTCACTATATGATTGCTGTAGGGGGGGGGCATAAGATCCCTTGTGTTCCTTACGCCACATTCGGAACACCGGAATTAGCTGATAATGTCGCCACAGCCATGACAAACTATAAAGCGATACTGCTTCAACATCACGGACTGATCGCGGCTGAAGTGAATTTAGAGAAAGCCTTTTGGTTAGCCCATGAAGTAGAGGTACTGGCAGAGCTATACCTTCAACTTCTCGCCATTGGTGAAGCACCTGTATTACCCCATGATGAGATTGAACGTGTATTGGAAAAGTTTAAATCTTATGGCTTACGTGTTGAGTAACTGCCAAACAGAGCTACAAGGCATGCTACATACTATTATTTGATGCATATATAGGACATTAAGTGTTTATAGAAATTTGTATAGATAATATTGAATCATTTGATATTGCAGTGAAAGCAGGAGCAGATCGCATTGAGTTATGCAGTGCATTGTCGGTAGGAGGGTTAACCCCATCTCTCGGCTTATGTGAGCTAATAATAAAGCAGAGTACAGTGCCTGTGAATGCAATGATACGGCCCCGTGCTGGCGATTTTGTCTTCTCAAACGATGAATTGGAGATCATGTTGAATGATATCCATGCAATGAAATGCCACGGAATGAACGGGGTCGTTATTGGGGTACTTAATAGGGATGGTTCAATAAACCAAGCTCAGCTAGCACAGCTGTGTGAAGCCGCCAAAGGCATGCAGATCACTTTTCACCGAGCATTTGATTATTGCCCCGACCCAGCTACAGCACTTGAAGTACTTATAGAGCATGGTTGCCACACCCTACTCACTTCTGGCCAACAGGTAAGTGCTGAGCAAGGTATCGCCTTACTAGAAAAACTGGTTAAGCAAGCTAATGGGAGAATTGAAGTAATGCCCGGGGCTGGAGTTAGTAGCAGCAATGCCCATAAAATACAGTTGAGTACCGAAGCTAACTGGCTGCACCTTTCCGGCAAGACAGCGCGACCTTCAAAGATGAACGCAAAGACTAGCCTCGCAATGGGGACTAATGTACATGCGGATCACTATATTGATGTTGCTAGTTTCCAAAAAATCGCAGAAGTTAAAAAGCAAATCTGTCATTCGCAATGATAATGTGATGATTATAGATTTATAAAGTGCAGGCAGCCTCACGACCAGCACACCCGGCCCCGCCATAAGAAACGGGGCCATCTTCCACACCGCAAACACAACAACAACAGGAACCCCCAGGCCCCCGCCTGCACCAATGAGGCGGGGCGCTTTTCGGGTGGGCGGGGGACGTGGTGTCGGAGGACAATAAACTTTGATCGGAAACGAGCCTTTTCAAGCAATTATTGGGCTATAACAAGCTAAAGTTCGATCATTTTTGAGGCGCATTGTTATCTTCAATAGCGCGGAAGTTACAATATAGTTTGATCACCCTCTGAAACGTTTTTGGACAAAACCTTGCTATATGCTTTACTAAATTACATTTAATGAATTAGATCTAGTATGGCAAAATCGTTTCACGCAATGACTATTATTGATTGAGCAGGTGAAAAAAGCTTGGGTTAATATTCCTCATAAAAATGATGTATAGAGGACAACAATAGTCACCCTCTATACTTTTAGAACATGACTATTTTTTCCACCTCAATACTACATCTTCAAATGAAACATCTTTCCAAGCTTCGTTCCATTCCGAGTAAGTATCTATACTTGATGATTTTGGTTCAGGCTTAGGCTTTGGTAGTTCGATCAAACTTGGTATTAGAACAGCGTCACCAACAACAAATGCTTCACCTTGAGATAACGTAGGCAACATATCAATTACTGAGCTTGAACCGTCTGGAAGTAGAGCTTTGATATAATTTTGATCTGCTTTGTTTGTTAAACGCAAAGAAACGAAGTTATTACATTGAGAGAATATTGTATCGGAAACTTCTGACGGTCTTTGACTAACAACCATTAGACTCAAACCATATTTACGCCCTTCCTTAGCTATACGTTCTAAAGAGCGTTTGGAAGCATTGAACTCGCTCCCTCCTTGGCGCGGGATGTAATTATGAGCTTCTTCACAAACTATTAAAAACGGTATGTCGTTGTTTGCTCCAGCATCATGCTGAAGCTTTGAGTAATGAAATGCAAAGTCAAATATCAAACGCGATACCATACTGACTGTCAAACTCAGAACTTAAAAAGGTATACCGCTTAAGTCAATAATAGTTATATTTTGTCTATCGATATAACCTAAAAATTGCTTAATTATCTCTCCGAAATCTTCTGTTTGATAGTCTGATTGATCCTCCTTCTTAGGGGATAGGATAAAGCTTAACCGCTTGTCATTTAGCGTTGTTTCAAATCGAGAGATAAAACGTTCGAAACCTCCGTTAAAACCACCATCCTTGTAAACTTTTTCATTTAACTCTTTATTCTTTCCGTTTGCTGTAGATGGTAGGAAGTCATGGCGATCCCATAATAATTGTTCGTCGTACTCAATTTGTGTTGAAGTGATAGCTAGATATTTTTTACTATCTTTGTCGTAACAGGTGAGGTTGTTTTTGTTTACGATGAAATTAAACACTTCCTTAATGTCAAAGTATATAGGGCTATCGTAAGTCACTTTAGACACTGTGGGGTTGTGTTTTTTCTTATTCAGAATTACAGCGTGCTTGAATTGTGAAACTTGGTTATGTGAATTACTTTCGTTACTTTCTATGAAAAGTGATTCTAGTTCGACAGAATTCATAAGCCAATAAGGTATAGCTATATTATCAACATCCAAGTCGTTTATATTAAAGTTTTGTTCAGTCCCTAATGTAAAGGCTGATTTGTATTCAGAGTGAATGTCGAAGATAAGTATATGTGAGTTTCTTTGGTTTAAAGAATTGGCATTGGTTTCTGAGTCTATACCTACAGCACATTGGAGAATTGAAGATACTGCGAAAGACTTACCAGAACCTGTAGAGCCAACAACAGCTATATGTTTTCCAAAAAATTTGTCCCCATCAACTTTGAAGTCGATAGCATTGTTTTTTGATAGATGGCCTAGTTTGAAATTGAATTTAGAATCATGAGAAAAAATGGATTTTAGGTCATCATTATCAAAAACAAAAACTTCTTCAGTAGGTACTGGTAAAACTTGTGACCCCCTTGAAAAACAAAGTTGACCTCCATTATTCTTAAGAGAGCCAATCGGTGTCGCATCAATAACAAACTTCCAAATTACTGAGTCATCACTCTCTGAGTTTTGACCACTGATATTGTTGATTGTGGCAACTGCATAATTTAAATTTCCGTCGGATATTTTAAGGAAATTACCTATCTGAAGCTGTTCTTTAAAAGTTTCTAATGTCTTCAATCCATTAACTTCGATTGTGATCTGAGATGGCGAACTTGATACTACAAATCCAATTTTATTCATATGTTCCTCTTAATTGCATAACAAACTTGAGTTCGTCAAAATTTTCGACGCCAAGTTGAAAGACATTAGTGTCAAGAGTTTCAACCTCGTCAGGAATTTTACTCGTAACAAAAATGAAGTCGTCACATTTCTTATTATTCAATGTTGTTCCAGAATCTATGAACGATAAAATCCTCGCATCAAAGTCTCGTTCTAAGATTGTACTTCTTGAAACTTTTACAATTGGGTCTCTGAAGAAATGATCTTCTTCAAAACGGCCTCCGACATGACCGGAGTTGCATTTAATGCCTTTTTGGTAAAGTCTATACTCTATTTTTTCCAATTCAGAACGACAGCAATTAATTATAAAAAGTGGAGTCTGTGCCTGTTTAGGCTTAGAGTGGTAAGCTTTTATATAATCGTAAATAAAAGTAACAATTTGATTGTCGAAGTCAAATAGTTCTGATTTGTCAAAGAAAAAATATCTTGAACTTGAGCCTATATTAAGATTTGTAGCTAGCTGTTTTTTGGACAACTGTAAGATTTGAGCTTTATTTTTCAGACTCAGAGTCCATTTTGTCAATAAAGTCGTATTGATCTTATTTAAGTCATTGATTAAATAAGATTTTGTAGCTTTCGTTTATCAAGGTCTTTATAGCTAGACATTTTAGCAATTTTACTAATAGCGTTTGGGTAAACGACACAATCAATATCAGCACCTCTTAAAGGTAACTCTTCAAGTGCATGTTTGACGTTATTTTCCAAATCATTAATTTTAGGGCCGAACTCAAGTTGAACCTTTGACAAGAAAGCCTCTTTATCAAAAGGATTGGACAATCCGAGCAACTATTTTCACAAGGGCTTGGTCATTAGTAGATAGGGCCTTGTCTAACGTTTCAAGTGTTAACTTTTCCGTCCCTAATCTTTGTCCGCCGCAATGCAAATACAATATAAAGGAAAGGTTATTTCCCGATTGTTTTGAGAATGTTTCAGCCATTTGTAGGACTGGCTTGTATATTAAACTATCCGTAAACGAACTTTTGGTTTCATGATATTTACACTGTATCGCCGAAGTGCTGCCATCCGCTTTAACAATGTCTACGTCTTCAATAATCCCTTCAACAGTGACGACGTCGCCTTCATCAGAGTTGGTTAGATCTAATAGCGTTTTATTAAATTGATATAAAAAACCTTTAATCGTGTGATCTGCGGTTCTGCTCATTTACTTACCTAAAAGTCACTACTGTTCAGTAGTTTATTAATATGCAACAGCACACACTAAAACAACACTATTAGTGTCGAATTTCCCCGAGATACATCTCGGGCCAAGTAAAATGAAATAAAAAATGGATAACTTTTTTGTAGGCAAAAGCCCATGAACAGGATGTGAATGAGTAGAAACACTAAGTAGAAAAGGGGCATTTTCGTGTTTCATGCCCCATTAGCAAGCCTCTGGACGATAACAAGCATCGTAACCCTGAAATACTCAAAATATTCTATGCAAGCTAGAGTGGATTAAATTCCGTTCGTTCACCCATCCAACTTTGTTGTAGTGCCTATAGATTATGCTTCCAGCGGAATAGTAGTATTAGTCATCTTGGCTATTAGCTTCCCGACTCGCTCGCGCATCTCGCGTCGATCGACAATCATGTCGATAGCGCCATGCTCTAAAAGGAACTCACTCCGCTGAAAACCTTCGGGCAATTTCTCACGAACGGTTTGCTCTATAACACGACGCCCAGCAAAACCGATAATTGCCTTCGGTTCGCCGATGTTAATATCTCCCAGCATGGCTAGACTTGCTGATACACCACCTAATGTTTGATCAGTTAATACAGATATATAAGGGAGGCCTTCATTAGATATACGATTTAACGCAGCGTTGGTTTTTGACATTTGCATTAACGACATTAGAGACTCTTGCATACGAGCACCGCCACTGGCAGAAAAGCAAACTAATCCACAATTAGCTTCAATAGCGGCCTCAACGGCACGAACAAAACGAGCACCGACAACAGAACCCATTGAGCCAGCCATAAAAGAAAACTCGAAAGCACAGGCAACAACTGGTAAGCCCAGTAGCTTTCCTTTCATCACAACTAAGGCATCCTTTTCTCCTGTACTTTTCTGGGCTATAGCAAGGCGTTCCTTGTAGCGTCTCAGATCCTTAAAGTTCAGTAAATCTTGTGGCTCATGTTCACTGGCAATCTCAACTCGTTCCCCTTTATCCAGAAAGCTGTCTAAGCGGTGGCGTGCCGACATTCTCAAATGATGATCGCATTTTGGACATACCTCCAGATTTTCCTCAAGAGCCATGCGGTAAAGGATCTGGTTGCACGAGGGACATTTAGTCCATACCCCACCTGGAATCGACGCTTTACGTGTACTGATTATATTCTTTTTATCTAATAGCTTTTCTAACCAACTCATGGGATACCTTTACCAGATAACTTTAGTAAGGGGTATTGTATAAGCCAACTTCTGGTAATAAAGTGTCAAATATGGGTTTTATAATCCAACATTATGGGATGAAATGAAATGTTTGATAAGATTGACCAGCAGTGGCTAAAAAGTTTTCATTGTGTCTATGAAAACAACAGCTTTAAACGCGCGGCGGAATTTCTAAGCTTACCGACGTCAAATGTCAGTCGCCATATCGCTTTACTGGAAGAACGACTGGATACACGACTATTTGACAGGACTACACGCCGAATAGCTCCTACAGATGCAGGGGAACATCTTTATTTACGAACACAGCCACTGCTGGACAAGCTTAATGACGCACTTCAGGAAGTGACTCAGCATTCTTCTGAAGTCATGGGACAACTTAGAGTTTTAATGCCAGACTCGCCTGTTTTGGCTCAAGCAGTGGTTTCTTTTTGTACCCAGCATCCCTCAATTTCATTATGTTGTGATACGAGCATCAGCCCTAAAGAGGATTTACTTGATGGGTTTGACGTTATTTTGAGCTTTCAAAGAGGAAAGCTTGAAGACAATAATTGGGTAGCTAAAGAGATTAAACGCTGGCAAAGTGCTGTTGTAGCATCCCCCCAACTTCTGCAGGTCTCTCCCAGACCTTTTCAGATTACCGATTTAAAACACGTTCCGTGCATCAATAGCTTTACAGCACTAAATGGAACTCCTTGGGTTTTCAAAAGTGCTAAAGGTGAGCCAATTACACAAAAGGTACAGTCTTCATTTAAGGTCAATAGCGGACATCTTGCCAAATCTGGCGCATTAGCTGGTTTGGGATTCACGATACTACCAATCGAATCCTGTCGCAATGAGATAGATGCAGGCTCTTTGAACGTCGTAGAACTGGAGTACGAACCTGAAGATTTAGTTTTGTATGTCTTTTATGCTTCCAGAAAACACTTGGCAAAAAAGATCCCAATGTTTATTGAACACTTACAGCACCAAGCAAATTTAGATAAAAGCACATGAGCTGAAGAACAATTTCTATGAAAGGCTTTGTCTGAACCACTTTTTTAGAGTAGGTGATTAGCTAAGTGAATTGTTATGCAGAAGTGAGGCTGCTTGGTGTACGCAGTATGATGCAAGAAACTGGGAGATTCCACGCATCGATATTGCGCTGTTTGCCATTAATAAAAGTCGGGCTATTTTCTGGCGGGATTTACCGCCGTTTTGTTGCGCAAACTTGGAATGGGGCAAAAATAAGCTAGCCTCGTCACTCAGTTTGCGGAGTTGACGATATGATTCAGTGGGCGCGGCCAGTAGATTCCTGCCTTCGCAGGAATGACCGGATTTGGATTTGGGTTATTGACACAGAAAGGGGAAAAGTCGTGTTTGCTATAGCCGGTTCACACAACCTCTACCAAGTGAACTGACAGAGGAAAAGTGACAAACTCTACTGTCTTCTGACAAGAGCCCACTTCACAGTCGGCTTTTTAGTGGCCTGTCCGCATCATTTCTTTTCTATCATTCCAAAACGTTATGAAAATCATAATATCTGATAATTTCACGTACTTTCCCTTTTGTCGTAACCTAGCGCCAGTTGGAAATCACCATTTCGCTTATGTCGTCGACGCTCCTATGCTGGTGAGCGTCCGCATAAGATTCAGGCGAGGGTAAATATGAAAGTTTTGCACACAATGATTCGCGTAGTGGACTTAGATAAGTCCATTAAATTCTACTCAGAAGTTCTTGGTATGAAGGTGTTAGACCGTTTCGAGAATGAAGAGTATCGCTATTCACTCGTTTTTGTTGGCTACGAGGGTCAAGATGCAGGCTCTACCATCGAGCTGACTTATAACTGGGACACAGACCAGTACGACCAAGGCAATGCTTGGGGACATATTGCGATCGGTTGTGACGACATTTATGCAGCATGTGAGCGTATTGAACAGCTTGGTGGCAACATTACTCGTGCGCCGGGTCCAATGAAAGGCGGCGAAACTCACATCGCGTTTGTGAAAGATCCTGATGGTTACTCTATTGAGCTAATTCAATCGAGCAAATAATAGAGAACAGATAGAGGTAAATGATTATGACAGATTCAATGTTTCAACCAATTCAACTTGGTTCGCTTACTCTAAAAAACCGTATCGTGATGCCGCCGATGACTCGCTCTCGTGCATCGCAGCCAGGCAACGTAGCTAACGACATGATGGCCGAGTATTATGCACAGCGCGCTCAAGCAGGTCTTATTGTTGCAGAAGGCACTCAGATTTCTCCAATGGGTCAAGGTTATGCTTGGACACCAGGCATCTACTCGCAAGAGCAGATTGCGGGCTGGAAAAAAGTAACAGATGCGGTACACGATAAAGACGGCGCAATTTTCGCTCAGCTATGGCATGTAGGCCGTGTTACTCACCCAGATAACATCGGTGGTGAACAGCCAATTTCATCGTCTGCGCTCAAAGCAGAAAACGTGAAAGTGTTTGTTGATAATGGCAGCAATGAGCCAGGTTTTGTTGACGTTGTTGAGCCACGTGCAATGACCAAACAAGATATTGAAGACGTGATTGGTCAGTACAGTCAAGCGGCTTTAAACGCTGTTGAAGCGGGCTTTGATGGAATCGAATTGCACGGTGCAAACGGCTACCTCATTAACCAGTTTATCGACTCAGAAGCGAACAACCGTGATGATGAGTATGGTGGTTCAATCGAAAACCGTCTTCGCTTCCTAGATGAAGTGGTTGCGGCAGTTGTTGACGCGATTGGTGCGGACAAAGTGGGTGTGCGTCTAGCCCCATTTACTTCACTTAACGGAACCGTCGATAAAACACCAGTAGAGACGTACACGGCAGCTGCACGCGTACTGGACAAACACAATGTGGTTTACATGCATATTGCTGAAGTGGATTGGGATGATGCGCCAGACACACCTGCTGAGTTTAAAACAGCAGTGCGTGAAGCGTACCAAGGTACCATTATTTATGCTGGTCGCTACAACCAAGAGAAAGCTGAGCAAGCGATCCTTGGCGGTCTTGCGGACATGGTAGGCTTCGGTCGTCCATTTATCGCAAACCCAGATCTGCCGAGTCGTATTCAGCACGGTTACCCGCTAGCACCGCACAACCCAGAGACTCTGTTCGGTGGCAACGAGGTTGGTCTTTTAGACTACCCGGAATACCAGGCGTAATTGACTATCTAACGCAAATTAACAAGATTAGGCTTGAGGCGAGGGGGCATCCTATTTATGGGAATGGCGTCTCGGGCTTCCTCTTTCTTGTTATCTCTAATACACTCTTCGTACCTTCACTTCTCTTTTCGGCTGCAATGAGCTTTACCGATATCCAAGACAAACTGGCCACTTTCTCTGCTCTTGAGCAGGTCTTCGACTATTTTGAAGTCGACTATGACCGCAAGTTTCTCGATGAATATCGTCTGCCACTTCTCAAGCGCTTTAATGGTTATCTGTTAATGCAAAAACCAGATGATTGGTTCGCTGCGAGGCGAGTTTTGCGTAACGCGTATTGCAAAATCCAGCGAGGTCGTCTCGATCCAGCAACACGCTCTGCATGCCGGGGATGTACGTCTTGTATTAGACGCTAACAAAAGCCGTAAACAGAAAAAGGCTCATAACCTAGTGGTTATGAGCCTTTATTTTATATCGTGTTTTGGATATTTAGCCGCTTCGCTTATTTGTCGTCAACGTTCACAAACATCATGGTTAGCGTGAAGGCCAGTGCAAATACACCGACAACGCCCAGTACTGCTTGAATGAAGTTCTGAGTACCGCTCGCCAAGTACGCTGGAAGGCTGAACACAGAAGACAGAATGTAGCTGGTTAGGTGAGTATCAATGGTCACTGAAATCGCACCTACGATACCTGCTGCTAGGCTCGCCATAAATAGAGCTTTTGTGTACTTAGTCAGTACGCCAAATAGCGCTGGCTCTGTGATACCAAGGATAGCGGTGATACCTGAACCTACTGTTACTGAAGATTGCTCCTTTGAAACGCGGCTGCGTTGTTTGTACCATACCGCCATGGTTGCACCAGCAATTGCTAGGTTACCTAGACACATAATTGGCATCAGCAAATCTTTTCCGTACAACGCAAAGTTGTTTAGGCTGATTGGTGTCATGCTGTGGTGGATACCAAACACAATCGTAATAGGACGAGTGATACCGAACACAAAACCAGTAAGCGTTGGTGAAATCTCTAGTAGTGAGCTCACAACCCAACCTGCGCCATTACTTAGCCACATACCTGCTGGAGCAACCAATGACAGTACAATGGTCGACGTCACTGTGAAGGCCAGTAGGGGGGTAAATACAGGCTTCGCAGAAGATGGCACAAAACGGTCAACGAACGGTGTCACTTTAGATAATACCCAAACCGCTAGGATTGCTGGCACGATAGCGCCGCCGTAGTTGAGCAGTTCGATAGGCACGAAGCCCAATACGGTAAGCTCAGGAGCGCTGCCCACTTCTTTTAACATTGCCGCTTTATCAACAAGCTTTGGAGCTAGCATCGCAGATGAAACCGCAAGAGCAATGTACTCGTTCACTTTAAATACTTTAGCGGCCGAGAAAGACACCAACATTGGAAGGAAGAAGAACACCGCGACTGAAATCGAGCGGAAGAAGAACACCGTGTCCGACGACTCTGAAATCACATTGGTTGCAATAAGGCCTGAAAGCAGACCCATCAACATACCTGCGCCAGCAATCGCTGGTACGACAGGACCAAAGATACCCGCGACGACTCGCATGGCATTTTGGAACAGTTTGCCTTTCTCTGCTTCTGAAATAGGCTCGTCAGTGGTCGTGCTTACGCCGGAAAGAGCGTTGTACCACTTCTCGACATCGACACCGATGACGATTTGAGTTTGACCTTGAGCAAGCACCACACCTTTGACACCTGGGATGGCTTCTAGTACGTCCTTGTTGGCTAGAGATTCATCGGCAAGCTTAAAGCGAAGGCGAGTCATACAGTGCGTGATGTTGATGATATTGTCATCCCCACCAAGCGCAGCGACAAGCGACTGCAGGTTGTCGTTGAAACGGCTTTGCTCGCTATTGGAATTAGTTTTTGAGTTCACGTCGTTTAGCGATTCAGTTAGTTGCATAGTAGGAGTTCCTATCTTCTACCGTTATTCGATGGAGCTATCATATCCAGCGATAAGATTTGTCCCAATCGAAAAAACAGAGAGATTCATCACATTAAATGCGTGAATTTACTAATTTTAAGCTATTTTTGGCGATTGGTTCGTTTTTCTTTAAAAAATCACATTGATAACGAACCAGTTAAAAATGACCATAAATTATCGCTTGAATTTCGCAATTTTTCGCTGTTAGATAGAATGAGATTTCATACTAAGAGCCCATATCGTGAAAGAAAACATCATTACTAATGTCCAGTGCATCATTACGAAACCGGACAGACATAATCTTATTACTGTTATTGTTGAAACCGAATCAGGCGTTACTGGTTATGGCTGTGCAACCTTTCAGCAGCGTCCGCTTGCTGTAAAAACTATGGTTGATGAATACATTAAACCTTTAGTTGTTGGTCGCAATGCAAATAATATTGAAGACCTATGGCAAATGATGATGGTAAATTCATATTGGCGCAATGGCCCAGTTATTAATAATGCCATCTCTGGTGTTGATATGGCACTGTGGGATATTAAAGCCAAGCTTGCAAATATGCCTCTGCATCAATTGTTTGGCGGTAAATCTCGCGATGCAATTCAGGTATATACTCACGCGACCAGTGACACAATGGAAGGTTTATACCAGCAAGTCGATGAATTTTTGGAGCAAGGCTACAAGCACATTCGCTGCCAGCTAGGTTTCTATGGTGGTGTTCCAGAAAACATGCACACCACAGAGCAGCCAACGGCTGGATCGTATTACGATCAAGACCAGTACATGGCGAACACCATCGACATGTTTAAAAAGCTTCGTGAGAAATATGGTAATCAATTCCACATTCTTCACGATGTGCATGAAAGACTGTTTCCAAATCAAGCATTGCAGTTTGCCAAGCAAGTTGAGCAGTACTATCCGTACTTTATCGAAGATATTCTGCCACCCAATCAAACTGAGTGGTTGACGAACCTGCGTAGCCAAACATCAGTGTCGCTAGCACTTGGTGAGCTGTTCAATAATCCAGAAGAGTGGAAGTCGGTGATCATTAATCGCCAGATTGACTTCATTCGTTGTCACGTGTCGCAAATTGGTGGCATTACACCAGCACTTAAGCTGGGTCACTTATGTGAAAGCTTTGGCGTGCGCATTGCGTGGCACTGTCCACCAGATATGACACCGATTGGCGCAGCGGTGAACACGCACCTGAATGTGCATCTGCATAATGCCGCTATTCAAGAGCACGTGCATTACAAAGAGAATACTCGCCGCGTATTCCCGAATGCAGCAGAGCCACGACAAGGTTTCTTGTATGCTAGCGAAAAGCCGGGTATCGGTGTGGAAATGGATGTTGAGGCAGCAGCGGACTTCCCGGTGGAGTATCGCGCTCATGAATGGACACAAAGCCGACTGCCGGACGGTTCAATTCATACGCCGTAGTAGAAGACGAAAAAGAAATAAATGAAAACGGCCGCTAACTTAGCGGTCGTTTTGATCTCGGTACTGCAAACTTTCGTTATTGAATTTGGTGTGATAAGTGCACTGGTAATTAATATCGATAATGTCGCTGACAATAAACGCTTCACCAGAGGTTAAAAATCCTCGGTTGGTAATATTCATTGCAGAGGTTGAACGCTTGCACTGTAATATTTTCGCATCTTCTGATGATACGCTAACCGCCTTGTAACTAGTCAGGTAGCTGTCTATTTCTAATCCAAGTGAAAGTGCTAACTTTTGCAGCGAACTTTCCACCAGGGTATCGTTCATCTTTGGGAATAAATGCACGGGTAAAATAGTCTCTTCAATTTGGGTGATTTTATCTTGCACTAGCCTTAAGCGTTTGATGTGCCAAAGATAATCATCTTCTCCGATAGAAAATACTTGCATCTCATGATGAGTGGGTACACGTTTATTGAGCTGAACTTTCTTATAAGAAATATGCTCAAAACTGTTTTCTGTGATGGAGTTATAAATTAATGGCGTGCCAATAATAGCAGTATTAACGTAATAACCGGATCCTGTTTTAGGCTTTACCACACCAATCGCTTCGAGTTTTGCTAGTGCCTTTCTAATTGAGAACCTCGACAACTGATACTTGTCGGCTAGCTCCCTTTCTGAAGGGAGTTTTTGGGTGATCACGCCTTGGCAGATTTTGCTGATTAGATCTTGAACCAGCTGTTCGTGCTTTTTCATTGAGGAGGGCAACAGTTGCAACAGATAAGGTTAATGATAGCGATGAAGGGGCTAAGTTGGCAAACGTATTCGGGGGATGAGATCGACGTTTTAGAACAAAGGCTGGATGCCAAGCGAGCAGTGCTCGCTCAGCACTAGAGATTTATTGGCATTGGTTA
Source organism: Vibrio sp. DNB22_10_4 (assembly GCF_052879755.1). Lineage (NCBI taxonomy): Bacteria > Pseudomonadati > Pseudomonadota > Gammaproteobacteria > Vibrionales > Vibrionaceae > Vibrio > Vibrio sp. DNB22_10_4. The sequence continues at coordinate 1,508,845 of NZ_JBNNXW010000001.1, read as the reverse complement.
AGACTAACAGCAATAGGGTTCGCTTTTTCGTCAAATTTCACAGACCAAACGTATTTGCCAGTTGCTTCAATGGTTGACTTGGTATCTTTCCCGTAGCCACCCCATTTCAGTACTTTCGTTTCGCCAACGTTAAGGACTCGACCGTCTGCGGTGAACTGCGGTTTCCAGTCAGCTGCTGCATACTGCATTGAGTATTTACCTGGTTGCTCTTCGACTACGGCTTGGTATAGGCCATCGCCTTTGTGTTCAAATGCGCGAGCGTCGATGTGTTTCCAGCTTGCACCAGGAAAGGTGCCAACGACATAAAGCTTTTTACGTACAGGGCCTGCTTCCGAAACTGTCGGGTTGTCACAGGCAGCCATCATGGCTGTGTCAACACCTGCTGGAGCTGCAGCTACTGCCGCCGTTGTTGCGGTTGCCGTCTCATTCGCTGAAGAAGTCGCTGGATCTGACGCACAGCCAAACATAAGTGCACTCATCACTGCCATAGACAGAGCAGATTTTATTGATGTCATGGGTTGTCCTTTTTTATTTTTGGTTAGGGCATCACCAATTTAATGTGCGCAATATCTAAGCAGCTCATCCTTTTGATTGAAGAGAAGGGGATGAGACTCAAGGATGAGAGTAGTAGGTCACAAAGCGTGCAACTATCTACTGGTGGATTTTTATGGTTATCAGAATGATAGGTTGAAATTTGTTGATATTACTATATTTGTCGAGATTTTACTCCTTTGGAAGTGTTGTTGTTAGAGATAAAAACCATTCGTATCAGGTTGATAACAAGATCGGTTTTGGTGCATGTTAAGCAAAGGGGGGTTCTTGTTGGTCTCACAGCAATGATAAAGCAGGCTGGGTGAACAGAATGGCTCTTATTGCGTAGATAACAGAGCAAGTGACTGAAAAGGAGAACATCATGCGTCTACCAATTTTACTATTTGTGTTCGCTTTATCTTCGTTTGGAGCGTGGTCGGCGGGTTCCAGCTCTAGTTATAAGTCGTTGAACAAAGCCGAGCGCACTTACAATCAAGGCGTGGAACTTATGAAAGACAAACAATTTCTCGATGCTGAGAAAAAGTTTCGAGCTGCCCTCAAACGAGATAAAAACTGGGCGCAAGCACACAACAACCTCGCTTATACCCTACGTAAACAGGGGGCAGATCATTACAACACTGCGCTATTTCATTACAACAAAGCGATTTCTATCGCACCGTCGCTCCCTGAGCCATACATGTACCGAGGTGTACTTCATGTGCAAATGGGGAATCCATCACTTGCCAATGACGATCTTGCTAAGCTGCGTGCACTCAAATCGCAACTGGCTGATGAACTTGAGTTTGTGATTGAAAACGGCGAAGAGAAAGCGCCAGAGCAGTTTTTTGGCGTCTTTGAGAAAGTGAAAGGGTAGTGCTTGAGCTGAGTTAATGGTCTTAATCCATATATTGAAGCACCAACGTAGTCGAAGGCGCATGCTGGAACTTGGGGTGGTGAAGCGGTTGGTGAATTTCGCACTATGTGCGTTAAATTCGCCAGCTCACAAACCAGCTCTAAGAATAGTTTTTTCAAGGTGTTGATTTTTATAAAGTTAAAAGTTGGCACCACATGTGCAACAGGGAATGGGCAAGTAAGGTAGTCTGCACATTTACCAATAACCAATCCCAAAGGGGCATATTATGAAAAGCTTACTCGTATCTACTCTTGGTGTAATCGCTATCACGTCTTCGGCTTTTTCCGTCGCTAACACGCTTGATAAACAGGAATGGAGCGAGGATTTGCATCATGATATGACGGCAATGAAGCATGAGGCAGTCGCCGATATTTCACAACTGAATCTGACAGAGATAGAAGCGCGCGACGAACGAATTGTAAAGCGCATCAAAGCTGAGCAATCTCAGCTGGTCAATAGTCATTGCCAAGGTGACGATGCCCCAAAGTCGTAATTGTGCCTTACTCGACGTTACCTAAGAATGTCTAACAAGCCAAAAGGTCTTAAGTAATGATCGTCTTATCGATGTTGTAGCTATCGCAGTGATTGAATGAGGCAAAGGAAGACAGCTCGTTTGCTAGGGCATGTTTGAACTCTTCATGTCGCGATACTTGTGGCTCGATATAGAGTTTGGACACTTGAAGATGAGCACGATTTCGATGAGCCTTGCAATCCACTCGAGCGACTAATCGACCGTCCCATAAAATCGGCAGCACAAAATAGCCAAACTGTCTTTTGGCTGCCGGAACGTAACATTCGAGCAAGTAATCGAAGTTAAAAAACTTCCGCAGTCTATCGCGCTGGATGATAAAGCTATCGAAGGGTGAAAGCAGCTTCGCTTGACGACGGTTTAATCGCTTGTCGAGCAGTTCAAGGGATTCGGGAAGCACAAAATAGGCTTCACCGTTGACGGTCACTTGCTCGATTTTGCCCATCTCTTCTAGCTCTAGCAGCGCTTTTTTTACTAACGGTTTGCTCCCTTTTCGTAAATAACTCATCTCCAATATGGTGGCGATACCATGGGTTTTAAGTGTGTTTAATACCAAAAATTGAGCGTATTCATCATCGGTGGGCATCCGTGTATCTACCCCATTTACGAGGACTCTCTCGGTCAAATCATACACTTTGTGAAACTTTCGACGCTCGGTGATCATCAGATCACCTTGCATGTACAGTGTTTCCAGAGCTTGCTTTGTGGGTTTACTTTCCCAGCCTTGCTTCTTGATGGTATTGACGTTAACCGCATTTTGAGCAAAGTCTTTAGCCATCAAAGGGCCATCAATGGTGATTTTACTCAGTACTTCTGCCATCAGCTTGGGATTCTTCTTAAACCAATGGTTTTGCTTACCCGACTTGAGCGCATGTTTTTGAGGTAAAGAGAAGCGATAGTTTTGCATATCGAGGTATGAAGCCGCGTGAGACCAATATTCATAAGCCACTTTATCTCGCACCATGCGATCAAGATGATCGGGTGAATAGCGGTGGTTTCGACTCCAAAGTGTATGGTGATGGGCACGCTGCACCACCGAAATAGTATCAATCTGAACATACCCCAAGCCTCTCATCGCTTGCACTGACTGCTGATAGGCTGTTCCAGAAACCGGCTGAGAAGGAAGGCCTTGTGACAGCAGCGCTAATTTTTGAGCTTGATCGAGAGACAAAGACTGCATGAACACCTCATTTATGACTGGTTGAACACGGGACGCTTTTTGTTGCTGAAGTAAAAGAACACGCTGAGCCCGATAAACAACGCGGTAAAGTAATAGAAAAACGATGACAGTGACGCTAAAAAGTCGAGGTGTTGCGCGATTTCTTGATCGCTATAACGTTGAGAAACCATCTTGTAGTAGTACGCATAGAGCATACCAATCATGCCGTATCCAAGGTTGAACATTAAGCCTTTGAAGCTGAGTACGGTGGCTCTGTTGTGTGATTCGGTCTTTCTATTGAGATGATAGCTAATGAAGATATTTACCGTCATGGTAATGAACACCAATAACAGAGCGGGAATCACGCCATAGATTGGCCAGCCACGACTTATCCAGAAATAGGTTGCCATGGCGGCAAGCCCCATTAGCGTAATGAAGGACTTAGGTTCCATGCGCTCGGCCAGTCTGCGACTTTGTCCAGCCAATAAGATTTGGAATAGGCTAATGCCAGCGCCAATAAAACCGATATAGATGATCGGGATCTCAATGGCGCGGTAGTATTGACTGTTCATGGTCAAAAACATGCGTGAGGTGTGCTCAAATAAGCTGTAATAGAGCAAGATGAACATCACGTAAGGTGTTGATATTACCCATTTAGCCGTATCCATTGTTAGCCTTAGGCTAGCCATCGTCGATGCGACTTTTCCATCGGCATGTGGCGCGACTTTACGCTCTTCCTGCATGCTAGTGGCGGCATAGATGGCAACGAGCGCAACGAGTAAGGTAGCGTAGACTGGAATACGCATGATGTCTTGGGTGCTTTCTGGTCTTGCGAGACCAAACCATTCAGCGATACTACCCATCACGTTCACATCGTACATAGCAGCGCCAACTAAGGTGACAACGATGCCAACACTGGATGCGATGCGCAGCTGTATCTGCAGAACCTGCGGCCAAATTTCTTCCTTGCCCTGTTCTTTTAGCGTGTCGTAGGCGAGCGCTTCATCGGCGCCGCTGGCTAGCGACATAGCTAACCCACTTAACACCCGATTGACCAAAAATACCGCGAAGACCAAGTTAGCGTTCCCGGTGGGAACAAAGGCAATCATGGCGATCTCTACAAACATGACGATCGATGACAGCACCACGAGTTTTTTGCGACCCAAAGTATCTGCGAACGCGCCAGAAGGAACTTCAGAAATGACGATGGTCGCTGCCCAAACCACATTAAGCATGGCAAATTGAGAGAGGGTTAGGCCGTAGTCCAGATAAAGTAGAGTAAAAACCGGGTAGTAGAAGCGTGCAAAATAGCTGCTGCGAAACATCAAAAAGTAACGTACGTTTTTTATCTGAAGTATTTCTTTGACTGTCATTGAGTCTTCCGCTGTGAAGTTGGTATCTGAATGCGATATGGGTATAGGTATAGCCTGTTTTGGATGAGGATTAAAGTTTCTGCCTTTAAAATCAGTTAATTGCCTAATTTAATCTATAAAACGTGTCAGATAATCCGCTAGACTTCATTGCTTTAGTTGATAAAATAGACAACCTAAATTCAACCGAAAAGATAAGGAGGTAACCCATGAACCAGTGTGCATTATATTTTGCATACGTTTTTGCTTTTCAAGCTCGCTCAAGTTTTACCAGTATCGTGCTGCGATAACTGAGCTTGAGCGAAGACGCAATTTATACAGACTAACGAGAATCTCTTCTCTCTAGCTTACAGAGTTATTGTCAGCCCATTTTGACAACAGGTGCTTTGCGCCTTGAAAAACTTGAGTAAGCCATGAATACATTACTATCTGCACAATCCATTCATTTTCATACATCTTCAACACCGCTGTTTGAAGCAATCTCTTTCACCCTAAAGCAAGGTGATCGTATTGGCCTTGTCGGCCACAACGGTTGCGGAAAAAGTACCTTACTTCAACTGCTTTGTGGAAACAAAGAACCGCGTTCAGGGGAAATTACGCTAGCGAATCATTGCCTCATGGAACAGGTAGAGCAGCATCTCCCACATGAGCTCGAGCACGTTACCATGCTTGATGCTGTCGTTGCCAAACTACCAAAGGATGATCGCCAACAAGAGCTGTGGCGCGCGGAACTTATTTTGTCCGATATGGGTTTTACGGCAGCGCAATGGACGCTAACGGCGGGCACATTGAGCGGCGGTCAACATACTCGCTTGCTGTTAGCAAGAGCACTCATTAATAAGCCGGACTTGTTGCTTCTTGATGAGCCGAGTAACCACTTGGATTTGCCAACACTGCTTTGGCTTGAGCGGTTCTTAATTAACTGGAAGGGCAGTTTTGTCCTTGTGTCTCACGATAAGCGCCTGCTGGATAAGGTTACGAACTGCACCTGGATTTTAAGAGACAAATCTCTACATTACTTTCAACTGCCGTGTTCCGCTGCGCTGGTGGAACTCGCAGCCGACGATGAAACGGCCAAGCTGCGAAATCAGGCAGAGCAAAAGGAAATCGATCGGATCGAGAAAAGTGCTAAACGACTGTCAGTTTGGGGGCGGGTTTACGACAATGAAGATCTTGCCAGAAAAGCCAAACATATGGAAAAGCGAGCTGAAAAGCTCAAAGATGCGCAAACGGAACTAACAGAAGGAACGGCTTGGAGGTTAACACTTAACGGAGAAGCGATGAAAGCGAATCGCTTACTTGGTCTCTCAAATTTGGCGGTTAGACCGGCGAATGACGCACAGACTTTGTTTTCCGTGGACGAGCAAAGTGTCAAAAGTGGCGATCGTATTGCCGTTATTGGCTGCAACGGTAGCGGTAAATCTTCGATGCTCAAGATGCTTTGGCAAACATACTCGCAAGCTATGAGTCTTTCTGACAGTGTTAAGTTTCACTCTCGCTGTCGATTAGGCTTTTATGATCAGAGCCTTAAACAGCTAAGTGACAACGAGACTTTAATCGACGCACTTGATGTGTTTACCGATGAGAATGAAGAGCGGCGAAAAATGGCACTGATTAGTGCGGGCTTTGCATACAACCGTCATTCTCAACGTGTAAACGAGCTCAGTGGAGGAGAGCGCTCCCGACTCTTGATGCTTGGTTTATCGCTGGCAAATTACCACCTCCTAATGCTTGATGAGCCGACCAACCACTTGGACTTGGATGGTAAAGAGGAGTTGGCCTCAACGCTTGGAACATTCGATGGTGCAGTACTTTTGGTGACCCATGACAGGGAACTGATTGAAAAAAGCTGTAATCGCTATTGGTTGATTAAAGACGGGGCGTTGACACAGTGGCATGACTTACAGAGGTTGTATGACGAGATTGACAGTGGTGAAACAGAGAGTACCAGTGACAAGCCAACTCAATTGAGTTCTTCAGATTCTAGTACTCTTTGTGCAGCTTCAAAAATCATCGATGAAGATTGGTTGCTAGATAAACTATTTCAGCTCGAAAGCTTGTTAGAGGCCGATGTACAACGTAAGCCAAAACATCAGAAACCAGCGTTACAGCAGCAATGGCGAGATGAAATTGAACAAATTACGTTGAGACTGCATTTGTAGCATCGTCTGCTCTTAATTAGGATCGATAAGCTAGAGTCCTAACCAAGGTGCATCAGGTGAAAGCCTTGATGCACTTTTTGTATGTCGAGGAGCCTGAAATAAGCGGATGAAAATAACTATGTGTAACCCCCATTCATGTTTGGCTCGTTTGTGGTTTAATAGCGTCTCTTAGTCACGCTTTTAACAGCAGTAGGTAGATATGAAAGCAGTAACTATTTTAGATGGTGGTATGGGGCGAGAGCTAGAGCGTATCGGTGCGCCGTTTTCTCAGCCTTTGTGGAGTGCCCAAGCGCTGATTGAGTCGCCACAATTGGTTAAACAGGCGCATCATGCTTTTATCGATGCGGGCTCCGAGATCATTACAGTGAATAGCTACGCTTGCGTGCCGTTTCACCTTGGCGATGAGGGATACGCTCAGCAAGGTGCAGCGCTTGCCAATAAAGCCGCAAAACTGGCTCGTGAAGCGGTTTCTGAATCGACGCACAACGTGCTTGTTGCAGGATCGCTGCCGCCGGTATTTGGCTCCTATCGACCAGAGCTGTTTCAATATGAGCGAGCGAAAGCGATCACTTCCGAGCTGATGCAAGCGCAAGATGAGTATGTTGATTTGTGGCTAGCTGAAACCGTTGCCAGTGTTGCAGAAGCGAAAATGTATCTAGAGCTGTTTAACGCAACTCAAAAAAACGCCTACCTTTGCTTTACCTTACAAGATGAATTAGACCAGCCTGCATTGCTTCGTTCCGGAGAAACAGTGGAAGAGGCCGTCGAGCAATTATTAGAGGCTGGTGGGAAAGGGCTATTCTTCAACTGCTCTATCCCAGAAGTGATTGCCCAGGCGATTGAAGTCGTGAATAGCGTCACCAAGCGTAACAACAAGAGCTTGGAAATTGGCGTGTTTGCCAACAGTTTTACGCCGATTAAATCGGGACATCAAGCCAACGAAGCGATTCAAACGGTTCGTCACTTTTCTCCAGAAGAGTATCTCGATTTTGCCAAACATTGGCATGAATTAGGCGCGACTATTATTGGTGGTTGCTGCGGTATTGAACCGAGACATATTGCGCTGTTATCCACTTGGAAGCAGGAAAGCTAGGCGAGGTTAGAGTGAAACAGGCACTTGCCAAATTACGCTTCTAGCTGCTTTACCCTATGCGATGTGGTGCTGTTGCCATTGCACCACTTTTGCAGCATGTCGACGAGCTTGGCTTTATCCGCTGGCTTATGGATATAGTCATCCATAAGCGTCGCAATGGACTGGCGAGCATCCGGTCCGCATTCGCCTGATAGTGACACAATCGGCGTTGATGCAGTGAATTTTCGAATCTCTTTGCATGCTTCAAAGCCATTCATGTTGGGCATGCGGATATCCATGAAAATGAGGTCGAACTTTGTCTTTTTCGCCTTTTCAATGGCTTCAATGCCGGAGGCCGCTTGCTCCACTTTTACCCCCTCTGTCACTAGATAACTTTGTACCAGTAGACGATTAACATGGGTATCGTCGACAACCAATACTTTCTTACCCATGAGGGATTCTTTTTTCTTCAACGCGCCAGCTTGTTCGGCTTTAACGAAAGTGCTCCAAAAGCTGTACTTACTGAATGTCAGCAATGTTGCTTGAAATGCATCAACATAGCTCAATTCTTCTTCCGTACGAGTGGTACAGAAAAGTGTCGGGATAGTGCCTTGCTGATTGGCGTCATGGATGGCATTTGCAGTTTCACTGGCCGCTGAAGGCTCGAGGTCGGCAACCAGCACAAAATCAACATCAGTATCGGCCAAGTAGCCCAGTGCTTGTTGCTGCGCAGAAACATAATGAACCGAAAGTGCAAACTCGTCATCGAGACATTGTCGTAGCCATGCCTGTGAGGTGTGCGGGGCGATCACCAACGCCTTTTTGTTTGTTAAGATGGATTTTAGCTGAGTATGCAGTCTGGCTTCGTATGCGGATTCATCGATGACAGGAAAAGTAAGCTCAAACGTTGTGAATTTGCCTAGCTGCGACCGACATTGGATATCACCACCAAACGCTGCCATGACGCGTTTACAATACGAAAGTCCAAGTCCGGTGCCGGTTCCTTTGCCTTGCGTAAACAAGTCATCGAAGATTTGATCGAGGTGGGCCTCCGCGATGCCCGGGCCAAAATCGGTAAATGACAACGTATTGATGTTCTCTCGTCGCTGAAAACCGATGTCTATTTTACTGTGTGAATATTGCTCAAAGTAATAAGTGGCATTTTTAAGTAGGTTGTAAATAACAAAGCTGAATAGGGTATCGTCACCCCAGAATGCGAAGTCTTCAATATTCACATTGACCCGTTGACGATCCTCAGGTTTGTTAAAGCTGAAGTCATTGATCGCAGCCAACGTTAACTCGCCAGCAGAATGGGATGAGAAGCGATCGGTTTTGAGCGATTCACCTCTTAACTCCGACAACATAGCATCGATAAATCGGGTGCCAGATTGAACGGCACGCTTACTCTCATGCAACGCTTGGTGCAGTTGTTTGATTTCTTCTGAGTTGTGGTTGCCTAAATCTGTGGGATCATTACCCAAGACTTTGGTGTCAATTTGCTCGAATTGATATTTGAGCTTGCTAAACGGATTACGTATTTCATGGGCAATGGAGCCCGCCAGAATTTGGCTTTTTCGCACTTTATCTTCAGCGATGATCCAACGACTGGCCTCTCTAAACAGTAAGAGCAACCCAACCACTTGATCCGCGGTGATTAGCGGATGCTGCTCTGACTGGTTGGCAAGGTATAGGTGGGATATTCGCTTTCTATTATCAAAAATAGGCACGATAAGTGATATCTTGTTGGCGACCATATAGTCGATGATATCGCCCATGCTCTCTTTAGCGTCAATATGATGATTGAGGATATAGATAAGCTCATCTTTCACGAGAATGCGCTCGCCTTTTTGCAGAAATTCCAATACCTGAGCATCTTTCTCGGCGATGGTTTGGCGCACATAACCGTTCGAGACACCTAATATGTGGTTGAGTCGCTCTATCGCTTCAGTACATGAAAATCGAAACTCTGATTCAAGACTGCAGATCTGATCGATGCTGTTACCAGCGCTTCCGTACAACAAACGATTGAAGAACCAATAGACCTTTTTGAGAGATTTTTGATAGAAGAGGCCAGTAAAGACAACCCACCCAAGTAAAGTAATGTTTTGATAGCTACCGGTGGATGCGAGAAACACGGCGGGAATGATGAACAGAGCGATATTGGTCAGTGAGCTGATGCCTACTAGAGCAATATACCGCCCGCTGTAAAAGCGGTTAAATAGCAGAGCATAGCCGATTATCATCAGCTCAAGCACCGATAGCGTGGGCGCTACCCATACCAGTGAAAAGTCATTTAAGAAATAAGGAATGACGATCATCACAACCAAGGTGGATGCCATAAAGATAATCACACCAGCCATCATATAGCCGGACTTGAGCTGTGTTAGCCTGAGATCACTTTTCCATGCGCGAACAAAGTTGAGAAAGGTTAGTGCGATGATAAACGGAGCGGTGAGGAAAAATATTTTGTTGTACTCACCAAAGAGAATTAGGAATTTACCAGATGAATACACTTCAACATCGATGACCGTCATGTCAGGAACTAAGTTAACGATCAGAGAATGAACTGATAATCCTATTAATATAATGGATTGTAATCTAGAGATATTTCTATTTTTAGCTTTAGAGATAAGCTTACAAGAAAACCAATATGCCGACAAAATAGCAAGAGCACAGAAAATATTTGCCCCTATAGCCATTGCTAGGGCGACATCAGGATCATAATAAGTGATTAAATCCGATTGGAAATAAGCATTGGTATAAATCCAACATGCGATGAAAAATGCATAAAGACAGTAAGGAAGGTAGATCGATTGATCTACCTTAAACTGGTTCTTCACCATCTTGTATGACATGTAAATCGCCCAGACCAATACACCAGTACCGATCATAAACATGATAAGTCCTGGTGTATCAGAGCAAGCTAATTTTAGAATTTCAGGCATGATGCAAAATGAGTCGTGCTCTTCTTCCTTGCTGACAACACTTGCTTATAGTACTGCTTATAATTGCATTCTCCAATAGCTTTAACCATTGGATCGCTCAAAATTAATCCTTTATATGTGTAAGGTTTTGTCGGGGTTATTTGCTGATACGTCATTGGAACGTAACAATCTGGATCATCACTATATAAGTTGACTGATTGAAAGAAGTACAACAGAGCAGGCTGTTCCGTGATGACATACACACCTTTCATGCCTACCTGTTTCATGAACAGAGCGATGTGTTTAATAGATAGGTATAGAATTGTATTCAAACGACTTGTGGAACCACTTACAGCCATCCTAATTAGCTCACAGCAATCATCACCAAGTGCCAAGCTTTGTGAAAACGACTGATCGAGATGTTGCGGTGTTGAAAGCTTGAGGCGGTTGGATAAAGAGCCATCAAACATTCCAGAAGCCTCTAACGTTCTGATATTTCTATCATTCAATGAGACCTTCCAACTATCCGATTGGAAAAATGGTGCAAACGCTAACCAATCGTCTTTTTTGTTCCAGCGCTGGATCTTCGCAGACGAAAGTAAGGTCTTTCTGCCATGCTCATCGCATTGATAAAGGATAAAATGTTCACCTTGAGCGGATAAATCCAGTTCGAATAGCATTTCATACCAGTGCTGTTGCTTCACGAAAGTTTCTAAGTTCATCAGTGCATTGGCGTTGGGGAGCCTTAGAGGTTGATCGGAGAAGTACGTCAGAAATTTCCTGCAATCTGCTTCGATGTTCTGCACAAGCTCAGCGTGAAATCCATTTTCCAATTCAACCTTGGCCAAGATTTTCAATTCTTCACTAGGTAATTCTTCACAAGGTATAGTTTCCTTAATCCTAGGCATAGCTTTCTCAACTGCGTCAGCGTCTAGCATGAGTACGAAGCGTTGATACTCGGCCCAAAAGGGCAACAGCCCTCCAAACAGTGACTGGGACTGCTGCTCTATATAACGATAGAAATTTGGCACACCAAATAGCTCAGTGTTATTTATCAAAATTGCCATGCTTTCAGATTGATACTGGCTATCTAAATTACCACTAGAACAAGAAGATAGCTGAGAATTTACAATCTGCTCGCTTCTCTTATTGATAATGCACTCAAATATTTCCCGATCACCAGTAGTCTCAATATAATTGTGGACTTCAAGTAATAAGGCGTCCTTATTATCGATAGTGGATGTTAAGTGATCGTACTGTGTATCAATGATATAAAAATCAGACATGTTACTTCCTCTTTTGTGATTAACAGAGGAAAGTGTATGAAATTGGTGGGAAGTCTATTGAGAGGATGGTTTTTAATATGGCTATTGGAAGAGGTTTTTTTGCTGGTAATTATGATGGGCAATACATATTGTTGTGGTGTTGGAGTAATTTGTGATTTAAAAAGGTGAGCTAGCACTGATGAAAAAAGCGAACCATTGGCGGTTCGCTTAATTAACTATCTGATGTGTATTGATTAAATCTCAATCACAAGCGCTTGATACGGTTTGAGCTCTATATTGTGAATCGAGCTCAGTGAACCAGGGTAATTGTTGATCACTATTTGCTTCACACTGTATGGGTAGGTTCTCTGAACGGTTTGAGAGCTGAAGTTCGCGATAGTGAGTAGCGATTTGCCATCGATTGAGCGAATGTAGGCGTACACTTCACTATCTTGAGGGTCGAGCAAAGTGTGGTCGCCGTACACAATCACTTTGCCAAACTCGTCACTTTTACGCAGGGCGATCAGTTGGCGGTAATGATGATATATCGACGATTCATCGTTTATGGCTTGCTCAGCATTGATATCGGCGTAGTTCTCGTTCACGGGCAGCCAAGGTGTACCGGTGGTGAAGCCAGCATGCTCGCTGTTATCCCATTGAACGGGTACTCGAGCATGGTCGCGAGAAAAATCGTTCAGAAAGGCGATAGCGTCCTCATCGGAGATGCCGCGCTGCAACATTTTTTGGTAATGGAATTTCGCCATTAAGTCGTTAAACTCTTCAATGTTGTTGAAGTGTTTGTTTGTCATTCCGATCTCTTCACCCTGATAGATATACGGAGTACCACTCATCATATGTAGAACGGTGCCGAGCATTTTGGCACTGATCACTCGGTATTCAGACGAGTCTGAACCATAGCGAGACACGGTTCTAGGCTGGTCGTGATTGCTCCAGTAGAGGCTATTCCAACCTTTCTGATACAAGTCTTCTTGCCAGCGAGACATGATCTCTTTGTACTGAACCAAATCAAAGTCTTTCTTAACCGCGTTATGCTCTTCACGATCAATGCTCACGTGTTCGAACTGAAAGATCATGCTGATTTCATTACGAGCGGGATGTGAATAGTAGCGGCCATCAAGTGTGGTGGTAAATGGCGTTTCACCAACGGTTAGCACGTCGTAGTGTTTCAATACCTTCTCATGCATTTCTCTAAGGTATTGGTGAGCCAATAGGTTGTTTGACCAATGCTCCCAACCGGCAACACCGGAGTCAAAAATAGTGGCATCTGGAAAATCAGATGGCTTGCCAATCATGTTGATGACGTCCATTCGAAAGCCACCCAAGCCCTTTTTAAGCCAGAAGTGCATCATGTCGTAGATAGCTTCTCTGACCTCTGGGTTTGCCCAGTTTAAGTCTGGCTGTTTGTTACTAAACAGGTGCAGGTAATATTGACCCGTTGCTTCATCCAGAGTCCATGCTTTAGGTTTGAAGAAGGACTCCCAATTGTTGGGCTCACTGCCATCCTCTTTAGGATCTTTCCAGATGTACCAATCGCGTTTTGGATTGTCTTTGCTGCTTTTGGATTCAATGAACCAAGGGTGTTCATCAGAGGTGTGATTGACGACTAAATCCATGACAATCTTAATGCCTCGTCTATCAGCTTCTTTTAAAAGCGCTTCCATATCGGCCATGGTTCCAAACTCTGGGGCGATCTCTCGATAACCAGAAATGTCGTAGCCGTTGTCATCCATGGGCGATTTGTAAACAGGACTCAGCCAAATCACATTGGCGCCTAGTCCTTGGATATAATCTAGCTTTTCGATTATGCCAGGAATATCTCCGATACCGTCACCATTGGCGTCATTGAAACTTCTCGGATAAATTTGATAAACCACGGCGTCATGCCACCAACGTTGCTCCAGTTGTTCCGTACTCATGGAAGTGTTCTCCTTAGCAAGTGAAGTAAGTTCTAACTGCTGCTGCGAATGATAAGCTCCGTATCGAGCTGAATAGATTCGTAGGGTAGTTGACCAAGCGCCATCTGCGCAGCGATTTGGCCTTTTTTAGCAATAGGTTGTTGAACGGTAGTTAGTCCGGATTCGGCGGCTTGTGGAATGCCATCGAAGCCAACAATTCGAATCGATAGATTAAGCTCTTGTGATACTGCGAGCGCGGCAAGGGCGATTTTGTCACTCATGCAAAGCAGAACATCGACTTTTTTTGGCGCCGTTAGCGTGCCTCGAAGCATGGTCTTTAGACTGGTTTCTTCCAGATCGTGGATTTGCCAAATATTTTCATTCGACAGTGCAATGTGGTTTTCTTCCAACGCTTGTTTGTAACCTTCAAAACGGCAGCGTGAAACCGATTCTTCGCTGGAGTAAAGGTTGTCAAGATTCGCCAGTGAAAGAGATGTCGACGGTTCTAGCCTGAGCCCCAAAATCAACACATTGTCGCTGGGGTTGTGAATGGCGTGTTTAGCAATATCGTAACTCGCCTTATGGTTATCAATATTGATAGACGGAGTATCCGGTATTGAAAAATCGACTGCGACGACAGGCTTATGCTGCCTCAGTATGAGATCAACAATGCTGGTATCTACGGGCTTGCCATAGACGATAAAGCTATCGGGAATCGTCTCAACTTGGGTGTTTTGATAGTTCTCTTTGCTAGGAGGAAGCAGCAACATATTGACATGCGCTTCGTCCAACGTTTTTGATACGCCAGCCAAAAACTCGGTTGCCACAGGGTCAGTGAAGTTGTACGCCAAGTTATCCGCCAGCAACACGCCAATCACGCCCGTTTTTCCCGTGCGCAGGCTACGTGCTGTGCTGCTTGGGCCAGTGTAGCCAAGCTTTTCACACTCTAGCAGGATGTTTTCTCTCAGCCCCTTGGAAAGTTGACTAGGACGATTGAAGGCATTTGAGACCGTTGCCGTTGAGACACCCAGATGCGCTGCTACCGTTTTGAGAGTGGGCTTCTTGCGCTGCATAGTAATCCCTACTTATCTTTTATATATGGTAATAACTTCTGTTTTTGGCGAAGCTTTTAACCAATAGTGAAGGATGATTTCTACTAATTCTAAAACGATTAAGAAGGATTGGAAGTGTGGGTGTTTTAGGCGCGTTAAATAGTTTGATCTTCGTCATCCTATTGAAGACTTGAGTTCATAAAACATGATCGATGGCGCAAGAACTGGTTAGAAAGTGGTCGAAATGTCAATAAGGTTTTAAGGTAGTTAGTACTGGCTTAACCGATTAAGTTGTTTAGTTGTATGTGCAGTAATCCGAAAAGCCAAGGACATAAAGACAAATAAAAAGTATCCCAATACATGGAGTCTTGCTGATGAAAACCTCCCTACTTGCTAGTGCAATCGCTGTGACCATTTCTACCTCTGCCGCTTTTGCGGCTGACCTCAAATTCGCACCAGGCGAAGATGCCCGTTTCAATTGGCAGAGCTACGAAGCGCTGAAAAACATGGATCTAAAAGGTGAAACCGTCACCATTTTTGGTCCTTGGCTGACTGAAGACAAAGAGCTTGTTGAAAGCGTCATTGCTTACTTTGAAGCCGCAACGGGTGCCAAAGTGAACTACTCTGGTTCAGATTCCTTTGAGCAGCAAATTGCCATTGACGTTCAAGCGGGGAGCGCCCCTAACATAGCCATCTTCCCACAACCTGGGCTGGCAGCGGATTTAGCCTCAAAAGGTTTTCTTACCCCGCTGGATCCAAAGATGGGTGAATGGGTAAACGACAACTATGCTGCTGGCTCATCTTGGGTCGATCTAGGAACGTTTGCAGATAAAAATGGTAAAGATCACTTGTATGGATTTTTCTATAAGGTCGATTTGAAGTCGTTGGTTTGGTATGTACCAGAGAACTTTGAAGATGTGGGCTACGAAGTGCCACAAACGATGGAAGAGCTGAAAGCGTTGACCGAGCAAATCGTGGAAGATGGTGAAACACCTTGGTGTGTCGGTCTCGGTTCGGGCGGTGCAACGGGCTGGCCTGCAACGGACTGGGTAGAAGATATGATGCTTCGTACTCAATCGCCATCTGATTATGATAAGTGGACAACAAACGAGCTTAAATTTAATGATCCGAAAGTGGTTGGTGCGATTGAAGAGTTCGGTTGGTTTGCACGCAACGATAAGTTTGTTGATGGTGGTGCACGCGCTGTTGCAGCGACGGATTTCCGTGACTCGCCAAAAGGCCTATTTACTTCGCCCGCTAAGTGTTATCTGCATCGTCAAGCATCATTCATTCCAAGCTTCTTCCCTGAAGGCACAGAGCTGGGAGCCGATGTTGATTTCTTCTACTTCCCTGCTTATGAATCAAAAGATTTAGGTAAACCGGTATTGGGTGCGGGCACCATGTGGAGCATCACTAAAGACTCAAAAGCGGCGAGAGCGTTTATGTCTTTCCTACAGTCCCCAATTGCCCACGAAATTTGGATGGCACAATCGGGTTTCTTAACGCCGCATAAAGGTGTCAATATCGATGCTTATGGTAACGACACGCTCAAGAAGCAAGGCAAGATATTACTTGATGCGACGACGTTCCGCTTCGATGGTTCTGATTTGATGCCTGGTAAGATTGGTGCAGGTGCATTCTGGACAGGAATGGTTGACTACAGCGGCGGTAAGTCAGCCGAAGATGTGGCTAGCGATATCCAGAAAACATGGGATGCGCTTAAGTAATAAGGCCCTTTAACGTGATGTCGATAGACGCCGTTTTTTTAGCGTCTATCGATGTTCACATTTCACACCTTTGTTAGGCATTTATTGAGCGAGGTAGTGATGGAACAGCTTTATTCCTCTCTATTTATCATGGTGTTGGGCGTCGCTAGCTGCGTTGTCTATTTTGTTGGCAGCAATTTCCTGCTTACCCTTATTTTTCCAACCAGACATGTCTCCAACCAAACCATGGCCAAGAACCTGAGGCGGGCTGCGGCGATTCGTCCGTGGTTGTTCTTAGGTCCAGCATTGGCCTTCTTAGTGCTTTACCTCATCTACCCGGTTTTTGAGTCTTTGTATCTATCGCTGCATGACCGAAACGGGGATAAGTTCGTTGGTGTGAGCAATTACACCTGGTTGTTTAAGGATCCTGAGTTTAGAGAGTCTCTGTTCAATAACTTGTTATGGTTACTTGTGGTACCAGCGGCATCAACGTTTTTCGGATTAGTTATAGCAGCTCTGACTGACAGGGTGAGCTGGGGAAACATTGCTAAGAGTCTGGTCTTTATGCCGATGGCGATCTCCTTTATTGGCGCGTCGATCATTTGGAAGTTTGTCTATGACTATCGTGCACCTGGCTCAGAGCAAATTGGCATCCTCAATGCCATTGTGGAAGCATTTGGCGGGACGGCACAGGCCTGGATAACCATTCCTTTTTGGAACAACTTTTTTTTAATGGTGATCCTGATTTGGATTCAAACTGGCTTTGCAATGGTAATCCTTGCCGCAGCACTTCGCGGTGTGCCGGAGGAAACCGTGGAAGCCGCCATTCTTGATGGTGCAAATGGTGTGCAGATCTTCTTTAAGATTTTGATCCCGCAAATATGGGGAACCATTGCCGTGGTATGGACGACGATCACCATCTTGGTACTTAAGGTTTTCGATATTGTGCTAGCAATGACAAATGGTCAGTGGAGTACTCAGGTGCTTGCAAACATGATGTTTGACTGGATGTTTAGAGGCGGCGGTGACTTTGGGCGTGGAGCGGCGATTGCCGTTATCATCATGGTCGCGGTGATTCCAGTTATGGTTTGGAACATGCGTCAAGCGAGTGCGCAGATGGAGGATCGATAATGACGACTAAAGTTGCAGCGCCTTCATCGACAGAGTCACCAAATGCTAAGTTTAGTATCAGCCGACTTCGTCGCTCGCCGTTGACGATTCTGGTGCATTTATCTGTATTGTTGATAGTCATTCTCTGGACGCTACCAACAGCGGGTCTACTTATTTCGTCCTTTAGAGATAAAGACCAGTTAGCTTTATCAGGCTGGTGGACTTCTCTAACGGCATCAGAGCAAAACCTAGTGGCTCGTACGGAAAACCCGGATACGCAAGTAAAGTTAGGTGGCGTTTATGTGCTTTCGGGGCAGTTATTGGTAAACGACGCACAGACAGAGATCATGGCATTTGGTTTTTCTTCTCGAGAGCCGACTAAGTTCTTGCCAAGCGAAGTTGCAGAAATGCGTAAAGGCGGAAAACTGACGGTTAGCGAAGACGGTCACTACAAGATGACTTCGCCTGAGCCATTTACTGGCAAACGTGGCAAACGAATTTTCTACACTGCGGTTGTCCCGCCAAAGTTTGGCTTAGACAACTACCGTGAGGTATTAACGGCAGAAGGGATAGGGCGTTCGTTTATTAATTCACTGACGGTCACCATTCCTGCCACCATCATACCTATCCTTATTGCGGCTTATGCGGCCTACGCTTTGTCGTGGATGAAGATGCCGGGGCGCAATCTATTGATCGCGCTGGTCGTTGGCCTACTCGTGGTGCCATTGCAGATGTCATTGATCCCATTGCTCAGGCTCTACAATGATATCGGTGCCTTCTTTGGTGTCGGGGCGAAAACCTACCTTGGAATATGGCTAGCACACACGGGCTTTGGTTTGCCCTTGGCAATTTACTTGCTGCGGAACTATATCTCTAGTCTACCTAGAGAAATCATTGAATCGGCCAAAGTCGATGGTGCGACGGACTTTGAGATCTTCATGCGAATCGTTCTGCCGCTGTCGTTTCCCGCTTTGGCGTCGTTTGCCATTTTCCAGTTCCTATGGGTGTGGAATGACTTGCTGGTGGCTACGGTGTTCTTAGGAACAGGAGAAGAGCATATGGTACTGACAGCGCGTTTGCGTGAGCTATTGGGATCTCGAGGTGGCAACTGGGAAATTTTGACGGCGTCGGCGTTCGTTTCAATCGCGGTGCCGTTATGTGTGTTCTTTGTGCTGCAACGATATTTAGTTCGTGGGCTACTTTCTGGTTCTGTTAAATAAACAGTACCTGATTCAACGATGTGACTGATTCTAAGAAGAGATGAGTGAAATGACAGGATTATCTTTAACAAACGTCAAAAAATCATACGGTGAAACTCAGGTACTGCAAGGGATTGACCTCGATATTCAGCAAGGGGAGTTTATTGTGTTCGTTGGCCCATCGGGCTGCGGAAAATCGACACTATTGCGAATGATTGCAGGGCTTGAAGATATTACTTCTGGAGAAGTCTGTATCGAAGGCGCCAGGGTTAATGAACTGCCTGCAGCGATGCGCGGTATTGCCATGGTGTTCCAAACTTATGCGCTGTACCCACATATGACCGTGTACGACAACATGGCATTTGCGATGCGTATTGCGAAAGAGTCCAAGGAGGCCATTCACGAACGAGTGATGGAAGCGGCACGTATGCTCCAGCTTGAACCTTATTTGGATCGTCTGCCAAAAGCACTCTCTGGTGGTCAAAGGCAGCGTGTTGCGATTGGCCGAGCCATTGTAAGGCAGCCAAAGGTGTTCTTATTTGATGAGCCATTGTCTAACTTAGATGCGGCGCTGCGTGTTCAGACCCGAATTGAAATCGCTAATCTCAAGGAGGCGCTCACTGAGACAACGATGATCTACGTGACGCACGATCAGGTTGAAGCGATGACATTAGCAGACCGAATTGTTGTGCTCTCTTCTGGTCGTATCGAGCAAGTTGGTACGCCGCTAGAACTCTATACCGACCCTGCCAATGTTTTTGTTGCGCAGTTCATCGGCTCTCCAGCAATGAACATCAGCAAAGCTCGAATGGAGAAAGCGGGTGAAGCGTCACTCGTGACCGCAGAAAGTGGCCTTAATATTGAAGTTCCTGTGTGCTCTGAGGATTCTTTAGCAGGCACCGAGCTGCAACTAGGTATTCGCCCTGAAGATTTTCTTGTTGCCGAACCCGCGGATGCGCTGATGTCGGGTAAGGTGCTGTTTGTTGAGTCTTTGGGTGAAGTCACGTTACTTCACATCAAAGTAGAAGGGCATGAAGAAGCTGTTGTAGCCAAGCTTCCTGGTATATTGGATTTCCATAAGGGTGAAGAAATTTATCTAAAAGCAGAGCCAGAGAAGATCCATTTGTTTAATCGCGAGGGGATTTCGCTCAAACACCTGTAAGCCTGTTTTCCTCCACAATAAAGCTCTCGCATTCCCGAGAGCTTTTTGGTTACAGGCTGAGAACTGAATATTGCTAACATCTTGGCGGCAAATAGCATAAGATACACGCCCTTTACCTAGCACTGAGCCACTCATTGTAATGACAGATAACACACAGCAAACGACATTTGCCGAACTTGGTTTGATTCCAACCTTAGTCGAGCGCCTAGAAGCGTTAGAGTATAGCCAACCGACCCCAATTCAATCTCATACCATTCCTCATGTACTTGAAGGTCGAGATATTGTTGGTGGAGCCAATACCGGTTCAGGTAAAACTGCTGCTTTTGCGTTGCCGATCCTTCAAAAGGTGTGTCAGCAAGAGAGTTCAGCGAGTCGTCGTGGCAACTATGTGTCGCATCTGATTTTAGTGCCAACGCGTGAGCTGGCCTCACAGGTGGCTTACAATGTGAAGTCTTACTCTTATCATCTAAGAGACAAGATTAAAACGGTTGCTGTGTTTGGTGGCGTATCGGTTAACCCTCAAATGCTAGCTCTTCGTGGTGGCGCGGATGTGATTGTTGCTACGCCTGGCCGTCTTCTGGATCTCGTCTCTAGCAATGCAATTAAATTGGACCAAGTAAAAACACTGGTTCTGGATGAAGCGGATCGAATGCTAAGCCTAGGATTTACCGAAGAGCTCAACAAGATCCTAGCGTTGCTGCCAGAGCAAAAGCAGACCTTGCTGTTCTCTGCTACTTTCCCTGAAAAAGTGACCACTCTGGCTCAAGGTCTATTGAACGATCCGATTGAAGTTCAATTGCAAAGCGCTGAAGCAAGCACTTTGGTACAACGCGTGTTCAGCGTGAACAAAGGCCAAAAGACGGCGGTACTGGCTCATTTGATTAAGCAACACCAGTGGCGCCAGACGCTAATATTTGTGAATGCAAAGAACGCCTGTAATCACTTGGCTCAAAAACTGTCAAAACGCGGTATCACTGCGGAGGTTTTCCATGGTGACAAAGGGCAAGGCGCTCGTACTCGCGTGTTGGAAGGCTTCAAGTCGGGCGAGATTCAAGTGCTGATCGCAACTGATATTGCTGCTCGCGGGCTAGATATCGAAAAACTGCCAGTTGTGATTAACTTCGATCTTCCGCGCAGTCCTGCTGATTACATGCACCGTATCGGCCGAAGTGGCCGTGCTGGTGAGGTAGGTTTGGGTTTATCACTGATTGATTTTGATGACTATCACCACTTCAAAGTGATCGAGAAGAAGAATAAATTCCAGCTTGAGCGTGAACAAGTTAAAGGCTTTGAAGTCGAAGACGACCAAAGCGAAGCTTACTTTGCACCGATGAAGCCACGCGCAAAACCAGCGGGCACTGGCAAAAAGAAAAAAAAGCGCAATCAATAGAGTAACGCTCGTGGCGGGTAGCGAGTTCACTTTGCAATCTGCCGCTTCTATCAAAAAATAAAAAAGCCTTACTTGAGCGTCAAGTAAGGCTTTTTTATTTTTGAGTATTTAGCAATGCATTATCGACGTGGTGGACGTCCGCGCCCTGAACGTTCCTTAAATGCTGTAGCCGCTTTAGCTTGTGATTTAAGAATCGACTCAACAGTGAGCGCCATCGGCTCTTTCGGTTTAATCCCGTGCGGGAAGGTGCGTGCTCTTGGTGGGATGTTGTATTCTTCTGCGCTCGCTCTTGGCATGCGTTTGAAGCGATAAAGGTAAAAGTTCTCTAACTTTTCTCTCGCCCACTCAGTTTTTTTCAGATACTTCACGCTACTCGCAATCGTAGGCTTTGTGTTAAAGCAGTTGAAACGCATTGCGGTATCGAGAATGTCCCAGCCATAAAAATCCACTAACTCTTGCAACATGGTTTCAAGCTTTAGCCCATGTAGTGGGTTGTTTTGTTGCAGTTCAATTCTTTCTTCGTCAGTCATCATTTTAAGGGTCTCACTTATCAATGGGCGGAGTGTAGCAAACTGCGCCGCGCAGAGATATCTATAAGAAGGATAGGTTAGCTATAACGAGTATAGTGGTTTAAACCGTTTTCACTGTTAAACGGTTTTTATTGTCTCGATTGGCGATGACTTGCTGGTGGTCATCGATCGTGCCCATGGTTTTCGCTAGGCGGTCATACAAAACCACATTCACCGTCGCAGCAAGGTTCATGCAGCCGTTAGTCGGTACGTAAACCACGTGATGAGCTTTATCGACGATCTCTTGTGGCAACGAGCCATCCTCGGGGCCAAATATATAGATGGCTTTCTCAGGATGTTCAAAGTGAGGCAGAGAGCTCGCACCAACAGCAAACTCAATACAAACGATTTCAACATCATCCGCCAAATCCGCAGTGAGATCCTCTTTTTCCACCAAAGCAATTCGTTCATGACTGTTTTGGGTATCGGTTTGAAATTTAACGGCTCGGCTATAGCGTGTACCGCTATAACGCACTTCACCTGCCTCGTAACACCCAGCAGCGCGCATTACTGCACCGACATTGGTTGGGCTCTTCGGGTTATGTAGGCCGATAACGACTTTGGGCTTTGTTGTCATGGTTGTTGCACTACTTACTGTCTTTGGTGGCGGAGTAACTCTTAGGGTGGGGGATTATGGATCTATTAGGGTGAAAATTCTATGGCTGGGTGAAGGTATTTTTGATTTGGTATTTTTGGGTGCTCTGGTGTCTGGATTTGTTAATAGTTTACCCGTGAGCAATGTACGGAGAAAAGTATGAACATTCATGATCAGGATGACATATATGGTCGACTTTTATTGCTCTTGCGTCGAAAACAGACGAAGGTGCCCAGAAATTGAAATTAAGGAGATCTATTAAATGACAAGATGGATGGTGGTTTTCTGCAGTATCTTCCTACCTTTGAGCAGTTGGGGCTACTCGATTGGCAACTGTGAAGCTACAGAAGTGAGTGCTCATATTATGTATGTAAATAGGATATCGAAAAGTGAAGCGCTTGGTGAAGTAATAGAGCAGCGTGTGATGGGGTTGAATGATGTCCTTTCGAAGTCTGCTTTTAAAGACGCATACATAGTCAGTCATAGTGTGAGCATATTAGATGACTATGAGAGCTCTTCCCAACAGGATGTAGTATCAACGTTCCAGGTTCGATTTGCAGCCAGCTATGAGGCAGTAACGATATTGCATCAAAGCAAAGATTTTCTGAGTCTTGAGCTCTCAAGCAGTTGTAAAGGTAACAGTTAATTCGAATTGCATGGCTTGTTGAATCAAAATCGCTAAAGAAAAGTGGCATTAGCATATACAATGTGAAAGCTACGACGTCGCGCACTAAGTAGCCTCTTACACAAAATATCACATCAAAGAAGCTACATATGCCCAACAACAAAGAATTCACCGCAGAATACACCCTCAACAAAGCCTTTTTTGCTGAGTGTTACGATCAAACCAGTACCCCAACTGAGTTCCCGAAATCCTACTACAAAGCTGCGCTGTTTCTGCTCTTTGGCTCGGTTTTAGTTAAGTTTGAGTTATTGCCTAACGGCTATTTGGGTTGGTTCTTTATTGTTTTGAGTTTTATCGAGGCTTTAAGCGTTTACTTTAAAAGAGGCTGGTGGGTGTGGCGTCAGAACATTGGTTCGAGTGCTGGCAGTAAAGTGGAGCTTACCATCGGCACCAAAGGCGTGACTTATAAAAGTGGCAAGGTCAATAATACCATTGCATGGGGTGATATCGACCAACTACAACAAAGTGATTTGGGAGTCATTCTTCACATGGGTAAACAGCGCCAATACGTCAGCAAATCTTGCTTAAGTGATGATATGCTTGCCTTTATGGTCGAACAACACGCCGCAGCAAAAACGAGTTAATTTTAGTGTGTGAGACCTTGATAACTTTAAACGATGAAGCGAACCCATAGTGGTTCGCTTTTTCATATTTGCAACTGAGACTGCCAATCCGATCGTAACTTCCTGATTCCGTTCCATCCAAGTAGGTAAGACCCAAACTAGTAGTGGGACTCTACGACTAATGTCTAACTGTTTGAGACTATTTGTTTTTTTTGGTTTGGTATATGGTACTAGCGACTGTATTTCAAGGTTTCATAGCGAAAAGTCATCCAGCTCTTTGCAGTAAAAAAGAGTGAGAAACGATTCGCTAAACCTTTGTGCAGTGAACCAATAACGTTTGCTGGAACAACACACCATAGAGTGTGAACGAAAGGAATCACAATGAGCAGTACTTTAGAGTCCATACATGTAACAACTGACAAGCCTCAAGCCAATGAGGATGAACTCAACTATGAACAACAGCATAAACCAAGGTCAGAATTTGCTTCCCGAGAACAATATTTAGAACACGAATTGCAAATTATGGCGCCCAAACGTTGGCGTCCCAATTTGCCGTTTAAAGACTATAGATTTGAGATAGAAGACACTATCCCTGCGATGGCGGCGACCATTGGTAAAGTGGTTATGGTGGGAGCCATCGCCGCGACGTTTGCGGGCGCATTAGGGCTCAATGAGGGCTTTGTTTTAGAAAACGTGCGTTATGAACTACTCATAGCTTCTGTTTTCATTATTCTTTTCTCTGGTTTTTTATTGCCGACCGCCAACCTCGCCGGTACACATGGTCCACTCATTCCTTTAATTCCCATTGTTGTAGCTGCTGGCGGACACCCTATGGCTTTTGGGTTGTTGATTGGTGCGTTTGGTTTAGTCTTAGCTATCAGTAAAGGTGGCAGCATGTTAGCCAATCTCACCAGCAAAGGGGTGTGTGGCGGGCTATTGCTCTACTTAGGCTTTGTTGGAACCGCATCTCAAGTTAAAAAGCTATTCGCTTGGGCCGAAGGAATCGGCATGAGTCACATTGCTTTTGTTGTGATCTTCTGCACCATTATTTTATACGCTTTATTGGAACATTTTCGTAAGCGCTGGCTAGCCGTACCGCTTAGCTGCTTACTAGGTGGGACGCTAGCGTTTGCCATGGGTGCTCCGTTCTCTTTTCAAACCGAGCCAGGTTTACCCAACATGAACCCTATGTATTGGTGGGGAGAAGACACCGGCTGGATGTTAGGCCTACCAACGCTTGAGCACTTTATGGTGGTGTTGCCTTTCGCTATTTTAGCAGTGGCGATGTGGTCACCGGACTTTTTAGGCCATCAAGTGTTCCAGAAAATCAGCTACCCAGAGCGTACAGAAAAAGTACACATGAACATCGACGACACTATGACCACCGCCTCAATTCGTCAAACGTTCGGCTCTCTGCTCGGCGGCACTAACTTTACTTCGTCGTGGGGCACTTATATCGTGCCAGCAGCGATTGCTAAACGTCCTATACCAGCTGGTGCGTTGCTAACGGCACTGTTCTGTATCATCGCTGCTGTTTGGGGCTACCCAATGGATCTTGCGATATGGCAACCTGTCCTTTGTGTGGCGCTTATTGTTGGGGTATTCGTACCATTGCTAGAGGCAGGAATGGAAATGACGCGTGAAGGGAAAACCACACAATCGGCAGCGATCGTTGTATTTTCTTCGGTGCTAGTCAACCCAGCGTTTGGCTGGTCTCTCACCATGCTGTTGGACAATTTAGGCTTGGTCGGCTGTAAAGAGCGCAGCGGTGAACTCAGTAAAATGAGCCGTTGGGTACTGCCCGGAATCATGTTTATTGTGCTAAGTAGTGTGATGGCGTTGGTGGGTTTGCTGCCTGGGATTCCGGCGATTATTCCGAGTTTTCGTTAGAGAGCCTGAAAGACGAGGCTGTTGCTTGAGTGTATTTTTCTAGCTTGATAGAAACGGTTTAGTGGAGAAGGTCTAAACCGTTTTTGCCCCAAATTGTGCTTTATTCTTCCATTACCTTAAAACCAAAGTCGAATTTTTGACTTACTTTATGTAATGTGGAAGTCTCGATACGCCAACGTTGAATGGAAAGGTGATTTGTTAGCATGGGGAGTAATGTAAGGAACATCAGTCAGGGATATTGGACCAGCCAACTGACACCCTATCTGACGGTACGGACAACTCGAGATAGTACCCAAGGCTACAAAGCACATTACCATCCGGAGCTCTCTATTGGAATCATGCTTGCTGGTCAAACATGTTTGTCTCTACGCAATACAAATGTACTGCTAAATAAAGGTGACATCATTCTTATTGAGCCTAATTTGGTTCATGCCTGCAGTCCTGTAGACAACAACTCTAGAAGCTACCACATGCTTTACATAGATCATCAATGGTGTTGTAGTGCGTTATCGAAGCTGTTTAGTTTCGAAGTGAAAAATTTCAAAGTTGATCATATTTTGCTCTCCGATAAAGCTAGTGAGTTGGGACTTGGAAGTTCAATCTCTACGCTCATTGAGCGTGAATCGCCCCATATCGCGTCATCAATCGAAAACTCTATACTCCATCTGTTAAGTCGATGCTGTACACCTTGCATGAGTGACAATAATGATGACCTAGCATACAAAGTCAGAGAGTTACTGCTAAAAGATATTGAAAATGCTCCGCAGCTTGATGCTATCGCCAACCAGCTAGCGTATAGCCCAGAAACCTTAATTAGAAAGTTCAAAAGACAGTTTGGGATTACGCCTAAATCATTTCTCAGCAATTATAGGGTCGAGAAGGCTAAGGTGCTTCTGAAAGGGGGTATGGACATCACCGATGTCGCTAATGAACTAGGTTTTTTTGATCAGAGTCAGTTACACCGGGCTTTTGTGACCTATACAGCCTCAACGCCTAAGCAATATCAACAGATAAAGTCAATTTTCGACAATAATGATTAAACGGAGCACGGCATAGTACTTGGGTGTTTTAAATGGATACTCAAATATGTCTTACTCTACTTTTTTCCCTGCTGCGTTTCCTGCATTAGCTATTGCTCATTTTTTAGCGCTGTTGAGTCCTGGCCAAGACTTTTTCTTGATCGTTGCTCACTCCATACGTCATAAATTACGGGGGAGCCGCTTCATTTGTTTGGGTGTTGCTCTTGGGAATGCGTTCTATATTGGAGTCGCAATATTTGGTTGGACGATTATTCGTGATAATCAGGCTATCTATCAGATGGTTGAAGCTATTGGTGGGCTTTGGCTCCTTTGGTTAGGGGCTGAGTTGCTAAGAAGTAAAAAACGAAATACTGATTTGGGTTTTGAGCAAATACATGTGCCGTCAGTAGCAAAACAGTTAGTTCTAGGTTTCAACTCAGCGGTACTCAATCCTAAGAATGCGCTTTTCTATATGAGTTTAATGACAGTGATTCTGGGTAACGAGGTTACATTGACACAGCAAGTGTCATGCGGCTTGTGGATGTTTTTCGCGGTTCTAGCTTGGGATTTACTCGTTGCATCAATTATTGGCCAACCCAGCGTGCAAAGACCGTTATCGAACTATATACACGTGGTCGAAAGAGTGGCCGGGGTAGTGTTGTTCTTTTTTGGGCTCTCATTGTTTGTTGGCTACTTGCGTTAGAACTGTCCCAAAGTGTGGCAGCAACACTCAATCTCACAAACCACAACGTGGTTGTTTGACCTACTTATTCTTATCTGCGCAATGTCTAGATTATCGGGGGCGTACCAATACTTCGCTAACTAGTTCGAATAGGCAGTGTTATCTCCATTTTTAACCTACCTAAGAAACGTGTTCTCTGTTAGAGTCACCGTCAACTACGCTATTGAATAAAGACACCCACAGATCGCATGTAATTGATGGATTTTTATTCACCCTTAGAACTCATTTTAGGAATCCCTAGTGACTAACAACGAAATTTTACGTCGTATCCAACACGCGTTAAACCTTAAAAATGCACAGATAATGAAAGCTTTCGAGCAGGCCGAAGTCACTGTGGCTCACGATAAAGTGGCAAACTGGTTAAAAGATGAAAGCGACAAATCTTGCGTTAAGTTGAAGGATCAAGAGTTAGCGGTATTCTTAAATGGCTTTATTAACCTCAAGCGAGGCAAAAAAGACGGCGAGCAACCTAAGCCAGAAGTCGCGTTGACCAACAACATGATTCTCATGAAGCTGCGCATTGCGCTAGACATGAAAGCAGAAGATGTGTTGGACGTATTAGAAGTGGTTGGTATTAGTTTAAGTAAATACGAAATTGGTGCGTATTTCCGCAAGCCAAACAACAAAAACTACAAACAGTGTGAAGACCAACTGCTGTGCGACTTCTTAAATGGTGTGCAGTTTACCAATCGTCCCGATTCTGAAGAGTTTACTGGGTAATTTTTATCTCGAATCAAACGTTGTAATTGATTAAAAAAGCGAACCACTAAGGTTCGCTTTTCAATTTCTAGAAGTTAACCAACTGTACTAAAGCATTCAAAAAGTAGACAAACTTGACAGCTAGCCTAAGTTTTAATAGAAAATTTTGAGATTCTAACGCATTTAAATTTACTACAAAATAGGAGGGCAGATGTTGGTATCTCTTGCCAGGAGGTAGATAGGGTAAGAGGTCATTAATGCCATTCTCGATTATTCCATTCCTTGGAGCCTATAAGCCCTGTTTCGATGCTTAGATTGTGGGGGCCCAACTTCTTTGTTTCCTGTTTTTGTTCAGATCGTATTGTAGAGGATTGAGTTCACACTGGTGCACTTCAACGTTATTATATGAACCAAAATTAATACAGACCAATGTTCTATTAATTCTGCTAAGCAAGGTGCCACACAATGGAATTCGAAGTTTCTTCTACAAGTAGTTATCGCTCATCTGTCACGAAGCAAATACGGCAAATGATTGAAAATTACAATGCGGACTCCTTACTCAAAGAGTTTTTACAAAACGCAGATGACGCGAAAGCTTCGCGGCTCACAGTCGCTCTTGATCTCAGAAATCATGGCTCCTTTAAACAACAAGCGCTAAATATTGCTTCTGGACGTGCTCTAGTAATTTCGAATGATGCGCTTTTTAATGAGCAGGACTTCAACGCAATTGATCAGATTATGGACGGTGGCAAGGTCGACAAAGCTCAATCCACTGGTAGGTTTGGTCAAGGGTTTACATCTAGTTTTAGTATCAGCGATCATCCTAGCTTAATTTCTGGTGGTATGAGGCATGGTACTTCAAAATGGTTCGACGCACATAAATCCGCTGTTTGTAAGGAACTAAAATACGAAGTCGCGACCTGGAAGCATGATGAGGTAAACAGTAGTACCTATGAACGTTTAGAACCGTGGTTGCGCACTTTTCTTTTGCCTGGTGAGGAAGATACTGTTGACCGTACAGTTTTTCGCTTACCTTTGAGGACTCCCGAAACTGCGAAAGCTAGCGAGATATCGAGTCAAATTTTCACCGAGCAGCGCTTCTTCAAATGGTGTGATGATTGGAAAAAGAAACCAGACAATTTGCTTTTTCTAAGGAATGTCCACACGTTAGTTTTGTGCATAGTTCATGAGGATGGAAAGACGCAAGAACTATTGAAAATCGAAACTAAAAACATAGAAGAGATTAATTCAGCAAAGCAAAAGCTTAACAAAGCCATACCAACAAACATGTCTCCCCAAGAGATTTGTCGATCTTGGCTATTGAACAATATTGACCTTCCAACTGTGACGTACGAACATGAATTTCAGTGCCATTATTTTGATCGCAGTACGTCACGTAAAGATTCTTTTCACTCTAAATGGGCTGTAGTCAATGGGTTATTCAAAGGAACAGATAGTTTACTTCTGAAACAGGCTTTAAAGTTTTTGGGGGTAGGACCAAACTTCAGAAAAGTGTTACCTTGGGCTGGAGTGGCTATACCGATAGATCAAAAGATTCCAAGAAACGATGAGAGAGGTCAATTCTTTACCTTCTTACCATTGGGTATTAGAACCAAAAGCAAAGCGCACATGCAAGGGTGGTTCGAACTTGACGATAAACGAACCTCAATAGTATTGAAAGCTGGGAATGACGATCAGGTACCTTTGGTAAAATGGAATCTCATGCTAGCTGAAAGCGCAATAGGCGAAGCATGGGCAGAATTATTGCTCCAGTACAAACACAACCTTTCAGAAGCTGAATACTATCAATTTTGGCCGAATTTATCTAAAGACTCAGATGAAATTACATCGTATATACAGAAAGGCTTTTACAAACGAATGGCGAAAGCTGAATGTTTGAAAATTTGGCATAACGATAATTTCTATTGGGCTAAGCCTTCCATTGACCACTTCTATTGTACGCGGCAGGCTAAAGTTGAAGCTCCTACCAAAGAGCTCAAAAAAATCGTACAGAAAGAACTTAAACTAATCTTCCCAGAGCCGCCTAGATTTGTTGTGTCTAATTTGAGAGCCTTTGGCGGCATAATCTCAGAGTTTACCCCTGATGTATTGATTGATGCCGTTTCAGTTAGCGCCCAAAATTTTGTGTTTCCTCAGGAAGAACGCTTACTTTCTCACTTCTTTTTTGCTCATAAACAAAGTGTTTCTCATGTTCTTAAATATGCGGTTTTAGGAAAGCAAGGAGTAGCAGGTGTCATCGGACTTCCTTTGCAGTATTGCCTCGATAATAAACTACACAGAATCCAAGACTTATCACTGTTTTCTAAGAAGCACGACCTATCACTTTTCAAAAATGACAAATCTAAGTTTGTTGACCAAAGTTTGTATGACCTTGAACTGAAGGAAATGCCTAAGCCCTGGTTAATCTCAACTTTAGAAAACAAACTAAAACTGTTATCAGAAATGATGACCTCAGAGTCAGTAGACCTAGATTGGTTTGATGAAGTAGTTGATTTGATTCGCCGCTCTGGTGAAACCGAACGACTAACGGACAAAGTAAAGCAACTTTTGGTGTCGCTTCCGGTTTACAAAATTAGTGGCTCTAGAGCTTGCACGCTACAAGACTTAGGTTCCGGAGGGAAAGTTCCTTACCTAGAGGTAAAAGCTGATAACAGAGAGCATTATGAGAAGCTTGGAGTTTGTCTTTTTGATAAACAGTGGGTACAGAGCTATCAAAAGCTGAACGATCTTTTAACACCTAACTTTAGCCCTCTCAGTAGCATCACCAATGAGGTTGTCTTGGCTCATATTGCTAAGATGAATGAGTCAACAAAGTCCTTTTTGGAAATCCCAGCCTTTAGACACTTTGTCCTTCGCTCTATTGGTAGAGCGGATAAAACTCATCGCGATTACAGATATTTGATAGAGAAAATTAAAAATCATATCCCCCTTGCATTAACACAGAATGGTTCGCTTAAGTGCATTAACGATGGCAAAACGAGTCTATATTTACCTGGTGGGTTCAGCGTTGATAAGTCATTGGCGCAGATAAGTGACCTTTATGACCTAGTTGACTCCGGTGAGGTTGATTTCTTCAACGTTTTTGAAAAGCTTAATGTTTCGACGATGTCGTTTTCTGACTATATTGAGAACGTTGTTGTTAAGTATTTGAATGGGGCTAATGATATTGAGTCTAAGACTCGACTTTTGGAATGGTTGTGTAAGGAGCTTGAATCTGTTCGAAGTGAACCAAACGTCATAAGATTACTAACTTCCGCAAGATTAGTACCTGCCGCTAATGGTTCTTTTCTAAAAGCTGCTGAGGTTTACGTTCCAAGCTTCTTCGGGACATTACCTGAGTCGCTTAAAGCGACTGCAAAAAAATTGAGTCCATTCCAACATGAGAATTGGAGTGAGTTACTTGAGTTGTGTGGGGCACAAAAGACGGTTTCTATTAAAGCTCTACTTCAAGGTGCTATACATATCTCAAAAAGGGGGGACGTAGAGGAAGCGTTTGACCTAATACGCTTTATTAAGCTTCATCTTCCAGAGTTTGAAAATGCAGCTAAACAGTATCCGGCTGTTCGCAAAGAGCTTTCAGAGATTCCATGGGTCCCATGCGTAGCCGGTAAAAATGTCGTTGATGGAAAAGAAAACGCAGCTTTGCAATTCGGTAGTCCTAACTCAATCACGCTTCAAACACACAAATACAAGCTGTGCCCGAGCTTTAATCTTCTTGCACCAAAAATTGAGACTGAAAACCAGGGAGAAAAGACTTCTAGCCGAGACTCCTCAAACTCTCTGTATAGGTTCTTAGGCTTGGAAACTTTTACCCAGACAAGACTTCACCCAACACTTCAGGCTAGGAATTATCAGAAACTAATAGGGACGCCAATTAACCGCTACAACAAGCGATTTTTGTTGGAAGCATCTAGGCGATTTTACGCTGTATGTGGAAGGGCAAAGCATCTCAACCATGAAGATAAGCCGGAAAAAATATTGCTCAATAGTGAATGGGTTCAACCCAAAAACGTTTTCTTTCGAACAGTGTCTGGCTTACCTGGTTTACACTCAGTCGAAGATTTGCTTGGTACCTTAAAACATGGTCAACCTGACATAATAAATGGGCTAGAAAAAGTAGGGGTCAGGGGCACACCAAGCAAAGAGTTTCTAATTGATTACATAAAGGTAAACTTAGGATTAGATCGAGTGCTAAGTCATGAGCAGATTCTCGTAGCCAAATCTGCTCTTGCTTTAATACAAAATAATCATTTAAAAGTGATAACCAAATCGGATGAAGTGCCACTTTTGACAACGCTCGGCAAACTTTGCAAAAGTTCCAAAGTCTTTATAGATGAGGGAGATGAGCTTGAATCAGCTAGTTCTAAGAATGAGCACCTTCGGGTTTGTGTCGGTGAGTTTAAGAAGTTAGCCGCGCAAACGAACGCTAAGTCTATCAAGTATGATTCTGAGATGAGTATTAAGAATGATGAGACTGAGTTTCTATCGCCGGTACAGATTCCAGATGATATTGCAAAATTTAGCAGGAAGTTGAAAACGACTTGGTTTGAAAATGCAGTACGAAGATTAGCATTTCATAACTTAAAATCACCACCTAGTGACGTTGAACAGAGCTGTAAAGAGCGATTGATACCAGCTCGAATCACCATGTGTAAATCTCTCACTTTATCTTGCAACATCGGCCTTCAATGGATCTATGATACAAACAAGAAGAAAGTGTTTAATAGAAACGGTGAATTGTATGTTGTCCTTGGGTCATCGAGGGTACTCTGTGAAGCTTTGGCTAGTTATGTCAGTAACGAGTTTTCTCTAAACGCTGAGTCATCCATCATGATTGCAACTTTGGTAAAGGATATCGAGTCCGAAGAAGAAGCAAACGAATATCTAGGAGAGGAGAAGGGAATACCTGAGCTTCCTAATGAAACGAAGTTCAACAAACCAGTATATTCTCATGACTCCGCCAGTGGCGAATCTGACTTTGTAGATATGATTGAAGCTAATTTAGATGAAGAAGAGTATCACACGGAAGATAATGCCGTATCAGATGAGCCGCGGACGATTCCCGTTGGCGTTAATAACAATGTCGTTGAAAGTGGAAATGTTGGACTAGAACCCAAAAAAATAAAGGACGAAGTCCAAGACTTAGGGGATCAAATTCGAAGGTTAGAAGCCCATCTTGATAAAAGCGAGTACCATGAGAGAACTGTTAAACCTAGTATTCCTAGCAAGCAAGAGAAAACGCAAGACTCAGCAGAGGCGCGAACAGCTAGTGAGCAAATAGAAAAGGGTAATTTGGGCGACTTAACCTACAATGCACCAAGGGAACCTCGTTCCAAGCCACGAAATTCTATTGAGAAATTAGATAGACCTAAACTGGATGTTGGACACCGTGACTATGTAAGTCACAACAGGAAAAGTGGTATGGGGACAGCTTTCACAGGTAATCAAACGACACTTTTGGGTGATGTTGGAGAAGACAATGTGTTAAATGCAATTGTGAATACGTTACCTTCTGGTCATAGAATACAGAAAGCACCGAAAAACAATCCTGGGTACGATTTGCTAGAGATTGATATTAATGATGCGGTTGTCAGAAAGATTGAAGTAAAGACTCTTCCAGCTGGGTGGGGAGAGAGAGGTGTGAAGTTAAGTAGAACCCAAATAGAACTAGCGCTAGCTGACCCTACATGGTCTTTGATTGTAGTTGTTGGGCAAAACACGTCCCAAGCAACATTTTTAGATTTGGGTAATCCGTTCAACAAAGTGAAGTCATACTTTCTACCGAATGATTGGAACCGGGAGTTAGTTGGTGATTGTGTCGAAGTTTTGCCTTTGGCCTGATAGTTCTAGACCAATGCATTACCTTAAAAAAATAGACAAACTGAAGTTTGTCTATTTTTTTCCGCCAAGATAAGATCTCGTCCAAACAAGATCGTTTGTTTACGTTAACAGCTTAATTTCCTCGGAGTTATTTACTTCAAGCTTAATCAATCTTGTTCTGTATAAAGCCAGGCACTAGAGCTCGTATAGAGTCAACATGCTCTAACTCGTGCCTATTCATCAACTGCAAGTTGAAGGCATGCGGCGGCAAAGAAGCATTAGGCGTGCAGTCTACGTGGAGGTCATTGAGCACGTAGCCAGCTAACGCTTCGTTGGTTGTAATGTTTCGCACGTATTGACCTTCCATACCAAGGTCAATAGCCAAGTCATTTCTATTCTCATGCATAGAGTGAGGCGCAACACTCAGGACAACGTCACGGTTCCAAAGAGCATCGTCCTTTATAGTCTTGTCGTATGAGCAGTCAGTTTGTTCAGCCTTAAGAATTCGACTAATTCTAAAGCACAGGAATTTATGTCTTTTACTGTCCCAAGCACGGATGTGCCACGCCCCAAGTCCTTTGAACAGAGAATGAGGAGTCAGTGTTCTCGTTTCAGTACTGGTTGAGGAGCTGTACAGGACAGAAATACAGTGCTTATTCAGGATCGCCCTTGTTACTTGGGAGACAATATCAATGGATAGTGAATCCAACACTGTTGCGAAGCTGCTCACACCATAAGTTGTTACTGGAATTGAGTTAAGCTCCTGACCCCATGCGATTAATCTCAGAGCTGCTTCTGGGTCATGCTCAAAAGCTGGACTAAACGATGCTGACCTCATATACGCACGCAAGCTTTCGTTAAAAACCGTGTTGTCGGGAAAACGTTCCTTGTAAGCATTAAAAGAACGGCTTGCTGTAGCAACGGCAATATCACCGTGCTGAATAAGGTCGGAGCGATTTACTTTCCCAAAGAAGCAGAGATAGAAATCAATAAGCCTTAGTCGTTTGGTTTGCGGAGATTCGACACAACGCACAATGATTACCCTTATCAAAATGAACTGTACTAATTTACTCTAACGAATCATTTGATTCCAGTGTAATATGACATCAGTTGATTTAGTAGCCAATGCTTGACACCATGTATTTGGTGTAAATTTATGGTCGTTGAGGATTTTAATGAACGTTTCTTCACTGAACACTCATCTATTCAGACCCATTGCCGGTGACAATGGCCTTCATATGCTTGCTTTGCTGGTGGAGCTTGATGCCTTTTTAGACCCAGCCCAACTAATTGATGAACCAACCCCATCGCAAGTACGGGGTTTCATCAGAGACTATATCGCTAACAACAATCTGCGAATTGAGATAGAGTCTGGTG
Source organism: Vibrio sp. DNB22_10_4 (assembly GCF_052879755.1). Classification (NCBI taxonomy): domain Bacteria; kingdom Pseudomonadati; phylum Pseudomonadota; class Gammaproteobacteria; order Vibrionales; family Vibrionaceae; genus Vibrio; species Vibrio sp. DNB22_10_4. The sequence goes on along the minus strand of NZ_JBNNXW010000001.1, from coordinate 1,473,405 downwards.
AATCGAGTGAGTCCAAGTCTGCACCAGAGCAATACACTTATTCACGTTTGCGTGATACAGGGTGGCTAAGGGAAGAGCGAGAAAGTGGGTATCGTTATGTTGTATGGATGTCACAAGATGGACGTCGATTACTAAACTTTTTGCAATCGATGAGCGCTGAGCATCCCTCACTGGGGATTGTATGCTTGTCAGTGCGATCTAACTTAGCAGAGGTAGTTAAGGATCCTACTAGTGGTTCACTGATACGGAAAGCAGCTGACGATATGGAGAGTTTCTTGAATCGAATGCGTGCTTTGGTGGGGAATATTCGTGAAATTCATCATCAACTAAATCATGGAAGCTCACAAGTTAATGGCCGATTCGAGTTTTATTTTAACGAATATTTAGGTGAACTTTTTCTTCCAAATATTGAAAAATTAGCACTCAAAGGCAACCCTAAGCTTCATGGCAACAAGATTCTTAAACTGGCTAATATAATCCGTTTTGACTCTGATCTTCTCGAAGAATGTGTAAAAGCGTACAAGCGAAGTGATATTGCTAATTCATCTAAGGAGCTGGTGGAGAACGACCTTGACCGACTGAGTAAAGCTTTTGAAGGGATTGAGCCGTTGTTTGCCAAAACACAAGATTACGCTAGGCGTATCACTCGTAGGATTCATGAACAAATCAAGTATACGGTTCATACACCAAGTGACATCGGTCAACAAATTCAATTCTTGCTTGAGAAGATCGGACAAGATGATTCAGTAAATACACTTCCTAGCTTGTCTATTGGTGAAGAACTGATTTCTTGTAGCCGCTTTGCTAAACCGAAGTCTAAGTTAATCGAACCTTCAGAATCATCACGACGGCAACAAAAGCCGCTATGGGAAAAGCGAGCCTACAACCAGCTCAAACAGGAACATATAGACTTTCAGAAGTGTAACTTACAGCGTGTAGATAAGTACCTAGAAGATTCATTGAGAGGACGTACACAAGTCACGACTGATGAGCTGACGATTAACAGCCCAGATGAAATGATGGCTGCTCTTCACTTACGTTTACTTGCTCAAGGAGTACCCAAAACGCATGTATTGCACCCACTCCAAGAAAAATATCATGTGTCGTTTGATGATGGAGAAGCATGGACAACTTTAGAGGCTATGGCAGGACGACGTTTGATTATCCGCATTAAAAATATGGAGATGACATCATATGGCAAGTGAAATTATTCTTCGAGAACTTAAAGATATAGAGGTAAAAACCTCTGCCGATTACACCGAAAATCTGCGGAAAACTTCAGCTTATTTAATTCGGAATCAATGGGTTTGGAAAGAAAAGCGAGGTCACAAAGAGCACTTCAAACGGTGCGAAGATAACCAAACGTACTTCCATAAACTGTTCGATAGCTTAGATATGACATGGCACTTTGATCGTAATTTTGGCTATGCGGGAGTCCTTCCACGAGGTGTTGGTAAACGCCTCGATGTTACGACCACGATTTTCTTACTGATTTTACGCAAGATGTATGACACGGAAGCGTCGATGGGACGTACAGAGCTTGGGCGAGTAAAACCTCCTGCAACAGAACTTATAAACCAATATGAGTTAATAAAAGGGAGTCGTCCACAAGTTACAGAAACCTCTCATGCACTAGAAAACTTAAAACGGAAAGGTGTCATTGAGCTTGGGGAGAAGGATTTGGACACCAAGTTATTTGAAATAACGGTACTCCCTAACATCACGAGAGTAGTAAGTGCTACTTATTTGGGTCTCTTAGACGAGTTTATGGATAGCTTTTCTAGCGACGAATTAAAAGACGGCTCAGCAGAATGTGACGAAGCAGTGGAGGTATCTTATGACTAGTGACAAACAATCTATGAATTCACACAGACTGAGTAATATTATTCTTGCTCAATGGTACTTGTTTGAATTAGAAACCTTTGATGTTGCTCAAGCCGGTGCGACTTTATTCTCTGGTGATAATGGAGCAGGCAAAACTACTATCTTTGATGCTATACAATTTGTGCTTATGGGAGGAGACCAGAGGATCACTCGCTATAATGCAGCAGCAGACGGCAGAACATCAGAGCGTACAGCCCGAAGTTATGCGCTTGGTGAGTTTCAAGATAATGACTCAACTAGTTTGCTACGTGATAATGCCAACTCCTACATTTTCCTCAATTTTTATGATGAGTTAAAGCGTCCATATAGTTTTGGTCTCACCTTCTATGCCTGTAAGCAATCGCCTAGTGTTGAGAAAATACGTGGTCATATAATCAAAGGTTACCATGTAACTGAGTCTGACCTTTTGTCCGATGAAGGCAATTTTTTACCTTGGGTTGATTTCGTGGAACATATGAAGCGCACAGCCAAGGGACTAAATGGAGCGATGCGTTATGAAACGGTTGATGGGGCCCGTATTATTCGAGAGAAAATTGCAGAGCTAATGTCTCGCAATCAAACAAGAACAGGGAAGATAGAGTCCAACTTATTGGTCAAAACACTATCGAGCGCACTGCAACTCAAAATGGATAGCCCTATTGATGTGTTCATTCGCGACTTTATTTTACCTCCAATGCCTATTGAGACTGAGCAACTGCGTGAGGACCTTCTTGCTCATCAGCGTATTGAAGAAGAAATAAAACGCGCAAATAGCCATAAAGCTGAGCGAGCAGCGCTATTGGAAGAGTGTGAGAAGATTACCAATTTACGTATTGCTGCTCACCATGCTCAGTGGGTGTTTCAAGAAGCTAAGACATCACACCTTAATGAGGAATGTGATGCCAAAGAAGATGAAAATGAAAAACAGCAGCGTCGTTGGGAGAAAGCTAATAATACACTTGAGCTAGAAAAGCCTCGTTTACCATCGCTTAAGGAGCGTCATGAGAGTGCTGTGTTTGCATGGCAGAATTCAGATTCAGCCAATTTAAACAGAGAAGTGGCTGCTGCTGAAAGAGCTGTCCAATCATCCCTTAACAAAGTTATGACAGCCATAAAATCATTTCAAACTACTACTCTCGACATCAAATCATTTCAATTTCCCGACACATTCGATATACAAAGCTTTGAACTGTTTGCCACGCAATGGACCGAGTGCCTAAGTGATTTAGAGCAAATAAAGGTACATGAGTTATCAGCCTCTACGCCCGATAGTATTGTTTTGGTAGCGGATAAGCTCATAGCATTAAAACCAACACTGTCTAGTATTGGTAGCTTGGTTGAGAAGGCTGATAAGGATGTCAGCAAAACTGTAGAGAGATTAAAGACTCACGGAAGTTCTATTCAGCAACGCATTAAGCGTTTATCTAAGGGACTATCAGATATTAATCAATCAACAGCACTGACGATTGATTTGCTAAAAAGTGCTGGAATTTCAGTGACACCAGTATGTGATGTTTGTGAAATTAATGATAAAGAGTGGCAGCCAGCAATTGAGTCTTATTTAGGAGCTAACCGAGAAGCCTTACTTATTGCTCCTAATGACTTTGAACGAGCCCTTGAACTATATGAAGTCGCACAGTTGAAAGATGGAAGAATCAAACGTGCTCGTATTATCAACCCAGATCATGCATTAAAGCAAAGTAGACTTCCGTCAATAGGTATGGTTTCGACCTTGGTTGAGACCTCAGACTCTACCGCTCGTGGTTTTATGAATATTCTGCTAAATCGCACGCGCATTGCCAGAACACGTAGCGATTTACGAAGAGAGACGAAGGCGCTGATGGTTTCTGGTCTTGCAACGGGTAGCGGTACCGTTGGTGGAACGTCTCATATTGATGGGCTAATGATAGGTAAGAATGCTAAAACTGAGCAGAAAATAGCACTTGAGGCAGAGCTGCTCGAGGTGACACAGCGTTTAGTCAATTTAAATGCCCCTGCAATGATGTTAAGCAGACTAAACCAGCAATGGGCGAAACTTTTTTCAGCCCTCATGCAAGGAGCTGAGGATGCCCAGAATATCAATTCACAATATCGCATTGAATTAGACCGACTGGAGCAGGCTAAAGAGCAGTTGAAGCCTCTATCATCAGCAGATGAGCGATTAAAGTTAGCAAAAGAAGAAGCGGAAAAAGCGTGGAGTGATTGCAACAGCAATATTAGTCAAGCTGAAAAGGATAGAGAAAATGCATCTTTTGAAATGAATAAATTGGTTGTTGCTATTGAAGAGCTATCAACTACACGTGAAGAAGCGGAACAGTTGCGAACTCAAATTGAGCAGTCGGTCTTGCATGATACTACTAAAGCCGATCAACAATGGCAGAAGCTCGAGAAGCAATTTGAAAACCAAGAGGATTTGTACTCGTTGATCCAGAATGAAGCGAGTCTGCGAGCTCAAGATTTTCGTGAGAAAGAAATACGTGCACGCGGTGCATTGCGAGAAAAAACTATTGCCTTTACTAACTACTTCTCTGAGGACATTGCCAATCGACAAGAGCTGTTGGAGGCTGCAAGGCCAGATAACAGTAACGTTGAAGCCTACTTGTTTATTGAGGCAGATTGTCGAGATTGGATTGAACGTATTTTGTCCGTTCAACTTCTGCAACACCAGCAAGCTGCTCAGGCAGCAGCAGAACAAATGGAGCAGAATTTTAGAGGTATTATTGTCGGAGAGTTACAGAGTCGGTTTGAGCAGATGAAATTTACTTTTAATCAGCTTAACCGTTTACTCAAAGAAATTCCATTCCACGACAATATTTATAGCTTTCACTATAGCGTTGTAGAATCAGAAAGTTTAAATAAAGTATATGACTACATCACCACAGCAGATCGTGAAGAAACTGAGCTCGTAGGGACTATGTTTGATTTACCTTCTGAGCATGAAGCCATTGGGTTGCTAAAAAGTGCACTTATAAATGGGGATGATCTTATTACCGAGATAAGAGATTATCGAAATTTCTTTACTTATGACATGAAAATGAAAAACAAAGAAACAGGTGAGGAAAATCGCATAAGTAAGATGCAAGGTACGGGGTCAGGTGGTGAGCAACAAACTCCAGCATATATAGCGCTGGCTGCTAGCTTTATGAATGTCTACAAGATAGGTAGTGAATCAGGGCAAGGGGCATCGTTAGTTTTACTTGATGAGGCATTCAATAATATGGATGCTGGCAATGCGAGCGCCGCTGTAGCATTTCTCAAAGAGATCGGTTTACAGCTATTAATAGCAGCTCCCCCTGAGGTTACGTTAAAGATAGGCAAAGAGATGGATCAGATCTATACAATTTGTCGTGAGGGAAGAGATGTTGCAATCGATCATACTAAGATTTTTGAGCGTGGTCAGGAACTTATTGATCAACGTAATCCAGTATACCACCCAGAATTGATTACTGAGAGAGTCGCTGAATTGAAATCAAAGGCTACATCCGATGTTTGATATGAGTCAAAACCTAGAGAGGCTGCTGACACAGTTGAGCAAGAAGATTGACCTCTCAGAAGAGGTCAAATCTGGGGTCACTATACGTATAACCGATCGTGCGTATAAGTGGTACTTTGCTCTAAGCGACACTACCAAAGATGCCTTACATCGAGAGATGGAGAATCTTGGGTTTGTTCGCCTCCGGTACCGAAAAAAGGTGATGCTCGGAGCATTTAAGCATATTGAATCCATTCATGTGGTTGATGGTGGCGTTTTGCTTGATAGTTTAGGTATTACGCCAAGAATGAAGCTTATATGTGATTTGAGCACTCAACTTGAAAGTGTATCTTTCCAAGTGTCATGGTGGGAAGAAACGCGTGACGAAATTATTATTGCGTGGTCGCAGAGCAAAACTTTTCATGGCATCAAACCTGCACAAATTGAGCTGATTTTGGACGCTATGAAGTTGGTCGAGATCATTTCATCATCGGTTTCTGTGTCTCTACCAGATATGCGAACTCTAAGTGTTAAACTCTATTACGATTCAAAGCGGTTGGAGAATAAAACGCTTGTTAATCTTGTTTATAAGTTGATGTCGCCGCATTTAGAACCTGACGTTGCTGAGATGATTGAAACTGGAGAGGAGTTGCTAGAGCACTGTGGTATTTGTAAGTACCCGGTCCCGATGCGCTTTAAAGCGAAAGGAACATTGATCTGCCAAGGCAGAATTGATTTATCAGCTTTGCAATACGGTATTGGTGTTTCACCGGATGAGGTTTTGGGAGTTGAGTGGGTACAGGATGTACCTTATGTTCTTTTTATTGAAAATAGAACTAGCTTTGAACGATATGTCCGAGAAATTGATGATGAAGGGCTTGTCATTTATACCGCAGGATTCCCTCCTAGCGCATGGATGAGAGCCATTAACCTCCTGGTGAAGAATCTCATAAACCATGTGCCACTGTATCATTGGGGAGATCGTGATGTCGGAGGGTATAGAATCTTAGCGTTTTTGACCAAGTGGCTTAATGCTGACATCACCCCATATTTGATGGGTCTTGACTTGGAAATAGGTCTCAAACTTGATGAAGCCAAAACTACAAGACCTGTCTCTGAACTTATTCTCGCTTTGGAGTCTGCTAGAGATTACCCTTCCATATCAGTGCTTTATGACAAGCTTGTAGCATTGAATCAAAGTGAACTGACTTGGATAGAGCAAGAGCAAATCCCTCCGAGGAGCCCAGTTACTTTATTGCGATAATCTCTATTTGTTTATGGTCTCTGATTACTTTGCCGATTGACTTTTGAGTTTGGCTGCTTGAGCGGCAAGCTTTCATTTATCAATCGTCTTCTTTGAAGAGATCCTCAATGTCATCCCAATCCGGTAAGGAATGAGTCTTGGGTGTTACTGAAAACTGTAAACCAACTGAATCGAGTAGTCGCTCAAAAATGTCGAACGACCCTGTAAATCGACCATTTTCAATTTCTGAAATGGTGGTTTTGTTAATGCGCGTAATTTTTGCAAGTTGAAGTTGGGTTAATCTCTTGGCTTTTCTGCTCTGTTTTACTTGCTTGCCAATCTCGTAACGTGTACTCATATTCAACTCCAACTGTTAGCTATATAGCTAACTTATCCTCTTTAACGTAAATGTTAGCCATATAAGGTAAAAGATATTTGATTAACTAATGATTATGGTTGTATCGCTGCTTTCTTGGTATCTCAGAAGGTAGGGTTTCGTATAGCCAATCTTGTTCATGACGATAAAGCCACATGTACGCGCCATTAAGAGCGAGTTTAATTTCATTTCGTGTAGTGTTCGGATGATGAGCTAAGTAATCGAGTATCTCTGTACAACGTAAATTTCTTGTTTCGGCAAACCAGATCTTCTTGCGAATATCTTTTAACTCTGGATACTTGGAAAGCACTTTTTCTATTGCTCCCACTGAAAGACCAAAATCCGCCGCGATGCTTTGTGTTTTATCGCCCTTGCGGAGTCGATCAAGTATTTGTTCTTCTGCATCCTTAAAGAGCTTCGATGGCCTGGTGTCCACTTTGATATTTTGCTGCGCAGCTTTTATTTTCAATGTGCTTACAGTTGTTCCAAATGACGCAGCTACTGCTCGCATACTCGAGCCGGACTTAAGTTCTGCAAGCGCCAACTTCCAGTTAATCGTCGCTGGAACGCGCGGGTCTGGAATCTCAATGTTTTTAGGGGGAAGCACTTCATTATTTGCTTCAAGACAGTCTAAGAAGTTTGACCAGCTGTCGAAAAGAGCATAAATGAGCAATAAGTGTTTGAGCGGTTGATGAACCCCATCAATGTTGTAGAACAAGCACTCAGGGTACTGATGCTTTTCAATTTGTGATTTAAAGTAAGCTTCTATCTTTTCGTTTATGTGAATAGCTTTCAAGTTGTTGATAAGTAGGCAGCGTAACAATCTTTGTTTTATGCGGCTGTGCGCCGTTAATAGACCATGGGCGTCGAGTTGCTTTTGGTAGCAGTTATGAATTGTAGATAAGTCGATATTTGTTGGGCAGTAATTGAGCTCATTCTGAATTAGTTTGCTAAATCCGATTTCGTCGGTGCTATTTACTAATTCGACCGGCTTGTGAATGGCAGGCAGCACAATTCGCTTAGAGCTATGCGGCTGTTTGTGAAGATAGCATTTATGAATTGGGCACACACTTAGACCGGCAAGCTGATGAGTTACATGCCAGTATGGAGTGCCGTATTTTTCGATGTCGTACGCAACACAAAGCGGGCAGCTGATGAGTGGTTGTTTAGAAGGTAATCGGCTTGCAACTTTACCAATCCGCGATTGCAATGAAGCGGTGTGTCCAGTGATGAGAGAGTTTAGCAATACGCATCTGGCGTCTTCAGAGCAAAATGGTTTGTAATATTGAAATGTCGTCATTTCATTCACGATGACGAGCTCTGGTAGCCCAATTAATCGAGACAAGCCGGGAACGTACGATGGGAACTCATTTGCTGGACGTGACGCATTCACATTAACTAATGACAGTGTATCTTTTGTGAAGCTGTTATGAGCGGCTCTCAGATGAAGTCGACACAAGAAACTATAAGCAGTTTCATCGGGTAAACGATTAGGTATTAGGTTGGCTTCCATACGTTAACCATTTATATATCTAGCTCTGCTCGCATCCAATACGCCACTGAGAGCCAGTACACAGGATTCCTCTGACCGCTTGGTGGATTTGGGTTCGAGAACATTGAACGCAGAATATTAGTGTTTCCTCGCTTGGTTGGTCGTGTGTAATCTCTGTACAAGTGACGCAGTAGTACTGGACCGAGGTCTGATTCAAACTCAGGATTTAGATTGTTGCAAATCACCGCTTTTGCAGCGCGATTCTTGATATCCAATCCAAGTAATGTAGTAATTCTCAATTTGAGTGAGGATACAAAGTCCGGTTGGTCTATGCTCATCGCGTGTACTTTTTGAAAAAATTGCTGCCATTGCTCAATATCATGCTCTACTTTGGTCACTAAGCTCTTCCAGGTGCCTACATCGTGAGGGAGTGTACCGTTATATAAGTTCTTGACCGGGTCTTCTGCTCGTTGAAGCAACGAATCGTGCTTGTAACAGCGCACTATGCTTGGCAATTGATGAGGTGCATGCCAGTATGTGGTGCCATGAGCTTCTAGATCTTCTGTTCTGCAAATTGGACAGCTGTGCCAACTAGTGTCAAACCCGAATAGTAGTTGTTCGTTCATGTGCGCCAGTTTGCTCCATTCTCGAAATAGGTCATCAAATCGTTCTCCCACAGAAAGTTGCCAAATGTTCGCATTTGTGTGTTTGTGGAAATCTGTAACGCCGGTAACAGCGAGCAACTGAGTCAATGGTTGCATGCTTGCACGAAAGACAGTGTTCGCATGTAAAAAACGTTCATCAATACCGAGATTGTATTGATAGTACTTGAGGCTGCTGCAACCAGAGCGTTGATACATACGCAAATGCCAACTGTAGATATGCTCGGTTTCTAGAGGCTTGGTGAGCAGGCTCATCATTGCGGCACCACCTCATAACCGTGCTCGTCTATGCCAAACTCGCTCGGAGCAATCTCAGATTCTTTTTCTAAACGCTTTACAGTGCGCTCTTCTTTTTGCGTTAGCTTATAATCTGGTAGATATTGCTCAATTTGATCTAGTACTGCTTTAGCTGCTGATCCTTTTAGCTTTTGTTGATCAGCTATTTTGAGAACATTTTTGACGAGCTTCTGAATATCTTTAGCAAGAGTGAAGCCTCCGACAAACAGATCGTCAAATGCATCTAACTTTCCATGACGCAGCGCAACAAGAGCCGGCTTCATAATAGAGAACTTACTATCAAACACACGGGTTAACACTTGTTGGGAAAAGCAAGGGATGCCTTGGCGAAGGCAGTATTTATTTGCTTGTTCAATCAAGAAAAACAGACAGTGTGGAATGCCTTGGGTTAGTTGGTATATCTGTTTTTCTAGAACTGGGGTGAGTTCACAAAATTCTGGAGTTAACTGATAACTCCATGCATATTGCAATAGCATCTTCCAGTCTTTATCGGTCGCTTTGAAGTTATTCCAATCGTGCGGGATCCCCAGTCGACGCCCGTTAGTAAATTCCTTTTCGGCTAGACGATTCGCTTTGCTTGTCCCAATTTTAACTGTCGGTACACGGGCATCTTGAGTCAACCCGTCAAAAAGTGTGAAAATTAGTTTTCGCTCATTGGGAGCTGAAAAACAGATGTTATGTATTTCATCGAAGATGATGACGCCAATCAGAAGAGTTGTGCAAAGCGTAATAATCTTCTGAATAGTATCTTTTCGATTCAGCGGTTTATACTGATCTTCGTAGTTGGTACTTAAAACCTTGTCGATGTTTCTCGCGATAAGCGAACAGATGGTTTTTGCATCTGCTTCACCGGGAATATTGATCTTTATGTAAACGATTTGAAGTGTTTCTTGATCCATTGGACCGGTTTCAAGGTGAACGAGTACTGGAGGAATAGTCGTCAGGATTGATTCAAGTGCGGTTGTCTTACCAACGCCGCTATAGCCAGTAAGTTTTATTGACGGCGCAGTAGTTCTTGCTCTTATAAAAGTTTCGGTAGCAACTTGGTTTTGCCACTTGATGGTATCAGGATCTAACGGGTTTCTTTCTTTGTATCCTTCCTTCAAGATATTTAAAAAGTCGCAATAAAGATCATAATATAGAGAGGTCGGCATGACAGAGCTCATGATATTCGCAGCTTTGTTCTCCAATGTTTCCACGTCGAGATTTTTGAAATTGTCTGGTACAACAGCCGGTAGAACCAGTGAATCCCAAAAATCGTTGATGTTCATTCTAGCAGGTAAACACTCAATAAAAGGATTACCCTCAAAATCTGAATTTAATGAAGTAGTGTACACAGCAATTTTAAACTCACTCACTATTGATTCCTTCTGTTTAGTTGTGAAGCCATTTTTTCTGCAAAAATATCTGAAATATCCGGTTCATTACTTTCCTGTGATGAACACTCTTTCTTTGATGAAGGTGTATCACTAACCTTCGGCTCGAATACCTCTTCCGTCGACGGTGATATTTCTTTCGTCATGTTTTCAAATAGAGCTTTGGAAGCAGCAATTTCTGCGTTTAATCCAGCTTCTTTGTTTAAGCTAAGGTCTTGAGTGTTAGCTTCGTTGATTGTTATCTCAGCTTGCTGATGTTTCGCTGTAGAGACTGCATTCTTTGCACTAACGCGAGTCGCGCTTTGTTTTTCTGCATATTGCTCCGCCAGGGCTTGCATCTCTATAGCTTCCTCTTTTTTTGCACTAGATATCTGTTCATCGCTCATATGTTCGTAGAGTCTGTCGCTCTCGTCAAAATAAGCTGGCTGAAGCCCATCAGAAGTTTCGATGTATATTTTGCTCATTGAGTAGCGCATAAAGCGACAAGAAAGGCGGGGTCTCTTACCAATATTTTTTTCTTGCAGCCCATTATTTAAAGTCCAACCGCAGGTATATCGTAGTCCACGACCCGAGCTGCCGCTGTCGCTCTTTTTAATGTACTTACCTGGCAAAAAGACATGACTCGGATGAACTGTTACTTCTCCAACTTCTAATAGTTCTAGAAAGAGTTGTCGCTCATCAACTTCTCTTAGGAACCCCCCGCGATTACGAAGCCCCCAATTAAATTTTTCCATAGGGATTTTTCGTACACCATCACGTCTCATTTCTTTGCTAATCGGCAGAGTTTCTAATGGATAGTGATTGTTATATCGAGTGATAAAATCAATCAATATCTGATACAACTCGCGTATATTTAATAGTGCATCTTTTCGAACTTTTCTTTTCAAGTGTTCTGCAATTTTCGTTTTTGAAACGCCGGGAACCACCCCAAACAGAAAGTCTTCGAGTGTCTTGTGTTTGCGCTCTACAAGTCCTTTTTGTTGTGAGTTACCTTCTGTGTTATATATCTGCTCAATATGAGCATCTTTGCTAAATGAGCGCTCCAGCTCTGCTCTAAATTCTGCATTGTCGACCATGATCATTCGGCATTTTCCTTCGATATCCCACGGTTCATTAAGCTTTACGCCAATTTCTTCACAAAACTTTTGCTTATTTCGGAATGCAGTAAAAAGTACCTCTCGGGCAGTGTGTGCTGAAGCCTTCTGAAAGGTTATCAATAAGCCCACCCAAGCTCTGGAAAATGTGTCAACGACAGTGTAACAAGTTGGGCGTCCTACACGACGTTGTCGCAGAGGATCAAACTCATCGACCAATTCGATTGATAGCGGCGTTTCATCAATTTGGTAAACGTGGCCAGGACCTTGAGCATAAAAATTGTCGAAAGTACCTTTCAACCCTTTTTTGTCTTTGTTAAAGCTGTCGGTTTTGCCTTGTTTTGCAATCACCGTTTCGCGATTTTCGCGAAGAAAATCGGCGAGATAAGCTTTAAATTGAAATTCAGAAAGTCGAAGCTCGGGGGAATAGTGCTTATAACTAACAATCTCCCCAGTCTCATGGTCAACAACCGGATCGCTTGCATACTTGTCTTTGTATTCACTATATGCTTCTTCATACGTTTTTGGGTTTGCACACATAATGTGTGTGCGAGCAATAGCTTGAATATGTTTTTCATCACGTTCTGTTCGCATTCGACCCACTGACCCATCGTTTCGACGTGGCCCTGTCTTTTTTGTATAGACCTTATTTTGTGATTGTCCTGAGCCGGGCTTTCTCAGAAAAGCGTTAGGAATTGAGCCTACGCTTAAATAGGTGTACACCCATTTGTATAGTTGCGTTCGGTGCAATTTAATTCCGGCTTCTTGCGCCGCCTCAAAGCACTTTTGAATCAATCGTTTCCCATAACTTCTGGAAACTAAGAATGTTTCTAACTGTTGAATGATCGGACGGATCACAGCAAGTTTTTGATCTCGCTTGATGCGTTGATTTTCTGGAATGTATTGATCGGACAAGAGCATGTAATCAGGGAGCTTTAACTCCGCGCAAGCAATACGTTGGTCCTTCAATGCTTCAGTGATTTCAGAGAATGAAAACCAGTCTGGCTTGTTCTTTGTTTTTAGGTTCATTGCAAACAATCGATTAGTTGTTGCATCAATAAACACAACGATGTGAGCCGCAGAAATAGGCGAATTCTCACCGTGTACTGGTGTGATGATATCGTTAAGCTGAATAAAATCCTTAGTCATGAAAAGCGACCTTGATTTTTAAGTCTTCAACAGATTTTTCGTATTGGATTAGTTGGTTACTTAGGTCCATTAGGATTTTTCGATGCCAAACACAGTGCTGAAAAATTTGAATTGAATCACAAAAAGTCACACCAATGCGCTCAGCAACGCGCTCTAGGAATTCATGGAGTCGATCGGTTTGTTGCTGTTCGAGCTCCTTTGCAAAGTGTTTTAACCAGATTGGAATAAGACATTGGTAATGAGCCTCTAGTGTGTACGCAGAAAACAACTGCTCGAGATTTTGCGTAAAGATATTTTTGAGTTCACTACTTCTGATCAAATGCCATGAGACACCCTGTGATTCCCAAAACGCTTTTTCAATTTTTAGTTTGTTGTCTTCGTTTTGGCGTTGTGTTTCTGTTTTTGCTAAGTAGGTATCCTCATCTTTGATGGCATACACGACTTTTTTTCCACTGATTGTGACGCAGTAAAAATCGCTCGTCATTACAATAGGCACATTGCTTGAGAATGGGTATGTGGGGTAACGAACACCTAACTTTTTGGCAATCGCCGTTGCACGCTCAACAGATAAGAGTGGGTACTGCTCAAAAATTAGAGCGTAATTCATACTAAAACGCAGCCGATAGAAAAAGTGGCGCTCGTTTGTCGACAGCAAATCCCGGTCTTGCCCAGGCTCCGCGATATCAGGAGTTCGAGACTTGCTACCAAGGGACTTGATGTCTTGAGTTTTGATAAAAGAGACGTAATGCGAGCTTCGTTCGTTCTCGCGTTTCCAGCTATCTATCCACTTGTCGCGAATGGTGTGTGTGATTTTTTGTCTACGTTTCATTTTTCTCCGTATCCAATTTAATTTGTCTAACTGGCTAAATTAGTATGGTTACTAGCTATGAATAATACAAGTGTATTTTCAATCTAAGTTGTTGTATTTATTGACATTAATTGGTGTTATCGAAATAATATCTCCTTGGGGAATTGATAATGTCTTGATTTGAATTCACTTCTTGTGAAATATAAGGGGTGATTTTTTGAAGTAAACCGGACAAAGATTGGTAATTATTTTTGGAGAAGAGATGACTGATGGCAGAAAAAGCGATCTGGTAGTAGAGTTCTTTGAAGAATTTAATCGAGTTACGCTCATCAAGCGCAAACAAATCCGAGCTCGTGTATATCGCAAACTAAACAAGTTTGCAGAGGCAAGCGATATCGATTACATAACGTCAAGTTGCATTGCTGATATTGAACGAATATTGCAGCAGCAACTCTTAAACCCTAGCGGTCACTTTAACCTTGTAGAGGGCGCACGAAAGCTTTCCGAGTTTGAGAAAGATAAGAGTTATGTGGAAAGATACGTGCTTGAAGCGACCAAATCATTTTGCCGCAAAAAGCAAAACTACTGGACGCATGGCCGTAGAAAAGGCGACCCCAACAGAGGGGAAACCCATAAAGCGAAAAAAGCCGGAGCAGCAGCCAGAATATTTGAACCAAATAGTGATCAGACTTTAGATCAATGGTTAGACTCTCTAATGACGTCTAGTTTGAGTTTGGACAGCTTACAACCAGAGACGCTAGCTGACTTAGATGCATTCTTTAAGCACACCGTAGGGCTGAATCAAGATAAAATTGACTGCTTTTGGCTACGGTTTGCTGGTTTTAGCTTTGTAGAAATGTCTGAGCTTGATGAATCAATCACTGAGTCGCCGGATAAATATCGGAAGAGATACAAACGGACGCTAGCTCTACTTAACTCACATAGTTCGGAGTTTCGAGCGATTTTGCTGCAAGACTTTCAACGCTAATGAGCCCAAATTTTTCTAATTTTTAGTGTTGTAAAAGCACAATCACAGTTTCAAGTTCACATGGCCAACTGCTATCAACATTTGATAAATTTGAGTGGTCTGCGAATTTAATTCAGTAGTAGTCAGTAGTGCTTTGCTTCAGCGTACAAATCGAAAATGCCCTAAACCGGTTTGCGATCCATCACGCAGACTGCGTGGCGCAAAGTGCGTGATGAACTCGTTTTTGCCCCAAAGTGTGTTTCGGTTCTTTGCAAAGCTCATAATATATTTTAGTGCGAGAGCACCACTCATTTTGAATTTGAGAGAAATGCTAAACTGACTATTGGTACAAGATATCTAGTTTAAACGTTACGCGTAATGCCTAAAGATAAGCTCAAAACAATCCGAATGCCAAAACAACATCACGGAAAATAGTTAAAAATAAATTTGCAATGTAGTCTCTAAAATTCTTACTCTTTTGATCAGTAGCTCTTAGCAGTGTTGCTAGGTGTTTTTATTCTAATGATCAAGAGGTTATTTTGAAGTTCAGATTCTCAGGAAATGATTTAAGAGCCATATGTGGAATTGTGTTAACGGTACTAGCGGTAGGTATGGCTATCCGATTTCTTTTCACCGAGCAGTATATGTTTACAGTTGCAATGACCATAACTGCGAAGCTTATGTTCAAGCTTATTTTTTGCGACAAGGATTTTTGGGATAGCTTTGTCTATTATGCTCCGGTCGTCGGAGTTATTGGTGTTATCGGTACATTTACACATAGCAACACATTTGACGATCAAGTTCAGCGAACCAAGTTCGTAAATGTTGGTAAGCTAGCGACTATGGACGACACCGCTGACGAGTGTTTGGCTAAACTATCGGAAGATGATGAAAATAACTTTAGAACCTTACACGACGCAGGGTTCAAAAAATGCTTTAGCGAGGTTGCAACCAACCCTCTAAAAATGGTCGTTGAAGTATCAAAGGCTTATTATCTAGATCCCGTTTCAGGTTTGGTGGATTCAGCCTATAATGAGGTCGTCAAAGCTCCAGAGAAGGCTGATTGCGCTGGTATCATCGCTTCGTTGAATACACTTTGTCCAGGTTATCTACCAGAGATCAAGTCTGACAGTAATTCTGGGAACTAAGTTGCCACTTAGGCTACTTTATTCAACTCTGGCACTATAGCCGTTTCATGGGCGCTTCTGACAGGTTCGCCCATTCTACATTTTCTGGCATTCTCTAAGTAACAACTTCAATATCCTAACGGTACATGCGCAGCTAATAATGCTGACTCACCTCTGCCCCATTGTGTGTTACGGCTATAACCTCACTTCAAATTAATAGGCTTGGGTTCCCATAAACAAAGCTAATGCTATCGTAAACGTCAGAAGTAACTTAATTGAAAGGCTTAATTTATCGATAGCATGATGAATACCATGGAAATTTTAAGTTGTAAGTGATACTTATTGCATAAATGATTCTATGTCGAGTTCAAAACTAAGTGAAACAAAAGCTCACCCAAGAAATCGCTTATCAGGCACTACAGAAGTTCTTCGATGAAATTCCATTCATTATGTTTGCTACTGGGACATCATGCGCGGTAGACCTTGGCTTTGGTATGCCAGCTCTTGAACAGCACTTAAGAAATGTTATTCCTAAGTATGATTTAAATTCGCAACAGCTTGGAGAGTGGGATAGAGTCCTAACGTTACTTGAAGGTAGCTCTGATTTTGAAGCTGCAATGAATAATATTTCGGATCCAATTCTGCTGAATTGCGTGGTAAATGAGACTGCTACGATTGTTGCCTCAGTACAGAATAATAATGTAGAGAAAATACTATCAGATCCCTGTAACTGGACAGCGAATCACATCATATCCCGCCTAGTCAAAAAACTCCCACAGAGCAATCCTGTCCTCCATATGGCCACGCCGAATTATGACCTTTTAGCAGAAATTGCCATGTCCACTTGTAGAGTCCCTTACACAACAGGATTTTGGGGTGGTGCAATAAAGTCGCTAAATTGGAAGCAATCTCAGCGTCAAATGACTTATCCAGAGTCGGCACAAGTAGGTAGAAAAAAACAGTCTGTCACACGTCATCTAAATCATGTGAAATTGTACAAGGTACATGGCTCATTGAACGTTTTTTGTAAAGACAGAGAAGTTGTTGAGTGCGACCTTTGGCAACAACCACCTAACGGTTATGAAAGATTACTAATTACACCTGGTACATCTAAGCATGAAAAGCTTCATGACTACCGAGACGTTTTGCTTGGTGAATACGATGATGCAGTTCGTGCTCATAAACGGTTTCTATTCTTAGGTTTTGGGTTTAACGATACTCAGCTTGTCAATAATGCGATAACAGATAAGCTGACAAAAGAGCAATCAGACGGGTTAATTATTACCCGTGACTCTAATCCAAGAATAGAAGAATTGCTTCTTGGGGCCAAGAATACTTGGTTAGTTTGCAAATCAGAACAGGATGACTCTACTCGAATCTATAACAACCAGTTTGATGAATGGCTATACCTCGAAGATAAAGAGTTGTGGCGCTTTGACCACTTTGCGAATGAAATAATGGGACGTTAGTAATATGGCTATTTTTAACTTTGACTCAAATACATCTCTTATTGGGACGGTTAGGGATGTTGATACACGAAAGGTCTCTATCCATGTCAAGTCTGATGAAGACCTAAGAAAGGCGAAAGTCGGTCAACTCGTTTGCCTTGAAGTATTCTCTGGTGTAGAAACATGGTTGGTAGCTATTGTTGAAAAAGTAACAAAATCAGTATCTATAGCTAGTACAGAGTTAGTTGATAGTAATGAAGAGTTAGAGCTTGAAGGAGCCATAGAGGATGTGATCAACACAGTAAAAGTATCCTTGGTAGGCTCAGTGAAATGGAACGCACTTGAAGATGCGTCAGTTTTTACTCGTTCTTTAATGCAAGTTCCTGACATTGACGCAAAGGCTTTTGTTTTGGTGGGTAATGAACTAGAAGCGTTTATGAATATTCTGGTATCAGCTTCCAATACAGCTCATAGCTTAGATTTAGGTACTTATGTGATCGATGAAAATGCTCAGGCATATTTGGATGGTAATAAATTCTTCCAGCGCCATGCTGCATTAGTGGGCAGCACTGGTTCAGGTAAGTCTTGGACTGTTGCGTCGATTCTTGAACGTGCGGCAAAGCTACCTTCATCAAACCTAATTGTTTTTGACCTGCATGGTGAATATAAGAGCTTGACCTACGCGAAACAACTTAGAATACCTGGCCCTGAAGAACTGGGCACTAGCAATGACGAACTTCTATATTTACCTTATTGGTTATTAAATACAGAAGAGATGCAGTCACTATTTATAGATAGCTCTAGCTTTAGTGCCCAAAATCAGGTATCTAAGTTTCAAGAGGCTGTTCTTGATGCCAAAACAGAAACCTTGAAAAGTCTAAATAAGAAAGATGTCCTAGAAGCGTTTACTTTGGATAGCCCCATCCCTTACGAAATTAAAGGTGTTGTCAAAGCTCTTAAGTACTTAAATGAAGAGATGGTTCAAGGCTCTAGATCTGAGAAGAAAGGCCCTTTCAATGGCACATTTGATAGATTATTGGCGAGAATTCAAGGCAAGTTAGATGACCGTAGATACGGCTTCCTCTTCCAAGCACCACCCTCTGAAAGTGGTTATGATGCTTTAGGTAAGTTGGTTTCCAAACTAATGAACTTTGAAAACGAAAAAGAACAAATAAAGGTAATTGATTTTTCTGAAGTACCCTCAGACATTCTTCCTGTTATGGTTGGATTAGTGGGTAGACTCATCTACCAAATTCAGTTTTGGACAAATCATGAGAATAGACATCCGATAGCGATGGTATGCGATGAAGCACATTTATATTTGCCGAAAAAAGATGGTAAGAACCCAATTGAAAAAAGAGCAATCGAGTCGTTTGAAAAAATAGCGAAGGAAGGACGTAAATATGGTGTGGCTCTCTTTATTGTGAGTCAGAGACCTTCAGATGTCAGCACCACTATTTTGAGCCAATGTAATAATGTTATTTCACTACGCCTTACGAATGCAGAAGATCAATCTACAGTGAAAAAGTTACTTCCCGATAGCCTTGATAGTTTGTTGGATATTCTACCTATTATGGATGTTGGTGAAGCTCTAGTCGTAGGAGATTCGGTACTGCTACCTAGTAGAATTAAAATAACGCCGCCAACAGAGAAACCGTTAAGCGAGACCATAAAGTTTTGGGAAAGGTGGTCAGAAAAAACACCTAATTTAGATTTTATGGCAATTGTCGAAAATTTACGTAAGCAGAGTCGCTCATAGTCGTTTGACCTACTTAATTTGATAACACCTACTAGAGCTAGAGTGATAACACTAGCTCTTTTTTTTCCAAGAGCTTCTCAGGTTGAATTTTTACCCGTGGCACTTTCTAGCTCGAAAGTGCCCCAAACCTTTTTAGAACCTACTCGTTTTAAGATAAGACAGGGTAATGTTCTTCTTCGCAACCCAATTGTTCAACAGGCAGTAATGCGTACTCGCCTTTTATACGGAATTTGACCTATTCTAGAAATATAATCATCTAACTTATTGAACTTAGTCGGCTATCACTGTACGTATTGATCGGTTTTGATACATTGTTAGAACCTTAAATCTATGAATTTCAATAGGTGCGACAGGACTAATGTTTGAGTTTACAGGAAGAGAGCAAGAGCTAAATATTTTAAAGTCTGCTTGGGATAAAGCATTACAAGGGCAAGCTCAGTGGGTTTCAATATACGCGGAGTCAGGCATTGGTAAGACTCGATTGGCATACGAATTTTACCATTACTTCACACAGACGACCAATCAAATATCTTCAGGTAGTACAATAAAAGGATATTGGCCTGATAAGCTTTCCTTGGATAATCATGACCTAAAGCTAAACCCTGACATATCTCAATTTAGTAATGACACGATTTCTTCGTTGGATGAGCTACCTAGCCTTTGGTGGGGGATGCGTTGCTCTGAAAAAGGTCGTAGGAACAGTTCAAATAGCTCGAGTGCCATCTACGACTACCTTCCACAATTACTTCCGCACCTAGCTATCTTGAAAAGCATCTCAGCACGCCAAGATAATTATAAAAACGTAGCTATAGATCTAGGAAAAAAAGCTATTAGTATGGCTACCGGTGGAGTCATTGATGTTGGCATCATGCTGTATGAACTATGTGAAAATTTAGACACACTTTCTAAGAATACCTATAGCACAAACTCCCGCGCGGCCTATGAACAACAACGACTAGAGTTATCCGAAAGTGTATTGAAAGCATTTCGCACGATAAGAAAAAAGCAAGTGCCCTTAGTGTTAGTGATTGATGACATTCAGTTCATAGACTCAGAAACGCTTGCATTTATCGAAGCTCTCAAAGATATTGCAAACCAGAAACTGCTCATTATCACGACTTGCTGGGCGAGAGAGTGGTCCTCACATCCATTAGCTGAGTCTATTTCAGGCTTCTCTGGTGAATTTCGCGAAATTGAACTGTCAACCGTCAATGGCGATAGTGTGGATGCTATTCTACAAAATACATTACCAGGCCTTTCGAAACATCATAGAACAGCTATAGCCACACGCTCGGATGGAAACCTACAATATCTCTACGAGATCTGCTATTTACTAAAAGAAAACCCCGAGGAGTTTTTTATTGATGAGAACCCTAGCAATGATTTCTTTCCAGGTGCAGATGAAATATTGCTGTCAGAGAGGTTCAACATAGAAAGGCTAATTAAAGAGCGGTTCAGTAAATTACATCCAGATGTAAAGAGCATGTTGGTTGCAGGCAGTTTCCAAGGGCCAAAGTTTAGCTCAGTACTACTAGAAAATTATGCTACTACTAAGATGTTAGATGCTGAAGCAATAGACTGCTTAAGTCTTTTAAAACGAGCGGTCAAACCCGGCTATTTCTTAACGTATGATCGTGAGTCCTTGTATGAATTCCCTCAACGCGGCTACTGGGAAATAGCTAATAAACGGCTGGAAAACCCCAATATCCGAAGCTCTATTATTGAATACTATACTGAGCAAGCACGTGAGATAAATACCATAAATATCGACGCCAGCTCAAAGTTTAACCTCATTCATGCTGTTCTACCTTACATGTCTATAGAAGAACAGCTAAAACTATCTCTCAATGCATGCAATTTATTAGTTAATATGGGGCGATTTAAGGAGGCATTAGTCTACTACTCACAGGCGGACAGTATATTCAGGGAGCGAGCCTCACAAAGTGCCCATGAATACCTAGATTCGCTTTCGGCCGAGATGAGCCAATCCATATATCAAATAAAGTCATACTTCCCTTTGTATATTAACAGTAATCAAAATGTGGAAGAACAGCTTCGTACCATGCGAGGGCTCAAGAGTTTTACCCCATTTAGACTAACGTCGTTTGACTTGCCTGAAACCTATCCTGAACATGAGCTAGAATTGAAGTGTTATCTCGACCAAACTTATCTTGATGTTCAATCAACTAGGCAGCTAGGGTACACGTTTGATGAGCTCCAGCGACTAAAATCATATCTAACAGTGCAAAAACACGTGTTTGATAGTCGTGGCGAAATGATAACAAGCGACATGCTATTTAGATATTTGCTATGTACGTGTCGTTATATCCATTTATCGAGTTTAGTAACTGATAACTTAGAACAGTGGCAGGGGGTCCACCTTTGGTTAGATGAAGAAATTCATTACTTGATTGAGATTATTGATAGCGGCGTTTTCAATGACAGCCCGCACAGTATTCAGCACTTGCGGAATCTAGCGAACTGCTCGCTTCAAATTAGTATTTTGGCTTGGACTCAAAAATCTTGGCAATTTTACGGGAAAGAAATACCAGTTAGCCAAAACTATAATGCTTATTGCTCTGTCGCCGATTTTATCGCAGACAGTTATCATTTGGGAATTTTGCGTAAGGATGATGTAAGCCAATTCCAAAGCTTATCTACAGATAATCTCGCTTTGCTAGTAAACATAGAGGATGAAGTTCATTTAGTGGCGGCGATGTATGGTTACGATCTGGCTGTTGGTTTCTCATCGAATGTGTTGGAACGAATAGAAGAGCTATTTCGCGACGAGCTGGCTACGACCCCAGAGATTTTAATCGGAGCCACCAACGCTATGATAGGCGTTATAGACAATCTTGAATTTGGTAAAGAAAGACGCGAGCAAAGCATCATCCAATTTATGCGTAAATACGAGGATTATGAACATAAACCTATACTAATCGAGGAGAGCATAGGTGAACTGCCCACCGAAATCATATCTGGTATAGCTAAAACACTACACGCTTATCTATCTCGAATTATTGAAGAACATCGCCACACTGTTGATGTTCTTATAATCATATGTCGATTAGAACATCAAATCTTATCCATGCATAGCGATACTCCTACAGAAGAGTCGAAACTGGCATGGTTTGAGAAAGCTTTTCACTACGCCTATCTAGCCAATGATGCAGATCTGTTTGTTCATGGAGAGGTAGCCCCGTTCATTAACTTCTTGGCGAGCGAGCACAGTAAGTTGCCCAGAAACTCGGGAGTTTATGAACGTGTAGAACAACTTGGCATAGAGCTATATGGCAGATCATGGGGTAAGTTTAAGATAATATTGAGTTCGTGATGACGGAGCAGCAAGAATCTGAATTGTTTTTAGCAGCAACGTCCCCACAACTGTTTGGAACCGATATCCTTATGGGTGAATAAACTGAACCATACCAGAAGTTATAAACATTGAGTTTACGAGTTTTCTATACTTGAACTCATGCGAATTCGTCTAACTTCTTAATAGAGCTAAATTGGAATTGTCCAGAACCTTGCTGATTGAGGGTCTGGCTCGTTTTTGCCCCGAACTGTTTTAGGTCAGCTAAGTAGATTTACTCAAGAAAGTACAGCTTGCTTTATTTTTCAATCTAAATGTGTCTGCCAATCTCAGGCTGTACGACATTTTGGAACAATCTCAAACTAGCTAAACTTCCAATGCTCTTAAATTAAGCAACTAAGTTGATAGTAGTCACATCCCATCATAGAGCATACATAGTAGAATGACCGAGTCACCTATTCGGGGTATGTGCATGTTTAAGAACGTAAAATCTATAAAAAACTTCGGTATCTTCAGGGATGCCAAAACCAACGAAGGTCAGCCTTTTTATCAATTTAATCTGCTTTATGGCTTTAACTATTCTGGAAAGACTACGCTATCACGTATTTTCCGAGCAATGCAGCTAGGTGAGATGCCTGAAGGTTTTACTGGGGCATCTTTTGAGATTGATCGTCACGAAGCTGGGTCTATCAAAAGTAACAATTTACAGAAAGTAGAAAACCTACGTGTTTTTAATTCAGATTATATAGCTAAAAACGTTAACTTCGATGAATCAAGCGTAAGTCCTGTTTTGATCGTAGGTGAGCGTAACATTGAACTAGAAACTGAGCTTCATGATATAGAAACTGCCATTGTTGGAAATGAAGCGATCAAAGTTCAAAAACAAGATGAAGCTGAAAGAAGAAATAGAGAAAAAGGTCAACGGTTAACTGCTGTAGGACGAAGTGTTACGGAGCTAAACGTATTAGGGCGTTCTACATTCAATGCATCTGGTGTAAAGCCGATGCTGCAAGGTGCAGACGCATCACATAATCTGTCACCAACCCAGTTGAGTGTATGTATTGATACCGCAAAAGCGAGTGCGGCTACGACAGTGCCTAAAGCTGTATTGAAAGTGCCAAGTATGACTAGCCTTTACGATGAAATTCAAAGCATTATGGCTAGTTCAGTTACCCAAACAACCATAGCTGAACTTGACGCTGATAAAGGCTTAAGGGACTGGGTGGAAAGTGGTTTAGAGAAACATGATGCAGGTGGGACTTGTAAGTTCTGCAATAACCATATCCCAGCAACCCGATTAGAACAGCTAAATTCATATTTTAACGAAGCCTACAAGGGGTTAAGTCAAAGAATTGATAACGCCATTAGTGCAGTGAATTCAATGCAGTTCATGTCAACAATCCCACAAACAAGTCAATTATATAGCGACTTGCAGTCTGAATTTGATCGACTTAGACCAGATGTTGAACCAATCGAACAGTCATTCAATGTAACCAAAACAGCGTTGATTCAACTACTGAATACTAAAAAAGGTCAAATGGCTGATTCTATTAAATTCTTGCGCCCGAATTATCCAGTTCCAGTTACGAATGCAATTGTGCTGAGAGATCGTTTCAACGATATTATCGAAAAACATAACCAAAGAGCTTCTAATCATTCTAATGAGCAGAGACAAGCAATTGAAGCCATTAAACGTCATTACGTGTACAAGGAGGTTGTCGAATTCGACCACCCACAAGCACAAAAGGAAATTGACGCATTAAAAGTAGAAGCTAATGAAGCACAAGAAGTTATCAACGTTAAAGAAGAACGTAAAACCGTAATTCAAGCCGAACTAAACAACACTAAACAGGGGGCACAAAGTCTAAACGATAACTTGAGACAGTATTTCGGAAAAACAGATATAGAAATTAAGCCTGTAGACGGCACGTACAAGTTCATGCGTGAAGATCGAGAGGCAAAGCATCTATCTGACGGTGAGCGTACTGCGATAGCATTTGCGTACTTCATTACACAGCTAGAAGATGAATCCTTAAATGGCACTAAACCTATAGTGTATTTGGATGACCCGATCTGTAGTCTTGATTCAAACCACATCTACAACGTTCTTGGTATTATCAAAAGTAAGCTAGGTCATGAGCACGTAGAACAGCTTTTCATTTCTACGCATAACTTTGAGTTCTTCAACTTGGTTAAAACGTGGTTGTTTTATTTCAGTAGGACTAAGACTGGTACGGCAAAGCGAGCACAGTTCTTCTTAGTTAATCGTACAGGTGATCAGTCCAAAATTGACCCTTTGCCTAAGTTACTTAAAGACCATAGGTCTGAATATGCATACCTAATCAGCAAGGTTAAAGAAGCAGTAGAGCGACCACAGAATTGTGATTCTGTTGCAGTGCAGTCTTACATTAGGAAGATACTGGAAGTCTACTTTTCGTTCCGTTTCAATCTGACTGAGTTCAGGGGAAATGGCAAAGACCAAATAGCACCTAATTTATTGAAAGATATTGAAGACGCGGAAATTAAAGCCAATACGCTGTATGAATACATGAATGAAAAATGTCATGCTAAATCAATGGAGCTAGGTGTTCAGTTTCCTGAAGCAGTGCAGCCGCAGTTAACTAACGCATGGGACATAATTACGAATGCTATAGAAACTAATGACAAGCCACACTATGACGCTTATTATGCCTAACTCTAGCGAATCACCTCATTTGTCTTCTTGTCAACAATGAGATAAACGCGCATCTCCTCCTCTGAACAAACGATTATTGCCTAACAAAAATCAACTCAGAGCAAAATGGCGATGCGCGATATCCAAATATTACGGCAATTGGTACCCCCTAGACACTCAATAGTTACATATTTCAGCAAACTATGAGGTGTTGTCCCTAATTTAACTAATGCTGCCCAGCCTAAATGGACCAGTAACGCTAACAAGCTTTTGTCCATTTTCGACTTAATGAGCCTCTAATTTAATTAACGCCAGATTGTTCACAAAGCAAAAAGCGAACCTTGTAAGGGTTCGCTTTTGAATTATTAGGAATTAACCAACTTAATTAGTCATCCTCAGCTGAAGAGGCGATTAAGCTAGTTTTAGAGCAAGCTGAGGTACTTGCTGACGGCTAGTATAAGTTAAATATAAAGGCAAGGTTGATACCTTGCTTTAGACATGAAATTTAGACAAAGGGGAGTCACAGACCCCATAAAATCGACAACTGGAAATCATCGCTCCACCAAAAAAATAGACAAACCGAAGTTTGTCTATTTTTTAAATCCACCCAGCTTAGAGCTTATCCAAAGAGGGCAGTTTGTCTACTTTTAAGATACTTTGTCTAAAATTTAAATGCTCTGACACACAACTCCATTAATCTTCATAGTTCTCAATCGAAGGACAAGAACAAATCAGATTTCGGTCACCGTAAACGTTGTCCACACGGTTAACCGTTGGCCAGTACTTCCAAGTTCTCTGGTGAGCAGATGGGAAGCAGCCTAGCTCGCGAGAGTATGGGCGATCCCATTCATCTTTTGAAAGGTCAACTTGGGTGTGTGGTGCGTTCACTAGTGGGTTGTTGTCTAGTGGCCATACGCCGTCTTTCACTTGTGTCATTTCTTCGCGGATAGCGATCATCGCTTCGCAGAAACGGTCTAGCTCTTCAAGATCTTCTGACTCGGTAGGCTCAACCATGAGTGTGCCCGCAACAGGGAACGACATAGTTGGCGCGTGGAAGCCGTAGTCCATTAGACGCTTAGCGATGTCTTCTTCGCTGATGCCTGTTTCTTCTTTCAGCGGACGAATGTCGATAATACATTCGTGTGCTACGCGGCCGTTGGTGCCACGGTAAAGAACAGGA
Source organism: Vibrio sp. DNB22_10_4 (assembly GCF_052879755.1). NCBI lineage: Bacteria > Pseudomonadati > Pseudomonadota > Gammaproteobacteria > Vibrionales > Vibrionaceae > Vibrio > Vibrio sp. DNB22_10_4. Next base: position 1,447,105 of record NZ_JBNNXW010000001.1, on the reverse strand, counting down.
TAGTGTGGAAGTAGACGCTCCATCACGTAGTTCGCATTTAAGATAGCGACTTTCGTTGCATCCGTTAGACCAGTTTCACCCATCATCGCGATGTATGCCCACGAGATTGGTAGAATTGAAGCGCTGCCAAGATCGGCTGCAGACACTGCGTAGTCTTCGCCTTCAACACCGTTTTCGATGTGACCTGGTAGGAATGGTGCTAGATGTGATTTAACACCGATAGGACCCATACCTGGACCGCCACCACCGTGCGGGATACAGAAGGTTTTGTGTAGGTTTAGGTGTGATACGTCTGAACCGATGAAACCTGGGTTTGTTAGACCAACCTGAGCGTTCATGTTTGCACCATCTAGATAAACCTGACCGCCAGCTTCATGAACCATTTCACACACTTCTTTCACGTGCTCTTCGTATACGCCGTGCGTAGAAGGGTAGGTGATCATGATGCTTGATAGGTTGTCACGATGCTTCTCGATCTTCGCTGCTAGGTCATCAGTATCGATGTTGCCGTTGTCGTCACATTTAACAACCACAACCTTCATTGACACCATAGATGCTGTTGCAGGGTTAGTACCGTGCGCGGAGCTTGGGATCAGACACACATTGCGGTGGCCTTCGCCACGGCTCTCGTGGTAGCGCTGGATTGCGATCAGACCTGCGTACTCACCGGATGCACCTGAGTTAGGCTGAAGTGAGAACTCATCGTAGCCCGTAATTTCGCATAGCTTCTTCTTAAGGTCATCAGCTAGGGCAGTGTAGCCCGCAGCTTGCTCAAGTGGTGCGAATGGGTGGATAGAGCCAAACTCTGGCCACGTAACAGGGATCATTTCTGCGGCTGCGTTTAGCTTCATGGTGCAGCTGCCAAGTGGGATCATACCGTGTGTTAGTGAGAAGTCTTTGTTCTCTAGCTGTTTTAGGTAACGCATCATCTGTGTTTCACTGTGGTGAGTGTTAAACACAGGGTGGGTTAGGTAGCGAGAGGTACGACGGCAGTTTTCAGGAATCGCTGCAAACTCGTTGCCAGCAATCTCTGTAGATAGTGCTTCAACGTTTTCTTTTACTTCAAATACAGCAAATAGAGCATTGATGTCTTCGATAGTGGTGGTTTCATCGAAGCTGATACCAATTTGACCTTCAAGCTGACGAAGGTTGACGTCAGACGCCAGTGCTTTTTGAACCAGCTTGTCTGTATTCTCACCGGTGTTAACCGTGATGGTATCGAAGAAGCTGTTGTGCGCCAATTCATAGCCAGCTTTAGTTAGACCAGCCGCTAGGATTGCCGTCATGTGGTGCGTACGGCGAGCGATAGTCTTTAGACCTTCTTCACCGTGGTAAACCGCGTAGAACGCCGCCATGTTAGCTAGCAGTGCTTGCGCAGTACAAATGTTCGATGTCGCTTTCTCGCGGCGGATATGTTGCTCACGAGTTTGCATTGCCATACGTAGAGCTTGGTTGCCGTTAGTATCGATAGACACACCGATTACACGACCAGGCATGGTACGTTTGTGCTTATCTTTGGTTGCCATGAACGCAGCGTGTGGACCGCCGTAGCCCATAGGAACGCCAAAGCGTTGAGCTGAGCCGATAACCACGTCTGCACCCATTTCACCCGCTGGCTTAAGTAGTGCAGAAGCAAGTAGGTCAGTTGCTACAGTGACTAGCGTCTTGTTTGCTTGCGCGGCAGCGATGATGTCCGTTAGGTCACGAACTTCACCTGTTGTGCCAGGGTATTGAACGAGCGCGCCAAATACGTCTTGCTCTGGTAGAGATTCTAAAGAACCTACTTGTACTTCAAAGCCGATGAATTCAGCACGAGTTTTCACCACCTCTAGTGTTTGTGGATGGACGTCGTCTGCCACGAAGAACACTTTGCTCTTGCTCTTACCAGCGCGCTTACACAGCGTCATCGCTTCTGCTGCTGCGGTCGCTTCGTCAAGCAAAGATGCGTTCGCAATTTCCATGCCTGTTAGATCCATGACCATTTGCTGATAGTTCAGCAATGACTCAAGACGACCCTGTGAAATCTCTGGCTGATATGGCGTGTACGCCGTGTACCAACCTGGATTCTCTAGTACGTTGCGCAGAATCACATTTGGTGTGAAGGTGTTGTAGTAACCCTGACCGATGAATGTGCGTTTTACTTGGTTCAAATCCGCGAATTTTTTCATTTCTACCAGCATGTCCGCTTCGCTCATTGGAGCGTCTAGCGTCATTGGTTGTTCTAGGCGGATTTGTGCTGGGACAGTCTCGTCGATAAGCGTGTCTAGGTTTAGAACGTTAATCGCGTCCAGCATTTTCTGTTGGTCAGATTTGTTTGGCCCATTGTGGCGAGCAACAAATTCATTTTGTGTGCTTAGGCTGTTGAGTAATTCAGTCATGGTTCCCTTACCTTCTCAAAGATCTTCTGCGAGACCTTTAAAATCGTAGCCCGAATTTTTTACGTGTTTCCACTTTGTACGTCATTCCTGCGCAGGCAGGAATCTACTAAAAGCGAGTACCCAACTTAAACAAGATCCCTGCCTGCGCAGGGATGACGACATGCTTAGCAATGCTAAAATGACGACGTTTTTGTTGATGACTCGCTTATTCGGTACATTCGGGCAACGGTTACGTTTTGCTTATTCGTCTTCGATAGACGCTAGGTATTCTTCAGCGCTCTTAAGGTTGTCTAGCTCAGAAGCATCAGACATTTTTACCTTAACAATCCAGCCACCTTCGTATGACTCTTCGTTGATAAGCTCTGGGCTGTCTTCTAGCTCTTCGTTGATTTCAACGATTTCACCAGTGATTGGTGCGTAGATGTCAGACGCTGCTTTTACAGACTCAACGAGAGAAAAGCTTTCGCCTGCTTCGATTTCGTCTTCTACTTCTGGTAGGTCAACGAACACTACGTCACCTAGCATTTCTTGAGCGTGCTCTGAAATACCGATAGTCACAGTACCGTCGCCGTTGTCGCGTACCCATTCGTGGCTGTCAGAAAACTTCAAAGTGTTGTCCATTGCTATATCTCCAAAAATTAAGGATGTTTTGTTCTTTAAGTGTAGAGTGGGAAGCGAGCGCACAGCGCCTTCACTTCTTTACGTACGCGTTTCTCGACCTCTGGATTACCTTCTGGGCTTTCTACGAGGCCGTCTAACACGTCACCAATCCACTCACCAATGAGTTTAAATTCTTCGGTGCCAAAACCACGGGTGGTTCCAGCTGGCGTCCCTAAACGAATACCAGATGTAATCATAGGTTTTTCTGTGTCGAACGGGATGCCGTTTTTGTTACATGTGATACCAGCACGCTCTAAGGCTTCTTCAGCTTTATTGCCTTTAAGTCCTTTTGGACGTAGGTCAACCAGCATAAGGTGAGTATCAGTGCCGCCAGTCACGATGTCGCAACCGCGAGTTTGCAATACTTCAGAAAGTACTTTTGCGTTCGCGATCACTGAATCGATATAAGTTGAGAATTGTGGGCCAAGAGCCTCGCCGAACGCGACAGCTTTGGCTGCAATCACGTGCATCAGCGGACCGCCTTGAAGGCCAGGGAATACCGCTGAGTTGATTTTCTTAATGATGTCTTCGTGATTGGTTAGGATCATGCCACCACGAGGGCCGCGCAGAGTTTTGTGCGTTGTCGTGGTGACAACATGTGCGTGTGGCAGTGGGCTAGGGTGCGCGCCTGTTGCAATCAGACCTGCGATGTGCGCCATGTCGACCATTAGGATAGCGCCAACTTCGTCCGCGATTTCACGGAATTTAGCAAAGTCGATAACGCGTGGAATTGCACTACCGCCAGCGATGATCATTTTCGGTTTGTGTTCAACAGCTAGAGCACGTACATCGTCGTAGTTAATCTCTAGGGTTTCTTTGTCCACACCGTATTGAACAGCATTAAACCATTTACCAGAAAGCGCAGGGCGAGCGCCGTGAGTAAGGTGACCACCTGCATCAAGAGACATGCCCATGATGGTGTCGCCAGGTTGAAGTAGCGCCAGTTTTACTGCGCCATTCGCTTGAGCGCCGGAGTGAGGTTGAACGTTTGCGTATTCGCACTTAAAAAGAGACTTTGCACGTTCGATAGCAATAGCTTCTACAGTATCAACATGCTCACAACCACCGTAGTAGCGACGGTTAGGATAGCCTTCTGCGTATTTATTGGTTAGGCAAGTGCCTTGTGCTTGCATAACTGCTTTGGAAACGATGTTTTCAGAAGCAATCAGCTCGATTTGGTCATTCTGGCGAGCGAACTCTGCTTGGATTCCTGTGAACACAGCATCGTCTGTCGCAGACAAGTTGGTTGAGAAGAAGTTTTCTAGGCTGTGATTTGGATAGCTTTTTGAGTACTGAGCATTCATGGCGGTAAACCTTCCATTGTTCAATCGACGTTTGTGTTTTTCATGGTGTCGATTGCGTCGTGTCTTAGTACTGTAAGAACAGGCAAACTGTTCAAAACAGCGGCGCGAATTAGTCCCAATAAGTAGGACAAAAATCATTCAGTAAACGTGCTGTCGAGTAGGGGACTTCCGTTGACTCACCAGCGCGTAAGTGCATCTCTTCATCTAACAAGCCGATAACATACCTCTGTCGGCTCAAACAATCAATCAGAAATTTCCTATAGGAAACACAGTTTCCGAAAATGTTACCGAGAGCACGCTTTATTTTTATACTTGGTCTTTAATATAGAAGTCGCTTCATGCAACAATGAATTTGCAAAACAGGAAGTCATGAAAAAGAAGGATCGCATGTCAGAAGACATCTATGATGAGTATCCGTCCTTAACTCTCGCTCGTGAGTCAGTGGATGAAAATATAGAGCCTCTTAAACTGGGTGAACGCATCAAGGACATTCGTTCTAAGATGGGACTCACGCTTGAAGAAGCGAGCCAGCGAACAGGGCTTGCGCGCTCGACACTGAGCAAAATCGAAAACGAGCAGATTTCACCAACCTTTCAGGCGATGCAAAAACTGGCGTCCGGCCTGCATATCGATATGCCACAACTCTTTGAACCACCAAAGAAAAAGGTTGCTACAGGTCGTCGTGATTTTACCAAGCGTGGAGAAGGGAAACCACATCCTACGCCAACCTATGAACACGAGCTGCTCGCAACGCAATTATCGAACAAAAAGATGATGCCATTCAAAAGCACAGTGAGAGCTCGCGCTTTTGAAGAATACAGCGATTGGGTAAGGCATGATGGCGAAGAGTTTTTGCTGATTCTATCGGGTCAAGTCACCTTCTTTTCCGAGTTCTATGAACCGATGATAATGAGCGAAGGGGACAGTGTTTACTACGATGCAAACATGGGGCACATGCTCATATCAACCAGTGAAGAAGACGCCCATATTCTTTGGGTCACGGCGAAATAATCATCAGTTGATTAGGTTTCGTATAATGAAGGCAAACGTTTGCTTTGTGGCGAAAATGCTCTGAACTGGCGCGGTTTTGACGGTAAGGTCGTCGAAATGGCGCTTTTTTATTGACTTTAATTCTGTGAATAAGATGTTAAATGTCACATTTTGCGGTGTTTGTATCTTGTTAAATGAGAAAAATACCCGCATCCTTGTTCACTATAGGAAACATGGTTTCCCGTTGGCATGGCTTTTAGTCAACTTGGTTTTTTAGTTGACTAAGTTATCGTCACTTACCCTATAACAGGAGCAGGTTCCACAGACTGTGGTACAACCCAATGGAGATTACAATGGCTCAAGAACAAGCAACCCAAGATCTATTGAAAACACCTCTACACGCATTGCACGTAAGCGTTGGCGCTAAGATGGTGCCATTTGCCGGCTACGATATGCCAGTTCAATACCCGTTGGGTGTAAAGAAGGAGCACCTTCATTGTCGCGATGCAGCGGGATTGTTTGACGTGTCGCATATGGGGCAAATTCGCCTGCACGGTGCAAACGCCGCTAAAATTCTCGAAACATTGGTTCCTGTAGATATTATTGACCTGCCAGCGGGTAAACAGCGTTATGCGTTCTTTACTAATGAGCAAGGCGGCATCATGGATGATCTTATGGTGGCAAACCTAGGCGATCATCTGTTTGTTGTCGTCAACGCTGCGTGTAAAGAGCAGGATATTGCACACCTTCAAGCGCACCTTGATGAAGGTGTCGAGATGGAAGTGATAGAAGATCGCGCTCTGCTTGCACTGCAAGGCCCTAAAGCGGCTGAGGTTTTGGCTCGTATTCAGCCTGAAGTTGCTGAGATGCTGTTTATGGATGTCCGTAAACTTGATATCAACGGTGTTGAATGTATTGTTAGTCGCTCTGGTTACACTGGTGAAGATGGTTACGAAATCTCAGTACCGTCTGAAAATGCCGAAGCATTGGCTCAAGCACTTACAGAATATGAAGAAGTAGAGTGGATTGGTCTAGGTGCTCGTGACTCGCTTCGCCTTGAATGTGGTCTGTGCTTGTACGGGCACGACCTAGACACAACGACAACCCCTGTTGAAGCAAGCTTACTTTGGGGCATTCAAAAAGTACGTCGTAATGAAGGTGAGCGTGCGGGTGGCTTCCCTGGTGCAGATATCGTTCTGAACCAAATCGAAACTAAAGATGTGGCTCGCAAGCGTATTGGTCTGATTGGTCAAACTAAAGCGCCAGTGCGTGAAGGCGCGAAGCTGTTTGATGCCGACGACAACGAGATTGGTGTCGTAACCAGTGGTACAGCCGGTCCAACTGCTGGAAAACCGGTCTCTATGGGTTACGTTGAGACTGAGTTTGCGGCAATTGGTACAGAAGTGTTTGCAGAAGTACGCGGTAAAAAGCTTGCTATGACGGTCGAAAAAATGCCGTTCGTGCCACAGCGTTATTACCGAGGCTAAATGAGCTTCAGCTCAGATTGACGGCTAGGTTTAGTTTCTAAACCTGATGTCACTACAAAGCACTACTGTCACCCAGTGGTGCTTTTTTGTATGAATTTTGTCATGCTGTGAGAAGTGCAAAAAAACGGGGTAAACAAGGACGTTACTATTGCACCTAAATATAGAATGCTGCTTTACATGCAGCGTTACGACACACACAACAAGGAGTAGCGTTTCGTGTTTCGACGTTTTTTTAACCGTAGTGCAATCGCAGTTGCGGTTTTATCAACCAGTTTTATTTCACTCCATGCTAACGCTGACCAAGTTCTTGCTTCTGACAATAGTAAGTCGGTTTCACCATACATTGTGAACGGTAACGTAGCTGATATTGAAGATTATCGCTCTTTTGTATCTTTATTTTCGGATCCGGAGGCCTATACAGATTACTCGCTTGAGGGGCCGATTTGTGGTGGCACGTTGCTCAGTCAAGACTATGTATTGACGGCAGCACACTGCTTTTATGGTGACAGCAACTCCGCTCAATGGAATCAATTATTTACCGTCGCGATAACCAAGTTACAAAATACTGATGAGGCAGGTAGTGCCGAGCGCTTGCGTATCGCAGAGATATATTTACATCCAGATTACAGGGATGGAGAGGATTATCTTTGGCGCAATGACATTGCTATTTTGAAGTTAGAAAAGTCGGCACAATTGGGAGAGCCAGTTAGCTACGGATTCTCAAAAGCGTATCGTTACCAGCCAGCAAGCTTTATAGCAGTCGGGCATGGTGATACTCGCTCAAATGTCGATGATTCTGAGCAACTACTTGAGGTGCCTCTTAACTATGTCAGCAATAGCCAATGTATGGCTTTTGGGTTAAGTGGTGTGCGAGATGACTATATCTGTTTTTCTGGCGATTATAGTAACGTGACTGGATTAAATGGTGGAACCTGCCAAGGTGATTCGGGAGGTCCGGTATATTGGGAGAACAATGGCAGTTTGGTGCAAATTGGTATCACCAGTTTCGGTCCAGCAGAATGCGGTGATACAAGCATTCCAGTGACATCGGTTTTTACTGAGGTAGCTCACCATTACGACTGGATAGTAGGTGTACTAGCAGGGCACGAAACTCCAACCTATACACCGACTGAACAAGAGCGCGTAAATTTTGGAGAACGCGTGTCACCAAATTCCAATAAGTCAACTGGAAGCGACGGTGGTGGTGGGAGCTTCCCTTGGATATTCACAGCGCTACTTGCCTATGCTGGTTGGTCGAGAAGAAAGCTCACTGATGGTTAGATTGATTTAAACTCCTTCAGTTGCGACGCCGAGCTATTTGCTCGGCGTTTTTGATCATCTTTGACTCATTGTTAAGACATACCTAATCGAACCTACGAGATCGTTCGTAACACTCTATACTGAAAGTGAGAGCTAAATCACGTTAACTCCCACAGATTATTCAGAAAAGGAGATTCCGAATGAATCTAAACGTGAAACGATGGTTGTTTGCATCATTGGTTCTGCCGCTAGGTTTGGTGGCAGGGTTAGTGCATGCCGAAAGTGATGTTACTCCTGAAGGTGAGGTAGTCCCAAAGGTTGATATCGCCCCAATGATTGTGAATGGCACCAATGCATCGATTTTAGACTTTCCATCTTTCGTTAGCCTTTTTATTGATTCGTTGGAGTATGACGGACGTTATTCGTCGGGTGCATACTGTGCGGGTACGTTACTCGATAGCCGCCATGTGATGACTGCGGGACACTGTTTATCGAGTTTTAATAGTTATGATGAAGGTGCCGTGTTCTTTACCAGCGCTGTTGTCGGTCTGGAAAACGAGAACCAATTTCTTAACGCTGAAAAACAGCGTGCTGAAGCAGTGTTCTTCCACCCGAACTTTGAAAACAACATTACCAAACTGCTCCCCAATGACATTGCAATTATTCGTCTAGAGAGCTCTGTGTCGGGGGGGAGCTTAGTTTCACGCGCTACGTCCACAGAGTCGAGTCAATATAGAAGCCGCCTCGCTGCGTTCGTTGCGCTAGGGCATGGTGACGTGGAAACCGGAGTGAATGGTACCAATATTCTGCAACGTGCAGATCTATTCTGGGTCTCCAATGCTACCTGCGCTAACAATTTTACTAACGGTAACTTCCTAACAGATAAGCAAATTTGTTTTAGTGGTGCGACTTCAATTGCTAATGGTCTTAAAGCGGGAACATGCCAAGGTGATTCTGGAGGACCTATCTACTGGAATGATAATGGCGTATTCAAGCAAGTCGGAATCACCAGTTTTGGCCCTGCCGAGTGCGGTGATGCGACTTCAGCAGTGACCGCGGCATATACTGAAATTGCGGATTACGCAGGCTGGATTGATAGTGTGCTGAGTGGTCAGCAAGTACCCACTGTGATAGTGACTGAGCAAGATCGCATCGAATATTTAGAAGCGAACGGCCGCGTTATTTTTCAGGGTGGAACAGTGAACTCTGGCGGTGGTGACGGAGGTGGTGGTGGCGCTTGGTCTTGGCTGCTGTCGTTGAGTCTGATAAGCCTTGGTTGGCTGCGCAGACGAGTGTTTGCATGAGATAAAAAAAGCGCTGCTATTGCAGCGCTATTCAAAATGCCTTATTTAGGGGGTGGCATCGTTTAAAATCATAGATCTCTTAAGCCGCAGCTAGTGTCTTCTTATCCGAGCGGCGTTTTAGGAACGCATACGTAAAGCCTGTTACCGCAGTACCCGCCGCAATCGCTACTAGGTACATCAGTACTGGTGAGATTGCACCAGGAATAAGCAGAACGAACAGACCGCCGTGAGGTGCCATTAGTTTCGCGCCAATTAGCATAGATAGTGCACCCGTTAACGCACCACCAATCATGCATGAAGGGATAACGCGTACAGGATCTTTCGCTGCAAATGGAATCGCACCTTCAGAAATAAAGCACATACCAAGTACGAATGACGCTTTGCCTGCTTCACGTTCACCAGCTTCAAACTTGTCTTTAGCTAGGAATGTCGCTAGACCCATACCAAGCGCAGGAACCATACCCGCGGCCATGATAGCGGCCATAGGTGCGTATGTTTGAGAAGCCAGCAGACCAACACCGAACGTGTAAGCAGCTTTGTTTACCGGACCGCCTAAATCGAAACACATCATTGCGCCTAGAAGTACGCCTAGTAGAACCGCATTGGCGCTACCCATGTTGTTTAGGAAATCAGTCAGACCCGCCATAATGCCAGATACTGGACCGCCAACGATGTAAATCATCACAAGGCCTGTGAACAAGCTAGCCACAAACGGAATGATTAAGATAGGTTTCAACGCTTCCATTGACTGTGGAAGGCTGACTTTATCGGCAATCAATTTCGCTGAGTAACCTGCTAGGAAACCCGCCACAATACCACCAAGGAAACCCGCACCTGTTGAGCTTGCCAGCATGCCGCCAATAAGACCTGGAGCTAGACCTGGGCGATCTGCAATTGAGAACGCAATGTAGCCTGCAAGTACTGGGATCATCAGAGCAAATGCACTGCCACCACCAATGGTCATAAGTGCTGCTGCAAGCGTGCCCTCTTCTTTAAACGCTTCGATACCGAATACAAACGACAGCGCGATGATAAGGCCACCAGCAACAACTACAGGAAGCATGTGAGATACACCGGTCATTAGGTGCTTATACACGCCTTTCTTCTCTTCGGCTGCACCAGACTGACTTGCGCCAGCGGTATGTTTGTAAGGCGACGCGTCAACAAACGCTTTATTGATCTCTTGTTCGGTCTTTTTAAGAGCAAGGCTAGTACTGGTTTTGTACATTGGTTTGCCGTCAAAACGATCCAGTGGAACTTCAATATCCGCAGCGATAATAACCAAATCCGCATCGGCAATTTCTTGTGCGGTCAGTTGGTTTTTCGCACCTACAGAACCACGAGTCTCCACTTTAATGGTGTGACCCATGCGCTTAGCTTCGTCTTCAAGCGCTTCTGCCGCCATGAAGGTGTGCGCCACGCCAGTAGGGCAGGCTGTAATAGCTACGATTTTTTTCGCGCTGCTTGACGTGTCTACTGTCGCTGCAACAGTCACACCTTGCTCTAGTTCGGTCGCTTTTTCGATAGCATCAGCAAGGAATGCTTTTGGATCCGATGTGCAGTCGGAGATGCTCGCTTGATAGACTTTTTTGCCCACAAAGCGCTGAGTATCTACTGGCGCGTTAGCGGCCACAACAATGACATCAGATTCGTTGATTTGAGCCTCTGTTAGAGTTTGTGTTTCCACCACACTAGAATGACACTCGACATTCGCTTCGTGTCCAAGTGCTTTCGCCGCTTGGTCTAAAAGACCTGCCGCGATAATGCTGTTTGCTACGCCACTAGGGCAAGCGGTAATAATTGAAATTTTCATAGGTTCGACCTTCGTGTCCATTTACCACAATAATCTAAGTCAAAGACTTAGGTAAATTAGTGGCTAAGCTTTTGTAACTCTATTTTTTGTTGTAGGGATAAAACTTCTTCCACACTCGCAACACCGACGCCAACTTGGCTCACTGCTAGCGCAGATAAGGCGGTTGCAAAAGAAAGTAATTCTGTTTTCGGCTTAGATTGCATATGGCCCCAACATAGGCCTGCAACGAGCGTGTCACCAGCACCAACAGTGCTCACGACTGACATTCTTGGCGGTTTTGCTTGTAGCCATTCACCGTTTTCTAACCACAGCACACCTTCGGCGCCCATTGACACTACAATGTTGGCAATACCTTTGTCAGAAAGTGATTCGGCGGCTTCTAAACATTGCGCTTGCGTGGTGAGGTGACGGCCAACAAACTGTGATAGCTCCTCATCATTTGGCTTAATTAGCCACGGTTTTGAGTCCAGTCCTTTAGCTAGTGCATCGCGACTGCTATCGAACAAGACACGCTTACCGTTTTGCTGCAGATGTGCAATCCAAATCGCACATTGCTCTGGTGTGATACCGCGTGGCAAACTGCCCGCGAAGACAAAGTAATCGTGCTCTGCCATTAGCTCATTAAGGGTTTGTTCAAATGCAGCGATAGCCTTCGCGTCAACCTCAACACCCGGGAAATTGATGTCACTAACGTCGCCGCTTTGTTCGACCAATTTGACGTTGATGCGAGTAGAACCCGCAACGCGAACAAATTTGTCTTGCGCGCCCATCTCAGCAAACAGTTGACAGAACAGCTCTTGATTATCGGTACCAAGAAAACCCGTAACCGTGACGTTAGAGCCTAAGTCGCTAAGTACTTTTGCGACGTTTACGCCTTTACCAGCTGCGTGCAAAGAACCTTGGTTCACTAGGCTGACGGAACCTTTATTCAAAGTCTCTAGACTGCCAGTGAGATCCAGTGCAGGGTTTAGCGTGATGGTGACGACTTTATTCGTAGTGGTCATAACAGATTCCTTAGCCTTCACCCAGACCCGATGCGATAGCTTTGCCAATCGCTTCTAATGCTTCTGCAGCATCTGCACCTTCAGCGCTAAACTGAAGCTCGTGGCCGTGTTTTACGCCAAGGGCGATCACTTTCATCAGGCTTTTCGCGTTCACTGCTTTGCCATCGCCATTTAGGTTAGACACCTTGATAGACGATTCGAATTTCTTCGCTTCCGCCACTAACATGGCGCCAGGGCGAGCATGAAGGCCGTGAGCATTTTTGATTTTGAATACAGCAACGTTGCCATCTTCAGCGTCAGCCGCTTGAACATCTTCGCCAGTGAAGAAACCAAGCACTTGTTCGGTAGAGAGTGACATCAGTTTGTCTTGCTCTTGTTTGAATACCAGTTCAGTAATTTTGTCTAGCATCGGTTGGTGAGCATTGTTGCAAGCGGCAAAAGCAATCAGCGCTTGCACTGGTGTTCCATCTAATTCGCATTGGTTGATGGTAGAAACAAATGCTATGCCAGTGCGCGTAACCGCTTTATCACTGCTGACTAGCCATAGGCCTTTACCTAGGTGAGTCGGTGACTTGGTGACGAGATCAGCAACAAACTCGGCGCCAGTACCGCCAGTGTTTTTGAGAAGACCGCCCGCAACCGCTGCCATTTGCACCATGTCACTTGCTGGGAAGTTAAGTTGGATAAGGGAGGCATCAAAGTCAGCTTCTAGCTGAACGTCACCGTTTAGAAGGGCGATGATGTCTTTTTCGCTTTTCGCTTGCTTAAGTTTTTGCTCAACGCCATCAGCAGATAGGATTTTCGTAAGCTGCTTAAGGATACCTAAGTGTTCGTCAGATTTTGCCGCAATGCCAATCGCGACATAAGCGATATTGCCATCGCCCCAATCTACGCCGTTAGGGAAGTGGTGAACGGCAACACCGGTTTGCTTAACCAGATCACGGGTATCGGTTGTGCCGTGCGGGATCGCAATGCCATTACCAAGAAACGTTGAGTTTTGGCCTTCGCGATTTAGCATGCCGTCAACGTAACCATCTTGCACCAAACCTTTAGCGGTAAGGTCTGCGGCGATCGCTTTGATAGCATTCAGTTTATTATCGGAGGATTGATTCAGTGTAATCGTGTTCGTGTCGAGTTGAAGCATAGTTGCTCACCTGTTTAATTCTATTAAAGAACCGATTCATGTTGGCTTGATGCTTACTGCTTTAAGCGTAACTGAATCGATTCAGCAAAAATCTCAAAAAAAGTCAGCAAGTCCTTTGCTGTTGTTTTGGTGGACTTAATTACGGTGTTATTACCCGTAATGATGCGTGATTTTTAGCATCAGACTTAGCGCCACTCTTGGCTATGTTCACTGTCTGTCCATTATCAGTATGGACCAAGTTTTAAATTTGTGAACTCTGCTGAATCCTTTCAGCTTTTATACTGAACCGATTCAGCTTATAATTCAATTCATCAGTTAGCTTGGAATTCATTTATATGATCCATCGCACAGAAAAGGATCGAAACATGACACTCGACGAGATCGCCAAACTGGCAGGGGTATCGAAAACCACCGCCAGCTACGTTATCAATGGCAAAGCGCAAAAATACAGAATTTCAGAGAAGACTCAGCGCAAAGTCATGGCCGTGGTAGAGGAGCACAACTACCGACCGGATCACGCCGCATCATCGCTACGTGCGGGACAGAGCCGTTCATTTGGTTTGATCATCCCAGACCTAGAAAACACCAGTTACGCCCGCATTGCCAAGTTGCTTGAGCAGAACTCTCGTAAGGCTGGATTTCAAATATTGATTGGATGTTCCGATGACGATCCGCAAACAGAGAAGCTGGTGGCCGATGCGTTGATTTCTCGTCGTATTGATGCGTTGTTTGTTGCCAGTGCTATTACCGATGCCAGCGACTACTATCTGCCAGTGCAGCAGCGCGGTACGCCGGTTATTGCGATAGACCGAAGCTTGGATGATGAACACTTTAGCTGCGTGATTAGTGAAGATCATGGTGCGGCTTATGAGCTGACTCAGTCGGTATTGGATAGCAAGGTTGATACCGTTGGCTTAATTGGCGCCTTACCAGAGCTGAATATCTCTCGAGAGCGCCAGTTGGGTTTTGAAACTGCGATAAAGGAAAAGAAACTCAAATCCGTTGTTGCCTATGGCGATCACTTTAATAGTGATGAAGGCAAGCGAGTTTTCATGGAGTGGATAAAGCAGGGCAATGTACCGGATGCATTGGTCACCACGTCGTACACCTTACTTGAAGGTGTGCTCGATGTCCTGATTGATAACCCTGATTTGATGGGGAAAGTTAAGATAGGGACTTTTGGTGACAATCGCCTACTCGATTTTTTACCACTGCGCGTTAATTCGCTTCCGCAGCAGTTTGAACTCATCTGCGATAGTGCGCTTGAGCTAGCACTTAATGCATCGGCTAAACGCTATAACCCTGGTGTTGAGCTGATTCCAAGAAAGATTAAGCTAAGAAATTAACCAAAAAAGGGAGCCTGCGCTCCCTTTCTACTATTTATTCGTTTAGATTAAGTCATTCGTTCTGACTAAAGCTGCTGCGCGCAGTTGATATCGCCTAATGCGGTACAAATCTCTTTTTCACGCTTAGCGTCTTCTTCCATTTTGGTACCAATTTCTTGGTTATTACGATATTCGTTCGACGAAGCACACCCTGCTAGCACTGCTGCTAACGCTATGCCCATGACCACTGCGATTTTCGAATTCATCGTGAACTCCTTGTTAATTTTTTCATAAATTTAACACTGAAGGCGCGCTGAAACTAGACATTTATTGAATGTTTGAGCGCGACTGATGATTTCTTTACCAATTACAAAAAGCAGTTGGAACTAATCTGACAGTGACTGCCCGTTACTTGAAATAACACCTTGATACCAATAAAAACTCTTCTTGCGTTTGCGTTCTAGCGTGCCAGTACCATCGTCGTGACGATCGACATAGATGAAGCCGTAGCGCTTACTCATTTCCGCTGTTGAGTTAGCCACCAAATCAATCGGTCCCCAACTTGTGAAGCCCATTAACTCGACGCCGTCGGCTACGGCTTCGCGAGCCTGTACTAAGTGATCGTTCAAATAGGCAATACGGTAGTCATCTTGGATTTCTCCGTTTTCATCGACTTCATCACGTGCCCCTAGGCCATTCTCAACGATGAACAGTGGCTTTTGGTAACGGTCGTACAAGAAGTTAAGCAGTACACGAAGACCCTTAGGGTCGATGAGCCAGCCCCACTGACTTTTCTCAAGGTATGGGTTTGGCACACTATCAACGATGTTGCCTACTTCTTTCTGTTTTGGATCGGCACTCGCACAGCCGCTGGCGTAGTAGCTAAACGAAATAAAATCGACAGAAGCATTAGCGATGGTTTCCAAGTCTCCTTCTTCCATCGCAACTTCAATCCCGTTTTCGCGGAAATAACGCAGCATATAGCCAGGGTACTTACCACGAGTTTGCACATCGCCAAAGA
Source organism: Vibrio sp. DNB22_10_4 (assembly GCF_052879755.1). Classification (NCBI taxonomy): domain Bacteria; kingdom Pseudomonadati; phylum Pseudomonadota; class Gammaproteobacteria; order Vibrionales; family Vibrionaceae; genus Vibrio; species Vibrio sp. DNB22_10_4. Next base: position 1,431,415 of record NZ_JBNNXW010000001.1, on the reverse strand, counting down.
ACAGCCACTTGTTGTTTTCGTGCATAGCGGCAATGACATCATCCGGATTACATGTGTAAGGGTAGTTTAATGCCCCTAATAGCATATTGCCGATTTGGCCATCTGGAATAATGCGTTTACATGCCTGTACCGCTTTGGCATTGGCGACCAGTTGATGATGGATCGCTTGGTAGATCTCTTGCTCTGTTGCTTCTTCTTGCAAACCAACACCGGTGAAAGGGGCGTGCAAAGACATGTTGATCTCGTTGAACGTCAGCCAAAGTTTCACTTTGTTTTTGTAGCGTTCAAATACTGTTGTTACGTAGCGCTCAAACAGTTCAATTAACTTGCGGTCACCCCAACCGCCGTAGTTTTCTACCAAGGCGTAAGGCATTTCGTAATGCGACAGAGTGACAAATGGCGTCATGTTGTACTTTGCCAATTCATCGAAAATACGGTCATAGTAGGCAAGGCCAGCTTCGTTCGGCTCGGCATCATCACCATTAGGGTAGATGCGTGTCCAGGCAATAGAGAGTCTCAAGCAGTTAAAACCCATCTCATCAAATAAAGCAATGTCTTCTGGATAGCGATTGTAAAAATCGATAGCAATATCTTTGATACCCGGAGTGCGTGCCTCGCGAGTTTGGTGTGGGCTCAGAATACCAGAAGGCAACATGTCCGACGTTGATAGCCCCTTGCCATCGAGCGTGAATGAACCTTCAACTTGATTTGCGGCAATTGCGCCACCCCAAAGGAAATTGTCCGGAAATTGCGTCATAGAAACCTCTAAATTGATGAGATTAGATGGCGAGCATAGTGAATGCGCGCTTGTTCAATATAGACCTAGTATCCGGCTTAAACGGGAAGATAAAAAGAGCTGGGTTTGGTTTATAAATTTCCCCAAAAGCAAGCTATCCTGCTTTAATGAGGTGTTATTGGTGTTTTTTAGTTATTATAAGGAAATTATAGTTTCAATAACTTCCCTATATTCTAATCTTATGAAAGATGAACGAGCACTGCATTACTACGAGAGGCTACTTAGTCTTGGTACTAAGCAATCAGCCTCCAAAGGCTCAGTCGCCAAAAATGAGTATCATCTGCCGTTATCTGCTGTGGCAGAAGTTTTATTTACGACAACACGGCACGCGAGAACCGTTTTGCAAGCACTCCAACAGCGAGGATGGCTAACTTGGACACCTAAAGTTGGCAGAAACCAGCGTTCGCATCTCATATTACATTTTGACCCCAAAGCCCTTCGCCAGTTATTGGGACGAGAACTGATTGAACAAGGTCATTACGAATCAGCATTCTCCATGCTGCATGGCGATCAAGAACAGTTCTCACAGCTGTTGCAACAAACCTCTGGAACTATGGTTCGGGAAGGGCAGCTTCATATTCAGCTTACTTATCAGCGTGCGTTTCAACCTATCTTGCCTCATAAACCGCTAAGAAACAGTGAGCGTTTTTTGGTTCGCCAGGTTTATTCATGCTTGACGGCTTGCGACTATGAAGGGAAGGTAACGCCACAGCTTGCTCACCATTGGACGGTCAACGAAGATTATACTCAATGGCGCTTTTATTTAAGGCCAAGATTAGAGTTTCACTCAGGTTTAGCGCTCACCCCTGCAACTGTTGCTCAGCTGTTTTTAAAGCTCAAATCGTTACCTGAATATGACTCAGAACTGGCTCATGTGAGGGCGGTAAACTTCGGACATCAAACGGTTACTTTTGAGTTAGGTCGCCCAGACTGCGGGTTTGATGCCTTGATATCGGATTTACGCTATTCGATTCAGCCGCAAACGCAACTTGATGGTTTGACGGAGAGAGTAGTGGATGGATGTGGTGCATTTCGAGTCATCGAACATTCAGATGAGCGGTTGCGGTTGGAAGCCAATGATCGGTTTTTCGATCTTCCCGCACTAACCGATACGGTTACGATTTGGCAGCTTGATAAAACCTCAACTGAACGGATAGAGCTTGAACACCCTCAATCGGAAGGGGGCTCAACACCAAGTGACATGCCTGATGAGTACGGGCAAACTCAAACCCGTATCGAGAACGGATGTCTGTATTTGCTGATGAATGCCAACAGTTCTTCACTCCCTTTAGACGCTTTGCAACGAGCCTACCTTTTCAGTGTTCTCTCCCCATACTTGATATTAGAGAACCCAGATCTCACCCCACTCTCAAGAGCCTCGATTCCTGCTTTTAACATTTTGCCAAGCTGGACCAAAATTAAACGACGTGTTGCGGATAGAGTCACTCTCCCAGAGAGACTAACCATAGCCGTGTACGATCACCAAGTAATACTAGACTGCGCTAATGGCATCAAAGCTCAGTTAGCCTTGTTAGGCGTTGAGTGCCAAATCAATGTATATACGCTTGAGACGCTGCACAGTAAAGCGAGCGAAGGAAAACTCTCAGAAGACATCACTATTGCCAGCTTTATTGTCGATGACAACCTTCCTGTATCTGTATTCCGCTGGCTTTGCTCTGATGCTGTATTAAGGCAAGGGCTTGATGCTCCTGTCTTAAAATGGCTGGATACCCAAATAACTGAAATCAGAGAGCAGCAAAGTCCACGTAACTATATTAAGGAACTAGAGTCTGTTGCTACGAATTTACTGATAGAAAACAGACTTCTACCACTGTTTCACCACAGACAAACACTGCGCTGGGGTAGTGTCTTACAAGGCGTGAGAATCACCGATTGGTCCTGGCCTGATTTTAGGAGTGTTTGGACGGATGAATCAAATGACATTGAAACGACATAAACCAGCCGATTCCTGAGCATAAGAAATAGCGATGAAAAGCCCCAGCTATAGTGCTGGGGCTTTTCATTTATCATGTCATAAAGACTGAGGACTTATTTAAGAGGATCATTGTCTGGCAGTACGCTATGGAGCCAAAGTGCCAGTCGTTTTTTGATGTTTTGCCCATCTACTTTATCTTCGGGAAGCGGGACGATTTGGCGAACTTCCACTAAGAAGAGATACAGCGCCCTGGCTTTCATTGATTGACTCGCAGAAGGATCATGAATCGGGTAACCCTGCATTGCCGCCATTTTACACCCTACCTCAAGTGCCTTTTTAAACAACTTGTCTTCGTTTTCTAATTTCGCTGTCTTTGACATACATCGCCTAGATTGATCTATGGGTGAGATTAAACCCTAGCAGTTAAGAGTCGCGTTCGCCGTTAAGTCATTCACTTTTTGATAGAAATGACGTTACTGTTTGTAAAAACTCGAGGTATGTCGTGCAGGGGAAGAGAAAAATGAAAAGCCTCGCAGATACGAGGCTAGATAGGTTTAGTGACCCTTAATTTGATCTTTGATTGTCTTCTTAAGGTTTTGCATGAACTCTTTGAAATGAGGCATGAAATCTGCGAACAATGGGTGCTTTCTGTCTTGCATCATCATTGGCCCAAGCAGACGAATGCTTAGTCCTAGGCGCGTTGCGGACTGCTCATCGAGGCTGCTACCTTGCTTCATTTTCTCAATGATTTCGAACATGTCCTCACGATCTTCGATCTCGAACGTCAGCGTTTGAAGTTCACGATCTGCTTTGGTGTTTACTTCTTCGATAGTAATACGGTATTGATTGTGTTTACTGTTCATAGGGTTCTCCAAAAAAACGGTTACTGAATTAGCTTTTAAGAAACTTTTCAATCTTAGGTTTTATAGTCATCGACATAACAATCATGATTGTTAAGCCGATTGGGAGTGCGGCAATAAAGCCGTTAAACCATCCATTGGTAAAATCTGAAGCATCAGAAAATCCAACGGTGTTTGCTGCGGTTATAAACGCCAAAAGGGACTCCATAACCACGGCCATAATTAGACCTGTCACTAATTTGCGAACATGTTCACCTTTCTCTGGAAGGAGTCTGCTTACGACTTTGGTCATCAGCGCCATCATTCCCATGCCGAGGGGCATCATTACTGTGGCGGCAAGAGCAAATGAAGAGAGCCACTGCTGAATAAATGTGTCGCCGAATCCGACGTTCATATACGTCATTACTGCAGTGAGCGAACCTCCGATTAGGCTCATCATGCTCACCAAAACGAGAACTTTTAGAAGGACAGGCGTTTTCTTGGTGGTCTCTAGAGAGGCGTTTGACTCCAATGGACTCAGTGTTGCTTGTGTCGTCATTTCGATTCCCCAGTCTTGAAATAAGTTCGATTTAAGTTGATAATGTCAACTATAAGCTCAATGGTTGATATTGTCAACTATATTTTAGAAAGGATCGGTCATGTCTGAAAACACGTCTTTAGAATCTGTCTTTCGTTTGGTTCACTCGCTTAAGCGCCAGATGGCCGAGCAGATAGAAAGTCTCGACTACGATATTGCTCCCATGCATATGCGAGTTATGAAGATCATCACCAAAAAATCACCTTGTACGTCTATCGATGTTGCGCATTATTTAAACAGGGATAAGGCGCAGGTGACTCGGTTGATCAATACGCTATTAGCACAGTCTCTATTGGTTAAAGCGCCCAATCCAAGTGACAAGCGAAGTCATTTTTTGGAGCTTACAGAAGCTGGGCAGAAGGTCATGGCCTGTTTGGCAGATATTGATAAACAGGTACTTGCGGCTATGGCTCAGGGGCTGAGTGAAGAAGAACTGGATAGCTTTAATGCCATCGCAGAGAAAATGGCGAAAAACCTCGAATCGAGCGAGTAAAATAAAGGCTCGAGCAGAAACCATCTAGTGTACTGCAAGCTTTGTACATGCTAAGTCAGTTGATGTCGGTGGCGATCACGGAATGAGTATTAATATCGCCCCGTTTCATTGGCTCTACTATGCTTTTGGTGTAACAGCTCTAAAAGCGATAAGGAGAATGACATGGACTGCAGCTCACTAGCCATCACAATGGATATAAACGGTAGCAAACTGGTTCTTGCCTGGGGACCTAACCAAACGACAGCTCAATGCATCAAGGACTACCACAACATCCAGGCTGACCTAAATGCACAATCGTATATGCTTTCGGTAAATGACCATAAAAACGCGTCACTCGAAAAACCGATCAGCGCTGAAAAAGCCAGTTCACTAATGGATCAATGGCAAGCCATCCAAAATGGCATTGATCAGGATTTGGATGTGCATTGGTAACCGAATGTTATAGAAAAGCTTAAACTAAAGCCAAAGCTAAGCTTTGGCTTTTTGCTGCTAGCCGCTTTCATAAATATCTATGTAGCACGTTGATATTGTATGGTTTGTTCTTGTAGAACGAGCAGAAGATCTTAGTCTAACGATTGAATTATAAATAAGTGTTTTATGTTGCCTTGGTGTTTTAATTCGACATATATCTCTAGTTTTATCGGTTTGGTGTGATTTGATTCCGATAACAGGCGAGATATATCTAGATTCCCACATTTTACGCCCTCAAACTTTTCCCTAAGAAACAAAGTGTAAGTCACACTTTATTAAAGTAAATGTTGCTCACTTGTTAATCGGAACTAGTTTTTTGAGTAGCGCTCAATTTTCTGATGTTGAGTTTGGATCGGAGGGATAGGCACTAAACATGGATAGTCGTTACGTACAATTTAAGAATGTAAAAAAGAGCTATGATCGACATAATTTTGTAGTGAAAGACTTTAGCCTCGACATTGCAAAAGGCGAGTTTGTAACGTTGCTGGGGCCATCAGGTTCAGGTAAAACCACCTGTTTAATGATGTTAGCTGGGTTTGAAGATGTCACCAGTGGCGGTATTGAAGTCGATGGTGAGCTGATTACTAACGTCGCGCCTTACCATCGCAATATTGGCATGGTTTTCCAACATTATGCTCTGTTTCCTCATATGACAGTGGCTGAAAATTTGGCCTATCCATTGCAAGTCCGCAAAATGTCCAAAGACCAAATCAAACAAAAAGTACATGAGTTTCTAAAGCTGGTGGAGCTAGAGCATTTTGGGGATCGTTATCCGGGACAGCTCTCCGGAGGTCAGAAACAACGAGTGGCTCTTGCGAGGTCTTTGATCTTTAAACCGTCTATTGTACTTATGGATGAGCCGCTTGGGGCGCTCGATAAAAATTTACGTGAACAGATGCAATTTGAGATAAAACGCCTCCACGAACAGTTGGGCTTTACTGCTATTTATGTCACCCACGATCAAACCGAAGCTCTTACGATGTCAGATAGGATAGCCGTCTTTGAAGATGGCGTTGTTCAGCAGTGTGCGGATCCTTCAACCTTATATGAGCGCCCTGCTAATGCGTTCGTTGCTGATTTCCTAGGGGAGAATAATCACCTTCCCGGCACTCTCCTTAAAGTCGAAGGGGAACATGCGTATGTTGAACTGACGAATGGTAGCCAAGTTGTCGCAACTGCGATCAATTGTCCCGGTATTGGGGAGCGCTGCATGTTGGCCGTTCGCCCGGAAAACTTCTTTATTGGTGACAAGGATGAGACCAACACGAATCAGGTTTACGCCACATTTGTTACCCGTTTATATGTGGGGGATTTCATCCGCTATTTCTTCAAGTTGCAAGACGGAAGAGATGTCATGGTGAAGCTTCTCAATGATCAACAAGCACCGACCTTCAAGGCCGGTGATAAAGCCAGCCTAACGTGGTCCATTTCAGATGGGTTAGCGCTTGACCACCCTTAGTCAAGGAAAGAAAGGAAATATGATGACGAACATGAAAAAGTGGCTTCCTATTGCTCTTGCGTTTGGATTGAGCAATGCAGCAGTTGCGGATCAACTGACGGCAGTGTCGTTTGGTGGAGCGTATGGCGATGCCCAGAAAAAACATATGCTAGACCCATTTACCGCGAGTACCGGACACAAAGTGTTATCAGAAAACTACTCTGGTGGTATTGCCGAGCTCAAGGCACAAGTCGAAAGTGGCAATGTGCTCTGGGACGTCATTGATGTGGAAGTTATTGACTTAGAGCGCGCGTGTTCTGAAGGCCTACTTGAAGTTTTCCCAATGGACACACTACCGCCGGGTGACGATGGTACTCCCGCGAAGGATGACTTTAGCTCAGAAGCTTTAGCCAATGAGTGTGGTGTTGGTAACATCGTTTGGACAGTGCTGTTTGCCTATAACCATGACACCATCAAAGGTGGTAAACCAAGCTCTATTCAAGATCTGTTCGATACCAAAACCTACCCGGGTAAACGTGCCTTTAGGAAACGCCCTCAAGTGAACTTGGAGTGGGCGTTATTGGCAGATGGTGTCGCCAAAGAAGACGTTTATGATGTGCTGAGTACTGACGAAGGGCAAAAGCGTGCCTTTGCCAAGCTCGACAGCATCAAGGATGACATTGTGTGGTTCGACAGTTGGTCGCAAGCTCCTCAGTTGCTCAATGATGGTGGCGCTGTGATGGTGCAATCAGCGAATGGGCGTTTCTTTGATGCGATTCAGCGTGAAGGTAAGCCTTTTGAAATGGTGTGGGACTCGCATGTGTATGATTTAGATGTTTGGGCCATTGTGAAAGGGACTAAGAAGAAAGCGTTAGCGGAAGAGTTCATTCGCTTTGCGACAAGTTCGAAACCACTGAGTGGTATGCCTGAGGTAGCGTATGGCCCAACTCGTAAGTCGGCATATCAGTATGTGGATCCTGCGGTAATTCCTAAGCTGCCATCGTCTCACTTAGATGAAGGCGTGAAAGCATCGGGTGATTTCTGGGCCGATTACGGCGAGACATTGGGTGAGAAATTCAACGAGTGGTTACTTCAATAAATGCAGTTAACTAGCTGCTAAGAAGAAGGATGCCATCGGTGATGGCATCCTTTTGATATCTGACACACCTTCAAGGATGAAAGCGGTATGGTGAGTGACAATACGCTAACTTTGACTGAGCTAGCACAGACTAAGAAGAAACATCGCAGCAAACAATTGATGTTGTTTTTGTTCACTTTTCCGTTGCTTCTGTTTGTGTTTATTTCATTTTTGGCCCCAATTACTACGATGTTGTATCGCAGTGTCTATCATCCGACCGTCGCTCAGTTGGTGCCAAACACTCTTGAGGCGATGAAGTCATGGGATGAATCCTCTGGAGCTATGCCATCTGACGACATTATTCAAGTCTTTACTGTTGAGCTGTATGGGCTTGCGAAAGAGCGCCGCTCAGGAAAACTGGCGGAAGAGATCAATCGCTCGTTACCGGGTTCATCTAGCTTAATTAAATCGACTGCCCGAAAAATCAAAAGAATGCCGGCCGATGAGGTGAGTACAGAAGGGGCGAATGTCCTGTTAGACAAACACAAGAAATGGCGCTCTCCAGAGGTTTGGGTAGCGATCAAGCTATCGGGTAATAAGTGGACCGAGCGTTATTACTTAACGGCGCTGGATCTCAAGAAAACACTGCAAGGCGACATCGAAGCAAGAGACACCAAAATCTACATCAAGCTCTACTGGAAGAGTTTAAAAATCGCGCTCTACATTACCTTACTGACTGCGATTATTGCTTTTCCGTTGTCCTACTATCTATCAACGGCTTCTGCGAGCAAAGCGAACAAGCTTTTGGTGTTTGTGTTACTGCCTTTTTGGACTTCGTTGTTGGTACGTACCACTTCCTGGATTGCGTTGCTGCAAACGAATGGGGTAGTGAACAGCACTCTTAAAGCTATTGGTATTATCGACCAACCATTGGATCTACTGTATACCGAGTTCTCGACCATCATTTCTATGACGCACATTCTCCTGCCGTTTATGATTTTGCCTTTATACAGCGTTATGAAAAATATTGACCCAAGCTACTATCGAGCCGCGTTGTCACTGGGTTCAAAGCCGATGCCAGCCTTCTTTAAAATCTATTTTCCAATGACATTGCCAGGCTTAAGTGCAGGTGCGTTGTTGGTGTTTATTATCTCGATTGGTTATTACATCACGCCAGCGTTAGTTGGCGGGACCGATGGGCAAATGATCAGTAATATCATTGCGTTTCATATGCAGTCTTCCAACAACTGGGAGCTAGCCGCCGCCCTAGGTAGCTTACTGCTGGTATTAATTTTGGCTCTCTATTGGTTGTATGACCGTTGGGTGGGCGTGAACAACATTAAGTTAGGGTAATGGTATGAAGAGATTTCCAAGTTACTTTACTCCTTTGCAGAAGTTAGGCTCGTTGTCTCTGTCGGCCAGTGCGTACCTGACGTTGCTTTTTTTGATGATGCCGATATTGGTGATTATTCCGTTATCGTTTAATGCAGAGCCTTATTTTAGCTTTACACCTGGCATGTTGGCGTTTGAAAAGGAGGCATACTCTCTAGAGTGGTATGCAGAAATTTGGCACGATGACAATTGGCTACTTGCCATTAAAAACAGCTTTCTAATTGGTATTTGTGCAACGGTGCTCGCGACGGTATTAGGTACGTTGGCTGCCATTGGTTTGAGTAACTCTGCCATGCCAATGCAACGTATTATCATGGCCATTTTGTTGTCTCCAATGATCGTACCTTTGATCATCACTGCCGCTGGCATGTTTTTCTTTTACACCCAGTTGAATCTTGCGGGCACTTTTTGGGGAGTAGTGATTGCACATGCAGCATTAGGTACACCCTTTGTGATTATTACCGTCAATGCTGCATTGGCAGGGTTTGACTACTCCCTTGTACAGGCTTCGCTAGGTATGGGCGCTAAGCCAGTATATACCTTTGTTAAGATTATCATGCCGCTAATCAGACCTGGTGTCATTTCAGGCGCTTTATTTGCGTTTGTAACCTCGTTTGATGAAGTCGTGGTCGCGTTGTTTTTGGCAGGTCCTGAGCAAAAGACGATACCTAGGCAGATGTTCTCTGGACTCAGAGAGCAGATTAACCCAACGATATTGGCGGTTGCGACGCTGTTAGTGGTGCTGTCGGCTTTATTGCTGTTTACCATCGAATATTTACGCTCGAGGTCGGAGCGAATTCGAATCAATAGCTGGTAGGTGAAAAACAGGCGCTACAATTAGGAATTAGCCTCTATTGCTCGCAAATGATCTTCTGAATACAAAACGAATGGCATATAGGGCTGTACGAGAGTACTGCTCCTTGTTACGCTGATGCTTCGATATTACAGAGTTGCAAGCGACAAGGCGATAAGATGAAGGAAAATCACTCTGATACGTGGCGACGATTTTATGAAAAATCACTATCTCGTCCTCATCATTCTCGTACCGAATTTGCGGTGACACTCAATCGCTCTTCATCTCGTTTAGCAACAGACTGTGGCTGTGGCACTGGTAGCGATATTCAGTACCTTTCTGCTTCTGGTTATCAGGTTCATGGTTTTGACAGTAACGCCGACTCCGTCGCTATTTGCCGAGACCGGTTTGGCGCAAATGACAGTGTCTTTTTAACTCGAGCCACATTCGAAGAGTTTGTCTATCCAAAGGTTGGTATCGTCATTGCCAACTCTAGTTTGTTCTTTGCTGACCCAACGTGTTTTCAAGCTACTTGGCAGCGAATCGCTTCGTCTATTGAGAAAGGTGGAGTTTTTGCTGGTGATTTTATGGGTCAAAAAGACGATTGGGCATCAAACTATCGCTCGTCAACAACCCCTTTAACAGAGAGGCAGGTTAGAGCGCTGTTTAGTGATTTTTACATTGTTCGCTTTCACGAGCGTGATGAGCAGGGAACAACAGCGATAGGGAATCAAAAGCACTGGCATACCTACTCATTGGTGGCGGTAAAAGTTTGTTGAGAATAGGTCCAGTATGATGTTGGATACGTTTTGGAAAGAACAGTATGTTTAAATTAGAAGTCGACAAAACACTCTCCCTCGCTCTAGTTGAGCCGCGATTTGCGTCTAATTACCTCAAGATAGTGACCGATGAACGTGATTACTTGTCGCAGTGGTTAGTATGGCCAGAGCATGCCACTGACAATGCGTTCTTCCAGCGTTTTATTAAGCAGTCGCTACACGATTATGCGGATGGCAAATCTATGACTTGCGCCATTATTTATCAAGATGACGTGGTGGGAAACATTAGTTTCAACACCATCAATCATTCGTTAAAAAAAGTGGAAATTGGCTATTGGCTAAGCCAGAGAAAGCAAGGGAAGGGGATCGTAACACGGGCAGTGGCAACACTGGTAGAGATGGCTTTTGTTGAGTTAGAGATGAAAAAAGTTCAGATATCAGCCGCGATTGAGAATAAACCAAGTCGAGCTGTCTGTGAGAGGCTGGGCTTTTCTTTAGAAGGGGTTATCACCCGCGCCGAGAACTTAAATGGGCGTGTGGTTGACCATGCCATCTATGGACTGTCACGAGATACATGGTCAAAGAACGTGACTAACTAGCCAGATGCTTAAACTGTAAGTCGACTAATCGACGGTAAAGCTCGCAGGTTTGCAGCAACGCATGATGATTACCTTTGTCGACTAAACGACCGTGATCCAACACAGCGATTTGATCCGCGTGTTGGATGGTAGAAAGTCGATGCGCAATGATGATGGTGGTTCTTCCTTGCATTAGTTCTTCTAACGCTTGTTGAACATGGTGTTCACTTTCACTATCCAGAGCGCTGGTGGCTTCATCGAGTAACAAGATCTTAGGATCTTTAAGTATCGCTCTCGCAATGGCAATGCGTTGTCGCTGACCACCAGAGAGGCGCACGCCTCGCTCTCCCAGAAAGCTTTGATACCCTTCAGGTAAATTCATAATAAAATCGTGAGCATGGGCTTTCTTTGCCGCTTCAATCACTTCAGCATCACTGGCGTTCGGATTGCCGTAGCGAATATTGTGGAACACATCATTACTGAAAAGAGCGGGCTGCTGAGGAACCAATGCCATTTGCTTGCGAAGTTCATGAGGATCAAAGCGTCGAATATCGATGCCACCTAAGGTGATTTGCCCTGCTTCAGGATCGTAAAACCGCTGCATTAGCTCAAACAAGGTGGTTTTTCCGGCGCCAGAAGGCCCCACCAATGCCAAAACCTTGCCTTCTTCGGCGACCAAATCCAGTGACTCCACTGCTGCCAGTGTAGGTCTAGATGGGTAGTGGAATATCACGTTGTGAAACGCGACTTCTGGTTTTAGTTTGTTTGGTGAAAGTATGTCGCTTGTTGGGGCGGTAATATGGCTTTCGACTTGTAAAATCTCGACCAATCTTTCCGTGGCTCCCGCTGCACGTTGCAACTCGCCCATGACTTCTGAAATGGTGGCAAGGGATGAAGCCACCATGATGGCATAAAACACAAAAGCGCCGAGATCGCCTGCCGACATCACACCGTTAATCACATCGCTGCCGCCTACCCAAAGCATGCCGGCGATAGCACTAAACACGATCACAATCACGCCCGAGATTAAGATTGCGCGCTGTTTAACTCGGCGGCGACCGATATCATAAGCCCGTTCTACTTCACTGGAAAACGAGGCGCGCTCTTGCGCTTCAAAGCTGTAACTTTGAACCGTCTTGATATGTTCAATGGCCTCTCCTGCATAGCTACCCACATCCGCCATTGAATCTTGGCTTTGCCTAGATAGTGCTCTTACGCGCCTGCCATAAAACAAAATAGGCACTAGAATGAATGGCACAGAGGCAAGGACAATGAGGGTGAGCTTAACGTTGGTCGCAAATAGCATGATGATGGCACCCACGCACATCAAGGCACTGCGCATTGCCATTGAGAATGATGAGCCAATAATACTTTGCAGTAGCGTTGTGTCTGTGGTGATACGAGACATGATGTCACCGCTGCCATTGGTTTCAAAGTAACTCGGATGCAGCGTAATCACATGGTCGAACACGGCTTGACGAATGTCGGCGCTGACACGCTCACCAACAGAAGAGACTAAGTAGAAACGGAAAAACGTGCCGATAGAGATACACAACGTGATGAGGAGAATGAACTGTATCGCGCTCTGTAGATCAGCCAGTGACTGCTGAGTAAAGCCTTGGTCAATGAGAATGCGTACGCCGTGGCCAACCGAGAGGGTTAATCCAGCCGTGACAATAAGAGCCAGCAGTGCGGCGAACACTTTCATTCGGTAAGGACGGATAAAGGCCAAAAGCTCAACTAAAATCCCCAAGTTTTTTCGTTGTTGTTTTGATTGGGAGGGTATTTGCATGGTTTCGACCTTTTATTGAAATAATTTTGGGTATAACACTTTGTAAATTATAGATACTTGAGTAACCTTCACTTCGATCTACGGTCACAGTTTTTATATAATTTGTAGTGACGCTGTCACTTTATGCTATTGCCAGTGGTCATTTACAAACTGGTGCTTTTGTAAAACACTGACCAGCTCGCTAAGTACTGGCCCGTTGGCATGACGTCGAGAGACTAAGCAGCCGACTGTAGTAACCCAGCCGCTTTTTTCATGTGCGACAGGAAGGGCAACCATGCGTTGTTCTTGTATGGGTTGTTTGACCAACATTTCAGGTAAGTTTGACCAGCCGATACCCTGCAATACCATATCGACTAAGTTCTGATGAGTGTTCGCGTACCAAACATTGGTACTTATTCCATAGGTAAACCACAGTTCTTGTTTGTCAGAGCTACGATGTACACATTGGCGATACGCTTTGAGATCCGAGTCTTTAACGATGGGAAGTGTCGCGAGGGCGTGATCTGGTGCGACAACGGTCAGAAAACGAGCTTGTCCCATGACAAAAAAATCCATATCGACACGCAGTTCTCCATCGGCATATACAATGCCTATTTGCGCCACCTCTTCTCTCACCAATTTTTCAACATCAAATGTAGAAGCGGTGATGATTTCAAAGTTAGTGATGGGGTACTGGGTGGCAAGCGGTGTAAGAATCGACAATAAAGCAGAGCTCATCAGGCTTTCGTCCACGGCGATGACGAGTTCGTGCTCATAATCATTAGCCAGTGAATCTACTTTCTGATCGAAATACTGTTGCTGATGAAGAATAGACCGAGCAATGGGCAGTAAAGCTTCACCACTCTCCGTCAACTCTGGCGTGTTTTTCTCGCGGCTGAATAAGGTTTGATTGATGGCAATTTCAAGATTTGATATTGCTTGGCTTACGCCAGATTGGGCGCGATTGAGTTTGCGCGCAGCGGCCGAAAACGAGCCGTACTCACAGACTGCGACAAAAACCTTGAGTTGTTCGAAACTGTACATCGTCAATCCTTGGTCACAAAACAGCGCCCAAGGTATCACGAACTGTGATGGTTGTTAACTTTCTATCTATTGCTGGATGAGGATAATCAGAGGCGAATTATCAACAAACCAAATAAAAACCAGTGAGGAGTTAACAATGGGAGTGCTTGAGAGAGTCTTTCATTCAGTATTGTTTGAAGTATTAGCCGTGAGCCTATCAATCGCGGGATTAGCAGTATTTACCGACCATGATGTGGCGAGACTGTCAGGAACAATGATAGTCATAGCGACAATGGCAATGTGTTGGAATTATCTCTTCAATCTGATTTTCGATTATTTTGTCAAAGGTGAGCGAGTAGAACGAACTGTGATGGTTCGCGTAGTTCACGTGCTACTGTTCGAAGCGGGACTGTTGTTGGCAACGGTGCCTGTAATGGCAGTGATGCTTGGCGTGAACTTATGGCAAGCCTTTATTATGGATATCGGCGTAACGATCTTCGTGACCGTTTATGCGTTTGTCTACAACCTGACTTACGACCATGTTCGAGTTTGGGTGGTGAGCCAGCGTCAGGCAGCGGTGTAATAGGGATTGACCTGATAAAAACAATTAAAAAGGGCAGACGTTAACGTCTGCCCTTGTTTGAAACTTACCATTGTCGTTCTTAAGGCCTAAACTTGCTTGAAGTTCAGGTGGTGCAGGGTAAGCCCTGGCTTCACAAAAGACACGTTCAATTCATACCAGCCGGTTTGCAGCTCGACAATGAGGCCTTCAACGTCGACAGGCTTGCCTTCTGTGCCATTCGTAGACAATGACATACTGTAGTTGCCATTGAGGTGCAAGCTACAGGATGATTGAGCGAGCTCATTACGGTCATAACTGGCATTCATACTGACTTGGTATTGGCCAGCCTTGGTGGCGTGAAGAACGATATTGGTATCATTCTTGGTCTCGAGTGCGACCGCTCCATCAATGGTGTGTACAGAGCCTTCTGGCTGCTCGTCACACGCGTTGAACGGTTTAATAGGGTTATAGCGAACTAATGGACGTTGCATCGCCGGCGTATTTAAAATAAATCGGCAGATGTTCATGGCGCTGCGCTGCAACTCGCCAAGAGTCAGTTGACCCGCCTCCAGTGCGCTAAGTGTGTCATCATCCATCGCGTTGCGCTCGGCACCATCATTGTCGACCACCATATACAGGTCGTTCTGAGCACGAACCATATAGGAGGTATAGGTTTTAGACTCTTCACCTCCGGTGACTGGGTGGTTCATTTTCGCCCACCAGTCAGACATGACAATGCCATCAAATCCCCATTCGCCGCGAAGAAGGGTGGTATTAAGATCATAATGTGATGCGCCCCAATGCCCATTAATTGGGTTGTAAGAGGTCATTATCGTGGTTGCGCCACCTTTTTTCACCGCAATCTCAAATGGCTTAATGTGGACTTCACGAAGAGCACGTTCAGACATGACGGCGTCGACGAAGAAACGCGAGGTTTCCTGATCGTTGGCCGCAAAGTGCTTAATTGTGCCTGATACGCCAGCGCTCTTAAGGCCACCAACTTGTGCTGCTGCCATTGAGCCCGTTAGTAGTGGATCCTCAGAGAAGTACTCGAAGTTACGGCCATTAAGTGGATGGCGATGAATATTAATACCTGGACCAAGTAATGTATCAATTTGGTAGCTCTGCAGTTCACCACCCACGAGATAGAATAGGTGCTCATTAAGCTCGGTGTTCCAAGTGCAACCGAGTAGTGTACCAATAGGCACCTGTGTCGCTTTATGGCCGCTGTCCATGCGAATACCCGACGGGCCATCCGCTGCGGCGGCAACAGGAATACCAAGATCAAACAAGGCATCACTCACTCCACCAAATGCCGCTGCGGTGCCTGGAGTCACTTTGGGACTGCACATACCCTCGCCGCGCACGATAGTTGCGAGCATGGATGGACTGAACTGAGCAATAAAGTCTGTCAGTGAGGCTTTGCCGTTTGCCACATGCTGCAATTTAATCCCTTTATCGCCGGTAAGCTCAATGCTCTCGGGCAGGCGAGACTCAATGCGCGCTTGCATATCGACGTTTCGAGTTGGCACCGATTCGTGCTCAATAGAGAAACGACCATCTTGTGAACTTTGGGCAGGCTTAATGCGGAGGAATGACTCAACAGGCGCTGCCGATTCAGAGAGTTGCTCAATAACTTGTAGCCTATCTACGTTGAATGGCGCATCGACTAATGTCGCTTCTCTAACACTACCGCCGAGATAGAAATCATAGCGACCGGCTTCGAGAACATAACAAGACTTATGACCAGTAACACCGGAGTCATCATAAGACGCTAGCACCTCGAGTGGTACGACGATACGAACCAGTTCAGACTCGTTTGGCGCAAGCATGCGGGTTTTACCAAAACCTGCAAGACTACGGGCAGGTTTGCCAAGCTTGCCTTGCGGCGCTTCAACATACAACTGCACAACTTCTTTGCCACTGTATTGATTGCCAGTGTTGGTCACTTCAATGTGAAAGTGCACGGCACGCGTGTTGCCGCGGCCTTCGATAGAGTGTGAAATGAGTTTGCGTTTAAACTGGGTGTAGCTCAAACCTTCACCAAACGCATAACGAACCGCTTCGGGTTTGAAAGTAGCAAAGTAGCGATAGCCTAAATAGATATCTTCTTGGTAGAGGTTTTTGTCTTTGTTGCCAAAGTTAGCATGAGAAGGGTAATCACTAAGCTCAAAAGCGATGGTGTCCGCTAGCTTTCCGCTTGGCGATAGGTCGCCCGAAAGAACATCAGCAAGTGCGTGACCACCTTCCATCCCTGCCGCCCAGCTATATAGAACAGCTTTAATGGATTCTGGTTTGGTGACGGACTCCATCCAAGACATATCAACAATATTGGTCACATTGAGGATCACCACTACTGAGTTGAACTGTTCACAAACTTGGCAAAGCATTTGGTATTCAATATCGGTGAGTCGGTAGCTGCCTGCCTCGTCAGCGTTATCTTGGTCTTCACCTGCTGTGCGGCCGATAAAAACGAGAGCATGATCACTTTGCTGACTCGCACGTTCAATCGTCTCTTTATCGAGTGGCATTTCCTGTTGGAACCAAGGTTCGGCCGCCCAGCCGCCACCGCCATCATCAAACGGGTGCTGATCCAGCCAATTTTGGTAAACGCTGACCAATTCTTGGTTCACTTCGATACTTGGGTGAGAATTGAGCCCTTCTAGTGCATTGACAGAGTAGGGAACGTTTACTGCACCGCCAGAGCCTGTACCGCTGCGAACAGTATCAATTTGGCAACGGCCGAAAAGCGATACACGACTGCCTGTGTGCAGTGGGAGAGTGTTGTCGATGTTTTCCAATAAAACAATGCCTTCAGCAGCGGCTTGGCGGCTGACGGGCGCAAGGGCTTGCCTTGCTAATTCAATGTTTGTGAAGGGCATAATTGGGTTCCAGTTCCTGTTATTTTCTATCGTTTTTGGGAGCTTAGATTACTAAGATTTAGATAAATGGGTTGTTCAGTTCAAGTCGTTCACGCTGCTCAATTTTCAAGGTGCTCTCGATGTCTGAAAAGTATTGTTGATAGAGCGCTTCATAGTCGCCCGTTTCAAGCACAATTTCACAGCCAAGCTGGAGACGTGCAGCAAGCTCTGGGTTGTCTGCATTTACGTAGAACACTAAAGGGAAGGGGTACTCGATCATCACCCCGCCGACTAGGCTTACTGGATATTGATTGGCAACACGGCTTTCAAACACTTCAAGTGCTTCATTTGCGCCGAAACAGACAAAGTCGAACTCTCCGTCGGTTAAGCGCTTAAACAAACCATCAAAGTTGCCGCGTTCTACAACAGTAAAGCCGTTGCTTCGAAATAGCTCGGCATCAACCCATGTCTCGGGTACGCCAACGCTTTTATTTTTAATGGCCTCTACCGATGAGAACTCATTAAGCTTATCATCTCGTGCAAATAAAATGCGCTGCCCCAAAAGCTGTTTTGTAACAGACTGTGCAAGCTCGATAAAGCGTTTACCGGCAAATTTAGCATTGCCTTTTACTGTGACGAGTACATCGCTACCGTTGTCGAGAACAGCGCCTTCATCTTTAGCTGAAGGCAAGTCGGTGCGATCGTCAATGATACTGACGTCGCCATGGCTCTCAGCGGTCACAGAGAGCAGTAGATTGAGCACATCAAGCTCAAATTGTTGACGATACGCAGACTTGTTTCCGTTCCAAAAACGTACCGAATTAATCGTTGTCACATTGATCACCAAAAAGTAAGCGGTTTCTTTTTGGATAATATCAGTTTGGAAAAATGGTGGTAGTGAGCAGATCACATAACGGATTAATAGTTTGGTTTAGTATCATAAGTTACTGTTATTAAAATAATAATGAATCATTATGAGCTTAAAATTCACGCACTTATGCATGGCGTTTGTTAGCGATAATGTCGTGAGTCGCATGTTAATCTGAGTTACAAAGTTGCTGAGATCACATTTCTCGAAAGAGACATTTTAAAGAGCTTGAGGTGAGCTAATTGATTGAATTTTAAGAGTAATATCTTTGAGTTTTATGCGGTTAATTATTAATCTTTGAACTTAACGTATTGTTTTTAAATGATTTTATTTATTGTGATCGGCACGGGCTTTTTGGGGGACGTTTTTGTTATCGAGCAATGGATTGCTTAGCATCTTAAGAAAGCGCTTTCATGAAGTGTTACCCCCGAACTGATTCAGTTCCACTTAAATTGAAAATCGCTCGACCCAAAAACAAAACTAAAGGACAAAGTGATGCAAAAGAAAACATTTATCGCCTCAGTGATTTGTGGTGCATTGTTTGCTGGTAGTGCAGTGACTGCACAAGCGGAAGAGATTAAGCAAGGGGGCACACTAACGGTGCCAATCATCAACACTGGTTTCGTTGATAACTTTAACCCATACACAGTGAAAGACATTTATAACGGTACGATGTTTGAACCGTTGATGGTCTTCAACAACATGACTGGTGAAACGCACTGGCGTTTGGCTGAGTCTGCTGACTATTCTGATGATCTAAAAACCATCACTATCAAACTACGTGACGGTCTTAAATGGTCGGACGGCAGCCCTCTAACGGCTGAAGACGTGGCATTTAGTTTCGAGATGACTAAGAAAGCGCCAGCATTCGACCTTAAAGGTATTTGGTCTGGCGGTAACCTACAAGGTATCGACGTTGTTGATGCTCGTACGATTAAGCTTAACCTAACAGAAGCCGACTCTACATTCCTATGGAACCTTGCGGACTACCATATTGTTCCTAAGAAAGTATGGAGCAAAGCTGAAGACCTAACGACTTTTACCAACCCAAATCCAATTGGCAGCGGTCCAATGACGACGGTGAAGTATCTTAAGCCTCAGCAAATGGAGCTTTGCCGCAACGAGAACTACTACCTAGATAACCGTCCTTACTTAGATTGTATGACGTTCCGCTCGTACAATGATAACTCGCAAATTCAACCTGCACTTATCAAAGGCGAAATCGACTGGGGTTCAAACTTTATTGCTGACATCGAAAGCACATTTGTTAAGCAAAACCCTGACAATCACCACTTCTGGTACCCAGCGAACGATGCGATTCACCTTTATGTGAACACGAAAGAAGCACCATTTGATGACATCCGTGTTCGTCAGGCTCTTTCTATGTCACTTGACCGTGAAATGATCGTTGATATCGCGGCTTACGGTTACCCAACAGTGAACTACAACGCGGGCGGTATTGCTGAGCTTTACAAAGCAAACATCGACCAAGGTGTAACCGAAAAGTATCGTAACCTAACGACATACAGCCCAGAAGAAGCGAAAAAGCTACTTGATGCTGCAGGTCTGAAAGACGTAGATGGTGACGGCTACCGTGATATGCCAAACGGCGACAAGTTCACATTTGACATTGAAGTCGTTAACGGTTGGACAGACTGGATTCAAGTGGTTCAAATGGCGACTGAGTTCTTCGATGAAGTTGGCGTAAAAGCGAACGTCAAAACGGTTGACTGGGCGGTTTACGACAAGAACCTAAAAGACAGCAACTACAAGATGTCTATCAACTGGTCGATGGTATCGACTAACCCAATCCTAGCTTATCAAGCTTACTTCTCATCTGCGTATGTAGGTAAGATTTGGCATGCTGGTCACGGTGTAAATAGCCCAGAAATCGATGCGCTAATTAATAGCTTCGGTAAGACGGGTGACAAAGTGAAGCAGCAAGAGATCATCTCTGAACTGCAAGAGTTCACAGCGCAAAACCTACCGTTTATCCCGCTGTTCTCTAATGCGACTTGGTTCCAATACAACACTAAGAAAATTGTTGGTTGGCCAAGTGAAGAAAACCCATACATTCAACCTGTATTTTACGATGGTGGTAAGCGAGTCATTATCCTAAATAACTTGCACCTTAAGTAACTCGTAACATTTGGGGTCTCGTCTGAGACCCCACATTAAAAGGTATTGCTATGTCGTTTTTAGCTCGCCGCTTTGGCTTTTATTTTACTGCGTTTTTAATCGCAATCTCATTTAACTTTATGTTGCCACGTCTGATGCCAGGTGACCCCGTCGATGCTCTGTTTGCTGCTGCTCAAGGTCGTATGGATCCAGCTCAAATGGATGCGGTTCGTGAAATGTACGGCTTCGTTGATGGCAACGTATTTGTTCAATACATTCACTACATCAAAAGTGTGTTCACTCTTGACCTTGGCCCTTCAGTGTTGATGTTCCCAATCAACGTATCTGAGGTGATTGCTATGGCGCTGCCTTGGACTATGTTCCTAGCGCTTGGCTCACTGATTGTGGCTTTGATCATTGGTGTGAGCATCGGTACCTATGCATCTTACCGCCGCGAAGGGTTGTTTGGTCAGGTCGTACCGCCAGTATTGGCTTTCATCAGTAACTTCCCGTACATCGTAACCGCGCTGCTTTTGTTCTACTTCTTCGGTTTGAAAATGGAGTTGCTACCGCTCGCGTACACTTACGACCCTTCTCTAGAGCCGGGTTGGACTTGGGAGTTCATTGCAAGTGTTGCCAAGCATGCTGTGTTACCTGTGGGCTCAATGGTTGTGGTTGGTATTGCGACTTGGGTGTTCAACATGCGTAACGCGATGATCAACGTGTTAGGTGAAGACTACGTCACTATGGCAGAAGCCAAGGGTCTTAGCAGCTTTAGAGTCATGTATCGCTACGCGGGTCGTAACGCTATCTTGCCAGTTGCAACCGCTATTGCGATGGCGATTGGTTTCTCGTTCGCAGGCTCAATCATGACGGAAGTGGTGTTCAACTACCAAGGTCTTGGCAACATTCTTCTCAAAGGTATCGTTGCTCGTGATTACCCGCTAATCCAAGCCATTCTGCTTATCTTAGTGACCGCAGTACTAACTGCTAACTTTATCGCCGATCTTCTATACGTTTGGCTTGACCCACGAATTTCCAACTAGGCCGTATTATGGAAAAGTTAATTGACGCTCATAAATATGACCGCGAGAGCAAATTAGCGGTGAGAGAATCTGCTTTCTCGTGGAAAAATATCAAATCAAAACTGGGTAAGGTGTACGCCTTTTTCTATGGCAACCCGCCAGCGATTATTGGTGGTTTTCTTCTGACTATCGTTTTAGCTGGTGCTGTTTTTGCTCCCGCATTTGCAACACATGATCCAGAGCGCCGCGTTGCTCGCCCTCATGTGGCACCAAACGCAGAGCATGTGCTTGGTTCTACTCGTAGTGGTCGTGATGTCTACAGCCAGGTGCTTTACGGAGCACGCAAATCACTAACAGTGGCACTGACTGCCGGTGTGATTGCGATGAGTATTGCTGTGCTGGTGGGTGTATCGTCTGGCTATTTTGGTGGCAAGATTGATGAACGCTTAAACTTCTTAACTAACGTATTTTTGGTGTTCCCACAGTTACCGTTATTGATTGTACTCGCGGCATTCTTAGGGCAGGTGGGGTCCCTCGTTATTACCGTGTTGCTCGGTATCACCTCCTGGCCGTGGGGCGCGAGGGTGATACGTTCTCAAACAATGGCAATTCGTAACAAAGAGTTCATTATTTCTGCTGAAGTAATGGGTGAATCAAAAATTCGCATTATTCTGGTAGAGATTCTGCCAAACCTTATCTCAATCGTATTTGGTGGCTTCCTTGGTACCGTTATCTACGCAATGGGTGCAGAAGCCGGTCTTGGTATTCTTGGTCTAGGTGATGCAACGGAAGTGAGCTGGGGCTCAATGCTTTACTGGGCACAAACTTCGTCTTCACTCTACACCGGCGCATGGTGGGAAATGATGGTTCCAGCAATGGCACTGGCAATTACTGGTGGCGCACTGGCACTGATTAACATGTCGATTGACCAAGTGAGTAACCCGAAACTTCGTACTGGCCCACACATCAAACTGTGGCACAAACTGAAAAAAGAAGCAGATAAAAAGAGAGGCCTACGATGAGCGCTTTACTTGAAATCAATAACCTTTGTGTCGATTACGTATCGCCGAATGGCGTCGCTCGCGCGGTAAACAATGTGAGTTTGACCATCAATGAAGGTGAAACGCTAGGTATTGCGGGCGAATCAGGTTGTGGCAAGAGTACGCTAGCGTTTGCTATCTCTCGTTTACACAAAGCACCAGCGCTTATCTCAGAAGGTGAGATCCTGTACAAGGGTACAGATGTACTAAAAATGAACGACCGTAAGCTGCGCCAGTTCCGTTGGAACGACGTATCAGTGGTATTCCAAAGTGCAATGAACTCACTAAACCCGGTGATTACCATTGGTGAGCAGCTGACTGATGTTATCTTGGCACATAAGAAAATTCCGTATAAGCAAGCTCACGAAAAGGCGGTGGAACTGCTGTCTATCGTTGGTATTCACGGTGATCGTATGGGGAGTTTCCCGCACCAGTTAAGTGGTGGCATGCGTCAGCGTGTGGTCATTGCGGTAGCGCTAGCTCTTGAGCCAAAGCTCATCATCATGGATGAACCAACAACAGCGCTAGACGTGGTCGTTGAGCGTGAAATCCTTAACGAACTGTACGATCTAAAAACCAAATTTGGCTTCTCGATCTTGTTCATCAGTCACGATTTGAGCCTTATGGGTGAGATTGCCGACCGTATTGGTGTTATGTACGCAGGCAACTTGATTGAAATGGGTGAAGCTCAGCAAGTATTTGGTGCTCCAGAGCACCCATACACTAAAGGTTTGGTGGCGTCTTTCCCGACCATCCATGGTCCTAAAGAAAGACTGTTTGGTATTCCAGGCAACCCAGTGAACCTGCTTGATATCCCAACAGGTTGTAATTTCCAAGCTCGCTGTGGTGAGTGTTTTGAGAAGTGTCAGAAGGTAGAACCTGCGCTTTCAACGCTAGCGAACGGCCGTCAAGTCTCTTGTCATTTGGTTTAAGGAAGTAATGATGCAAAGTAACGAAGTCATCCTATCGGTAAAAAACTTGGTCAAAGATTTCCCTCTAGGCCAATCGGCTAAATCAAACCTAATGCGAGCGGTAAACGATGTGTCGTTTGAACTTCGTAAAGGTGAAGCGCTGGCGATTGTAGGTGAATCAGGCTCTGGTAAAAGTACTGGTGCACGTATCTTGACTCAAATCTATGACAAGACCGCAGGTGATGTCCACTTTAAAGGTGTGCCACTGAATGAATACATTGAGAACAACGGCCAGTTGGAATATGCACGTCAGGTGCAGATGATTTTCCAAGACCCGTTTGGCTCACTCAACCCAGTGCACACGATTTATCACCACATTGCACGTCCGTTGATGATTCACAACCGTGCAGACAAGAAAGCCATCCCACAATTGGTGTATGACTTGCTTGAGCTGGTGGGTCTAACTCCAGTAAAAGAAACCGCAGAGAAGTTCCCTCACGAGCTAAGTGGTGGCCAAAGACAACGTGTTGCGATTGCACGAGCGATTGCCGTTGATCCTGAGGTGATCTTGGCTGATGAGCCGATTTCAATGCTCGATGTATCCGTACGTCTTGGTATCTTGAACCTGATGGCGGATCTAAAAGATAAGCATGGTATCTCCTTTATGTATATCACTCACGATATCGCGACAGCACGTTACTTTGCTGAAAAAACCGCGGTGATGTATGTCGGCCATATGGTGGAGTGGGGCGAGAGTGATAGTGTGACTCAGAATCCTCAGCACCCCTATTCGAAGCTGCTACTGTCTGCAGTACCTGAGGTAGGTAAGGCTGGTCGTCGTGACCTCGCTGTGAAGAAAGGTGAGATCCCGCTTTGGAAACCATCGAGCGTAGGCTGTCCATTTGCGACACGTTGCCCGAACGCGACCGATATATGCACTAAAGAGATGCCTGAGACGACACAGATCTCTGAGCAACACTTTGTTCGTTGCCACAACATGTAATTTAAAGAATCTCAAAAATTTTGCGCTTAGAAGAAAGCGCTTACAAAATCAGAAGTGACCAATATGACGGAACAATTACAAGCTAATCAAGCGTTTGAAGTACACGGAAAATTTATTACTATCAACGACGAACGTTTTTACCAGATTTCTAACGTCGATCAGATGGCACCGTTTTTTATCAGTGTCGTCTCTGCCAGCAACCATTGGCTATTTATTTCTTCAACAGGAAGCCTATCTGCAGGTCGCATTCGCCCTGAGAACGCGTTATTCCCATATCGTTCAGTTGATCATATTCATGAGAATGCTGACAACACTGGCTCAAAAGCGGTGCTACGCGTTAAAAAAGGCGAGGGCAAACCAGCACTTTGGGAACCGTTCAATCCGCACCATGATGGTCTGTATGACGTGCAGCGTAATCTGTATAAAAACGCAGTTGGCGATAAGGTTATCTTTGAAGAGTTAAACCATACACTAGGTCTGGGCTATCAATATAGCTGGTCTACATCAGACAAGTTTGGCTTCGTTCGTGAAACTCATGTTACTAACTTGGGTGAGAACGCGGTTGAGTTTGACATCATTGATGGTATTCAAAATTTGCTACCTTCAGGTGCACCACTACAAGCTTTGCAAACGCGCAGCGCATTGGTCGACGCGTATAAATGGAATGAACGTATTGAAGATTTGCCAATGGCGACGTACAGCATGTACGCCAAGCTTAGCGACCGTGCTGAGCCAGCAGAATCACTGCGTGCAACAACGGTTTTCGGCATCGCGCCTAACGCTCAGCAAGTGACGCTGAACGCCAAAGATGTAGCGAATTTCCGTAAAGGATTACCGCTAAACGCTGAATCACTGACTCGCGGCGAGCGTGGTGCTTTCCTTATCACTCAGTCCCTGACACTTTCTGCTGGTGACTGTGAATCTTGGACTATCATCGCGGATATCGATAAGTCACACGCTGACGTTGCTGTTCTGAAAAATCAGCTTGTCCTAGACGATGAAATCTATGCGACTGTCGCCAAAGATGTGAAAGCGAACCGTGATGAGCTCAAGCTACTTATGGCTGGAGCGGATGCATGGCAGTTGACGTCATCGGAAGAAACCGCGGTTCACCACTACGCTAATGTGTTGTTTAACAACATGCGTGGCGGCGTTTTTGTGAATGGTTATAAGCTTGATAGCAGCGATGTGCTGGCAACGTTCACTCGTATCAACAAAAAGGTTGTAGAGAAGCATTCTGCATTGCTGCGCACACTGCCAGAAAACCTGTCTCATCCACAATTGGTGTCTATGGCGAAAGATACCGGTGACCAGCAATTACTGCGTATGGCTTACGAGTATTTACCACTTACATTCGGTCGTCGCCACGGTGATCCAAGCCGCCCATGGAACCATTTTGAAATCAAAGTGCGTGATGAAGAAGGTCAGCGTTTGCTCGCGTACCAAGGTAACTGGCGCGATATTTTCCAAAACTGGGAAGCGATGGCGCTCAGCTATCCAAACTTCATTGGCTCGTTTGTGGCGAAGTTTGTCAATGCATCGACTATTGATGGTTACAACCCTTACCGTATTACTAAAGAGGGTGTCGACTGGGAACTTCTAGAATTAGATGATCCATGGAGCAACATTGGCTACTGGGGTGACCACCAGATCATCTACTTGCTTAAGTTCCTTGAATTGGCGGATAAGTATCAAAGCAATGACCTTATCGAATGGTTAAGTGAAGAGACATACAGTTACGCTAACGTACCTTATGAAATTTCTGGTGTAGAGCAGTTGTTTGCTAACCCGAAAGATACCGTCACGTTCAACGAGCAAAAACAAGCGACAACTGAAGAACTAACGGAAACCATGGGCAGTGATGGTCGCTTAGTGATGAGTGGCAATGGTGAGGTCTACCAAGTTAACCTGCTAGAGAAATTGTTGGTGCCACTACTTTCTAAGCTTAGCAACTTCGTGATCGATGGCGGTATTTGGCTCAATACGCAACGTCCAGAGTGGAATGATGCGAACAACGCGATTGTTGGTAACGGTTTGTCTATGGTGACGCTGTACTACATGCGCCGCTACGTAACATTCATGCAAAAGCTTATTTGTCGCGCGCCAATTAACGTTGCGCTATCAAGCGAAGTGGCAACTTGGCTGGCTAAAACCAGTAAAGTGTTATCAGAAGCGGCAGCATCATTGCGTGTTGAGAAAATTACACCTCAGTCACGTAAAGCGCTACTGACTAAGCTTGCAAAAGTAGCAGAAGAATACCGTGTGGGCATTTACGCCAACGGTTTCTCAGGAAAGTCGACGGTTGAGATGACGGAAGTGGAAGAGCTACTTCGCGTGTCCAAGACGCTACTTGACCATACGATTCATAGCAACAAGCGTGAAGACGGCCTGTATAACGCTTACAACATTCTTGATCTACAAGGTGATGGTGCCAATGTTGAGTACTTGTACCCGATGCTTGAAGGTCAAGTTGCTATTCTAAGTGCGGGCATCTTAGATGCGACACAAGCGGTTGATTTGCTAACCAAGCTTTTCGATAGCGAGATGTTCCGTGAAGATCAACTGAGCTTTATGCTCTATCCAGACCGTGACTTAACGGCTTTCTTGAAGAAGAACCACATTACTAAGAACCTCGTGGATAATAGCGCGCTGCTGCAAGCGATGCTAGAGAACGATGATAAGCGTATTGTGAATCAAGATATTGAAAACCGTGTTCACTTCAATGCTGATTTCGAAAATGCAGGTGTACTGGAAGCACGCATCGCACAAGTTGCTGCAGACTATCCACGTTTTGGTCGTCAGGACTGGGAAAAAGTCGCTGATATCTACGAACAGACCTTTAATCATAAAGCGTTTACGGGGCGCTCTGGCACCATGTTTGGCTATGAGGGCTTAGGCTGTATTTACTGGCACATGGTTTCAAAGCTATTGCTAGCGGTTCAAGAAAACTATCAGCAAGCGTGGGTAGAGCTGGGCAATACAGAGAAAACTAAGCAATTGGCTGAGTTTTACTACCGAGTCCGTGAAGGTATCGGTTTCAACAAAACGCCTCTAGTGTATGGTGCGTTCCCAACTGACCCATACTCACACACACCAAAACAAGCCGGTGCACAGCAACCAGGTATGACCGGTCAAGTGAAAGAGGAAGTGATCACTCGCTTCGGTGAGCTAGGTATTGCAATCACTGATGGTGAGATTCAAATTACTCCGAACCTACTCGATAAGTCTGAGTTCTTAACGGAGCCAGTTGCGTTTGACTACTTCGACCTTAATGGTCAGGAGCATCAAATTGATGTAGAAGTAGGTAGTCTTGCATTCACATTGTGTCAGGTACCATTTGTGTACACATTGAGTGAAGAGCAAAATGAAGTTTCTCTTACGGTAGAGTTAGTTAATGGTCCTAAGATTGAAAAAGTGTCGAATATGATTCCTGAGAATTTGAGCAAACACATTTTCGATCGTAGTGGTCAGGTGAAAGCGGTATACGTGACGATTCCAGCGGAAAAACTGGTTATCTAGAAACAAAACGTAAATAAAAAGGCAGGACAATGAATTGTCCTGCCTTTTTTTATGAATGAATGGGAGAAAAACGTGTTAAGAATTGAGCTAATGGTGCTATGTATTAGCTACTCAATGTCTTAACTGAACCACGGCTAATAATACTTGGCTCAATGGGTTCGATAGGCTGCGATGCGGTACTCTTACCTTTAACAATGGCCATGACTTTCTTGGCGGCGGCGGTGGCCATTTTTTGAATAGGGAAATCAACTGTGGTGAGACCTGGTGTCATATGTTGACCAAAAGGTACGTTATCGAAACCAATAATTGAAATGTCTTCACCCACTTTGATGCCGCGTTCTAAGCAAAGCGTGTAGGCCGTCATCGCGATGTTATCGTTCATACAGAAAATGGCGGTCAGTGGAATGTCACGATCTAGCAGACGACGAATCGCATCGTGATTGCATTGATTATCAAATCGACCTTCGACAACAGCGTGCGGGTTATAGGCCACACCATAGTGACTAAGTGCATTACGATAGCCTTGGAGACGATCGCGACTGTCCACTTTACTTAACTGTCCGCTGATACAACCGATTTGAGTGTGACCTTTTTTAATTAGATATTCAGTGGCGAGAAAGCCGCCTTTTTCGTTATCTAACCAAATACAGCGATCCGCCATTTCTGGAATGTAGCGGTTAATCAGTACCGTCGCTTCATTTTGACGAGAAATCTCAAGTAGCTCACTATCGGAAAGGGTATCGACAGTGAGTACCAAACCGTCAACTTTCTTTGAACGCAGAAAGCGGATTGACTCATGTTCTTCATCGAACTCTTCTTGACCACTAGTGATGATCAGATGATAATTCTCTGAACGTACCACTTTCTCAACTTCATGCATCATTGGACCATAGAAAGGACCGTCTAAAGTACCCACGAGCATACCAATACTGCATGAGCGATTTGATGCAAGCGCTTGCGCGAAGGTATTAGGCTGATAGCCCAGTTCTTCCATCGCAGCAAACACTTTTTGCTTGTTGGCTTCTTTTACAGAAGAGTGGCCATTGAGTGTCCTCGACACCGTCGCTTGGGATACTTGGGCAAGTTCTGCGACTTCTTTTATCGTAATCAATTTTCGATCCTATCATTCAATCTTATTGAAATTATTGGAAATTTATTCAATAACACCTTTTAACTATACTACAAATAGACAGGTCATTGGTAATCCGAGCGTGGAACGCATAATCCACGACGGCATTCTGTGATCTGGCTTGCGATTTGTAGGCTTGAAAGCATCATATCGAATTGCTTTCTCACGTTTAGTGATAGACGCCACATTAGCAAAAGAAAGCGCTTTCTTTCTGGTGATGAGCCTCATGTTTTGTTCATTCATTGAAATGGATGCTGTGTACATAGTGTTTGCCTGCTATTAATATGGTTATCAAGCAATGAGGAACAAGCGCTTCAATCGTCACTATTCCTCAAAAATTTTCACAAGTTATGAAAGCGCTTTCTAAGAGGTGAGGGTGGATTTCAGACCGATGGCACATGAAAGTGCCGCCATATCAAGTGATAGGATGGGTGTTGTGTAAGATAGAGCTGATCAAACGTAAAAAGTGTTAGCGCACTAAAGAAAGCGCTTACATTAGAGTAACGCAAAGAAAATGATTATTTCGGCTAATTGCTGGGTGATTCTTGCGGCCTAAAAATTGATTAGTAATAGGAAAAGCAACAATGAATTATTCTCTTCCTTTACCTAAGGGAGAGGTGAAAACTAGAAATAGTGTGAATTCAGGTGGGGGTCTGATTTCATTCTCTTTCTAAATGTCAGTGCTAATTAAATAAAAGCAGTGGTTGCTAATTTATTTTCTTGGTATTTAAAAACGGAAAACAATTTATAATAAATCAGGAGCTGATAATGAAATTATCGCAAATTTCACTTGCTTGCCTAATGGCTGGTCTAAGTGCTGTTAGTTCAAACGTGATCGCCGCTGAAAATACACAAGGTTTCGAATTCCATGGTTATTTCCGTGCAGGTGCATTGTATAGTAAGAACGATGATTTTAAACGTTCAAAATTCCCTGCAACAAAAGAGAAGTTAGGTCGTCTAGGTATCGAATCAGATAACCACTTTGAGCTTGCTCTACAAAAGAACTTTGATACTGCAGACGGTCAAGCTATTCGTATCAAGACTCGTGCTGGTGCAGACAACGCGCAGTCTGAGGGTAAAAACCAATTAGGTACCAACGCGGATGCAGCTAACGGTAGCATTGGTTTGGTTGAAACATTCGTTGAATTTGATGGTGTGACAGAAACGGGCACAATGTGGGGTGGTAAGCGTTTCTATGGTAAAGATAATTACATCTTTATGACAGACTTCTTTTATACCGACATGTCTGGTACTGGTGTAGGTGTAGAAGGTATTGAACTTGGTGGCAATAAGTGGGACTTCGCTTATATCGCAAGTGACAACGCAGAAGGTGGTTATTGGGGCGTAGATGACAATAACCCAATGCACTCAGTTCACATCGGTGTAAATTTCGGTTCGTTCGAATTACACGGTATGGGAAAATATCTGCCAGATAACTTTGTCGATGTTGGCGGAACAATGACTGAATTTGCGGATACCGGCTTTGAACTTACTGGTATTTATCACTCAGACACTGTATTTGGCCTATCAGATAAAGGTTTCACAAAATATATTGCTCAAGCAGGTCAAGGTTTAGGTTCTGGTCAGTTATTAGGCGGTACAATTACAACCTATAACGCATGGAAACCTGGTTACGGCGGCGCAGCTGGTCCTGCAAATATGAAGAAAGTGGACTCTGGTGACGTATCAACTCGTGCGTTAATTTGGGGCGGTTACTTCTTTGAAAACGGCGTGAGTATTTTCCACTCAATTCAAGGTCAATATAACGACCTAGAGAAACGTGGTAAAGATTCTTGGGCATCGGCGATGGTACGTCCAACATTCCCAATTTCTAAGAACTGGTCAATTGCAACAGAAGCGGGCTATCAATACGGTGATTGGTCTGACGCAAATGATGTTGGCGGCAGTGCATATGACTACAAACTGACTATCGCACCAACAGTGACAGTAGGTACAGGCTTTGGTCCTGCTCCAGAAATCCGCTTCCTAGCGACATACCTGGATGGTTCAAACCGCGACAAGGCAGACCTACTAGTAGGTATCCAAGCGGATATGTGGTGGTAATGTAAACCACTGCCTATAGAGGGGACGGATATGTGTATCACGGGGAGAGAGCATATCCGTATTTTTCACAATATTCATGATTTATATTGTGTTTATGCTAAAGATAAAGGGTTTTGGTTCTCGCTTTATCAAAGCTAATTTCATCTTGCCACTCTTTTATAGGGTGGCTTTTTTTGTTTGAGCTCTAACTTTCCGACAATATGTCGTGAAAGCGGTTACTTTTTGGTTAGAATAGTTTATTCCATGACGTAGCCATAAGCAGTAAGGAGTGTTGCCATGTTACGACAAACCATTCTCGCGATAGTACTCGCGACCACCTTTGGTTGTGCGAAACAAGATCAAATCGTACCAAGTGGTGATGATGTGCTCGGGTATGAGCAACTTGCCTCGTCTCAAGGGTGCTGCCAATCACTGGCAAGCCTCAATTATCAAAATGTCACAGAGCCTGGTTCGTTGGATGTTTTGCTTACCCCTCAGTCTGCAAAAGTAGCACTAAAGACCGGGCGCAGTTTTGCTCAAGGAATAAAACTGCCCAATGCGCTTGGAAACATCGATCTTACCGTGTACTCAGTGATCGACAAACAAGTGTTGGTGCCCACCGTTCTCATCCTCGATAGCGACCATCAAGTTGTTGATGTAATTGACGACAAAGTCATTCAGCATCGCGAAAGTTCGCTATTGTACAAATCGGGTTTTATTGGTGAGTATTCGGTTCCAAACCGCTATCCTGATGGGAGGGCGCCAAGCTATTTGGTCGTCGTCACCACAGATAAGGCCATGGCGACGAGCTCAGAGCCAATGCCACCAAGTGAGTTTGCTCTGCAATCAGGACAAGTGTCGGCCAGTGATCCGTTTTATTCCACCAACGAGATACCTCACGCCGCCGTCGGACTTGTGACTCTCGAGCTAGATTATCAACCGACAGGGCCACGTCTCGAAACAGAAGCTCAGCAGCAAGAGCGCCAACAAGTTGCGGAGAAGTATGTTGAGGCAGAACCTGAGGGCGTACTTACTGGGGAAAAAGAACAAGCCTTTAATGCCGCTATTGAGCGTGCCGTCGAGAAAGGACAATTTGAGAAAGCATTAAGGCTATCAAAAGAAGCAGAAGCGCTGGGTTCGCAAAGTGCGGAGAAGGCTTTTGTTGAGGCAATGAAGAAGTATTAGACGTAAGTGATAGAGTAGTTTATTTACTACTCTGTCATTACCTTACTTGCTTGTTAGGGTAGGGCAAGGCGTGTTGCTATATAGGGCATAAACAACCGTTTCAGTGCCCGCCGCTTTATAGAGGCAGACATTCGCTCCGCCTTGTCCAGTTGCCACTCCGGCAGGCTCTAATTGTGCGGCATTCGCTGAAAGGGAAAAGCCCAATGCTAGGGCTGCAATAAGTAGTGCTCTCATAACGCAATCCTGAAGTTAAAGATTCAATGAGTCAATTAATGTGATTTAAATCACAACTATCGTACTAAGACTAGCGGCTATCGGCTATTTATCAAGCCTGTGGAACAGGGCTATTTCTCTTTGTATCTGCGGTTAATCCCCCTGTTTTCATCCCCTATAATGTTGCTTTTCCAAGTTAAGTTCTCGCTCTGTCAATCTGTTAGGGAAGTTTTTGCAGGATGACTGTGTGACCTTTGTTCAAAATGTGTTCCAGCTATCAAAATTAGGATTTGTGGCGACAAAATAGCCACCTTCTTCTGCAAACTCGGAAAGTTGGGTATAAACTCTAAGGCTACTATATTCAACGTGGTGCACTAAAAGCGTTATTGTATGCTTGATCTGATTTTATCGACTCAACATGAATCCAGCGAAGAACTACTTGGTCTATCTGAGGTATTCGATGCAGTCGATGCCTACATCTTTATTAAAGATGTGGATGGTCATTATCAGTACGTGAATAAAAAAGTGCTCGATACCTTTGGCGTAACCCTTGAGGGTATTAAGGGCAAAACTGATTGGCATTTATTTAGTTTTCGCACCGCAAAAATGATGCGTCTCAATGATAAGCAAGTCGTCGAGAATCGTAAGCCTAGTCAGCAAAAGATTCCTTTTTCAATTGATGATAGTGAGCTTTATCACCTTACCGTGTCATCGCCTATCGTAAAGAACAATCAAGTATTAGGTGTTATCGGTTTTGCTGTTGATGTGTCAAAAGATATGGCCGAGAGACAGGTGCTGTTGGAAGAAGCAAACACTGATGGGCTAACGGGTTGTTTTAATCGCCGCTACCTACACTTGGCGCTGGAAGAAGAGAAAACCAAATATCGAGAGTTGGGCGTACCGAGCTCTTTACTGATTATTGATGTCGATCGATTTAAGCCGATTAACGACAAGTATGGTCACTCTATTGGCGATCGAGTCTTGGTTGATGTGGTCGAAGTGATCGATCAGTTTACCCGTTCGGAGGATAAACTGTGCCGTTATGGTGGTGATGAGTTCGTGTTGTTGCTACCAGGAAGTCACGTGCATCAAGCGTATGCACTGGCAACTCGATTGTCCCGCAAGATAGATGCGTTGGAGTTTGAAAGCAGCAGTGGAAGTCGATTTAACGTCTCGTGCTCGATCGGTGTTGCCACGCATAGCTCTGATGACAGTAACATTATCGAGCTAGCTGATAAGGCACTCTACAAATCGAAAAAAGGTAATTCAGGCCGAGTACACATGTACTGTCCAGAAACACATAAGATCCAACAAAGTAGTCAATGTGGCGATTAATTCATCGTTTGGCCTCATCACCCTATAGGTTTAACCCAATATTGAAATAACTCCCCCCTCGAACCCTTGAAAACCCTGTCAAATACAGCTATTTATAGATATATACTTAAGAAAATAAGAAAAAAAATACGCTAGCGAAGAAAGGACGCACATTGACGCCCTTTCTTTATTTCGGGGGAAAGGATGACGTTAATAAAACACGCGGTAGTTGTGATGGGAGTTGGGCTGTTTTCATCGGCGGTGATGGCAGCTAATGTGGTTGAGACCACTTCATTGACCGGATTCGGTAGCGCTAAGTATCCAGAAAATTTCAAACACTTTGATTATGTTAACCCTGATGCACCAAAGTACGGCAAAGTTACGTTTGGGCAGATGGGTACTTTCGATAATTTCAACCGTTATGCATCTCGTGGTCAACCTGCCGCTGCGACTGGCGAGTTATACGATCCGTTGATGCTTCCTTCCGGGGATGAGGTCGATGCCTACTACCCACTCATCGCGGAGAAAATCCGTTACTCCGATGATTACTCCTGGCTAGAGATTGATATTAATCCTAAAGCACGTTTTAGTGATGGTGTAGCGATTACTGCCAAAGACGTAGAGTTCACTTTCAACAAATTCATGGCGGAAGGTGTGCCTCAGTACAAGGCGTACTATAAGGACGTAAAAAGCGTTAAAGCCATTGATAAGCTGACAGTAAGAATTGATATGTCGGTTCCCAACAAAGAGAAACTGTTCGGTTTAGCGCAGGGCACCCGAGTTCTACCGGAACACTATTGGAAAGATCGAAACTTCTCCGAGCCCCTCAATGAGCCTCCAGTAGGCAGCAGTGCTTACCAAATTGTCGATTTCAAAATGGGGCAAACCCTGACTTACCAGCTCGACGACAATTACTGGGCGAAAGATCTCTCGGTTAATGTTGGCCGAAACAACTTTAAGACGATTCAATATGACTATTACCGTGATGACACGGTAATGCTAGAAGCATTCAAAGCGGGTGAGTTTGATTTTAGGCAAGAGTCGAGTGCTAAGTTTTGGGCTAGCTCTTACACGGGCAGTAATTTTGACCGTGGCTATATTAAGAAAGAAGAAATTGAACACCACAAGCCTATGAGCACTCAAGGGTTTGTATTCAACACCGAGCGACCAGTATTTAGTGATTCGAAAGTCCGTGAGGCGTTGAGTTATGCCATGGACTTTGAGTGGATGAATCGCAACATGTTCTATAACCAGTACACGCGAACACGTAGCTATTTCCAAAATACGGATTACGAGGCGAAAGGGTTACCTTCGTCGGAAGAGCTAGAAGTACTGGATAAGTTTAAAGATAAAATTCCAGCGCGTGTATTTACTGACGAATATAATCCTCCTGTAACGGATGGTTCTGGCCGTATTCGCCCACAAATGCGCAAAGCGTTTGCCCTGCTCAAAGAAGCGGGTTGGGAGCTTAAAAATAAGGTGATGACCAATGTTGAAACGGGGGAGCCACTGAGTTTTGAGCTTCTGATCTACAACCCGACCACAGAGCGTATCGCGATACCTGTTCAAAAGAACATGCGTGCTATGGGTATCGATATGCGCATACGTACGGTTGACACCACTCAATACCTAAAACGCTGGCGTGACCGTGATTATGACATGGTTTCTTCTAGCTACTCGGCACATCGCTATCCAAGTTCAAACCTAAAAATTGTTTGGAACTCGAATTTTATCGACTCCACCTATAACCAAGCTGGCGTTAAAGACCCAGTTATTGACGCACTCACCGATATGATTGCAGACAGCCAAGACGATCCGGAAAGATTAAAGGTTCTCGGACGGTCATTAGATCGAGTGCTGCAATGGAATTATTACATCATTCCTCAGTGGCACATCAAAAAGTACCGTGTCGCGACTTGGGATAAGTTTGAGCGTCCGGATGTTCTGCCTACTTATGATTTGGGTATAGATACTTGGTGGATTTCAGAGCAGAAGGCACAAATGCTTCCTGAAAAACGTCGATAAGAGGATTGCATGGCGGCCTATATTTTCCGACGCTTGTTGTTGGTGATACCAACACTGTGGGCGATCATAACCATTAATTTTTTCATCATTCAGATCGCCCCTGGCGGGCCTGTCGAACAAGCTTTAGCTCAGATGCAAGGCTTGGATTCTGGCATCATGGAACGATTTAGTGGTGGTGGTACAGAGGTAGAGCTTGATGCGGGGCAGGGTGATGTCGCCACAGGCTACAAGGGTTCACGTGGCCTTGACCCTGAAGTCGTAGAAGCGATTAAGGTTCAGTTTGGTTTCGATAAACCGCTTCACGAACGCTACTTTGATATGCTGAAAAATTACGCCATGTTTAACTTTGGCGATAGCTTGTTCCGCGGTGGTAATGTGATTGATTTGATCAAAGAGCGGCTACCCGTCTCGATATCGCTTGGTCTGTGGAGCACGCTCATTATCTACTTGATCTCCATACCTCTTGGGATCTTGAAGGCGATTCATCATGGATCTCGGTTTGATATATGGTCGAGTGCCGTGGTGATTGTCGGTTACGCCATTCCCGGCTTTTTGTTCGCCATCATTCTTATTATCTTTTTCGCTAGTGGTAACTATTTCAGTTGGTTCCCGCTGCGTGGCCTAGTATCAAGCAACTTTGACCAGTTAACCTGGTATCAGCAAATCGTCGATTACTTCTGGCATTTAACGCTACCCATCCTTGCAATGGTGATTGGTGGTTTTGCGACGCTTAGTATGCTGACTAAGAACTCATTCCTAGATGAAATCAACAAGCAATATGTGGTGACAGCACGTGCGAAAGGTCTGGATGAAAGCAGCATCCTCTATAAGCACGTGTTCCGCAATGCCATGTTGATTATTATTGCCGGCTTCCCTGGGGCTTTTATTAGCATCTTCTTTACTGGTTCAATGCTGATTGAGGTGATGTTCTCGTTAGAGGGCATTGGTCTGCTTGGTTTTGAATCGACGATTCAGCGTGACTATCCAGTGGTGTTTAGCTCCTTGTACATTATGACGTTATTGGGTCTGATTTTGAGCATTATTTCTGACTTAACTTATACGTGGGTCGATCCTCGTATCGATTTCGAGGCGCGATAAATGGCAATGAATCCCCTTACAAAAGCGCGTTGGCAGCGATTTAAAGCCAATAAACGTGGTTACTGGTCTACATGGATTTTCATGTTGCTGTTTATTCTCAGTCTTTTTGCTGAGTTTATTGCCAATGATAAACCGCTGTTGGTGGAGTATGACAATCAATGGTATTACCCGATATTTGAGCAATACGCCGAAACCGAGTTTGGTGGTGAATTTGAAACCGAAGCTGACTATACCGATCCGTATGTCATTGAGCTAATTGAAGAGAAAGGTTATTTGATTTGGCCATTGATCCGCTTTAGCTACGATACCATCAACTACGACATTGTTGCCTCAGTACCATCTGCACCAGATAATGTGAACTGGTTGGGGACCGACGACAAAGGCCGTGATGTACTGGCGCGAGTGATTTACGGTTTTCGTATTTCGGTATTGTTTGGTTTTATTTTAACCATTGTTTCCAGCGTGATTGGCGCTGGCGTTGGTGCCACGCAAGGGTACTACGGTGGCTGGGTTGACCTATTTGGGCAGCGATTTATTGAAGTGTGGTCGGGTATGCCGACGCTGTTCTTGCTTATCATCTTATCCAGCTTCGTGGAGCCCAACTTTTGGTGGCTACTTGGTATTATGGTGCTCTTTAGTTGGATGAGCTTAGTCGGCGTGGTGCGTGCCGAGTTTTTACGCTGTAGAAACTTTGATTATGTGAGAGCGGCTCATGCCATGGGGGTCGACGATAAGCGCATTATGCTGCGACATATGTTACCCAATGCGATGGTGGCTTCATTAACTATGATGCCGTTCATTCTTTCTGGCTCGGTAACCACACTTACCTCGCTCGACTTTTTAGGATTTGGTTTGCCTGCGGGCTCTCCGTCATTGGGTGAGCTGCTAGCGCAAGGCAAGGCTAACCTGCAGGCGCCTTGGCTTGGCTTATCCGCATTTGCTGTGTTATCTATGATGCTGACTTTACTGGTTTTTGCTGGCGAAGCGGTGCGCGATGCATTCGACCCACATCAACAAGGCTAGGAGAGGATGATGACTAAAGACGATCCAAAACACGTGCTCTCGATTGATAGTTTGTCGGTTGGCTTTGGCAGAGGCAAAAATGTTGAACAAGTGACCTTCGATGTCTCACTGGATATCCGAAAAGGAGAGACGCTGGCATTGGTAGGTGAAAGTGGTTCTGGTAAGTCAGTTACCGCCAATTCCATACTTAAACTATTGCCAAAGGGCTCCAGCCATTACTTGAACGGTCATATTAAGTTCGATGATATCGATATGTTGAACTGCTCTGAGCGACAGCTTCGTGGCATTCGTGGTGGTCGCATTGGTATGATTTTCCAAGAGCCGATGGTGTCGCTTAATCCGCTTCACAAAGTGGGTAGGCAGTTGGTAGAAACCCTATCGATTCACCGAGGTATGCGCACCAATAAAGCGGAACAACACGCGATTAGTTGGCTCAAGAAAGTTGGTATTCGCAACCCGGAGCAGAAGGTTACCGCTTATCCGCATGAGCTGTCTGGTGGAGAACGTCAGCGTGTGATGATCGCTATGGCACTTATCAATGAGCCAGAGCTTCTTATCGCAGATGAACCAACCACGGCGCTTGATGTTTCGGTTCAGGCACAAATTCTTGACTTGCTTAAAGAGCTCCAAGAAGAGATGGGCATGGCTATGCTCTTCATCACCCATGACTTGAGTATAGTAAGGCGTATTGCTGATCGCGTAGCGGTAATGCAGCAAGGTAGATTAGTAGAGGTCGGTGAGTGTCAGCAGGTGTTCAATGAGCCTTCTCACCCTTACACTCAGAAGCTTATTAATTCAGATCCACGCGGTTTACCGGTTGAAGTCAGCACTAGCGCAAAACCATTACTGTCAGTAGAAAATCTCAAGGTATGGTTCCCAATTAAGGGGGGACTGTTTAAGCGGGTTCTCGACCACGTGAAAGCTGTGACCAACATGAACTTTGAGTTACGGCAAGGGCATTCAATTGGTCTGGTAGGGGAGAGTGGCTCAGGCAAATCGACCACTGGAATGGCAATACTCAAGTTGGTTCAAAGTGAAGGGCTGATTGAGTTTGATGGGCAAGACATTCAAACTTTGGACAGAAAAGGAATGCTGCCATATCGAAGCCGAATGCAGGTGGTGTTTCAAGACCCGTTCTCTGCGCTTAACCCACGAATGTCAGTAGCACAAGTCATTGGTGAGGGGCTTCGTGTTCACTTTGAGCATGATGAGCAAACATTGGATTCTATGATTTGCGATGTGATGCGTGAAGTCGATTTAGATCCAGAAACGCGCCATCGTTATCCAAATGAGTTTTCCGGCGGTCAGCGTCAACGAATTGCAATAGCGAGGGCGTTGATCTTAAAGCCTGAGTTTATTCTGCTCGATGAACCAACCTCATCACTGGATCGCACAGTTCAGGCTCAGGTGCTGGATTTGCTTAAAGCACTTCAGGTAAAGCACGGGCTCACTTATCTATTTATTAGTCATGACTTGAATGTGGTTAAGTCGCTGTGCCATTACACCATAGTGATGAAAGACGGCCAGATTGTTGAACAAGGCAATACTCAGCAACTGTTTGCTAGGCCAGAACAAGATTACACCAAAACTCTGGTCTCGCTGTCTGCATTTTAGCCGCGCCAGCGCGGCTAGTTCAATAAATAGCCGCGGTTTTATATTTTTAATTGAAAGCGCTTTCTTTTTGGTGATGGTTCGCTAGTTTTAGAAAAAGGAATTTTTATCGCTGTATACAAGGTGTCTGAATTGTAGTGAACTAGTTAATACGGGCTGCAAGAGTCAAATAGGCAGCAAAATGATACAAAACTTATTGATTTTACCATCAAAGCTAACGCGCGTTTTTTTAGTTTCGAAAGTAAGCGCTTTCAAAGTGGGTGGGCAGTTTGGTCAGTGAGTTGAGTAATCAGTTTTAATCGGTTTAGGCATACTCGTATTCAAGGAGTAGTGATGCGAATGGAAAAGCGAACAGCAAATTTCACCCCAACAGTACTGGGCTCAGTAATCTCAATCGCTCTGCTGTCTGGCTGCGCTAGTACAGACAAAGAGAAGGAAGCGGATACAGGGCTCGTCCAAACCAAAGCACCCGTTATGCTTACCAATGCTCCAGTAGAAGTGAGTGGTGATTGGCAGTTGGTATGGGAGGATCAGTTTGAAGGTGACAGCATCAGCAAACGAAACTGGAGTTTGGAGCAAAACTGCTGGGGGGGTGGCAATAATGAGCAGCAGTGCTACACCAACCGAAGTAAGAACGCTTTTGTCCAAGATGGTATGCTGCACATTGTAGCGCACAAAGAGCGCTACACGGGACCTGATAATCCAGAAGGAAAAGCGGGTCCGGAAAAAACGCTGCCTTACACCTCGGCGAGGCTTCGTACTAAAGACAAGCGCGACCAAAAATACGGTCGTTTTGAAATTCGCGCCAAACTGCCTATAGGTCAAGGTACATGGCCGGCAATTTGGATGCTTCCAACCGAAAATAAATACGGGACGTGGGCGGCATCTGGTGAAATTGACATTATGGAGGCCGTGAACCTAAAGACTCAATCCGATGCCCCGAATGCACAATCAGGCGATGAAGAAAACCGCATTTATGGCAGCCTCCACTATGGTAAGAAGTGGCCAGACAATGTGTACAGTGGCCAAGGTGCGACGTTGCCAGAGGGCGTTAATCCAGCTGATGGATTCCATACTTACGCCATTGAGTGGGAAGAAGGCGAAATCCGCTGGTACGTTGATAATCTGCACTACGCCACGCAGACTCAAGATGGCTGGTATAGCCAGTATGAAAAAGAGAAAGGCCTATTGGTCAATGCAAAAGGCGCAGCCCCTTTTGATGAGAAGTTCCACTTACTGTTAAATCTGGCGATTGGTGGTTCTTGGTCTGCAAATGCCAATCAACAGGGTGTTGATGATAGTGATTATCCGAAAACCATGCTGGTGGATTATGTCAAAGTATACCGATGTGGCGTCGACCGCTGGAAAGGCAAGGGCTGTTCTAGTCGCTCTGAACTAGCGAAACACGTCGAAGGTCACGAAGCGCCGGCTATCTTGGCGATGGACGATAGCTATGCCGATGGTCCAACGCTGGATATTTTCACGGATACGTTGAATGCAGCACTGGCGTTCGCAAGTTACGATCCGGTGAACCTAGTGGAACATGCAGTCGTTGAAGAAGCGGGACGTCGCTCGGTACTTGAAATCACTAAGCAAAACGGTGCGGGTAACCTCTACTTCCGATCTCCGGTGACTGACATGACAGATTGGAAGAAAAATGGCACCTTAATTTTTGATATCAAAGTAGAACAAGGCTCAGATACTGAGCTACTAATCAAGATGGACAGTGGCTGGCCAAACACGAGTGACTATGTCGTTGCAACGCCAGCGGTAGGCGAATGGGGACAGGTGAAGATAGCCATCGCTGATATTTTAGATAGTGATAACAGCTTCGCGCCTGGCTCCCAGGCGGATGCAAAAGCGGTAAACAACCTCCTAGTCTTTGAACCACAAGGCGCGATGACATTTAAGCTAGACAATATTCGATTCGAAAGATAGTTGAAAGAAGTCTTATTTTAGCTGAATCAAGGGAGCATATTTGTATGCTCCTTTTTTAGTTCTAGAAATTCAAATCCTGTCACCCCCTTGAAAAAGGGGATCTTCCACAGCGTGCACCCTATCTAAATGCAAAATACATATCGTCAATTTTCAGATGTCTATGCGTTATAAGAGATCCTCGATTTCTCGAGGATGACAAGTAGGTAGGATGATGAACCAAGAGAGCGTGTGTTTGGATAACTAGCCTCTAAATATATTGAACAATAAACCGTCGATTAACCTCCCATAAAAGTAAGCGCTTTCTTCTTGGTGATGGTTTTCTTGTTTACGAAAACAACTTTCTTTAACCGCTATACACTCAGAAAATGTTGATTAATACTAGATATACAAGCTTTTCACCAATAGTGAGTTCGCCAAGGTTGGTGAAACTAAAGGAGGCTTTATCAGTGTTTTCTTGTTTCTTGAAAAGAAAGCGCTTACTCAAATAATGCCACTTTTTGAGCTGTTCAATGATGGTGCCTCGCGCCTTCAACAATAAGAAATTCCAATACGCAAGGAAGTTACAATGATTAAAAGCAGTTTGAAACCTCTTGTTCTCGCCACTGCTGCAGCGATGCTCGCGGCTTGTGGTTCAGACTCTACAGATACTACAACGGATGGTGGTAACCAAGGTGGAGACAATGGAGGCGGTAGTGAAATTACTGTTTCTGTTACGCCGGATTATCAAATGGATGTGAAATCTCAAGCTCCAATTGACTTTGGCAATGCGTTCACAGAAACGAACGCTATCAACCCAGATCCAACGTCCATGTCTGTAACAGGCTCGGTACTTAAGACGACGAAAGTAGCCGGGGCAGAAACTTGGGCTGGTAGTACGATTGCAGATAGTACTAGCCTCGAGCTAAGCGCTGAAAGAAGCGTTGTCACTGCATGGGTTTATTCACCAGAGGTCGATGTACCAATTCTACTTAAAGTTGAAAATTCTAACGATGCTACTCAGTTTGCTGAAGTGCTAGTGACAACGACTAAGGCTAATGAATGGGAACAGCTGACTTTTGATTTTGCAGATTTGAACCAAGGCGAGTTGAGCGATGCTATTACCTATAACATGAAGAGTTTGTTTTTCGACTTTGGAAACGTGGGCAGTGACAAAGTGTTTTATTGGGACAATATTCGCCTTGAAGGGGATGGCCTAGCAGAGCAACCGATGCCAGATAGCTACCCTGTATCTGATACGGGTCAGCCACTATTAGGTAACCCTCAGTATCAAGCAATCTCTTATGGCGCATGGCGTAGCGACACTCGTGCATCTGGTGACCTTGTTCCTTCTGTCGCTGATCATGTTGAAGATATGAAAATTCTTAATGCTATGGGCATTAAAGTGGTTCGTACCTATAACACTCAAGGATTTATTGGCACTGATGGCAATAGCAACACTGAGAACTTGTTAGCTGCAATCCGTCAGCTTAAAGATGAGGCCGCAGGCGATGGCAATACATTTGAAATGTACGTCATGCTCGGTGTTTGGATAGATGCGAACGGCGCTTGGACTGGCGAGGCGATTGATTCGGCAACCGACTCTCCTAATAACGCGTTAGAGCTCGCAAAAGCAAAAGAACTCGCCTTGGCGTACCCCGATATCATTAAAGTGATTGCGGTGGGTAATGAGGCAATGGTCGACTGGGCTTCGTCTTACAAGGTTCACCCTTCAATCATCCTCAATCACGTGAATGACCTACAAAGCTGGAAGCTTGAAAGCAGTGACACCGAAGACCTTTGGGTTACGACATCAGACAACTGGGCAGTATGGGCTGGCATAGATCCCAATGGCAACTACGGTGACCAAGCAGATCTAAAAGCGCTAATACAAGCGGTGGACTATGTATCGCTGCACACATATGCACACCATGACACTTTCTATCATCCAGAGTTTAAAGAAGATTGGAAGGTAGCTGAAGAAGATCAGACATTAACTAAAGAGCAGCAAATTGCCATCTCAATGCAAAAAGCCCATCAGCATTCGCTAGAGCAGTACGCGGCCGCGCAGCAGTTTATTAATAGCGTTGATCCTAGCAAGCCAATTCATATAGGTGAGACAGGTTGGTCGACTAACTCTAACGACGGCTACGGCGAGGGTGGCACACAAGCAGCTGATGAGTACAAACAAAAGATGTTCCATGACGATATGCGTGATTTCGCTAACAACGAAGGCGTATCTCTGTTCTTCTTCCAAGCGTTTGACGAGCCATGGAAAGGTGGTGACAACCCAGGTCACTCAGAGAAAAGCTTCGGCCTTATCGATATCGATTGTAATGTTAAGTACGTTGCTTGGGACAAAGTCGATACACTCAATGCGCTTGGGCTGACACGTGACTGCAATGGCTTTACTGCGAGTTACGGTGGCATCTACGCATCACTTTTGGACGATGTTTTACCACCACCGTTTGCTCCAGTTGAACAGCCTCCAGTGGAGGGTGAATTCAAAGTCCTTGGTGCTGGTCTATTTAGTGGTGCAGGAGCGTTTGCTTGGGAAGATACAGCTTGGGCTGGTGTTGACGAAGAAGGCGTGCTAACCGTGGCTACCTCACCTAGCTCTGCAAAAGATTGGGGATGGGGAGCTCACATTGGTGACGACAGCCGCCGTGATTTTTCCGCGGTTAAGACACTCAAATTTGAAATCCGTGGCTTTACTGAGGGTGGTAAGGCACTCGCTGAATTTGGGTTTGGTGTTGGTTTCCAATCCGATACTGGCGGTGAGTGGTCAACCAATCACACGATTCGCTTTAATGAAGGTGAACGTCAGCTAACGACCGAGTGGCAATCATTTGAAGTCGATATCAGTGAGTTCTCTAGTGATCCAAACTTAAGCCAAGTCACCCAGCCGTTTATCGTTAACGGTACCACTAAAGTAGGTCTGACTGATGCCGATATTCAGGTTCGCAATATCTCTTGGTTTGAATAATTGCCCAGGTATGAGTAACTCTCATCAGAAGCAATAACATGAGTCTTACTTCAATTAACGTTAGAACATAACTATCGATAGGCGATGGCAATAATGCCTTCGCCACTTTCAATAATCTCTAAGTTCAATTCTGCTTCGACCGTCGTGTCGCTAGTGGTTTTTGTGCTGCCTGAAATACAGGAGCAAAGAAATGGTTAACAACAGGCTCTACTGCCTTGGTTTGATGTTGGGTGCTTTAGTTGCTGGTGTTATCGCCCCTAAAGCGCACGC
Source organism: Vibrio sp. DNB22_10_4 (assembly GCF_052879755.1). Taxonomy (NCBI): domain Bacteria; kingdom Pseudomonadati; phylum Pseudomonadota; class Gammaproteobacteria; order Vibrionales; family Vibrionaceae; genus Vibrio; species Vibrio sp. DNB22_10_4. The sequence goes on along the minus strand of NZ_JBNNXW010000001.1, from coordinate 1,386,712 downwards.
CGGTTGGGAGGTTCATTGGATTGATACCTTTGAGGGAGAAGGTGTCAATTGGGATAACTGGACGGCGCAAACACAAGCAAACTACAACAATGAAGTGCAGTGTTACACCGACGATGATGTTAGCGAGTCGCGTAACTATGACGTATCTGATGGTACTTTGAAAATTATCGCCAGAAAGCAAACCAACCAATGTATGACGTTGGGAGGGCAAACCAAAACTTGGACATCAGGTCGGCTTAATAGCAAAGACAAACGAGAGTTTTTGTACGGTCGGATTGAAGCTCGTATTCGCTTTCACGATTTGGAGGGCGGGACATGGCCAGCTTTTTGGATGCTAGAAAATAGAATCGCGGAGCAGCCGGTAAAAGGTGACAACGACAATGTTGGTTGGCCAAACTCCGGTGCCAGCGAAATTGATGTTTGGGAGTGGTTTTCCAATCAGCCACAAAGCTATATCACCAACTTTTTCAATACTGCGGGGTGCGGTGCTGAATATCGCCACCCATACACGAATGGTGCGCAAGATGTCCTGGACTGGCATCGTTATGCCATTGAATGGGATCGCGACTCAATTGCTTTTTTCATCGATGACCAAGAAGTCATTCGCCACGACGTGAGCCAGTGTCCACGCTACAAAGAACCTATGTTTGTTCTACTTAATGTCGCCATGGGAGGTATGTTAGGTGGGCAAATTGACCCTAATTTGCAACTTGCCACTATGGAAGTGGACTACATCGCCCATTGTCAGCTAGCAGAGTCTAGTGACTATGAACACTGTGATGAAACTACCCCACGCATCGACCCAAATATTGAGATTCCAGAATTACCAACAGCGCCAGCTATTGCCGAAGAAAACGGTGGATCTGCGTCGATGTTGTCGTTATTCGCTTTGTTAACCCTAGCCTCAATCAAAAAATACAAGTCGAGAGCACGAAGGTAAGTCGGTTGCTGCTTACCACTTCTCAAAAGGGCAAGTAGTCAATAGCTCAAATGCTGACTGCATTTGGCCTTAATAACTTTTGATTATCGGAAATTTAGGTTAAACCCAAACTCAAATGTACCTTCTGTCGTTCTTGGCTCTCCCGGACGGACGCGGTGTTGGCCATATCGGTATTTTACATATGGCTCTACATATTTTGGCTTAAAGGTCAGGGTAAAGTCGGCATGAAAAATACTGGGCTCCAAATGTGTTTCGGACATAATACGGTCGTGGTTGAGCGCATAGCTGTAGGTTAGCCAAGTCACTGGGGTGTAGCTTGCTCCCAAGCTTGCTTTCCATTCGCGGTGTGTGCTGAAATTTGGACTCAAAATAGGGAAGTCATCACTCTGAAAGACATTTTTTCGCCACTCATAGGATGTTGAAGCGAAGACTAAAACATTGTGGCTAAGCATACGACCGGCGAAAGCGCCAAGGTTGTAGATGTCGACCAAGTCCGCTCTGCCATATGTAGCGAAGGCTTCTGTATAGGTTTCGCCTAACAACATACCGTAGCCGGCACCTAGCTCAAGGTAGCCCGTTGAATCAACTTCAAACCCTAGATTGATTTCTTCTGTCGCTTGAACCGTACCGGAAAGAGTTCCAACCCAAGTGTCTGCCACTTTTGAGGTTTGAAAGCTCATGGTTGGTTCGTAGTAGGACAATTCATGGTGACTGGCCAACGTAGAAAAAGGCAACAACGCCATCGCGGTAGCAATGTATCTCTTCATATTTCTTTCGCTCAAAATAAAAGGAGCCGAATAAATCCGGCTCCTTTGGTTTTATCTAATGATGCTGTCTGTTAAGAGCGACCAACGCGGTCTTTTAGTGCTTGCTTGATTTGTTGGCGTTGTTCTTGAGATAGCGATTGCAATTTTTGTCTTACTTCATCGCGGTTGATCTCTGATTTAGGTAAGTGAGCTTTAATGAACGCACTCGCCTCTGAGTTCATTTTGACATCTTCCACTTTGCCATTTCGGTCGGTGTACACGTAAACTTCACCGCCGTTGAAGCCGACCAGTTTGATTTCAACACCGGTAGCTGTTTCTTGGCGCTCGATATCTTTAATCACTCGATCATTACCAAAGCCAGGGTCAATCTCGATAGGTTGATCCATTTCTGGAGCATCCCATCCAATGCGGCTAATCACACCGTTATCGATAGTGACCGCAAGGCGACCTTTGCCTGGTACTTTGATCTCAACATAGCCACCATAGTTAATCACTTGGATTTGCTTTACTTCGTAGTCATCGCCAATTCGAACGTTATAAGTACCTGTACCATCGACCACGTCATCTGTTGGAGAGATTTGGCCAACGGTCTCACCATTAAACTTAAGCTCACCGGTTTCGCTATCGATAAACCAAACATCACTTGGACTTACACCGAAATCTGGGTCGGTAACTGGTAAATCGTTACCAGGACGAGGTGGTTGATAATCCGAAACAACCAGACGACCATCAACATTAGTTAGCTTAACTTCACCGCCGTTAACACCGTGGAAAATGAAACCGCCGTCTTGTGCTTGAATGCTGCCAACTTCTTGACCGTCAAGGGTAGTCACATCACCCGCCTCAACGAGATAAGTTGTGCCGTTGTGAACAATGTAGCCATTGCCTTCGGTGCCCCCTACAGCAAGTACATTGTGGTTGCCTTCGTCGCCTTCAACCAGCGCAGCGTTGAAAACATCACCTTCATGAACGGTTACGTTGGCGATTCCATCTTGCGGTGCTTGCTCACCGCCATCGTTACTAGAACCATTAGAAGAACAACCTGCTAGGAATGAAGCGGCGATTACTGCACTGATTAATTTAAGTTTCATGGTTATCTCTCAAAATTGTATTGGAACTAAAGGAGGCTTCTTGCTTTTTGAATTGGCGTTCCGAGCCGATGAGAGAACTATAAAGAATTTGATGAGGCTGAACTAATGAACAGCCTTTATCATGCTAATGAACTTAAGTTATTAATAAATAGCTATTATTAGCCTGATAACCCAGGGTTATCAGCGGTTAAAATTGTCTTAATAAGCTTATGTAGCCACAAGGTTGTGGTGTTGTTTCGGTTTTTGTAGTGGTAGAAGGCATTGATATCTGTGTCTATGGCCGCGCTACCGAAGTAGATATCGAGTGAGCGTAGTCCCGGGTGTGTGTCGAGGTTTAAAAAGCTAGAGCCTGGGAACATCATATCTGAGTGCTTCACTACGTCGATTATTGCCGAGGGAAGTTCGGATCGAAATACGATTTTAGGATCATGGCCTCGCATACGAATCATCTTTTCCGATATGGATTGATTTGAGTTCCAGTCAGCGGCAATAAGCGTGGCAATTTCAAACTCTACACCGTCATCAATTTCTAGGTAGTCTTTGTCGTACGGGTGCCCAGTACGCAAGTAGCCTTTGAACCGGTCTTCTATGATGCGCTTTTGGATGATTTCCTTTGGTGCATGATTGATGGTGTAGTTTAGCCCTAAATGAATATCGTCGTTGACGATATCTTGAATCGTTGACTTACTCCAGTTAAGCAGCTGAACTTGCACATTAGGCGCTTCTGCCCGGATAGCATTAAACAGTTGGTTGGCGATCCCGGCGAGGAAAAAAGGGGAGATAGCAAGCTTTAAGGTGACATCCAGTTCCGCTGGGTCAAATTCTGCAGAGTGATTGACTGCACTCGCCAAATCATCCATGACAGGGCTTAATGCATCCGCCAATTGGTGTGCTTTTTCGGTAGCACGCAATCCATGATGGGTTTTCACGAACAGCTCATCATCAAAGTGATCACGCAGTCGTTGCAGAGCTTTACTTACGGCGGGCTGTGAGACAAACAGGCGCTCCGCCGCTTTTCGCATGTTGCGCTCTTGGTTCAAGATGATGAAGGTTCTCAATAGGTTTAAATCAAGATTTGCGAATAAATCTTTAGCCATAACTGCACCTTGTGATGTCGACTTTGATCTCAATCTTAAAGTCTAATCCATGGCATCGCAAAAAATTGGTAATAAAAACATCAACAAAATGTTTAGAATTCTTTTAATTTACCGATATAGTGATAATTCGGTTGTATTTTATAGAGGTTTAAGGATGAAACTCTCGATATCGAGTAAGCTTCGGATGAGTTATCTAGCGCTTGCAGTACTTTTTATCGTCTCATCTCTGTTTGTGTATCGAAGCGTCGATGGACTGCAAACACAAACACATTCACTATTGCGCTTTGACTTGCCAACGGTTGACGCCAGTCGCCAGCTTGGTCAGTCACTGCAAACCACGGTTTCTGAGTTAAGAGGCCATATGTTGTTGGTGGGTTCGGAAGAGCAGGTAGAGGCCTCTAAAACCAAGGTGCTGGAACATATTGAACGCGTTGATATTCAGCTTATTAGCTTAGAAGGACTGTTGCCGGAACAAACCTATTTGGCAGTGAGTGAGCGCTGGACATCGATTAAAGAGACCGCGAATAAAATATTAGAGATTGCGCAAACCCATGACAACCTCCCAGCGCATGCGCTATTTATCAATGAAGCGGCGCCAATTGCTGAGGTCGCTCTTGATCAAATACAGGGGCTTATCAACGACGAAGCAGGTCGCGTGGCGGGTGGTGAGCGCAAACGCTTATTTAAACTCTATGCCGACGCCTACAATTCTCTTGCTAACGCACTTTCTGCTCAGCGAGATTATCTTCAGTACGGCAATCAAGACTATCTCGATAAGTACAATGACTTTTTGAAATCACACGCTAAAGTCGTCGAGCAAATCGGCTACAAAACACAGCTATTTAGTAGCAGTGATGAAAGTCTATGGTCTCTGTTTAATGAGATGAAAGGCCTGTATTTGCCGCTAGCAAAACAAGTGATTGAACTGCGCCAATCTCCAAGCTGGAACCAGTCTAATTTCTTGATGGAATCTGAGTTGCTGCCATCGATTCAGCGAGTTGAAAGTGAGCTAGATAATGTGGTTCTTCTTGCTCAACAAAAAGCAAGCGAGACAGAAAATAGCATCGGCTCTAGCGTGAAATCACTGCTGGCAATATTAGCGCTAAGCTGCGTTGCTGTTCTTGGTGTCGCCTTTATCGTTTCCCATTTCTTAGGGCGTCAAATTGGTGGCCGTGTGTCGCTAATTGCTAAGCGTGCGCAGTTGATCGCTGCAGGTGATGTGTCGAGTGCACCACTGACGGTCACTGGCCGCGATGAATTGGCGGATCTTATGGTCTCTATCAACAGCATGAACCAATCACTGTCTAGGTTAGTGGGGCAAGTGTCGCAAAGTGTTGGCGCTGTTGAGGACAAGATGGATGACTTGACCAAACATAGTCGCCAAAGTTTGCAGCAAGTTGAATTGCAGTCGTCAAACCTAGATAATATTGGTCATTCGCTGTCTGAGGTTGCGGTGGGCTCTGAGCAAACCGCAAGCCAGGTTCAGATTTCGTCTTCTGCGCTGGTGGATGCTAAGCAAGAGTTAGCCTCTGGTGAAACCATGCTGACCGAAAACCACGGCAATATGACGGATTTGGTTAGTGCGATTCAAACTGCACAGCAGCTCGTCGCGCAGCTTAGCAACGAGAGTCAAGCTATCGGCAAAGTAACCGAGGTAATAGAAGGGTTGGCTGAGCAAACCAATCTATTAGCGCTTAATGCGGCGATAGAAGCGGCAAGAGCAGGAGAGCAAGGCCGAGGCTTTGCCGTGGTTGCTGATGAGGTGAGAATGCTTGCCAGCCGAACAACGGAGTCCACTACAGAGATAAACGCCATTGTGCAAGCTATCCGCAGTTCAACCAATAAAGTGGAAGAGCAAATCAATGAGGGAACTTCGATTGCTTCCGATGCTATGGAGCAGACTCATGAAGCGCTGGGTCGAATTCAGTTGTCGGCAGAACAAGTAGAACTTGTGAATGCACAAATGGCGAGCTTAGCGGCAACCGCAGAGCAGCAGGCGAATGCGACACAAACCATCTCAGGGTTAGTGAATGATATCAATGACTCGCTCAGTGCGGTCGCAGGACAAACACGTTCAGCCAATGAGGTGACAGAGCAGGTCACCGCGAACGTGGGCGAGCTTCATCAGCAAGTCGCTAATTTTAAGGTGTAATCGCCACAAATAGAAAATGCCCATCAACATAGAATGATGGGCATTTTTTTATGGTCAAATTAGTGCTGTTGCTAGACCAAAATGTTCATTAGGAACATAGCACCAAAGGCGTTGAGTACAGAGATTGCGATCATTACTGGAATGTAACGTCCTTCAGTACCAATCGGTCCCATAATACGACCCATGTATTGAATTTGAGATCCCATCAGATAGATAGCAGGCGCTAAGATAGCAATGTGAGTACCATTTAAGATGCCTTGGTCAAACAGTGTGATGACCACACCAACCGCGCCGCCCATCGACATCCAAGCACCAATAAGTACAGCCGCCGCTTCACCTGGCAAGCCAAAAATAGCCATGACTGGAGCAAAAATAGCGCCCATAGCATCTAGAGCACCGGTAATTTGCAGTGCTTTGATGATCACAAATGCCATTAGGACATTCGGTACGGTTGACGTGGTGGCGATTACCCAACCTTTCTTTGCACCTTCAACAAAAATGTCAGTGACCATTGGTTTTTTAGCTTTTACGTCGCTCATTATGCGGTCTCCTGCTGCGCGTTTGTTGAATCTTGTTTTGGTGTTTTGTCTTCTTTACCTTCGGTGATGTTCAAGTACAAACGGAACAAGTTCGCGCCAACGAACTTAAACAAGAACATGACGGCGACGGCCAAGCCAATTGAAGATGTCACGGCAAGTGAGCCGTCCATTAGAGTCAATGTGAACAGCACGGCACCAGACGAGAAGAAGTTTACAATCGCCGCACCTGCGGTGAACTGGAACATGGTGAAAACGTCGGTTTCGCGCTTGGTTAGGTGTCCTTCGTCTTTTAGCTGACGCGTCATCGCCGCACCCGCATCGGTACTTTGCAATGAGGCTATCAATGCGAGACCAGAGTTGCCAGGAATGCCCATTAGCGGACGTAGAAGGGGAGAAAGTAATTTGCGAGCCGCATCCAGCGCGCCATAGTGCTCAAGCACATTAATCATACCCAGAGCGAACATCACGGTTGGAATCAGAGTCAATGCGAAAATGAAGCCGTCACGTGCACCACTGCCACCGACACCGCGAAAAGAGGTGGTTGCAGCTTGAACGCCATTTTCAGTTTCAGTGACGTTGTGGGCAACTTGGCCAAATGCACCATTGAGCGTGGTGAAATCAAATACCCCATACCATTCGTTGGATTGGAGTAAACCGGAGAAAAAGACAATCGCAAAAGCTAGGGCTATGTAGCTTCCGATTGTGACCTTACGATCTTTTGTTAAATCAGACATAGAACAACCTATAGAGAGGGGGAACAGAGTGCATAGTCTGAGGATGTTGAAGCACGAAAATACTGATCCGCATCAACCTAAGGATTATTTTGCAGAAACTAAATATTACAAAATATGTAACTGTGAAATTGAGCATAAAATAGATATAGCTCTGTTAATGGTTTGGGTTAATTTAGCTAATCCGAGTTAATGTGTTTCGTGAAACTCGCGGAGTATGTTACCTATTATTCTGGTTTGATACTGCTCATTGGCAGCAAATAAGAATAGGCTGACAATAGAAATCAGATAATCAGGTCATTAACTTATGCAAAAACACGGACTTTCATTTTGGTATGCCGCAGCGTTTATGTTTGGTGCTATCCAGCTTATCGCGTTACCACTTTTGATCCCTAGTCATATTCTCGACGTAACGGGCTCTATGGTACACACGGGAGCAGCGCTTTCGTTTGTTGGATTAAGCGGTTTTATTGCGCCACTAATAGGTTCAACCGTCGATCGCTTGAAGCTGCATAGCATGGCACAAAAAGCATCACTCGTATTCTATGCCTTTGCCATGGCGTTGTTCGCTTTTGTTCCTACTACGTGGGCGATGTATCTGGCGACATTCTTGGTGGGTCTTGGCTCTATCACACTAATGACCGTCAACCCGACTTTTATCGTGGCAGCAGGCTTTGATAAAGCGCAAGAGGCATTGCGTTTAACTCGCATGAACCAAAGTATCTTTGTTGGCGCGATTGTCATGGGTGCCATTCTGGCTATAGCTGAAGGCATCAGCGCAACGCTCAGCTTCGGTATTGTTGGCGCGCTTTCGATTATTGCGATGATCATTGTATCTATTGATGGCAAGGTGGCAGCGCAGCGCATTGTGTCGGATACACCACAACAAGGTGAAAGCGAAGAAAAAGGCCGCTGGAACCTAACGTTTGTTACTTTCCTGTTGGCGGTGTTCATTGCAATGCTGGCAAGCTCTAACCAAGTCGCTCAAGGTCCTAACCTATTTGAAAGCTTGTTTAACATTGACAAGTCAGCAACGGCATTGTTGCTATCCATCTCTTCGGTAATTAGCCTATTAACATTGGATATTGCTGGTCGTGCACTTGGAAAATTCGGGGCAGGTAAAGTGTGGGTTGTGGGGTTAGTTGGCTACATTGTGGTTGGTACGGTACTTTCAAACTTAGTCACGGGCTCTACAGAATACTTTTATCTACCACTTGTGATGCACCTAGTGTTTATGCAGTGCTTGTCGATGGTCGACATGGTTAAGCCGGCAATTGTTGCCAAGGTCACGACTTTGTCTCCTGCCGCGACTCAAGGCTTCCTGCTGTTCGCGATTGCGGGTGGTTACGCAGCAGGTACAGCGCTTGGCGGTGTTGTGGGTGAGGTTGCAGGTATGGCGAGCTTGTTCAGTTTTGTTGCGCTAAGTGCGGCAGTAGCACTTGCTTTTGCGCTGTTTACTCTTGCTCGTATTAAAGACTAACCGCCCCGAGTAGAAGAAAAAATGGCGTCCAAATCGGACGCCATTTTTGTTGTTAGTCGATGAACCAGTAGCCTTTGTTAATGAGCTCAGTCAGAAGTGGCACAACGTGAGAGTTAGGCTCGATATCCACAATAACGTCACTATCTGTGAGGGCTCTTGCTAACCAAGTTTGCGCTTCTGGCAACTTGAACACTTCACCATTGATGTACACCATGGTCGGCTCTTCTTCATGTAACAGAGCACGTAATCCCGCCACTTTATAGATAGAACCACCGTTTGAAAGGTGCTGGGCGATATCTTCGGATGTCCACTTTTGTTCCGGTTCAATGATATTGAGCTGATGACGCGACTGGCTAAGCATACAACCTAGAAAGTCTTTGATGGTCGACTCGTCTTGCAGTGCCGACATCAACATGTTTGTCAGCGTTTCTTTATCATTGGTGCTGATTTGACCGAAGTGCTTGGTAGCACTGAGAGTCGGCTTATCCATGTGCTTATCGCCATAGTCGTGAGCTAACACATAGTCGGCGAAGTTGCTGATAAGTTCTTGTTCTTTTGGAGAACGAAAGCCAACGGAGTAGCTGAGTGATGGCTCAAGGGCGTATCCATCATGTGGAAAACCAGGTGGGATATAGAGTATATCGCCAGGTTCAAGCACATCGTCGATGATGGCATCAAAAGACTCAATTTGGCGCAGTGCTTCATGGCGCTTAGTTTCTTTGTATTGCCCAATATCTTTCGCGCCAACTCGCCAATGACGTTTCCCCATTCCCTGAACAATAAAGACATCGTATTGGTCGATGTGTGGACCCACCCCGCCACCTTGGACGGAGTAGCTCACCATTAAATCATCAAATAGCCACTGAGGGAGCGCTTTAAACGGCTCGATGAGTTCAGCAGCACCCGCATGCCAATGATTAGTGGCTTGCACAATTAAAGACCAGTGGCTATCTGCAAGCTCTGCGAATTTTTGTTCAGTAAACGGGCCGTGTTCAGCCTGCCAATTTTGATCAAGATTGGAGACAAAGCGAGAGTCGATCTCTTCTTCCATCGATAGCCCTGCAAGCTCTTCTGGCGAGATAGGATCCGTGAAAGAGGCGAATCCACCTTTAATAATAGTTGGCTGCTTTTGCCAGTATTGGGCAAGGAAGTCGGCGAGATTTACGGTTAATTTATACATAGGAAACTTAATTATTTACGAGTAACGGTTGAAAGCTGTGCGGATTCTAGCAACTTGGGATGGAGAAGTCGCCTTAGTTACCAACAGAAGGCCTAATAAGGCGGTTCTTGTTACCTGTATGATGTGATTAGTTGTTTGGGTCAGCATCAAATTGAAACTATGGCTACAAAAAAGCCGAGGATAACGAATGTCACCTCGGCCTTTTTACGTCTCAGGCATTACTTGTTTAGCTGTTCTTTTGCCGCTTCAACTTTAGCAAAATCGAGGCCAAGCTCTTCTACCGCTTCTTTGATGAGTGCTGGGTTTTGCATCACTTGATTCATCAATAGTTGAAGTTTGTCTTGAGGCAGACCCAGTTGGCTAATGGTTGCCATGGCCGCTAATGGGTTTTGCGTTAGTGTCTCGAAAATCTCATTGATTTGCGCGTCACTAATATTGTTCTCTTTCAATAGGGCAATAATTGGATTCATTATCTTACCTTTGTTTTTACTTTTAGCCGTTGGGCGGACATTCTAGCACTAGGTGTTGGTCGAGAGAACCATCAATGTATGCGCAGTGCATGAAAGCAGAGCTTTTAGTATTGCTCTAGCATGCTTGATAGTTGCTAGTGTCGTAATTTTGTCACGGCGAGTCATTATTTTGACACTGTATAGCGTTTAATAATAATCAAGGGTAGGTGAGCTATGTATTGAATTAGAGCCTTCTACTTTAGTAATAAAAAATATCGTACGTTAAATGACTCAGAAAGCCCAATATGCGCATTCAGTTATAAAACGATGCTTGATAAATTGCAGGTTAGCCATACGGTAAAGTGCGATTCTGTTATTTTTTAATCCGTTAAATAATTAAATAACGAGACCGGCTTAACATTTTTGTAACATAAGACTAACTGGATTGGAATTTTCGCTCTAACTTTTTAGATAGTTTGCTCAATAGCTATTTTAAAGAGAGGTGACTCCCCTAAAGCATCATGTCTAATTGCACCCGTTTTATCTTGAAAACAGTGTGCATCAATATCTCAGCATAACAATGGAATGACTTCCTATCATAGTGTGTTTGCCCCAAACGCACGGAATTTTTGCATCCTTATAAAATCATGGAGTAGATAATAATGGATAAAAGGTATGCGACGCTCTCCCTAGCCGGTTTACTGGCAATACCCTCCACACCCTTGTGGGCTGCGGGCTTTCAGCTTGCAGAGCATTCGGCTGCAGGCCTTGGTCGAGCGAATGCGGGTGAAGCGGCGATTGCTGATTCAGCAGCAACGATTGCCCATAACAGCGCGGCGATTACTCGTTTTAGTGAAGCGCAAATATCGTTAGGAGCAGCCTATATTGCGCCGCAAGTTCGTGTCACGGGTAATGGACCTTCTGAGAGTTTTAATCGACAGCTGACCAACAACGATGTAGTCGATGATGTCATTGTGCCATCAGCTTACTTTTCCATGCCTATAAATGAACAGTGGCATGTCGGAGTGGGTTTATTTACCGACTTTGGTCTAATGACTGAATATCCTAAAGACTATTTGGCCGGGCCTATTGCTGGCAAAACCAGCTTAAAAACGATGAATATTAACCCTAACGTTGCTTATAAAATCAATGACAGTTTTAGTGTGTCGGTTGGTGCGAGCGCAGTTTATGCTGATGCAGAACTGGAGCGAACCTTAGGTATATTAGCTGATGCAATTAATAGTCAGAATGGTACTAACTTTAATCGCACCGATATTGCAACTTCATTAAAAGGAGATGGTTGGGGGTATGGTTTTAATCTTGGCGTTTTATGGGAGCTAAATGAAAACCATCGCTTTGGGCTTAGCTATCGCTCGAAAGTCGATATTACCTTGAAGGGTGATTACACCACGGATGTTCCCAACGGCATAGTGACTCAGCCAGGTCAAACCGTCGGCGGTGAACTTGAACTTAATTTGCCAAGCATTGCTGAATTTTCGGGCTATCACCAGGTTACGGAGCCACTTGCACTCCACTACAGCGTCGTAATGACTGGCTGGAGCACTTTCGAAGAAATTCGTGGCACGGTAGATGGCGTGACTGTGCTGCAAAAGGATGAAAAATTCGAGGACTCGTTCAAGTACGCACTTGGTCTTACCTATGGTGTTTCTTCTGCCGTCACGTTGCGCACGGGAATTGCCTTTGACCAAACCCCTAACGTCAATCATCCAAGCATTAGCCTACCGGACTCTGACCGTATGAACTACAGCGTAGGTGCTAGCTACGCGTTTAGTGATTCTACTTGGTTAGACTTTGGTTTTAGCTTCATCGACGCGAAAGAAACCACCTTTACTGAAGAGTTAGAGCCAGAAAATTTGCCTGGAACGACAGTGGATTTCAAATCTGAAGGCGACGCTTATTTGTACGCGTTGCAATTCAACCACCGTTTTTAATGGATGACGATTTTTGATAAGGAATGAATCATGATGTCTACGCTTTTAAGACCGCTCTCGCTAGCGGCAATGGTTGCTGTCATCCTTACCGGGTGTAACGGTGACGAATATGAAGAATCTCAGTCCACCGGCGCTTATGCTTTGTCTGACTATGGGTCACCAACGCATTGTGCTGATGGTATGGAGTGGGCGAGCGCAAGTGAAGTGACCGCCATTGAAAACCTCGTAGAACTAGCAGAAAGCAACAGCACTATCACGTTGCCTGAAGGCTGTTTCAAAATGAACAATCAGCTTACTGTTGATTCGAAAGACAACCTAGTGCTCAAAGGGGCGGGGATAACGAAGACCTTTTTGGATTTCTCTAATGTAGATGGCAAGGACGGCATTGCAGTCAGTGGCGGTAGCAATATCGTGATATCTGACTTGCAGGTGTCTGAAGCGTCGAAAAACGGCATCAAAGCGGACTCTGTCGAAGGGCTGATTATTCGTGATGTCGCAACGGTATGGCTGGAAGTACCCCGTGAACGAGATGAAGATGGTTCACTGCGTGGCACGTACGGTATCTACCCTGTGAAATCGCAAAATGTTTTGATCGAAGATACATGGAGCTACGGCAGTGCCGATGCGGGTGTTTATGTGGGGCAAACCATTGGTGCCGTGGTGCGTAACAATGTGGCTGAGAAAAACATCGCAGGTATTGAAATTGAAAACAGCTCGGGCGTTGATGTATACGGCAACCTTGCAGTGGGTAATACCGGCGGCGTCTTACTATTTGATTTGCCTGGTGCAACCACTATTGGCCGTCTAGTTGATGACGTAAGGGTGTTCAATAACACTATTCGCGACAATAACTTAGTTAACTATGTTGATACAACCTGTGATAAAGGCGTCGGTGGTTGTGGCGTGGTGGGTATCGTACCTCCCGGTACAGGTATAGTGATTTTATCTGGCCGTAATGGCGAGTTCTTTAACAACACTATCGATAACCACGACTCAATGGCTGTGGCAATGACCAGCTACTTGTTGGTGAATGACAACCCAGAAGCGTACGTGCCAAGCTTTACTGGCCCAAGTAGCTCTGAAGGAGCTGCGATTTTACAAGGTTGGAACCCAGTACCGACAGGTATGTATTTCCACGATAATTCGGTTACCAATGTGGGCATGAACCCCAACGGTGCCCTCATTGATGATATGGTGCTGGCGTATTCACTTGAGCATCAAGCGTTTCCTGCCGTTTTCTATGATGGCGCCGGTGAGTCGTTGGTGCGCTCGCAAATGTTTACCGAGCTGCGCGATGCGCTTAATGGCACATTTGGTACTGACCGCTGGAACTACTTAACCAATTTTACGGACGCAGATTCAAACTGTGTCATCAACAATACTGGAACCAGTGTTGGTGTGCTGGTGGATCACTTAGACCCAACAGCAATAGGCCGATACTCAGAGAACCCAGCAAACGCAGATTTCCTCTACCAGAACCCTCATACGTCACTGCTGCGCGGTGGGTGTGATGTTAAACAGCCTTTGGCTGTAAACACCGTAACCATTGATGGGGTGGAATATGGTTGGGGCATTACGGATGCAACGCCAGATGATGGAGATTCGGGCTCAGGTAACAATGGCATAGTTGGTAATGAGATGTGTCGTGCTAATACGGCAGGTGATATTAATTGGGCTGCACTGACTCGTGATTCTGCAAGCTTTGCCGAAAACTGTACGAATCTCTCTGACTATCATCTATTCGCTGATGCTAGCGATCCGACTAAGAACCTTAACCTTGCGACATCAGGTAAAGGTACGTTGTATGAAATGAACGTTGAACTGTTTACAGATTACGCTCGCAAGTATCGCTATGTGTTGATGCCAGAAGATGTGTCGGCGACCTACCGCTCTCAAGAAGTGTTCGATTTCCCAGTTGGTACGGTACTAATAAAAACGTTCACATTACCAACGAGTACTGATAATTCGATTGGCGAAGATGAAGAGTTGATCGAGACTCGATTGTTGATTCGTCGTGATTCAGGCTGGGTGGCACTGCCATATGTGTGGAATGAAGATAAAACGGACGCCACACTCACCGCAGTATCTGTACCATTTGAGCGCACGATTGAACACAGCGGTGAAAACTTGGCATTTACGTACGAAGTACCAAGCCGTAATGAATGTACTTTGTGTCACAAAGTTACCGAAGATGTGGCGGATCCTGTAGGTAGCACCCAAGCGGCAGGCTTCTCACCAATTGGACCAAAAGCACGTAATATGAACAGTGTTCGCGCTGTATCTTCAGGTAATCCGATTAACCAGCTATTGCACTGGGAAAACTTGGGATTGGTGAGCTTACCGGATACACCGAGCAACTTACCGGCAGTACCAGAGTTTGATACCGAAGCTGGGGCAACCAATTTAACTCCGGCCGAGCTAGAAGACTACGCCAAAGCATACTTAGATATTAACTGTGCGCATTGCCATCGAACAGAAGGTAAGGCGGCCAGTAACCCATTTAAGTTGGAATATTGGCGAGAAGGTGTCGGTCAAATGGGATTGTGTGCGCGTGGCATTACGTTCCACAAAGGGCCTAGTCCTTATGTGGTGATGCCAGGGGATGCCGACAATTCGGTTCTGCATTATCGAATCAACATCGATAATGGCAACATGATGCCTGAACTTGGTCGTCATGTCGTACACAAAGAAGGAGTGGCTTTGGTTGCTGACTGGATCAACTCTATCGACCCAACAGGATGGGATTGTGTGGAGTAAGTCCGCCAACACTCCCTAGAAAAACGCCCGGCAACATAGCCGGGCGTTTGTTTATTCGGTGATGAGATTCAAAGTGGGTTAGGCAAATTCTTTTTGCAGGTAACTCACAATGTCCGATGACTCATACATCCATGTTTCTTCGCCATTTTCGACGATTTTCAGACATGGCACTTTAACTCGACCGCCGCCATCTAAAAGCTCTTCTCTAGCAACAGGATCGTTTTTCGCGTCTTTCAATTCGATATTGACAGATTGGCGTTTCATTTCACGGCGAACTTTGACACAAAATGGACAAGCTTCGAATTGATAAAGCTGCATCGCCGATGCTTTGGCATCAGCTTGTTGCTGTGCTTCACTGCTGCGTTTTACGCCGCGTGGCGAAAACACAAAGTTCAGCAATAGAATGATTTTGCCTAAAATAATGCGGATGAACTTCATAACTACCTTTCTTTGGAATTTGTTGAGCTTATAGTTGTTATCGTGTTTTTGTTACCAACACGTACAGCGCCAAATCTTAACACCTCTTTTACTTTACCGATACGTTTAGTCTCTCGATAAACCCATTCGCTAAAGCAGTTTACTCCCTAGATAAACTATGACGCTTGGTGACGCTAAGACCCAAACGCTTAGACAATCGGATAAGATTGGCACGATCCGTTTTGAGTTCGCGTGCCGCTTGAGCCCAGTTGTAGTCTGCACTGACTAACGCATTTGATATCAATGCTCGCTGATATTCTTCCGTGGCCTCGCGGATTCCAGCGCTCTCTTTTGGAAGCTCAATAGTCGTTGCTTTGGTTTGATTTTGTGGTGGAAGTGCATCATCAAATTGCCCACAGTCATCGATGGTGACGGACACAACCGCTTTTCCCATCGAGCGGGCTTTTGCTTTTAGAGCCGCACGGTTTATGACATGTTCAAGTTCGCGAACATTGCCTGGCCATGCGTATCGGTTAAGGTGAGTAACGACATTCGGGTTGAGTTTGATCTGGTTGATCCCGAGTTTTCTGCGCACTTGTTCTAAGAAAAAGCCGGTTAGCAGTTCCACATCACCAAGACGTTCTTTTAGTGGAGGAACGGAAATCGGGTAGACGCTGAGACGGTGGTAGAGGTCTGCGCGAAACTTGCCATTTTCCACTTCTAACTTGAGGTCTCGATTGGTTGCCGCCAACACGCGAACGTTAATTTTCTGAATCTGATCTTTACCGACAGGTTGGATCTCATTGTTTTGTAGAGCGCGTAAAAGTTTACTTTGTGCGGCCAGTGGCAATTCCCCAATCTCATCGAGAAACAGGGTGCCACCGTCTGCGAGTGCAAACTTACCTAGGCGGTTTTTATCGGCGCCTGTAAACGCTCCTTTGACGTGGCCAAACAGTTCGCTCTCAATCAGGTTTTCTGGGATGGCCGCGCAGTTCACGTAGACCAAAGGTTGTTGTCTTCGGGTTGATTGGTAATGCAGCGTGCGCGCAACCAGCTCTTTGCCAACGCCTGTTTCACCATGGATCAAAATGTTGAAGTCGGAGGGCGCGACGATTTCAATATCAGATTTAAGCGCTCGCATTGGCTCACTGTTACCGATCATCTCTCCTCCGTCTCGCTCCCAAGCTTCCTCATTGAGCTCTTCGAGAAGTTGCTTCGATTGCTTTGCTTGATACTCTAGCTGAGAGAAAGTGAGGGCCATTTTCAACGTAGAGGCGGCGATAGCGGACAGAACTTCGAGATTTCTCGTTGGAATGCTATGAAAGGCATTCGGCTCTAGGCTATCCAGCGTTAGCGCTCCCAACATTTTTTCGCCAAAAATCAGCGGAAGCCCCATACAAGAGTGCATTGGCAGGTCGCCGTGATGGTCAATCAATAGACCATCAAAGGGGTCGGGCAGCTCACTATCAGCATCAAAAATCACTGGGCTACTAGCGGCGCAGATTTCAGCGAAACGCGGATGCTCATTAATGACAAAGCGTCGTCCTAATGTATCTCGAGCGAGCCCCTGCATCGCCAGTGGTACTAGCGTGTCTCCCTGCAATGAAAGCAGCGCTACACAATCACAGTGAATGGTTTTCCTGATAGTATTGAGCAGCGAATCGAAACGTTCTTGATCGTTGTTGCTGCTAGCGAGACCAACGGTTAGGTCGATAAGACTTGAGGTGGAGATATCTTGCATGTGGGATACGACGTTGTAAATGAGTATAGTTGTCATTCTAGTGTCATTTGGACATAAATGGAAGTAGTCATTTTGACTCAATTTTCAGGCTGAATGTTCTTTAAAACCAATGACTACCGATGTTTCTATACTTGGCACGAACTCTGCAACACGCTGTCTGTAAAATCAGATGTGAACACGAATAGTTCACTGTTAAATATAAAAAGCGTGCTGCGTTAGCAGGAAACACGTGAGACAGCCAGTCTATTATTATATCTATAAATAAAGTCGTAATTTAAAGCCTTCTAGGGAACACTATGCTAAGTAATCAACACATCGAAATCATCAAAAGCACTATTCCTCTACTTGAGTCAGCTGGACCTGCTCTGACTCAGCATTTCTATCAGCGAATGTTTGCTCATAATCCAGAGCTAAAAGACATTTTTAATATGACTCATCAAAAGTCGGGTCGTCAAAGTGTTGCTTTGTTTGAAGCGGTAGCCGCGTATGCAAAGAACATTGAAAACCTCGCTGCTTTGTCAGCAGCAGTTGAACGTATCGCGCACAAGCACACGAGCTTTCACATTAAAGCTGAGCACTATCAAATTGTTGGGCACCACCTCATTGAGACATTGCGTGAACTGGCGCCAGAGGCGTTCACTCCGGCAGTAGAGGAGGCTTGGACAGAGGCGTATCTATTTTTAGCGCAGATCTTTATCGATCGCGAAGAAGAGCTTTACCAATTGCGTGAAAAAGCACTGGGTGGTTGGCGTGGTACTCGTCGATTCGTCGTCGTCGAAAAAACGCCAGAGTCTGAATTAGTCACGAGTTTTGTTCTTGAGCCTGAAGACGGCGGCAAAGTACTCGATTATCAACCGGGTCAGTATCTGGGAATTCAAGTATCACCAACGGACAGTGATAACGTGGAGATTCGACAATATTCACTTTCTCAAGCACCAACGGGCACAAGCTACCGTATCTCTGTGAAAAAAGAGCAATCGAGTGAGCATGCTGATGGTTTGGTCTCTAACTATTTGCATCGTGAGTTAAATGTTGGTTCGACACTAGACGTTATGCCACCTGCTGGCGACTTCTTTTACCAGCCATCTGATGCACCTGTGGTACTTATTTCTGCCGGTGTGGGCTGCACGCCTATGCAAGCAATGCTACAACAAATAGGTAAGCAAGATTCTTCCCAGAAAGTGACTTACTTACACGCGTGTGAAAATGAGCTGCAGCATTCGTTTGTTGATGAAACGGCGACAATTTTGGCTGCAAACGGCTGGCAACAACATATTTGGTATCGTGAATCACAGAGCAAGCATGAAGCGACGAATTGTCACAATGGGATGATGGATTTATCAGCTATCAAAGATTCTCTACCAGTTCATTTTGGTGAGTTCTATCTTTGTGGACCAGTTGGCTTTATGCAGGCCGTGGTGGCACAGCTAGAAGCGATGGATGTAGAACGCTCACGTATTCACTATGAAGTATTTGGTCCGCATGCAAACCTATAACGCTTAGTCTAATTTGTCGGCTAGTTCAATTAGCCGGCTAGTTAAACCATTTTTCAAACCACCTCTTCCAACCGGATGACGGTGGTTTTTTTGATTCAAATTCGCGAAAGCCCTGATAGTAGCTTTGGTTGAATGCTATACGCAAGTCATCGATACTTTTTTGTGTTAGAGGGCTGAGCGTTTCGCTGGTCTGCAGGGCGTGATCATTGGCAAGGCTAAAGTCCATTCCCAAGTCCCCTTGGATATAGACCCAGATATGGGTGACTAACATCAGTTCTTCAACAACAGGGAGCTTAAATGCACGGGAATGCTCACTGCCCACTTGTTGCTCAATAGCAGATTGCATCGCCTGAACTTGATTGAGGTGTGCATTAAGTGAGGAAAGCGCTTCTACATTAAGTTTGGTGAATAGACCAAGTAGTAAACCAGAAGGGGCATGATCGGGTTTATTCTCTTGTGCTCTAGCGAACAAAAGGTTTTCTCGCTCGCACAAGTTATTCAGAGCTTCTTGGTGCGTCGCCGCAATGCTAAGCGTGTCGGCCTTAATGTCGTTCAGTGCTTCCCTCAGTTCAATCATTTGTCTTGCAGTTCCTCTACAGTGACTTCTACCGAGCCACTCTCCGCATCAACAAACAGGGAGGTTCCGGTAATCATGACAGAAAGATCCATTGTTCGAGTAACCAACCGAGTCAGTGATTCGATAGACTCATTATCGAAGCGATAGACGCTAGCATCTAAATAGCCAAATTTACCTTGGTTTTGTTGCCACCATACATCGCTTTTGGTGTTGAAGCTGTAAACCTTGGTTTTCTTAGAGAGTCGAGTGGCTTTCTTAACGCGATCAACATCTGGCTCACCAATATCAATCCAAACCAAGGTTTGATCATCGAGTGATTTTTCCCAAATGTCCGGCTCTTCAATAGTCGATAATCCTTTGGTGAACTGAAGGTCGGGAGATGCGTTTAAGCAGAATGCCATCAGTCTTGCCATCATACGTTGCTGATTTTCAGAAGGGTGCAGGGCGACGGTAAGGTTGAGAGAGTCGTAGTAGTCGCGATTCATGTCGGTCAAGGCAACACGAAACTTATAAATGGTTGGTTTTAAGGCCATGAGAATGCTCAAAATTTGTGAATATCGTTTGACTCTATAGTACGCGTCTCACTGCAAAAGGGTACTAACAAAGTAGGGGATTGGGACTAACTGATACAAAAATAGCCAGCAGAGCTGGCTATTTATCAAACGTTACTGGAAGTCAGTCTTAAACTGGAACGATTTCTTCAGCTTGAGGGCCTTTTTGGCCTTGAGTTACTCGGAACTCAACTTTTTGGCCTTCAGCTAGCGTACGGAAACCGTCTGCTTTAATGTTGCTGAAGTGAGCGAAAACGTCTGGACCATTTTCTTGTTGAATGAAGCCAAAGCCTTTAGTTTCGTTGAACCACTTAACTGTACCAGTTACTGTGTTAGACATAGTTATATCCTAAATTTTTTACTATCTTGTTTCTATTGCCAATCCGGCAGCTATAGCGTGGAAAATGAAATTGCTATTGCGTACAACGCGTCGGGGGAATCACGAGAATTCAACGAATGCTTTTTGTATACAATGGAACTTTTTTTCTAGCCAGTAACGAATATAAGCGACTTCTTAGGCAAGTCAAAGAGTGGTGAATATATTAATGTTGAATATTTGATGTGTAGCTCGTTTTTAGATGGCACTTTCATGACATTTCAAACAGATAGCTAAATTTTTGACGCTGGATCAACATCTGAGTAGGATGTATAACACATTGATATAAAACATTATTTAGCACCTCGAAATAATGTTTTGTAAAGATTGTGCAAACAATACGATTATTTTGAAGTGCTAAAGCTTTTTATAGAATTACCAATTAATGAGGCCTATCTCTCTATTTTTGGCGAGTATATTGAGTATGCGGTAATTTGACCGGCCACAATAGCTGAAAACATAAATAATGCGGATAAACCGATATTAGGGATCGGTAAAATCGACTGCTCAAACACAGATTGGCTAGCACTCACCATAACACGGCTTCCCGGTACCAAGATAATGATGCCCTGAACAATGTAAATGGAACCTGTGAGATCAAGTCTTTTGGCAACCCAGGTGCCATATAAAGTGATGAGCACCGTGGTGACCCAAGTGCCCACAACCCAGCCGCTATCAAACCCTAAATAGAACGGCCCCCACATGCCAAGCACGGCTACGGGTAGTCCCAGTAGAATGTCAGTTGGGCGGGCGTTAAAAATGACGCCAATGGAGGTTGAGATGAGTAATAGCCCAAAACAATGCAGCCATAGCGGGACTTCATTGGTGTAGGACAGAGACTCTGCTTGCCCCCAAAAGGCCTCACCAATATTGAGCCCCATCATCACACCGATAAACAATTTTATGAGGGTGAGGGCGCTTTGCCCCAAAAGAGCCGTACCCGATACTAAGTCATTAAATGCCAAACACTCAAGTGAGTTGGCGATAGATAACCCGGGAACAAACAGAACGACACTCGCAATACATAACGCCCATATGGGAATTGCAGCGCCGGTACTGGCGATAAATGCCACAAGTACCCCGGTGAGTAGAGCTGAAATGAACTCGACAGCGATAGAGTTGCGCCCACGATAAACAAGCTGACACACCCAAACCATCAAACCTAACAACATAGAAAATGCAATGGCTTCCAACGTGCTGCCTACCAGCATGAGATAAGCGGGTGGGATCCCCATATTAGCCAGGGCGACCACCCACTTTGGGTAACCGACCGGCTCTGGAACCGGCTCATTGCTTGGCTGATTGATTCGAATGATAGTGTTGGCGAGCAAGCTAAGGTTGATGGAGGCGGGTTTTAATCGCTTTAGTACAACCGTGTTGTCTTTATCTGGAAATTGATAGTTGATGGCGGTTGGGGTGGCTTGCACCATGACATCGATGCCGTGTTTTTGCGCGTAGTATTGCGCGTACTTTTCCACTTTATAAGGGGCACATCCACTGCGGTGAAGTGTGTCGCCGATATCTACGATTTTTTTAATTGTTTGAGTGGAAGGCATAGGTTCGTCTAATCAATTGCTGGATACGATTTTGATGGCGTAAAGGTATCAGAGCTTTTATGGTTTTTCGATAGTAAATATTCGATATACAGTCAATTTTATGCAGCTTTATATTTTTTAGTAAAAACAAAGCAAGCGATTGCTTGAGTATCACCATTACGATGGATAGCATCCTACAAGAACGATTTCTGATCTAGCCACTATCAAGGTAACTTTAGTTCATCAAAAGCAGGAGTAGAGGCTCACAATGACACATTTCAGCCTAGTGGCTATCCGAAAACTTGCAAGCTTAATGCTAGAGACAGACTTTGAAGCCATAGATGTTCAGTATCCTAGAGCTCAATCTATTGCTCGGTGTCGAGTAGGGACGATTGATAAACACGGTATTGTGGTGTGGGAGTGGTTATTGGAAGTCGTGAAGGGTAGCAGTGCTGTCTGGAGCAAACTTATTGTAGAGAAAATCGGAGAGTGAGAGTCTCCGATTTTCGAAGGCGAGTTAGCTCGCATCTAGTTTCAAAAACTGCCTCACTCGAGTGGAATCTGGCTCGGTAAAGAATTTTTCTGGGGGATTTTTCTCAATCAAGATGCCTTTTTCTAAAAAGACCACTTGATCAGAAACTTGTCGAGCGAAATCCATCTCATGGGTAACGATGACCATGGTGTAGCCCTCTTTAGAGAGCTTTTGCATAACCGTTAGTACTTCTTCTACGAGCTCAGGGTCAAGAGCTGACGTTGGCTCATCGAAGAGCAGTACTTCAGGCTTCATTGCTAATGCGCGAGCAATTGCCACGCGCTGCTTTTGTCCTCCCGATAGCATGCTTGGGTAACTGTCGAGTTTGTGTGACATACCAACTTTCTCTAGTTGTGTTTTCGCCATGCTTTCTGCGTCGGACTTCGACCATTTTTTCACATGAATGAGCGCTTCCATAACGTTTTGCTTAACTGTAAGGTGCGGCCATAAGTTGAAGCTTTGAAATACCATGCCTACGCGTCAGGCTTGGTCACCATTTGCTATTGAGCGGGATTAGGTCGTTAATTAAAACGTTGTAGCTAAGGTGATAATACGGGTGACAGTATTGTCACCTATACATCTAAAGCATTTAATCATGTCAAAAACGGACAGCACCCATCTATATTGTTTTCTCAACTACCGAGCACAATGAAATGCAAGCCTTGAAACCCCACTTTAATCTTTGACAGCATATCTCTATTTTACCTGCCGTAACATTCCACTGATTTATTCATTGCTAGCCTTTGGTTGACTCTACAAATACCAGTTGGTTTTAAGTTCGATCAAGGAGACTAGATGAATACACAATACGGTGAGGCATTTAGGCTGTTGCAACGTTGCACATTCGGCCCTAGTGCTGATGATGTCAACGAACTGCTCACCCAAGGCACTATAGATGCGTGGATAAACAGCCAGATTTCGTTACCAATGACAAGTTGGTTATCGATATACGAAGACCTAGAGGATAGGTTTGACGGTTTGGGCCATGGTCTATATTACGCGAGTAGTTGGACGCAGATGACGGTCAATACAGATGATACTCTACGCCATCGAATGGCTTATATTCTCTCAGAGCTTTTCGTGGTGAGTGTAACCGATCCAGCATTTAAAGCAGTGGCGCGAAGACGTTATATGTGTAACTACTTTGATGGGCTTGCTGAACATGCATTTGGTAATTTTAGAGATTTACTGCGTTTTGTATCGACCTCACCCGTGATGGGAGAATATCTAACATTCGTTGGCAATCGATCTAATGCAGAGACCGCTCCAGACGAGAATTATGCTCGCGAGTTGCTGCAGTTATTTACTCTTGGTCCAGTTAAATTGGATGGTGGTGGACAGGTTGAGACTGATGATAACAACGAGCCGATACCTAGTTACACTCAAAATGACATTGAAGAGTTAGCTCGCGTCTTCACTGGGTGGGAATTTGAGTCTGCTCAGGGAGCAGAGAAATACCGTTATCCAATGCAAGCTCATGACTCGCTGCATGATGATGGTGAAAAGTGGATATTAAACAAAAAGTTTTCATCTGGGGTAGGAGCCAGTGATGAGCTTGATAGCGTTATCGAGCATTTGATGTCGCAGGGTAATCTGTACACCTTCATTGCCAAATTCTTTATTGGAAAAATGGTGACCAGTAACCCTAAGCCCGCGTACGTTCGTAGAGTTCGCAATGCCTTTAGGAACGCTGACGGTGATATGGTGGCATTGTTCAAAGCTATTCTTAATGACCGAACCGTGCTTAATAACAGCGATGAGTCAGGAAAATTACGTGATCCCATGTGTGTGTTCACACATGCTATGCGAGCCTTAGGTGTGAAGCGACGTATTGAAACAGATATGTGGCCGACGCAGTTCAATTGGTTTGATCGCATGATGCCGATGTCGGCACCTTCGGTGTTTTACTACTATAAGCAAGACGATGCACCTGCAGATCCTTTGTTTCAATATCACGTCGCGCCAGAATTTAACTTATACCAATGGCATCATATCTATGACTACGGCCATCAGTTTAAAGAGCTTATTACTCGCTTAGAGAACGAAGGGCAGAAGTGGTTCATGGATCCAGAAGCCTTCCACCTCTTCCTAAAAAGAAACGACGACGATTCCGGATGGGACAATCAAGATATTGTTGATTATCTCGATGAACACATATTTGGACTCTCTATGTCGGTTAATGCTCGTTCTTCATTTATGCAATATTTGGAAGCGTGTGACGCCCGCAAACCAGAGTGGCACCGAGAGTTTAAGAATCTAGTTATGCACGCTTTATTGTCCCCAGAGTTCGTGGTGCAGAGGTAATAGTTATGGTATCCAGAAGACGATTTTTACAAGGTGGAGCAACTTCATTGGGTTTCTCTGCGTTCAGCCTAACCCCTAGCTCTGCTTTGGCTGGCTTATTTGATTCATGTTCAGGCGCTAATCAGGCAATAGTGGGCATTGACTTAGCTGGTGGGAACGATGGCTTTAATATGTTGATTCCTTCAAAAGGGGAGGCACTTGAGAACTATCAGTCAGTACGCTCAGCGCTCGCGATAAACCCTAGTGACTGTGTTGCCCTAAATGCTGGTGACAGCGCTGAGTTGATGTTACATCCAGCGCTTGAATCATTGAAAGAGTTTTGGCACGAGGAAGATCTTTTACCGATAGTCAATGTTGGACCGCTTATTGAGCCAGTAACCAAGTCGACTTACGACCAAGCCTTGCTGCCAAATCAATTGTTCAGTCATTCGCATCAGTCCTCGATGGTTCAGTCATACTCTGATACTAAGGTCGCAAAGCAAGGTTTTGGTGCTCGGACGGCCTGGCTTACGGAAAGCATTTCTACTGGTGTAAATGATAAAGTGCCGTTATTTGATATCGGTGGTGGACAAATTTGGACAAACTCATTGGAGCACGAAGCTAACTCACTCGGTGTATCCCCTCCGAAAAATATTTTCAACGATGCACATGGTCGAGATATTACGCTATTTGAGCAACTCAATAGTATCGAGCAAGCTGACAGTATCTATCATCAATATTACTCTAAGGTGGCGACGGATTCGCGAAATATGTACGCCGTATTCAGTGAAATATTGGCGTTTCAGATTGATGACTATTTCCCTGAAACTCGATTGGGTGAGCAGTTAGAAGCCGTATTTAAGTTGATCTTAAATCGTCATCGTTTAGGACAGCATAAGCAGTACTTTAGCTGTAAGTTGGGAGGGTTTGATACTCACTCCAACCAATTGACGACCCAACACCAACTGTTGAAAGAGCTCGCAGATGCGTTGGAGGCATTCCACAATGCGCTAAAAAATGCAGGGCTTTATGATGAGGTAATTTCCTTTACGCACTCCGAGTTTGGTAGAACGTTGATCCCTAATGCTACACAAGGTACTGACCATGGTTGGGGCAGTCACTCATTGTTACTGGGGGGAGCGATTAAAGGAAAACAGTTATTTGGTACATATCCATCATTGTCTGATGATAGTGAGAGCCTCCTGTCGAGAGGGCGAGTGATACCAACCCTGTCCACTGACCAAATTCATGCTTCGCTTATGTCTTGGCTAGGACTTCGTGAAAGTGGTATCAATACGCTGTTTCCAACTCTGGACTCAACATCGGGGAAAATAAAGCCTCAAGTTTTAGACATTTTTAAAAGTTGTTAATGATAGGAGAGGGAGGTACTAAGTTGGCTCCGCTCTCTAGGAACTAAAAGTGCACGCGAGTGCATTTTTAGTTCCTTAGCCAGTTTACTACTTTAATCATGAAACCTCCACCGTACATCTAGGTTTAAACAAGCCTTCATCCACGCTTAACAAAAATGACATCTCAGAACGCTAGTTTATTTATTAGTTTTTGCACGCGCGTGCAATTAAGTTAACCCACAAGGAGAGAGTCATGATTAAGCGTACTTTGCTTGCAGCTGCAGTATTAGCAAGTTCAATTTCTGTTACCGCAGCGGAGCTAGTCATTGCTTCGCGTGACAGTAGCTATGGTGATGCGATGCAGTACATCGCAGACGAATACCAGAAAGTAAACCCAGAAACGAAAGTAACTCTAGTAAAAAGACCAAGCAATGGTCTTTACGAGAGCATTGTACTCGTGTCACGTGAGAAAACGGGTCAGTATGATGTCGTTCTTCTCGATGATACTTGGGCGCCAGAATTCTTCTCTAACAACTGGTTAGCGCCACTTTCAAACAATGTCGCGGATAGCGATTTTATCCAAGCGCCTTTTAGCGTTGGTCAAGACAGCGCGAAAGAAAACGCAACTTATGCACTCCCTCTTGTTGGGAACGTGGCGATGTTTGCTTGGAATAAAAAGTCTTTTGAGGCACACAATCTTTCCGAGCCTAAAACTTGGAGTGATGTTCTTGACGCAGCGAAAACCATTAATGCTGATAAAGATCAAAATGGCTTGGTTTATCGCGGTGTGAAGGGTAATCCAATTGTAACGGGCTTCTTACCTATTCTTTGGGGATATGGAGCGGATGTTGTGGACGATGAGGGAAATGCCACTCTGAACACGCCAGAAGCTAAGCAAGCTCTAGAGACATTTCTTTCTATGAAGCAGTATGCGCCGCGCGGCGTTGATGTCTATAACGCAGATGAAGTGAGAGACTCTCTTCAGAAAGGCACTGCCGCTATGGCAATTGAAGTTTGGCCAGCTTGGGTTCCAAATCTAGATAATCCAGAGTTGTCGAGCGTTGTTGGTGATATGGAAATCAAAGCGCCACCTGCAGAAGTAGGTGAACCAGCGCCAATGCTCGGTATATGGCAGTTGGCGATTCCAGCTGAATCAAACAACAAAGCCGAAGCGGAAGCGTTCTTGAAATTTGCTACCAGCGCAGAAATTCAGAAGTCTTTGGCGCTTGATTTCGGTATGCCACCGACACGTGAGAGTGTCTACCATGATGCGGATGTTGTCGCGAAGTATCGCTGGTATCCACAACAAGCAGAAGCCCTTAAAACGGGTAAAGCCAGACCTCGTATCCAAAACTGGGCAGAAGTAGAAAGCATTCTCGGTGACTTCCTACAAATGGCAATGATGGATCAAATGTCGGCAGAGCAGGCGCTTGATCAAGCCCAGCGTAGAATCAGTCGCATCGTTAAGAACTAATAGTGTTCTGGACCGTTCTGTCTGCAGAGTATGAGACAGTCAGAACGGTCTCTATTGCTATTTAGCTACCACTGCATTAGCTACCACGCCATTCCTTTGCTTTTTGGACTCTAAATGCTATTTGAAAACCGCAAGCAGTTGTTTGTGCTGTTATTACCAGCCTTGTTTATACTGACTTTGCTCACGCTTTATCCCATCGTCAATGTTGTTTACAACGCGTTTGGCGAGGTTGATTTTGTCGCCAAACAATACACTTTTGTTGGCCTCGCAAACTTTATCGAGCTGTTCGATGACTTCTTTTTCATTGGCGCGATTAAAAACACCTTCACATTCACGGTCGTGGCTTCACTGTCGCAGGTGTTGCTTGGACTATGGCTCGCTTTGTTGTTTTACAGGCAATTCCCAGGCAGGCGATTCGCTCTACCTATTATTATCTACCCAATGATGCTTTCTACGCTGGTTTGCTCATCAATCTGGCGATCTTGGTACCATTACGATTTTGGCTTATTGAACAGTCTGTTAGTCTCAATCGGCTTACCGGCGCAAGAGTGGTTGTTTGACCCTAATATGGCGCTCTATGCTATCGCTCTTGTGGACACTTGGCAGTGGACTCCAATGGCGTTTTTGATCATCCTTGCTGGCCTTCAATCGATACCAAAAGATATTGGCGAAGCGGCAATGGTTGACGGCGCTGATGGATGGCGTTCGTTTGTCTACATTACGCTTCCTCTCATTCAAAAACAGCTGATGCTCGCGCTGCTGCTTCGTTCAATAGATACCTTTAAGCTGTTCGACAAAGTTTATGTAATGACAGGTGGTGGTCCGGGTAACGCCACCGAAACACTGTCAATGTTTGTCTATAAATACGGCTTTCGATTCTTCAATTTAGGGATGGCGAGTGCGGCTGCGCTTGTCATGCTATCTATTTCACTGATTATGACATTGGTTTATGCCAAGAAAGTACTGGGAGGTAATCGATAATGATGCGTTACCTGCACACTGCTACGGTATGGTTTGCCGTTGTCTTGTTTCTAATGCCGATCGTATGGATGTTTGGAACAGCGTTTAAACCGGCTGGAGAGATTTTGCATTCAGGTACGTCGTTGCTCCCAAGTGAAGTGAGCTTGGACGCCTTTTTGTCACTTTGGAGCGGCAATATCAATACCTTGATTGCTAACACGGTGATCGTTGCCTTGAGTGCTACAGCTGTCTCACTGACTATTGCCTTTTTTTCTGCGTATGCTTTGGTTCGTTATTCATTTCCTGCCAAGCTCGACATTGTCTTCTTATTGCTGGTCTTGGTCATCAAGATGATGCCTCCAATTGTCGTTGCGATACCTTTGTACTCATTAATGAACTCTATTGGACTGTTGAATACAAAACTCGGTCTCGTGTTGGCCTATCAGGTATACACTCTACCGTTCTGCATTTGGATGTTGCTTGGGTTTATTCGTGATGTTCCGCTTGAGATTGAAGAAGCGGGAGCGATGGATGGGGCGAATCTACTCAAACGCTTAGTTTATGTAGTGTTTCCTCTTTGTGCACCAGGGCTGGTCGCCACAGCAATATTCTCAATGATTTTGGGATGGAATGAGTTCTTGTTCTCTCTACTCTTTATGCACCTTCCTGATAATTTTACGATCCCTCTGTTTATCTCAAACTTCATGACCGAAGACGGCACTGCTTGGGGAGAGTTGATGGCAGTAGGTATCGTCTCTTCACTACCAATGCTTGCGCTGGCGAGTTATATGCAGCGCTATCTTCTACGCGGATTCTCAATGGGACTTAAATAGGATTACTAAAGATGACTAAATTAACGATTAACAAACTGACGAAATCCTATGGCGACAATACGGTAATCCCAGAGATTGATTTGACAGTTGAAGATGGCGAGTTTGTTGTTTTTGTCGGTCCTTCAGGTTGTGGAAAATCTACCTTGCTGCGTATGATCGCCGGTTTAGAGTCGATTTCTAAAGGGGATATTTCGCTCAATGGGCGCAGCCTCAATGGTGTCCATCCTTCGAAACGAGAGGTGGCTATGGTGTTTCAGTCCTATGCACTGTATCCGCATATGTCGGTCGAGAAAAACATGGCATTTCCATTGAAAATGTCGGGAGTTGCGAAGGACAAAATAGCGAAGAAGGTACACTCAACGGCCTGCGACTTGCAGCTTGACCCTTATCTCAATCGACTACCGGGTGCTCTTTCTGGTGGACAGCGCCAACGTGTGGCAATAGGCAGAGCGATTGTTCGTGAGCCAGAGATCTTTCTATTTGATGAACCACTGTCAAACTTGGATGCAAAGCTACGCAGTGAAATGCGAGTATATCTAAAACAGTTACATCAAAGGCTAGACGCAACCATGATTTATGTAACGCATGATCAGGTTGAAGCGATGACCTTAGCGGACAAAATTGTGGTACTAAACCAAGGACGAATAGAGCAAATTGGCGCTCCAGAAACCTTGTATGATTATCCTGAAAACAAGTTTGTGGCATCGTTTATTGGTAGTCCAGTGATGAACTTTTTGTCTACGGAACTTTTAGCAAACTTTGATGCGCTTCCGACAAAGACTCATTCATTGGGTATTAGGCCAAATCAAGTTGTCATTGGGGGCGAGGGAGAAGGATTGTCAATGACAGTAGAGGTGGTTGAGCCACTTGGTCACGCAAGGCTTTACTACGGTCAAATCGCTGGTACGTCGTTTGTGGTTGAAAGTACCGATAAATTTGAATTGGGTACAGAGCTTTTCATTAATATCACAAAGTCACACTGCCATTTCTTCGATGCTGAAGACAAACGAATTTCAACGGGAGCTATTGCCAATGCAGCGTGATTTTAGTGTACGTGTACTAGGCTGTGGTGATGCCTACGACAGTCAGAATCACAACTCAGGTTTGGTGGTGACGGAAGGGGACTTTGACTTACTTATCGATTGCGGCCCTTGGTTAACCCGCTCTTATTTAGAGGCAGCAGAATCAGCAGATGAGTTAGACGCAATCTATCTAACGCACACCCATCCAGACCATTGTTTAGGTTTGACGACTTTACTCAATTGGATGGATTCAATGAAGCGTTCAAAGAGTCTTAAAATCTTTGTCCAGCAAAAACAGAAATCACTAATTGAGCCATTGATAGCCTTTGCTCCATGGCCAAAAACACACTTGAGTTTTGACGTTGAGTTTGAGTTTAGTGACTCTCTGTCTCACATAGGTCCTTGGAAGGTAAACACTGCGCCAACCGAGCACGCTGTTTCAAATCTTAGTCTGCAAATTCGAGGTGTGACTGGCACAGTGCTGTTCTTTTCTGGTGATGGCTCGTTGACGGAAGCTGGAGCAATTCTCGCGTCTGAATCCGATTGGGTGTTTGTCGAGTGTGAGACTTTAGAGGTGCACCCAAGCCATGGCTCGTGGAGGCAGGTTGAAGGATTAACTAAAAAGTCAGGCAGTCGCTGGCGTTTGTATCATATCGACCCGATGGAGAGGGCAGTGATTGCTGGTGCATTGGGCTCTAATTACCAAGTTTCTATTGCGCATGAACAAGAAATACTTGTAGCAGAACATGTTCCGCCAATTATTGAACTTAGTGCTTAACTTATTGAAGAATCAGGGCTTAGGCAGTAGTCTAAGCCTAAAAGAATAGACACATTAATTATGAACAAGAAAGTTACAGCATCAGATGTTGCTAGTTATCTTGGGGTATCGCGCAGTGCGGTATCCAGAGCCTTTACTGAAGGCGCGAGCATCAATGATCAAAAGCGAACTCGCATTCTAGATGCCGCTAAGGCACTAGGTTATCAGCCAAATATGTTTGCTCGAACTCTCAGTACACCTACCGTAAAAGCAAAATCGAATCTGGTCGCTATCTTGATCAGCGATTTTTCAAATCCATTTCAATCTCACTTATTTGAGGTCTTGTCATCAGAGTTGCAAACGTCAGGCAAGCAGCCGATGTTACTCAACGTTAAGCACGAAAATGACCTCGATGAAGCCCTGATGCGTCTTTCTGGCTACCAAGTTGATGGGGTCATAGCCGTCATGGGTTCATTACCGGCAGAGAGCCTGAATCTTTGCCTAAAGCTATCGCTGCCATTAGTTACACTCGGACGAGCCGACAAATCAGGAAGCATCCCGTCAGTGCAAACCGATAATCACAAAGCCGGTCAATTGGCTGCAGAGTACCTATTGTCGAATAGATGCCAAAAGCTCGCATTTGTATCTGGGCGAGCGGATGGACAAGCCTCAAACGAGAGGTGGAAGGGGTTTGAAAGCGAAGTCATTCAACAGGCAGGTATCCAACCTTTTGTTTTAGAGGGAGGGCGTTATGGTTACAGCGCTGGATTTGAAGTCGGCATCAGAGAAATGGAGTCACTCCGAGATGTCGATGGTGTATTTTGTGCCTCAGATGCACTAGCACTAGGTCTATTAGATGCTTGCAGGCAAATAAGTCGAATCGAGGTGCCCAACCAACTTTACGTCGTAGGTTGCGATGATGTACCTCAAGCGGCGTGGCAAGGCTATCAGTTGACGACCGTTGCCCAGCCTGTACAAGAAATCGCTAAACAAGCGTTGCTGGCACTCGAAAATCAGTGGCAAAGTGAAACACGAGATATTATGGTCACGCGTGTTCAACCCTATTTAAAAGTTAGAAGGACGTAATACGGTGACCATTTTGTGCAATAGCTCACAGTTTGATTGAGCGAGTTGAGACCGAGTGTTCGTTCACTGAGCATAGAGAATAAAAAACGCTCAAACAAACACTTATCTTCAAATTAGCGCTTTTCTTTTCTATCAGATGTGGCATATTAACTCTCGTCCCACGATGATGCGTGCATCGTATAATGGCTATTACCTCAGCCTTCCAAGCTGATGATGCGGGTTCGATTCCCGCTGCACGCTCCAATTCTTCACCAGAAGCTCCTTTAAGTTACAAACACGAAATGTCTGTGTACTTTAGATGTTTGATGTCTATCGTAAGAGCGCTGACTATATAAATTTTAGTTCTGAGTGGTACGAATTAGTTTAACTACAGTTTTACGATTGATTATCAGACCGATGTATTAACACCACCGGTCTGTCTTTACTCGATTCGAGTTTGTTACCCTATTCAGTGATCTCAACACCACGCTTGAAGTTCCAAAGTGGTTCATTGCCGCCGTCGAGGCCTTCAACTTTGATTACAAAGCTATCGGTATCAAGAGAAGAGGCTGTAATAGGCAGAGTGAACAGCTTGGCATTATTCCCATACGCGTTAGCATGGTAGGTTGCCTCGGTTTCCATTTTACTCCACCAATCGCTAGCAACGGAGATTCGGACTTTTTCTGTGTTTTTAAGCAGCAGGTTGATCTTGGCGTCTTGTAAACTGAGAGTCATGTAATAAGTTCCGACTTTATCGTCAGCGAAATCAAAACTGCTATTCAATATGGCTTGATTTTTCAGTCCTTCGAGTACTTTAGTTAACATCGTATGATTCCCATTGGTTAGATCCTCGGGCGTTGGGCTTATATCAACATCGGCAGTACAGCCGTAGTCTTCGATGATTTGCCCGGCGTGATGACCAAACCTCACTGCCTGCCTGAACGAGAAGTCCATATCAATACCTAATGGTAGTGGTGTATGTATTCCAGTAGGGGAGCCGTAAAAGAAGTTGTAGGAAATAATATTAGCACCACCGGCGCCCGTCTTTGGGTCTGCCCCATAAATGACAGCAGCGTCATTGTCTTGCATGGAGCAGGTAAACAAATCACCGGCGGAATAAGTACTTGAATTAGCCATGACTGCTACTGGCTTTGTATACACTTGACCATGTATATTGGCCATTTCTGGAGTGGTGATTGGAGCGGTTGAGGAATATTGGGCGCCACTGTTTGCGACATTGTCGAGTGCTTCTTTAAAGTATGGGAACAGTTGCTGGACGTCTTCATAGAGGAACAAATACTGATTCAACTCCGAATTTAGTAGTCGAAAATCGTGTGCTTTACTTGTTTTCTTCGTAAAGAGACCAGGCAGTGCCTCTGCATAGTAAATATATCCTCCAGGGTTGTTTGATACATTTATAATTAATCCGTTCGTCAGTGCGTTTTGCTCTTGTAATAGATCTCTTATCGCTTGGTACTCATTCCACCATCCTGTTGATGGAGTGAATGAACTTATATAAAGGTATCCGTAGTTAGCTCCTTCATAAGGAATATGAGTATAGTAAAACGTTTCCCCGTAACGCTGGATACTTGATAACATGGAGTTAGCCATAGGTTTGATGTGGCGTTCTAATGATTGGTTGTATAACGCTTGTTGGTGATTATAACTGACCGCAGGTGAGTTGGATAAAGCCTGGTTTTCTGGTGCTGATAGTCCGCCAATTTTTGAGCCTGAATACACTAGCCATTCATAGGCGACCTCGTACTCTTCTCCAGTTTCTGCCGAACGAAACCTAAAGCTAGCAGTATCCTCTTTGGGTAATAGATGGACTCCATTCCATCGGAATGTCATGTATCGGAGAGCATGATTAAATCCCGCATAAGGGTTAGAACCTTGTCCCTGAGGAATTAATTCTCGCATTGCTTCTTCAATGCTTTTTCCTTGGTAACCTATTAGAATATCGCCAACTTTAGGGTTAGGTCTTTCGGGGTGCAAACTAAAGCCATTCCATGCGGCAGTTACACGAATTTGGAAAAAATCATCTTTATCTTTAACGCGAGAAAACCGCATTGGCATTTCAACAAAGTGATCATAGAAGCGCAGAGGTAAGCGGTAGTTGAAATGGAGATCTCTTTGATTGATAAACAGCGTACTAAGTGAGTCATGTAATTCGTAAGTCGACATGGTATGAGCCAGCTTAGCGATCTTGTCCACTTCTGTAATAGGATCCAGGTGACCCTTTGGTGTGGGGCTTATCCCGTAATATTCGTTTTTGTGGAATTTGTTAACGTACAACCCATCAATCACTAGTTTTGCACGGTCAGCAATTAACTGGCGCTCTTTAGGTAGAAGTTCTACAAACTTCATCCGTTCGCGAGCTTCAGAAATAGGTAGTATTTCTTCTGCGTAGCTTGCATTTGCTAAAAGTAGGACGGTGAGTGAAATTAGACTTATCTTTGAACGCATAGTTAGGTTAGCCCTTTTAGGATTAATAGGAAGTAAATAACAGGAGCAACAGGCACTAAAGTCACAACGTATTGAATTTATGAGACGCAACAAGCATCTCCCAATACGCAGTGCGTTAGTAATAATTATTAGAAATTGAATTGTGTCTGGCAGCACTGGTTCATGTCCAGTGAAAAGCATTTGGCGGTATTGTTATGCGGCTGGGTGTGTATAAAGGGTAAGGTTGTTGTAATAAAATTCAGCGAAAGAGTGCGTTATATCTGATTGAGTAAGTGCGATGATGACAGGTATGTTCGCAACACCGCCTTGGAGCGAACATACTCTCTAATTATTTTATCTGGTTGTACTACTCACTCAGTGCAGCCCAAGATGGTGTATACACTTCTGAATGTTGGTCTATAAAGTATCCGCCAGTCAGTGTATTCGACTCAGACTCACCATAACGACCAAAACAACCGCGTTGAATCGCTAGACCAAATTGACCACCACTCCAACTCAGTGAGCCGCGCGTCTCTAGATTGCCGTCAATATCAAAAGACGAGGAGTTGGAACATTCCATTTCCCCGGCAGACAGGTTCCCTGCAACTTGTGCTGCGCTATTTTGAAAGACATTGAATCGACCATCGCTGCCTGTACCAACGGTTACATCACCATGGACGTAAAGGTGAGAGTTACCCCAAATATCAACAAAATCGGTGACTTGAAGAGAGCTTGCCTCTATCGCTGAACCTCTAGAAGCGTACAGATCATCGGCGATTAAATTGCCATGACTGTGAACGAATGAGCTGGCTACGGCTTCGACGGTATCATAGGTGGCAGTCTCTGATTGGATTACGATAGTAGAGTTTCCATCTGCGACGACTTGGTAAGCATTACCTGTCACTGCACTTCTAATATCCGCTGATGCGTTACGATTGAGCAGCAGAGATAAATTATTAATAGAACCAGTATTGATGCGAAGATAGGATGTTCGCATATAAATGTTCGGCTCGTACTCATCATCATTCTCGGCAGGCATTGGTAGGACTACATTCTCTAGTCGTAGGTTAGAGCTGTTACGGACGAACAGGGTGCCCTCCAATGTGAGGTTTGAAAGTCGAACATTCGCCTGTGCATCGATAAATAGCGATTCGCCATCCATATCGTCGCCTTCGGTAATGCTAGCGTTTCCAGAACCATCTATTCTAACGTCGGCACGAGCGATTTCTGCGCCCTCACATGCTCCGCTAATTTGATATTCCATTTGTGCGCTCGAATTACGTGTCCCTTCGAGAGCCTCAACTAACGCTTTAGCATTTTCTGAACAATCCAGCTGAACGGTGATATAGGAATTTGAATTAGCTTCAGAGCCTTCTAGCGCCTCAAGCCTCGAATCCAGTTGTGAGAAGTTTTCGTTTACTTCGCTTGCAAGGGCAGGTGAGCCAGCGCTGAATGTGTGTGGGACAGCAGCGAAAGTGCCGGCTGCAATAGTGTGACTTATCAACGTCGCCAACAGAAGTTTGTTTGAAGTTTTCATGATACTTATCCTTAAGGTTTCTAATCTTGCGTTTGCAGCTACTGCCAAGTCGCGTCGTTCCAGTTGGTTACGCTCCAAGTAAGGTCAAGGTTGTCGTCACAGACATCTCCTAGGCCATCTCGGTCAAAGTCCGCTTGGTCTTGGTTAGCGACAGATGTACAGTTGTCAGTGTCGTTTGCGATAGTGTCGTTGTCGGTATCGTTGGGTGACTCATCATCTTCGTTGTCACCAAGGCCGTCATTGTCGTTGTCTTCCCACTCGGTACTATCATTGGGAAAACGATCGACATCATTGGCGTAGCTGTCGTTGTCACTGTCGTTTAGGTAGGGATCGTCTTCGTTGTCACCGAGACCATCGTTGTCATCATCAAACCACTCGGTAGCGTCATTGGGGAAGAGATCGACATCATTGCTGTAGCTGTCGTTATCACTATCATTAAGATAAGGGTCGTCTTCATTGTCGCCTAGGTTGTCTTGGTCGTGATCCACCCATTCTGTGGGATCTTGGTCAAAGGCGTCGATTGAGTCGGGGATCCCATCACCATCACTGTCGATTGGCGCGGCTGGTGGTGGAATCGTTGCCAACTCTTGTTTTATTTCCTCTACTGTTTGCGAGTCAGAGACTGTATCGAGAATCTCTTTAATATCTTGATTTACAGCGGTTACGACGAGCTCGAACTTTGAGGATTCTGTAGACGTTTGATCGGCAGCTTTAGCCAGTTCATCAGCCGTTTCAGGTAAGGCGCCCATACTCACGATTTTCTCTGCCGCGTAAGCTGCTTTTGGCTTGGCATCACCGGTAATAAAGTCTCCTAAAACATCGTCAGACTCTATTCCCAAATCGCTTGCGAGTTGCTGAACAGCTTCATCTTTACTTAGAGCTGGGTTCTTTTTCATCGTATTGTGCACGATGGTGGTCAGAGGCGTCACCGCGGTTTCTCCAGCAGGAGCTGACATAACAAAAGGCTCGGTGACGTCGCCTTCAGTTTCATCTACGGTTTGGCCGACGATCGCTCGAACGACAACAGGGTAGAGCGAAGGGTCGTCTACTCCTGTGACATCCAGAGTTGCGACACCTCCAGCACCTGAAATGGCGCTCGGTTCATTGGGGTCGAGTAAAAAGTTGTTGTTGAGGTCTAGCCAGACTTCTGCACCATTCAAGTATCCATCGATGGCAGTGACGCTGTATGTTGCACCCGCACCACTATCATCACTTGATGTGTTGTTGTCACCATTACAGCCATAAATAGTGACAGTGAAGAATAAGCCTAAACTGACCCTGAATATTTTCTGTTTCATTTTGTTATCCAGGTTATAAGGGGCAATATAAGTCATGAACCCAATTGATCGGTTTGTCAATAATGAGTGCAATTGCGTATAAATAGAGTTCACAAACTGCATTTCTGGTCACGTTTTGTGCAGGCGCGACTGGGTAGTTATTAACATATCCAGGTAAATAACGATGACAACCTAGGTATGGTGGAATATTTATCTTTTCAGGTTTTAAGGATTAGGTTTTCTATCTGGGAAGTGAAGCGTCACAGTATAATGTGCTTTATCCAAGCGATCTTTATGACATATCTAAATTAACTACTAATATACTAAGTTTATTTGTTTTCATATTTGGCGCTAATTCTAAACAGCCGCTAATAAAGAGAATTAACGGCTCGATAATATTAAGAAAAGCGAAAGAGTCCCCTTACTACGGCTTGGACTTCAACAGCGCCTTCATCTCTTCCAACTCCCGATGTAATGCTTCAACTTGCTGATGCGTCGCAAAAGTTTGTCTAGTTTGGTGATCAGCGCTCAACTGGGGAAGTTCCGATTTTTTATCCTCTTCCGCGAGAGCATGTTCTGCTGTCATGGTCTCAATGACAACACCAATCATCATGTTTAAAAACACAAATGCGGTAAGGAAAATGAAGGTGAGGTAGTAAACCCAACTGATTGGGTAGACCATCATGGTCTCATACATGACATCAGTCCAATCTTCAAAAGTAGCAATGCGGAAAAGAGTCAGCATAGAGATTGAAACGTCTCCCCACAATATGTCATTGATATCCGAGAAGACTAAGCTGCCAATAACCGCATATATGTAGAAGATGATAAACATAAGTACGGCGATATAACCCATCTTGGGAATCGCTTTAATCAGGGCATTAATAAGAAGCTTTAGTTGAGGTACTGCAGAGACCAATCGCAATACTCGAAATACTCTGAGTAGTCGAGCGATCAAGATCCCTTGTCCCGCAGTTGGGATTAAGCTGCCTATAACAATCGCAGTATCAAATAGATTCCAACCACTTTTAAAGAAATCGAGTTTGTTTTGGTACGAGAAAAATTTGATCACGATTTCAACCAAGAAGAACAGTAAAATAAACACATCTAACCAATATATTGCAGTGTTCAACACCTCAGGTAGCTCGAAAGTTTTTGCGCCTATTGTCAGCGCTGCAAGTATGATCACAACTACAGTAAATGTTTGAAAGTACTTATTGTTGTTGACCGCATTTAACTTTGCTTGCAAAGAGGAGAGCATAGATATCTGTCCTTTGTATTCGTCATCACTTGTTACTTAAATGTTATGACGAGCGATGTGATTTACGCTAGTAAAGAATTGCGACATTTTATTAACAATTGAGGGCTGGACTTAGATCTGAACAGAAAAAAGGGAAGCCGAAGCTTCCCTAAACGTGCGACTGACTCACACTTAACCAAGAGAAGAACACAACCATCTCCTCTCGATATTCTTATCAGTCTTATTGCTCCAAAAAACTGATCCAAGGGCTGACTGTTGGACGTAGCTCCTTTGAGCTTGCGGCCTTTTTCATTGAGTTGAGCGCGAGTTTTGGCTGTTTCATCTCAAAGTGTGCCATTCCTTTTATGTATTGCAGCTCTGCTACTTGATCCTTAGTTGCGTTAGGCGCATAAGTCTTAGTGTATTCAGAGGCGACCTTATACTGTTTGTCTTGAAGCATAAGACGAGCAATACGGATTTGACTCTTGGCTGTTGG
Source organism: Vibrio sp. DNB22_10_4 (assembly GCF_052879755.1). Taxonomy (NCBI): domain Bacteria; kingdom Pseudomonadati; phylum Pseudomonadota; class Gammaproteobacteria; order Vibrionales; family Vibrionaceae; genus Vibrio; species Vibrio sp. DNB22_10_4. The sequence goes on along the minus strand of NZ_JBNNXW010000001.1, from coordinate 1,347,614 downwards.
GCTCATTTTGTACGCTTGTTGGTAGGCCAAAATCGCTTGGTCTACCTCTTGCGCTTGATGATAAAAAGACGCGAGCTTTTCAACATGCTTTTGCGTTTGCTCTATATTCCCTTGTTCCATCGCAAGCTTAAGTGTTTTCGCTGCTCGATAAGGGATGCCCTGATAAGCCATAAAGTTTACAAGCCTTAGGTACTCCTTTTCACTTTCCAGTAGGTTGAGCTCATAAGCAGCTTCGAGTGCTGCTAGTGAGTTTCGATCCTGGTTCATTTCCATGTAGATCCCAGAAAGCTGCATCCAATAACGCTTCTTCTGTGGATATTTGGAAGTGAGTGTCTTGAGTACACCTGCCGTGCTCTTGTACTGCTTGAGTTCATAATGAGAAGCGAGCAGTAGCAGGTACCAAGATTCACTCGGCTCTTTGGTCATCGAAATGGCTTTTTTGGTCGGTGCAATGGCGTTTTTGTAATCCGCCATTTGCACATAGGCACTTGCCAGCGTGATGTAAGCGTGAGCGTTGGGCTTGTCTTCAGTGGTTTCTGCCACCTTAAACCAAGCCTTCATGGTATTGACCGACTTTTGATACTGCTCCTCGGCGAGATAAAGCTGAGCCAAACTGTAGCGAACTTGCTGCGCTACAGGCACGGGGAGAGCATTGACCTCGAGTGCCTGAGCAAAGTAGTTCGCCGCTTGTTTGTAGTCTTCGCGAAGTGAGTACAGAAACCCCATCTGTTGCAGCAGCACGGCTCGGTCGTACTTTTTCTTCTTGGTGGATTCAATGGCGCTTTCTAGCTTTTCTATGGCGTAAGCGTATTTTTCTTCAGCTATCCACTTTTGTACCTTATTGACGGTGCGAAAGGTCTTGTCGGAAAGCTGAGGTGGATCCTGAGCGATAGCTGGGCTGCTCAAACAGCCCGCTATAAGCAACACAGAAGCCATTTTTTTGAACGTATTCATGTTCGACTCCTTAGTTGGTAGAAAACTCAATTTCTTGTGACATACGAGTACTGACCGCCTGACCATCGACTTGCTTAGGCTTGAATGTCCATTTAGCGATGGTCTTCTTAGCCGCTCGGCCAAGGCCAAGTTTGCGTGGGTTCTCTTTGAGGACTTTGACATCTTCAACAGTACCGCGCTCGTTCACAGTAAACTCCACCAACACCAAACCTCTCTCAATTCCAGATCGCGCTGCTTTACGTGGCATTTGCGGCTGGAAAGTAGCCAGTGGTACAGGACCGTTATTGCCAAGCACTTGAGCTCCACCGCCTTGGGTGTAGTGACCCAACACAGAACCCCCTGTGACATTCACAGGCAGATTAAGGTTAGGCATATCCATAGCGATCTGCTCCATCACCGGCTTGACCGTCGACGCCACTTTCATTTCTGGTGGCGGTGGTGGACGTTTCGGTGGTGGTGGTTTTGGTAGCTCTCGTTTTTTCTCCTGTACATTTTCTTGCGGTTTAACGCGAATGAAATCGACCATACGAAGATCGTCACTCGACGCTAACTCGTGGCGCTCTTTGTTTACCAGCTTGTCCATCCCCCAGAAGAGTCCGAGGGCGACAATGAGCGCCAGTGCTACAGAGGCCAGATAACGCATAGGTTACCCCTTATCTGTAGCGGCGATGGAGATGTTTTCTACCCCAGCCATTTTTATTTGATCCATCACTTTCACCACGACACCGGCACTGGCTTCCTGGTCTGCTTGGATCACCACGGCACCTTCCGGGCTTTCGGCTTTGAGTCGTTCGATGTTGGCACGTACGGCATCGACTTCGATACGGCGCTTATCTACCCACACATCGCCTGCCGCGCCAATGGCGACCATAATGTTGCCGTTTTTCACCACCTGCGCCGTGTTAGCGCTTGGTCTACTCACTTCGATACCGGCTTCTTTTACGAAAGAAGTGGTAACAATGAAGAAAATCAACATGATGAAGACAATGTCCAGCATTGGCGTCATATCGATCGCTGCTTCTTCATTGCTTTCGCTGCTATAGCGTCTTTTCATGACCTATATCCTTATAATTCCGTTTACTAAGCGACGTGTTTCAGCTGATCTTCCAGCTTTTGCGTGGTCACTTTGGCAAGATGATCCAATCGTGTACTAAAGAACAAACCAGACAGAGAGGCGACCATTCCCGCAAGGGTTGGTATGGTTGCCTTCGAAATACCTGATGCCATGGCTCGTGGGCTTCCTGTGCCTACCACTGCAAGGATGTCAAACACGTGAATCATGCCGACAACCGTACCCAGTAGACCCAGCAGCGGACACAGTGCGATAAGCACTTTAACGACCGGTAGCCCTTTTTTGTTCTCAATATCCTGAAGAGAAACAAGCTCTTGGCGGATCATTTTTGCATTCCAGCTTTGGTGCTCAGAGCGTGCAGTCCACTCTGCGAGTGTTTTCTTGGTCATGCGCGGAGCAACGGCTAAGAAATAGAACCAGCGTTCAAGTAGCACGCTCCAAAGCAAAAAGCTGAGAATAAAGATGGCGAATAGGACATCGCCCCCCATTCCTAAAAAGCGTCTTATCGACTCAAATTCTTCGACTAACCACCACATAGCCGCTCCTTATGCCTCTGATGAGTGCAGTTTTTCTTGGTAGCGAGCAATAAACCCAGCGCTTTGCTCTTCCAGAGTCTGAATCAGTCGACGTGCTTTGCTATGGACAAGGGTGTAGAAAAACAGCAGTGGAATAGCGACAACTAGGCCAAGCATGGTGGTCACGAGAGCTTCTGAAATACCGCCTGCCATGAGCTTAGGATCTCCAGTACCGAATAACGTGATGGCTTGGAACGTACCGATCATACCCATTACTGTACCAAGCAGGCCGAGTAGGGGAGCAACGGAAGCAAATAGCTTAATAGAGCCAACAAAACGTTCGATTCGCGGCGCATTGCGCATAATGATCTCATCCAGTTTCGCTTCCAGATCTTCAAGGTTGCTGCCTTTATGAGATTGGTAGGCTTCGATAACTTCGCCAAGAGGGTTACTCTTGAGTACTTGGTCAGATTTGGCTTGTTTGCGCATTTTTCCACCGATAACTATAAGGCGTAGGTAACAAGCGATCGCAATTAAGGCTCCAATAAGACCCATACCCAAAATGATATAACCGACGATGCCACCTTGGTCGACGCGCTCTTTAACTGTAGGGCTTTGCACTAATAGTGAAAGGATCACACCACGTGATGGGTCAACAAACAGCGGTTGATAACTGTCTTCAGTGCTTTCAAACGGTGATACAAGGGTAGTGATGTTGGTAGATGGCTGACGAGACAGCTCTTCAAACTTGCCCGTTTGTGGAACGTACGTGACGTACTTACCGTCAGCGATAGCATTGAACTCACCCACTAAAGTGACGTCAGTTTGTGCTTCGTTACCTTCACCATAAACCACGGTGGCGTTAGCCTTTGATGTTTCACCAGAGGCCACAATTTGCTGAAGAATGGTGTACCAGAAACCTTCAAGCTCGGCTGTCGATGGGAGCTCTTTACTCTCTGCGAGCTTTGTCAAGAGTGCACCACGCTCTGGGAACTTAACCGCGTTTTGAGAGGCGTTAAATAGCCCTTTAAACTCACCCGCGTACTGTCTAAGGACACCAAACATTTCACCGAGAGTGCCTGAACGTTGGCGAAGAGTTTCAGTGAGCTCAGTGAGGAGGACATCGTTGTTATCAAATGTCGCTTTAAGTGTGTCGCCGCGAGTCGTTTCTTGCGCGAGTTGAGCTCGGGCTTTTTCAAGTAGCGCCTGCTGGTTATTTCGATCGGCTAAGAACTCTGCTTCACGCTCTTTGTTCTCTTTAGATTCTAGCGAGCTTTGCGATTTAACCGTTTTTAGAAGCTCGTTCATGGAAATCGGTTTGGTTTCTGCGCTCGCGACGCTCGGCAAAAGCAATAGGCCAGAGAGCACAAGTGAGGCCATAGATTTAAATGCAGTCATTATTGTTTCTCCCCGGTGTAGATTGGTAGCTTGATCAGTGCTGGTGGCGCTTGCTTCTTAGCAACGCGTAGACCTTGTTGAACTGCGCCGCGATATTGCTCTGGGAGTGCCTCCCATTCGCGAGTTTGCTGATTCCACATACCTGTTTCTAGACCGTCTGGAGATTGATAAAGAAGCGCTGTGCGACCGATGCGTAAGAAGTCATAAGTGACGACTTCGCCATCGCGCTCGAGGCTGGCTTTGTAAGATTCGATTGAGCGCGAGAAGCCTTCTTCAATTTGGTAGGCTTCCATTACCTTACGGTATTTCTCTGATGTCGTAACATCAGCACGATCCATTAGGCGTTTAAGCTCGGCAACACGTTTGCCACGCTCTTCGATTTGGAAGGGGAGGTCGAGCTCTATGAAGTCTTCGAGTGCTTGCACCATATTCAGCGTAAGCGGGACGACTTCCATTGCGGTTTGGTCAATCTGGGAGATCTGACTATTGAGTGAGTCAATCTCGACTTGTTGTGAGTTCACCATCTTTTCGATTTGCTGGTTATACGCTTTCATGCTGTCGATTTGACGCAACAAACCCTTGTATTCTGCTAGCATCGAGTCGGTATTCTCCGCGTATTTGTCGATTTTTGCCTGCGATGTTTGCGCGTTTTTGTTCGCTTTTGCTTGTGTAGCGACGACTTGGCCACTATCCGCAGCGTAGCTGGTTCCACCAATAGCGAGCATGGCTATGGTGAGACTACTCAGCGCGATATCCTTAATCTTCATGTGTGCATCCTTGTGTTATGTCAGTCGAAAAAAGCCGGCACGCGAACGTGCCGGAAACAGGAGGAAGGGATTAATTAGAATTTCATGTTTACATTGGCGTAGAAGTAACGGCCAATAACGTCATAGGTTGTGGAGTCTGTGTTACCCGAGATGGTGTCTAGGATAAGCGGTGGTGTTTCGTCAAACAGGTTGTTGACACCGCCGGACAGAGTGAAGCCGTTATCAAACGCGTAGCCAGCGCTCAAGTCATGGTAGAACATGGTAGGTACGCTAAAGTTGTATGTGTCTTGTGGGGCGTCAGCAGCCCCTGACAGTTCGTAGTCAACACCTGCGATCATGCGAGTATTCCAGTTCACACGCCATGCATCGCGAGTTACGCCCAAGTTAAGCGTTGAGCGGTACTTACTGTATAGGCCGATTTGGTCGCTGATGAATTTACCAGCGTAATCGACAACAGAGCCATCCGCTTGTGTGACTTCGTGCTTGAAGTTGTAGGTGTTGTCCCAGTTAGCTTTGAAGACGACGACGTCAAAGTCATGCACATAGCGCAAGTTGAAGTCGATACCGTTTTTCTCAAGCTTACCTAGGTTTGTGGTACGAGCATCGATAGAAACAATGTCGCCGTTTCCGTCACGGGTGATCTTGTCACAGTACTCACCAGTTTTGGCACATTGATCCAACATCAACTGAGGGTCAACGTTGTCAATTAGGTTCTCAAGCTCTACCTGCCAGTAGTCAACCGTTGCAGAGAAACCCTCTGCGAATGATGGTGACAAAACAAAACCAAGTGACGCTGTGTGGCCTTCTTCAGGCTGAAGTTCTTGGTTTGAGCCGTAGAATACAGGGAACTGCGTGCGGCCACTGGTATCTTGACCCGTAGGATCCGATAGAACATCCGCACTTTCTTGCGCCCCGCCGTACAGATCAGCAATTGATGGGGCACGGAATACTTCATTGTAGGTACCGCGAAGCATCAAATCGCCAATCGGTTGGTACAAGAAGCTGTAACCCATAGTGGTCGCGCCACCAAATGTGGAGTATTTATCATGACGAGCGGTGATCTTTGCTTCTAAATATTCTGCCATCGTCACTTCGGACAGAACTGGAACCAGTAATTCGCCGTAGAATGAGTCAACTGTGTAGCCACCCGAGGTTTCTGATTCTGCATTCCCCGAAGCGTTACCGAGAACAACTAATGCATCTGGTTGGTTCGCACCTTGCTCATCACGGTTTTGGTAACCGGCAGCAAAAGCAATGGTGCCCATCTCGGTTTCGTAGATGTCGCCCGTTACGTTGAAGTTGATGATTTGCTGTTGGTTAAAGCCGGTATCTTGGCGAGTGAATGTCGCGTAATCCAGTGCTTCTTGGCTTACGTTTCCAAGAATGTCCATGGGCACACAGCCAGCAATCACGTTACCACCCGCATCAAGACATTGACCATTTGCAGATGGACCTACCGCGTTACTCACGCGATCTTTCATAAATACGCCATCTTCAATTTGCTTGGTTTTGGTTTTACCCCAGTTGTAGTTGGCATCCCACGTCCAACCATTTTGGAACTCACCATCTAGCCCTAATACAACACGGCCCGTATCTGACTCGAAAAAGCGGTTACGACCACCAGTCTCAACCATGCGTCGGCGCCAATCAACGATATCAGAACCTGTGTTGTTGAATTCATTGTCTTTTGAGATAGGGTCATAGCCATTGAACTTACCGAAGATAGGTTCAGCTGCAAGTAGATAGTTAGACTCAGAGTTCGAGTAGAGAGCTTCGAATGTCGCCGTTACTGGACCAAGAATACTGGTTTCACCAAGTAAGTAGTTACCTTGAGCAGCAAGATAGCGACGCTGCGCTGGGCGTTTTAAGTAGTTGTCCGGCGCATAGTTGTAGAGATCACCAGGCGCATTGAAGTCACGTAGAGTATCGCTGCCCTCTGGTCCAAATGTCTTACCATCGTAGTAACCCCATGGAGGAGCCGAGCTACCACTTTGGAACTGGCCGCCATAGCCATCATGTTGTTGGTCGGTATTGGCAAAACCACGATCACCGGCCATGATTTCATCTTCTTTGGTCATGCCTGCAGAGAAGGTAATATTACCGCGATCGTTTGATGCACCTGCGAGCATGCTGATGTCGGTCACCTGGCCATCGCTGTTTGATGTGGTGCCGCGCTTAGCATTAAGCTCGAACCCTTCAAAATTCTGTTTAGTGATGATGTTAACTACACCACCGATTGCATCAGAACCGTAGACAGAAGACGCACCATTTTTCAGTACTTCAATACGTTCTACCATTGCAGCAGGAATCATATTCAAGTCAACGGATGCGTCTGCCCCCGTGCCACCATTAACCATACGTCGGCCATTGACAAGAACGAGCGTACGTTCAGCGCCTAAACCACGTAAGTTGACCGTTGCTGCGCCGTTACTGCCGTTGTTTACAGATGTGCTTTGTACCGTACCACCCACGCCAGGTAATTGGTTCAAGACATCACCTATTGCAACTAGACCTGTATTTTCAATGTATTCTGATGAAAGGACTTGAACTGGCTCAGCGCCTTCCATCTCTACACGAGAAATGCGTGACCCAGTCACTTTCATTTTTTGAAGCTTTTCTACGTCCTGTTGTCCCGTTTCTTCAGCAAACGCTATAGGCACTGCGAATAAATTCGCGGTACCAAGCGCAAGACTCACTGCTACCGAGAGACATGTGCTTTTTTTTAACATCCTTGTACTCCGTTTCGCCAGATTTCCACTGACGTCTGTTGTGTATTGCATTTTTGGTTGAGTCGTTAATTCGGTGTTAACAACAAGCGCAACTTATGACGGGTTAAAAAAGTAATGTCAAATCAGCCAGTTAAAACGAATGCTAGTTTGTAAAAAGTATCATGTTCTTTAAATTGTCATTAAAACGGTGTTTTCTTGTAATTAAGCTGCAAAAACTAGTGTGATTTATAAAAATTTCCATTGAATCTAGCAATTGCCGTAAAAGCAGATCATTATTCGATCTTACATTAAACAATTGGTATTTTATGCTATAAATTAACATGAATTTGAACTTATTGGCTAATTGTAAAATTACACAATAATTCATCGCATAGACTCATCGTCTATAATTTAACCATTGGGGCAACAAAGCTTTAATGCATAAGCGATATGAGATTCAATAGTATACTTGGTTCATACTGCTAATCTGAATATTTATGCACAATTAATGGATCGATTCTTACATTTTTATGTAGAGTCAATGCTCTATCTTCCAGTTTGATATATTGGAGAGGGTTTATTTATGAAATTTTGTTCTTTTTTTAAAATTATGAGTGTTATTAATTAAAAGTGACAGTGTTTGTGGTTTGTGATAAAAACGTTGTCGAAAATAAAGAGTGATAAAATTAATTGTCTGAGCAAGGAAGCCGAGTAATTAATTTTTAGCCAAAAATTAAAGGCTAATTAGTATCGCTATTTAGTGAACAGCAAACATGGAGAAGTTGATAAATGCTGTCTTATTTCCTTCGTCGTCTGGCACTCGTAGTGCCGACATTTATTGGCGTAACAATTCTAATATTTGCGATAACAAGGTTTGTCCCTGGAGGGCCAGTAGAGAGAATGTTAGCGAATATGCATTCTCAAGGAGATGGCGGCGGTTCTCTGTCCATGTCGGGCACAAACTCAGCATTATCTGAGGAGCAAATCCAAGAGCTTAATGCATTTTACGGTCTCGATAAGCCTGTTCATGTGGCCTATTTTGAGTGGCTGAGCAATTTAGCTAGCTTAGATCTTGGTGAGTCGACCCGATATTATGAGCCTGTATCGGATATGATTGCCGAGCGCTTACCAGTATCGCTGTTCTATGGAGGGATGACCTTCTTTATCAGCTATTTTATCTCTATCCCTCTTGGTTACTATAAAGCATTGAAACACGGCTCTATTTTCGATTCAGTGTCTTCCGTTGCCATCTTCGTTGGCTACGCACTTCCTGGTTATGTCGTTGGCGTGTTGCTGATCACACTGTTTAGTTATCACCTCGAATGGACTCCCATGGGAGGTTTTACGAGTGATGATTTTGAAGACTATGAGTTATTGTCCGAGCAAGTAAAAGATATTATGTGGCATGCCATACTGCCGTTAATTTGTTACTTGATTGGTGACTTTGCGACACTGACAATGACTATGAAAAACAATCTCATGGAGAACCTATCAGCAGACTATATAAGAACGGCAATTGCCAAAGGTTTACCGTTCAAACACGCAGTAAGAAAGCATGCACTTCGCAATAGCCTGATTCCTATTGCCAGTCACTTTGGTAACTCATTGTTATTTTTTATGACAGGCGCATTTTTGATAGAAGTAATATTTAATATAGATGGCATTGGATTGCTTGGTTATGAGTCCATTATGGAACGCGACTATCCGGTCGTAATGGGAATAGTCGCAATTAATGCCATATTATTACTGTTCGGAAATATTATATCCGATATATGCGTCGCGTTTGTTGATCCGCGCGTGAAGTTTGGGAGTTAGTTCATGGTTATTAGTCCTCTTACTAAGAAGAAGCTCATTAACTTCAGGCGAATCAAGCGAGGTTACTGGTCGTTTATTATACTGTCCACAATATTAGTGTTGTCTTTATTTGCGGAGTTCCTAATAAATAGCAAAGCACTGCTGGTGAAGTATCAAGGTAGTTATTATTTTCCAGTTGTCAGTGATGTGCGATTAGGAATTGAATTCGGTCAAGACAGTGCTGGCGAGGCTAATTATCGCGCGTTACAACTCTCCTTTGAGGCGGAGGCGGAGGCGGGAGAGGATTTTGTCATCATGCCTTTAGTACCTTGGAACCCTTACGAGCAAGATTTTTCTGGCGAATACCCACCTAATGCGCCGAGCGTTGAGTCTAGGCACTTTTTAGGCACGGATGTGATAGGGCGAGATATTTTGGCTCGCCTAGTTTATGGCTTTAGGACGGCTATGGGGTTTGCGCTGCTTACTATGGCGGCGTCATACGCTATTGGGGTTGCTGTAGGCTGTGCCATGGGTTTTCTGGGTGGCAAGTTTGATCTGTTTGTTCAGCGTTTTATCGAGATTTGGTCAATGGTACCGTTCTTGTATGTGATTATGATTTTAGTGTCGATTGTGCAGCCGAGCTTCGCGTTGTTTGTGGCAATAAACGTGATGTTTGGATGGATGGGGATTACTTGGTACATGCGCACCATGACTTACAAAGAAGTCGCACGGGAATATGTATCTGCTGCCAAAGCATTGGGCGCTTCTAATATGCGTATCGTATTCAATCATATCTTGCCTAACACCATGGTAATGATTGTTACTTTGGCGCCATTTACCATCGCTGCGAATATTACGGCGCTGACGGCACTCGATTATTTGGGTTTAGGTCTCATGCCACCAACACCGAGTTGGGGAGAGTTACTGCAGCAAGGAAAGTCGAATTTAGACTCCCCGTGGATAGTGACATCTGTCGTAACGGCTATTGTAGCGGTGTTGGTAATGGTGACGTTTATTGGAGAAGCAGTGAGAGCGGCCTTCGACCCCAAGAAGTTTACCCGCTATGTTTAAAATACACGGTTTGAATGCGGGCGAGTCTAGGACCGTATTAACCTTTTGAAAAAGGCGTTTGGGGCGTCTTGCGATTGGAAGTAAGGATAAGGATATCTCATGCATAAGAATACATTGTTGACTGCGGCAGTATTGGCTGCACTCTCTTTTGGCAGCAGCGCTAATGAACTCCCGTCCGGATTAACCTGGATTGATAATATGAATGAGCCGCTATTTGCTTCTGATGAAGCAAAGTTCGGTGGGACTTTGCGCACTCATATGTCGAGTTTTCCGCAAACGCTAAGAAGTGTGGGCCCCGATTCTAACTCGGGTTTACGGCACTACTTTATGGACGGTACTCCAAAACTTGCGGCGAGACACCCAAATACAGGTAATTGGATACCTCAATTAGCGGAAGCATGGGCCTATGGTGATGACAACCAAACTGTCTACTTCAAGCTCAACCCCGAAGCAAAATGGTCTGACGGTGAGAAGGTGGATGCCGACGACTACCTGTTCATGCTTACTTACAACCGTTCAAAAGACATTGTAGCGCCGTGGTATAACGACTTTTTCACTAACAAAATTGAAGACGTCAGCAAAATTGATGACTACACCATTGCCATCAAGTCAGCGACGAAAATGAGCCAAGAAGAGTTGATGATACAAATCAACTTGCCAAGCAATGGGCTTCAGCCAAGACCGGAGCACTTCTTTGCCAATCCTAAGAAGGATGAAAATGGTGATGGCATCGAAGACAATTTCGTGCGTAAGTTTAATTTCAAGGCAGAGCCAACGACTTGGGCTTATTACATGTCCAGTGTGAAAAAAGGCAAGAGCGTGACCTTTAAACACGTCGGTCAAGACTGGTGGGGTTACAGCAATCGCTATTATAAAAATCGTTACAATGTTGAGAAAGTGCGTTTAACGGTAATTCGTGACTCCGATATCGCACGAAAACACTTTGAGAAAGGTGATCTTGATGTGTTTGGTTTAGTGCTTCCAAGCCTTTGGCATGAGAAAGCGGATAGCAAACCCTACCAACAAGGCTATATCCAAAAATTTTGGGGTTACAATCAAACCGCTCAAGGTGCAGGTGGTCTTTGGATGAACACTTCAATGCCGCTGTTAGAGAGTCGTGATGTAAGAGCGGGTATCGTCTACGCCTCTGATTATGACGGCATGCTAAAAAAAGTGCTTCGTGGTGACTATCTTCGTATGCCTCACAGCATGGGGGCGGGTCATGGTGGCTACGACCGACCTAATAATCAAGCGCCAGCCTTCGATCCTAAAAAGGCAATTCGTTATTTTGAAGCCGCGGGCTTTAACAAGGTCGGTGCGGATGGAATTCGTGTCAATGATAAAGGTCAGCGCTTGAGTTTCGATATTACTTACGGCTACCCACCACACACTCCAAGGGTTGCATATCTCAAAGAGCAAGCGAAACAAGCGGGGTTGGAGTTTAACCTCAACCTGGTTGATGGGTCGTCTGCCTTTAAGTTCATTTTAGAGAAAAAACACCAGCTTGCTTTCTTACATATGGGCGGTGGCGAAATCCCGGCGTATTGGGAGTATTTACATTCAGACAATGCTAAGCCGCAAACCAATAATCATACCTTCTATCAAAACCCAGACATGGACAATCTGATCGACCAGTATGTGGTTGAGTTTGATGTCGCGAAAAAGCAGCAACTGTCTCATCAGATCCAACAAAAAGTGTCGGATGAGTACTTAATTGTTCCTGGTTATATGGTGCCATACACTCGTGAAGCGCATTGGCGTTGGCTACGGGTGCCAGAAAAAGGAATGACTAAGCTGACTGAAACCATGTTCTCGGTAACGGATGTGGCAAACTTTTGGATTGATAGCGATGTAAAAACACAGACCAAGTCAGCCCTGAAAAAAGGCGAAAGCTTTGAGCCTGTCACCATTATCGACGATACCTATAAACTGTGAAGAGTAGCGAACAGGGAGAGGTAATTATGCAAGATGATGTGATATTAAGTGTAAGAGACCTCGCGGTACGTTTTCATAACGATGAAGGTAATCGTGAGGTACTGCACGGCGTGAGTTTCGATGTAAAAGCGGGGCGCACTTTGGGTATTGTGGGTGAATCTGGAAGTGGAAAGAGTGTTACTGCCATGTCTATTATGGGACTTTTGCCAAAACCATACGGAGAGGTCACAGCAGGACAGATTCTATATCGTGATACTGATTTACTTCAGTTAATACCTGAGCAAATGTACGCGATGCGGGGTGACCGAATATCGATTATCTTCCAAGACCCTATGACAGCGCTAAATCCAGTGCAGAGCGTTGGCAAACAGCTCAATGAGGTGTTGGAGCTGCATCGTCCGGAGCTGAACAAAGTCGAGCGTCGTGCTACGTCATTGGAGATGCTCACTAAGGTTCGGATACCACTTCCGGAAAAGCGTCTTGATGAGTATCCTCACAACCTGTCTGGGGGAATGCGCCAACGCGTTATGATAGCAATGGCGCTCGCTTGTAAGCCTGACATCTTGATATGCGATGAACCTACCACGGCGCTCGATGTTACTGTGCAGGCGTCTATTTTGGAACTAATGCAGGAGCTACAGCGAGAGACTGGTATGTCGATGATTTTTATCACACATGATCTAGGCGTCGTAGCTGAGATCTGCGATGACGTAGCAGTGATGTTCGCGGGGCGAATTGTCGAACAAGCCGATGTCTTTGAGCTCTTTGATCATCCTAAGCATCCATACACCGAGCGTTTACTGGGTCTGATACCGAGCTTAGAGAATCCGCCAAAACACAAAATTGATATTAAACCGATTACCGAAGACATGTTCCATTAAGGTAATCCTTTGAGTTACAGACTCTTAAGGTATTTAGATGAGTGAATTACTGAAGATAACGGACTTGAAGCAGTATTTTCGATCTGGCAGTGGCATTTTCCGTCGCGGCTACGTGATGAAAGCGGTGGATGGCGTTTCATTATCGATAAAGCGCGGAGAAACGCTGGGACTTGTCGGGGAGTCAGGATGTGGTAAAAGCACATTGGGCAGAACGATTTTAAAGCTCCTTGAGCCGGGTGATGGCAAAATATTCTTTGAAGGCAACGACATTACTAAGCTGTCGCCAAAGGCTATGCGTCCGCTTCGCAAAAAAATGCAAATTGTGTTTCAAGATCCAATGGAGTCACTGAACCCAAGGCACACTGTTGGGATGATTTTGGAAGAGCCGTTTATCATCCATAAATTAGGAAATCCGACCGAGAGGCAGAAATGGGTAAGAGAACTACTTGAGAAAGTAGGCCTGCCAGAAGACGCCATTGATCGATATCCCCATGAGTTTTCTGGTGGGCAGCGTCAAAGGATTGGAATAGCGCGAGCTATAGCGGTTAAACCTAAGCTGCTTATCTGCGATGAATCCGTATCGGCTCTCGATGTATCGGTGCAGGCGCAAATTCTCAACTTACTGCTCGATTTACAGCGTGAACTCAATTTGGCCATTATTTTCATTTCCCATGATCTGTCGGTGGTGAGACACGTTTCGGATAATGTGGCGGTGATGAAAGCGGGCAGGGTCGTGGAATATGGCACTAGTGATGAGGTGTATCGCACACCAAAGCATGACTATACGAAGACTTTGTTATCCGCTATACCTATTACTCACCCAAAATATCGAAAATCAAGAAGCTAGATAAACTTCATTAATTACACAAAAAAGCTCGGGCAATAATGACCGAGCTTTATGTATAAAAAAGGCTATTTACAACGCGTTTTCTAAGATCTGACGCGATACATCTATGGTGATGGCTTGATTTTCACCAAGCTTGAGATAGCCGTTGTCTTCGAGTTTCTTAATCACCGCTTCTACAGCCTCAGATTTGTCGCCTTCAACTTCTGAAAGGCGCGTATCTACCTTCAATTTGGCATAGAAAGTCTCGATTGCATTGATGGTGCGTTCGGCTAAATCGTCACTCGACGAGAGACCGAATACGTTTCGACCCATCTGCTCGATTTTTCCTTGCTTAAACTCCATTTGGCTGCGAAGTAGTGACGGCTGAACAATGGCTAGCGAACGTGCGTGATCCACGTGCCAAAGGGCAGTAAGCTGGTGGCCTATCATATGCGTCGCCCAATCTTGTGGCATACCAGTACCAATTAGGCCGTTTAGAGCTTGGTTCGCTGTCCACATTAGATTCGCTCGCCATGCATCATCACGTTGCTCAAATGAATCTCCAAGCACAAGCAGATTGCGAAGCAGCACTTCAGCGTAACCTTCCTGAACCATGTGACCTGTTGGCGAAGTGATGTATTGTTCGCAGACGTGCACCCAAGCGTCAACTAAGCCATTGATCAGTTGGCGCTCTGGCAGAGTTTTCATAGCATCTGGATCTAGAACAGCGAATGCAGGTCTGACGGTAGGCGATAGGAAGCCGAGCTTTTCTTGGGTCGCTTTCTTAGTCACAACGGCGCCCATGTTTGACTCAGAGCCGGTAGCTGGCAGTGTGAGTACGACACCTAGTGGAATCGCAGTTTCTGGCTTGTAGACACCGGTGATCAGATCCCAACTATCGCCATCGTGCAAAGACGCGGCGGCCACGTATTTGGTACCATCTATGACGCTACCGCCACCCACAGCAAGCAAATACGTGACGTTTTCTGCTTTCACTATGTCGATGGCTTTATCAAGAGTTTCTTTTGTTGGATTAGCCTCAACGCCTGAGAACTCGAGCCACTCATGATCGCTCAGTGCCGCGGTTACTTGGTCATAAACGCCGTTCTTTTTGATAGAGCCACCGCCGTAGATAACGAGGACTTTTGAATCTTTCGGGATGCTATTGGTGATCTGTTCAATCTGACCTTGGCCAAAGTGAATCACAGTAGGGTTTACATAGCTGAATTTCATGACTTTGCCTTCTGCCTAGTATAGGAAGCTTTGGATGTATTGCTTTGTATGTATAACCTGGAGAATTGATTCTCGGTTAATTCAATGCTGTTACTTATACTTGGGGCAAATAGATCAGGCTTCAAGGGGAAGCCTGAGTCAGATTGGTTTATTTCGAAGAGTGTGATGGTGTCAAATTAGCTACAATTTGGCGCGCTACCTGCGATTTGACGCTCTTGTTGAAGCTCTTTGTGTAATGCTTCCAACTGGACTTTTGCTTGGTTTACATCATTCATACTAGAGCTGAGTTTGACGTATTTGCTCACCGCTCTATCAACACCTTCTGTGTTGTCACGGTCGTAATCAATCAAGGCTTGCATGGCGACGCCTGCTTCTTTGTAGGATTGCTGTGACGCTTCCTCAGCTCTTAGTGCAGCACGGTAAGCATCATCATGCTGACAAGCTATCAATGCTGTTACGGAGCTTTCTACATCGGGACCGAATTCAAGCGTTGGTTTTGCCGGTGGAGGTGGGGCACTTTCCGACGCTTGCTTGGCTTCTGCCTGTTGGTCTTTGGCATACCCATCCACAGCACCTGCAGTCCCCCCAGCCAGAGCGCCAGCTGTTACGTTGCGGCTCAAACGATATGTATCGACTTCACCATCAACAATGAGGTCAGTTAATGCGCCAAGCATTCCTGCAGACACTGCGCCTACAGCTGCGCCTTCTGCGGCTCCTTGGGTTGTGTTGGCACCGCACCCCACTAGCAAACTAGCTGCGATAGCACTCGCTAAAAGCGATTTTAACTTCATGGTTTCCATCCTATGTAACCGACTGTAATAAAAGCATTATAGGACGATTTTGTTGAAAATAGATCGACAAAATCTGAATTGCTTTTTGACCGACTAAAAAACAGTATTTTTGTCTAGAGCGAAACGCTGTAGATGAAATGTTCTGTAACATTCTTCACCATCGAAAATTGGGTTATTGCTGCAAATTAAGTTCTAGTCATTTACATCTAAGTAGCAAATTATTGCGAGGCATTTCTTAATAAAACCTATTAAAAATCTCAATAAGCGCAAATTTCACCCACTTTATTTTCTTGGTAACTAAAGTGTTTGTGATTTATCAATCGGTCGCTAGCTATGTATTCTTCAGGTGAATGGGCTTGTTGGGTATGGATGTCTAGTGTTAAACACTGCTTAATGGAAAATAAACCAATGGAAAATTCTATTCAGAAGGAGCTGGTGAATACAGGCAGTAAACTGAGTTTACTGGCTGCTATTTGCGCTGCTACGATCTACTCACCAATTTCAGCTGCAACTACAACGCAGCCTGACTGTCGACCTGATGGTCTCTACCAAACCCCAGGTGTTCAAGTTCCCTATTGCACGATTTACGATGCAGAAGGGCGCGAGATCATGGGAGCGGATCACCCAAGACGAGTGATTGGCTATTTCACCAGTTGGCGTTCTGGTGATGACCCGCAGGCTGCCTATCTTGTTAATGACATACCTTGGGAGCAGCTCACTCATATCAACTATGCATTTGTCAGTATAGGCTCTGATGGCAAGGTTAATGTTGGTGACGTTAACGATCCGACCAACGTAGCAGTTAATAAAGAATGGTCTGGGGTAGAAATCGATCCCGCTCTTGGCTTTAAAGGACACTTTGGTGCACTGGCGACAGCTAAAAAGAAACACGGTGTAAAAACGCTTATTTCAATTGGTGGCTGGGCTGAGACCGGTGGTCACTTTGGTCCAGATGGTACACGAATCGCCGATGGCGGTTTTTATACGATGACGACCAACGCCGATGGATCTGTAAACACCCAAGGTATCGAGACGTTTGCCAGCTCTGCTGTTGAAATGATGCGAAACTATCAATTTGATGGTTTAGACATTGATTACGAATACCCAACTTCAATGTCAGGAGCGGGTAACCCAGATGATAAAGCCTTTGCCGAGTCCAGGCGCCCGCATTTGTGGAAGTCTTACGAAGTCCTAATGAAGGTGCTGCGTGAGAAGCTTGATGCGGCGAGTGCGCAAGATGGCGTTCATTACATGCTGACGATCGCAGCACCTTCGTCGGGCTACTTGTTACGTGGTATGGAAACCATGTCCGTTAATCAGTACCTCGATTACGTTAATATCATGACCTACGATTTGCACGGTGCCTGGAACGACCACGTGGGTCACAACGCAGCGCTCTATGATACGGGCAAAGATTCTGAACTTGCGATGTGGAATGTTTATGGCACTGCCGCTTATGGTGGGATTGGTTATCTGAATACGGATTGGGCGTATCATTACTTCCGCGGCTCGATGCCAGCAGGTCGAATCAATATTGGTGTTCCTTATTACACTCGTGGATGGCAGAACGTTACCGGTGGTACCAATGGCTTATGGGGTAGGGCACCGTTACCAAGTCAATCAGAATGTCCAGCGGGCACGGGTGAAGGTGAGAAGAACAACTGTGGCTATGGTGCGCTGGGTATCGATAACATGTGGCATGACAAAGATGCCAATGGCAATGAGATGGGCGCAGGCTCTAACCCAATGTGGCATGCCAAAAACCTTGAAAAGGGTATTTGGGGCTCTTACGCCGAGGCGTATGGCCTAGATCCAGTGAATGATCCTACCGATAAGTTTGTTGGTACCTATACGCGTAACTACGACAGTGTTGCAGTGGCTCCTTGGTTATGGAATGCAGAGAAAAATGTCTTCCTTTCCACTGAAGATGTCGATTCTATCAATACCAAAGCGCAGTACGTCATCGACAAGGAGATTGGTGGCATTATGTTTTGGGAGTTAGCGGGTGACTATAACTGCTACGTCCTTGATGCTAATGGTAACCGTGGTGCAGTTGATTTAACGGAGAGTGCGTGTGCGACGGGTAATGGTGAGTACCATATGGGTAACAGCATGACCAAGGCCATGTACGACAAGTTCTTGAGTGCTACGCCTTATGGCAACAAAGTTGCTACAGGAGGGGTGCCTGAAAAAGCGGTGGATATCACGGTTTCCATCAGTGGTTTCAAAGTCGGTGACCAAAACTATCCAATTAATCCGAAAGTGACCTTTACCAACAACACGGGCAGCGATCTTCCTGGTGGTACTGAGTTCCAGTTTGATATTCCTGTTTCTGCGCCAGATAATGCGAAAGACCAATCGGGTGGTGGTTTGAAGGTGATTGCTTCGGGCCACACGAGAGCGAACAATATTGGTGGTCTTGATGGACCAATGCATCGAGTAGCGTTCAGTTTACCAAGTTGGAAGAACTTAGCGGCTGGTGCCACTTACGAGCTGGATATGGTGTATTACTTGCCAATTTCTGGGCCTGCTAATTACACCGTGAATGTAAATGGCTTAGATTACGCGTTCGCATTTGAGCAGCCTAATCTTCCGCTTGCAGATCTAAATGCAGGTGGCGGTAACGGTGGTGGTACAGGCGGTGGGGGTAGTGATACTTGTAGTCTTACAGGCGTAAACGAGTACCCGAATTTCCCTAACCTTGATTGGGAAGGCAAGCCAAGTCACGCCAGCGGTGGTGATAAGATGAGCTATCAAGGTGTCGTATATAAAGCGAAGTGGTGGACGAATTCGGTACCGGGAAGTGATGGAAGCTGGGAAAAAGTGTGTGCTATCTAATACACGAGAGTAGCGAACACCCATGAACAAAAGCCGCTCGGGGGAGAGCGGCTTTTCTGTATTTTCTAATTGGGTATTATTCAAGGAGAAACAATAGCTTAACTATTCAAAAACATAGCCTTCAGGGATCACTACAATGCCTTTCTCTGAAATATGAAAGCGTCGAGCGTCTTCTTTCGGGTTCACGCCGATCACTGTGCCATCAGGAATATTGACGTGCTTATCGACGATACAGTTGACCAACTGACAGCCTTCCCCCACCGTCACTTCACCAAACAAGATGCTATCGGCAATGGTTGCGCTATCATTAATACGTACATTGGATGACAAAATGGAATGGTGCACAGAGCCGCCGGAGTTCACCACGCCATTGGCGATAATAGAGTTAATAAAAATACCTTCGTTACCCGTCGCCGAAGGTACAGTGCGCGCTGGTGGAAGCTGAGGCTCGTAGGTGCGAATTCCCCAGTTTTCTTGATATAAGTTCATGGGAGGAACGGGCTCTAGCAAATCCATATTTGCTTCATAAAAAGAATCAATGGTGCCGACATCACGCCAGTAACAATCACGCGCTACACGACCCTTGTCATCACCAAAGTTGTATGCGTAGACTCCTTGCGAGTCGATAAGTTTAGGTATGATGTCCTTACCAAAGTCGTGACTTGAACTGTCGAGCTCCGCATCTTGCTCCAGTGCTTGTTGCAGCGCTTCCATTTCAAACACATAAATCCCCATAGAAACCAAAGAACGATGTGGATCGTCTGGCATTGAGGCAGGATCGCTCGGTTTTTCGTAAAAGTCGGTGACTTGCTTTTGCTCGTTGGTGGCCATAACACCAAAGGCCGTTGCTTCTTCTCGAGGGACGTCCATGCAGGCCACAGTGAGTTTAGCACCGCTTTGTTTGTGTTCCTGGACCATGGCTTCGTAGTCCATGCGATAGATATGGTCGCCGGACAAAACCACCACATGCTTGGCTTCACTTCGCGACAGCAGCCACATATTGTGATAAATCGCGTCCGCAGTTCCTTCGTACCAAGCTCCTCCCTTTCTCATCTGTGGGGGGACCACAGTAATGTACTCTTTGAGTTCTGGGTTGAAGATGGACCAGCCATCACGGATATGTTTATGTAAAGAATGGGATTTGTACTGGGTCAGAACCAATATTTGACGAAGGCCTGAGTGCAAACAGTTGGTTAGCGTGAAGTCGATGATCCGATATTTTCCGCCAAAAGGAACTGCTGGCTTGGCTCTGTCATCGGTTAGGGGGCTTAACCGTGAGCCCATGCCGCCCGCGAGGACGATGGTAAGAACGTCTTGCATCTTATTTCTCCCTGAAATTGTGCAATTAGAGTAGGTCTAGTCTTTTACCTTTCAAGAAACACGCCAGAGGCTAACGTGTTGAATATCAATGAAGAGCTTAGTTGTTGACGGTGTGATTGCACCAATTTAGGGATGAAGTATGACAGGATGCACGTTTGTTGTGCTTGAGATTTATTGATGTTTCAACTTGGTGCAAAACAAGGTAGATATTGGGGTTATTGCGTTGTGAGCAGCTATTTGTCACTAAACAAGATTAAAGCTGTACAGCGCTTGTCTTGAAAGCCAATTGTGTTCTTGTTTTACATTGTAAATTGAAGCGGTGAATCGACACTAAAATTTGCGAGTTAGTGCCGATTCTCTAGATGAGTGATGTGCAATGATCAGTCGTTGAGATGCGCTGTGACTTTATTTAAGACCAGTTTAAACCAGGCGGTATAGGCTTGCGGCTGAGCGATTATTCCCTGTTCAATCGCACTGATCGTTTGCCATTCACACGTTTCTGCCTCGCGGGGGTTGATATCTAATGTGACATCGCTGCTTTGTGCAATCACAATATGATCCAACTCGTTTTCTGTAAGGCCATTGTCGAACTTGGCAAGATAGCTAATAGTACCGATATCGGTAAATGTTAAAGCATCTCGGATACCGAGCTCTTCTTCTAGGCGACGTTTTGAGGCATGAATGATGTCTTCGTCGGGTCTAGGGTGAGAGCAGCAGGTGTTGCTCCAAAGTCCACCACTGTGATACTTGTTTGACGCACGTTTTTGCATTAGGAACTCAAGTTCACCATCACGATAGCGATAGAGCATGACTGAAAAGGCTAGGTGGCGAAAGCCCATTCGGTGCGCATCTAACTTATCTTCGGTTCCAATTGGGTTTCCAAATTTATCGACAACAACAACGAGATCTTCAAGCATAGGTACTCTCATGGTGTGGCAACCGCGACATCCACTGTTCGCTGTACCAGTTTAAAAAGCTCACTCAACTCCTGTTGTGAGCGCGAATCATACCACCAAAGATTTAAATAGCACACAGATTGAAAGTGCGGCGAGAAAATCAGTAAGATCGTCTACATTCTCCGGTACTTACGGCTCAATTTTTGAACGTCGAATACTTTTACCGTCATATCTTCTGGCCAATAGGTAGGGTGCCAGCCAGCTTTTTGTTTGAGGTGCTGAAGAAAATGAATAGGACTTGGTAGCTGCTCCCAAACCTGAGGAAGAAACAGTGCGGCTTTTTTTCCATCAGACAACGTCAGTCCACATTTGTTATTGGTAAGATAAGCAATGAGTGCGGATTCAGAAACAACATCGAGGGATTTAGGCTCCGTCAGAACCGATATTTCGATCTCCAAGCCATCGACTTGCGATTTTTGCAGTGGTAGAAACCGTTTATCCTGACAGCAACTCGCCCAAGCTTTGCGCATCACCTCTAGAACTAATGGCACTTTAGGGACGGTGGTTCCAATGCAGCCTTGAAGCTGGCCATCGACATGTAGACTGACAAAGCACGCGCCTTTTTCTGCTATGGCTTTTGGATAGTCGTCAAGTCGCACTTTAGGTAAAGGTTTTTCCGCCAAATAACAGCTCACGGTGACTTCAACCATATCGAGTAGCTTTGATAGTTCCTGATTGGTTAGCGTTTTATCTTGATATTGCGTAGCTGACATAACCTACCACCTTGTTTCTATCGCCATGAGGGCTGTCTCCTGAATTGGTGCGAGATAGTCGTTTCAATTGGCATCGTTGTTGTTTTATGAGCTTATTTGCTGCATTGATTCCAAGATAGCCGCAGGCTTCTTTACTTGTTAGCGGTTTACCAGCTTCTATTTTGTTACAGCTTTTAGTATCAATGTCGTCACACTCTTCGTAGGGATGGAAATGGCTGAGATCCGAGCTAATGACAAGGAGTGTTGTATCGTCCCAGTAAGGTTCGATTAGGTGAGCGACATCGATGGGATCTACCGTGCCAGTTAGCAAAGGAATCAACTCAAAATCGGACAAGCAATGCTGCAAAAAAGGTAGTTGCACCTCGAGGCAGTGCTCCTCAGCGTGGGCATGATCATTGTAGTGACAGTGAGGGTCGTTGACCAGGTGTTCAATCGCCCTAGTGTCGAGAGGTATATTGCCAAGTGGAGTAGAAAAGCTGCGATGTTTCGGTAGCGCACAACCATGGAAGGCGACACGATGATTTGGACCCACTAAGAGTACTCGTTTAAATTGATTTTTCGTATCCTTTAGTAGGCTATAAGCCGCAGCTGCGGTAGAACCCGAGAAGATAAACCCTGCATGCGGAACAATCAGCCCTGACAACGGATGGTTGTCATCGAGTTTTGCGACCTCGTTATAAAGGGATAGCAACTGCGTGAGGTGTTGATGCAGCTGATTGGCATCGGCAAAGTAAAATCGACCCGCGACAGCGGTTGGTCGCACTTCCATGTCGCCTCCATAATCCCTGTAGGGCTAATCTATACTCTAATGAGTATAGATTTTGTGGAGCCTAGGTGCAGGCTGAAATAGCAATGTGATGGTCAAGGTGTGAGATGGGATCAGTAGGTAGCATGTACCCGACAGAGTATTGGCAGCCGTTACCAGATGGCCGTATTCGTTGTACTTTGTGTCCGCGTTACTGCTCTTTAAGAGAAGGAAAGCGCGGTGCTTGCTTTGTACGTCAGGCACATCAAGGTGAAATTGTACTCACAACCTATGGCCGCTCCAGCGGATTTTGTATTGACCCGATTGAAAAGAAACCACTCAATCATTTTTATCCTGGTAGCTCAGTGCTCTCTTTTGGTACCGCTGGATGCAACCTCGGTTGTAAGTTTTGTCAAAATTGGAATATTAGTAAATCTCGTCAAATGGAGTCATTGAGCCGGCGAGCAACTCCTCAACAGATTGCAAACACCGCTAACGTTCATCATTGCGACAGTATTGCGTTCACCTACAACGACCCGGTTATTTTTTTAGAATACGCGGTCGAAACCGCTATGGCGTGTCGCGAAGTGAATATCCACACCGTTGCCGTGTCTGCTGGGTATATCAATGAAAAGCCGAGAGAGCAATTTTTCTCAGTGATAGATGCGGCTAATATTGATCTAAAAGCGTTTTCAGAACGTTTCTACAAAAAGGTTTGTGGTGGAGCGCTCGCACCTGTTTTGGACACACTCAAATATTTGCATCAAGAGACATCTGTGTGGTTTGAACTGACGACGCTATTGATCCCTGGCGAAAATGATAGTGAGCGCGAAATAGATCAAATGACTCAGTGGGTTGTCGAGCATTTAGGGGGCGATGTTCCACTTCATTTCAGCGCTTTTCATCCTGATTTTAAAATGATGGAAACGCCTCGGACACCTTCGAACACGCTTGTCATGGCGAGACATATAGCTTTGCGAAATGGGCTAAATTACGTATATGTCGGTAATGTCCATAATGAACAGTGCAGTAGCACCTATTGCCCAAACTGCGGTCATAAAGTGCTGAGTCGGAATTGGTTTGAGTTAGGAACTTGGACGCTTACTGAAACGGGTCGGTGTAGTCATTGCGATACTCAAATTGCCGGGTGTTTCGCCGCGAATTCCAAACCCTTCGGAAGACGACGAATACCCGTTGATATTATTAAGTAAATCATAGAATTGTCAGCAATAATTTAGAGCGTCTCAAAGTTGATAATGGAAATTATACTTTAGTCTTGAAGGGTTGATCGTTATCGATTGAGTGGCTAAGGTAGTAGTTAAACAGATCAGGAAATCAGGAGATAGACATGGATGTAGTCGTAATGCTAACCAATGGACGTTTTGGTGTTCTTGAGGACTGTGACAAGCTCGAGTTGGAAGGTCAGATGGTCGAATGTTGGGTTGAGGAAGAAGAGGGCTTTGAGCTGGCCACGGGTGAAGTGGAGCGCGTTCTTTAGATTTTAATACCAACTAAATTAACAAATAAAACCCCGCAATTGCGTTCGCTTTGCGGGGTTTTGTTATTTGTGCGTAGTAGTTTCTATTTAGCCGCTGTTGCTTAATCGCGTAATTAAGCTTGCTGTGCTGTTAGGGAACGCTTTTCAAGAAACTTAGCGATAGCAGTAACACCAGCAATGTACATCGCACCACCAAGTAGTGCTACAGCCATCCAAGAGAAACCGTGCTCAACAACGTGATCTTTGTGAAGAATACACATTACTACGTACGCGAATGTGATGTAGCTGAATGCAAAGTGAGCGATAGGACCCATGCCGATAGTGACAAGTACTACACCAGCAACGTAGATGTAGAATGCGTTCTCACCACCAACGACTGGAGCTAGCGCACCAAGTGTTGTTGGGATCAACATACCCATTGCGATACCAACGATACCCGCTGCAAAGATGTTCTTTAGCTTAGATAGGTCGAACTTCGCTTCAAAGAAGAAAATAAGCGCTAGGAAAGCAGGCCATTTGTCGTGGATACCTAGTTTCTGAAGGATAACAGTGCCAGCTACGATCCAGAGCGTTAGCATAAGCGTTTTAGTCATGTGCGCTGAGTTGAATACTTGATTCATGATTTGTTCTCATAGGGTGTATGTAAGAAGTTTGGGCGCGGAGTCTATAGTGTGTTGCGTGTTGGGTCACTAGGGAAAAAATGGCAACCATAGTGAATGTTGGAAGTATGAAGGTCTTATTGATAGCTATATGAATTGGTGTCTAAAACTTGAGCGTAGGCTATTTTGGAGCTGAATAAGGCGGAGGCTTGAATTAAGGGTGTCTATTAGAGCAAAAAAACTAATCGTAGGCGCTAACGCAAAAATGGCGCGATGGAATGTGGGTGTTTTGTTTGAGAAATGCCCAATTGAATGAAACTTACCCTCTCAGCCACATTTGGAAACAATGCTTCACGGTTTTACATTAGCTCGAAACGGTTTGATAAACATCTTCGCTACCAACACGCGGGTTAGGGTGGTTTAATGAAACCTGTGTTTAGTTGTTCTGTCCACTTCAATTAACCACACACATCCAACATTGTATTGATGTTTGCCCTGCTGTGAAAACAGCAGGGCGTTTTTTTATTTGATTAATGTGTTGCGTAATCGCAGCCTGCTTGGTGGGTCAATGTTTGGCGCTGTGGTTCAGGTAGAATAGTCCAATGAATACCTTCTAATGCTCCAGCTATGCAAAATAGTAGGTTAACTCCAGGGTGTTTGTCTTGACTGACACACACAGCCTTGAAGGCATTGACTGGACCGCGCTCTCTTAGCTCGTCAATAGAATGAATTCCTGCTTTGCGAAGCATACGCTCGGTTTTGTACTGCATGTTTGGAAGATCTTTGATTCGCGTTGGGGTCTCTTTGCGTACTTTCTCTTTAAATCCCGCGCTCCAGACTTCTTCGCATAGAGTCGCTACTTGCTTTTGACTGTGCGCGACGGTTTCTGGCAGTGAGTAGTAGTTCGATAGACTAGGGTAGTTACGTGAATGCGCCCGCCAGTTAAACTCATAAGGTGTGCACCCTAGCGCCTTAAACTCTTCCTTCAAACTTGAACTGCTTGCCCTAAGGTAGATATCGTCGCCCTTTATTAGTGCAAACATGATCCCACCAGAGAGCACCCCTTTTCCTCCAAAAACAGAACGAACGCTAATGTCGTCCAGTGCGGTATGAGCTTCGATAGACTCTACAAAGGTTTCCAACATCATATTTCTCTCCTTGAAATGTACTTAGCGTCTTCAAATGACGGCTATCAAACTAAAACTGTGATACATCTTGCATTAAGTGTTCCAACTTTTAGCTTGGTTACAAAATTATGAGAGTTTTGCTGTTTAATCCGCCGGATACAGGTATGAATGTGGCGGCGAGTCATCCTGTCAGGTTCAATGAGAATTTGTTCTGCTTCAAGTATACTATTCCAATTCCAACTCAGATTTTGACATCACAGAACGAGGTGATGTGCCAGGAGTAAAACATGCAGGCCGGAAACATGTTCAGCCAAATTCCATCTCAACTACCCGAAGAGATATTCGAGGATCTCCTCACTACTGACAACCTGAGAATAGAGCGCATTCTTTCTGATGGGCATTTTACCCCAGAAGGAGACTGGTACGATCAAGAGCAAAGTGAATGGGTCATGGTGATGCAAGGTCAGGGGATCATTGAGTATCATGATGGTGCTATGCTGACCCTAAATGTTGGTGACTACGTGAATATTCCCGCGCACATCAAACACCGCGTTAAATCCACCTCTGCTGATGCCGTTACGATTTGGCTGGCTATTTTTTACGGCTAATCCTTTTTTAGACAGACTATTACGCAAAGAGAAAACGGTAACCGAAATGCTTCAGAAAGAAAACTTAATAAAACTAGCCCGTATGCAAATGCCTTTCGGTAAGTACGCCGGGCGAGTACTCATCGACCTACCGGAAGAGTATTTGCTTTGGTTTCGAAAGCAGGGTTTTCCGGAAGGGGAACTGGGGCTTTTGATGGCGTTGGCCCTTGAGATGAAAATTGAAGGGCTAGATAGTGTCATAAAGCCCCTAAAGCGAATGTAATTTGCCACAGACTTAAATAAAAGACTTACTATGAATTTTGATATCGAAGCATTGAGACTTCATCACTGGAAGTAATCTGCTAACACCCCCTTATTTTCTCCCAAAATAAGTCTTTCTTCTATTGAAAGAGTCAGACCGCGAGGCTGACTCAGTTTTCCCCTTTTGGTGTTAGAGCAGATAATCTCTGACCAATCGGAGCGATGTAATACTCGACTTACGAATGCACACTTCTCTGTCTATACTCACGCTATTCGTTTCGAAGGATATAACGCTATGAGTACTAAACTGAGCATCGTCTTAGTGGTGATTCTGTCTGCATTTGCTCTTGTATCTTGCCGAGATAACTCTGGCCCAGAAACAAGAACAGACATTTCTAATTTTATGACATTTTTTCAGTCTATTAGCGCAAAGTACAACCCTCTCGGAGAAGAGATAATACAAGAAAGTTGCACACCCAAAATATTGCAACCCACAGATGCTATGCGCACCAGAGGCACAGTCATTATGCTGCATGGATTTACCGCATGTAACCAGCAGTTTCTTGATTGGGCTGAGCAGTTGATGCAAGAGGGATACTATGTCGTTTTACCTTTATTACCCGCTCATGGCATCGATTTTGGAACCAAATACACCGACAAAGAAGGCGGCCTTTTAGCCAAAGAATCAGAGATTTACGAAGAGTTTGCTAAGGATGTGGTCGAACTTGCTGAAAATGCGCCTGGCCCAGATAAGATAATTGTTGGGTTAAGTGTCGGTGGAGCTATAGCCACTAAAGCAACACTCATTGGCGATGGCTTGTTCGACAAATCAATTATTCTATCGCCTTTCTTGGCTATTCCGGGCACATATTCCAGTAACACCAACGATGAAGAATTATTACTAACATTAAATGAAGAGTTATCAGTTCTGGAAAGTGCTCTTTTAGGTTTAGCTGATGTCAGCGCATTGGATATGTCTACTATTTGGCAAACGATAGAAGCTGGAATGCTCTCAGTGGTTGGCAAAATCGGTAGAGATGCAGTAAAAGTACTACGAGCAGCAGCTGTGGTTCCTACGATAGATGTTGGATGGGGAGACGCGTGCGAATTAGAGAGAAATAGTGGCCGGGCTGGATATTGTAATTTCGAAGTGCAGCATATCTTTGCGGTAGATCAATTTGGTGAACGCACGCTATTAGCCCTTGAATCAATAACAAGCCTGAACACTAGAATTCAAATAATAGGAGTCGAGAACGATGGCGGAGCAGACTCACTCGCAGTCAAAGAGCTAGCTAATTTAATGAACACTCGAACCCCTCAGTCTAGTTTCTGTCTCTACCCAGAAGGAATCGTGCCACATTCCTTTATCTCCAAATACGACAATATTGACCTTGTTGGCGATGTGCACGAAGGCGAAGACGTCCACGAGCTTGCATTACAGGAGATGAGAGAGCGATGGCTGGCCACATTTGAATCCGAAATAATGAGCTTCATCACTTCTGAGGATGCAGATTATTTTGAGGCCATCGATGGAACCTGCATTCTTTAACTTGTTTCTATCTAATTCAGAAAGTGACGTTTAAGTACACTTTAATATAAGGCTGTGCTTATTTAGTGCTGATGTATATATTTACTCAGTTCCACTTCATCAATTTGGCTTTCTGGCAGATACGTTTCCGCGTATCTGAGATAGATCCCGCTAGATAAAAAGAGCTTAAACAAGTCCATGTCAAAATGATCATCCAGTGCCATTCTATACATGATGTCAACTGCAACACTGATAGGTTTGGCCTTTTTGTATGGTCTGTCTGAAGCAGTCAAGGCTTCAAAAATATCTGCAATAACCAAAATACGCTCAGGAATTGAGAGGTCGTCACCTGTTAATTTTCTCGGGTAGCCCGTTCCTTTGAGTGTTTCGTGGTGGGTTGATGCATATCTTGGAACACGACTTAGTTCTGACGGGAAAGGCAATCTTTCGAGCATTTTAATGCCGCTTATCGTATGTTCATTGATTTTAAAGCGATCTTCTTCTGTCAGCGTGCCACGGCGAATCGTTAGGTTATAAACTTCACCCAAGTTATACTGATGCTCTGGTACTTTCACATTGATATTCAACGCGGGATCATACTCTCGTGGACCCGTACGAGGCGTTATATGATCGTCCCTATCTTGAAGCAGTTTTTCTTTGGTTGGAACTGGCGTTGAGGGCTGGGTAATTGCTAACTCTTCTTGAGGGGATAGACCCAGTTTATCATCAAACTGACGCGTCCAAGTCTGTTCGGCAATCTGCTTAATACGCTCTATCTTTTCATCATCCATAAACTCACCGCCAACATTTGCAGTTGCGATAAACTCAAAGTCATCTTTTAGCGCTTGTTGTAGTACAGCGAGTTTTTGACGTAACTGAAGTTCGTCATCTGGTGATTGCATTAACTGTTTCAACATATCAATCTCAGCATCTCTCCACAATACTTCAAACCGCATTCTAACCTCATGAATTCGGTTATAGTTCGCTTCTAGCTTGCTCCCTTTATCGATAATGTGCTCAGGGGTCGTGATTTTTCCACAATCATGTAACCATGCGGCAATTCTAAACTCTCTGCGTTCATCATCATTCGCGAATTTAAAGGTTTTAAACTTGCCATTATCACAAGCTTCAACTGCTTCAGCGAGCATGATTCCAAGCTCAGGAACTCGATTACAGTGTCCGGCAGTATACGGCGACTTGTCATCGATCGCTTCCGCAATAAGTTTAATGATCGCCTCGATTAAATCTTGTTGAGTTTTCTCATGAGCCTGTATCTTGAAGCCCAAATCATGAACTGCGGTTGAAAGATCCCAAATCTCTTTGATCGGAGAGTCAATCAGTTTAAGTTGATCATACTGCCTTGCTTGAATTTTCAACGTTTCCTCGCGCAACAAATTTATTGGACGGACAATTGGACTTCCAAATACCCAGGCTAACGGCAACAATAGCAACATAATGCCTGCTGTAATTGCGATAGACGTTTGCACACGGTCTTTTACTCGGTTGAGAACAATTTCCTCTGATACAACCACAGCAAAGTATTCTTGGATACCACTCGCGCTACCGACCGTTGTGACAAAGAGATATTGCGGTTTTCCACCAATTTCGGCATAGATGAGCTTGTCTAACTCGCTTTTATCATCCGCTACTTGTATCAGCTTTTTATATGGAACCATTGCAGAGAACGCCGCACTTGGCTTGCCAAACTCTGCTTCTAACCATTTTTGACTTAGCGCAGTTCGTTGCTCAGTTGAGAGATTGGTAATTGCTTGATTGAGAATAGGTAGCAGAGCCGCATCTGCTTGTTTTAACACCATATAGAACTGATTAGAAAATTGCTGATTAACATCGCGCAAAGGTGGATGCACTTGCAAATTATAGTCGAATGACTGTGCGGCTTTATGCTTAACAATAGCATCGCTTTCCAATACTGCATCAACATCTCCATTTTTTAGGGCATCAAAGGCGAGGTGAAGCGAAGGAAACGTCATAATTTGTACATTAGGGAAAGCGCGATTCAGGTCAGGAATAATGGACCAGCCAGCTAACATGCCCACTTTTTTCCCGGACAAACTTTCAAAATACTCGATCGTTTTTGTGTTGGCTTGTGTCACTAAGCTAAATGGTAATTGGTAAAGTGGTTCAGTAAATACACCGACGTCTTGCGTGGTACTGGTTTTTTGTATGGAGTGCAAGATATCAATCGATCCATTTTGATAATCAGAGACCAGTTCCTCCCAACTGCGGCCGTTGATATATTCAAATTCCAGGCCAGTATCGTTAGCAATTATGTCTAATAAATCAATGGCATAACCTTTTGGTTCACCGGCTAGAGTAAAATCAATGGGCGCCCAATCGTTCTCGTTTGAAACCTTAAGCGGTTGGGTAGACTCAATCAGTTGACGCTGCTTGTCCGTTAGCTCGAATGGTTTTGAACTCGGGATGATGGTTTCCGCTTCCAAGATTTGATTTGATGCGACAATTTCTCCATTTTCAGAGTATAGATACACTTCTGCCGCTTCATCTTTATTATTCACTTTAATGTTTTCGGAGAAATTTGCTGCCAGAGATGAGAGAACAATGTCAACACCTATTACAGCCTTTCGACCTTCTATGGGTAAAGAATAAGTTTGTCCTGTCACTTGCCAGTTATGGAACAAATACGGTTCCGTTTTGGTCGGTGTCTCGTTGTTTTGAACTTTGTACCAAGGACGCTTTGTTGGGTAATAATTACTTGGCTCCACTTTTGTATCACGAATCGTAAAATCATCATCTAAAAAATAGGACTTCTTAATGCGATTCCCGGCCTCATCATAAAGGTGTGTCACCATTGCCCACCGATCTTGAGCAATCGCATCGGTTTTATCGCGAATTAATATAGAGGCATCAAGATTGACCAGTTGAAAAAACTCATCTTTTTCATTTGCAACATAAATACTGTACAGATTGTTGTTGGCGCGAAGGGCTTCAGCAAATAACTCAGCTAGCGGAAAAATATCATCTGTTGCTTCAAAATGTTGTTCGGAGATCTTAGCAAACAGCTTGGCGGTGTATGAGGCATCGTAGTCAAGTTTATTAATATACTCAGTTATCGTCGCAGCGGTGCGATTGTATCGTGAGAAAATATGTTCTTTTGAAAGCTCTTTGGCAAAGTGATATTGAAGGAAAATAGCAACCGATCCGGTGAGAAATGTCGCGATGATAAACATCCCACTTACCGTTATTCGAATAGAGATTTTTTTTCTCTGTTTGCGCTGCATTTGTAGCTCCTAGCCTTAAAGTAAGGAAATCCTTTCAATTTTTACAGTGTAGCAAGGGGTTATCATTAACCAAGTGCCCTAAGTAAAACGTGACCTTTCCTATACTTCAGCTAATCCGTTATATCCTAATTTAGTAATGTAACTGACAGGCTTTTGTCCAGAGCAGTGCTGACCGAGGCATGTAATACGAACTTGCTTCTTTCCGTGTTTCAAGTCATTCCCTTGCAAAAGGGAGTCTCATTCAGCGCGTTGCAAAGCTGACAGTCACTTGGTCGATGATTTGCAGATATCTACACGCGGTAAGAGAGCCTTACTTTTATGAGGATGACGAATATATTGAAGGAAGATGGTTTGATAAAAAAGGCTTCCCTAATAGTGAACTGGGTGACTTATTGAAACTCTGCTTAGCGTAAAAGATTGAAGGGCTGGATAGTCTGGTTAAGTCCTTAAAACGCATGTAACCTACCGAAGAAATACCATTTATTTAAATAGAAAGAGTGACTATGAATTTTGATATCAATGCATTGAAACACCACCAACTTGTCGAAGACGGCCCACTAGAGGGGTGTTACATTCATCAGCCAGCCAAAGGCAGTCAGCAAGACGACAAAGCGGTTATGGCGGAGCGTGAAGCGCTGGAAAAAATGGGGTTTAAAGTCATGCAGGTTCAAGCCAAGGGCGGAACAACCACCTTTGCCGAGGCGATGCAAAAATTCGCGGCAAAGACCGGGCACCAGCCCAAGTAATAATTAAGGGCAGTCGAACTGGTTTTAATTGTTGTGGATTGAGTGCTTTTTGTCTCACATTGAAATCCACGGGTATTTTCTACGATTTTAATGGCATTTTTCACAACGCTCCGTTCTGTAAATACTATCTTTATATGAAAGACTTAGTATCGAGCGGAGACCAAAGATGGTGCCAGTGCTTTATGTTCAGATGGGTAATGTGGTTTGGAAGGTGTTCCCCAACGGGACGTGGGAGCGCGCTGCGCCTGATGAGCCGTTATTGGAAGGTGTTCAGGTCGTTAATCAACCCATCGTTGAACTGGGTGATGAAGGCACGCTGTCCTCAGAGCAAGTTGCCGCGATTGAAAAAGCACTGTCCGAAACGCTTAACGACCTTACAAGCAATATAGTCAGCCAACAAGGACAAGTTGACCTCAGCTCTGGAGGAAGTAGCGATAGTGCTGGTTTTGTGGTTTCAATTAAAGCCACGCTAGATGAGACAATAGCGCGCGCCGGGTTTGATACGCGGCCTAGTTCGGAGCCAGCCGACGAGCGAAATTCAGAACAAGCCTCACTAGATATCCTATCTGATCAAGCCAAATTAACGGTAGACATCCTTGATGGCGGCGACGGCTATGAAAACCAATTCGAAGTTCCCAGTGTCGTTATCCAAGGTACGGCAACAGACGTACGTGATGGGCGTATTGTGCTTATCACCGTCACTGACCAAGATGGCAATACCATTCAGTTGCAATCCATCACAAGCAATCAAGCCTACTCAGTTTCCGATGTTGATCTTTCTTCTTTAGTTGAAGGCCCTTTAACGGTCGATGCCATTATCTCTGATGATTTTGGTAACAGTATTACCGCTCAAGATACGACGATTAAAGACACGTTAGCCATTATTAACGTTGAACTGGACGGCTTTGGAGATGAGTTTGTTAACGCAGCAGAATCTCCCAATGCAGCATTTACTGGTAAAACCGAATTTGTGGAGTCTGGGCAAACTATCAATTGGGTGGTGACTGACGAACTTGGCGGCACGGTAACAGGAACTGCGTCCGTCACCGAATCTGGTCTTTGGAGCATTTCTAATCTTGATGTTTCTGGGCTCTCTGATGGTGTCCTTACGGTTGAAGCCTCCACCATAGACATAGCCGGAAATCCGGCCGTCGCTACAGATACGATTGTCAAAGACACGAAAGCGGACATCACTGTTCAGTTTGAAGATATCGACGGCATTGTGAATGAAGTTGAAATATCGGGTACTACGTTGTCAGGAACAGTGATCGATGTTGAAGATGGTCAAAGCGTCAATATCACCATATCTGGAAGCCAAGGTGACCCAATAAGTCTAACCACAACGGTGGTCAATGGCGGCTGGACAATACCAGACGTTGACTTATCGAGGTTTGAAGATGGTGAGCTATCTGTCACCGCAACGACAACAGACATCGCTGGGAATCCTGCAACGGCGACGGATACGTCTTTGGTCAATACCGTCAAGCCATTCATCGATATCGATACCTTGCAAGGATTCAATATTCTCGCTTTTCGCGGAGGTACCTTAACCAGCTTACAAGGTACAACCAATCTTGTTGAAGAAGGACTTCCTGTTACTGTCGTGGTCAGTGATGGGGTTTCTACACTTGAATTTCAAAGCGCCGTTGATGCCAACGGCGACTGGCTAGTCGTTGATATAGACGTTTCTAGTTTGGATCTTTCTGTTGAATGGACTCTGGACGCTAAAGTTACTAATGCGATAGGCAACTCAGCCATAGATGATATGCCGACGATAGTGTTACCTGAGTCGCTGGCGTTCAGTGATACGGTGATTGGTATTTTTGGCAATCAAGAGAAAGAATCTGATGTAAGAATTCAAGATGCTGAGTTTGTGTTCTTTGCTGATCAATCGCTGGTCGATGAACTGACATCTAACGGCCTTTCAATCACGGTTTCGGTATCTGATTATCGAGTTATTGGGACTCGAAGCGATGGTGAAGTGGTCTTTGAAGCTAGTTTGAGCGGCGATCAAGTCGATGTCGCGTTCAAGCAAGTTATCGACCAATCTCCAGATTTAAATTCGATACAGACAGCTCTTTTGATCCAAGGTACCCAAACGGATGCCGATGGCACAACAGAAGTCGTCATCGGGCATCTACCCATCAACATAGCCGATATAGAGCCCCTTATTTTTGACGATTTTGCCTTCATGACCGAAGGCGAAGTTAAGTCTGGTAATGTACTGAACAATGATATTGATCTTGATGGAGCATTGATTGTTTCTAGGGTGATTATCGATGGTTCGGAATACCCAGTGTCGGGCAGCACGCCTACCTTGATTTCTCTACCTGAAGG
Organism: Vibrio sp. DNB22_10_4; assembly: GCF_052879755.1. NCBI lineage: Bacteria > Pseudomonadati > Pseudomonadota > Gammaproteobacteria > Vibrionales > Vibrionaceae > Vibrio > Vibrio sp. DNB22_10_4. The sequence continues at coordinate 1,313,154 of NZ_JBNNXW010000001.1, read as the reverse complement.
TGAGCTAAGCGTATTTGCGAATGGTCACTACAATTTTTCGGCCAATCGAAATTTAGATAACTCTGCTGGAAGGCAGAGAGTGAGCTTTGATTATGTAGCAGGTGATCAAGAGAATGATTTTGGGCAAGGAACCGCGACGATATTTATCGATGATGGCGAGGCGGGGAGCATTGAATCTAGCAGTTACCAATATACCGAGCCCGACAGCAATCAAAGTCCACAAACTTTTGAAACCACCTTTTTAGTATCGCCTGGCTCTGATAATCCCGATCCCAATAGTCTCTATTTCTCGACTTCTACACTTAACGTGCTCGATAGTTTAGGGTTAACCAGCGGTGCCAGCCCAATTCCTCTCACATACCAACTAAACGATGCTGGCAACACCGTTACTGCATCCATCAGTGGCAACACCGTGTTTACTCTAAGTTTATCGGGGCAAGTAACACCGTCGGATGCGACTTCTGTGACCGCTAACCTGACCATTACACAAGAGCGGCCACTCAATCAGCCCAACAAGAACGATTTGCTAAAACTGCCGCTGCTTATTGGTGGTAGAGACACCGATGGCACTGAGCTAGAACAAGGTGAGTTCACATTAATTATCGCTGATGGCTCTGATCCTATTCTCACCAGTATATCGAACGCATCGGTGTCGGAAGCCGAGCTCGCTTTTAATCCGGTTGTCGATATGGGGCAATTTCGCGTGGAGCTCGGCGCAGATGACCTCGATACTAATATGTCTCTCAATCCGTCACTGTTTTTTGATATCCAGGATCAGCCACAGGTTTGGAGTGATGGCCAACTCATCACTTATACCATTGATGCAACAGGGGCGATTCTAACGGGCAATATCTTAGATGAAAATGACAACAAAATTCCTGTTTTTGAAATCGGCTTTTCACAACCAAGTGCTGCTGTAGGAGGAGACGTTCCTTATACCTTTGTACTGCTACAAAATATCGATAATACCAGCGACCCACTGGAGATCCCCTTTATTGTGACCGCGAGAGATTCAGACGGCGATGAAGCGAAATTGACGCTTAACGTGAGTGTGTCTGATTCTGGCAATGCAACGCTTACAGGTTCTACGTTGACGGTTACCGAACTCCCGCAGAAAACGACAATAACAGAAAGCAACTCTGATACTGCTAGCATTTCGATTACCGCAGCGCAAGATGACATAGTGGATATCGATCTCGCTATCACTGCTGCAAGTCTAGTTCTTGATAGCTCAGGCAACGCCATTACGAGTAATGGATTGGATATCTTATGGCGTAATAATGGTGACAACAGCTATGACGCCGTCGATGAGAATGGCATGGTGGTATTTAGAGTCGCACTACCCGCTGAAATCGATGTTCCTGCTTCTACGAATCAGTCTGTAGACATTGGCGTACGGCTTTTTAAAGAAATCGATCATGGCAGTGTGGGCGATATCGATGAGCTTTCCATCACTCTGCCTATTGTGGTAACGGATTTTGATGGCACTCAGACCCAGCAAGATTCTACCTTAACCATATTAGACGGGCTTGATCCATCGATTGAAACCATTGCTTTGTCAGTAGCAGAGGCCAACCTCGAAGCTACAGGTGAAGTTGAGGTGATTCAATCGAATACGTTGACCTTTGTTCGTGGCTCAGATTCGATTGTTTCTTTTGACATCAATGTTAGTGATTTTGGCAGCTATCAAAGCGGGGGCGAAACGATTGTTTTGGCCGAGCGAGATATCGATGGCTGGTTTATTGGTTCCACACAAAATACCAACCAAGAAGTCTTTCGATTGCGGTTAAATGTCGATGGCTCTGCGGAGTTTTTGCTGTTTAAACCTTTAGACCATTCGACAGGTGATGGCGCGAACCTACTCAATTTACAGTTTCCTGTAGTTGCGACCGACAAAGACGGCGATACTTCAAGCCCTACAATGTTAACGGTTGAAGTTACAGATGATATTCCAACGTCAGGTACTGAACAAACGCTAGAAATCACAGAGGGTGACAGCTTTAGCGGCAACCTGCTCAGTGCAACTCGCATTGGTGTTGATGGAGGTTCAATTACTGAGGTTCGTTACGAAGGCGTTGATTACGATTTTAGTACCACTGACCCTATCTTCATTAATTTGACTAACGAGAACGACGCCAACTCAATATACGGCACATTGGAGTTAAAGTCGGATGGCAGTTACACCATCACCACAATCACCAATGTCGACGCTGATCCTGCTTTGGAAGATAGGATTCGTTTTACTGTAACGGACGGCGATGGCGATACGGTGTCTAACTTTGCCAACTTAATATTGGACGACATTGGCGGCTTTATCCGTGTCGAGAACACTGAAGTTCGCGAGGATGAGCTGGCTGGCGTCGATATCAAAGTGTTTGTTGGTGATATTGACCAAGGGGAAAACGTCACCGAAATCACCATTTCCAATTTACAAGGTGGAACCCTGTATTATGGTGGTGTTGAGCTCATCCCTGATGCTGGTGGGAGCGTTACCTTGACGGACGCGCAAATTATGCAGCAACCGGGACAAAATTATTTCGTGTCCGCTCTACCAATCACCTATTTGCCAAAACTTAATGAGTCGAATACCACGCTTACCTCAAATGTGGTGGCGCTGAGTGTTGGGGCGACCATTGCCAGAAATGGAATTGCGGATGAGATTGTCAGCAATCAAACTTTACAAGTGTCGGTACTACCTGTTGCCGACACGCCAGAGTGGGGCAGTTCTCAGCTTGAATACGTTTTGACCGAAGATATAGGTCGTACTTTCCCATTAGATATTGATGCGTTATTGGTCGATACCGACAGCTCTGAATCCCTGAGCTACCAAATCACCAATATACCGAGCGGCATCACGATAAAGCTCGATGGAAGTAACATAGTCGAAGGCAAATCTTATACACAAAAGCAACTCGACCAAATGACGGTTACAGTGAAGAAAAACCTCGCTGGTGAGTTTAGTTTTGACCTCAAGGCCACCGCGACAGAAAAGGGCAGTGACTTTGCGCAAAGCTCAGATAAAACGGCCGACATTGACACTCTGGTAGTGATTAAAGTATCCCCTGATGCCGATACGCCAGAATTGTCGGTTCGTGACATTCGAGGGCTTGAAGACGTCAACATCGATTTGAGTGATGCGATTTTTGGCAGCTTAACGGATACCGATGGCTCGGAATCGTTGTTTTACGACATTGAAGTGCAAGATGGCTGGTCATTTACAGGAACGGGTTTTGTGCAAACAGGAACCAACTCTTATCGGGTTGAATCTGACGCGATAGCCAATGGCTCAGCGCTGTTAACACCAAAAGCAGACATTAGTTCCGTGACTGAGAGTTTGTTTATTAAAGTGTCTGCGGTTTCTGTTGAATCTACGATTGATGGTTTAACACCAGTGAATCAAGAAGCCAGCAGCGTAGAGAAAACCATCAATATTACCTTAAAAGGTGTCGTGGATGAGCCCATCGCTCAGGATGGCGGTAATGGCCATTGGCAGTATGATGCAGCCAATAGAACCATAGAAACGGCGGCGTCGTTCTACGAAGATGGCTTGGTACCACTCGACTTTCTGTTTGTGACCTCTGATGATGATATATCAGAGTCTTTAAATATCCTCATTACCAATATACCGGATGACATTGCCATTGTTGACAGCAGTGGACAATTTGTAGCACTGACAATCGCTGATCTAGACCCAGTAACTGGCCCTGTGTATCAGGTGAGTAATGCTGATTTAGCCAAACTGTTTGTAAAACCAAAATTAGACTTCAGTGGTCGCATTACTTTTGATGCCAATGTGGTTTCCACTGAGCCCGATGGTGATAGCGGCACATTCGACTACAAGGTACAAATTGATTTATTGCCAGAGGTTGACCAAAGCGATGGCGTCACTGTGGTGACAACAGGTCTTGAAGATAGGCAAATCGCGCTGGATTTAGAGCCTAAGATCAGCGGCGATAGTGATGGTAGTGAAACGCTGACAGGCTACTTCATAGATCCGCTGCCAAGTGACCTCACTTTACTGTTTGATGGATCTCCCATCTCTGTCCCAGCTACAGGCCTAGATCTTGAAGGGTTAATTGATAGTACGACACCAACTTTAGATTCATTACTTAACAGTGGGCGCTTAAGTGTGCAAGCCACCCAGGACTTGAGTGGAACCTTTGTTATTCCAGTGCGGTATGAAGTAACTGATACCTCTGAACTTGGTGAAATTACAACTAAAATGATTTCAGGGTCACTTACCGTGGTAGTGGATGCTAAGGTTGAGGGGGACACTCGTCTCGAAACGTCATCTGAGGTCTTTATTAGTGACGATGGCCGTCCGGTTGATGTATCCGCTGCTGTTAGGTTTATTGAAGAAGATATCGATGGATCCGAATACCTTGACTACATCTTACTTCAGGTGCCCCAAGGCTACGATATTGTTGTTAATAGCGGCACAAATGAAGCACAGCAAACGCCAGATGGTAATTGGATTATACCTGCAGCAGGCTTAACCAGTGACACAGTACAAGATGTGGCTGCGTTTATTCTCGACAATGTGACCATATCCAGTAATCAAGATACACCGGTTCTAGATATCGTTGTGCGAGCGAGAGTCATTGATGGCGAAGACTCGCGTTATATTGACGGGGAATTTCAAATTCAGATTACCGGACACAGTGGTGGCGGTACGCCTTGTGATCCCGTTGGTCCTCCTGGGGAGATCGAGTCTGAAGATGACATCACATTCGATGAAGGAACGGAAGTCTTAGATCTAGGGCAATACCTTGATCCAGACATTGCGAGCGATCCGGACAATGAGATTTCGTTCTTTATTCCGTCAGACTCGCTACCTGATGATGTTGAACTAGAAGGTGATGGTGTGATTGCTGTATTTGATAACGATGGCGATATCATCGGTTATTCAATCAGCCAGACAGGCCTGAGCAACCTTAAAATCACGGGTCTTGATGAAGATTTTGCAGGTTGTATTACTTTTGATATTGAAACGACTGAAACCTCAACTTGTAACGGCTCTAGCTTAACGACTACGCAGACAGTTAGCATTGCAATTCGTCCGATCGTCGATGACATTATTCTGTCAACGGCATTTAGCCGCATTGATGAGGACGTGGCTTCCGATCTTGATTTACAGTTGGTGCTTGGCGATTCAATTAAGCTTGATGGCAGTCAAACGGTCATCGGTGAAGGAGAATCGTCAACAGGTAAAGAAACCGTCAACTCGTTTACCATTCGAGTATCTGACGGAGCAACGCTCTCTGGCGACCCAAGCTGGTTAACCGACAACGGAGATGGCTCTTGGACCGTGACAGATGTGACACGTTTACCGGATGTAGTACTCACACCTCCTACCCACTTTAGTGGCGAAATAACGTTAACTGCCGAAGTAAACATTACCGACAAAACCGATTGTTTAGCAGAAACCGATACCCAAACTAAAGTCGTGACAAAGGTCATCGAAATCAATCCGATTGTGGATCCTGCCAGTTTGGTGTCTGCGGACTTCACTGGTGACGAAGATACTTATATTTCGCTGGCAAGTCTTGATGCAGAGCTGATTGACCAAGATGGCTCCGAAAATATGTCACTCAGTCTCTCTGGGGTTCCCGAAGGTGCAGTGGTTGTGGTTCAAGTGGGGTCAAGCTTTGAGTTAGTGCCAAACAACGGAGTGGACGGAGGCAGTTTCAATGGCAAGCCAACGTATGAGTGGCAGTTAGAGGCAAGCCAACTCGATAATACGTTTATATTACCGCCACTTGATTTTAGTGGGGACATTCCGTTGACACTCAAGGCCATTACTCAGGAGCTTGCAACCGGAGATACTAGGATTACAGAGTCAGCATTTACCCTAGGCGTTAATCCTATTGCCGATGAGATTGAGTTCTTTAACGTCCCAGAAAAGGTAAACGGCGACGAAGATGCCGTCATCGATATCCCTATTGATATCGTTTCACAAGAGACCAATAGTGATGAATCTATCGCGCTATTGGTAACAGCAAAAGCTGTGAATGATTCCAGCTCAATTGATGATATCGCGAGTATTCGAATCGATGGAAAAACTGCACGATTTATCCAAGTTGGTGATAGTGCAACCGCTACTATTATCGTAGCGGCAAGTTCAATTAATAGCATTGAGTTGTTCGCTGGCGATGCCTTTGGCGATATTGACCTCACTATTCGTGCAGACGCAAGAGACACGGCCACTGTACTCGGTGCCAATAAAGGCGACTTTGGCCCGATAAAACAAGAAACTATCCGATTAAAAATCACTCCGGAACCGGATGCCCCAATTTTAGATTTAACTCATGACAACATTCTCGCCGAAGCGAGTAGCGATGCACCTTTAGGGTTGAGTTTTAACCTAGTGAATCCTGCTGCCGATGAACAGGGAATGCTAACCATAGAAGGGCTTCCAGATGAGGTAGAGCTTACTGCTGGGCAGCGAGTAGGCGATGATTGGGAGGTCTCACAAGGCGAGATTGCAGACTTGGCGATTAAAGCCGATGACAATCTTCAAAATGATCTCAACTTTACCTTAATTCTAAAGCCTTCAGCAGAGCTCAACGGCAATACCGCGGATGGGGCGGTAGAGACGATAGATGTTGAATGGTTTATCAAAGGCGATCAAACGCTGATCGGAAACTACCAGCGAGACTATATTTCAAGTGGAAGCGGTGATGACACCATGACTGGCGGGCTAAGCGCCGATACATTTGCATTTACTAATGAAGACATTGGTTTGTTGGCGCACACGGATATCATCACAGATTTCAATGCCAGTGCGAATAGCGACAGTATCGACCTCAGCCGAATCCTGTCTGCTACTAATGCTTCAGATGCAGAAAAGCAACTCGACTTAGTTGAGGTTGGCACCGACCTACGTATCGATTTAAGACCAAATGAAGGTCTGATTAGGCATCATATAGTGCTCGAAAACACCACATTGAACGACTTGTATGGCGGGGATGCGGCGGGTGTTTCTGAGAGCGATATTATTCAAAAAATGCTGGATGACCAAAATCTTATTTTGTCGTCAAACTAGTAAGCAGTAAGCAGTAAGGATGTGCAGTGGAAGTGTCAAAAAGGGACAATTGGCTAGAAGCGATTAAATGGTTGTGCCAGTACCATGAGGTGCGTTGTCACCCGGTTAAAATAGTCAGTGGACTACCGTTAGATGATGGGCAGCTATCAGAGCCCCTCTTTTTAAGAGCGTTGGAAAGCACGCCACTTATGGCGCTTGAGCTCAATGCCCGTGAAGTAGCGAAAGCAAGCACGCCATTTGTGATGATAGACAGTAAAAACGAACAGCCTTTGATCATCACCAAAGTAGCGGGGCAGCGCGTCACTTTGCTTGAAGTCGCTGAGGAGTTTAAACAGAAGGAAATAACCCTAGATGCACTTCGCCAATTGAGCAAAGGAATACTGTGGCAAGTAAGTGGAGATTCCACTATCGATAGCCGAGTTGAGGAGCTTAAACCTTCTACACCCACCAGTTGGCTGTGGAAAACGATAAAGGAAGTTCGCCCTTGGTATCGTGACTTAATGTTGGCATCGTTTGTCATTAACCTGCTGGCTCTCATTGTCCCGTTATTTACCATGAATGTGTACGATCGCGTGGTGCCTAATCAAGCAATGAGTACCCTGTGGGTGCTGGCTGCAGGGGTAATGATCGTTGTTGTGTTTGATTGGATATTAAAAGAAGCCCGCAGCTCTGTAACTGATATGGCTGGGCGCTATATCGATAATAAACTTTCAGCGACACTGTTCTCAAAAACCATCGGCATGAAGTTAGAAAATCGTCCTCAATCCACAGGGGCGTTTGCGCGTCAGCTACAAGACTTTGATGCGGTAAAAGAGTTTTTTACTTCCGTGACGCTGGTGACCTTGGTGGATTTGCCGTTTACCTTTTTATTCCTAGTTTTAATTGGCTGGCTTGGCGGCGCCATGATGTGGATCCCTGTTGTGGTTATGGGATTGCTCGTCGGTGTCAGCGTGCTAATGAAACGTAATGTTGAGAGCACGCTAGAAGAGACATCGCGATTGTCGACTCAACGTCAAGCACAGTTGATTGAAACCCTAAACGCCCTACCTGAAATTAAACAAAACAACGCTCAAAGCTTGCTGCAAAAGCGCTGGGAAAGCGTTATTTCTTCCTTATCGACATGGCAAACGCGCTCGCGTACATACACCAATATTGTCACTCATTGTATTCAATCAAGTCAACAAGTTGTGACGGTGTCACTTATCGTATTTGGCGTCTATCAGATAGGAGCCGGAGTACTCACCATGGGTGGCTTGATTGCTATTGTGATGTTGAGTGGTCGAGCGGGAAACGCAATTAATCAGTTATCGATGTTAATGCTGCGCTATCAGCAGTCCAAAACTGCGTTGGTCGGTTTAAATCAAATCATGGAATTACCGCAAGAGGCCAGTGATCAACAAGTGATCGACCGAGGGGAATTTCAAGGCAACGTCAAACTCAGCAATGTGGGCTATTTATACCCGGAAGCAACCTCAGCGGCAGTGAGTGACATTAATGTCAACATTCAAGCGGGAGAGCGCATTGGTGTGATTGGATCTGCGGGTGCTGGTAAATCAACGTTATTGTCACTGCTTCTCAAGCAGGTCGAGCCTAGCAGCGGACAAATCTACTTCGAAGGACTTGATGCCAAATTATGGCCACATAGTGTGGTGCGCAAAGCATCCGGTTGGGTGGCGCAAAGTAGTGTACTGATGTTTGGATCGGTATTGGAAAATATTGTGTTTGGTGAGTCTAGTATTGATGAGCAGCGGCTCGGTTACGCTATTCAATACTCGGGACTAAATGACTATTTATCACGCCTTGAAAACGGCTTAGAAACTCAAGTTGGTGAGGGCGGCCGACATTTATCGGGGGGGCAACGCCAGGCGGTGGCACTAGCAAGAGCGCTCTACCGTCAACCTAAGTTTCTTGTTCTTGATGAGCCGACCAGCGCGCTAGATAATCAAGCTGAACGACGCTTCTACCAAGCATTAGCACGTATGCCACGTAGCATGACCATAGTAATGAGTTCACATCGTCAGTCGCTCTTGTCGTTGTGCGACAGAGTCTTAGTGCTTGAGAAAGGCAAACTCGTCATGGACGGTCCACCAAAGTCTATTCTGGAAACACCAAGTAAGCAAAAACACAAAGTGAAGAACATCGCTATCGTCAAAGGAGGTAACGATGAGCACTAGTCATATCGAGTGGAGCAACACCCAGTTAGCGTACCGTTCACGCAGGCTTATTTGGATTATCGCCGGTTTATTTGTCTGTGCTTTGCTTTGGGCATCTTGGGCGACGCTTGAAGAAGTCGTCGTGGGAGAGGGCACTGTGGTGCCAAGCCAGTCGGTACAATCGATACAAAGTTTGGAAGGTGGGATCGTAAAAAACATACTGGTGCGTCAAGGGGACAGTGTTAAGGCTGGGCAAAGCTTAGCAGTATTGGACGACACTCGTTTTCGCGCTTCCTATCAAGAGACAGGCAAGCAATTTGATAGCCTGACCGCTCAGCGGTTGAGATTGGAAGCGGAGCTGGCGAGCGTCAAAGTAACCAGTAGCAACAACTGGCAAACACAAGTTCAAATTGAGCCTCGTTCAATCATCGGTGCAGATGACCCCAGCCCAGCTTTGTTTAATGCTCAAGCTAACTATCTGGAGAGGCTGAGCCAACTATCCTCGGAGCTTGAGGAATCAAAATTACGAATCGAGCAACAAGCCCAAGCAGTCAGTGATACTCAAACCTCTATCCGTACTTTGCAAAGTAGTCTCGCAATTGTGGAAAAAGAGCGCGATTTGCTGCGCGTAGTAGTGGAAAGCGGTGCGGTAGCGGAAGTCGAATTGCTGAAACTAAATCGAGATGTCATTCGTCTTGAGGGCGATTTATCTAGTGCTCGTGTCACCGAGCAAAAGCAGCGAGCGGCTTACTCTGAGGCGATTGCGGATCATCGTGGGATTGCTCTGGACTTTCGAACTAAAGCGCAAGGCCAATTAAATGAAATATCCGCCACACTTGCCCAACTGAATGAGAGCCGCCAGGCAATCGCTGATCAATTGAGGCGTACCGATGTCGTTGCTCCAGTAGATGGTACCGTGAAAGAAGTGTTTGTTCGCACCATAGGTGGCGTCGTTCGTCCAGGTGAACCCATTATGGAATTGGTGCCAGAAAACTCGGCACTCATCATTGAAGCTAAGATCGCGCCCCAAGATATTGCTTTTATTTCAGTAGGTTTAGAGGCAATGGTGAAATTTTCGGCCTATGATTTTGTTATCTACGGCGGACAAAAAGGCAAAGTGACCTATGTGAGTGCTGATGCATTGCAAACTGAAGATGGGACTGCCTACTACCGAGCGCACATTGAATTGAATAGTCAACAAGATCAAGAGGTGAACTTTTCTGTAATACCGGGTATGCAAGCCGCAGTGGACATTCTTACTGGCGAAAAAACGGTGTTGCAATATTGGCTTAAGCCAATCTTAAGAGCAAAAGAGAATTCATTGAGAGAAAGATAATAACCATAAGGAAAGCGTATGCGTGTGACAAAACTCGTGCTATCGAGTTGCCTGGCTATCACCCCTCTAGCGTTGACTCCGGCTGCGAGCGCTATTTCTCTGGAACAGTCTGTAGCGTTTGCGATTGATTACAGTCCAGAAGTTTTAGCGCAATATTCTCGATATCAATCCGTTATCAGAGATGGTGATGCTGCTGGTGGTGACCGATTACCACAAGTGAATTTGTATGCCGCAGCGGGTGTAGAGGAAACCCGATATAACAACGGTAACTTCATAGACCCAGACGATAGACGACTTAATCGAACAGAGATGGGTGTGCGTGTTTCTCAGCTTTTGTTTGATGGGTTTGGTACTAGCGCCAATGTTAAGCGTTTGGGCTATGAAGCGGAAGCTGAGCGCTTGACGTTGATATCCCGCGCTGAAAACGTCTCCCTGGATGTCACCAGAACGTATCTTGAGCTTTTAGAAGCTGAAACTCTGTTGCAATTAGCTAACCGTAACGTGCTTGAGCATCAAGAAATCTATAAAGATGTACTCGACAAAAAAGGCCAAGGACTAGCGAGTAATTCGGACTTAGCCCAGATTTCCGCTCGAGTGGCAACAGCGCAATCGTCACAAATTGCGGCACAAAATAACCTGTTTGACCTCAAAACCCAATTTCTACGCCAAGTTGGCAAGCCCGGCAGTGACCTGGTCTTTCCAAAATTTGATAGCGCACTACTTCCCAGCACTTTAGATGTTGCTATTCAACAAGCGGTCGACAACCACCCGGAGATTAAAGCGGCCATGATAGACATGGACGCAGCGAGGCAAGAAATACGACGCGAAAAAGGGGACTATTTCCCAGAGGTTAAAATTGAGTTGCATGCCAACAAAAATCGCAACGTGGGTAATGTCATCGGGCCGGATGAAGACATGCGCGCCATGCTGACCTTAGATTATGACCTATTCAACGGTTTTTCGACCGATGCCAGAGTTGAATCTTCCGCATGGCGATTGGAAGAGGCGCGAGCCATACGTGTAAGAACTGAGCGTGAAGTGCGCGAAGGCACAGAACTCGCTTGGAATGCCTATTCGATGCTAGAGCAGCAAATAAGACTTTTGGAGCAAAATGTGGACGCGGCAAAAATAGCCGAGCTCGGCTATATACAGCAGTTCAATGTCGGGCGTCGCAGCTTACTTGATGTACTTGATGCCAAGGTGGAAGTGTTTCTTGCGAGACAAAACTACGTGAGAAGTAAATACGATAGGACCTTTGCAGCCTATCGATTGCTTAATGCGATGGGAGTGTTGACGTACGCGTTGCGTGTCGAGCATCCAGAAGAGTGGCAGAAAGAGGGGGAGTCATAATGAAGCTAACAGTGAAGACTTTGTCTTTCGTGCTAACTCTGTGTTTGCCCTTATCCCTGCTCATCGGTTGTGCAGAAACGCCAAACACACAAACCACTCGTCATCAGATTGATGATTTACGCGATCAAGACAGTGATGGCATCATCAATCAGCGTGATCGCTGCTTGGATACTCCACTTGGTGTTGTTGTCGATAATGAAGGCTGTGCAGAATGGCAGTTTTCGGAGAAACCTGTTGTGGTTACGGTCAACTTTGATTACGACAAATCGCTGATACGCCCCGATCAAGAGCCAAAGGTATCTGAACTCTCAAATATGCTCAAACAAACTCCACAAGCTAGTGTGGTGTTAATTGGAGATACCAGTTCCGAAGGCACTAACGATTATAACCGCGCCTTAGCTAAGCGCAGAACGGCAGCGATTAAAGAAGCGCTGGAGCAGAAAGGCATTGATAGCGCACGAGTCTCAGAGCAGGAGTTTACCGAGGTGACGTTTTACACCGAAAAGCTCAAGCAACGTAAACGCCGAACCATTGCAGTGTTCTATCATCCTGAAATGTCAGCCACTCAGCAGTGGGATATTTTTACTTCAGAGAAAAGTTTGACCAGTTCAAGCAGTGTGGAGGCGCCTCGTGACTAAGACTTTTAAAGCGTTTAGCGCTGCAGCACTCTCTTGTGGGATGATGGCCTCGCCATTGCTATCAGCAGAGACGCTAGATGCGCAGCATTCTAAAGTGGCCGTTGAACCCAATCTCGTACCTCTTATGGAAGCCTTGATACAAGCTAGGAAACTTGATATTGATGTCCAGGCCAGTGAAGATATCGCGACAAGTTTAACCAAAGATAATCTGCTACTCGGTATCAGTTCACGTAAATGGCAAGATGATGAAGTGGCAAAGTTTACTCATTTGAGAGGTTACAAGCCTACCGAGCTATTTTTTACCGCTGACGTTATCGCCATTATTGCCAATCAAGACAATCCGGCCAAAGCCGTAACCCTTGCTGAGCTCAAGGACGTTTTTGGTTGCAATCAGCACCTTAACGTCACTCGCTGGCGTGATGATCAAGGTACAGAGCTTGGCGCCATGGTTCCATTAGCTATCGACAATCAACTAAAGGGGCATGATACGTTTGCCAAGTGGGTTGCGTGCGACAATGCTGAGTTTTCGACGACTAATTTTGTTATCGACAAGCCTGCATTGCTAAGTGAAATCTCGGCACAGTCAGATGCGATTGGTTACTCGGTTTACACCGACGATCTTAACGATCAAAACTTGCTAAATGTCATCAATAACTTTGGTGAGTCGTACGATGTGAATAAAGAAACCATTTTGTCGGGACGCTATCCACTGGCGAGTGTTTACTACATGTACCTTGACTTGCCACCGAACCGAGAACATTTTAATCAGCAGGAAGAATACTTTATCAGTCTGACGCTGTCTGATGAGCCAAAGCCAACATTAAACCAATTTGGCTTTATCAGTTTGCCGCCAGAGGCAATACAGCGCAATAAAGTTCGTCTGCGTTTAACAGAGCCGATGATTGAAGGCGGTTACAAATAATCAATCTGGTTATATTTATCACCGCAGTAAGACTAAGACAGCTTCTTGGATTCTCTCTTCAAGAGGCTGTTTTTGCGTTTAGCCTTCGCAGATAATCACAAAGAACTCTAGTGGCTACATCAATCTCTTTATGGCGTTTAGCCTTTCCAAGTACGCGCATCCCTTGCATTTGACAGATAACAAATTGTCCTATTGCTGTCACATCTTGCTCATCGCTGATTTCAAGGCGTTGCTGAGCGTGGGATAGCGAAGAAACGATAGCTTGCTCTAAGGTATCGAACAGCATGTTGCTTCGCTTCAATACCTCATCATTTTCACCAGCATGTTCAACGACAGCATTCTGAATAAAACAGCCACAGCTGTCTTGTTTTTGTTTGTCGGCAAATGCGCTGAGAAATTGACAGAGAGTGCCAATTCCAGAGTTTGAGCTTCGAAGCGGTTCAAGCTTGGGAAAAGACACCGAGGTTAAGTAGTTATCAAGCGCTTGGTAATAAAGCGCCTCTTTGTCACCAAAGCTGTTGTAAAGACTAAAGCGGTTGATAGCAAGAGTGTCAGTCAACTCGCTAATAGACGTATTGGCATAGCCCTTACTCCAAAACAGCATCATTGCTTGTTCTAGCTTTTCTTGCTTACAAAAATTGGCTTTTCTTGCCATACGTCCCTCTAAGATAAAAACCGCATCAAACTGCACCTGCTGGTCATTGTACAAGTACTTGCCATTATCCACTAATTAATTCTTGACCGATCGTTTAGTTATTGCATAGAGTGTATCTAAACGATCGGTTAGAAATTAAAGCTGATCAAATAAACGCTCATAAAGATGGGAATTCTCTAAAAACATACGTGCCAAAAGGAATGAACACATGAAATTGTATGATCACTCGGTCACAGTCAGCTCGAAGCGCCTAAATCTATTTCTGAAAGAAATTGGTGTTACCGATATTGAAAGAGTGGAAGTGAATGTTAGGGAAGGGGGAAACCTAGACCAAAGCTATCAGGACAAAAGCGTAAACGGTAAAGTACCATTGCTTGAGTTGGATGATGGCACTTACCTCAGTGAAACAGTAGCGATCAGTCGCTATTTTGATGAAATTACGCCGAACGATCTCAACCTATTTGGCGCTAGCACGTTAGAGCGAGCCAAGGTTGAAATGTGGAATCGCATTGTTGAAATTGATGGTATCCAAAACGCATTCCAAGCCTTTAGAAATCTATCGGGTATCTACGCCGACCGAGAGAATTGCGTTGAAGCATGGGGAGAAGAAGCGAAGCATCGAGTCGAGTTGTTCTTGCCTAAACTCGACAAGCAGTTGGGTCAGTCTAAGTACGTAGCGACAGACAATTACACCATCGCAGACATCAGTGCCTATATTTTTGTTTTTATAGCGGTCAATGCGCTCAAGGTTGATGTATTTGAGACCAGCCAGAACATCAAGCGTTGGTTTGATGATGTGTCTTCTCGTCCAGCTCTACAAAACTAAACTCTAGGCCGCACTTTTGGAAAGTGTCCAATGGAAGAAAAAGGGATGAATATTACTCATCCCTTTGTATTTGAAAAATCTCAGCATTTCACTAGGTTTATAAAGAGCGCCTAATGGAGAGCAGAGAGTGAGCCAAAAAAAAATTCTGATGGTTCTAACATCACATAGTCGGATGGGAGAGACTGAACATAAAACTGGCTTTTGGCTTGAGGAGTTTGCCGCGCCTTACTATGTGTTCAAAGATGCCGGCTTGCATATCACCTTATGTTCACCTGCTGGTGGCCACCCTCCAATTGACCCAAATAGCCAACTAGACGAGCAGCAAACTCCCGCCACTCAACGTTTCGAAGCTGATGAGGTCGCGAAAACCCATCTGACTAACACCTTACGCTTGGTTGAAGTCCGAGAGGGCGATTATGATGCGGTGTTTTATCCGGGCGGTCACGGCCCGCTTTGGGATCTCACCTGTGATCCAGACTCTGTCACACTGATTGATGACTTTTATAGTGCTCACAAACCGATAGGGGTTGTCTGCCATGCGGCTGGTGTACTCATTAATGCCGCCAATGAAGACGAATCCCCAATGGTTGAAGGTAAACAGGTCACCGGCTTTAGTAACAGCGAGGAGCAAGCCGTTGGATTAACAGATATTGTGCCTTTTTCGCTGCAAGATGAACTTGTAAAGCGTGGTGCGAGCTTCTCAAAAGCACCAAACTGGCAAGAGTACGTTGTCGTTGACGACCTGCTCGTGACTGGTCAAAACCCAGCCAGTTCTGAAGCCGCAGCAAAAGCGCTGATAAAACTACTGTTAGCCGACTAAATCTACCTATCATTTTAGTTCCACCAAGTGTGATGGCGGCTACGATTCGAAGAAAATATAATGCCGCTATGACAGGATTCTGACATTGTCCTCAATATTACGTTTTTGAATACAAACAGTCCGTAACATTGTTGGAAGAAAAGATGTCGACAAGAACAGAACGAGAAAAAATGCTGGCAGGTGAGCCTTATCTAGCTTGGGATGAAGAGCTATTATCTGCGCGAGTTAAGTGCCGTCATACACTAAAGAAACTCAACGATAGTATTCCGAATACGCCTGAGTGGAAGGAAGCCCAAGAAGCGTTGATCCCAAACCGTAAAGGCAACCTATACCTTGAGCCGCCATTTCGCTGCGACTATGGTGAAAACATCCATGCTGGCAAGAACTTCTACGCTAACTTCAATTGCGTGATTCTAGATGTCAATGTGGTCGAAATTGGAGACAACGTATTGTTTGCACCAAATGTTCAAATATATACGGCAGGTCATCCGTTAGATGTAAAAGGCCGCGTTGAAGAGGAAGTTGAATTTGGCTTACCCATTAAAATCGGCAATAACGTTTGGATTGGCGGAGGGGCGATCGTTTGTCCTGGTGTTTCGATTGGCGACAATGCGGTCATTGGTGCAGGCAGTGTGGTCACCAAAGACATTCCGGCTAACACTCTCGCTGTAGGCAACCCGTGTCGAGTTATCAAACAAATCAATAACGATTAGAGTTGCCTCCTAATTACTTTTTTGGCGCTTGCCAACTTGTCTTTTGATCACCTAATGTGGGTACATGTTAGGTGACTTTCTCTTTGGTTATCCAAATTAGTACCAATAGTTTATGATGCGTCAAAAAACTGTTGCCAAATCATCGACTTTTTGACGTTTTATTTGATGTTGGTTCCATTAAACCCTATCATGTTCGCTTTGTAATACTCGGTAAAACACTAGTTGTAAACATGGCGTTGCATTATATGGATTTTGAATTGTCGTTAGGTTTGATGGAGTCTGCGTTAGAAAGCGCGTCTGTTGCTGTCATTATTACCGACGAACAAGCTCAAATTTGTTTCGTCAACGATCAGTTCGTCAAGCTAACAGGCTATGCCCGCGAAGACGTCTTGGGCAAAAATCCGAAACTGCTAAAGTCAGGAAAAACCACATTGGCAACCTATGAGGATATGTGGTCGAAGCTGCTTCAAGGTAAAGATTGGGTAGGCGAACTGGTTAACAAAACGAAAAACGGCTCGCTGTTTATCGAGCATGCTCATATCAGTCCTTTCAAGTATTTGGGCAAGTCCTATTACATTGCGGTCAAACGTGATGTGACGTCTGAAAAACACCTCAACGATAAGCTGAGCGATCTCGCTTATTTTGATCCGCTTACTCGTCTTCCAAACCGCACCTCTTTCTTTGAGCATCTGCAACGCTTTCTAGTCGAAGAGCAACAAGCGGAGCACCCGTATTCGTTGTTGTTAATCGATCTCAATGAGTTTAAGTCTATTAACGACAGTAAAGGACACGATTTCGGCGATCTGTTCCTTCAAGATGTAGCGAAGCGCTTTAGAGCGGCGGTAGGGGACAACGGCCTAGTCGCAAGGCTTGGTGGTGATGAGTTTGTCGCATTGCTACCCAATTGCTCACAAAGTCGAGCGGAACATTACGCTCAGCATTTGGTCGACGCGATCGCCTTCATAGAAGTTGGTAACAAATCTGAGCGAGGCTCTGCGTCTGTTGGTGTGACTACAAATGTAAGTCGCAACGTTCCGACGAGTTTGCTACTAAAGCAAGCGGATCTTGCGATGTACCGTGCCAAGCAGTGTCAAACCACCTGGATGAGTTATGACGAAGCAATGGGTGAGCAGTGGGGGCGTAAAACGGCGATGGCTCAACGTCTCTCGCAAGCTATCGAATCACACAAGCTCGAGGTCAGCTTTTTACCCGTAGTTGAGATAGAAACGCATCGTATTGTTGCATTTAAAAGCCGACTAGAGTGGAGCGACTCGATGTTCGGTGATGTTGATAGATTTGAGTTTATTCCTATCGCTGAAGAGTCTCAGTTGATCCGCAAACTGAATTTATTCACTATTGAGCAAGCCTGCAAGTACGCTTCGGTCGGTGAATTAAAAACGGTGGCGGTAAAAGTTTCCTCTAAGAACTTTGGTCATGGATTGTTTACTAAGGAAGTGACAGAGATTCTCAACAAGTATCATCTGCCACCTCATTGTTTGGTGCTTGAAGTGTTCGAGGACATGTTGTCTAAGAAACGTTGTGTGGATGAGTTGTACCAATTAGTGGAGCTTGGTTGTCAAATTACCGTGGCAGACTTTGGTATGGGGCACATTTCTATATCCGAGCTTCGTGAGCTACCATTGCAAAAACTTAAAGTTGGCGCGCAATTGGTGGCAGAAATTGCACAAGATCGCTCGGTGGAGCAGGTGGCGAAAGCGATTGTAAGTCTCGCCAAAGTACTAAACATTGAGACCATTGCCGAAGGTGTTGAAACATCAGGGCAACTAGAGTCTCTAAAAGCTATTGGCTGTCATTACGCCTCTGGTCCCTACATTTCTGCCAATATGTAATTCGCGTAATTTTGTCCAAGTTAATCTCTAGATATTTGCGTCTTGAGATTACTTGGGTATGGCTATTCATTACCTTGCATTCTCATCCTTTTTAGTAATCAGTTAAGCCCTATTTGTAGGCTGTGAAGCCGCTTTCATCCCCCTTCTATCCAGTCAAAAATCTCGTTGAGTAGGAATTTGAATCTATTCACGAAAAATGCATCGAAACGTTTCGATGAGGCGATCTAAGTCACAGTTAAATGCTACCTCTCTCGATCTTTGTACACGCTACGCTAGGATTGTCATCGAAACGTTTCGATGGTTGTTTTATCAACAGTGAATAGGTAGTGATGACCTCTACTTTTGCAACCGTTGTTTGATGGTTATTCAAGCCCTACAGATTTAATAAAGCCGCATGAAGCAGGTATAAAAATGAAAAAAAATGCCCTAATAAATTCAGAACTTTCTTATTTGGTGTCGACATTGGGCCATACCGATGAGGTAACGATTTGTGACGCTGGCCTTCCGATTGCAGATGAAGTTCAGCGTATTGACTTAGCTCTGACCCATGGCGTTCCAGCGTTCTTGGATACGGTAAAAGTGTACCTTTCTGAAGCTCAGATTGAAGGCGTCATTTTGGCAGAAGAGTTTAAGCAGGTGAGCCCTGAGTTGCATGATGCTTTGTTATCCGTGATTGAGCAGGAGCGAGAAACAAGCGGTAAAGCAATTTCGATCTCCTATATTTCTCACGAAGACTTCAAGACAAAAACTTTGGATTCAAGAGCTGTCGTGAGAACGGGTGAGTGTACACCGTATGCCAATGTGATTTTCCAAGCTGGCGTCGTCTTTTAGAGCGCCACTTATTACGAGTTCAGTTCAGCGAAATATACAGGACATCTTCATGCTGCAACCCATTTTACAACTCAGCGAGATTGAAAAAGCTTTCCCGGGAGTGAAAGCTTTGGATAAAGCCAGCTTAAATGTGTACCCCGGAAAAGTGATGGCATTGCTTGGTGAAAACGGCGCCGGTAAATCGACGCTTATGAAAGTGCTGACGGGTATCTACTCGAAAGACTCTGGCGAACTTCGCTATCTAGACCAAGACGTCTCGTTTAAAGGTCCGCGTGATTCACAGCAAGCGGGCATCAGTATTATTCACCAAGAGCTTAATCTTATTCCTGAGCTCACTATTGCTGAAAACATCTTCCTCGGCCGAGAAAAAACCAACGCGTTTGGTCGCATCTTATGGTCGCAGATGTATGCCGAAGCGGATCGCCTACTGGCGAGGCTTAATGTGAAACACCGCGCGAAAACGCCGCTTGGTGAGCTTAGTCTTGGTGAGCAGCAAATGGTTGAAATTGCGAAAGCGCTGTCATTTGAGTCTAAGGTCATCATTATGGATGAGCCGACTGATGCGCTCACTGATACCGAGACGGAATCATTATTTAGCGTGATCAACGAACTGCGCGAACAGGGCTGCGGCATTGTTTATATCTCGCACCGCCTCAAAGAAATCTTCGAGATTTGCGACGATATTACGGTATTACGTGACGGCAAGTTTATTGGTCAGCGCACAGTGGCTGAAACAGACGAAGATACGCTGATCGAAATGATGGTAGGACGCAAGCTTGATGAGCAGTATCCGCGAATTGATGCCGTTCACGGTAAAACCAGTCTTGAAGTGAAAAACCTTTCAGGTTCTGGTGTCAATGACGTGAGCTTCACTCTGGATCAAGGTGAAATTCTTGGCATTTCAGGTTTGATGGGCGCAGGCCGTACAGAGCTGATGAAAATCATTTATGGCGCGCTAAAACGCCAATCTGGTGAGGTGATTCTCAACGGAAAAACGATCAATCCAGACAGCCCTCAAGAAGGTCTTGCCAATGGTATTGCTTACATTTCTGAGGATCGTAAAGGTGATGGCTTAGTTCTGGGCTTATCAGTAAAAGAGAATATGTCGATTTGTGCGTTGGAGCAGTTGTCGAAAGGCATGCAAATTCAACACAGCGAAGAAGTCATTGCTGTTGAAGACTTCATTAAGCTTTTTAATATCAAAACTCCAACACGCGATCAAATTATTGGCAATCTTTCCGGTGGTAATCAACAAAAAGTGGCGATTGCAAAAGGGCTGATGACCAAACCTGCAGTTCTGATTTTGGATGAGCCAACACGCGGTGTTGATGTAGGCGCCAAGAAAGAGATCTACCAACTTATCAACAAATTTAAAGCAGATGGCATGAGCATTATTTTGGTGTCATCTGAAATGCCAGAAGTACTTGGCATGAGCGATCGAATTTTGGTGATGCATGAAGGGCACATAAGCGGTGAGTTTATGGCTCAAGATGCAGACCAAGAGAAACTACTAGCATGCGCTGTCGGTAAAAATGTAAGTGAGGAAGCAGCATGAACAACAAAACCATCAACAAAGAGATGAGCGTTGAAATGGAAAACAAAAAGCCTCTTTTCAATAAAGAATGGTTGATTGAGCAAAAATCACTGATTGCGCTGATCTTCCTAATTGTCGTGGTGTCTTTTTTAAACCCGAACTTTTTCACCGTCGATAATATTCTGAATATTCTGCGTCAAACCTCTGTGAACGCAATTATCGCAGTCGGTATGACCTTGGTCATCTTAACTGCAGGCATCGACTTGAGTGTTGGCTCGGTACTCGCACTTTGTGGCGCGTTTGCGGCCAGTTTGATAGCGATGGAAGTTCCGGTACTGATTGCGGTTCCAACCGCACTTCTTGCTGGTGCAGCTCTTGGTGCTATCAGCGGTATTATCATTGCCAAGGGTAAGGTTCAGGCGTTTATCGCTACCTTGGTGACTATGACACTTCTGCGCGGCGTGACCATGGTGTACACCGATGGTCGTCCAATTTCTACGGGCTTTACTGATACTGCTGACGCATTCGCATGGTTTGGCACGGGTTACGCTCTGGGCATCCCCGTTCCAGTTTGGATTATGGTCGTTGTGTTCGCATCCGTTTGGTATCTACTTAACCACACTCGCTTTGGCCGCTACGTTTACGCGCTAGGTGGTAACGAATCAGCGACTCGCTTGTCAGGTATCAATGTCGATAAAGTGAAGATTGGTGTTTACGCCATCTGTGGTCTGCTTGCTGCACTGGCTGGCATTATCGTTACCTCTCGTCTGTCATCCGCTCAGCCTACAGCGGGTATGGGATACGAGCTTGATGCTATCGCAGCGGTTGTTCTTGGCGGTACCAGCTTGATGGGTGGTAAAGGTCGAATTATGGGTACGCTTATTGGTGCTCTGATCATCGGCTTCTTGAACAACGCACTTAACTTATTAGATGTTTCCTCTTACTACCAAATGATCGCAAAAGCAGTGGTTATCTTGCTGGCGGTACTGGTAGACAACAAAAACAAGTAACTTCGATTAACACTAGATTATTTACAATAACAGGCTCGACAATGAGTTGAGCCGCCCCCTACACAAAGGACTAAAACGATGAAAAAACTAGCCACTTTAATCTCTGCTGCCGTGCTATCTGCTTCTATGTCTACAGCTGCATCAGCACAAGACACGATGGCGATTGTTGTCTCTACGCTTAACAACCCGTTCTTCGTAACGATGAAAGAGGGTGCGGAAGCGAAAGCCAAGGATTTAGGTTACAACCTAATCGTTTTGGACTCGCAAAATGACCCAAGCAAAGAGCTATCAAACATCGAAGATTTAACTGTACGTGGCGTTAAGGCAATTCTTATCAACCCTACAGATTCAGACGCAGTATCGAACGCTATCCGCATGGCAAACCGCTCGAACATCCCGGTACTAACGCTTGACCGTGGCGCTAGCCGTGGTGACGTAGTGAGCCACATTGCATCTGACAACGTAGTCGGTGGCGAAATGGCTGGTCACTACATCATGGAGAAAGTAGGTGAGAAAGCGAAAGTTATCCAACTAGAAGGTATCGCAGGTACGTCAGCAGCACGTGAGCGCGGTGAAGGCTTCATGAACTCAGTAAAAGGTTCTCAAATGGAACTTCTTGCTAGCCAACCAGCAGATTTCGACCGTACTAAAGGCCTGAATGTAATGGAAAACCTTCTAGCAGCGAACCCTGATGTACAAGCGGTATTCGCACAGAACGACGAAATGGCACTCGGTGCACTTCGCGCAGTTCAAGCAGCGGGGAAAGACGTGATGATCGTTGGTTTCGATGGCACTGAAGATGGTATGGCAGCGGTGAAACGCGGCAAACTAGCAGCAACAATCGCACAACAACCAGACATGATCGGTGCACTAGGTGTGGAGACTGCTGACAAAGTACTGAAAGGTGAAAAAGTA
This sequence comes from Vibrio sp. DNB22_10_4, assembly GCF_052879755.1. NCBI lineage: Bacteria > Pseudomonadati > Pseudomonadota > Gammaproteobacteria > Vibrionales > Vibrionaceae > Vibrio > Vibrio sp. DNB22_10_4. The sequence continues at coordinate 1,290,556 of NZ_JBNNXW010000001.1, read as the reverse complement.
GAAGAGTACATCCCAGTACCTCTAAAAGTTGTAGCTGAGTAATCGGCGAAGCGACGGTAGGAGCTAGCCAGTAGTTCCTCCCCTTTATAAGGGGAGGCTAGGAGGGGTGCTCTTAAATTTGCGAAGCAAGTTTGAGTGGTGCGCATGAGTCAAAGTCCCGCGCACTTACCCCCTCTAGCTCCCCCTTATTAAGGGGGAGAACTAACAGGCTCGCTGCGCATCGCCTTACAACCAGATACCTTCGGCTTGCCACTCCAAGGCAACCCCAAGTTATCTATCAAACTGATACTCAAAAAATCAGTAACAAACAAACGAGTTAAAAGGAACAAAGTATGAATAAACTCATTGTGCTGGGTAGTGTGAATGCAGACCACGTTTTGCAAGTTCCTTCTTTCCCTCGACCTGGCGAAACGTTACATGGTGCTAATTACCAAGTCATTCCTGGTGGCAAAGGGGCGAACCAAGCTGTTGCCGCTGCAAGACTGGGTGGCGACACCGGTTTTATCGCCTGTGTGGGTGATGATGCGTTTGGTATTAATATTCGCGAAGCATTTAAAGCTGATGGTATCAACATCGCGGGTGTTCAATTGGAACCGGGCACACCAACTGGTATTGCCATGATTCAAGTAGCAGAAAGCGGCGAGAACAGCATCTGTATTTCAGCAGAAGCCAACGCTAAGCTTACGACCGCACGTGTAGAGCCTCACAAGGGTTTGATCGAAGGTGCAAAATACCTGCTAACCCAGTTAGAAACGCCAATTGAAGGCATCGAGTATGCTGCGAAAATTGCGAAGGCGGCAAAAACTAACGTCGTCCTCAATCCAGCGCCGGCTAGAGAGCTTCCTGATTCATTGCTGGGCTGTGTAGATGTCATTACACCAAATGAAACCGAAGCAGAGGTGCTGACCGGAATAACGGTCAATGATGATGAATCTGCACAAGAAGCCGCAAACGCACTGCATCGCAAGGGTATTGAAATCGTCATGATTACACTGGGCTCGAAAGGTGTATGGCTAAGTCAAAACGGCCGTGGTGAGCGAATCCCAGGCTTTAAAGTTGAAGCGACGGATACCACTGCAGCAGGTGATACCTTTAACGGCGCTTTAGTGACAGGGTTAATTGAAGGCAAGTCTATCGAAGAGGCGATTGTATTTGCTCATGCAGCAGCGGCTATCTCAGTGACTCGATTTGGCGCACAGACTTCCATTCCAACGCTAGATGAAGTACAACAGTTTTTAGAGCAGCAAGCCTAAGTTGAGAAACTAACTCGCTCAATTACAAGAAGAAGCAGTGGAGACCCTTGCCCAATGGCAACGATGAAGGACATAGCAAGACTTGCGGGTGTTTCAACCTCAACCGTGAGTCATGTCATCAATAAAACACGATTCGTTAGTGAAGAGATTTCTGAGCGCGTTAACAGCGCAGCGAAAGAGCTCAACTACGCGCCTTCTGCGTTAGCACGAAGCCTCAAAATGAATCGCACACGAACAATTGGAATGTTAGTGACTACCTCAACCAACCCGTTTTTTGGTGAGGTAGTAAAAGGGGTCGAACGCAGTTGTTATCATCAAAATTACAACCTCATCTTGTGTAATACTGAAGGTGATACTGAGCGCATGAAAGCTTCCATCGATACCTTGCTTCAAAAGCGTGTCGATGGTCTGATTTTGATGTGCTCTACTTTGGAGGGGGAGAAGCTGGATATTTTCGATCAGTATCCATCCATTCCTGTGGTTGTGATGGACTGGGGACCAATGCATTTTGAAAGCGACAAGATCCAAGACAACTCGTTTCTTGGTGGCTACCTTGCAACTAAGCATCTCATTGAAAGCGGGCACACAGAGATTGGTTGTATCACAGGGCCTTTAAATAGGCATCAAGCTTTAATGCGTTATGAAGGGTATAAGAAGGCGTTGAATGAACATCATATTGCGATTAATCCAGGCTGGATTGTTGAGTCAGACTTTGAATGTGATGGTGGTGCGAAATCGCTAGAGGTGTTAATGAGCAGAGGCGCACTACCAACGTCGCTGTTTATTTGTAATGACATGATGGCCATGGGAGCTATCAATGTTGCTCATGATAAAGGTATACATGTTCCCAACGATCTTTCGATCATTGGTTACGATGACATTCACATTGCCAAGTTCATGTCACCGTCTCTCACTACGATCCATCAACCTAAGTATCGCTTAGGAAAAACGGCCGTTGAAACCTTGCTTGCGAAAATTGAAAAAACCAGTCTTGCTGCAGATGTCGTACAACTAGAGCCTTCGCTAGTCGTACGTGGCAGTGTCAAAAACCTTAAATAATGTTTTGTGCGCAGCCTCTATTGAGGCTGAGCAACGCGAAAACCACGAACAATATTACTAAGCGTCACTAATGCAAATAGCGTGATAACAATCGATAGGTGCCAAGGCTGACTTAGGCCGAGCTGAACCAACCCCATACTGACTAGCGATGAGACAATCATTTGTCCACCACCCGATAACGCTGCCGCGGCGCCAGCTTGTTTCTTGTAAGGCAGCATTACCATCGCCTGTGCACAAGGCAGAGCGATGCCATTTCCCAGAATCATCAGCATTTGCCCTAGCATGATATACAAAGGCTCCATCGGGCAAACAAACAACCAAATAGCCGATGCAATGTGTAGAGCTGGAGTACACAACAGCATCTTCCTAGTGCCAATGATAGGTCGAACGCGATTGCAAATGGTGGTTCCACTAATCATACCGAGCGCTGGAATGAGCACCCACAATGCGTATTCATCTGAGTTCATCCCGATTTCGTTCTGCATGATAAACGGCATGACCGATACCGCAGTGATCATCAGGCTGAAGTTGAGCCAACTGATACTAGCGAAACTAATAAAGTAGCTGGAGCGTAGCAGCTCCCCATACTGTTTCACGACACGTTTAAATGAAGGTATTGATGACTTCTCCGCTATGGTCTCTTTAAATAGCATGGTGATGACTACCCAGGCCAGGGCAACGTAGCTAAATAGCGACACAAACACCATGTTCCAACCAAAGTGAAAGTTAATAAACCCACCCAAAACAGGAGCCACCACGGGAGTGATGGAAGCGGCCATGGCGATATAAGAGAGGGCTATAGGGAGCTGAGCTCCACTAAACTGATCGCGCGTTGAGGCCCGAGCGAGGACGGCGCAGCAGCCAGTGCCGATACCTTGCAGAAAGCGGCCAAATACCATGCCTTCAAACGAATGGTTCATAGTAATAATCAAGACAAGGCCGAGCAGGGCGATAACTAGACCAGCAAGCAGCACCTTCTTTCTGCCGATAGCATCAGAGATGGGGCCGTAAATGAATTGCGAGGGACCAAAACCCAGTAGATAAATACCGACGAGCAGTTGCGCCTGATCGAGGCTAATACCAAAATCTTTCGCTATCCAAGGCAGCGAAGGTAGCACTAGCCCCATACTGAGCTGACCGATACTGATAATGAGACACGCGAGAAGAATGACTTTGTAGCGAATTCCTTGAGCCATTAATAATCCATACTTAGAGAAAGGCGATTGCGAAGAACCCAAGATAGTACGCCATTACAGACATCGTTGGCTACTTTTAACCAATGCCCTTAGGTTGTTTAGGGTAAATCTAAATGAATCAAACTATATCATAAGGTTATTGGGCTTTATTGAGCTATCTTCGTATCATGACAACAAAATCACGCATCATTGCACGGAGTAGGATTGACGATGAGCGAACCAAAATCACCAAAGGCGCGTAACTTGATAACCAATATGGATGAGTTTGTAAAGGCGGCAAGTTACTCGTTGCTAGAGACGCTTAATGCGGATCCAGATTCAACGCAAAGTGGCGAAGATTACTGGCCGCGACAAGTGTTTTCGGGTCACTATGTGCCTGTCAAACCGACGCCTATTACTAACCCTGTTTTCATCAGTCACAGTGCTAGCCTTTTTGAGGAGCTAGGAATTGATCCTACACTAGCGCAAGACAAGCACTTTGCAGCTATGTTCTCTGGTGAGTTATCCGGTGTTCCTGCTCTAATAAAGCCATATGGCTGGGCAACAGGCTACGCACTATCTATTTATGGTACCGAGTACAATGAGCAGTGCCCATTCAAAACAGGGAATGGCTATGGCGACGGCCGTGCAGTTTCGGTATTTGAAGGTGTGTTAAACGATAAAAGATGGGAAATGCAGCTCAAAGGCGGCGGCACGACGCCCTATTGCCGTGGAGCTGATGGTAGAGCCGTATTGCGCTCCAGTGTACGCGAGTTTCTAGCTCAAGAGCTTATGCACGCTCTCGGCATTCCATCGACACGCTCATTATGTTTATTTGCCTCACAATCAGAGACCGTTGATCGCCCTTGGTATCGAGAAGGTTCGCACTCAGAAAATCCTGATATTATGGTCTCGAATCCCGTTGCTATTTCCACCCGCGTAGCCTCTTCCTTTTTGCGAGTTGGTCAAATTGAGTTATTCGCGCGCCGAGCGCGTAGTCAAGCCCACCCAACCGCGATGCAAGAGCTAGAACAAATTGTCGAGTACGCGATAGAACGAGAATATCGACAGCAGATAGACGCAAGCTTACCCATTTCAGAGAAAGTGCTCGCCCTCGCCACAGAGTTTAGGGACCGCTTAACCACATTGGTGACACACTGGATGCGCGTTGGCTTTTGCCAGGGCAATTTCAACAGTGACAACTGCGCCGTTGGCGGTTTCACCCTCGATTTTGGTCCATTCGGTTTTTGTGAACGCTTCGAGCCTTATTTTCAGCCTTGGACTGGCGGCGGTCGTCACTTCTCGTTTTTTAATCAGCCTTTGGCCGCAGAGAAAAACTTCGAGTCCTTTTGTTCTGCATTGATGCCGCTTATTGCTACTGACGACGCAGCGGTTGAAAAACTTGGCCTAATTCAGGATGAGTTTTCAACAGTTATGCAAACTAAACTCACTAATATGTGGTCGAAAAAGCTCGGTCTTGAAGAGTTTGATAGCGACTTACTGCAACACTTGTTTAAACTTATGATGATGACGCATGTTGACTACACCATTTTCTTCCGCGAACTCTCTAAACTGCCTGACACAGTTTCAGCTCTTACTGCAAGCTTTTACACCGAACCTGATGAAGACATCATGACTGAGTGGCAAGCTTGGCTAGATGAATGGCGTGTAAAGCTTTCATCCGCAATATCCGAGAAAGAAATAGCGACGAGTATGAAACAAGTAAACCCTAAGTTCACTTGGCGTGAATGGTTAGTAGTACCTGCTTATAAACAGGCAGAGCAGGGGGGGTACTCTTTCATTCATGAGTTGCAGCAGGTGTTTGCTGAACCTTATGCTGAGCAAGGGAAAGAGGTGGAAGGCAAGTATTATCAGTGTCGTCCAATAGCGCTTTTTGATGTGGGTGGGGTGACGCATTATAGCTGTTCTTCTTAATTGTTCGTTTCAATGGCTAGTATAGGTTAGCTGTGTGCAGTCGTGCCTTTAAGTACAGCTGCACACAGTAGTTAAACTACGCTAAGCAACAAACCAGTTACTCTGTTTTAGTCCTTGCTCATCAAGTAATCCGCAACCGCTTGATAAGCAGGTAATGAGGTAGGGTCGATTTGACTGTTCTTAGCACTTGGGAATGAGGAATAACGCACGATCACCATTTCCGCAGTTGGGTCTATATAAATTGTCTGGCCATGAACACCGCGTGCAGCTATAGCGCCATGAGCGTTGTGAAAGATCCACCACATACTCTTGTAACTACCGCCAGGCAGAGTAGTGTATCCGGCTTTCGCAAAAGCCTCTTTATCGCCTCCGGCCATGATGTTTTCTACCACGTCACTTGGGAAAAGGGATTGCCCCTCAAATTTACCTTTGTTGAGCACCAGTGACCCAATACGACCAAGATCGCGAAGACTTGCGCTCAGGCCGCCCCCCGCGAATGGCATACCTTTGGCGTCAACGGTCATATAACCATCTTGCTCCATTCCAATTTTCTGCCAGATTCGCTCAGACAATAGTTCAGCAACGTTTTTTCCGGTCGCTCTTGCGATAATCCAGCCCAGTGCATCTGTATTGATTGTCTTGTAGCCAAAAGCTTCACCATGAGCGCCGCTTTTGCCCACGGTTTGTAAGTACTCAAGATAACCATTTGGACCATCGTAGCCCTGCGGCTTTGGAAGCGGACTCGCTGCCTTAGAATAGATCCAGATGTCAGCATTTGGGTCCGCGTAGTCTTCGCTGTAATCAAGCCCTGTTGTCATGTCCATTACCTGACGTACAGTGGCACTTCCAAAAGCGCTATCCTTGAGCTCAGGGACAATGGAAGTAACTTTTGCGTTCTCATCAAGAATGCCTTCAGCCACTAGAATTTCAGCTAAAAGCCCTGTCAGAGATTTCGTCATCGACATAGCAGCATGCTGACCTAGTTCATCTAGGCAGCCTAGGTAACGTTCGTAAACAATTTGTCCTTTATGGAGAATAAGAATGCCATCGGTGTAGTTTGCTGATAGCGATTCTTGCCATGTCATTTTTCGTTCGCTGTTAAGAGGCTGAAATGTTATGGCGTCGATATTGTCATCTTTGGCATACGTAAAGGGAGTGGGTGCGCCAATCCCGCGGCTGACCTGTTTAGTCGGCATCAACTCACGAATATGACATACAGTCCAACGCATCTTTGGGAAACTGAAAAAGTCGGATTCTGGCTGCATAATCAGCTTATCTTTTGGTGGCGGAAAGCCTACCATCCACTCCATCTTAATCGGATCTGAAGCTTCAGCATCTAAAGCGTCAGAAGGGGCGCTATTAGCATAACTGAGACTGCTTAGTGCCAATGTTAACAATGTAATCGCGATTCTCATTTTGCTCTCTCTTTACTCGTAATTAATACGAAGACGTGAATTTCGGAATCATGTTTTTATAAAGTGGCTAGGTTTAGACTTATGCAGTTTCAAAAGCCGTCTATTTGATAATAGCATTCTCAACAATATAGCTTTAACGGCAAGTGAAATTTAACGCTTATCAGAAAATCAACCATTGTTTAATCGAAGGTTTTTGCTTAAGTGGAGTGTTAGCCAGAAAGGAAGGTAGGCTCAAATTGCGCTTGGTATACTTGGCGTAGTTTCGAAACTATCAGATAAGCTCAAAAACTAAGCCCAGCGTCCTATGCTGGGCTTAATCACTACCTACTTACCACCAATACTCAACCGAGCAAATCTCACATCCGGTGCGAAGAAGGTTCGGCTGTCATTAATAAGCTGGCTATTACCCACCGCATCCACTTCTTGCAACATCTTGTAGAAGTTACCAGCAACCGTGATACCACGCACCGGTTGGACTCTTACTCCGTCACGACACAAGAAGCCGCTAGCGCCAAACGAGAAGTCACCGCTGACTGGATCGGCTCCTGAATGGACGCCTTGCAGTTCAACCAACTCAAGATATTCGCCCGTTTTAACTTCAGCAACACTGCTTAGGCCAGTGGCAATCACTTTATGGTTGGTGGACACATCTAGGCTGGATTTTGCGCCGCGTGCCGCACTAGCGGTTGATACTGCGCCTAGATAGCTTGCAGTATGGCTATTATGCAATAGGGTATTGAGCTTTCCGCCCGAGACTAACACGTTGTCTTGCGTCGCAAAGCCTTCGCTGTCGAAGCTAGCGATTGCCATGCCGTTAGGCATATACGCCATATCTGTCAGAGTAATCAGCTCACTCGCAATTGACTCGCCTATCTTGTTGCCAAGTGGCGTAATGCCTTTCATGGCACTAACACCAGAGAATGCACTGCCAAAGGCTCCGAACAGGCTGCTTAACGCGTTGATATCGAAAATAGCCGAATACTCACCAGTAGCAACCGGAGCACCGTCGAGTAAGTCACGCGCAAGGTTGTAGCCTTGCTCGATACAGTAGCTAGGATTCAGCTCATCAAAGCGGCGCCCCACCGAGACTTTGCCCGCCATAGATTGCTTGCCTTCTTTCTCAAATAGCGTGTAAGCGTAACAGCTAAATGAGCGCTCAAAATGCTGGCAAAGTGTCCCTTGTGTGTTGGCGAGAATAAACTGAGTCTCTCCATCGGCATAACCGTTGTAAGGTGCGCTTGATGCGTGGGGTAGGGAAATAACCCCTTGTTCAAGTGTGAGTGAGAGCTCAATCTTCTCATCGGCGGAAGCGGTATCTTGCTGAGCAATTTCTGCAAAATCTGTGGTGATTTTGCTGTCGATACAGCTGATGGTTTGATGTTCGTCTTGCTTTGAAAAACGCGCACTTTGAAGGGCGTTAGTCAGCATGAGGTCGAGACTAGAGGTCTCTAATGACTCCGAGTAGCTGGTGGCAATGCGCGCATCTTTGACAACGCGAACCCCAAGGACTTGGCTTGAGCTCACTTTGTACTCATCCAGTTGGCCTTGGTTCGCTTTCAGGGAAAAGCTATTGCTACGATTGACGATGACATCAGCTTCAGCACCTTGGCGCTTGGCTTCAGAAAGGACGTAATCGACGGCATCAAGAAGTTGTTTGTCTTGGCTCATTAGTTACCACCTCCCACAAGAATGTTATCAACTTTTAGCGAAGGCTGACCGACTGTTGTTGGTACAGCGCCACTTACGGAACCACACATACCAGGGGCAAGTGCCATATCTTTACCAACCATACTGATTTCTTTGAGCACTTTTGGCCCGGTGCTAATCAGCGTTGCGGTTTTCAGAGGTTTGGTGATCTTACCGTCTTCAATCAGGTAAGCTTCACGAACGGCAAAGTTAAATTCACCCGTACCTGGCTGTACTGAGCCGCCGCCCATTTTCTTAGCGTAAATACCACGTTCAACACCGGCTAACATATCATCAAGAGAATGCTCCCCAGCTTCAATGAAGGTATTACGCATGCGCGACGTTGGAGCAAACTTGTAGTTTTGGCGACGACCAGAGCCTGTTGGTTCAAAGCCGGTCTTCATTCCGCCCATTTTGTCGACCATAAAGCTGGTCAGCTTGCCGTCTTTAATGAGTTGCGTTCGTTGAGTTGCCATGCCTTCGTCGTCAACATGGATAGAGCCCCATTCATTAGTCATAGTGCCATCATCAACGGCACTCACTGCTGTATGAGCAATCATCTCGCCCATTTTGTCATGGAACACAGAAGCCTTTTTAGCCACTGATGTGGTTTCAAGCAGATGACCACACGCCTCGTGGAAGATGACACCGCCAAAGCCATTACCAATGACTACCGGCATTTCGCCGGAAGGGCATGCATCTGCGCCGAGCTTGATCAATGCTTGCTGGGCAATAGTTTGACCAAGTTCCTGAGCATCAAGCTGTTCGCTAAACTCCCAGCCTTGCAGCGCACCAGGGCCTTCTGAACCAGAAGATTGCTCATTGCCTTTTTGGGCAACGGTGTTACCAGACACACGAATGTAGTGGCGCGTATCATCAACATGTAGGCCTTCAGAATTGAAGATGGAAACCTGCTGCTCGCGCTGTAAAACATTACCAATAAACTGAGTAATGTATTCGCTTTCGGCGCGTGCAGCTGCATCAGCTTTAAGTAAGAATGCGATCTTTGAATCTAGATTGGCGTCTTTGCTAAGTGGTAAACGACAACCATGCTGGATAGGGTAGCGATTAAGATTAAGCGCACCTGCTGTAGCTATTTGCTCACGTTTGTCTTTTGCAGCGAGCAAGGATGTAACTCGCTTCAGTTCATTTTCATCCGTGTTATTCGTGTAGCCGTAGAGTACTTTGTGGCCGAAAAATAGGCGGATCCCGATACCAAAATCGATGCCTGAGTTTACTTTGTCCACTTCGCCTGACGCGATTTGGATCGAATTTGTCTGATGGTGCTCGACGAATAGTTCAGCAAAATCTGCCCCTAAGAATAGGGCGTGGTCAATCACTGCTTTCGCCGTTACAGAATTAAGCATGAAATCTCCTTGCTCGTGGAACGTCCGAGAGAGCCTCAATGAAAGTTGAGGCATATCAGAATGTTAACATTTATCAAACAAATGGTCTTGTGGAAAATAATGGCTTTATGTAAGGCTTTTCTTCATTCAATACGAGTAACTCATAGTACGAGCATAGTGATAAGTTTAGACTGGTTGAATGATGAGGAAGAAGGACATACCGTCGATTTTTCTGGTAAATAGTCGAAAAAACTAATCTGATATGTATGTGTGTTCGTAGGTTATTGAAAGCATCGACACGGAGCCCAGTATGTTCTCATTTTTAAAGCGCGATCCTGCTAAAAAACTCAAAAAGCGCCATTCCATGTTGCTAGAGCAAGCGATGCATGCCCAGCGAAATGGCGATATCAAACTGTACTCAAAATTAACCGCTGAAGCCGAAGAGCTCTTTGAGCAAATCAAAAAACTTGCGGCTTCGAATAGCTAGGTTTGAGGAGGGTGGGCGCTGTATCCTAAATGCCTTTTTGGTATTGTTGGTTGCTCGTGTGTTGGATAAGGTTACCAACGATACTGAGGTCGTCATCTAGAAGTAGTGCTTTGAACGCGTTAATGACTTCAAGTTTGCTACCGTCGACTTTTGTTTCTGTCTGAATATCTCTTAGGTCGATAAACACATCGGTAATAAGGTCGCGATGGTCAGTCAGTACCTCTAGGTTCAAAATATTGTGCTCGCTGTAGAGACTGTTGTGTGAGCCTTTTTGCTTTTGCACCACATAAGGGTTGTCTTTAAGGTTGATAATGGACGTACGCTTGCTGCAGCGTCTCAGGCAGCCTTTGTTGACTTTGATTTTCTTGCAGCCTTCCGTTTGTTGGAACAGGCACTGGCGGCTCGTTAGTAACGTATTCGGATGATACACACTATAGAACGTGCGCATACCACTTGGTCTTCTAACGTAGCGAAGCTGCTTGTTACTCAGTTCATTAGATAGGAATGCACCAGCGGCAGAGTACTCCTCTTGAAGACACTTCAATGTGTACGAGTTGGTGCTATTCATGTGTGGCCCTGCTACCCAATCTAACCCTAGCGTTTGAGCGTGGAAACCGACACCTGAGTTATTGGTAATAAGTAGTGATGGCTTAATAGTTTCTAAGAAGACTTTAGCCGCTTCAAAATCATCGCCGATGAGAATCGCTGGGAACCAAGGTTTTAGGTTAGGGTTAGATTCAAACAGCGAAATTATAGCGGGCAGTTCTGCGCTTAGGCCCATTGGTAGTTGAAAATAGACCTCTACGTCTGATTCCAAACTAAGAACGGCATCTTCAGTGCTTGAAACTAGTACCGATAGTGGTTTCTGGCCGCTTAGCTCTGAGTTTTGCGCTAATTTTTCTAACTCTGGCGCTTCAATCGCGCCTTTCAAGCTCGCTGATGGGCGGTCAGCGTTAATATCCATGGCAGCAATTTGTGCATCAACGTGTTGGATGATATCGGTTTTTTTGTCGTAGAGACGCTGCTTAACCGCTTGTACTTGCTCGGTACTGGTGCATTGATACACCTTAGAGAAATGCGTAACCGCGTTGTCTCTTGGGTTGTCGATATACATGCTTTTGCCGTATTCACCTTGTAGGAAACCGTTAGAGAAATCGCGGTTAAATACGGTGTAAAGCTCGCTAGTGTCTTCTGAAAGCGTTTCACCTTCGCACAAGCGATCTATTTGCTTACGCCAGTTGTCGACAACGGTATAAACGTAATGCGGTTTTTTGATGCGACCTTCAACTTTTAGTGAATAGACACCCGCGTCGGCAAGCGCTTGAAGATCGCCAAATGCTGAGTTGTCTTTCAGGTTGAGTGGGTAGTCGTAGCCTTGCTTGGTGGTTTGGTATTGCTCACGGCATGGCTGACTGCAACGACCACGGTTTCCTGAGGCGCCATTGCGCGCCGAGCTGATATAGCAAAGCCCTGAGAATCCGATGCAGTATGAACCATGAACGAACACTTCCATTAACACGTCATGTTGATGCCCAAAATGAGCGAGATGCGCAATCTCATCAATGTTAAGCTCACGAGAAAGGTTAACGCGGCTGGCCGTCATCTGTTTGAGAAACTCGATTTGACCCGTGTTGTGAGTGTTGAGCTGCGTTGAAGCATGAACGTCTAAGCTTGGGAAGTGACGTTTAACCAAATACGCTAAACCAAGATCTTGAACGATAACGCCATCAATATCGGTGTTGACCAACTGCGCCAATAAGCGCATTACAGCGGCAATTTCACTCTCTAAGATCAGTACATTAAGCGTCAGAAACACTTGGCACTGATTAGCATGAGCAAGCTCAAGAACGCCCGAAAGGTTGTCGAGTGTTAAGTTCGCTGCACGGTTTCGAGCGTTAAAACGATCCAATCCGCAGTACACCGCATCTGCACCCGCTGCGATCGCTGCTTTGATTGACTCAACATCACCACCCGGTGCCAACAATTCAAACTGATCTCTTGTCACAACCATACCCTTAGAAAAAATGAGGGCGTAGTCTACAGCAATTTGCCTCAGATTTCGTCTCAAATTCATATCTATCGATATTTATGTAATTAGTTGACTATGTGATCTTGGTTTAAAGAAGGATGAGAATGGTGAGCTAGGTTTACTTCTATCTAATGAAATAAGACCAAAAAAACCAGCAGGGAGATAATGATGAAATGGAGTCTCGCAGTTTTAACAATGGTAATAATTCAAGGTTGTGCCAGCCAAGCAGATAATGTCGTTGATGGGGAGGCGTCAATTCCAAGCAATGAATGTGTAGGTTCAGTTGAACTACCAAGTGAACTCTCGGGAAAATTCAAACAGGTCGACAACCCTCAGGTGCTAGCTAAAGCGATTGGCGAACCTTTGTCCGGTGGTTTGTGTCAAGGCGCTGTTTATCAAAGTACTGAAGAGGTGACAATCTATCGCGCTTGGAATAGCACTAATCCTGGGAGTCAATTTGGAAGCTGGTGGGCATTGACGAAACCCGCAGGGAAAACGGCAGACTATCGGAAGGACTATGAGATTTGCTATCAATGGTCTCCGCTCGACAAACTGGTGCAATGTACACTAAAGGTTGGTTCGACGGTCGTGGTAGGGAATGGGCAGAGTGCCAAATGCTCAGACTATCTTGAGTATCCAGTGTCAGAGGCGCAGCAGGTATTTATTGAATCGGCTTCGGATGCCATGCTTGATTGCAGTGGCTTCGATAGCATGATGAGTTGGCAACCGGAATCGCAGGGTTTGGCTAATCAATGAATCAACGATTACTATAGAGAGCCCGCCTCACGAATGAATGATTTGGTGAGGCGGATTTTTTTGCCTAAGACGTCTCTTTCATAGCCGAAACGACGGATGGGTCGTTTAGCAGGTTAAACAGCAAGCTTTTCGCTGAAGATCGCTGAGAGTCAGAGAGTTTCTTGTTCGGGTTTTCACGCGTTTGAGTTAGGATATTTTTGACAAATCGACTGTTGGTACCTGATAGTTCGTACACAAAGCGCAAGGTATTCATCAGTTCGTCTTGAGGTAGGCTGTACACGGCCATCTCACAGCTAAGACCATCCATAGCGAGTAGGTTATTCACGACCTCGCGTCGCTCAGCATTAAACTTTTCTTTGGCGATGTGGCCGTCGATCAATGCCTGTACTCGGTCTGCAATCGCGACCGGTACTTCCATGGTTTTTGTTTCGTAAGTCATCGCTGAATCTACTCCTTCGACTGGGATGTTTTACTCGGCACTAACCTGCTTCTTATCGTTACAAGGGCGGCCGTCAATGCTGTTCATAATGACAGAAAAACATTTTGATTAGTAGGGTAACTCTGGTCTGACGATTTACTTGGTAGTTTCTTGTTCGATTTTGCACTAGCAAGGGCGTACTTTGCGTACCACAATCTAAATACCCCTCCACATGAGAGTCTAATTATGCAGCGAAGACAATTTCTAGCGCTGTGCTCAGCATTTGTTGCTTGGCCGGTGTTAGCGAACTCTCGGATACAGAAAACGCCATCACAGGCGGAAGGTCCATTCTATCCGGTTACTTCGATTCCATTGCGTGAAAGCTTAGTCCTCGATGAATCGAGCCTGATCGGTGAGCCCATGACTCTTACAACGCGTGTAGTCGATGATACTGGTAAACCAATGTCCGGAATACGTGTGGAAATATGGCAGTGTGATGGGCAAGGCGTGTATGAACACCCTCGGCAACCAGAAGTAGAGCGCTTTGATCCAAGTTTTGCGGGTTTTGCCGCACTTGAAACGGATTCAAATGGTCTATGCCAATTCCAAACCTTGTATCCAGTTCCGTACACGGGAAGACCGCCACACATTCACGTAAAACTATGGCACGGTAAGCGTGAAATGTTAACTACCCAGCTCTATCTAAAAGGTGAAACGGGCAATGAGTGGTGGGGAGGCAGCGAGCGTGATTGGCTACAAATGGACGTTGCTAAAGACGCAAAGGGAAATCAAATGACTCAGTTTCAGTTCGTGGTATAACGAATGACTGTTTAGTGGATTTGACAGCATGCAATGAAAAAGGCAAGACGGGAATGTCTTGCCTTGATACCCGCTTATGCGTTGCTTTGAATCGGTTGATAGCGCCCTGGTTTGTGGTTCATCGCCAAAATCAGGTTAGTGGCAATGGCACCCAAGATGGAGAGTCCAATCAGGTAGATGTCGACCACGAACAGTGACAGCACGACGATTGAGCAATCAAGTGCCATCTGAACTTTACCCGCTCGAATGCCAAACCGTTCCTGCAAGAACAGAGCGAGTATATTGAACCCACCTAAACTCATCTTGTGCCTAAAAATGACCAGCATCCCCATACCAATCATGCCGCCACCTATCAACGCCGCATAAATCGGCTCAATGTGTGAGATTTGAATGACATGGTGTAAATGATCCACCGCAAAGGAGACAATGCTCACGGCAATAAAGGTGTTGATAGTGAAACGCCAGCCCATTCGAGTGACCGATAGAATATAAAATGGCAGGTTAATTGCGAAGAAAACCTGACCAAAACTTAGGGCAGTAATTTTGGTGATAAACAGGGCTAAACCTGCAGTACCGCCTGTTAGAAGGCCAACTTGGTTGAAGAAGATAACGCCAAGAGACACTAAAGCGCTACCAAGCGTGAGGGCGAGCAAATTCTCGCGCAGGCTATGATCTTTATCCATAAAGAAAATTCCAATTTAAAAAACGCCAAAATAGCGTGTTACAAGAAGTGATTTGCGGCGATGTTAGCTTTCTATGGATACTTATGTCGATAACGAGGCGGATTTTTGATTTTTATTGAGTGTTTCGTTAGATTTACACATGGGTTGCAACGAGTACAAATGATGCTAGAGCTGAGCCCGTTATTTGGATACGCTTGGGCGACTATTGAAGCGGAGAAGAAACGTGTATATCGGTAAAGTGTCGGCGTTGACTGGCGCGTCAGAGCGAGCAATCAGACTTTATGAAGAAATGGGTTTATTGAAGGTAGACAGGCAAGGAAAGTATCGAGTCTACACTCAACAAGATGTGGAATTCATTCAACTAATTAAACAGGCACAAGCGCTCGGTGTGCAACTTTCGGAACTGGTTGAGTTAAAAGATGGCAACCATGACTTAGACTGGCGACAGGTGGGAAAGTGGATGGAGCGTAAAATTGCGTTGATTGATGAAGAGATCCAAGCATTAGAGAATCAAAAAGGTCAGATTAAGCAATACAAAAAAAGCATTGATGATTGCTATGCCGCCCTTGACTCTGACTCTAAGGTAAGGGTTTAAGCTAGTCCCATTAGTTAATTAGACAATGAGACTCGCCATGAACAAGATCCTTATTATTAACGCCAATCCAAAAGCCAATAGCTTGTGCAAAGCGATAAGCGAGCGTTATCAAGAAAACATCTCTGAAAGTAAGCAGGCAAAGGTTTTGCATATTGGGGAGATGGATTTTCAGTTATCTCTCGATATGGGCTACGAAGAAACAATGGCGCTTGAGCCATCGCTCAAAGAGTTCCAGCAATCGGTAGAATGGGCAGACCATATTGTCATTGTTTCGCCCGTTTGGTGGGGCACAATGCCAGCAAAGCTTAAAGCACTGTTTGATAGGGCATTTCTACCGGGTTTCGCATTTCGTTATGTCAAAGGCAAAGCCATTCCAGAGAAGCTACTAAAGGGGCGGACGGCAGAACTGATTTTTACCTTAGATACCCCCGTGTTTTGGTATAAGTGGATACAAGGCAACCCAATCTATTTAAACCTAAAACGCACCATTCTCGACTTTGCTGGCATTAAAAATGTGTCAGCCAACTATTTTGGCCCGGTGATCAACTCAACGGATCAGCAGCGCCAGAAGTGGCTGCAAAAAGTCGAGGCCTTAGCGGCGTCGAGGTAGTGGAATCTATCCAGCGTCTACATGAAGAGGAGAAGGTGCATCTAGCTCCTTCTCGCTTCCACTTCCATACTTCGGAGAATGTAATCTGTCATCCAAGCGGTTGCGAGTAGACACATCCACACGACAACAACTTGATGAGGCACTTCGACTCTCGACCAAACAACGAGGGTCGCAAAACCGACCGCTGGCACTGTCCAGTAGATCAGCTTGTTCCAGCGAAAGCCTTTTAGGTGCGATAGGCTGTCCAGCGACGCGATAATGCCAGTGATGGAAAGAGCCACGATAATGGTTTGCGCTTGACCTGCAAACCACAACGGCAAAATGAGAGCCAGCACCCACCAGTTTTGTTTGCGCGATATGCTTCTGCGTGTTGCAGCCCACCAAATAACAAAGATTGAGATCATTTGAACTAGGGTAATTAGTGGTGACCCCTCCAATGTGCCAAGCACTTGGCTCACCATGATTCCCGCCTGTAAGGCACTAACAATGCTGGCGGTAATGATTCTGACGTTGCGATTGCTGCGTTTTGAGAATGCCACAAAAAGCAGCGGGAACAGCGTCCATTGAGTCACAGAAAGCGAGATAGACTGATGGGGCAGAGTGAGACCGTAGCACAGCATACCAGCGAGGAGCACAAGTCCACTTGCGCCTTTGCGTGGTAGTATCCACAGCGCGGGAATGGCTAATGCCAAAACGGAGATATCGCCGTCACTCACGCCAATCGCTTTGGCACAGGAAATGGCCAGTAACGTTGTGATGACAAAATGCAGACTAGAAAACATCATATCCTCTCAAGCTTAACAAGAACCCAACCGAAGAGTTGGGTTCTCAATATTCATGGTTAAATCGAGAGCGCAGAGTAGAGTACACCAAACGTACCAAGAGTGAAGATAAGCAATACGACCTTACTCGACATTTCACCGTTGTTCTCTGTCGCTTTACCAAACAGGCCAAACACCAACGGGTGCACCAAGAATGGTGTGGCGAAGATAAAGGTGATCATGCTTGCCGCATTATCACCAAACATTCCACCTTGCGTTGCTGCGAACAAGCCGAAGTGAGACAGACCAGAAGCCGCTGCCATCGATGCGTGCTCAATAGGCATGCCTGCAAAGTGCAGAATCGTAAAGCTGCCGAATACCGCCACAATTTGCCAGCCGAACGAGAACTGCATCAGTCCCTTAACTTCGATTGCGTGGTCACCATTGGCCTTGCGCAGATTTTTGGTCGCAAGGTACACACACGCTAATCCGGCTAATACAAGAGGTAGTGTCCAACCAACAAGTAATGCGCCACGCTCAGCACTTGCGGCAAGAATCGTAAATACAAAAATATGACCAAGGAATGGGATATTGATCATGATAGGTGCACGCGCTGCCGCAGTGTAGCCAAAGTCACCTGCAGTACACGCGCCAGTGAGTCCTGAGTGTGATAGACCACCTGCCATGCCTGGTGCGAGGTTACGAACATGGTTCGCTTTAGCTAGGAAGATAAGGATAGTCAGACCACCGAACATCCAGAACATTTGTCCCGCGAAGCCATATACGATCACGCTTTGTAGACCAGGAATGCTGAACGCTTCCAACATGTGCGAACCACCAACCAAGAAAGTACCAGTTAGTAGCACTGGTATGCCTGCGAACAATAGTGAGTTCAATGTCGGGCCTGCTTTCCATTTAGGTAGCAGCATGCCTAAACCTGAGGAAATGATCATGGCAAAGAAGATTTGTGGCAAGCCAATTACACTGGCGACAAGGTGAGAAAGTCTAAGTGACAGCATCATAATGATAACAATGGTAAGGATCTCTACAGCACCTTTGGCCAAATAAGTGCGCATTTTAGCGACTTCTTTTTTGCTATCGATGAAGATGATCGCTGCACCAATACACAGGTACGCCATGGCTAAATAAGAATCACCCATAGGGTTGGCGCCACTTCGACCTGTTAGTAATGCCGAGATCATCTCAATGCCCATCAGCAAAACGAACGCTCGAATGATGTACACGAACTGAGTGCTAGTAGTGCCAAAAAACACTTCATTCTTTGCAGGAACGGCTAACACATCTACATGGCCTGTTTGCTTGGACAGCAATCGACGGATCTCTTGCCCACCAACAAAGAATGTCGCGATGAGTGCAATAACCGTAGTTTGGCTCAATAGGACGATAGCGGGGAACTCTTGAAGCCCTGGTTGTGCAAGCCCCGTTGTTACAAACAATGTACCCATAAGTAGACCAAGTACAACAATGACGAGAACAGCCGAGTACTTAGTATTAGCGACGATGGTTCTTGAAAGCAGAACCATGATGACCACAGCCACCATTGAAAACAATAAATGATTAAACGAAATCAGATACGAAAAGTGTTCCATTAATTACACCAGAGAGGTCAGTGAAAGCTGCTACGTAGCGAGCCTTAAATTTATGGCGAGGATCCTATAAGAATTTATTTGGACGCTGTACTTCAAAAATGTAACCGCTGAAACATTTCATCATACAAATGATTTCTCATGGATTAATTCGCCTGGCTAATTATTTGGCTTCTGGGTTAAAAATCTTTATAAAACAGAGGGTAATGTGATTTACTTATTTTTGTTGTTTTGGAAAACTTCAGTTTTTTCGAGGTTTTTGCTCGATATAAAGGTTGAATCTATACCTTGGCAGTCCTCTGAGTTTGACGTCTCTGAATTAGCCACTCAAAATAAAGCAAAGCCATAAAACTTAGGGTGCTATGAACTTTCTAGCTCATTTACATATTGCTGAGCATTGTGACAGCAGTTTACTGGGAAACTTGTTGGGGGATTTTGTCAAAGGTGACCCAACGAAGACCTATCAACAGGAAATTGCTGAAGGCATCATGCTGCATCGATTTGTCGATTCCTATACAGACAATCACCCCATTATGAAGCAGTGCAAAACCTTATTTGATGCCGAACTAAAGCGCTTTTCGCCTATCGCGATGGATATGTTTTGGGATCATTGTCTTGCGAAACATTGGACTCGTTTTCATCGCCAACCGCTTGCGCAGTTTGTTGATCATGCAGAGCTGACCATTAAGCAGACTTCAGCCCCATTACCAGAGCGATTTGTTCGTATGAGCACTCATATGTGGCAAGGGCGCTGGCTCGAGTCGTATCAAGATTTCGATAACATCAAGTTTGCCCTTGAGAGAATGTCTCTGCGAAGTATGCGAATGGCACCACTAGCGGAATGCGGAGAGCAACTGCAGGAAAACTATCAGCAATTTTCAGAGTTTTTCAGTCAGTTGTATCCAGAGGTGCTAGAAAAAGCGAAACAGCAAACTAACAAATAGAGTCGATAAGAATAGCATTAACCTAGCGCGCGGTTTCTGGTACACTCGCGACCCTTTTGAATACATCCTGTTGGCGACGTTATGACAGACAAGACTTTACTCGATACTGCCAGTGAGCAGTCCACCTTTGATGACTTTGCATTTAGCGACACGCTAAAGCAAAACCTTGCTGATCTAAATTATACCTCGCCGACACCGATTCAGGAAAAAGCTATTCCATTTGTGTTGGACGGCAAAGACATTCTTGCAGGTGCGCAGACAGGTACCGGTAAAACCGCAGCATTTGGTTTGCCACTGATTCAGAAACTGCTGGATGTTCCAAAGCCGAGAGAAGCAGACAGCAAAGTCATTCGCTCCCTTATTCTTACTCCAACACGTGAACTTGCGCAGCAAGTGTTTGATAGCTTAGTTCAATACACACAATCGACCGAGCTCAAAGTCGTTGTGGCTTACGGCGGTACTAGTATCGGTGTGCAAACGAAAAACCTGCGCGGTGGCGCGGATATCTTAGTTGCGACGCCTGGTCGTTTGCTTGACCACCAACATACACGCAACCTAACACTTGCTGAATGTGAATACTTGGTACTGGATGAAGCAGATCGTATGTTGGACATGGGCTTTATGCCGGATCTTAACCGTATCCTTAAGCGTCTGCCAAAGCAGCGTCAAAACATGATGTTCTCAGCAACGTTCGAGCAACGCATTAAAGCTCTCGCGCACCGTATTATGGAACAGCCAGTAGAAGTGCAAGTGACGCCTGCAAACTCCACAGCAGATACCGTTAAGCAGATGGTCTATCCTGTAGACAAAAAGCGCAAACACGAGCTACTGGCTTACTTGATTGGTTCACGCAATTGGCAACAAGTTTTGGTCTTTACTAAGACTAAGCAGGGCAGTGATGCCCTGGCGAAAGAGTTGAAACTTGATGGTATTAAAGCGGTATCAATCAATGGCGATAAAAGCCAAGGCGCCCGCCAAAAAGCCCTAGACGATTTTAAATCGGGTGCAGTCCGAGCGTTGATTGCAACCGATGTTGCTGCCCGTGGCCTAGATATCCAGCAGCTTGAGCAAGTCGTAAACTACGATTTGCCATACAAAGCTGAGGACTACATTCACCGTATTGGCCGTACTGGTCGCGCAGGAAAAGCGGGACTTGCGGTGTCGCTAATGAGCCAAGATGAGCAGTATCTACTGGAAGCCATTGAACGTTTGCTCGATTCGCGTTTACCTCAAGAGTGGTTAGCGGGTTTTGAACCTAGCCCTGAATCTGAAATCGAACCCGATCGCGCACCGCGACGACGTGGACGAGGCGCAGACAAGCGCAAGATGAAAGCCAAACTGAAAATCCATGCGGGGCGCGGTAAGAAGCGCTAAAGAGAGCAACAAAGGCAAACCCTAGGGTTTGCCTTTGTTATTTATGGGCTCGACGCTGGCTAACTGCGACCAGATAGGTGAAATTCTAGAATTACCTGAAGGCGTTGTTCCTGTGGTTGGTTATTCATTGGGTTATCCTGCAGAAAACCCAGAAATCCGCGATCGTCTTCCAATGGATGGCTTAGTGCATCACGAGGTATACCAAGATCAGGACGATGCCACGATAGAGGCCATATACAAACAGCGTGAGACAGACGGTTGGGCGCGTTATATGTCTTACCCAGATCTTAAGAAGATGATCGAAGAATCCGATGTTGAGAACCTTGCTCAGGTGTACACAAAACTCAAATACACCCGAGAGTCACATGTGAACTTTTCAAAAAGCGTGTTGGGTTACCTTGAGAAGCAGGGGTTTATGAATCACGGATAACCGAACCACTCAAAAAATAGACATCTATCGTTTTAATTATGTGGCTTGTCAACAAGCCGCATATTTCCCTTCTTTTTTGCCATTTAGAACTCAGTTAAGGCTTTAACTTGCCCAACAACGCCCATAGCAGTGCCAGCATCACAATGGCATACAGCATTGCCAGTCCAATAGAAAACAGCACAACGACACATAAAACCAGAGATAGAGCAGCGAGCTTTTGACGCCAACCATTGAGTAATCGAACGGCACTCCACATCGCAAATAGATAAATAACAACAAAGATACCGTTGGCGAGGGTGAGAAAGATATCGATATCAATCCCAGACCAATAGCCAAGTATGCATGAAACAGCGAGAGTGACACCAACGATAAGCGTTGCAACAGTCGGCACACCATTAACGGAGACGCGCGCGGCGGCGCTTGCAGGGCGATACTCTCGTGCGAGTGACCAAATCATGCGTGACAGACTTTGTGTGTAAAGGTTGATAGTGGCAAAACATGCTAAAAATCCCACGAGACTAATTAGCCACTTCGCTTGCGAACCATAGAGCTGCTCTGCAATAAATGGTACAGAGGTGGTGTTTAGTGCTTGTGTTCCATAGGCATGATGCTCAAGCACCACGACCGAGAACGCATAGTAAACCGCGCCAGCCAATAAGCAGCCGACCAATATGGCGACGGGGTAGTCACGCTCAGGCCGTTTAAATTCCTCTCCCATATGAGCAAAGGCTTCGATTCCGACAAAACACCAAAACATCACCGCGATAGCTTGAGTGATAGGCGCCAATTCGATGGAAGCGGTGGTCGACGGCAGAAACTCTGAGCTATTGATGTCGCTACTGGCTACGAAGCTAACCACCAATAGAATAATACCGATGGCGATAACGGTCTGAAGACGACTGGAGGACTTGCTGCCAGAAAAGTTGACCACCATAAGGAGCGCCACCACAAACAGCTGTGAGGCAACAGGGTGAGATAGGAAACTTGGCAAAAATTGCTGAGCAAAACCGCCTGCAATTGCAATAGCAGCGGGCACACCGACGGGAATAACGCTAATAAACAGCAGTGCGATAGCTTTTTCCAGCCTAGAGCCAAATGCCTGACGGACGAAAAACGAAGCGCCACCAGCATTAGGGTAACGCTTGCCGAGCGATGCAAATGTAATGGCTATCGGACAGATGGCGATAAGCAGCGCACACCATGCCCAGAGAATTTGCTCTCCCGCTATACTGGCAGCGATAGAGGGCACCATAAATAGACCTGTGCCCAACAAAGTCGTAGACATTTGTCCTATGCCGCCAAGCAGCGTAATTTCTTGTTTTAATTGCGACATATCTGAACTTTGATTGTTATTTATTGATGACTGAATGACGCTCTAGCTTATTACTCACCAATAAAATTAACAACTTATTCATCGCTTATGTCGGACACACGTCGCTCTGCTCTGCGTAGCTATTTTGAAGAGTAGAACGCCGCAACGTCACGCAAATCTTGCTCAGTTAAGTTCTGCAACTGCGCTTTCATTAAGGCTGCCATAGCGCCAGAGCGTTCATCGTCCAAGTAGGCATTCATCGCATTAAACAAATACATCGGATCTTGACCGTTTAGATTAGGGTAGCTAGCTTGGCTTGGAGCACCATTGGGGTTATGGCAAAACACGCAGCTAGGCGCTTTCATCTCCCCAAGCTTGGCATCACCAAATGGCGTTTTGCTTTCTTGAGAAGCGAGTGCTTGAGCGCTCGTTAGCGCCAGAGATAAAGTGAGGCCAGTAATGACCTTGAAAAGTGTATTCATAAGGGCTCATAAAAGACTTAACCTAGGCAACAAGATAAACCTTGCCCCTAGGTTAAGCTCAAGCATCTCAGACAGAAATGCGAAGTTGATCAGTATCTTGGCCTAGTATTAAATAATGTTATCACTAACCAAAACTGAGTTAGACCAAAGCTGAAAGCTTCTCTAACAATACATCGATATCTCGGCTGGAAATGTCTTTGTGCGTGACAAAACGAACTGGATTGCTTGGTGAAATTGTAATGTCTTGCTGTGCTAACTCTTTAGCGATCGCATCAATGTCTACGGATTCAGCCAACTTGGCAAACACGATGTTGGTTTGAACAAACTCTGCATTCACACTAAACCCTGGGATGTCATTTAAGCCCTCAGCCAGTTTTTTGGCATTGCTGTGGTCTGTGGCGAGCTGAGCCACTTGTTCGGTTAATGCAAGCTTACCTGCCGCCGCTAAAATACCCGCTTGACGCATGCCACCGCCAACCATTTTACGTAGTCGTCGTGCGCGTTCGATAAATGCTCTAGAGCCAAGTAGTAACGATCCGATTGGTGCGCCAAGTCCTTTGGATAAACAGATGGTCATAGAGTCAAAGTGCTTGGCAATTTCAATCACATCAACGTCCAGTGCAACGGCTGCGTTGTAAACACGAGCGCCATCTAGGTGCAGGTTCAGGCCGTGCTCATCAACGAATTTTCTCGCCTCAGCAAGATAAGAAAGGGGCAGTACCTTACCATTGATAGTGTTTTCAAGGCTGAGTAGCTTAGTGCGCGCAAAATGACTGTCGTCGGGCTTAATAGCAGCCTTAAGCTTGCCAAAATCCAGTGTGCCATCTGGGTTATTTTCAATCGGTTGAGGTTGAATTGAGCCAAGCACGGCAGCGCCGCCCGCTTCGTACTTATAGTTATGTGCCTGCTGACCACATAGATATTCGTCACCGCGTTGGCAGTGTGCCATTAACCCAAGAAGGTTTGCTTGAGTGCCCGAGGTAGTAAACATGGCAGCATCAAACCCGTGACGCTCCGCAGCCCAGGCTTCGAGTTCATTTACGGTTGGGTCATCGCCGTACACATCATCGCCGACGGCTGCATTGGCCATCGCGTCGCGCATTGCTTGGGTAGGTTTGGTGACAGTGTCTGAGCGAAAGTCCATTGAATATCTCCTAAATGTATCCGCATAACGAGGCTTTGCTTAAGCACGCTATGGTTTTGGCGTCGGTAATTGTACCGTCGATGATATGTTGTTGTAGTTTTTCTAGTGACATTGTCACAAGTTCGATGACTTCATCGTCGTCACACTGGTATTGATCGCTCGGTGCAAGTTCCTTGGCGATAAACAGATGCTGAATTTCGTCACAGAAGCCGGCCAACGGCGTAACTTGCCCTAGGGAAATCATTATCTTGGCAGCATGGCCTGTTTCTTCAATCAACTCTCTGTGAGCACATTGTGTTGGATCTTCACCTAATTCCATCGTGCCCGCGGGCAGTTCCAGTAGCCACTTTTTTAAAGATGGACGGTATTGATTGAGTAGCAATAGCTCTCCATTCTCGGTCACAGGGAGTATTACTGCAGCCCCTGGGTGCTTGATAGTGGTGTGAGTAATGGTTTGCTGGTTGGGTAGGGTGACTTGTTCCTCAATGAGTGAAATCGACTTCCATTGGTGAAGGGTTTTGTGAGTCATAAAGCTTCCGTGACTTCGATGTTGAACGCCTAATATGAGCATACAAACTATCAAATGTCGATGGGCAAACTGACAGGATTTTTCGGTTTTGGAACAGTATCGAAAATGGAATCTCTGATTGCTCCACTATTTTGATTTAGTAACTTTCTGTATATCAGAGTGTTCGAGCGGTTTTAGTAAAGGTCAGGCGACGTGTTAGGGGCAGACGGGTTAAATTTAGCATTGATGGTGGCAGAATCGGGAATGATCGATTCCGCTGTCCGTGAAATCATGCAGCACACAGAGCTCATGGGGCTTGGTAACGAAGATGGCGTCAAGCAAAGCCTGACTGCCTCTATGGCGAAATGGACACAGGGTGTCAAACGCAAGCTCGTTAAAACCCAGCAAACCGACTCTATTCAAGCTGAGCTGAACCTCTATCAATATGCTGTGTACCTTACTGAGTCTGAATTTGATCAAAACGTTGAAGACATTATCGAAAAGCTCCCGCAAGATTCGCTGTTCCGTGAAAAAGCCAATCAGCTTTTGGCCTCCAAGCATACTTACCCTAGTTCTTTGTTCGCCCGTCAGTTCTGCACGCACTGGTACGCGAGTTTAAAAGGTGCGGTGGAAGATAAGCAGCAAGTGACGCTAGAACAGCAGAAATCTCGTTTCTTAAAGCAGCTCTATCAACGTATCGATACCCTGAAAGATATGGAAAACCTCACGCAGTCTGGTGAAAACGCGCAACTTGGGCGTTTGTGGGACTTGGCGGGCGCAGAGCTAACCAAACAAGACTGGAAGTCGATTGAACAGACGGCAGATTACCTTGCGAAACACAGTGAACTCACTTCGATTGCTGATAAATTAGGTCGAATGGCGGAAGAGGTGGATGCGCCAGAGCTCAACCGAGTTGAGAGCCATGATGATGTTGTTGTTGAAGAGAAGTCAGACTTTGCCACTGACGATATCGTTGGCATTCACACCAGCAACGATATCAATAAACTGTTGCCGAACGAAACCATGTACCTAGCCTATCCAGAACTAGAAACGGTGTTCTATCAGCACTTAGTGGAAAAGAGGTTATTAACCTACAAGGCGGAAGGTAAGCAGCGCACTATCCGACAATTGCACGCGCCTACGCAGTCTCATGGAGAAGCGACCAAAGAGAAAGGGCCGATGCTTATAGCGGTTGATGTGTCAGGCTCAATGCAAGGTGCACCTGAGAAATCTGCGAAGGCGATGGCCTACGCTTTGATGAAAATGGCGGCAGAGCAACAGCGTGATTGCCATGTCATTTTATTCTCATCAACCTTCATTACCTATGATTTATCTGGCTCGCAAGGGCTCAAAGAAGCGTGCGATTTTCTATCCTATACCTTCAAGGGAGGGACCGATCTCACTAAAGTGCTCAATTATGCTGTCGACATCATGCAGGGTGAGCAGTATAAGAATGCAGACTTGCTTGTGATCTCCGACTTTATTGCGCCTAAACAAGAGCAGGAGACAATTGAGAACATGCTCGTTTTGAAAGGGTGCTACAACCGTTTTCACTCTTTGTGTCTTTCAAAATATGGTAACCCTGAGTTACTGTCATTGTTTGATAGCCAATGGCGTTATCACCCAAGTCTTATGGGTAAAATTGTCAAAAAACCAACCGTGGGTTTTTATCGCGCTAGACAAGCTTTCTCTCATACTTTTGGCTAATATCAACGGCATGACTTGCCGTTGTATTTTTCATAATCTAAATAAAATCAATGCGATAAGAATAAGTTATAAGATTGCGATTAAAAATCTGTCGTCAAAAGATCTTGTAACAAAATGATAACAAATGTATAAAATTACTATGCATTCCAATTTTGTGCACTGAGGTATTGGCATGATTAAGCCCACAGTAGTTTCACACGCTGACAAAGCGTTGCTTTCAGAACGAATTAATAAACTCGCCTCAGCACTTTCTGATGGTGTATATGAGCGTGAAGAGACCATCAAACTCTGTCTATTAGCCGCCTTGGCTGGAGAGAGTGTTTTTCTTTTAGGACCTCCAGGTATTGCAAAAAGCTTGATCGCCAAACGTCTTATCCAAGCCTTTGATAACAGTAGCTACTTTGAATACTTAATGACGCGCTTCTCGACACCAGAAGAAGTTTTTGGTCCGCTGAGTATTCAAGAATTGAAAGATAACGGTCGCTATTTACGACTCACTGAGGGTTATCTACCTACAGCGCAGGTGGTGTTTTTGGATGAGATCTGGAAAGCAGGCCCTGCAATTTTGAATACTCTACTTACCGTAGTGAATGAAAAGACATTCAAAAACGGTAGCGATATTGAAAAAGTACCGATGCGCCTATTGGTATCCGCTTCCAACGAACTGCCAGATGAAGATAGCGGACTCGAGGCGCTTTATGATCGTATGCTGGTGCGCATTTTTGTTAATCGTATCCAGAACAAACAAAATTTCAAATCCATGCTAACCGTTGGTACATTGGAAGAAGCCAAAATTCCGGAAGGCCTCGCTATAACCGACGATGAGTACCATCAGTGGCAGCGAGAGCTCAATGACGTCAAGCTTAGTGACGATGTCTTTGAAAAGCTCTACCAACTCAAAACCATGCTTGAAGCAGCAGCGGAAGAACATCGCTCAACCTTATCCGAGGCAGATCTCTACGTATCCGACCGACGCTGGAAAAAAGCCGTCAAGCTGCTTAAGGCGAGCGCTTTTTTTAATGGTCGTGATAGTGTAAATCCTCTCGATTTACTCTTGCTCCAAGACTGTCTCTGGAATAGCCCTGAGTCACTAGAGATAGTGCGCACCGTTATTAAAGAATTCGCGCTGAACCACGCCTTTGACCAACAAGAAGTGTTCCAACAAATTGAAGAAGGCAAAGAGCAACTGGCCGACATTCAAGATGAAATTGAAGCCGAGTTTGCAATGCCACTTTCTATGGAAGCTGGTTCTGGACTGCTTCGCAAAGATATCTACCAATATGACATCAGCAACGCAAAGTCCTACAAAGTTGGTGCTGCTACTGATTTGGTGAAGTTGGTGTTACTTCAAAGCAATATGTCGGTGTCAGAAAGTGAGAAAGGTGACAGTCGCTGGGTCTATATCGCCAAAGATGAGCTCAGCCGCGCGATCAAAGAGGGTGGGAGTGAAGTCTATGGCTACGTTAACCAAAATACCCATCTTTGCCGCCTGAGACTTGATATCAACGCCTCCAGTCATTTGGTTATTAAGGACATCGCCAACCGCTCTGTTTTAGCAACCTTGGTCACAACCAATGGTCTTGATGAGGCAATGCTTCAAGAATGGGTGACAAAGTCTGAACAGGTACTGGTTCAAATTAAACACGCTGAGCATCACCTACGCTCGGTGCGTTCTAAGTTTCATGGCGCGTTACCACACGGCTTTATTCAGCCTGATATTCCAACGGAAATGGAAGTCAGTATTCAAAATGTGACACAAACACTCGAGTCGACCAGTGTGGAAGCTGAAAAAGCAGTAGCTCGAATTAAGGGACTAGAAACCTTTTTTGCTTAATGAGGCGTGACAGCGCCATGGTGAGTTTTGAGGGTTAATATATCGAACGGAGGCAGTAATGCTGGGAGCAGATGGGTTAAACCTTGCGTTGATGGTTGCCGAGTCAGGGCTTATTGATTCGGCGGTGAATGATTTAATGGCGCGCTCACAAGTGCTGGCGGTCAGTGAAAATCGCGGAATGCGTAGCTCCGTTAAAAACCATCTGCTCAAATGGCGCGGTTCAGTGAAAAAACGCATGACGCGGGTCTGTGAAACTGAACGCTTTCAGCAAGAGCTTGCCTTGTATCAAGAGGTGATTCATTGGAACGAAGCGACCTTTTTCGAGCGCATTCCTAGCGTTGTCAAAAAGTTAGAATGGCACTCTGCATTTTATCTCCAAGCCAGAAGACTTCTGGACAAAAACAAATCCGTTAATAACCCCATGTTCCCGCGTTACTTCTGTGATCTCTGGTACAAGAGTCTTGCCGAAGCCATCAAACAGGCGGAAGTCTCAGAGCTTGAAGCCAGTAAAGAGAAGTTCTTGGCCGATTTATATCAACGGATGGAAACCATCAAGGATATGGATACGGTCACTCAGCAGGGCGATGAAGCAACTATGGGACGACTGTGGGATATGGCTGCCGCCAAACTGACCAAAACCGATCTAAAAACCATGCACAGTCATGCGGAGTTTCTCAAAAAGAATAGCGCGTTAAAGCAAATCGCAGAACAACTTGGTCGCATGGCGAGTGAGCAAGATGATCCCGAGCTAAACAAAGCTCAGGCTGACAATGTGGAAATGGTCGAGGAGCAAAGTGATGAAGCAACCGATGACATTGTTGGCATCCACGAATCAGACGATCTTAATAAATTGCTCCCAAATGAAACCATGTTCCTCGCCTACCCAGAGCTGGAAGTCGTGTTCTACAAACATTTGGCTGATAAGCGTTTGATGAACTACAAAACGCAAGGTAAGTCGAGAACACTCAAGAAAGTTCGCACCACAGCCCCCGATAACAGTAAGGTCGAACTTGAGAAGGGACCATTTATCGTCTGTATTGACGCATCAGGCTCAATGACCGGTTTCCCAGAGCAGTGCGCCAAGGCTATGGCTTATGCATTAATGCAAATCGCTTTGGCTGAGGAGAGGGAGTGTTACGTTATCTTGTTCTCAACTACCCATATCACTTATGAACTCACTAAACAGGATGGTCTTCGTGAAGCGGCAGATTTTCTCAGCTATTCCTTTCACGGTGGCACCGATCTGGAGCCTGTACTAGAGAAATCCATCGACCTGATGCAATCGGATACTTATAAAAACGCCGATATGGTGGTGATTTCGGATTTCATTGCCCCAGAGCAGTCGCAGGAACTTGTAGACAAAGTCGATGAGCTGAAATCGCGTAAGAACCGCTTTCACGCAATTAACTTGTCAAAATATGGTAACCCGTCACTGATGAGTATGTTTGACCACTGTTGGTCGTATCATCCTACTTTGGTGGGGCGTTTAATGAAGACGTGGTAGAGAGAGTAGTAGTGATAGTAAGGTGATACATCCTTGTATCAAAAAGAACTCATCCGTGCGTTCTTGAGCCTAGGGTTGTTGGTCTAACCTAGGATGATTTCGAAGCTAAGTTCTGCGCCGAACAACAAACCAACTTGTTCAAGCATGCCATTGAGAAGCGCAATCACACCAACCGAGCGCTTGTGCTGCTTTGCTCATGGAGCCGTGGCTATGGATCGCGTGTGGGACGATGAGTTGATTGGCTTTTTCTAACATAAGGTTCTTATTGAGGCGTATGAGGGTTAACTTTAGAATGGTGGGAGTCTTATGATCAAGTTTTCTCGTTGGGAATGTTTTGAAAACTTATTGGACTGTGATTGAGATTTAGCCACTGCAGACGTAATCTTGTCCATCTTGGTCGGAAAGTCAGCGAACAAACATTTTTTTCTAGTTTTTGTTTGACTAATTTTCTCATATCCGTAAAGTATGCCTCGAACACAGCGAGAGAGATTCTCTAAAGTGTTGAAAAGAAAGGCGCCTTGGCAGAGTGGCTATGCAGCGGATTGCAAATCCGTGGACCTCGGTTCGACTCCGGGAGGCGCCTCCATTATTTAGAAACCTCGACTTATGTCGGGGTTTCGTCGTTTATGAAGCTAAGAAATTTTCGTATTCTCATACAGTTACCGATCTTAGCCGTGGCTCGAATACTCTCTTCTACAATTGCTCATATCCTACGTACGGGTAAGAATTTGATTGGCTCTTAGTTTGACGTCAGATCAACATTTATAGACGTAAGGTCTGCCTCGCCCGGTTTTACGTGAATGTTCTATATTGACGATCGACGCTAGGGGGGATTCTGGTTTTCTAACTCTGATCTCGCTACAACCAAGCTATATTCATATCACCTACGACCACTCCTTGTTTATGTTCTGTGTCAGGTAAAACTTGAGGCCTAGTTCAATGACTGTAAAAGTAGGTGAGTTGAGACGCGGCACACGTTAGTCATGTTTGAAGGCGTGCATTAATTGCAATTCTTAGAGTGCCTACTTACTCTTGGTTGAGAAATTTATGCATGGAGGTGATTATGACAGACGTTCTTGTGGTACTGATTATTTTTGGCGCTATTTTTGGACGCGGTATGATCCGAGCTTTTGCTGCGCATAGAGAAAAGATGCGTATTATCGAGTTAGACAATGCGAGTTCGCAGGCAGAGCGAGCAAATAGTGAGCTGTTGGAGAAAGTAGAGCGGCTATCAGGGCGAGTAGAGGTACTGGAAAAGATCGTCACAGATGAAAAATATCAACTTGATCGCAAGATTGCCAACCTGTAGTTTGCTGTATTTATCGGCGAATTGTTCGTGCTTCATACCGCAGAGTTCGCTATTTAATCACTTGATTCATAAAGTGAAAAATACCTGTTGACGCAAAATCTCAATCCGTTAAAGTACACCTCGTTCTCACGGGGAAGCCCAAGAGAAACAAGAATTAAAAGATGGTGTTTACTTAGACTAAACGGCATCACAAAGAAATTTGTGTGCCCTGGTGGTGGAATTGGTAGACACAAGGGATTTAAAATCCCTCGACGTTCGCGTTGTGCCGGTTCAAGTCCGGCCCGGGGCACCATCATTTATGAGATTTAGCATCCAGCTCGGAGTGCCGGCCGATATGTCGGACCATCAACTCTAGTCCGGGGAAGCATCTCTTAAAAAGCTGAGTTATTACTTAGCACACAAAAAAAGGCGCCTTGGCAGAGTGGCTATGCAGCGGATTGCAAATCCGTGGACCTCGGTTCGACTCCGGGAGGCGCCTCCACTTTTCAGAAAGCCCCGACTTTGGTCGGGGCTTTCGTCGTTTCGACACCTTAAAGCCCCTCGCATAGCCGAATCTTGGCAGTGAAAATGAGTATACCTTACTAATAAAGTGCTTAATGTTAACAAGAGAGTCAATTGATAAGGCTATTAATTTTCATGTAAAAATAAGTATTGCAATATAAGTGATGCTGCTCTCTCATTGCAGGCTGAATTCTACGCCTTTTGTTCTCCACCCCCTTAACTACGCCTGAAACTGGTTGGGCAGAATGTTGTGCGCTTGGTTGCGTTTTGTTGGCTTTTTTTTGCACTATGTGTGAAATGACTCCAACGAGATGGTTATTTTATCCATTTCAATAACTTTAATTACATTTTTCACAGTTTGTGTATGGCCACTTTTCTTAGGATAGAGGCAGGTGAAGTCTTTGACGTGTAAGACGACTCTTTTCCCTCTATAACAAAAGGTTTAGAAAGTGGACAATAAAAAACTAAACATGACAGTGGTTGCAAAAACCCTAATTCCGTTGCTCTCAGCAGCGGTTTTAGCAGGTTGTAACTCAAGCAGCGATTCAGGCACGGATGCGGGCGGTAATACTGGCAATATCGAAGGTCTATACAACCCAGCTGAAAATGAGGTCGTTATCTATTACAAGCGCGATGTTGCAGCGCAATCGGGTGCCTCCTACGAGGGGTGGGGGTTGCACCTTTGGAATGGTGATGGTTGTAATAGTACTGATCTCGAAGCTATGGGAATTTCAGGTGAGACAGCGTGGACAGATCCGCATCCATACACAGGTGTGAGCGACACCTATGGTGCTTATTATGTCTTAAAGGTCGATCCTGATGCTGCAGATCCACATGAGTGTATGAACTTCATTCTACATAAAGGTGATGATAAAGCGTTTGGTGGTAACAACCTGAAAGTTGAACTTCGCAATCTTCAAAGTAGCGAAAGCAAAGGTCTTTTTGGTTTCCACGGTAGTAGCAAACTTTACTACGCTCCAATAGAAGAGCGTCCAGTGGTAATTGATGGGCGTGCTGCACACTGGATTGATTCAGACACGATTGCTTGGGAAGCGGCGGGAAGTGCTAGTAAACTTGCTCTTTACCACAGCAGCACGGGCGGCATCGAACTTGATGAAGATAAAAACATCACCGGTGGCGAAAAGCTAGAACTTTCCATCGGCGGTGATCTTAGTGATGAGCAGAAAAAACGTTTCAAACATCTTGAAAGCTTAAAAACGGCTACGAATAACTTTACAGCGGAAGAGATCCACGACTTACTCAAAGGCCAAGTGGTTATCGTTGCATACAACAGCAATGATGAAATCATGGCAGCTACAGAAATTCAATCGGCGGGTGCACTGGACGCGATCTATGCTTCAGAAGAAGCGGGTGATGCGATGTCAGAAGTGCTCGGTGCAGTTGTGGAAGGCAGTTCAGCTACATTCAAACTTTGGGCGCCAACTGCACAAAAAGTCGCGCTTGAAATCTATGACGAAGACAAGAAGCTTGAGCAAACGATCGACATGGACGAAAACACAGACAACGGTGTTTGGTCGAGCGATCCGGTCTCTGGTGCTGA
Organism: Vibrio sp. DNB22_10_4; assembly: GCF_052879755.1. Lineage (NCBI taxonomy): Bacteria > Pseudomonadati > Pseudomonadota > Gammaproteobacteria > Vibrionales > Vibrionaceae > Vibrio > Vibrio sp. DNB22_10_4. The sequence goes on along the minus strand of NZ_JBNNXW010000001.1, from coordinate 1,257,312 downwards.
AGGCAAATTCTATCGCTATCACGTAACGGTTTACCATCCAACAACGGGCAAGGTAGAAGAGCGTCTCGTCACCGACCCATATTCACTAAGCGTGTCAGCCAATTCTCGTTACTCACATGTTGTGGATCTTAGTGATCCTGCTCTAGCGCCAGCAAACTGGGGTGGTGAGTTTGAAAGCCCAACAAAGAATGACATCGACCACGTATTGTACGAGTCCCACATCCGTGACTTCAGCTTTAGTGATGCAAATGGTACGACCGCAAACAACGGTAAATACCTAGCGTTCACAGAAGCAGAACGTGAGTCAGTGAAACACCTACAAGCACTTAAAGATGCTGGTATGACAACGCTACACGTACTTCCTGCGTTTGACATTGCAACGGTTGATGAAGTTAATCGAGTTGATATTACTGACACGGTTGGCGATCTCTGTGAGGCTAAATCAGACGCAGCAATTTGTGCCACTGGAAATATGGGTGACACCATCGAGTCTGTTCTAGAAGATTACGATACCTCAACGGGTGATGCTCAAGCTCTGATGAATGATCTTCGCATGCTTGATAGCTTCAACTGGGGGTACGACCCGTTCCACTACACAGTGCCAGAAGGCAGCTACGCAAGTGATGCTGACGGCTCGGCTCGCATTAAAGAGTTCCGTGAAATGGTTCAGGCGACTCATGATATGGGGCTGAAATTTGTTATGGACGTTGTGTATAACCATACCAATGCGTCTGGCGTGAACGACAAGTCAGTACTGGATAAGATCGTCCCAGGGTACTACCACCGTCTAAACATCAACACCGGTGACGTTGAAATGTCGACGTGCTGTGATAACACAGCAACAGAAAACCTCATGATGGGTAAGTTGATGGTCGACTCGCTGAAAGTGTGGGCTGAGGATTATAACGTTGATGGCTTCCGCTTTGACCTAATGGGTCACCAACCAAAAGCGTTGATGGTAGAAGCACTTGAGGCGGTTAAAGTGATTGACGAAGACACCATCTTCTACGGTGAAGGTTGGGACTTTGGTGAAGTCGCTCAACACGCTCGTTTTGAACAAGCAACACAGATTGCGATGGCCGGCACAGGCATCGGTACGTTCTCAGATCGTCTGCGTGATGCCGTTCGTGGTGGTAGCCCGTTTGATGGTGGTGAAGATCAAGATGGTCGTCGCTCGCTTAAGTATAACCAAGGCTTTGGTAATGCGGCTTACATGAACGATGAGGTTGAAGACACTGCCGCAACAACTAAGGCGATGCTACATAACCAAGACCTAGTGCGTTTGGGTATGGCAGGTAACCTAGCAACTTACGTTCTTCTTGATTCAGAAGGCAACACAACTCTGGGCAAAAACGTAGATTACAATGGTGCGCCAGCAGGTTACACAGAGCAACCGTCAGAAAACATTTCTTATGTGTCTAAGCACGATAACCAAACGCTTTGGGATAACAATGCCTATAAGATTGCGTCAGGTACATCGTCTGCAGAGCGCGCTCGTATGCAAACGGTATCTCTGTCTACTGTGATGATGGGACAAGGTATACCATTTATCCATATGGGCTCAGAGCTACTTCGTTCTAAGTCAATGCAACGTGACTCTTACGATTCGGGTGACTGGTATAACCGCGTTCGTTTTGACGGTTCAGACAACAACTGGAATGTTGGTCTACCTCGTGAAGACAAAGACGGCGCAAACTGGAAGCTCATTAAAGAGATCATTGCAGACTCAACGGCTAAGCCAGATGCGGACGATATCGAGCTATCTAAGCAGCAGTTCCTTGAGCTACTTAAAATCCGTAACAGTAGTGACCTATTCCGCCTAACGACAGCGGCAGATGTTAAAAACCGTGTTGACTTCCGCAATGTTGGCGAAGATCAGGTTCAAGGTCTAATTGTGATGTCGATTGATAATGGTACGAAAGCAGGTAGTGACAATCTTGATAAAGAAATTGATGCGATTGTTGTCGTTGCTAACTCAACATCAGAGCAACAAGACTTTACTATCGATGGGACTGAAGGCTTCGTTCTGCATGATGTACAACAGAACTCAGCAGATATCATTGTGCGAGATGCAACATTTGCAAATAGCACATTCTCTGTCCCTGCGCTAACTACAGCTGTGTTCGTGCTACCACGAGATGGTGCTCGAGGAGAAGGTCTTCCGGTTGATCTTTCAAACAAAGATGTGTCAAATCTTCCACCGTATGGCGAGACGAATGTTTACGTCCGTGGTGGTATGAACGGCTGGGGAGCGAGTGAGGACTGGAAGCTGCAGTTTATTGCCAATGGTATGTACACGCTGACAGCGCCACTTGAGGCTGGTGATTACGAGTTCAAGTTTGGAGATGCTAACTGGGGTGATGTAAACATCCCTTGTAATTGGGCAGATCAAGCTAACGACTCAATCGACCTTGGTACAGAGGGCAACTGTAAGCTGTCTGTTGAGACTGCGGGCAAATATACGTTCACTGTCGATGCGTCGTACATGCAAAACGATACAGCGGATAAACCTGTTGTGTCAGTTGTTGCAGCACCAGATGCGCCAACTTGGGGTGATACCGCACTCTACCTACGTGGTGATGTGACTGACTCTGGCTGGGCGGCGATTGATTCGGCGAAGTTTACTTACGTAGCTAACGATGTTTATGCACTTGAAGTATCTCTAAGTGCGGGTAACTTCAATATGAAAGTCGCCGATTCTGGTTGGTCAGATGCAACCATCTTCGCGCCAGACGCGGAAGGTGTTTCTGTTGAGTTCGGTACTCCACTAGCGCTTGGCGTTGGTCCTGCTACTAAGAACTTAGGCATCGCTATCCCGAGTGCTGGTGACTATCGCTTTGAAGTTAACTTTGCAGACAAGAGTGCGCCAGTACTTACTGTTACGCAGCAATAACTTGATGTCATCGTAAAAACAAAGGCAGCGGTAATTCGCTGCCTTTTTTTCATCACTAAAACAGAGAAAATAAAGAAAGGTTAGTCGACAACAACCGCTGTACCACTCGCCGATACCATTAACATTCCATTTCCAGTCCCCAAGACTTCGTAGTCTAAATCCACGCCAACAACCGCATTCGCTCCAATATCACTGGCTTTTTGTTCGAGTTCTTTTAAAGCAATTTCACGTGCTCGTTGAAGCTCACGTTCGTAAGTACCAGAGCGGCCACCCACAATGTCACGAAGCCCTGCAAACATGTCTTTAAACACATTTGCTCCAAGGATCGCTTCGCCAGCGATGACACCTTTGTAGCTGACAATTCTTTTTCCCTCAACCGTTTGAGTCGTTGTTACTATCATTGAATGCTCCTGTGTGAGGATGTTTAAACAAGTAGTTACACCTTAGCAGCAGTTCGAGCATACCGAAAAGCGCTATCAATGAAATCAAAGGTTTTGTCACAATCTGAAAAACAGAAAGGGGAGCAGTGCTCCCCTTGAGTAGATAATGAAATCAATTACTTAACTGGTGTATAACCATACTCTTCAATCAATAACTGTCCTTCTTTTGAAAGAACATACTTAATGAACTTGTCTGCATTGTCATCGATGTCGTCTTTCTTGTGAAGTAGTAAGAATGGGCGAGCCAATTGGTACTTGCCGTCTGAAATGTTCTTGGTGTTAGCCTCTACTCCCTCAAAGGTAATTGCTTTTATTGAGCGATCTACTGAACCTTCAGAGATAAAACCAATCGCGTGTGGATTGTGGTTTACGATGGTCTTCACCATGCTGTTGCTGTTAACGACAAGGTTAGTTGGATTGATGTCTGAAACAGTTCTGTCGTTAATCACGCGTGTCAGGCCAAGTAAGCTTTCAAAACTTGCTCGGGTGCCCGAAGATGCTTCACGAGTGACCACAGCGATTTTTTGGTCAGGTCCGCCAATTTGCTTCCAGTTGGTTATTTCGCCTTTGTAGATGTCATACAGTTGCTCACGGCTAACGTTTTGCACCGGGTTAGCCAAGTTTACAACCACCGCTAAGCCATCATAAGCAATTGGGAATACCTCTAGCGACTCGCTGTTTTCTTGCACGGTTAGGAAGCGGCTGCTCATGCCGATATCGGTAGCGCCTTTTTCTAACAAAGTGATGCCCGCGGTAGAGCCAATCCCTTGTACTGCAACGAATGTATCTGAGTTTTGGTTGTTGTATTGCTCTGCTAATACATCCATAACACGAGCGACAGAGGTCGAACCGGATACGTTGACTTCTTCTGCTTGAACATGAGCAAAACTGGCAATAGAGAGTAGGGTGGCTAGGGCAATGCGAAGCATAGTTAACTCCAAATAAAGTAAGAATTTTCCACATCTTATTTCGTTAGTGTGACACTTTTGTGAATTAGCATTGCCTGCTTTGGTGTGAGTTCTCAATTGCATCTAATTGGTGTATGCAACGCTAACAAACTCGTCAAAAAGCAGTTATATTAAAGGTATCTATCGAGAGGAAGGGTGTATGACGTTAATTCAAATGTCGCAGTGCCGCCTAGAGCGGTGCGCAGAAATTGTTTGTAGTAACCGAAACCGCAGTATGCCCGTGGAGCTCGGTAAGTCCCTGTTTGAGATGCTTGAACATGGCGTGCTGTTTTCTAAAGCGCACTACTTACTCGACTCAAAATCTTCCAGCTACACCAGTGCGGTAGCTAAAGTTGAACTTGATGCCAATGATAATAAATGGTTGGTTTATGTGCCCGATGAGCAAGATGGTGAAGCGTGGATACCTTATCCGTTTCTTGGTAAGAGCTCTGATTTAACCGCAGTAATGCGTGAGATTGAGAAAGATCCGAAAGCTTACTTTTGGTGATAGGGCGATGACAACTAGCCGAACCGGCATAAAAAATGGGAGCTTTTGGCTCCCATTTTTACGTTATAGTTCTTGCGCTTAAGAAGCTACTTTTGCGCTTCTTCCGCGTCAGATTTTGCTTCGACAGGTGTTTCAGCAAACACTTCAACAGGTTTAGCAACAAGGCTACGCGTTTCTTGGTTAACGTCTGACAATACCACTTTCAGTGTGTCACCCAGGCGGTACACAACTTCTTTGTCGATAGCGACTGTGCCCGTTTCGTTATTGCTTTCGATGCGCTCTTTATTTGCAACGATAAGCGGATTTGGAATAAACACACCAGCGCCGTTTTCTAGAAGGCGAGCACGCATACCTGCACGGTTAATATCGAAGATTTCCGCAGTAAACTCGGTGCCTGCTTTTGGATCATTCTCTAGCGTACGAGCATACAACCAATCACCAACGGTACGTTCAGCAATCTTGTGATGCTTGCGGTGTATAGCCAGTTCTTCACCCAGTTCGTCATCTGGTTTTTGTACTGGTTCATTGCCAAGGATAAGTGCTTTTAGAAGACGGTGGTTGACCATGTCGCCGTACTTACGAATAGGTGATGTCCACGTTGCGTAAACGTCTAGACCCATTGCGAAGTGAGCATCAGGCTGATTGCTGATTTCGCTGTATGCTTGGTACTTGCGAATGCGGTTATCTAGGTAGCTAGACTCAAGTGCACCTAAGTCACGACGCAGCGCCGCGAAACCTTCTAGTGTCGAGAGAGATTCTGCCGTGTAAGTTGCTTCTTCTTTATCTTGGTTTACTAGATCAACCACATCTTTAAGCTTGTCTGCTTTGAAGCCAAGGTGAGTATTAAATACCCCGTAACCAAATGCTTTGCTTAGAGCACGGCCGGCACAGATGTTGGCGGTGATCATCGACTCTTCAACCAAACGATTAGCAGTGCGGCGCATGTCAGCGTGGATAGCAACGACGTCGTTATCTTCGCTAAGCTCAAAGCGATAATCTGGACGATCTGGGAATACAACCGCGTGTGTTTCGCGCCAAGTCGCACGTGCTTGTGCAAATTCGCTTAGCTCGCGTACAACGTTAGCAATCTCGTCAGAAGGCTGCCATTTGTCACTGCTGCCAGTTTCTAGCCAATCAGACACATGGTCATAAGCAAGGCGTGCATGTGATTTAATGTTGGCTGCGAAGAAGCGAATGTCATCGCCAATTATGCCGTCAGCGTCTACGGTGACTTGGCAGCAAATCGCAGGGCGCACTTCGTTTTCAATCAGTGAACACAGATCGTCGGCCAAATCACGTGGCAACATTGGGATGTTGCGACCTGGAAGATAGATAGTAAAGCCACGCTCGCGCGCTACTTTATCCATATTATCTTCTGGTGTGATGTAAGCCGTTGGGTCGGCGATAGCGATGGTCAGTTCAAACTGGCCGTTATCGTTTTTCTTAACGTAGAGTGCGTCGTCCATGTCTTTGGTCGACTCACCATCGATAGTGACAAACGGCATCTCAGTGAGATCAACGCGCTCAAGTGCTTCGTCATCTTTAATGTCCCACTGTTCAAGACCTTCTGGCTCGGTATTCGGCAGATCATTTTGAGCTAGTGTTACCCACCATGGTGCGATCTTGTCGTCGGCGTCTGTGATTTTTTCTGTGATTTCTGCAAAGAAGCCGTTGTCACCTTTGAGAGGGTGTCGAATCAATTGAGCAACAACCCAGTCACCTTCTTTTAAATCATCAGACTTAAGGCCTTTGATCGTTTTCGCCTTTAGCGTCAGCTTTTTAAGCTGTGGATGATCTGGAGTAACGTTCAGTTTGCCTTTAAATAGCTTAACGCGGCCAATAAAGCGCGTGACTGCTTGTTCAACTAGCTCTTGAGGCTCTGCCACTTCACGCTCTTTTTCCGTACGAATAATCGCAACGACTTTGTCACCGTGCATACATTTCTTCATGTATGGAGGTGGGATAAAGAAGCTGTTCTTTGCGTCGACTTCGAGGAAACCAAAGCCTTTTTCAGTCGCTTTGATAGTACCTTCTTTTTTCGGAAGGTTTTCTTGAATTTGCTGCTTAAGTTGAGCGAGTAACGGATTGTCTTGGAACATGTGGTGTCTGTAAACCTTTGCTTAAGAGAAGCGAATATTGCGCTGGATTCTATCATTGGAAAGGAATGGCGTCACATACAAGTTGCCGTAAATCCGTGATCAAATAGAAAGGACAATAGTGAGCTGAGATGAGCTTAAACCCTGATGCGCTTAGTTTTTAGATTATAAATGTGTCAATTTGACTACGGTTTATACAGATTTTTGCCAAAGAGGAGAAAATTGTGATGTATTTCAATTTTTTCTGGCTTTTTTTGTGCTTTTAGGGAATAATCCGCCTCCTTGTTTACGTCCCTAGCGGCTTGATGCGATTTGTTACTTGTCCGCATCTGAATGGAATCAGCTCTTAATCGATTGTTTTTAGAGACAATCTGGATCAGTTTGGAATTGGTAGAGCTCGTGGGACCTAGTTATTAATCTAAGAATGGGATCCCAATGACAGATTCTACTATCCAGTTTAGCGATTTAGCGCTGAACGACGCAATCCTTTCTGCTCTTGAAGGAATGGGTTTTGTTTCTCCAACGCCTATCCAAGCTGCAGCTATTCCTCACCTTCTAGAAGGTAAAGACGCGCTAGGTAAAGCACAAACCGGTACTGGTAAAACAGCGGCTTTCTCTCTTCCTTTACTCAACAAGCTAGACCTTGGTCAACGCAAGCCACAGGCTATCGTTCTTGCGCCAACTCGCGAACTTGCGATTCAGGTTGCTGCCGAAGTTAAGAACCTTGGTAAAAACGTTGCTGGTCTTAAAGTTCTAGAGATCTACGGTGGTGCATCTATCGTTGATCAAATGCGTGCACTTAAATCTGGTGCTCACATTGTTGTTGGTACTCCAGGTCGTGTTCAAGACCTTATCAACCGTGACCGTCTACACCTAGACGAAGTACACACGTTTGTTCTTGATGAAGCAGATGAAATGCTAAACATGGGCTTTGTTGATGACGTAACAGAGATCATGGAGCACGCTCCATCAACTGCACAACGCGTACTATTCTCTGCAACTATGCCTCCAATGCTTAAGAAGATCGTTGATCGTTTCTTGCGTGAGCCAGAGTACATCGACGTTGCTGGTAAAAACCACACTGTTGACAAAGTAGAGCAGCAATTCTGGGTTGTTAAAGGCGTAGAAAAAGACGAAGCAATGTCTCGTCTTCTAGAAACAGAAGAAACTGACGCGTCAATCGTATTCGTACGTACTCGCCAAGACACTGAGCGTCTTGCAGACTGGTTATCAGCGCGCGGCTTCAAAGCAGCAGCACTGCATGGTGACATTCCTCAGTCTCAACGTGAGCGTACTGTTGATCACATCAAACAAGGTGTTATTGACATCCTAGTTGCAACTGATGTTGTTGCACGTGGCCTAGACGTTCCACGTATTACACACGTATTCAACTACGACATCCCATTCGATGTTGAGTCTTACATCCACCGTATCGGCCGTACTGGTCGTGCTGGACGTAAAGGTAAAGCGATCCTTCTAGTTCGCACAAACCAAATCCGTATGCTTCGCACTATCGAGCGCGTAACTAAGTCTTCAATGGAAGAAATCCAACTTCCTCTACGTGACAAAGTTGCAGAAGCTCGTCTAGTTAAGCTGGGTGAAGAACTTGCTCAAGAAGCTGAGCACAAGTCACTTGATAAGTTTGCTGAGCTTGTTGAGAAGCTGCAAGAAACTCTAGAGATTGACGCGGCTACACTAGCGGCAATTCTTCTTAAGCGCCAGCAGGGTAAACGTCCATTGTTCTACATTGGTGAAGACCCAATGATCGCTGCTATCGAGCGTGACAAGCAGCGTCGCAAAGAGCGCCGTGACAATCGCGATCGCGACGGTGGTCGTGATGGTGGCCGTAATTTCAACACTCAAGATTGGGATACGTACCAACTTCAAGTGGGTCGCGAGCAAGGCGTTCAAGTTAAAGACATCGTTGGTGCACTAGCAAACGAATTAGGCCTAACTAAAGGTTCTATCGGTGCTATCAAGCTAGATCGTGAATCAACTTACGTTCAGCTTCCAAAAGCAATGACTTCAGATGTTGCTGGTAAGCTACAGAAACTACGTATCCGTCAAAAAGAAGCGGGTGCAGTAGTGGTTGATTTTAACGACTTCCGTGAGCCTCGTGGTCGTCGTGATGGCGGTGGCCGTCGTGATGGTAACCGAGATGGTAACCGTGGCGGTTACCGTGGCAACCGTGAAGGTGGTGGTAACCGTGAAGGCGGTGGCTACCGTGGTAACCGTGAAGGCAATCGTGAAGGTGGCCGTGGTCGTGGTGACGGTGAGCGTCGTTTTGACCGCAACCGTGGTGGTGACCACCGTGGCAGCCATCGTGGCGAGCGTTCATTCTCACGCGGTAACCGTCGTGACGAAGCTTAATTAAATTTGAGTATTCAAAAATATTTGAAAGCCGAGCGTAAGCTCGGCTTTTTTGTATGATGAATATGCAACGTGTCCGCGAAGCGACTATAATCAAGGGGTGTAGGTGATTAAATTCAACTCATGAATTAAATCCTAGTTTGATCATCATCAATAAATATCATTTTGATACAATCAAAACCTTAAAAGAAAGTTGAATGATTCAAAAAATATTGAATAATATCAATCAATGCTAGGAAGTCATCTTCCATCCATGCTCAATAACAGGATAACCCCCCAATGTCGAATTCGTTTGTTCTTGTCATCAACTCTGGCAGCTCGTCACTAAAGTTTGCAGTGATTGATTCCCAAACTGGTGAAGCTGTACTGTCTGGTCTCGGTGAGTGTTTCGGTCTTCCAGAGTCTCGTATGAGCTGGAAATTCAACGGTGAAAAAACTGAAATCGCAATCGAGGGCGATGACAGCCACCACAAAATTGCTATCGGTAAACTGGTAGGTCTTACTGATGAACTGGGTCTGCAAGAGGGCATTGTTGCAGTCGGTCACCGTATTGTTCACGGTGGTGAGAAGTTCACACAAACTGTACGCATCAACGAAGAAGTAACCGCTGAAATTGAAAAGCTGGCCGACCTTGCGCCACTTCATAACCCAGCGGGTGCAATTGGCATTCGCGCTGCGATGGAAGCGTTCCCGTCACTGCCACAATTCGCAGTATTCGACACTGCATTCCACCAGTCAATGCCGAAACGTGCCTACACGGGCGCTATTGCTAACGAGTTATATACTGACTACGGTATCCGCCGTTACGGCTTCCACGGTACAAGTCACTATTTCGTAAGCCGTGAAGCAGCAAGAATGATCAATAAGCCTGTAGAGCAATCTAGCTTTATCTCTGTACACCTTGGCAATGGTGCATCTGTATGTGCAATTAACAACGGTGAGTCTGTAGATACGTCAATGGGCTTTACTCCGCTTTCTGGCCTTATGATGGGCACCCGTTGTGGTGACTTAGATCCAGGCATCATTGAGTACCTTCTTAAGAAAGGTTGGTCACAAGACAAAGTCTTTAACGCGCTTAACAAGGAGTCTGGCTTCCTAGGTGTGTCTGGTCTTACGAGCGATGCTCGTGGCATTCTAGAAGCCATGGAGCAAGGTCACGAAGGCGCTGCGCTCGCATTCCAAGTGTTTACTTACCGCGTATCTAAGTACATTGCATCATACCTAGCAGCTCTAGATTCATTCGATGGCATCATCTTTACGGGTGGTATCGGTGAGAATTCGATGCCAATTCGCCGTGAGATCTTAAACAACCTGAAACTTCTAGGTTTTAAAGAAGATGTGAAAGGCAACGAAGACGCTCGCTTTGGTAATGCTGGTGTTATCGCTAAGTCTGAAATGCTAAATGCAGTAGCGATGGTTATCCCAACTAACGAAGAGTTTGTGATTGCTCAGCAGTCGGTAGAGCTTTTGTAATCATTAGATACCCCAATATCTTATGACCCCTCAACCCGAAGTATCTAGCTTCGGGTTTTTTTGTGCTACTCGATAGAAAAATCGTTTATGGTTAGAGGGTTAAGATAAATGATTGGAATGATATGTTTGGGTTGAATACGACGAATCGAAGCTTACTGTTTTGGGTAGTTGCTCTAGTACCACTCGTCTTAGTGACTGTGACACTTATAGTACTAGCGTTGCTGAGCGTGAAAGAGACTATTCGCCAGTTGGGTGATGGGTATGCGAATGCGTACAGTAGGATCGTATACAGTGTCGCGATGGAAAACAAAGCCGCTCTGGTGGCACCAACCAATTGCAATTATCTACAACAAGTTTTGCGATATGAGCGTGAAATTCTTGAAATGCAGATTGTTTCGGATGGCAAAATCATCTGTTCATCATTGGGAAATGTGATCAATCGTTCAATCGTTGACGAGGGTAAGCTAACTACTGAAGCGCAATCGATGGAACTCGTTCCGATGCCAAGATCGCAGAGTACATCAATCGCAGTGATCAATCGAAGGGTTCTCAATGATCAGGTGTATCATGCGGTGTCATTGCTCTCGCCAGATTATATGCGTGCTAATTTAGGCTATCGAACTGAGCCAAGGCTCAAGTCTGCTGCACTGTTTTTTGGCGAGCAGCCGACACCGAGTGATTCAGTCAGAAACGATGGTTTGTTTGCGTATACGACTGGTACTGATATTCCAGGTCAAGAAATTCAACTTATTGCCAGTATGGACTTAATTAAAGAAAAGGGTTGGTTCTATTTCTTAGCAGCGATACCAAGCACCTTTACCGCTTACATGGCCCTTTTTTATATTCGCCGCCTCGTTTCTCAAAGTTCGGGAATTTATAGCGATGTTGAGAACGCAGTCAAACACAAACAGTTCGTATTGCATTATCAACCTCAATTCAATGCGCTGAATGGCAAAGTTAGTGGAGTTGAAGCGCTGGTTCGTTGGAATCATCCAGAGCGTGGTCTTGTTTACCCAGATGTCTTTATTCCTATTTTAGAGGAGTGTGGGTTAATCAACTCATTGACTGATATTGTTGTTGATAAAGCGATTAGTGATTTTTTAGAAATTTCTCTGTCGACGCCTTTTCACCTAGGCATTAACTTTCCACCGGATTATTTTTTAGTTAAAGACAAGTGCGAGAGACTGGTATCTTACGCCGAACAGCTTAAAGCCAATGGGATCACTTTGGGAGTCGAAATAACCGAGCGTCAGTTGCTCAACAGTCAAGCTAAGAGTGCAATAAGTCACTTAAGATCTAATGGAGTAGAAATCTTGATTGACGATTTTGGTACGGGACAAACTTCTCTGTCAATGCTCGAGTCTACGCCAATAGATGGCTTGAAAATCGATAAGTGCTTTGTTGACTCCATCGGACATGACAGTGTAAACGTTCCTGTACTTGATGCGATTATTTCGATGGCTCAGTCTCTAAATCTCAGCTTAATTGCAGAAGGGGTTGAGAAGCTGGAGCAAGCAAATTACCTCAAATCAAAAGGTGTAGCAGTTCAACAAGGCTATTTTTATGGTAAACCAATGGAAATTACGTCGTTGAAACTTAGCGAGTAAATAGAGCTTTCTGAACCAGGTCTCCCGCCGCTCTCAGTCCCATTTGATAACCCGCTTCAAGTTTCTCTTTGTTTGTCGTGAGCCTACCTACAGAGAAGCTCTCGTTGGGCGTAATCACATTAATGGTGCAACCCTTGGGAGGATTATTAATAAATGCCATCGTTTGGTTGTATTGTTCGGCACGATTAATCATTGTCTCCGCGAGCTGTGGTGTGTTTCTCATAAGCTGGCGCAGTAACCAAGGTGCCTTTGGGGGACGCTTCATATAGCCTTGCTTTTGAGACAGGATCACTGTGATCTCTCTCGCGCCTTTTTTGTATGCCTCTACAACTGGGATAGAGTCAGCTACTCCGCCATCAATCATTTTTCGGCCTTCGAAACTGATAGGGGTTCGGTAAGCAACAGGCAGTGAACACGATGCTTTGAGTATGCTTTCCAAATTACTCTCAGTGCCTAATGTATAGACGGGAGAGCCCGTTTTGATATCTGTGGTCACGATATGGAAAGGGGTCGACTGTTGTTTAAAAGCTTGCATGTCATAGGGGTAGTGCAACGCAATATGATCCCATAACCAGTCGAGATCTAGCCAATGGCCACCTCTGGCAAATTTACCGAAGTTGATAAACTCAGGCCGACAAGAGTAGTCGGAGATGATGGTATAAGTTCGCCCACGCTGATTAGAGAGCCAAGAAGCAATATTGGTCGCGCCCGCCGACACTCCAATGCAAAAATCAAATGGGTTATAGTTGTGGTCGATAAAACCGTCCAAAACCCCGGCAGCAAATATGCCTCGCATTGCGCCGCCTTCAACCACCAAAGCGTGTTTTGGTTTGAGTGTCATTTAAATTTGATTCCTTTACTCTTTTTACTGTATCCCTGAATCCTAAGTTTTCGCCAAGCTCTTAGTCAGACGTCTAGGTTCTCATATGTAACATATCAAAAATTGGGTGATTTGCTCTATTAAAATCCGTTTCTGTCGATGTGACAAGTAAGTCGGCTTGTCACTATGAACTCGCTAACGCCCAGTCTTGACTCCACACCCTGCGCGGCTAAGCTTATGATGTTCAAGTAACAAATCGATTAATTAGTGAATCTGATAACACATGGAGCGGTTATGTCATTTGCCCCTATCGCAAACAATGTTAGTGAACTCATCGGTCATACCGATCTAGTTCGAATCAATAGTCTTTCCGAAATATCCGGCTGTGACATTCTTCTTAAATGTGAACATCAAAACCCTGGAGGCTCGATAAAAGATAGGGCGGCGCTGCAACTTGTGAAAGATGCGATTGATAGCGGCGAACTCAAACCAGGCATGACCATAGTCGAGGGTACAGCAGGTAATACCGGTATTGGGTTGGCATTGGTGGCCAAGTCGATGGGGTACAAAATGTTGGTGGTTATGCCAAAAGGGCAAGCGCAAGAAAAAGAGCGTATGGTTGCTCTGCATGGTGCAGAACTGTTGTTAGTCGACCCTTGTCCTTTTTCAAACCCAGAACACTTTTACCATACCGCCAAGCGTATTGGTGCTGAACGTGAAGACTATTGGTGGGCAAATCAGTTTGAAAATTTAAGCAACTACCGAGCTCATTATCTGCATACCGGCCCAGAAATCTGGCAGCAAACTGAGGGTAAGATTGACGCTCTTGTTACCGTTGCCGGAACGGGGGGAACCATTGCTGGAAACTCTCATTATCTATCCCAGCAAAAGCCAAGCTGCAAAACCTGGTTAGTCGATCCTGACGGTTCGGGTATTTACTCTTTTCTGAAGTCTGGGCAGCATCAGTCGAGTGGTAGCTCCTTCACTGAAGGCATTGGTATCATGCGGGAAGTGGAGAACTTTAGGCAGGCTAAAATCAATCACGCTATCACACTGCCGGATCAGGACTTAGTGACAATATCGCGCTTAGTCTCGGATCATGACGGTATTCTATTGGGAAGCAGCTCAGCACTGAATGTAGCCGGGGCTCTCTATGCAGCAGCAAGAATGGGTAAAGGAAAGACGATCGTTACTTTCAGTTGCGATCTTGCTGAGCGCTCATACTCCAAGTTATACAATGAAGAGTTTTTGCAGGCTAAGGAAATCGAACTCAACAAAGAGACTCTGGCTGATATATGGTCTCGCTACCAAATGGAAGATGGTAGCATGGTGGTTAACGTTTAACGCTTAGAAACGTGTCGCAACTAATAACCGGCATTTCATGCCGGTTAAGCGGTTACTTTGCCTGTTAAGTACAGTGCACGTAGCACTCTGATAAGCTCAAGATGCGTCTCATACTGCTCTAATTGGCGAAGCCGTTCATAAATAAACTCTACTGATAATTAAGAATCATTAGAAGCAACGACAAACTTGAGTTTTGGTTGAAAAACACAGTGTGCCACCTATCTTGAGATTATGGAAAAGCTACTTTTAACTTCATAGGGCGCGTTAAATACACTATCCATTTTCTTGACTCACTTGTTATTCGCATTAGTCAAGCATCTACCCGAAGCAGTTTGATTCGGGTTTTTTCTTTATATTCCTGATTATTAGCTTCACATTGATTTAGTAAACAAAGTCGATCTCTGTAGCAAATTTGAACAAGTTTTTTCTGTAATCATTTCCTCAACTTGTAATTGAGAGAGCAATCACAGCAAGCCTCGGCTGTCCATATTATCGTTTTTACAAAATAGAGCATTTGCTCTAATTGAATTTTAAATATGGAAGGAAACAGCAATGAAAAAGGCAATGAAGTTACTTAGCGGGGCAGTGATCTTGGTGTCGCCAATAGCACACGCTCACGGCATTCATGACGGGCTATCAGTCTCGCTATTGAGTGGTTTTTTCCACCCTTTCCTCGGGCTGGATCATCTATTGATCTTGCTTGCTATGGGCGTTGCTAGCCAAATGTCTTGTTTTGATAAGTTAAAAGGCGGGTCTTTTATTATTGCAGCTCTTTGCATGATGGGTGCTGGCTTCGTATTTGGACTATGGTGGGAGGCCAGCAGTCTGATGGAAACCTTGATATTAAGCTCCGTTTTCGTCGCAGGGTTTGCTGTCTGGATGCTTAACTCGGGCTCTTGGCTGGCGAAAGCACTAGTGACTGCGTCATTGTTCGCGGTATCGATTCATGGTTGGGCACACGGCGTTGAAGTGGGTCATGCGTCTCTAGCTACATTTGCCATTGGGATGTTGATGGGATCGGCTGTCATCATGGGACTAGGTAGTCAATTGGTGAAGTTGGTGTCGTCACAAAAATTGGCGGCGGCCATAGTGAGTTGTGGTGTATTGATCGGCGTTATTGGCTAGAGGGGAAGGGTGATGTCAGATTTCAAAGTCATGGAAATTAAAGAGAGTGTGTTTGACAACAATGATCGTCAAGCCGATTTGTTAAGAGACTCTCTAAAAGAACGCAAGCTGTTTCTTCTCAACCTAATGTCGTCCCCAGGCTCCGGTAAAACCACGACCTTGGTTCGTACGTTAGAGCATATCAAACACAACATTCGTGTTGGCGTAATGGAAGCGGATATCGACTCGGATGTTGATGCTCAAACTATTGCTGAGCAAGGCGTCAAAGTCATCCAGCTTCATACTGGCGGCATGTGTCACTTAGACGCTGATATGACCGCACAGGGGTTGGAGGGACTACAAGCCAATGAACTCGACTTGGTCATACTAGAGAATGTAGGCAACCTAGTTTGTCCCGCTGAGTTTGACACTGGGGCAGTAAAAAACGCGATGATTTTGAGCGTACCAGAAGGAGACGATAAGCCTCTTAAATACCCGCTGATGTTCTCTATCTGTGATGTGTTGCTGATCAATAAAATCGATACTTTAGAGTACTTTGACTTCGATTTAGACGCTGTCATAGAGCGCGCTAAAGCACTTAATCCTGAGATTAAAATCTTTGCTATTTCTGCTAAAACTGGCGCAGGGATAGCGGATTGGACAGGGTGGTTACGTCAGCAAGTGAGTGATTGGAATGCTAACTAAGGGGCGAGGCGATGGAAC
This sequence comes from Vibrio sp. DNB22_10_4, assembly GCF_052879755.1. Lineage (NCBI taxonomy): Bacteria > Pseudomonadati > Pseudomonadota > Gammaproteobacteria > Vibrionales > Vibrionaceae > Vibrio > Vibrio sp. DNB22_10_4. The sequence goes on along the minus strand of NZ_JBNNXW010000001.1, from coordinate 1,240,987 downwards.
AGGTAGTAAAGCAGAAGGTAATCTCATACGCGAATAAGATCAGTATGGTCAAAGACGGCTCGAAACGCGCTGTGACAGCATCGGATCCTGAGTACCGAATTTTTGAACCCATAATGAGTGAGGCGATGGCTGAGGTAGGACTGGCACTGGAGTTAAAACAGCCATTGAGCGCGGAAGAAGTTGCCAACAAATGTGGAAAGTCTGTCGAAGAAACGGAGATTCTACTTTGGGATCTGGCGGTTATAGGCGCTGCATTTGTCAATAACATCGATGGCGTTGATAAGTACTGGCATGATGTGTGGGTACCGGGTCATATGGAGATGGTGGTCAATAACAAAGCTCTTATTGAGCAATATCCACAGCTTGGCAAAGCGTTTGATGACTTTGGTAAGAAGCGCGGTCCTATGGCCGCAGGTAATGTTCCGATTGGTAAAGGGCCGATGCGGGTTATTCCCATCGAAACCGCGATTGACGGAGATACTAGGAGCGCTTCTTATGAAGAGGTGTCGAAATACCTAGATGACAACCACGTGTTCTCGCTGTCCGATTGTGCATGTCGAGCATCACGTGAAGCTCAAGGTGAGGGTTGCGGGCATATCAAAGACGACATTTGTATCCAGATGGGGCATGCCGCCGAGTACTACATTCGCACTGGCAGAGGCAAAGAAATCTCCCGAGATGAAGCCAAGGCGGTACTGCGTAAAGCCGAAGACAATGGCTTGATGCACCAAATCCCAAACTTTGACGGCTCCGGAGAAACCCACGCCATCTGCAACTGTTGTGGATGTGGCTGTTTTGCTTTGCGGTTGGCAGAGCAGTGGCAAAACCCCGACATGATCCGTTCTAACTATGTGGTGAAGATTGATGAGACCAAATGTGTGGCGTGCGGAGAGTGTGTCGAGACCTGCCCAACCAACGCGCTTAGACTGGGGCAAAAGCTTTGTGCCACGCAGCCAAAAATTAGGAAAGACCGAGAACTTCCATACACCAATGAGTGGGGAGACGATAAGTTTAATCCCGATTATCGTGTGAATCGTCAGGTCGCCAATGACGATGGTTCTGCGCCGTGTAAAGCGGGTTGTCCAGCTCATATCGGTATACAGGGCTACATTAAATTAGCGTCGCAAGGCAGATATATTGAAGCTCTCGAGCTTATCAAGCAAGAAAACCCCCTGCCAGCGGTGTGTGGCCGTATTTGCCCACGCAATTGTGAGTCTGAATGTACTCGCGGAGATATTGATGATCCCGTTGCCATCGACGATATTAAAAAATTTATCGCGCAGCAAGACTTAGACTCAGACACTCGTTATATCCCAACTAAGCGCCATAACTACACCGATAAGAAAATTGCCGTAGTAGGCAGCGGCCCTGCTGGTTTGTCATGTGCGTATTTCCTAGCGGTTGAAGGCTATAGTGTGACCGTATTTGAGAAGCAGCCTGTCTTGGGTGGCATGCTAACGCTTGGGATCCCTTCTTATCGCTTAGAGAAGAATGTGATTAAGGCGGAAATCGATGTACTCAGGGAGCTAGGCGTAGAGTTTCGCACTGGTGTCGACATTGGGCACTCGGTCACGCTGGAACAGTTGCGTCAGCAAGGCTATCGCGCGTTCTATTTAGCGATTGGTGCCCAAAAAGGCAAAGCGTTGCCAATTGATGGAGCCAATGCGAAAGGCGTGATGACGGGCGTCGAGTTTCTGCGAGATATCAATCTTGGTCATCCTTCGACAATTGCAGGCAAAGTTGTGGTTATTGGCGGAGGGAATGTCGCAATTGATGTTGCGCGAACGGCAGTGAGAACAGAAGTCGAAGACGTTTCGATGTACTGCTTGGAAAGTCGAGCAACAATGCCCGCTCATGGAGAGGAAATCACTGACGCACTGGACGAAGGCATCACAATCAACAACGGTTGGGGGCCGTCACGTATTGTGAGCGAAGAAGGTAGGGTCACTGGCGTGGTATTCAAACGCTGTTTGTCGGTGATGGATGCTGAAGGGCGATTTGCCCCTGTGTTTGACGATAGCGAAGTTCGCTATGTGAAAGCGGATCGTGTTTTGATTTCCGTCGGACAGGCCATTGACTGGGGCGAGTTATTGAACGGTAGTGATGTTTCAGTTGCGCCAAATCAACAAGTGCTGGCTGATGAGGTGACCTACCAAACGGCACAGCCAGATATTTTTGTCGGTGGTGATGCGTTAACGGGCCCAAGGTTTGCCATTGATGCGATTGCACAAGGGAAAGAGGGAGCGATCTCCATTCATCGTTATGTTCAACCTGGTCAAAGTCTTCGTCTTGGCAGGTTAGAGCGAGCTTATACCCCATTTGATAAGTCGAATGTTCAATTGGCTGGCTATGACATGGCGCCTCGTCAAACTTTGCACCATGTCGACGGTGCTCAGTCTCGAAATACGTTCCGTGATTTGCGTGGCAACCTGACGCCTGAACAGGTGCAAAAAGAGGCAGAGCGTTGTTTAGGTTGTGGGGTAGTGACTGCGGATGATTTCATGTGTGTAGGCTGCGGCTCTTGTACAACCAAGTGTAAGTTTGGCGCTATCTCTTTGGTGAGAGCTTATGATGCTGAGGGAAGCGAACTGCGAGATGCGCGTAAGCAAATTATCAAGTACGCCATCAAGCGCAAAGTGAAAGTGACTATGTATAAGCCAATCAAAAGAATCAAATCATTGATGCCGATTGGGTAGTCTAGTTAAGTTAATTTTGCTGGCAGTCGAGAGGTTGCCAGCTAATAAGGAGTTGTTATGCATGAACTAGGTGTCGTCATTGAAGTAGTGAAAACGGTGCAGCGCTTTGCTAAGCAGCATCAGGTTACTACCGTAGATACCATAGTGCTGCAAATTGGTGAGTTATCATCGATGATTCCCAAGTACGTGGAGGCGTGTTATCCCGTCGCCGTGGACGGCACCGAGCTGGAACAGACCAAATTAGACATTGAGATCATTGAAGCGAATGCGCGCTGCAGGGATTGTGGGCAGGTTTTTGCTGTATTGAAAAATCATTCCATTTGCCCAGAATGTCGGAGTAAAGAGTGGGGACTGCTATCCGGTAAGGAGTTCAATATTAAACAAATATTGGCGTGTTGAGAGAGGTGATGGTACAAAATAGAAGCGTAACAAAATGACGATGTAAGGGAGTACCATGTCAAAAACGATCCTTAAAGGTCATATCGAGGTGCCGGAAGATGAGCTTTCGGTCGTGATAGAAGCGCTGCACAAACACAGAGCGCTGACCTATGCTGAACCTGGCTGTTTAGTGTTTACGGTAGAGCAGGATGTTAAACAGCCAACTCGATTCAGTCTTTACGAAGAGTTCGTAGACAAAGCCGCATTCGAGCATCACCAAGCCCGCGTTGCTGACTCTGATTGGGGACGAGTGACGGGGAACGTAAAGCGTTTCTACCAAGTATTCACCGATGAAGAATCTGAGCAAGCGTAACTTTTGATTGAGGCGTTTTGTTGAGTGTTTTGCAAATAATTTTAGCAGTATGGATAAGTGTACTTAAATCAACGTCAGTATTGATATTTAATCCATGGCAGAGATATATCACATCTTCTGTCGCGACATTACCACTAGCACCCGGTGCATAGGGGCAACCTCCCAAACCAGCAATGCTACTATCAATGGTGTCAATCCCCATAGTCAGCGCCTGATAGATATTAGCAAGGGCTTGGCCATAAGTATCGTGAAAATGAACGGCGAGATCAGATAGAGATACACGAGCAGAAACGGCTTCTATCATGTTCGCTATACGCAGCGGTGTACCTGAACCGATGGTGTCACCCAGCGATATTTGGTAGCAGCCCATGTCGTACATGGCTTTGGCTATATCAGCAACCATGTTTGGGGAGGTTGCGCCTTCATAAGGACAATCGGCTACACAAGATAGGTAGCCACGCACTTTGATATTGTGCTGTTGAGCTAACGCGATAACAGGTTCAAAACGTGCCAAGCTTTCGGCGATAGAGCAATGAATGTTGTTTTGGCTAAAGGACTCTGAGGCAGAGGCAAATACTGCAATTTCGTCCGCCCTTGCTTCTAATGCTGCTTCTAGCCCTCTAACATTGGGAGTGAGCGCAGAATAGATGATACCGGGCCGACGTTGAATGTTTGAGAACACTCTATCTGAATCGGCCATTTGTGGAACACGTTTGGGCGAAACAAATGCACCAGCCTCGATATAGCGAAGGCCTGATTGTGATAGCGAATCAATAAGGGAGACCTTAGCCTCTAGCGAGACTTTGGGTTCATTTTGAAGGCCGTCTCTTGCGCCAACTTCGACAATGTTAACGGACTCTGGCAGCGTCATTTTCATGGTTCATCTACCTTTTTCATGGCTCATCTACCGTAGCACTCCAATCAGGCGGTACTTTGTCAAAAAAGGAATTGAGACCATTTTGACCCTGGACTGAGACTCGCGCATTGGCTATCACCGCCGCTGTTTGGTGAATAAGCGACGGATCAATCGCAGTAGTACATTGCCGGATTAGCGCCTTAGTGTCACGAATGGCATTCGGGCTGTTAGCAAGTACACTGTTGATGAGCTGAACTAGTACCTGCTCTTGCTTATTGATGTCACAGATTTGGTGGTAAAGCCCTAACTCTAGTGAGGTTTGAGCCGATATCTTTTCTGCGCTTAACATATAGCGACGGGCAGCTCGCGCGCCAATCGCGCGGATAGCGTAAGGCGCGATGGTTGCTGGCACTAAGCCAAGTTTTACTTCACTAAAACAGGCTATACTTGAAGGCTCGGCAACAACAATATCGCAACAGCAGATAAGGCCTAATGCACCGCCAAAAGCGCACCCTTGTACCGCTGCAATGGTTGGAATCGGCAGTTCATCGAGCGTAGACATCAATAAGGCAAGCTGCTCGGCATCGGCAAGGTTGTCCTTATAGCTGCACTTGGCCATTGATTTCATCCAATTGAGATCCGCACCTGCAGAGAAGTGTTTGCCTTTGCCTCTTAGTACTAGGCAGCGTACAGACGGGTTTTCTTGAATCGAATGCAATGCTCCGATCAGCGCTTGGATGGTCTTGGATGAAAACGCGTTGCCCTTTTCTGGGCGATTGAGCGTTATTGAGGCTACGCCCAAGTCAGTAACGTTCACTATTAGCTGTTCGCTCATCGTGTTGCCTCACATTCTGAAGATACCAAACTCGCTGTCAGGTATTGGTGCGTTCAACGCGGCGTTTAGCGCTTGGCTGAGAACATGTCGCGTCTGTTTTGGGTCAATAATGCCATCATCCCAAAGTCTTGCGCTGGCATAGTAGGGACTACCTTCGCGCTCATAATTGTCAACGATGTTCCGTTTGAATGCCTGCTCTTGAGCGAGATCCCATTCGATCCCTTGGCGCTGCTTAACATCGTGCTTCACTTGAGCCAACACGTTAGCCGCTTGCATACCACCCATTACCGAGATGCGAGCATTCGGCCAGATCCACATCATAGTGGGATCGTAAGCTCGGCCGCACATGCCATAGTTGCCAGCACCATAGGAGCCACCAATAATCACGGTGAACTTGGGAACATCTGCGCAGGATACTGCCATAACAAGCTTCGCTCCATGCTTAGCAATGCCACCTTCTTCAGCTTGTTTGCCCACCATAAATCCAGTGATGTTTTGTAGAAACACCAGCGGGATCTTTCGTTTCGCACACAGCTCAACAAAGTGCGCGCCTTTTTGTGCTGACTCAGAAAACAAAATACCGTTGTTGGCAATAATACCAATAAGCCTCCCGTCAATTCGCGCAAACCCGCAAACAATCGTGGTACCAAACAGTGCCTTAAATTCATCAAAATCTGAGTCATCAACAAGTCGTGCGATTACCTCGCGAACATCAAACGAAAGACGCAAATCACGATTGACGATGCCATACAGTTCTTCAGTATCGTATTTCGGTAAAGTCGCTTGGTGTGACTCTTGTGATGGAAACAGCTGACCGGTATTAGAGATGGCTTTTCTCGCCATCTCTAAAGCTTGGTGCTCATTATCAGCATAGTAATCGGCAACACCGGATTTCTTACAGTGTACATCGGCACCACCAAGGGCTTCTTCTGACACTTGTTCGCCTGTCGCCGCCTTTACCAATGGGGGGCCAGCTAGGAAGATAGTACTTTGCTGTTTGACCATAATGGCGACATCAGCCATAGCAGGAACATAAGCGCCGCCGGCAGTACAAAGTCCGAGCACAACGGCGATTTGGGGAATACCTTTGGCGGACATACGTGCTTGATTAAAGAAGATACGCCCAAAGTGCTCCTTATCAGGAAATACTTCAGCTTGATGCGGGAGATTAGCTCCGCCAGAGTCTACCAAATAGACGCAGGGCAGTTGGCATTTAGCGGCTATCTCTTGGGCTCTGAGGTGCTTTTTAACCGTCAGCGGATAATAGGTACCGCCTTTTACGGAAGGATCGTTAGCGATCACCATGCAGAGTATATCGCTGACTTTGCCAATCCCAGCGACAACGCCAGCGCAATGAATCGCCTCATCGTACACTTCCCAAGCGGCAAATTGGCCGACTTCGAGAAACTCTGAATCATGGTCGAGTAGGGAGGTAATACGTTCACGCACGGGAAGCTTACCTTTTTTTCTTTGGTGTTCGATGGCCTTTTCTCCGCCGCCCTGTTTGATTTGTGCAACTCTCGTTTCCATCTCTTCGACAAGCGTGTTCATAGCCCCCATATTGTCACGATAGAGTTCAGAGTCGCGTTTAATCTTAGTGACTATCTGTGGCATAAGTGCTCCTTATATCGATTCGTCAAACAGTTCACGGCCAATGAGCATGCGGCGTATTTCTGAAGTGCCCGCGCCAATCTCGTAGAGCTTAGCATCTCTAAGTAGACGACCTGCAGGGTAGTCATTGATGTAGCCGTTTCCGCCAAGCAGTTGAATCGCATCGAGCGCCATTTGGGTAGCGAGCTCTGCGGTGTAGAGAATAACGCCAGCTGAGTCCTTGCGAGTAACATCGCCTCTATCGCAGGCACTAGCAACAGCATAAAGGTAAGCACGCGCCGCATTACAGCGTGTATACATATCAGCGAGTTTTGCTTGTACTAATTGAAACTCGCCAATGGCCTTGCCAAACTGCTTACGTTCATGAACATAAGGAACCACTAAATCTAAGCAAGCTTGCATGATCCCGAGTGGGCCAGCCGCGAGTACAACACGCTCGTAATCGAGGCCACTCATCAATACTTCAACGCCACGATTGACGTCCCCTAACACGTTCTCAATAGGCACTTTGCAGTCCTGGAATACCAATTCACAGGTGTTTGAGCCGCGCATGCCGAGCTTATCCATTTTTTGAGCGTGGCTAAATCCATCAAACTGTTTCTCGATAATGAAGGCGGTAATACCATGTTGAGCCGCGTTAGGGTCGGTTTTCGCGTAGACAACCAACACATCAGCATCGGGACCATTGGTGATCCACATTTTACTGCCATTCAGAATGAAGTGGTCGTCGTAGCGTTCGGCTCTAAGCTGCATGCTGATGACATCTGAACCAGCGTTGGCTTCACTCATGGCAAGTGCACCGACGTGGGAACCTTCAACCAGCTTAGGCAGATATTTATCCTTTTGAGCCTGATTTCCGTTTCGGAAAATTTGATTCACACAGAGGTTGGAATGAGCGCCATAGGAGAGAGCGATGGAAGCGGATGCGCGGCTAATTTCTTCCAGAGCCACTACATGAGCCAAATAGCCCATATCTGCGCCACCATATTGTTCGCTCACTGTTACGCCAAGGAGGCCCATATCGCCGAGTTTCGGCCACAGTGGGTTGGGAAAGGCGTTGTCGCGGTCAATGTCGCTCGCAATTGGAGCGATGCATTCGCGAGCAAACCCGCTTACATGATCACGAAGTAAATTGATGGATTCGTCCAAGCCAAAGTCCATGGCGCGATAATGAGTGAACATGGTTCCTCCTCATACTGGACATGGACTTAACTTTGGGTACTTACGGAGTTACTTCGCTTTAGCGAGTGATGCCTCACAGCGTTCGCGTGCCGTTGTTAAGTCTTCCAGTAATGTATTGATGTCGTCGAGCTGGCGTTTGAGTACCGCTTCCTTCTCATCAATGATTTTCAGCATTTTGGTTAGCTGGTCATCTTCTTGATGGGTGTCGTACAGCTCGAACAGTTCCCTGATCTCCGCAAGAGAAAAGCCGAGGCGTTTCCCGCGCAGAATTAGCTTTAAACGTATTTTGTCGCGACGTTGATAGACGCGCATGGTGCCTTTTCGGTCCGGTTGGATCAGCCCCTCATCTTCGTAAAAACGGATACTTCTTGTGGTGATATCAAATTCTTTTGCCAGTTCACTGATCTTATACGTGTCCACGTTACCACTCTCCGGGTTCTTGGGTTCTAATCCACACTTGCTCAACCACTGTCGTTCACAATCGCTGTGACATATTGAGCTAGGTTTTAAATTTGTTTCTTTACGTTTACGTAAATGTTAGTGCTATGCTTACTAAAACGTCAAGCTAATCGTTGAGAACTCCAATACATCGAGTTCCAAAGAGGAGGGCAAAGATGGAACGAGCGCAGCAACAGACAAAAGGTCAAAACAACGTATGCATTGTCGCAGCTAAGCGCACACCGATGGGCAAGTTTCAGGGGGCGCTTTCACATATAAGTGCTACTGAGCTAGGCAGTGTTGCGATTGCGGATGCGATTGACGCCGTTGGTATGACACCCAGTTTAGTGGATGAGGTATTAATGGGCTGTGTGCTCAGCGCAGGTTTGGGGCAGGCGCCCGCGCGGCAAGCAGCGATAGGAGCCGGCATCGAAACCCATACGCCTTGCACAACGGTAAACAAAGTATGCGGTTCTGGGATGAAAGCTGTGATGCTTGCGAGTACTCAAATACAGGCGGGTGAAGCTGATTGTGTGGTAGCAGGCGGAATGGAAAGCATGAGTAATGCGCCGTACCTGCTAAATGGAGCTCGCTCAGGGCTGCGCATCGGTCACCATCAAACCCATGACCATATGTTTACCGATGGTTTGCAAGACGCCTATGAGGGTGAACTTATGGGCGTGTTTGGACAGAGAACCGCGGACAAGCTCGGTTACAGTCGCCAGCAGATGGACAGTTGGGCAACACGCTCTGCGAGTCGAGCTAAGGACGCCGTCGGGAATCATCTTTTCCAATCTGAAATTTGTAACCTTACCTCAAGAGATGGGCACTTCATTGATGAAGATGAACTGCCCAATACCATCAAACTAGAGAAAATACCTGCGCTTAAACCTGCTTTTAAAGTCAATGGTTCCATCACGGCGGCGAATTCCAGTGCGATCTCGGATGGCGCAGCAGCACTTGTGCTGATGAGTGAAAATAAGGCACTAGAGTTGGGTATGGCACCGCTGGCTGTGATCAAAGGGTTCACAACCACGGCTCGCCAACCTTCGGAGTTCACCTTGGCACCTGTCGATGCAGTTCGAAAGCTGCTCGATAAGCTTCAATGGCAAAGCGGCGATGTCGATTTATGGGAAATCAATGAGGCTTTCGCGGTGGTGACTCAGATTGCGATTGATGCGCTTGGCTTAGATGAAGCAAAGGTCAACGTGAACGGTGGTGCTTGTGCATTAGGTCACCCGATAGGAGCCAGCGGCGCAAGAATACTAGTGACCTTGATACATGCATTGCAATCACGTGCAGCGAAGAGAGCTACTGGTGATCCTTTTAAAGGAATCGCTACGTTATGCATTGGCGGAGGTGAGGCGACCGCTATCGCGATAGAAGTTTCGCCAGTCGGAGCGGGTACTCAAAAAGTGGGGGGGTAAATGATGAATAAAATAGCCAACTTTATCGATGGTAATGCTGTTGTATCACGAGCGAGTGAATGGATAGATGTAACCAATCCCGCTACCAATGACTTGCTTGGCATGGTACCGATGACGCCAGCAGATGAAATACAAGGTGCGATCGAACAGGCGCTAAGTGCTCAAATGCACTGGAAAGAAGTCGCGATATCAGAGCGGGCACGATTGATGCTCCGGTACCAGCATCTGCTTAAAGAGCGGCACGACGAAATAGCCACCTTACTGTCGAAAGAAACGGGAAAAACCTTAGCCGATGCTAAAGGTGATGTATGGCGTGGAATCGAGGTCGTAGAGCAAGCCGCCAATGTCGCCAGCAATATGATGGGAGAAACGGTAGAAAACGTCGCTACTGACATTGATAGCTACTCGCTCATTCAACCTCTTGGCGTATGCTGCGGCATCACTCCATTCAATTTTCCCGCGATGATCCCCTTATGGATGTTTCCCATCGCTATTGCTGCGGGTAATGCATTTATTCTCAAACCTTCTGAACAAGTTCCGCTGACTGCCGTCCGTTTAGCTGAGTTATTCCATGAAGCGGGCGCGCCGCCAAGCCTTCTTCAGGTGGTGCATGGCGGCAAAGTACAAGTCGACTTCTTACTCTCCCACCAGGCGATTCAAGCGGTCTCATTTGTTGGTTCAGTCCCAACTGCTCAATACATATATCAAACGGCAACGGCCAATCACAAGCGAGTACAAGCGTTTGCCGGGGCGAAAAATCATATGGTTGTGATGCCAGATGCCAATAAAGCGCAGGTCATAAACAACTTGGTTGGTTCTTCTGTTGGTGCTGCCGGGCAACGCTGTATGGCGATATCTGTAGCCGTGTTTGTCGGCAGCGCCAAGGAGTGGATTGTAGAGCTTGCTGCGGAAATGGCGAAAATAAAGCCGGGACTATGGGATGATCCCGAGGCCGCCTATGGACCGTTAATAAGCCAGCAAGCAAAACTGCGTGTGGTCAATTTGATCGAATCAGGCAAGAAACAAGGTGCTTACTGCTTACTTGATGGTTCAGACTGCGTGGTAGAAGGTGCTCCGCAAGGAAACTGGCTAGGCCCCACCTTGTTTAGCGGGGTTAACACCGATATGGAGATCTACCAGCAAGAGATTTTCGGGCCAGTATTGGTGTGTATTGAAGTGGGCTCTTTGGATGATGCCATTGCACTAGTGAATGCCAACCCTTACGGCAACGGGACGTCGATTTTCACTGCGAGCGGCGCGGCGGCCAGAAAGTATCAGCATCAGATCTTAGTCGGGCAAGTGGGTATAAATGTACCGATACCCGTGCCTTTACCCTTCTTCTCGTTCACAGGTTGGCGCGGCAGTTTTTATGGAGATTTGCACGCTTACGGAAAGCAAGCCGTGCGATTTTATACCGAGACTAAAACTGTCACCGCGCGTTGGTTCGATGACGATATTCCGGATGGACCAAACTTAACCATTCAGCTTCGCTAAGCTCGAGCTTTTTCAAGGAACTAGGAATAAGGAGCAAGGTATGGATTTTGAACTCAACGAAGATCAAAGGGCTTTTGCCGATACGGCTCAGCAGTTTGCGATGGATAATCTCCTTCCAAATGCCAGTCGTTGGGATGCCGACTGCCACTTTCCTAAAGAGATCCTTAAACAGGCGGGCGAGCTGGGATTTCTGAGTCTCTATACCCGTGAGGAGCAAGGCGGGTTGGGTTTGAGCCGTCTTGACTCATCGATCATTTTTGAGCAGTTAGCCATGGGCTGCACGTCGACGACCGCCTTTATGACGATTCACAACATGGTGACCTGGATGGTGGCCAGTTTTGCCAATGATGAAACTCGCGAGCAGTTCGTACCCAAACTGCTGACTGGTGAGTGGCTTGGATCCTATTGCTTAACGGAGCCTGAAGCGGGTTCTGATGCTGCGTCGCTAAAAACTACAGCAGTGAAACAGGGTGACAACTATATTTTAAATGGTTCTAAAGCCTTTATTTCTGGCGCTGGTGATACTGAGGTGCTGGTGGTCATGGCGCGAACCGGTGACTCAGGTGCTAAAGGTATTTCCGCTTTTGTGCTAGATGCAACAAGCGAAGGTATTAGCTATGGGCGCAAAGAGCCCAAAATGGGCTGGAACAGTCAGCCCACAAGAGCGATCGCGTTTGACAATGTTGTCGTTCCAGCCAGACAAATTCTAGGCCAAGAGGGTGAGGGTTTTACCTTTGCAATGAAGGGACTGGATGGCGGGCGAATTAATATCGCCACGTGCTCGGTAGGTACTGCGCAGCACGCCCTAAACCTCGCTATTCAATATTTGCAAGAGCGTAAGCAGTTCGGTAAACCGCTTGCAAGCTTTCAAGCGTTGCAATTCAATGTTGCAGACTTAGTTACAGAGCTGGTGGCAGCGCGGCAAATGGTTCGATTGGCTGCGTTTAAGCTTGACCACGGACATGAGGATGCCACCACGTATTGTGCGATGGCAAAACGTTTTGCTACCGATGTGGGCTTTAAGGTGTGCGATGGTGTATTGCAGCTATTTGGTGGCTACGGTTATATCAAAGAGTATTCGTTAGAGCGGCATTTTCGTGACGTTCGTGTCCACCAAATCTTAGAAGGTACTAACGAAATCATGCGGCTGATCATCGCTAGACGCGTTTTAAGCGATGATGACTCGATACTATAGCTGCTAAGCAAACCAAAGGAGAATGGTTATGTCAGAAGCGATACTCATTCCACATACCATTGAAGGGCATGTTGCGACGATTACTATCGACAACCCGCCAGCCAATACTTGGACGGTGGAGAGTTTAGTGGCACTTAAGCAGCTTGTCGGTGAGCTTAATCGAAACCGAGAAGTCTATGCATTGCTGATTACCGGACAAGGCAACAAGTTCTTCTCCGCAGGTGCGGATTTGAATGTGTTTGCTGCTGGCGACAAGGAGAGTGCGTGCCGCATGTCTCGCGTTTTTGGGGAAGCGTTTGAAGCGCTGTCTAACTTTCGTGGTGTCTCAATTGCAGCGATTAATGGGTATGCCATGGGAGGCGGACTTGAAGTTGCTTTAGCTTGTGATATTCGAATTGCTGAGGAGCACGCCGTGATGGCGCTGCCTGAAGCCAAGGTTGGCCTACTGCCGTGTGCAGGCGGCACCCAGAACTTAACCGCTTTAGTGGGAGAAGGCTGGGCGAAGCGGATCATCTTGTGCGGCGAGAAGATTGATGCGTCAAAAGCCCTCCAAATCAAACTGGTAGAGGAGGTGGTGAATTCGGGAGAGGTGTTAACCGCTGCCACTAATCTTGCTAATCAAGTTGCCCATCAATCACCGTCTTCAGTCACTGCTTGTAAAACTCTAATTCAAAATAACCGCCAGCATTTTATCGATCATGGGCTGGTCAAAGAGCGCGAGTTGTTCATTCAGCTGTTTGATACCGAAGATCAACGAGAAGGCGTTAACGCCTTTTTAGAAAAGCGCGCACCACAATGGAAAAATCGTTAGGAGGCGTCATGTCTACAACCAGTTCAACGTCAAATTCGTCGCTAGCGACTCAGGACACAGTTCGATTTCAAGAAATCGTTTGTAGTGACCAACAGAGCAAAATTGCCGTTGCGACCCTATGTAATCCCAAAGCTCTCAACGCCCTAACTCAGAACATGTTGGTATTGCTTAATGACCAACTTGATAAGTGGCACGACGATGACGCGGTACTATGCGTAATACTGGACGGTGAAGGTGAGAAAGCGTTTTGTGCTGGCGGTGATGTGCGTACTTTGCATGACAAGATGAAGCACGCGCCAATAGAAGATGCCAAAGCCTATGCAGAAGCGTTTTTTGGCACTGAATATCAATGCGATTATCTCATCCACACTTACACCAAACCTATTATTGCATGGGGCGAAGGCATCGTAATGGGTGGTGGAATGGGGCTCTTTATGGGCGCGTCTCACAAAGTGGTGACGCCAGATTCGCGACTTGCCATGCCAGAGATTCATATCGGTTTGTTTCCCGATGTTGGCGCGACCTATTTTTTGAACCGTCTCGACGATGACATTGGTTTGTTCCTTGGACTCACGGGCGTAATGATGAACGGCACCGACGCTCTCGACGTTAGACTTGCCGATCATATGAACGCGCCTGCGGATAAACAAAAGCTATTGCATCAATTGCAGCAAACGGATTGGAACAGCATCGAAGACAGCTATGACTACTTAACAGAAGTACTCTCAGAGCTTGCAGACAATGCCAACATAGCTAAACCTGCTGCTCATCTTCTGCCTCTTATTCCCGACATTCAATGCGCTTGTGCGTCTGATACCCTTGAGGAGGTGTTTGATAACATTCAGGCACTACCTTGTAACGAAAAATGGATGCAAGCGGCTCAGCGAAATTTGATGGATGGCAGTCCAATTACCGCGCATATTTGTTTTCGCCAGTTAAAACAGTATCACCAGTTGTCACTTGCCGATTGTTTTAGGCTTGAGCTGATTTTGGGGCTGCGCAGCGTCGAGTTTGGTGAATTTCAGGAAGGGGTGCGCGCTCGCTTGGTGGACAAGGACGGTATGCCTAACTGGACATATGCGCACATCAGTCAAGTGCCAAAGTCTGTGATCGACAATTTGTTCACTTCACTGTGGCGTGAGCAAGAGCATCCTCTTGCGATGCTAGGGCATCATTAACTCGCGCAGACAAATAGTGCCTCTCGTTTAAACCAACGATGAATTGAAACAGCCAAGGAGGTTGTGATGAGTCAGCCAACAGACACGAAGGTTGCATTTATTGGACTAGGAAACATGGGCAGTCCAATGGCAAATAACTTGCTCAAAGCGGGCTTTAGTGTGCAAGTTTACGACCGAGTGCCCGCATTATCGCAACCTCTTGGAGAGAAGGGTGCTCACGTTTGTCATAGCTTGGAGCAGGTGCTCGATTCAGCGAACGTCGTTGTCACCATGCTACCGGCCAGTGAGCATGTCAAAGCGGTTTATCTGGGCAGCGATGATGAGAAAGGCATCATTGAACTAGCCTCGAGCGATGTTTTTCTTATTGATTGTTCAACCATTGATCCTGACTCAGCGCGTCTTGTATCAAGAGAAGCTCTGAACAAAGGACTGGAGTTTGTCGATGCTCCTGTTTCCGGCGGCGTTGCTGGTGCCAGTGCAGGTACTTTAACGTTTATCGTTGGTGGCAGCGATGAAGGATTTACTAAAGCGAATAACTTGCTGTCTTTCATGGGTAAAAATGTGTTTCATGCGGGCAAAGCGGGTGATGGGCAAATGGCTAAAATTTGCAACAACCTGATTCTCGGCTCTGTCATGGCAGCGACTTGTGAATCCCTTAGTCTTGGTATGGATAACGGTCTCAATCCTGAGGTGTTATCAAACATTATTCTTCAGAGCTCTGGCAGAAACTGGGTTTTAGAACTATATAACCCTTGTCCGGGAGTGATTGAGCACGCGCCAGCGAGTGCCCAATATACTCCCGGTTTTATGTGTAAGTTGATGTCAAAAGATTTGGGGCTTGGGCTAGAAACGGCCAAAATTAGCCAATCTTCGGTGCCCATGGGAGCGCTAGCTCATAGTCTCTACGCACTCCATAACCGAAACGGAAATGCGGAGTTGGATTTCTCGAGTCTTTTTGAGTTTTTTCGCAATAAGCAGTAGAAGGGAGAAGTAAATGGAACTTGAACAGAGCGTTATCGCTATTACTGGTGCAGGACAAGGATTAGGTCAAACTATGGCGACTAGCTTAGCTCAGCAAGGAGCAAGCTTAGCACTGCTCGATGTCAATCAAGACGCCTTAACAGAGACAAAAGAACTTTGTGAGGCATTTGGGGTAAAAGCGCAAACTTATCAGGTCGATGTCACCAATGAAGAGCAAGTAGAAAATGTATTTCGTGACATTGTCACTGAATTCGGCTCTTTGAATGGTTTAGTTAATAATGCAGGCATTCTACGAGACGGATTGTTGGTGAAATCTAGAGATGGTGAAATCAGCAAAATGTCGCTTGGTGATTTTAATGCTGTTATCAATGTCAATCTTACCGGTACGTTTTTGTGCGGCCGTGAAGCAGCGGTGCAGATGATCGAGTCAGATTCACGTGGTGTCATTATCAACATTTCTAGCGTGTCGAGAGCAGGCAACATGGGGCAAACCAACTACGCGGCTTCCAAAGCAGCGGTAGCGACGATGGCTTCAGTATGGGGTAAAGAACTTGCTCGCTACGGCATCCGTTCTGTCGCTATTGCACCAGGCGTTGTTGAGACCTCAATGACAGCCTCAATGAAACCTGAAGCCCGCGAACGTCTGGAAAATATGGTGCCAGTACGCCGTATGGCGGATCCAACAGAGATTGCTCACACTGTACGTTTTATTTTGGAAAATGAGTACGTTAATGGGCGAGTGATTGAAGTAGATGGTGGCTTGGTCATTTAACTTGGATCGTAGCTAAGTATCAGTCCCCTTGTCTTTTTGGGGGGCTGACTATCGTTCTATCGAAGACTCTTTTCAATTTGTTGTCGGATAAGTGCATCCATGCACTTGTTTTCCTAGTTAGGGTTAGAATCGGTAATCGATGCCGAAATTAACCGCAGACAGTGAGTAGTCACGTCTTGAGATAACAGAAACGTATTCAGCGTTGATACCTAAACCTTCAGTGACTTCATAACGTGCGCCAAGACCAAAACTTGGGCCAGTGGTATTGCGACTTCCATTTGAAAAATTATCTTCACTTGCGGCATTCGTTAAACCGACAAGGCCGTAAATTTCAAAACCTTGCTCTAATTCATAGCTGCCACGTAGATATAGACTGCTATATGACTTAAGGTTGTTAACTTCACTTGAATGACTGTTGACACCGCCGAAACGATATTCAGCGCCAATATTGTTATTAAAACGGTATCCAGCCATTAAATAGCCAGTCTCGGTGCTAACGTCATTGACAATATTTTGTTGATTGCCGTAGCCGATACTCGCACCAGTATAAAATCCTTGCGCTAGCGTTGGTAGTGACATTAATACTGTTGATAGTAAAAGGCATTTGTGTGTAAGTTTCATAGTTAACTTCCTAGGTTTTGGGGTTTAGTGTTTTTTCTAAATCTAATGATTCAAAAATGTTCAGTGCAGCGGTAAAACCGGTGCTAATCAAAGAGCTACTTAGATACTCTCTTCGGCTAACCATATTGCTAAGTAGGTGCAATATTTGGATTAGGGATAGTCGTCGGCTTTGATCAAGCTCCCATGAAGGTTCTACTTCGATTTTGTTGCCTTTTAGCGCAGAAAGAAGAGGCAGTTTTAAGTCTTTAAATTCCTGTTGATGTTTCAAAACTAAGCAGCTTAATGCTCTGATTCTTCGCCGGTTTTTATCAGTCTCGACCTGCGTACGTCTCTCTGATGACAAGCCAACTACGTGACGATGATGTAATAAGTGACACGGTCTAATTCTCGATGAATAACTTGCTGCTGATAGAGCACACACGTCAGGGATCCTTGCTTTGCTCTCTAAAGGTTTCTGCAACAAACTGCTATGCTCTGTAGATATAAATATGCTTGGAATTACTTGTCTACTTTCCACGTGAAGAACGCCTTTTATAGCTAAATTCTGTAATGATAAATTTGAGAACTAGATAACTAGGTGTTATTCAGCGTCACTTTCTATCAGGCTGCGTTTAATAACTGCAGTAAATCGATTGTCAGTAGAATTGGCAGACACTAATACCCAGCCTTGACTGTTCATATAATTGAGCGCATCCATTGGGGAGTTAAAGGATAGGGTTTTACCTCCTTCATCTCTAAGTAGGTCTTTATTTTTTATGCCGATTTTAAGCGCTTGACCGAAGTCTACTTCTACTTTCCATTGAGTAAGGCTGAGCATTTTTCCCGAAGCGATGACCATCGCATATTGTTCAGTTTGGTTTGATCTAGACGTAGGTTTTGGTGACTTAGCAGCCAATGCAGTCGTGCACATGGCAAGTGTCAGTAAAGGGGTTAGAAAAACTTTATGAATGGCTTTCATGGCTGCCTCCAGTAATCTCGGGCTCAAAGTAAGCACGTTGTGTGCGATTGAGGCTTAGATTACTAGAGGGCTTTTCCATGATTCGGAAAGGGTTGGTGTGAATTGTATGAATTATGGATGTAACTTTGGGTTAATTAGTCTCCGTTGACCCCATCGCGTTTTTTCAAAGACGCATAGAAGTTAGAGAGAAACTCTATGTCCTCTTTTGGTGCCGCTAACATGAGATCGAGAAACTTTAGCGTACTTGCTGAAAGCGGGAGTTGACCGCCATGTAGACGCTCTAACTGAGTCATTGGGAACAATTGCAGTAAGCTCACATCGAGCGCTTTGGCAATTCGAAAAAAATCCAAAATGGTGAAGTGACTCTTCGCTTCTCTATCCATTTTCTCATAAAGAGCAGAACGGCCAATGTCCGCCTTTTTCGCCAGCCCGTTTTTAGATAGCCCTTCTTGAACCATGAGCGCCTCGATTCGCTCTATGACCATTTTTCGAAATACCGTCTCTTCTACGCCAAAAAACTCGAATCCTTCCGTTTCTATTTCTGCCATCGTGTTTGTCCGTTTTTCTGGAATTAATCTCTTAATGGTATCTGAATTTCGGAAATTTGAAATGATAATTTAATAGCCAGACACGAAGACACATACCGTCTCAACTGATTAACCAAATATATAAGGGTAAACACCATGCTAACGACGAAACGCGCAATTCTTGCTACTGCACTTGCACTCTCTGGCGCAGCTCAGGCGATTTCTCTTGAGCCTGCTCCAGGCCTGGATGTGAACCAGCCTTACTATGCTCCGCAAACATTTGTGCAGCAGGAAAGCCTACCTATTGTGGATATCCGCGGTGTAAAGCCAGCAGACTACGCTGAGCTATTTGAAAAGCAGGTAGGCGACGAAGTTCGACGTGGTATTAAGGAAGCGCGGTACGTTTATAAGCTAGCAGGGATTGATGTTGTCGAGTTTGAGAAAAACTCAATTAAGGTGTTGGAAAACTCACGAAAGTTAAACCCAGAATATTTTGAAGTCGTTGAAGCACTAGCCAAAGTGGGGGGCATTTCACTGGAAACCATGTTCACTCTATCGCAGCTAGATGCAGCGTTTGCGTCGGCAGTTCAGTCTTCGCTGAGTGGATGTACAACGGTAAGTTTCGCTGGTACGGGTGTTGTTGGTCAAGTAAATGACACGCCATCACTTTCTGGGGGTAACTATTGGGTATTGCAAGCGGATGATTATGTACAAGTGATGGCATCTGGGTTCTATGGCTCAGGTCAGACGCTTGGTAAAGATATTGGCGTCGTGATTAACTTTCAAGGCACCGACTCAAAAGGTGTTGGGCTTGAAGCAGACAGCGCTATTGAGCTAGGTGCACTTCAAAATTATCTCGTGCGAAATGCTAAGAATGTTGATGATGCAGAAAAGATCCTCGACCAATACCGCACAGTGGTCGCTTCTCACTTTAACTTTGCTGATAGTAACGGTAATACCGTTGGCGTTGAAATGCTTGATGGTGAGAACTATGTGATTAAGCGTCCTGCTGGTGTTGGCCATGCGAACCACTCTGAGCGTCCGGGTGTGATGCAAGCCTTCGCAGAATCGGTTGGTTTAGGTGAAAAAAGTATACAACGCACGGTTGCAACAGCATACACCGAGTGGCGTGCAGAGTTTGCACAGCAGTTCATCGACAACACGCCTGAGGGCAATGTTGATGCCGCTAAATATGTCTTGAATACCAAACCAATCGCGCAGCATGCTGCCTATGGTTCTGATTTCATCTCGACACTGACAGCAGTCATGGATGCTAAAGAGGGTTGTATGGAAGTGGCTCCAGGAGTGGGTGACTGGAATGACTTCCAACGAGTATGTCTTGAGAAGTAATTCCAAATTCGACTGGTAAATCTGAATAAGGTAGTAACGCGCAATCCTTCCTAGGTTTGCGCGTTTTTAGGGGTTGAAGATGAAACTTGCATTGGTGATGTGGTTTAGCGCCACCTTGATGGTTGGGTGTGCTAGCACGCCTATTGAACATCAGGATTCATACGAACTCTGCCAATCGCTTGCTTATGGCTACGATGAGGCGGTGGTTCACGAACTAGAGAGAAGAGGGAAGTCTGCCACCGATAGAGAATGCGGAGATGCCCAACGTGAAATGATAAAAGAAGTCGAGGCTAGGCGTTTTCTATGGAGTGTGGAGCACTCACTGAGACATGAAGTGGATTAGATTTTTGTTCCGTTTTTTCTGCCGGATATTTGTTTGTAGGTAGCTTCAAAAGAAGCGTAACCTAGCTAGAACAGCCCTTTCAAAGGGCTGTCTTTCTATCTATCAATACTCAGGTGTCTCTAACAAACGAATGGCACTTTCTACTGCCGCATTCATTGCCTGATCATCTTCAAACTTACCTGAACCAGCAGGGCCAAGCACGCTCGCAAAAAGATCGGCTTGTTTATTAAAAGGCAGATCTAACTGTTCATAAAGGTTTTGTCTGATTTCAGCATGCTCTTCTGGCATTTTGTTAGAGAGGCTAACAAGCGTTTGATAAATTAACTCTTTCATGGTGTATCCATTTTCTTTTTTACTACGGGGGAGTGTGATTGTAGCGGGCTTGAGAATGAGTTTCTTATGCAACTGTCACACTACTGGCTGTCAACATGAAACTGTTCGCACGTTTTTAACTAGGGTTTGCCTCATGGTCAGCATAATGCTTTGATATTTAGTTCATAGATGGATACTGGGTGAAGCGCGATGAGTGTTGTTTACAAAGTGAGTTCTGTTTTGTTATTGGTGCTATTGTCATATTCAAACCATTCCTTCGCTATTGAAGCTCTTGGGCTGCTAAGGGAAGATGGTTCAAAGCTTCAATACTACTTGAAAAAGACTACCCAAACCCACCATGACTTGCTGATACTAGTTCAAGGTTCAGACTGCAACAGCGTAGCTCGGAACTCCCGAATAAATAAAGAATTACCAAATATACTCCCCGGTGCCGATGTACTGACTGTCGAAAAATATGGTATCGATGCAAGCGTCCCTCGGAGTGATGAGATTGAGAGAACGGACTGTCCTAAAACTTATATTGACAATGACTCTCCGGAGCAGCGTGTCAGTGACTATTTACAAGTGTTAGCCCATATAGAGGCAAACCAACATTACAATACAGTGGTGGTGGTTGGAGGTAGTGAAGGTGGGTTAATTGCGAACATGCTAACAGCGAATTCCGACCTTATTTCCTATACCGTTTCTATAAATAGCGGTGGAAGCCAGTTTCTTGATGATGTCATTCATAGCATTCGTGTGAGCGCACCAACGGATGAGGCGTTTGAACAAGAAAAGCAGGGTTTCTTAGGGTTTTACAATCACATACTTAGTAGTGAGCCCTTTGATCTGGCAATGAGTAATCATGGCTACAAATGGTGGAGTGAGGTATTCGCCATTGACCAAACTGAAGTACTTAAACGGATTGATACGCCGGTATTGTTGATTCAAGCTGGTCAAGATGAAAGTGTCTCGGTTGATTCGGCTATTAAAATGGCAAAAGAATTAGCGGTCAGCAAACCCAATATCGCGTTCAAACTGTACTCTGATCTTAACCATGGATTGAGGCGACCGGCGGGAGATGATGCTTTTAGCCAAGTGATTGAAGATATCCAAGCCTGGTTAAAACAACAGCCGTTGCAATAGAATGATGGGTTTGACTTACATACCACGATAGCTTGGCCCACCGCCACCCTCTGGTGCTGTCCAGTCGATATTTGCTGATGGATCTTTTATGTCGCATGTTTTGCAGTGCAGGCAATTGGTTGGATTGATTTGTAATTGTGGCTGTCCATCGGAATTAAGTATCTCGTAAACACCCGCAGGGCAGTAGCGCTGACTGGGTTCATTGTATTGGGGGAGATGGGTTTCGATTACTAACGAAGGATCGCGCAGAAGAAGATGACACGGCTGGTTTTCTTCATGCTGCGTGCCAGAGAGAAACAATGAGGAAGGCTTGTCAAAGCTAAGCTCTCCGTCTGGCTTGGGGTAGTCGATGGGCTTAGACTGTTCGATTCGATCAAGGCAGGCATGATCTTTTGTAAGATCCAGCACTTTCCATGGTACAGACCTATTGAATAGCTTCGGCCACCAGTTTTGTTCGAGCACATTTAAAAGCCCACCAACGGGTTCACCGAACCGATGAAGGTTGGCACCAAAGTTCTGAGTGCTCGCCAGCTCATCATAGAGCCACGACGCTTCAAACTCACTTTGATAGTCTGCCTCACGATCTGATTTTGAGACTGTTAGAGATTTAAATACTGCTTCTGCCGCCAACATGCCTGATTTCATAGCAGTGTGGCTACCTTTAATTTTGCCCATATTGAGCGTGCCGGCATCACAGCCTATTAGCAGGCCACCGGGAAATTGCTGTTTCGGTAGTGAACGCAGTCCGCCCTTGGCGATGGCTCTTGCTCCAAAACATAATCGCTCACCACCGGATAAAAACTTGGCAATCGCACGATGGTGTTTAAAACGTTGAAACTCTTCAAAAGGGTTGAGATTCGGATTGTGGTAATTGAGATCGACAATTAAACCGACTGCAATCTGATTATCGGGTAAGTGATATAAAAAGCTACCGCCTGTGGTTCCCGTTTCACTGAGGGGCCAACCTAAACCGTGGACAACGCTTCCTTGTTTATAATGCGGATGGTCTTTTGGCAGTTGCCAAAGCTCTTTAAAGCCAAGCGCATAGTGCTGTGGTTGCTTGTTATGGTTGAGGGAAAATTTGTCGATGAGTGATTTTCCGAGGTGACCGCGAGCACCTTCCGCAAAAATCGTGTACTGAGCGATGAGGTCAATACCAGACTCGAAGTTAGGCTTTTTCTCTCTATTTTTGTCTAGACCCATGTCCGCGGTTTGAACGCCAATCACGGTGTTATTTGAATCATATAAAACCTGACTCGCTGCGAAACCAGGAAAAATTTCGACTCCTAACAGCTCAGCTTGATCTGATAACCATCGACATAAATTTCCGAGACTGATTGCGTGGTTGTCTGAGCGGTTCTTTAAGCTGTTCGGTGTCAGTACTTCAGGTATTACAACGTGATTGAGGTGAGTGGTGAGATACAAGCACTCATCATTGGTGACGGGGTTTTTCACTGGAGCACCGAGGCTTGCCCAATCGGGAAGCAATTCATCCAAAGCGCGAGTTTCAAACACGGCTCCAGAGAGTATATGCGCACCGATTTCAGCCCCTTTTTCTATTACACAGATGGAAAGAGTCTGTCCTTGCTCCTGCTGCAATTGAGCTAATCGGATAGCAGCAGAGAGCCCAGCGGGGCCTGCGCCTACAATCACCACGTCAAATTCCATTGATTCTCTTTGCATGTTGTACACCTTGGTTGCCATCCATCGGTTCTTAAAGATGTTACGTATAACTATAGTGCAGTTGACGTAAACGTAAACTTAGCTAAGCTCAATTTATAACCACTTTATGGTGTTTGTGCTTGAAACAGGAGGGTGTATGAAGGTATTAGTGGCGGTTAAACGTGTCATCGATCCCTATGCAAAAATCCGAGTAAATGCCGATGGGTCTGGGGTTGAAACCAGCAACATGAAGATGTCGATGAACCCATTTTGTGAGATTGCTGTTGAAGAGGCAATTCGACTGCGTGAGGCTGGTGTAGCAACAGAAATTGTAGTGGTCAGCATTGGCGATAGTGCGGTTCAAGAGACACTTCGTAATGCTCTCGCCTTAGGGGCTGATCGCGCTATTCATGTTGAAACCGAGTCAATGCTAGAGCCTTTAGCGGTTGCAAAAGTGCTCAAGCAAGTTATGTCACAAGAATCGCCTCAGTTGGTGTTAACGGGCAAGCAATCTATTGATACCGATAACAACCAAGTTGCCCAGATGCTCGCCGCTTTGACTGATCGCTCACAAGGCACATTCGCATCGAAACTTATCATAGAAGGTGAATCAGCGTTGGTAACAAGAGAAGTGGATGGCGGACTGGAAACATTGAGTTTGCAGTTGCCAGCGATTATCAGCACTGATTTACGTCTCAATGAACCAAGGTATGCCTCTCTACCCAACATAATGAAAGCGAAAAAGAAGCCGCTAGATGTCGTTCCCATTGAATCATTAGCGGTTGATATTCAAGCGCGTCATCAGGTGTTAGAAGTGATGGCACCGAAATCTCGCGCAGCGGGTCAATCGGTAGCGAGTGTCGACGAACTGGTGGATAAGCTCCGCAATGAAGCCAAAGTACTTTGAGTAAGGGGAGGATAAATCATGGAGACTAAAACACTGGTTATTGCCGAGCACGTTAATAACAATATCGCGGCGGACACGTTGAAAACACTCTATGCTGCAAGGAAGATTGGCGGTGATATCTCTGTTCTTGTAGTTGGCCACCAAGTTACAGCAATGGCGGAAAGCTTATCAAAGGTGGAGGGAGTAACGCAGGTATTCCGTGTCGATAGCGCGCAATTCACACATCCCACCGCTGAAGATGTTGCTCCTATCATTGTGGAGTTAAGCGAGGCGTTTACTCATTTTCTCGCACCCGCAACAACATTTGGCAAAAATCTGATGCCGAGAGTGGCCGCGCTGCTTGATGTTGGGCAGTTGTCAGACGTGATTAATATCGAATCACCAGATACTGTTATTCGCCCAATTTATGCGGGTAACGCATTAGCTCGTGTAAAGTCGAACGACTCTAAGTTGGTAATGACGATTCGTGGCTCAGCGTTTGATTCAGCTCGTGAGGATAGCCAGGAAAATACATCAGTTGAAGTGCTAGAGCCACAGGCTTCTCACCAAATTCTGGCTAGCTTTGTAGATTCTCAACAGACGATATCAGAGCGTCCCGACTTGTCGTCGGCAAAAGTAGTTATATCAGGAGGTCGAGGTCTAGGCAGTAAAGAGAATTTTGCTTTGGTTGAGCGCTTAGCCGACAAGCTGGGTGGTGCCATTGGCGCATCAAGAGCAGCGGTCGACGCAGGTTTTGTTTCTAACGACCTGCAAGTCGGTCAGACAGGCAAAATTGTTGCTCCTGAGCTCTATATTGCCATTGGTATCTCCGGAGCTATTCAACACATGGCGGGGATGAAGGACTCGAAGGTTATCGTGGCGATCAATAGTGACCCAGATGCGGCGATCTTTGAGGTGGCAGATTATGGGTTAGTTGGAGACTTATTCGAGATCATGCCGGAGCTGATTGATAAGCTGCCTTAGCCTATCTTTCATTGTTCAAACACACCACCTGCAAGGGCTAAGCTTTGTTGCAAGCAATCTTAGCCTTCTTCTTTGTCGCTTTCCTTTAATGTTTTGGCGGCGTAGCGAACCGCAAAAACACACATCAACATCATGATGAAGGGTATCGAAGCCAAAGACATTTCGACCCACGAATACTCAGCGAAGAACTTCGACAACAAAAGATGTGACACTATGTTGAGAACAGCGATAGCGATTGCGACAACGAGTAGCTTTGATTCTCTATTCAAAACGAGTGGTTTCCTCCCTATATTAATACCATCGAATTGGAGCGGGTGTTCCAATTGCTTCGAAGGCAGCGACTATATCATACGGACGACGGCGGTTTCGTGATGGTGCAAATACTTTGAGTTATCGATGCTTGCCGTAGGCGTTTGTGAAGCGCAACATGTTGAAAATATGTTGAAATGCTAAGGGAAAACGATGTCAGGAATTACCGATTTAGAACAGCTACTCGCATCAATGGAGCCAAGTTTAGTCGACGGTGAATTTGTGTTTTGTTCCGTTGAAGGATCACTGGCAGAGTACCTTATGCTCGATATCTTAGGTTCGTTTAAAGAACAGGAAGGTTTGACATTAATACTTCCAAAGCTTCAGGCAGAGCAAGCTGAGCTCGATTATGAAGGGCTGTTTAGAATGATCACCTTGAACGTTCACTCCAGTCTTGCGGCGGTCGGCTTAACGGCAGCGGTATCCAAAAAACTTGCGGAACGGGATATTAGCGCCAACGTGGTCGCGGCTTATTATCATGACCATATCTTTGTTCAATCTTCCAAAGCAGATGCGGCGCTCGCTGCGCTTAAGGAGTTCCTTAGTGAGTAAGTCAATTCGGGTAAAAGCAGTCTGTATTTGTCGACAGGATAGAAAAATATTGCTCGCTGAAGGCTATGATCCGACCAAAGATGAGCACTACCTTATGCCGATTGGAGGCGGCGTTGAGTTTGGAGAACTCGCAGAACAAGCGGCTATTCGTGAAGTTCGTGAAGAAATAGGAGCGGATGTTTTTGGATTACGTTTATTGGGTGTTAGTGAGAATAGGTTCATGTTCGATGGCGTTCCAGGGCATGAAGTGGTCTTTGTCTTCGAAGGCAAACTAGAAGACTCAGAGCTAATGAACAGAGAATATTTTAAAGGTATAGAAACGAACGGCGTTGAATTTACCGTAAGATGGGTGCGCGAAGACTATGTTATCAATGGATCTATTCCTGTTTACCCAGACGGTATTCTGTCTATGTTACAAGAGATGAGTTGATGAAAAGGACATTCAATGAAATACGATGAGTTTAATGAGTATTGTGGTTCCCTTACGGCAACCTCCCATGTTGTTCAGTGGGGTGACGCGCATGTGTGGAAAGTGGGCGGAAAGGTGTTTGCGATTGGTGGCTGGAGTAAGGAGGGGAGTGAGGCTTATATCTTCAAAACTTCGGATCTCAACTTCGATTTTCTCTCAGATAACGAAGGATACCGACCGGCACCGTACTTTGCCAATCGTGGAATGAAGTGGATTCAGCAGACAGATACCAGCGGTCATTTAGACGAGGAGCTGCGCTACTACATCAGCGAGTCATACAAAATTGTGTCTATGGGGCTGAGTAAGCGAAAGAGAGTGGAGCTAGGGATCGTTGTGGAGTGACTCACAAAAACACTCAGACAAAGTCATCTCTACAAACCCTAAAAACGCTGTACGAAATTCCCTTTTGCAAGGGAATGACGGGCACACTGAGAGTGCCCAATGCGCCTAGTTAACCTTGCTGTAAGTGCTCCACCAACACCTTAACGAAGCGAGCGGCTTCACCACCTGTACACGCCCTATGGTCAAAAGTTATCGAAAGCGGTAACGCTTTAACTCCAACCGCTTGCCCATCCAGAATAATAACCTTCTCAATAATTCGACCCGCACCCACGATCGCGACCTGAGGTGGCGTCACCACTGGTGTCGCGAATATCCCAGCGATAGCACCAAAGTTAGAAAGCGTGATGGTGGCGTGTTGCAACTGCTCTCTTCCAATGCGTCTGGCTCTTATGCCTTGGACGGTTTCATTTAACCAGTGGCGGATGCCTGCTTGATCGTATTCATTGGCGTTTCTGAGCACTGGGACATAGAGCCCATGGCTACTGTCTACGGCAATACCAATGTTTACGTTGGAATGGACGCATCGGGTCATGGTTTCTGCATCGAACCACGCATTCAGTGCCGGCTCTGTTTGGCATGCATGCACCACGGCTTTGATGAGTCTTCCTGAGATGTCTTCGTCATTTTGCCAGTTGTCTAGCATGGCTTCTTCGGTGATAGTGACAGAAGCAACGGAGTGGTGCGACTGCGCCATGGTACCAACCATGGTTCGACGTGCGCCTTTGAGAACTTCCGTGCCGGGGGCTTGTTTGTCTATTTGATCGTAAATGTCATTGTCTGTGATCACGCCATCTTGGCCACTGCCTTTGACGCGCAGTAGATCAATTCCGAGCTTTTTGGCTAGAAGCCGAGCAGAGGGCATGGCTGTGATCGAGTTCTCCTCGGCGTTATGGTGTGCTGCGCCGACCCAAAAGTCATCGACTTCGACATGATGAGTATGGCTGGAGACATTGCCAACCACAGTTGCAGCATCGTTGGTGTTTGATGAACCATTGAGGCTAGCGCCTTCCGTGACCGCCTCTTCGATTTCAATCAATAGGCTGCCAATACTGATGACATCACCTTCTTCGCCATAACGTTTGACGATTTTTCCGCTGTACGGCGCGGGGACTTCGACAACGGCTTTAGCGGTCTCAACGGTAAGGATGACTTGGTCTAAATCGACATCGTCGCCGACGTTCACATGCCACTCGACAATCTCCGATTCAGCGAGTCCTTCCCCTAAGTCTGGTAGCAAAAATGACTTCATTTCCAGCCCTCCACTAGCTCTCTTGCTGCTTGTACGATGTCGGCCTCTTGGATCAAAAAGTAGTCTTCGTTTTTGTAGTAAGGCATCACGGTATCAAGGCCTGTTACTCGTTTAGGCGGCGCTTTGAGCATGCACATGGCTTGCTCTGAAGTGCGAGTAATAATTTCAGCGCCTACGCCGCAACTTCTGCTTGCTTCATGAACTACAAGCAATCGACCCGTTTTCTCAAGTGACTTTAGTATCGTCTCCATATCAATGGGTTTGATGCTAGCTAGATCAATAACTTCCACCTCGATACCTGCTTTAGATAGTGTATCTGCTGCCTGAAGTGACTCAACAACACAGGCTCCCCAAGTCACGAGCGTTAAATCCCGTCCTTTTCGAAGGGTGTAGCAAGTATCAAGAGGCAGGGCTTCGCCATTATCAACCACATTTGATTTAACGGTGCGATAGATACGTTTGGGCTCAAAGAACATCACGGGATCGTTGCAGCGTATCGCCGACAACAGCAAGCCATAGGCTCGTTGTGGTGATGACGGAATAACGACCCTAAGCCCCGGAATATGCGCAAACAGAGCTTCGACACTTTCGGAGTGATGCTCTGGCGCATGTATGCCACCACCAAATGGCGCGCGAAAGACAATTGGGCAAGACAGACGCCCGCGGGTGCGATTACGCATTCGGGCAGCATGACAAATGATGTGTTCCATCGCAGGAAACACGAACCCTTGAAACTGGAATTCAGCAATAGGTCGAAGGCCTTGAGTCGCCATGCCCACAGCAACGCCGCCGATGAGCGCTTCGGCGAGCGGTGTATCGATAACGCGTTTCAGCCCAAAGCGTTCTTTAAGGCCAACTGTAGCTCTGAATACGCCGCCGTTATCGCCAACATCCTCTCCAAGCAGTACTACGCGTTTGTCTCTGCCCATTTCATGATGGAGAGCTAAGTTCACCGCATCGACCAGTGTGGACTCCACTGAGGCGATAGGGCTTGCTAGGGGCTCAATATGCAGTTGATCAGCCATGTTGTCCTCCTTGCATGCGCATCGATTTGTTGATGAGCTCATCGCGTTGTGGGCGAAGTTCTTTGGTTGGTTGCTCGTAGAGATAATCAAAGGCGGTTTCTGGTGCTTGGGGTGGGGTATTGAGATAGCGAGCGACGGCTTCCTCAACCTGTTTTTTGCTTTCCGTGATAAGCAGATCTTCATCAGAATCTTGCCACCATCCTTGCGATTCCAAGAAGGTTTTCAGTCGTTGAATGGGCTCATATTCCCATGCGGTATCAAGTTCGTCGTCACTACGATAACGAGTTGCGTCATCGGCAGTGGTGTGATCGCTGAGTCGATAGCTTATAGCTTCAATAAGAGTTGCACCTTTGCCTTTACGTGCATTGGAAATAGCGATGCTGATAGCATCTAACATGGCGATGACATCGTTACCATCGACTTTAAGCCCGGGAATACCCGCGCCTTGTGCCTTGTCTGCGAGAAATTCCGCTCCGCATTGCAGTGCCCTCGGGACTGAGATTGCCCATTGGTTGTTGTTCACTACAAACACCAAAGGGATGTTCCAAGCCCCTGCGCAATTAATGGATTCTAAAAAGTCACCTTTTGAAGTGGCGCCATCGCCGCACGTCACCAACGCGACATCGTGATTGCCTTTAATCTTTAACGCAGCAGCAACACCGACGGCGTGAGTACATTGCGTGGCTATTGGGACACAAAAAGGGAGGTCGGTACATGGGTTATCACTATTGGTGAACTCAAAATCGCTACCGCGTTCGTCACCGCCCCAATATTGTAGGTTTTTTTCCATGGGAATGCCGCGAACCCACATGGCAGGCATGTCGCGATAGTAGGGAATGAAAACATCTCGGTGAGAAAGGGCGTGGCCAATGGCGATACCTATTGCTTCGGCACCAAGGTGCGAAGGGTAGGTACCGAGTTTGCCGGTGCGTTGAAGGGCAACGGCTTTAGCATCGTACGTTCTTGCGACTACCATGTCGCGGTACAGCTTCTTTAGGGTTGCTTCGTCAGCCCAATCGGGTAGAGAGCTAACTAAGTGTCCTTGGTAGTCGATAAAACGATGCATGGGTAATGCTTGTACGTTCATCTCGAACTCCTTTTCACATACTCTGGATAAGAGTGATGTCGATAAGGCTGAAACCAGTACGTGTTTATACGCAATGTTTCAAACGCTTGGATACTATAAGTGTAAACAAATTGTTAAATTTTGCTTCAAAAGAGAAATGGATTTTTAGTAAATAAAACCTTACAGGACTAATCTTTAGATGTTAAATGCTAACATATGACTTATTACTAGTTTAATATTCTGGTTTTTAAAGGGTGAAATCTTTCGAACTGAAATATGATACTGAATGAGAGCTTGGAGAAAAACGAATAAAGTGATCGAGGTTTGGGCAAAAAAGGCCAATGTAGTTGGCCTCTTTATCGTTTGATGACAGAAGGGCGGTTACAATGTCACTTCTTCGCAGAGCTCTAAAGGCAGTCCGTCTGGATCTTGGAAGAAGGTGTAGCGCTTACCTGTATATTCATCGATTCGAATGGGCTCAACAGCAACCCCGTGACTGACCAGCTTGCTCACAGCTTGGTCAATATCATCAACTACAAAGGCAAGGTGCCTTAACCCTTGTGCTTCAGGAAAGCTTGGGCGTGGCGGCGAGCCAGGAAAAGAGAACAATTCTATCTGTGTTCCATCTGGTAATTCGAGATCGAGTTTATAAGAATCACGTGCCTCGCGGAAGTTCTCTGCCAATACGCTTAACCCCAAAACTTCGGTATAGAAATGCTTCGACCTTGGGTAATCAGAACAAATGATGGCGATGTGATGTGTTCCTTTGAGCATAGTCGGATCCTAGTTGTGTTTGATAAGTTT
This sequence comes from Vibrio sp. DNB22_10_4, assembly GCF_052879755.1. Lineage (NCBI taxonomy): Bacteria > Pseudomonadati > Pseudomonadota > Gammaproteobacteria > Vibrionales > Vibrionaceae > Vibrio > Vibrio sp. DNB22_10_4. Next base: position 1,210,155 of record NZ_JBNNXW010000001.1, on the reverse strand, counting down.
AGAGGGCAGCTCGCGGGCTACATAGTCTATGAAGACGCGCAGTCTTGCCGGCATGTACTTGGTCTGGGCATACTGCATTGCAATCGCCCCATGGTAGTTACTTTTTATAGTCCAATCAGGAAGTACGGGGACTACGCTTCCATCATCAAGTGATTCTTTTATCACGAAGTCATGAAAAATACCGATACCCAGACCCTGTTTCACACCACTAAGACGCATTTGAGAGTGGTTAATGGCGTAGCGACCGGACACAGTGACCGTGTGAAAATCATCATCTTTGAGAAAATCCCATACATTGTCTCTATCTACTTCAGCCAAATAGAGGCAGTCGTGATGTTCGAGTTCGCTAGGTGAAGTAGGCAGGCCATTGGCAGTGATGTAATCTGGACTGGCACAAAGCACCAAGTTTGTTGGACCCAACTCTTTCATCACTAGGTTCTCGTCGGGCTTGTCTGTGAGTTTGAACGCAACATCGATACCTAAATTGAGCAAGTCATAGTTGCCATCAATAGCACGCACCTTGAGCTGGAGCTCTGGATATTGCTGCAAAAATGGGGCGATAAATGGCTGCAGTACAGAGTTTAGAAAGGCTTCTGGTGCCGCAATGGTGAGAGAGCCACTTGGTTCAGCATGATCCGATTGAGAGACTTCAATGGCTTGCTGAGCGGCGTTAACCATGAGTACGCTTTGATCATAAACCTTTCTTCCAGCCTGAGTAATGACCAGCTTTCGAGTGGTTCGCTCAAACAGCTTTACTGATAGGGCGTTTTCAAGTCGAGTGATTGTCTTGGAGAGTGCTGAGGGTGTGACACCTAACTTCTTGGCTGCAGCGGTAAAACTGCCTTCGTTGACCACCAAAATATACGATGCTAAGTCGGGCAGCAGAGCAATAAGCTTCTGGCTAAACATTATTCGTGCCTCAGATTCACTAATGGTTTTCCATGTTAAGGGATAATCGTTTGCAGCACAATGAACTAAAATGATGGCATTCGTGAAATACAACCAATCAATAGAATTTGGCTGTCTCATCCCCTACATAACCTATTGATAAATAGGATTGAAAAAGGAATCTACTATGTCTGCTTCGTTTTATAAGCAAATCCAAGATCAGATTGAAGAAGTAAAAGCGGAAGGTTTGTACAAGTCTGAGCGTATCATCACGTCTCAACAACAAGCCGCTGTTGAAATCTCAACTGGTGAAGAAGTTCTTAACTTCTGTGCGAACAACTATCTTGGCCTTGCGAACCACCCAGCACTTATCGAAGCGGGTAAGGCGGGCATGGATAAAAATGGTTTCGGTATGGCGTCGGTACGCTTTATCTGTGGCACTCAAGACATTCACAAAGAGCTTGAGCAGAAGCTGTCTACATTCCTAGGTAAAGAAGACACGATTCTTTACACGTCTTGTTTCGATGCAAACACTGGTCTGTTCGAAACTATTCTAGGAAAAGAAGATGCAATCATTTCTGACGCACTAAACCATGCATCTATCATCGATGGTGTTCGTCTATGTAAAGCGATGCGTTACCGCTACGCGAATAACAACATGGCTGAGCTTGAAGAGCAACTTATCGCTGCGACTGAAGCAGGTGCTCGCCACAAGCTTATCGTGACTGACGGCGTTTTTTCAATGGATGGCGTAGTCGCAAACCTTCCAGCTATCTGTGATCTTGCTGACAAGTACGGCGCACTGGTTATGGTTGATGATTCGCACGCTGTAGGTTTTATGGGCAAAAACGGCGCAGGTACTCACGAGTTCCACGACGTGGTTGACCGTATCGACATCATCACTGGTACGCTAGGTAAAGCAATGGGCGGCGCGTCAGGCGGCTATACTTCTGGTAAGAAAGAAGTGATTGATTGGTTGCGTCAGCGTTCTCGCCCATACCTATTCTCTAACTCAGTAGCACCGGCAATTGTTAACGCATCTATCCGCGTTCTAGACCTGCTACAAGAGAGTGGCGACCTTCGTGACCACCTTTGGGAAAACGCGGCACACTTCCGTACTCGTATGGAAGGCGCGGGCTTTACTATGGGTGGTGCAGACCACGCGATCATTCCAATCATGCTAGGCGATGCGAAAGTTGCAGCTGAGTTTGCTGAGCGTGCGCTAGAGAAAGGCATCTATGTCATTGGTTTCTCTTTCCCAGTGGTACCTAAGGGTCAAGCACGTATCCGTACTCAAATGTCAGCAGCACACTCACGTGAGCAACTAGACCGTGCTATCGATGCGTTCATCGAAGTGGGTAAAGACATGGGTCTTATCAAGTAATCGCTCTCTCATTGATTTTTTGCCCTGAGCTTTTGGCTCGGGGCGCAGTTTGGTAAATATTATGAAAATCAAAGCACTTTCAAAGCTTAAGCCAGAACAAGGCATCTGGATGACCGAAGTAGACAAGCCTGAGCTTGGTCACAACGACATCCTAATCCGCATCAAAAAGACCGCTATTTGTGGTACTGATGTCCATATCTACAACTGGGATGAATGGTCACAAAACACGATTCCTGTACCTATGGTCGTAGGACACGAATATGTGGGTGAAGTCGTTGGTATCGGTCAAGAAGTCCGCGGCTTTGAAATTGGCGATCGTGTATCTGGTGAAGGCCACATCACTTGTGGTCACTGCCGTAACTGTCGTGGCGGTCGTACTCACCTATGTCGCAACACAGTGGGTGTGGGTGTTAACCGCACGGGTGCATTCTCTGAGTACCTTGTTATCCCTGCGTTTAACGCGTTTAAGATCCCAGAAGGTATCTCTGATGACCTAGCGTCTATCTTTGACCCGTTTGGTAACGCGGTACACACAGCGCTTTCTTTCGACCTAGTAGGCGAAGACGTACTGATCACTGGTGCGGGTCCAATCGGTATTATGGCAGCAGCGGTTGCAAAACACGTTGGTGCTCGTCACGTGGTTATCACAGACGTAAACGAATACCGTCTAGACCTTGCTAAGAAGATGGGTGTAACGCGCGCAGTTAACGTAGCGAATGAAAACCTAAAAGACGTGATGGCTGAACTAGGCATGACGGAAGGCTTCGATGTAGGTCTAGAAATGTCTGGCGTACAAGCCGCATTCAGCTCAATGCTAGAAACCATGAACCACGGTGGTCGTATTGCACTTTTAGGTATTCCACCATCAGATATGGGTATCGACTGGAACCAAGTTATCTTCAAAGGCCTTGTGATCAAAGGTATCTACGGTCGAGAGATGTTCGAAACTTGGTATAAGATGGCGAGCTTGATTCAATCAGGTCTAGATCTAACACCAATCATCACTCACCACTACAAGGTTGATGACTTCCAAGAAGGCTTCGATGTTATGCGTAGCGGTCAGTCTGGTAAAGTTATTCTCGATTGGGAATAGTGTGATTTAGGTAAAGTGTCGTTCATATGGACGACACTTTCACTGAGAACACCACGACTGTACGCTAATCAGTTATTACCTTGTCTATCCTTTGTGAAGACGACATTTGACTTCGATCTACCCTCAAACTATCTACCTCTCAGTTGTCTACTAACAGTAGCCACAACAGTTCTGATTAATGTTTGTCCACTCGCTAAGCTAATCAATATCACATTACTTATTTAAACTCTTTCTTAAGTCGTTTTTTGATTGATTTAAACCGCACTTATCTATATGCTTCACATTAATTAATCATACAATAGTACGTAAAGAGGAATTGAACATGACTAAACCTGTCATCGGCTTCATCGGTCTGGGTCTTATGGGCGGCAACATGGTTGAGAACCTTCAAAACCGTGGTTACGAAGTTAACGTTATGGATCTGAACAAAGATGCCGTTGCAGCTGTTCTAGCTCGTGGTAATGCATCTGAAGCAACTTCTGGTAAAGAGTTGGCAGAGAAAAGTGACATCGTAATGCTATGTCTAACAACGTCTGAAGTTGTAGAAAAAGTAGTATACGGCGAAACAGGTATCCTAGCGGGTATGACTGAAGGCAAAACGCTAATCGACTTCGGTACTTCTATCCCAGCTTCAACTAAGAAAATCGGTGCTGCTCTTGCAGAAAAAGGCGCTGGCATGATCGATGCGCCTCTAGGCCGAACTCCAGCTCACGCGAAAGATGGTCTTCTAAACATCATGGCAGCTGGCGACATCGAAACGTTCAACAAAGTTAAGCCAGTTCTTGATGAGCAAGGCGAAAACGTATTCCACCTAGGTGCTCTAGGTTCAGGTCACGTGACTAAGCTTGTGAACAACTTCATGGGTATGACGACAGTTGCAACTATGTCTCAAGCTTTCGCTGTAGCTAAGCTAGCAGGCGTTGATGGTCAGCAACTGTTTGACATTATGTCAGCGGGTCCATCTAACTCTCCATTCATGCAGTTCTGTAAGTTCTACGCAGTCGACGGTGAAGAAAAATTAGGTTTCTCTGTTGCTAACGCAAACAAAGACCTTGGCTACTTCCTTGCACTATGTGAAGAGCTAGGTACTGAGTCTCTAATCGCTCAAGGTACTTCTACAAGCCTACAAGCTGCGGTTGATGCTGGCCTAGGTCAAAACGACGTTCCAGTGATCTTCGACTACTTCACTAACCTAAAGAAGTAATCGTTGCTGCTTAGTGTGAGCTATATATCGCACTAAGAAACGAATAAATAAAACCCCCGCTGATGCTATCAGTGGGGGTTTTGTTTGCAATATAACTTGAGTTTTTGAAAGGGTAGTGTGCCTAGTTTCATTTAAGTAACTGTATCCGGGCTCTCAGCTATTGAAGGAGTTATTGGGCGTTAAAACTTCCCACCGTTAACCCATTCGCTTTTGGGAGGGACGGGCTCCTGATTAATCCACCATTCGACGATTTGTTTGTTCTCTATGCGAAATATATCGAAGCGAGCTATTTCTGTGTTTTCATAAATCAAACGGCTATAGGCGACGACCATGTTTCCTTGGCCGACAATTTTGAATACCTGATCGTAGCTCCCAACGTATTTCTCGGCAGGATCAACATCTAAAGTGGCGTGCATAGGAAGGCTTGCGAAATCTACGTAGCTGCTAGCGCTATCTTTTCGGCCTAACACCATCACATCACACAAAAAATCTCGGACTAACAGTTTGTTGTCTTCTGTCCTACCGTCGTCAATGGACTCAGTTGGGCCGCTGATTTGATCTCTGCTAGCGTCTGAATTTTCTACATACGCTGATATTACATCCCAATGCTCTATGATCTTGTCATCATTGTCGGTATCAAATAAATCGGTGGTTACCCAGTATGCTTCGCCGTTGTTGATATTTTGATACGCTTGCACAAACACATATTGACCATCGACAAGCGAGCGTACAACGCGTATGTCGCGGTCGTGGCACCGTTCAATAAATGGCTCAAAAAACTCAACAAAGCCCTCTATGCCGTTTCTAACGCCTGTACTGTGTTGGGTATAACGGGCACCGGTATATTTGGTCACGGCTATCCGAGCATGCCCATCACGGATTCCTTCCATGTATAAATTAGTCGCATTGTTCAGCTTCTGACTCATCAGTTAACCCCTGTCATTTCGTCGACACATTCAAAGGTTAAGCCTAGTTGAATATTGTTGTACTCGTGATGAAAAAAAGCCCGGTGAACAGTATCCACCGGGCTTTCTTACACTAGAAGTTGTTTGTTATTTTACTTTGGCTGCATTGATCAACTGATAATCAGGACCAGCGGTTTCTGCCGTGACAACAGAAAGTTTGCTTATGTCGGCACCTGTATCTTCATATGCCATAAGGCCATTTTCCGAAACAAATGTCGGCAGTTCAGTGCTGAAACTGTCAATTTGCGATGCTTCAGTGACTGTCCCCACATAAACTTCATTGTTGTAGCTTGCATTCACCAGTGGGTGATCGGCAACTGCACGAACGCTCACGAAATCTGCATTTTTAGTATTATCGACCACATTGTTTTGGAAGCTAACATCAACGCCTGTAAAGACGGTTTCAACCACATCGTTGTTAAACAGACTGACGCGATGGGTTTGGTTTCCGTAGACAATGCCCCATTCAGTATCTACCAGCGTATTGTTGTTGATGGTAATGTTTTTCGGCGTCCACTGTTTATTGAGCTCTTTGCCTTTTACGCTTTGATCAAGTACCTCGTTGTTCTCTACATCGATAATACCGGTATTGATAACAATGCCGCCACGCAGGTCAGCATTCCCCTCAATAAGACCATCACGGCCACGGGTACCAGAGATGTAGTTATTGCTAATGACATGATTTTCGTCATAGATACGCATACCACCGGTTAGTCTTTTTTCATTGCCAAGAATGATGTTGCTTTCAACCGTGTTTGCTTTGCCGTGACGTAGCGAGATAAGCGATGCGCTTTCAAAGATGGTGTTGCCCGCAATCAGGTTTTCTCCTGATTTGATTGAAATAAGCTCACGCTCACCATCCATATTGATCATAAGGTTGTTGACAAATTTCGACTTAGAAGGCCACTGAGACGCTTTTGAGTCACCAATACGAATCGCCTCCCAGCTGTTTCCGTTGTATCGGATCGATTCTTTGATATCGAGCTCGTTGAACACATTTTTTTGCTGATCTAGGAAGATGTTGTCAGCAATCAGATGATTGTCGGGTTGGTCATCCTTTTGGACGCCAATTAATGTGCCACGTTTCTGTTTACCTTCGAAGCGGTTGTTAATCACCTTGCCGTCTTTACCCCATAGTGACACCCATAAGTACTTTGGATACTCAGAGCGACGCTCATCAGGCTCATAGGCGTAGTCATGATTGAAGTAATAGAAGGTTGAGTTCACAAGGGTGTTGTTGTTACCCATCATGCGAATGCCACCAAATCGCTCTGCAGGTCCGCCTTCAGTAAATACAAGGCCGTCAACCGTAATACCATCACCCTCTAGGACAAGTTGGACAAGGCCCGTAAGCCATGTTTCTCCTGCCGTTTCAGATTTGATTGTAACGTTGTTGGCTGTAATGGTAACGACACCAAGATTAGGAAACTTACCGGAGGGTAGGGTAATGGTCGCTCCGTTTTCGGCATTCTTAAGTTGCTGCTTAAGTTCGTCAACTTGTTGAGACGATTGTTCAACTAACGATGCACCATCGGCAATTGTGTAGCGGTCAGTAGCGAGGAGCATCTCTCTCGAAAGGTCATTCAGATTGATGCTAGCGCTGAATGAACCTTCAGCGTTCACTAATGAAGTGGTGTCAGATGCCGTGCAGCCGACCATAGTCATTGAAGTAGCGATAAGGGCAGCAATAAGTGTTTTCTTCATATTAGTCTCACGTTTTAGTTCTTCGCAGTTATCGAGCATAAGGGAGGCTTGTTTCCACTGAAGAGCGCTTCAACGAGCCAGCATCATACTATCGTTTTTGACTATATTATTGTAGTATAATATCTCAAGTTTGTGATTTGGGGCGCATGTAGCGATTGAACGAGTCAAAGCTGGTCACTCGTTAAGGTTTATGCGTGACTCTTTTACACAGAGAATATCTAGCTAACATGGGCTGTGTAAGGGGTGGCAGCGTTTTAACTGAATGCAGAAATACGCTTTTTAATGAGTACAAAAGCTGTTGCTTGTTGGTTGATTGTGTGTTTTTTAATGATTTTGTAAATGACAATAGTGCCATGTTAGATATAAAATATTACAAATAAAAGTAAAGCAGAGAGCATAATATGTATTGCATCACAGAATTGAAATCAGCTTGATTATTGTTGGTTTGTAGGTGGAACTACTAAAATATCGCTATTTATCAGTGATTAACGGATTGGTTTATTGGTTTCAAGCACGATCCAAGCTGCTAGTTCACATAGTCCTGGTGATGTAGATCACAGATAAATTCTCTCAAACCCCTTAATATATTTGTCATACATTAACACAAGAACTATTAGGGTTTGATTATGAACAACCTGTCTAAAGTAACCATCGCAGTTACGACTCTACTTGCGACAACCGCCGTTTCTGCAGCTTCTTTTAACGTACGTCATGAGTATAAGAACGAAACTAAGCAGCACGCTTCACGTGTAAAGCTTGCGGATAACATCGGCAACTTCCTTGTCGATATTGAAGCTAAGTTCAAAGGCCAAAACGGCAAGTTTATGGAAGATCTGCAAAACAACGGTTGGGAACTTGGCTTGAACTACCGTCATGTTTTGAACGACAACTGGACTCTAACGTACGGTATGCCTATTGAAGGTCGTAGCGCGGGCATGACGTACAAGCCTCAGCTTCGTGCGACTTATCAAGTTGACAGTATTGATGGCTTAAGCCTGAGTGCTCGTTACCGCTACGATATTAAACACACTAATGAGTCTACGTCGTACGAAGAGAACGACCAGGGTGGCTATGATCAAGTTGTAAACGCAAGCAAAGATGAGCGTCGTCACCGTATTACAGCAAACATCAACTACGCTCTAGATGACTGGCGTTTTGGCTTTGAAGGTAACTACTACAAAGCAGAAGGTTACAACCTATACAACAACAAAGACACCAACTATGAGCTAAATGCAACAGTCGCTAAGAAGCTGGGTCAGTGGACACCATCTGTTGAATTTGGTGATGTAAACGTGAGCTCTACTAGCGATAAGCGTGAGTTACGTAGCCGTATCGGTTTGACGTACAGCTTCTAAGCGAAACATAAAGGCTAACCTTGGTCTTTATCGAAGGCTCTCATCAATGAGAGCCTTTATTGTTTCTGGAGCCATATAGGCGCCGTTTGTGACGGTTCCCGTTGTCAACTTTGTGGTTGTTTATTCGCATAATGTCGAATGGTATAGCTCACAATACAGATGAAATGGCAGAAACTGCGAAGAGTTTATCAAGTCTTAAAGCAATAGTTTTAATAATATTGTATTATTTATAAGGGTTTCTAAATCTTAATTTTTATCTGGAGCAGTATATGGCTACTTTTTCACTTGTAGAAGATGCAAGTCGTAAGATTCATGTTCACGTTGCCAGGCAGATTGCTAGACAAATATTGTCTGGAAAGTTGAGTGAAGGTGAAAAACTACCGAACGAGGTGTCACTGTGTGAATCATTCGGTGTCAGTCGTACCGCTTTGAGGGAGTCTACAAAGTTACTTTCGGCAAAGGGGTTGATAGCATCACGTCCTAAGATAGGCACGGCCGTTCTACCCAGGACAGAGTGGCATTTTCTCGATCCTCAATTGCTTCATTGGATTCAAGACCTTGAAGATACCAAATTGTTTCTGTCTCAATTTCTTGGCTTACGAAAAGCGATAGAGCCCGAAGCCTGTGCATTATGCGCGAAATACGCAACAGCGGAGCAGCGCAAATCTCTTTCTCTAATTTTTCAAAAGATGACACTTGCCGCGGAAGCGAACGATCAACAAGAGTGGACCATCAACGACCATCTATTCCATCAAACCATCTTTTTTGCTACCGGAAATCAATTCTACGTACCATTTGGCAATATACTGGAAACTATCTTTAAGCAGTTTCTGGGTGAATCCGCAGAGGGTGGACGCTTCTGTCTAAACGAACATAGAGCAATATACGAAGCGATTATGTCGGGCAGGGCAGACGATGCTCGAAACGCATCGATGTACTTGTTGAATGACGAGAACCAGAGGTTGTCGAAGGTTGCTAATGGCTAACCAATGTCCCACGCGATTGATGTAACCTAATTTCACTCAGTGGTTTGAATAATTCGATTAAAAAATAGGCCTCAACGTTGTTGAGGCCTATTGCGTTATTTAGTGCAGCAAACTGGACGCCGATGTTTTATCGGCATCCAACTAAACCATGCCCATTAAATCAAGCCAAATGAGCCTTCCCATGAGAACTTTTGACCGGCAAATTCAACGCTGTGTTGACCTTGTTGTTCATCTTCCGAGAGATTGCTGATAGCAAAGCAATAGGTTTTACCTGTCGTCATGTTGATTTGAATGACTGTAGCGATGTCATTGTTACCTACAACATCCACTGATTCTATTAAGCCACGAGCATTGACAGATTGCTCAAACTCTTCATTGAAGTAACCGTGAGTCTCTAGTACTGATGCGAATACATGATCTTTACCCGTTTGGCGCATGATCATTGCAGGCTCACTACGTAGGTTGAAGTCAGGGTCATTTGCACCTAGTCGAGCAAAGATTACTTCGCTGTCTTTATTGGCACTTGTCACAAGTGAATAGTAGCTGTTATTAACCAACCAGCTCACAAGCGAGCTGTCTTCAACGCTGCCAGAACCTAGGTTCCAAAGGTGCTGATAACCGTCAGATTCGCCAAGTGGCTTTAATGTTGCTTCGGTTTGATACTCGAAATCGGTACGAATGATTTGGCCTGAATAATGAATAGGAAGATCATACTGATGTTCTGCCTCAGACTGGATTCGGTATACGTCGACAACCAGTGGTTTTTCAAACTCTGGCAATTCAGCAAGCAGGATGCTGCGCTGCATATCTACGCCGTCGTAGTAGCCAGAAATTCGGCCGCTCATGCCTTGAAGCTTGTCGTTTGAGATGTCAAAGAAATGCTTCTCACCAAATTTAGATTCAGCAAGTGCGGTGTTGAAGTTATTCTGCGTCTTCTGATTTACAGTGACCGTGTTGTGAGCGACAGTTTGCTTACAGTATGACTTGTTTTCTGGGATGTAGCGTCCACCAAATTTAGGCTCTACGTTGACCCAGCGTCCATAGCCATAATCGTGAAGTACTTCGTGGCCACGGTTGAATACACTCAAGTGAAGACCATCATAGTGGCCATGATCGAGTGCTGAATGATACTGGTGATCTGAACCGTGCTGGCCGAACCAAATCAGTGCCATGGTATCGTCGTCTTGGTTATCACGGTGACGAAGAATACCTAAACCACCTTTTTCACCTTGAGAACCATCTGTGAGGTATAAGCTACCCCAGTTGAATGGCTTGATCTCGACCGCTGCTTCCACAGCATTAGATAGAGTTAGGCCAGACGAATGTACCCAAACATTTTGCTGGTGGTTTGCCATAGCAAGCAAAGTTTCTGCTTTTTCATAGCGATGGAAGCAGACACTCGTTGCCATAACGACGCCTTCATCGTTGATCGAGATGGTCTTCGATGAGTCGTTACAAGCGGGTAGGGAGCCATCAGGAAACGCCGTTTTGAATACCGCGTAAGAGGTAGTCTTGATAACCGAGTCGTTAAACTGGTAGATAGCTAACTCAGGTTGGCGACGTTCAATAGCTTCTGCAAACAGGTAGATTGGTCGCAATGAGAAACGATGATAGTACGGCCCTTCCATGTAGTAACCATGTGGCGAGAATAGCTGATCTAATTGAGCAAGAAAGCCACCACTCACTTTGTCGAGTTTCAATCCATAGAGCGCTTTATTAACAGACTCTTGATCGTTGATCGCGTAACCACAGATACCTACAGCTGCAACCGCCCAAAGACCATGGTTGTGAACGATATCGAAGTCGTGACCATAGGTTACAACGAAAAGATCGATCATTTGCTTAAACAGGTCATTTTCGATAAGGGCTTTTTGCTCTTCATCTAGCGTGTGATAAATACAAGAATACGCACATGAGGCGTACAGCATCCACATGTTTTCATTAAGAGTCTGATGGAAGATTTTGCCTGGAGGGTTGGTATCTTTACTGGTGTTGCTTTCTAGAGTTGGATACACCTTGGCATAAGCCGTCAGCATTTCAACGATGTAATCGCGGTATTTCTGCTCTTCCGTAATCAAGAACAAGCGTCCCGCTAAGTCGATATGGATGTAGTTTTGTTTGTGGCGGTTGTGTTCGTAACCACCACCTTCACCATGACCAGGAACCTCAATACCTACTTGTGTCATGTACGCATCTGTCTGCTTAATATCGCGCGCCAGTGCTTTTCCCATAAGGCTATCCGTGCCTAAAGCTTTACGAAGCTCAGTGGCTTCTTCAAAGTTCATTAAAAGAGGTTGATAGCTCATTATTGTTTCTCCTAGGTGGATTAGTATACAACTTAACCGTTGGAACTAACCCGGTTGATTGCTTGGAGCGAAACTCTATCGCTTGCGCTGCTGAGTCTTACTCACTAAATTGGTCTCTGCATATAATGGTAATACAATAGCATCTTAAAGCCTAGTTAGAGTCGATAGAATGATGATTGAAGTCACTATGTAATTTTTAAAACACTGTTTATTAAAGATTATATTTGAATGTTTAGCTGTATTTGTTGATGTGTATTGCAAACGATTAACTTTTTCTTTTTAAGCTAATATTGACCTAGATCACAGTTTTGTGGGTATATTGTATGACAAAAGAGTTTTTGATTTATAGTACATACCAGTTAGAACTTAGAGTGAACCTTAAGTGGAGAATCAACATGAATCCTTTCTTTATAAATGACGAGCACGCATGGGACGATCTAGGCGATGGTATAAAGCGCAAGATCGTGGCGTACACTGACGACTTGATGGCTGTTCACCTGTGCTTTGATAAAGGAGCGATTGGTCATCCTCATACTCACGAAATTCATGATCAAATTGGCTACGTCGTACGTGGTAGTTTCGAAGCGGAGATTGATGGCGAAAAGCAAGTGCTTAAAGAAGGCGATGCTTACTTTGCTCGCAAGCTAGCGATGCACGGTGCCGTAGCGTTGGAGCAGGATAGTATTCTTCTAGACATCTTTAACCCTGCTCGCGAAGACTTTTTGAAATAATCAATTAAGCAATCACTGTTGCAAAGGTAACACCCATGAAAAATACTAATATTGCAGTTCTTGGCGAGTGTATGGTTGAGCTCCAGAAGAAAAATGGCCAGCTACAGCAAACATTCGGCGGTGATACGCTAAATACCGCTCTATACCTATCTAGGCTAACGAGAGCGCATGATGTCAACGTCAGCTATGTAACGGCATTAGGTCACGACGAGTTCAGTGGTGAAATGCTCAGCACTTGGCAAAAAGAGGGTATCGATACCTCTAATGTCCTTCAAATCAAAGACAAAAACCCAGGCATCTACTACATTGAGACAGATGAAACAGGTGAGCGTTACTTCCACTATTGGAGAAACGAGGCTGCGGCAAAATTCATCTTTGAACAACCAGAGTCATCGGCTCTTGTTGAGAAACTACTTGGCTACGATTCGCTGTATCTAAGCGGCATCACGTTGGCAATTCTTACACCAGCTGGTCGTGAAAAGCTGATTGAGACTCTAAAGCAATTCAAAGAACGCGGTGGTAAAGTCTTCTTTGATAACAACTACCGTCCGAAGCTCTGGAGTGATGAGCAAGAAGCGATTCACTGGTATGAGCAAGTTCTATCAATGACCGACATCGCGATGCTGACGTTTGATGACGAACAAGCATTATACGGTGATAAAGAGTTAGATGACTGTATTAATCGTACTTCAGGGCTTGGCGTGAAAGAGATTATCATCAAACGTGGTGCGGAAGCGTGTTTGGTTGTTGAAGGTGACAATCGTGAGTTTGTAGCACCTAACCCAGTGTCGAATGTTATCGATACCACTGCTGCTGGCGATTCATTCAGTGCTGGTTTCCTCGCGAAACGCCTAACAGGCGGTACTGCGCAAGAGTCTGCTTTTAGCGGGCACTGCATGGCAGGACAAGTAATTCAGCACAAAGGCGCGATCATTCCTCTGCCTGAAATGCCAGAACTATCCCTATAAATCCCAAAGGCTCGCGTTACTGCGGGCTTTTCTAGAGCATGAGTTTGAAAATTATGACAACCTTAAACGAACAACTAGCAAAGCTAAAAGTTATTCCAGTAATCGCTATCAATAACGTTGAGCACGCCATTCCACTTGGCCGTGCATTAGTAGAAAATGGCATGCCATGTGCGGAGATCACGCTACGTACTGAATGTGCAATTGATGCAATCAAAGCGATGCGCGAAGCGTTTCCAGAAATGCTGATCGGTTCTGGCACGGTACTCACTAATGAGCAGGTTGATGCGTCAATTGAAGCTGGTGTAGATTTTATCGTAAGCCCAGGCTTCAACCCTCGCACTGTTCAATACTGTATTGATAAAGGTGTGGCGATCGTCCCTGGTGTGAACAACCCTAGTCTGGTTGAGCAGGCGATGGAAATGGGTCTTCGTACATTGAAATTCTTCCCTGCGGAGCCTTCGGGCGGTGTTGGCATGCTTAAAGCGTTGTCAGCTGTTTACCCAGTAAACTTCATGCCAACGGGTGGCGTTAGCTTGAACAATGTTGACGACTACCTATCTATTTCATCAGTTCTAGCGTGTGGTGGTACTTGGATGGTTCCAACCAAGCTGATGGATGAAGGTAAGTGGGACGAACTAGGTGCCTTGGTGAAAGCGGCAGTAGAGCACGTGAACTAAGCGAATTAAGTTCTATAAGGGAAAGCGAGCTTTGATAGCTCGCTTTTTTGTTTTTGGCCTCTTTAGCAACTAGGATTAAGCTGCACTTACTTACAATTTTTATTTGGTATTGTATGATTTAAGATTGTTTTTGTAGTGGCTCTGTATTTGTGTGCTTACATCAGTTGTAATAAGTTGTAGTGAGGATTTAAGGTCGTTTTAGAAAGACAGAAACCTTTGTTTTAGATCACATCTTGGGCATATTGTAGTACAAATAAGGTTGGCAAAAGAGTAATCTAACTGCAGTAAATTGATAACCTTAATTAAGGCTGAAAAAATGACTATTGATACTCTCGTTGTTCTTGCCTACTTCTTCTTTTTAGTAGCGATTGGTTGGATGTTCCGCAAGTTCACAACATCAACCAGTGACTACTTTCGTGGGGGCGGTAAGATGTTGTGGTGGATGGTTGGTGCAACCGCCTTCATGACGCAATTTTCAGCATGGACGTTTACAGGTGCCGCAGGACGCGCGTTCAGCGACGGTTTCGTTGTTGTAATCCTATTCTTGGCCAATGCTTTTGGCTACCTAATGAACTATTTGTACTTCGCTCCAAAGTTTCGACAGTTGCGCGTAGTAACAGCGATTGAAGCGATTCGCCAAAGATTTGGTAAAACTTCAGAGCAGTTCTTTACTTGGGCTGGTATGCCTGACAGCTTGATTTCTGCTGGTATTTGGCTAAATGGTTTGGCTATCTTTGTCGCAGCGGTATTCAACATCCCAATGGAAGCAACAATCGTTGTGACTGGTTTGGTGTTGATGCTAATGGCAGTAACTGGTGGTTCTTGGGCGGTTGTCGCATCAGATTTCATGCAAATGCTTGTTATCATGGCCGTGACGATTACCTGTGCGATTGCAGCATACTTCCACGGTGGTGGTATCGGCAACATCGTTAGCAATTTCGACGGTGAGTTCTTCGTTGGTAACAACCTAAACTACGTGAGTATCTTTATCCTTTGGGTAGTGTTCATCTTCATCAAGCAGTTTGGTGTTATGAACAACAGCATCAACGCGTACCGTTACCTATGTGCTAAAGATAGTGAAAATGCGCGTAAAGCGGCAGGTCTAGCATGTGTTCTTATGATTGTTGGTCCAATCATTTGGTTCCTACCACCATGGTACGTAAGTGCATTTATGCCTGACTTCGCTGACCAGTATGGTTCAGTAGGTGGTGATGCAGCTTACCTTGCTTTCGTACAAAACGTCATGCCAGCAGGTATGGTTGGTCTACTGATGTCTGCAATGTTCGCGGCAACCATGTCTTCAATGGACTCTGGTTTGAACCGTAACGCTGGTATCTTTGTTATGAACTTCTACAGCCCGATTGTTCGTCCGAATGCGACCCAAAAAGAGCTAGTGGTTGTAAGTAAGGTTACAACGATTATCATGGGCTTCATTATCATTGGTATTGGTCTGTTCATTAACTCACTACGTCACTTGAGCTTGTTCGACATCGTATTAAACGTTGGTGCGTTGATCGGCTTCCCAATGCTAATCCCTGTACTTCTAGGTATGTGGGTACGCAAGACGCCAGATTGGGCAGGTTGGGCAACACTCGTTGTAGGTGGCTTTGTTTCTTACATCTTTGGTATCGCATTGACGGCAGAAGACATCCAAAACTGGTTTGGTCTAGAGCAAGCTCTTACTGGCCGCGAGTGGGGCGACTTGAAAGTTGCACTTAGCTTGGCAGCTCACGTAGTGCTTACCGGTGGCTTCTTCCTAGCAACAACGCTAGTGTACAAAGGCCGTACGCCAGAGCGTGAAGCTGAAGTTGAAAAACTGTTTGAGAACTGGAACACACCTGTCGTAGCCGACTCGGAAGAACAGCAAAACCTAGACACGAAACAGCGTGGTATGTTGGGTAAACTAATCAGCGTAGCTGGCTTCGGTATCCTAGCGATGGCACTGATTCCAAATGAACCAACAGGTCGCTTATTATTCATCTTGTGTGGCTCTATCGTGCTTTCAGTTGGTGTTCTATTGGTGAACGCAGCGCGAGCACCACAGAAAGCAATTGCAAACTAAGTGTAGATGTAAAGTAATAACGTATTCAACACGTTAACTGAGCAAATAGCCGCTAAAATTAGCGGCTATTTTTTTTATGTCCACGTGGCGACTAGACTGCTTAAGATGTGGACGAGGAAAATACTTAATCTAGGTCACGATTTTCCTTAAAAATAGCGAATACTCATCGAAATCGATTTAATTGTATTACAATACGATGTATATTGGATCTCATACCATTTCACTCAATTTGAAATAAGAGAGTTAGCATGAGCAACCAAAAATCTCTTGATGCCATCAGGAAGATGAAGCTGGAAAATGACACTTCAGCAGGTAACCTTGTAGACCTACTCCCAATCGAAGTCCAAAAACGCGACTTTGATTTGTCTTTCCTTGATAACTTGAGCGAAGCGCGTCCGCGTCTTCTTGTCCAATCTGCTGATTTGGAAGCATTCAAAGCGGCTGTGCGTGCAGACGAATCGCACTGCATGTTCGATGATTTCTACAACAACTCAACTGTTAAGTTTTTGGATACCGCGCCTTATGAAGAGCCGGAGCCATATCCTGAGGAGACAGTTGGTAAGGCCTCTCTATGGCGTCCATACTGGCGTCAGATGTATGTTGATTGCCAAATGGCTCTCAATGCCACTCGTAACTTGGCTATCGCGGGTATCGTCAAAGAAGATGAAGAGTTAATTGCCAAAGCAAAAGCTTGGACGTTAAAACTGTCTACTTATGATCCTGAAGGTGTGACGTCTCGCGGTTACAATGACGAAGCGGCGTTCCGTGTTGTCGCGGCAATGGCTTGGGGTTATGACTGGCTACACGCTCACTTCACCGACGAAGAGCGTCAGCAAGTTCAAGATGCGCTGATTGAGCGTCTAGACGAAATCATGCACCACCTAAAAGTAACGGTTGATCTACTGAACAACCCACTGAACAGCCACGGTGTTCGTTCTATCTCTTCTGCTATCATCCCGACATGTATCGCGCTATACCATGATCACCCGAAAGCAGGTGAGTACATTGCATATGCATTGGAATACTACGCAGTACACTACCCACCATGGGGCGGTGAAGATGGAGGTTGGGCTGAAGGCCCTGACTACTGGAATACGCAAACTGCATTCCTAGGCGAAGCATTCGACCTATTGAAAGCTTACTGTGGCGTAGATATGTTCAACAAGACATTCTACGAAAATACAGGTGACTTCCCGCTGTATTGTATGCCTGTTCACTCTAAGCGCGCGAGCTTCTGTGACCAGTCTTCAATCGGTGATTTCCCAGGTCTTAAACTGGCTTACAACATCAAGCACTACGCAGGTGTTAACCAAAAGCCTGAGTACGTTTGGTACTATAACCAGCTTAAGGGGCGTGATACTGAAGCACACACGAAATTCTACAACTTCGGTTGGTGGGACTTCGGCTACGACGATCTCCGCTTCAACATTCTTTGGGATGCACCGGAAGAGCAAGCACCATCAAATGATCCACTATTGAAGGTGTTCCCAATCACTGGTTGGGCAGCTTTCCATAACAAGATGACTGAGCGTGATAACCATATCCATATGGTATTTAAGTGTTCTCCATTTGGTTCTATCTCTCACTCTCACGGTGACCAGAATGCGTTCACTCTACATGCATTCGGTGAGACGCTAGCAGCGATCACTGGCTACTACGGTGGTTTCGGTGTGGACATGCATACTAAGTGGCGCCGTCAAACGTTCTCTAAAAACCTACCTCTATTTGGTGGCAAAGGTCAGTACGGTGAGAACAAAAACACGGGCTACGAAGGTCACCAAGATCGCTTCTGTATTGAAGCTGGCGGTCAGATCACTGATTACGACACAGAGTCTGATGTGAAGATGGTAGAAGGTGACGCTACGGCATCATACCAATACTTTGTTCCTGAAATTGAATCTTACAAACGCAAGATCTGGTTTGTGAAGGGTAAAGTGTTTGTTATGCAAGACAAGGCTTCTCTATCTGAAGAGAAAGACATGACTTGGTTGATGCACACCACATTCGCTAACGAAGTGGCTGAAAAGTCATTCACAATTCAAGGCGAAGTAGCCCACCTAGACGTAAACTTTATCAATGAATCTCAAGACAACATCCTGTCTGTGAAGAACGTTGAAGGGTTTGGTGAGGTTGACCCATACGAGTACCAAGATCTTGAAATCCACCGTCACGTGGAAGTTGAGTTCGGTGCAGCGAAAGAGCATAACATTCTGACGTTGCTTGTTCCTAATAAGAACGAAGGTCAGCAAGTGGAAGTGTCTCACAAGCTAGTCGGCGATATTCTTGAGCTAACTATAGATGATGAGACCGTTATTATAGAGCTGTAATCACTTTATTAAAGCGATTTAGCACGGCATATGCTTTCGTAACTAAGCTTGCCAAAATCGTAAAGGCTTGGGTATGCGGTGAAATTTTCATTGCAGCTCAAGCCTTTTTAGTATGATTTGTCCTGAAAATATCTGCAATAAAATTAGTGTACTAGAACTTTTCTTGCGAAAAACTACGCACCAATTGGAACTTAAAGTGATGGTATTTTTTATCGTTGAGGTAACTCGCAATGTTCTCTCAAACGCCGGCATACTTCGCGGGTACCGTTTGTTTGTACGTTACTCGTTTCTAATATGAGGGCTGTTAGGTGCCTCATTTTATTGAACTACCCATCCTATGTGTTTTCAATGTTTGATAAATGTTATACATCAACTCAATATCATCTTGCGGCGCAGAAAGCATTTCATCTAGATATTTGAGCGAGCTTGCTGGAAGAGGGACTTCACGTGCCAAATTGCGATCAACGTCATCAACTGGAAACAATTGAAAGATACTGATATCTAGCGCTTTAGCGATACGAAATAGTTCAATGGTTGTGAAGTAGCTACTGCCATCGAAATCCATTTTTTGATAAAGGCTGGTTTTGGCTAGCCCCGATATTTTTGCAAGACCATTCTTAGTGAGATGTTGATGCGCCATCAGTGTTTCCAAGCGCAATATAAAGTGAGTCCGAAACCACTTCTCGTCATCACCAAAAAATTCAAACCCGTGAGTCTCAAAATCTTTCATTGTTTAACCCCTTTAGGTTTCCTAGATATGAAAACTTCGTGAGTGAGTGTATCACATATAGGAATCTTCTATGGCTAAGATAGTTCCCAGTTGAGCAGGACAATCTTTAATCACCTATGTAAGAGGTCACTATGAAGTTCCCAAAGAAAACACTCATTGCAATATTGAGCGCATTTTTTATTGCCGGAGCGGTACAAGCATCTTCGGTTCCAGTCGAGGAGGCGACACCGCTATCAAATCGAGCTAGCGTAAACATTGATAATTGGCAGCAACAACGAGCAAATGGACTCAGCCACCTTCAGCACATCATGCCAAACATCATGGCCGTTAACGCGCAGGATATTTATAACATTGACTATCAAGCGACGGACTACTCACTATATGAAATCTCAAGTGTTGCAGCGTTAATTGCACATCCCGCGGTTAGCTCCATGGTCGTTCTCAAAGGCAATAAAGTTGTGATGGAAAGCTATAAAGCACATATTGACCGAGAATCAACGTTATCGGCTCAATCGTCAACCAAGTCCATCATGTATATTTTACTCAACAAGGCTCTCAGCAATGGCGATATTGCTCTAGACGACAAAGTAGAAAAGTATCTTCCTAAGATTGGTGCGGGTTTTAAAGGTCGTACCGTTGGCGAGGTTGCGTCTATGGCTATCAATCATAATGTTGCAGAATTAGCGGCGTATTTGGGTGATGAAAAGGCATTGGTGATGTTTGACAGAGATGAGCGAATGATAGGCCTTCGTAGAAACGAAAATGGTGAAGCGCTGAAAGATTTCATTCAGGATATCGAGTTGGCTCCCGGTGCATCATCGAATGAATGGAACGGAGAAATGGCGAATTACGCCACTATTAACACCAGTGTTTTGGGGTTGTTAGTCGAGAAAGCAAGTGGTGTTTCATTAGCTAAGCAAGTAAGAGACATGATGCATCAAGTGGGTGGAGAGAATACAGTCTATATGGGAACTGACTTTGATGGTGTTCCTATGGTTGGGGCTTCATTCTTGTTTTCTCCAGTGGACTTTGCGAGATACGGTCGCTTGCTGATTGAAAATAAAGCTCAAGTGCAGAAAGACATTCAGGCGGCGAAAAATGATGGCCAGCCAGTGCCTCCAGAATGGGCGCATGTCGATAGCTACTATTACAAATCCGCCATTATTAATGACTATGGTATTGGTCACAGCGGTTGGGCAGGGCAGTTGATATGGGCAGATCCTCAGTCTGATACTGTGGTGGCGATTAATAGCCAAATGAATAGCGAACTGCCAAACCCAAGTGCTCACTCCGCTAAGCTATATCATGCAGCAATTGATGTTGTTAAAGCACTAAGAAATTAACAGTTAATGAGTATACGAAAATTAATTTAACCCGCTTTAGCGGGTTATTTTTTATGATTCAAGGTAGGGATTTGGTTGTAGGCAGAAATTATATACATCACCACAAGAATCCAGTAGTGTTTGTTTAGGCAGACGCAAGCGGAGAAGATAATGACGTTGAGAGTGAAGCCATCGAGTGAAGGTCCTATATTGGTTTCGTTCGATGAGCATGGAGGTTTAAGGTATGGCCGTGTGCTTAGTGAGCTTTCAGTTGCTCCCGTTTTAGATAATCCAGCAGAGACTTTTCTGTATTCAATTGGTTCTTGTATGACCATCTCTTTGCAAAAGCTAGCGCTTCGAAGAAAAATCGAAATACAGTCATTTTATATCCAAATTACCGGGCACAAAGGCGAGTTTCTGCCGGCCCATTTTACCCACTATGACATCCAGTTAAGTAAAGGCATACATTCAGACCGAGAGCTCGCAGAAAAGTTACTAAAAGACGCTAAGAAAATATGCACGATTAGTAACAGTGTTTCTGGGACTTTTGAGCTGCGACTACAAGCTTAATTCGCCTCATTTTAGTCGAGATGAAGTGGCAGCCTGATTTGAAAATGAGCGCCTATGGAAGCGTGCTGCTCAACAATTCGAATATCACCTTTCAACTTTTGAGTGACTAGGTTGTAGACAATCGATAGCCCCAATCCGGTTCCTCCTTTACGTCGATTAGTGGTGTAGAAAGGGGTAAACACTTCGGTGGCAATCTTGTCATTAATACCCACTCCATTGTCTTGGTAATCAATGATGACTTTGTCATCGACTTTAAATACCTTCACAAAAATTAGATTTTGGTCTTCTTGGCTTTCACTAAAACCATGCTGGCAACTGTTATTGATTAAGTTGGTGAGTATCTGTTCGATAGCGCCTGGTACGGTATGCATTTTTAGTGAGTCAATGATATCGACCATAAACTCCACCTCACTCGGTTCGTAGAGTGGGGCAATACTAGCGATCAATTCTTCACAGAGTGGTTTCAAAAAGACAAGTTGCGAATCACCATGTCCTTGGTTATCAGAGGTTTGTTTGAACTGTTGCACAAGTGAGGCTGCGCGTTCCAGATTAGTGTTGGTCATGGCGATTGCCGGAAGAGTGGAATCAAGAAAGTTAACAAATACAGACTCATCAAGCTGCTGATTTTGATAAGCGCTTTGTAGTTTTTTAACCTGATCTTCGACGATAGAAACTGATGTCATTGCGACGCCTAAAGGGGTGTTCACTTCGTGTGCGACCCCTGCAACAAGCTTTCCTAGCGCCTCCATTTTCTCTACTTCGACTTGGTAGCTCTGAGCTTTTTCCAGGTTTTTGAGCATTTTCTTGAGCCCTTCATTATGCTCGCGCACACTTTGCTCCAACTGGATCTCTCTTTGGCTAGGAGAGTTATTGAAAAGCGATTGTTGTGTGGACTTAATGGTACTTGCTAACGCGAAACAGGCACTGATCACAAACTGAATTGCGGTACTGTCGAGTGCCGCTTGATACGGCTTCTGACGCATCATTATGAAGCCATGTATGTGCCCTTGTAGTTTTATAGGTATTAGTGTGGCGCGAAAATGGGTAACATCTACGTTACCTAGCCAGGTAGCGTGTTGACTGTTATTAAATGCGTAGACTAAATGACTACTGTGGTTGAGTTGGCTAATAAATTTGTCGAAGTCTGTACTATCGATGGCGGTAAACTGATTTAGTGCGCTATTGCTACTAGCATGAAAACCCACGCAATCAACTTGGTTTGCGCTAGTCTTCAACCATAGACTGACGTCGTCTAAATAGAGCGACTCAACTAATATCTGCAAAACTTGGGCTGAAAATCCTGCGATATCGCCTTGGTCAATAAAACTACTGTCTAAAAGCCGCATCAGCTTCTTGGTATACATAATTAACGTCGCTTATTCAGTGATTAGTCTTTGTCTGGATATTGTTTTCTGATTTCCATTATTTGGTCGAAATTGTGAATGACGATGTCAGCAATGTCGGGGTCGAAATGGAGTCCCTTTTGTTCTTGAATTAATGCGATGATGTCTTCATCTTTCCAAGCTTTTTTGTAAGAACGAGTTGAGCCTAGAGCGTCGACGACATCAGCGATGGCCATCAATCTGCCTTCCAAAGGGATGTTAGAACCACTCACACCGTTTGGATAACCTGAGCCATTCCATTTTTCGTGATGAGAAAGTGAGACCATAGCGCCCATTTGAGGTATGCCATAGTTAAGTTTACTCAGTAATTTATGCCCAATCTCAGGGTGCGTTTTCATTACCGCCCATTCTTCATCATCCAGTGCCCCGGGTTTATGAAGAATTCTTTCGGGTACACCTATTTTTCCAAGATCATGCATTGGGGCTGAATGTTTTATTATTTCTACATGTTTTTCACTAAGACCGAGCTTCTTCGCAATGAACTCACAAATCAATGCCACTCTTAGCACGTGAGCACCGGTTTCCTTTGAGCGCGTTTCAATCGCTTCGCTGAGCATCAACATGAGTTGTTGCTGTACTTCCTGGACTTCCGCTTTTGCTCTAATATTTTCAAATACCAACACAAAGTTAGAAGTAAAGTGGGGCAATAGGTTTTTAACACCGTTTGAAAGTGGTTTCTCGAAATTAAACACCAAGGTTACGGTTTCAAACTCATTAATACGCATATAGTGGACATAATGTGTGTCTTCAATTTGAATGAGTGGCTTAAATTCATCATCAATATTTACGTGGCTCAACATATTTTCCACTGCTGGAATAGAATCTGCTTCAAACAGTGAGGCGTCGCTGGTTAGATGAAATTGCTTTCGAACCGGAGTTGAATAGGGCATGTTACTCTCAATACACACGCCTAAGGTAATATTGCTCTGCTTTAGAAAGGAGCTCAACTCGTGATATGCCGATAGAAGAAAACTATTAACCTTAGAGTGGTTAAGGATTTTTTCTGTGGCTGTTAACACATGTTCAAGTTTTTTCTGATTAGATGAGATGATCTTAATGTCTCGGTAAGCTCTTAACGCAGTGAGCACAGAGGTCTTGAGTCGAATTGCATTTAGTTCGGTTTTGTTTTTGTAGTCGTTTATTTCATATTTTTGAATGACGGTTTCCTCTGGTGCTGAACCGGGCTGTCCCGTTCTGAGCACCAGGCGAATTTGTGGGTCCTTTCTTTCTTCTCTTATCCAGCGTACTAACTGCAAACCTGCATCGTCCGTTTCCATAACGACATCGATAAAAGCTAGGGCAATATCAGTATGTAGCATTAATTGCACCTTTGCTTCGGCAGCAGATTTTGCGGTAATAATCTCTACGTTTCCATTTTCAAACCTAAGCCCTCTGAGCGCCATTTGTGACACGGTAAGTACATCTTGCTCATCGTCAACTAGAAGTATTTTCCAAGGTCTTTTTTGACCATCGATCTCTTGAGCTGAATTGGCGTTAGAAACAGAAGTATCAGAAGAAGATTTATTTGAGAAAAGAGTATTGGCCATTTGTTTTCCTTAACAAATAAAACGAATTCTAGCAACTTTAGGTGGTCTGAGTTGTTAGCGACAATCATTGGGTGACACATTTGCCTTGAGCGTCAATCCTTTGTCAGCTCTCATTTATCCTTGCATTTAATCGTTGTAATAGCAATCTGGAATGAAATGAATGTCGCTGTAAATGGATTACACGTAATCTTTGAGGGGTTGTTAATGTATTGTTATGTTGCTATTTTTTTAACGGTCATTCCGTTTTCTGAACTTTTGTAGGCACATTTTTACAGCATGGTCTATTTTAGGATTAAGGAGTGCACTCAGTTTGTAAATAAAATTAAGTAAAGGATCTGAGTGGGTAGTACTTCTTCAGTCGTAGAGGTTAGGAAGATGAGAGCATTTTTTGAAGTTCACTTGAGGCTGGTAATTACCGTTTGGGTAATTCTATTAGCTGTATTAGGACTTCTTTATTTAATGAATTACATGAAATTCGACAGTCTTATGTCGAGCGTTGTGTCGTCTAAGCTCGACGTTATTTCCTCTTCTTTAGATACATCGATACAACGAGTTGATCGCCTGGGCATCCCTTATCAATCCGCAGACAATCTTATTGAACAGTTTAATCTTGCGCGTGAAAGAGAATCTGATGTTACTAGTATCTCTCTAATCGATAACGTTGGTCGCGTTCTCGTACAAACCAGCGAAATATCTGCCTCGGCCAGCACCATCCCTGAAGATGTTGTTCGTCGAGCACTCACATCAAATGAACCACGCTGGCTCTACAGTGATGACACTCGACTTTTCAGCGGCCTTCAAATCTTTGGTGACTTTGAAAACTTAACCGGAAGCTTGGTCATTGAGTATGACAAAACCGCTCTATTCGGCGTATATGCATTGGTTCGATTGCACTTACTTGAAGCAACCGTGGTGATTTTTCTTGTTACGTCACTTACTGTATTTTTTGTCGTTAGGATTGGCTTTAGCGACGTAGCTAATGTGTTCAGGCTGATTCACAACTATTCCTCTGGCGAGAAACCCACGGATGAAAAGTCGACACCGGACGGGTCGATGAGCAGAAGCTTTGCTGATCAGATTAAGCAAAGTGAACAGATGAAAGCGCAAGTTTCTGAAGAGCTGGAACGCTTGCAGGCGCTTTCAAAACAATCTACCCCCAAGACCAAGGATGGTACTGAGGTGGCGAAGTGAACCAAGCGCAGACTATTGCGAGCCTAATTAATAAGCGACTGATTTATATCACTATTATTAGTGCATTTGTTGCCTCTTTTTTGAGTGCAGCATACACGCTTGTTGAGTTTAACTTTTCTATTAAGCCTGAGCTTTTGAAAAAGGCCAATTCGATTGCGCAAATCATTCATGATGATGTTGAACTCGCTATTGATGTCGGTGTGCCATACCAACAAATCAGTGGTATGGAAAGCTACTTGGATGACACGCTAAAGAAGTATCCGGAACTGACGTTCGTTGCTCTGACGCAAAATGATGATGTGCTTTATCAAGCAGGTGTTGTCGAAGAACTTGATCCAACGTATGCCATTTCATTTGAAAAAACGTCGAGTCAATATCTAAGCGCGTCTTTTGTAGAGCGATTGGTTGTCGTTTTGAAAGAGTTGCCACAACTCTTGCCTTCCTTGTTCAACTCCGAAGCGTCTCGTAGTGACTTATTCCAACTTCCAATTAACGTTGAAGAGGAGGTAAGCGCTCGAGTTTATGTTGGTCTTAGTTCAACCTATGTCCAATCTCAGTTAACCGATATCTTCTTTGATATTGCTATTGTGCTGGTCGCCGTACTTCTCGTATGTTTCGAGGTCGTCATGGTTGTGGTCATGGTCTACATCTCTGGGCCATTGGAAGAGTCGGAATCCATATTAAAAAGACAAGTCAAAGGTGATTTCTCTGTTAACGAAAAAATTACCTATCACGGTGTAATCGGTACTTTTGCAGATCGACTCAATCAAGACTCAAAAGATCTTCAATCTCGTTTTAAAGCTCTATTTTCCAAGCTACTACCGCAACGCGCTGACTCAGCAGAGGTGGATTCAAAGCTCAAGTCCGTGTCAGACCGATTTAGTTTGCAAAACAAAATGGGAGTACACAAAGGAGATGTTGTCGACGCACGTATTCCACTTTTTGTTTTCTCTTTTGCTGAAGAACTCTCAAAGTCTTTCATGCCTCTGTTTGTCAACGAGTTCTATCAACCATCAAGCTGGATATCGAAAGATGTCATGCTTGGCTTGCCAATTTCTGTATTCATGTTTGTTATCGCTGCTTGTACCCCATTTGCTGCCAAATGGGTTGACCGCTGGGGGCAAAAGCAGCTGTTTCTAGTTGGGTTAATCCCAGCGATTGGTGGTTACTTTGGATGTGCATTTGCCACGGATGCGATGGATATCGTTATTTCACGGGGTGTTACAGCCTTTGGCTATGCAATTATAACCATCAGCTGTCAGAGCTATATTGCAGCAGTGGTGACATCAGAAAATCGAGCTAAAGGCATGGCTATGTTTGTTGGTGTTCTTATGACTGCAACCATGTGTGGCACTGCCTTAGGAGCCATCATCGCTGATCGGATTGGTTATCAGCCGGTGTTCTTGCTCTCGGCACTACTGGCGGCATTTGCCGGTATTCTAGCGTGGAGAATGTTCATTGGAGAATTGGATACCAGCGAAGGGAAAAAATCGGCAGGACAGAAAGGCAGTGTACTGTTGTTGATGAAGAACCTTCGATTCATGGCGGTAATCTTATTCTGTGCCATTCCTGCCAAAATTGTTTTAACCGGATTCTTGTACTTTTTAGTACCGCTTTACTTGGTGTCGTTAGACGCAAGCCAGTCCGAAATCGGCCGCATTATGATGATCTACTCATTGGTCATCATCCCGCTTAGTCCTATAGCTTCAGGAATTGCAGACCGAACGCAAAAAACTAAGCAGCTGGTGGTACTAGGTACCATATTGTCGGGCGGGATCTTGGTGTCTCTGTACGGTGACGATTCCATTTTCAAAATTCTATTGGCTGTCGCACTTATGGGCGTAGCGCACTCGATATTAAAAGCGCCATTGATTGCTTGTGCTCTTGAAGCCTCGGAAGACACTCCGGAGGTTGGGCGTACAGAAACACTTGGTTTTTTACGAACCTCAGAACGAATTGGTAGTGTAATAGGCCCTATTTTGGTGGCTACCTTATTGGCAACTCATACCTTTGGTGAAGCGATGAGTATTATCGGTGGTGGAATAATTTTGGCTGGTATCGCCATTTTGCTGATACTCAAGAAACCAGCTTCTGACGTGAAAACGGGAGCATAACTTATGAAGCGTATTGTTGTGTTGTCGTTGGTTTCATTGATGTCTGGGCTGGCTAGTTCAAATGTTGTTAGTGCGCAAGAGCGCAAAACGATCTACATGACAGTGTGGCGCGGTTGTGAAGAGGCATGTCAGGGATTTCATGCCTATGTAGAAGCCAACAAATTACCGATTGATATCGTGCTGAGAAATGTCGATAGAGACAGAACGAAACTGCCCGTGTACTTGGAAGAAGCGAAACAACTAAATCCAGATTTGGTAGTGACATGGGGTACGAGTGTCAGTAAAGCGATAATTGGCTCCATCGATGAACTTGGTACAGAAACCAAGCTGGGTGATATTCCAGCCTTGTTTATGATTGTCGCGGATCCAGTAGGTGCCGGAATTATTGTCAACGCTCAGCAATCTGGTCGGACGATGGTCACTGGAATCCGTAATCGAATTGAAGAAGAAGTGCAGATTAGGGCGATGCGTGAGTATTTTCCTGTTAGTCGTATCGGTGTGGTCTATTCTTCCGCTGAGCTTAATTCAGCATTGAACACTGAAAAACTTCGGACATTAGAAGAAAAAATGCAGTTTAAAACCATCGTTGAAACCTACGAGCTAGGCGATGACGATAAACCGCTACCGAACCAGTTTGAACAAAAAATGCAAAGTTTGGCTGAAAAAGGCGTCGATGTCGTTTATGTGGGCTCTAGCTCTTACAACTTATCTCATCGTGACGCGTTTACTCAGGCCGCCCTCAAACATAACTTGCCTGTAGCTTCCGCTTACGACTCTATGGTGACTGAGTCCGATGCACTGATTTCTGTTTCCAATAAGTATTACCGAGTCGGCCAATTGGCAGCGAACCAAGCCGAGAAAGTCCTCTTAGAAGGTATCGAACCCGGTCAATTGCCCATTGCAGAGCTTCAAAGCTATTCCATTACTATCAACATGGATGTTGCGAGACAGATGTCTTTATATCCTCCCATTCAACTGCTTCGTTTTGCGGAGCTCGTCAATGTTGATAAGGAGTAGGAGATGGCTATGACAGATTTCAACACGACTATTAACGTTGAGGAGGTTCAATGAGAGAGATTACTGAACCCCAAGGAAGCTTGCTGGTAGTCACCGACGCGAGTAATAAAGAGTACGTTGCTAGTAACTTCTTTGGTTTTGAAGCAGTCAGTAAAGACTACGAGTGGCAAACCAGTGTGTTGGTCACCAAAGCGAACCCGGCAGATTGGGTTGGTGAGTTGATTAGCCTAAAACTATATGGCGAGACTGGCTCGAGCAGAAATGAACGTCGAACCTTTCAGGGTTACGTTGTGAAGGCTCAGTCTCAATCACAACGAATTGATTCAACATATTCAAGCATTCGTTTAACGGTCAAACCGTGGCTTTATTTGTTGCACCATTCTAGAAAATGTCGCGTGTTCCAAGAAGCCAGTGTGCAAACAATCGTCACTAGCATCTTCGATGAACTGGGATTCAAAGGGGCATACAGTGTAAAAAGTATGCCTTCAACAAAGCGAGGATACTGCATTCAGTTCAATGAAACGGATTTTGAATTTGTGACAAGGCTGTTGTCGGAAGAAGGTGTTCACTATTACTTCGGCAAAGACAGCGATGCAAACAAACTATTTTTACAGCAAGCGAGTAAGCCATTTTCTAGCGATAAGATGATTACACTCGACTATGCTGCCAATCCGTCTGGTGATTACGAAACTCTAGATACATGGCAGCGTGAGCATCGTTTCCATAGCGCTTCGTTAGAGCTAGCAGGTTATGACTACAATCAGTCTAAATTGGTGACCAGCAAAGCCAAAAAGTCGAAATACTCCCTGTCTAACAACACCAAACTTACTGAGTATCGATATCCAACAGCAAGTCGAAGCGGTACCTATACCGATCTGGCAAGTGATATGGTTGAGACGCAGCGAGCTCAACTTGACTCCAGCTACGACAGCGCCTTTGCTACGACACAGTCACCAGATTTATGTGCTGGTTATTTCCTTAAGCTAAATGCGCACACCGATAGCAGTCAACAGGGACAGTATTTGGTAGCTGAAATTAAATACGACTTTGATGATGAAAGTGGAGAGTATCACTCAGATATTCAAGTCATTCCAGAAGGGGATATCTTCTACCCCGAATCACTAGATAAACCCGTATTACACGGACTTCAGTCTGCAACCGTCTCAGGCAGTAAAGTGGGAGAACCCGCCAATGATGCGATGGGACGCGTGCGCATTAAATTCCATTGGGATCCGGAAACTGGTGATAAAACCAGTTGTTGGGTACGTGTCGCTCAGCCTATGGCCGGAAAAGGTTATGGTGCTCAGTTTCTACCAAGAGCTGGACAAGAGGTTCTGGTGAGTTTCGTCAATGGAGACCCTGATCAACCCGTAGTGGTTTCTAGTGTTTACAACAGTGGAAACAAACCGCCATACCCAACCGCCAATACGACGCAAACAGGCGTGATGACAAAGCTTACGGGCGAAAGCAACGAGTTAAGGTTTGATGACAAGAAAGATAACGAACAACTCTACGTTCACGCTGCTAAGGACATGACGAGGGAAGTTGTTAACGATTATACCGAAACAATTGGCGGGGAAATGACCTCCACTGTGACGAAAAACATTACACAAACAGTGGAGAAACAAACCACGCTAACGGCGAAAGAAGGGATCAATCTAAGTACAGACAAGTCCTATAACCTAACCGCCAAAGAGAGCATCAATGAGCAAGGCAAAGAAATCACTCTTACCGCCGATGATACGCTCACTTTGAAAGTCGGCAGTAGCAAAATTGTGGTAACCAGCGACAAAATTGAGATTTCTAGTGGCACAGTGGCAGTGAGCGGCAGCTCAAAGGTTTCGGTAGATGGCGGAAGTTTAAGTCAGTCTGGCACGTCAGTTAGCATCAAATCAGATGGTTCGTTCAGTGGTCAAGCTGGCACCTCAATGTCATTGAGTGCATCGACCAGCTTTGCTGCTAAAGGGAGCACAGGAGCAAAACTTCAAGGGCTTAATGCCGAAGTAAAAGGCGATGTGAGCGCCAAACTATCAGGTGCTGCGCAATCTGAAGTCAGTTCATCAGGTCAAACTGCCATCAAAGGCACGATACTAATGGTGAACTAATGAAAAAGATTCCCTACCAAGACTCGAAAAAAATCCTATCTTACTTTGATCTTTCGGATGAAGCGAAAGACCTAGTGCAAGGCTCGCTTCCTCCTATTGAAATTATTCGTGCTTTGCAAAAGGAAAGCCTAAACATTGATTTAGCAACATTCATCGCACACGCCTTACCAATGCGAGAGTCTATTTGGTGGGCAACCTTAGCGACCAGCTTGCGAAAAGCAGATCTATCTCAAGCTGAAAACAAAGTTATTGAAGATAGTGCCAGTTGGGTGAAGCAACCCAATGAAGCGCTTCGTCGCGACATAGAAAAATTGATTCAACCACTTGCGAATGAAAGCTCTGCTAAGTGGGTTGGACAAGCTGTGTTCTGGAGTGGACAAGGCAGCATCGCACCGATTGAAAATCCAGTGGTTATGCCAGCCGATTTTTTGCATGCAAAGGCGGTTGCAGGAGCGGTCAACACCGCAGCGGCACTACCGGAATGGTCTGGCTACAAAGGCTATTACAAGCAAGTTATCAACATGGCTTTGGATATCGCCGATGGTGGTTCAGGGAAACTTTCACAGGAGGAGCTGTAATGCCAAGTGCAGCCAGATTAACCGATATGCACACGTGTCCAATGCAAACGCCGGGCACTCCACCCATTCCTCATGTGGGAGGTCCGATTGTTGGACCTGGTGCGGTTACCGTTCTTATATGTGGCTTACCAGCGGCGAAAATGGGTGACTCTTTAGTTTGTGTAGGACCACCAGACTCAATCGTGAAGGGCAGTGCAACAGTATTAATTAACAGTACCCCAGCGGCTCGAATGGGCGACACCACCGCACATGGCGGCAGTATTGTGTTTGGTGCACCAACCGTTCAAATCGGTGGATAAAAATAAGCGTCATTTGAATTAAATTGGACTAAGTGGAGCGGAGGGAACCATGCCACCACCATATACTATTGATGGTCATATATCTCAAACAACGTTTTGGGACAATGATCATAAACGTGAGCAAATCGAAGAATTGGTAGAACAAGCAAAGCTTGCTGATCCCAAGTTACACGAGTTCATGCGCCACCTATCGAACACAATTAAGAATGAAAGTGGCAAGCCAATAAGATACGAACGAGGTCCACTTAAAACTCGAGAGCGTATCGCGGCTAAATGTGGAATTACTAAATGGGATGACCCAAAGACAGATAAACAAGGTGGCAAAATACCACTCCAAGTAAAGGATATTTCCCGAGCAACGATCGTGTTTAGCACGATCGCTCAGATGAATGCTTTCAGAGACTACATTTATATGACTCCGGAGTATCAAGCGATCAAAGACAAACAGGGCAAAGCTGTGAAGGATCTCTGGGGTTTAGGTATTCAAGATCAATATAAAGATGTGAAATTCTTCCTCCAAGTCGAGATTGATTTTTCCACTACTGTTGATGGTAAGCCCACAGGCAAAAGAAAGATCCCACATATTGTAGAGCTGCAGCTTAATGTCGGGCAGATGGTTTGGGGTAAAGCATATGGTCACGCTTTCTATAACCTCTCTCGTCTCGCGCGTCTTGATGGTGAAGAGAAATTTGTTTGGGATAATCGCAAGTGTGTCATTACTGTACCTGCAGATATTAGTGGTAAGTGTGCTAACAAACTTCGTACTGCTATCACTCACTGTCGCAGTCTTGCAGAAGGTGACAAAAAAGTACTGTTAGCAGCCAATATCCTTTCTAAGTTGATATCAAACAAATTCAAACTTCCGTCTTCTAAGGAATGTGAAAGCTTGCCTTCTGCAAAGCATTACGACTACAAGAACCGGAAGCAGCCACTCGTCATTAGATGCGGCAAATACAATTGGAAGAAAGAAGAGAGTCAAGACAGTGGTCCAGCGCAAGCGTGGGCTATCTCTTACTTAGCAGCTTTCGTTTGGTCCAATTTTACTAAGTCTCAGAACAAGCCTGGTATCACAGGCACTGCCGCAAGCTTCCACGAGAAATAGGAGTAGTTAGTCGATGTTTGATGATTTATTGGCACCAATTTCTAATGAAGCCCCAAGTGGTGAATATCTAAAAGATAACCGCTCTTTGTTCCGTGGCTATCGTAATGAGTTCAACATGGCGCAGTCGTCGTTTAGGCAACTCGTTGAGGTTCCAGACGCACTTGAGGATGCAGAACTTGTTGATGCCAATACGACAAACTGGAACAAGCTTTCAGAGTCCTGCCATCTTTGCTTGGCAACAAAATCAAAAGATCTCGAGATTTTCTCTTGGTTTACTGTTGCACAGCTTTTTACATCGGAGCCTTTTAATAATCTAAATAGTGCCTTGATGTCTATGGAAGCAGTTGTAGAAAATTTTTGGTCGACCCTTCACCCAATGCTTCCAGAAAAAAAGCGCAAAGGGGATACAGAGCAAGAGCAAGCCGTCGAGATTATCGAACATCGTATTAAGCCTCTTTTACAACTTGTAGGTGATACCGCTGAGAGTGGCCTTCTCTATATGCCGCTGCAAATGCTCCCCTTGATAGGCGATATAGACTTCGGTCGTTTTTACAAAGCGGAAAAAGATGGAAGTTTGTCTAACCTTAAAGGTGAGGCAGTTATTGCATATGGGCATGAAAAAGCTGAAGTAGAAGAAAGAATTAGAGCATTGGGGGGCTCTCTTGATGCTTTGATTCGTTTAGAGACCTCACTGTCAGAGAAGTGTCGAGATGCGGGCGCCACTCCGCTGAGTTTTAAGTTTGTAAAGGATGCGATTGAAAGGCTTATTTCGTCATTAAGGTTTCTGGTTGGTGAGCAGTTCTCTCATTGGCCTCTTGATCCAGAACCTATCGCAGAGGTGACGCAAGATGTGCAAGTTACTGCACTGGAGCAAGTAGAATCAGTTGCGCATTCAGACTCATTTGAACCAGTAGTAGGGACTTCGAATGTAGCTCAAGCATCATTAAATATTGCACCGTTGCCAACAGGTGGCGTCGCGACTAGAGAACAGGCGTTAGCAAATTTACAGTCTATCGCAGATTACTTTTTAGAACATGAGCCACACAGCCCAATTTACTTATTGTTAAAGCGGGCAATACGTTGGGGGGGGATGTCATTACCAGAATTGCTCGAAGAGCTGGTCGGCGACAATAGCGCCGTTCATCAGCGTATCGAACATTTAGCTGGACTGGAGAGTGCGGAGCATAAGGCGACACACAGTGTAGCTGCAGTGCCACAAGCCGTCACTCCAATTGAACCAGTTAAGGAAGAAGTGAAACCAAAAGAAACAGCCACTACCAGTGAAAGTACTACCGATCCAGGGCTTTCAAACATCGAGTGGTAATCGTTACTCACAGTCATAAATGACTATTCATACAAAAGGGAACAAGCATGGCTTCTATTTTTATGCGAATTGATGGACTTACAAGTATTAAAGGTGCAGCAACAATTGGTGATATTGGTGGCAAGAAAGGTTTCTTTGCTGTCGACAATATGTCATGGGGTGCAAACCGTGGTGTTAGTGTAGATGTAGGTAATGCGAATAATGCGGACAAAGGGATGGTATCGCTGGATGCACTGAACATTAGCCGAACTTCCGATGGCGCATCGCCTCATCTAACGACTTTCCTATTCGCGCCAGGCGCAGAAGGCAAAACAGTAGAAATTTTACTGACTAAACCATCGCGTGATGGTGCAGGTGCTGATCCGTACTTAGTTATTACTATGGAGAAAGCGCGTATCGCCAGTTACAACATTTCTGGCTCAGATGGTCAACTACCTGTAGAAGACTTTTCACTCACATATACGACGCTAACTAAGGTTTATTACCAAGAAGGTGACGGCGGTAAGATCGAGAAAGGTGACACCGTTAAGTTTGATTGCACGACTGGCAAGTTAGAGTCGAAGGCAGCTTAATCTGATCAACAGGGAGAAGTAACGTGGCTTTGAATTCACAACACAAACGTGTAAGTAAAAACCGGGTAAGTATTACCTATGATGTCGAAACAAATGGCGCTGTTGAAACCAAAGAGTTGCCTTTTGTTGTGGGTGTCATTGGTGATTTTTCTGCACACAAGGAAGATCGCGAAGATCTAGAAGAGAGAACGTTTTATCAAATCGACAAAGATAACTTTGACACGGTTTTGAAACGTGTTGGACCAGAGTTGAAATTGAAAGTTGATAACACTCTGCAAGACGACGATAGCCAGTTTGAAGCCGCGTTATCTTTCTCTTCAATGAAAGATTTTGAACCTGATGCTCTCGTTGAGCAGATTGAACCACTCAAAAAACTTGCTGAGACCCGTCAACAGCTGAAGACTCTGCTGTCGAAAGCGGATCGTTCTCGCGACTTAGAAAAACTGCTAAAGGAAGTTCTGCAAAGTGCAGACCAAATTAATGCGCTTTCTAGTGAGTTGGGCATCGAAAGCAAAGGAGATGAGTAATGAGTTCTGAATTAGAAACCCAAGCGGGCGCAGGCGCAGAAGCTGAAGCGGGTAGTGTTCTCGATAGAGCGATTGCTGCTACTTCACAAACTCCCGCAGACACGACCAAAGAGTTGTTTTCGGTTCTGGCCGAGCAGGCTCTTAGTGGAACAGTGACTTGGGACAAAAATGTCTCCAAGACGATTGAAAATGCGATTGAGCAGATCGATAAGCAAATGTCGAAGCAGCTCTCAAAGGTTATGCAGGATGACGAGTTCCAGAGCCTAGAAGGTTCATGGAGGGGTCTAAACAAACTGGTTCGTGAGAGTGAAACGGGTCAGTCTCTTAAAATCAAGCTTGTTGATTTTACAAAAGATGAGCTTATTGAACAATTTGAAGATGCACCAGCGGTGGATCGTAGTCCATTGTTTGACGCGTTGTATCAAAAAGAGTTTGGTACAGCTGGTGGCGAACCTTACGGTGCGTTGATCGGCGATTACTCTTTTTCACACAAAGATGAAGATATAGCGCTTCTTCGCTACATGGGTGAAACAGCAGCAGCGAGCCACGCTCCATTTGTTGCAGCCGCAAACCCTGAAATGTTTGAGTTTGACTCTTTTGAAACGTTTGATGAAGGTAAGCCTGTCGCAGCTGGTTTTGACTCTCCTGCTTATGCATCTTGGAATGCATTCCGTGAGAGTGACGATGCCCGCTACGTAGTACTTACGTTACCGCAAACCCTAGCTCGTCTACCATATGGTCAAAAAGGTCTATCGACAGACGCTTTTGAATATGAAGAGCTGAATGTTGATGCTGAAGGTAATCCTAAACCAGCTAACAACTCAGAGTTGGTTTGGTCAAACGCTGCTTTTGATTTTGGTCTAAAAATGACACAAGCTCATACCGCGTTTGGCTGGTGTACAGCAGTACGTGGTCTAGACAATGGCGGTAAAGTAGAAAACCTACCAAACCTTACCTATAAGTCAGACGCTGGTGATATCCAACAGCAATGTCCAATTGAAGTTAACCTAACGGATGAGCGTGAAAAAGAGCTGAGCGATCTCGGCTTCTTGCCTTTGGTTCACTACAAAAACACCAACTACGGTGTGTTTATTGGTAGCCAAACTACTCAAAAACCAAAGACCTATACGGATCCTGATGCAACGAGTAATGCGGCAATTTCGGCTCGCATTCCTTATATCATGGCGAGTAGCCGTATTGCGCACTACCTGAAGGTTATGGGTCGTGACATGCTTGGCTCTAATCTTGAAGCGACAGACGTGCAGAAACAACTGCAAACTTGGATTGACCAGTACACGAACTCGGGAGCGGTTGGCAACGCAGAGCGTTCTAAGACACCGCTCTGTGAGTCTCAAATCTCTGTTGTAGAACAGCCAGGTAAACCAGGCGCTTATTCAGCGGTGGCTCACCTGAGACCTTGGCTACAACTAGAAGAGTTGACGACTTCGGTTCGTATGGTAACCAAAATTCCAGGTTAACTCCTGGACTTCATTGGCTAAAT
Source organism: Vibrio sp. DNB22_10_4 (assembly GCF_052879755.1). Lineage (NCBI taxonomy): Bacteria > Pseudomonadati > Pseudomonadota > Gammaproteobacteria > Vibrionales > Vibrionaceae > Vibrio > Vibrio sp. DNB22_10_4. The sequence continues at coordinate 1,173,603 of NZ_JBNNXW010000001.1, read as the reverse complement.
GGGATGATGGATGTTTGACCCAAAACTGCAAACGGAATTTTGCGAACTGAATAGTGATGATGAGTCTTACTTAAAAGATGCGTTGTTGCTACTCGCTCAATTAGATGAGAACTTGGTAAAGGAAACCGATCTTTTCTTTGCTGGTGTTACTCGTTTGATCGCAGAAATCGATAGACGCATGTCATCGCAGATTTCGAACATCATCCATCATCCTAGTTTTTGCAATCTAGAAGCCACGTGGAGAGGCGTCGAGACATTGGCGTTTCTTCCTGTGAATTATCAGAAAGTTCGTATCAAGCTCCTTGATGTTTCTTGGAATGAACTTTCTCATGAACTCAACACGGCTGTATCACTGAAACGTACGGCGCTTTATAACCTTATTGCAAACCGAGAGTTGAATACGTCTGGCGGTCAGCCTTTTGGAATGATGGTTGTTGATCACGATATATCGATGAATGTTGATTCCGATTTTGACGATCTGTATACCTTGGAACTTCTTGCCAGCATGGGCCAGCTTTGTCTTTGTCCCTTTATCCTGTCTCCTGAGGACACATTTTTTGGTGAAGCTGGAGCCGATTGGTTGTCAGATATTCATCGTATTGAGAAGATCCTTCAAGGGCCAGACTACACCGCATGGCAAAGACTTCGCAGCTTAACTCAGGCTCGTTTTCTTGGAGTTGCTATGCCAAAAGTACGCTTGCGAAAAGCTTACGGCACGCAATCTTCGACTTCTTTCATTTTTACGGAAACTTACCAACTACGACAAGGGCTTTGGGGCAGTGCGTCCATCTTGTTTGCGTCAACAGCATTGCGCGAGTTTAACCGAATTAATTGGTTCGGTTTTATGAAATCTCGTTGGCAAGACAAGCTGATGGGGGCTCTTGTTAACGTACCGACGAATGGTCAAGGCACTTTAGCAACATACAACCCAACCCCTGAAATCACCTTCTATACCGATATGGGTAATTTCTATACGGAACATGGGTTTATTCCTCTTTGTCGTAGCGCTACCACTGATAAATATTTCTTTAGAGGTAATCGTTCTATCTGGGACAAAGCGAAGGATGATTCTGAGCTTGTCGCTGGACAGATTCAGACAACGCTCATGATTTGCCGAATTGCACATTTTTTGAAAGTACAGATCCGGGGAATGATTGGTAATTTCCAAAGTGCTGAAGAGTGCGAACTCTACCTAAATGACTGGTTACAAAAGTATACGAGCAACTTGTTTAACGCTGATGAAGCAACAATGGCTAAGTACCCGTTAAGCAAAAGCCGAGTAGAAGTAAAAGAAGTCTCGGGTGAAAGTGACCGTTACGTTTGCAATGTACTTATTCAACCACAGTACCAGTTTGACAATGTGTGCGGTGAAGTTCTCCTGTCGACAGACCTTGGTAGTGAAGATTCCTTATTTACTTCGAGGGCTCGTGCATGATGTTTTGGAAAACGTTCGTTAAAAAGGGCGGAACTCACGTTGACTCGACAGAGCAATCTCGTAATAAAAAACATGGGGATGACCTCCTTGACGCTATTCACTATCAATTGACGACACTGCTCAATTCAGAAGCACCGATGCGGCTAATTTCAAATTCATATCCTGAGGTGCAACGATCTCTGTATTGTTTTGGTCTTGATAACTCTCAGAGCTTGAGCAGTCAAATCGATCATGATCAATTTTCTCGAGCCTTAGAGCGCATGATTAAAGTGTTTGAACCCAGATTATCTGAGGTTAGTGTGTTTGTACAAGAAGGTGACCAATCAAAAAACGCAGTGTGTTTTTCGATCATGGCTAAAGTAGAAACGGCAAAGGGCGAGCATGTCTTTTTGTTTGACTCCAATATAAGCCTGTCAAACCAGTCTGCAACGATGGAGGGACAGGAAATTGTCTGATCAGCTTCTTAGTTATTTTGAAAGAGAATTAGCGAGCATTAGGGGCGCATTGAGCGAATATGGCCGCGACTATCCTGAACATGCCGCGGCTATGCGCTTGAATCAAAGCGATCAAGAAGATCCTAATATTAGTCGCTTCATTGAAGCTGCTGCGTTGCTAAATGCGAAAACAGAGAAGCGTTTGGATGAGCAGTTTCCCGAAATATTGCAAGATCTCATCAACATTGTCTATCCAGGTTATCTTCAAGTAATTCCGAGTTATACACCATTGCATTTAGGTGTGGATACCGAAGCGGCGACGGGTGCAATCACGCTAGACAAGGGTTCTGAGCTGGCAGTGACTTATGATGATACTGAATCGATATTTACGTTAGTGGATGAGTTAGTTGTTGAGCCATTTTATATCTCTGATATAAGCGCAACGACGGCTCCTTTTAATTTCCCAACCCCGAACAATCTGCGAAGGGCAGAGTCCGCGGTACAGTTGACACTCAGATGTAACGACCCTGATGCAACGTTTAGCCAACTTGGTATCAAGCATTTTGATTTTTATGTACGCGGTTTCGAGAGTAGTTCCCGTGGACTCATCGATCTTTTGTTGCTGAATACGGAAGCCCTGACGCTATCGAACAATGACAAACTGGTTAGTATTGACCCCTCTTACTTGAGAACTAGAGTTTCTGATGCTGATTTTACCTGGCTTCCGAGCTATGAAGGTCACCTTACCGGGTTTGATATATTGCGTGACTACTTCGCGTTTCCCGACAAAGCAGCCTTCATGCGTATCGACAATCTTGGCGAAAAGCTCCGTGATTTCGATACCAATGAAGTGACGTTGACGCTCTTCATTCAACATTTGCCGGTAGAGTACCTGAGTTTATTCGAACCAGGAGTCATACAGCTCAATACTGTTCCGGCGCTAAATCTATTTCGCCGTCGTGGAGAACCGCTTCGCTACGACTTTTCAAAGCTTTCCATGCCGGTTATAGCTGACACTCAGCAGCAGGATCACTACACCGTTGTTTCTGTTGAGTCTGTCAATGAAGTTCTTTCTACTGGTGAGGTGCCTCTAACTCCTATTTATGAGAGCGGTTATTGGTCAGACAGCGATGCCCCTCAGTGGCAGAGCAGCCAATATTGGGATCACAAAGGTCGAAGGCGTATGAGTCTTTCCGTTAGCTATGCTCAGATGCCAATGGATCAAGAGTCGGTAGTACTCTCTACTCAGTTGATGGTCTGTAATGGGCGAACACCATGTTTAATCCCAACTGGTACCGAGGCTGAGTCTTTGGCTGCGGTAGATTTGCCAGGTGATTTTACGGTTGTGAAAACGCCAACTGCTCCGCAATACCCATCGTTGGATAACCAATTAACTTGGCGCTTCCTTGCTATTCTCAATGCCAATTTTGCGACTTTAGTTCAAACGGATGAACCGACGTTAGCGCTCCAAGATGTACTTAGACTTAGCTGTAATACTATTCAATGCCCACAGGCATTTGCAATCAAAACGGTCTCATACAAACACCTTATCGCACCTATCACGATAGATGGACAAAGTATTTTCGCTTCAGGGACTGAAATAGAGGTGATGGTAGATGATGAGCTATTAGGCGCTGATTTTTCTGTATTTGCAGAGATCTTGAATGCGGTGTTTGCCCAGTATTGTAGCTTCGACCGGTTTATTCAGGTCTCCGTAGAAAGGTTTGGTAGTGACAAGGCTGGCGTACAGTTTCCTAAAGCTCATGGAAGTCAGCTATGTCTATGATTCAGGAACGTGTGAAAGATAATCTGGTCAATAAGCCCTATGCTTTTGATTTTATACAGGTCATTAGACTTTTGAGAGCGATGAAAGTGAGTGATAAGGTGCCTTTGTCATTAACACCAGAGGTGATGCCAGAAGGGATGCCGGATCAAGTCACTAATATTCGATTTGAAAGAGATAGAGTCCGAATAAAGCTTGGCCTAGAGGCGCTGTCCGGCTCGAAAGGTCTTATCCCGGATTACTTGTATGCAGAGCTATTAAATAGCTTGCACCAGGATGACAACGCGCTACAAAAATTTATTGATGTGTTCAATCAACGTTATTTTGAATTGAGAACGCACGTTGAAACCAATCAGAGCATGTTGTTAAAGCAAGAAAAAGATGCTTCGGCAAACAATGTTTTGGGGCGTTTGACCCAGCAAGCTGCTCTGGCATGCATGTTCTCATTACCGGGTTCGAACAAAGAGGAAACCCACCCAAGTATGCTCCGTCACGGTTTGGCGCTTGGTAATAAAAGCCGGAACCTACATGGCCTGAAGCGGCTACTCAGCGATTATTTTTCGTTGTCTGTCACACCTGTAGTTGTGCCTTCCTCATTCTACAGAATCAACGCAAAGTATCAGTCCAAGCTTGGCGAAAACAAAGGCCAGAATCAAAGTCTAGGTCAGGGTTTCTGGCTTGGGGGCACGGGGACTCAAGCTTTCAAAGCGCTTGAAATTAACATTACGCCTAAAACCCGAACTGAGTATTTGGGATTGCTCAACAACGCACAATTTGCACAGTCAATGAAGTCCCTTGTTCAAGCATACCTTAGAGAGAGCCTCGATATCAGACTCTACATGTATGTGAAGCGTGACTATATCGACGAGCCACAGCTATCGAATTCTAAGCAAGGTCTGAGGCTTGGAGAAGCCAACTGTCTTGCTTCAAAAAGGCGAAAATCGGAATTTCGCAAGATACTTATTCAACAGGAGAAAGTTTGATGTCTCAAATAAAACTAGGGAACCTTGTTTCTAAGCTGGATATGCCTCTCAAAGCGGCACTAGAAGAGGCTGCTGGCGCAGCGATGACGCAAACGGTCGCTGCAATCGAGATTGAACACTGGTTAGTTCAGTTGCTAACGACAGACGAAAGCCACTTAAAAAGCTTTCTTGCTAAGCAAAACATTGACCCAAGTGCTCTGTTGAGTGAGTTAACTGAACGTATTAACCGTCTTCGCCCTGGAGCAAACGGTCAACCGACTATTAGCCGTGCGTTGAGTGAGGTAATGGAAAACGCATGGATGCTAGCCTCGGTGAACTACGGGCATCAAGAGGTCACGAGTTTGCATTTGTTGTTAGTGTTGAACCAGGCTGACAGCTTTGGCATGAAAACATTGTCGCTGCCATCATTAGAAAATGTGTCTACAGAAGCACTAGGTGCACAGATTGCTGGTTTGAAGCTTGCCACAAAATCCGCTTCAGCTACTGCGGGGGGGAGTGCTCCAGCAGCGGTAACTGCGGGAGGCGCTCTCGATAAGTATACCGTTAACCTGACTGAGCAAGCTCGTAATGGTGAGCTTGACCCCGTGTTAGGTCGAAATAGCGAAGTCAGAATGGCTATTGATATCTTGTGTCGTAAACGTCAAAACAATCCAATTCTTGTTGGCGAACCCGGTGTTGGTAAAACGGCGGTGGTAGAAGGTTTGGCACACAGTATAGTGGCTGGTGAAGTACCTCCGGTAATTCAAGGTGTTGAAATCCATACTCTTGACCTTGGCCTTCTTCAAGCGGGTGCGAGTATTAAGGGGGAATTTGAGAACCGCCTTAAAGATGTCATCAATGAAGTAAAAAGCTCGGAAACGCCGATTATTGTCTTCATTGATGAAGCGCACACGCTTATAGGTGCTGGTGGAGCTGCGGGCCAAAACGATGCGGCCAATCTGCTTAAACCAGCGCTAGCTCGCGGTGAATTCCGCTCTATCGCCGCAACGACATGGGCTGAATACAAAAAATATTTTGAGAAAGATCCTGCGCTTACTCGTCGCTTCCAAGTGATCAGTGTTGAAGAGCCCAATGCAGAAGATGCTAAGCAGATCCTTCGTGGAGTCGGTGAAGCGCTTCGGAATCACCACGGTGTCTTTATTTTGGAAGATGCGATTGAGGCTGCGGTCAATCTTTCTATTCGCTACCTACCATCACGACAGCTTCCAGATAAAGCGATAAGCCTGCTTGATACTGCGTGTGCACGCATTGCCTTAACTCAAGGCGCGAAACCAGAATCGATTGAAAGCTTGGAGCAAAACATTCGATATCTAGAGAGCGAGCTCAACGCTCTTGAAGCCGAAGGTACGGTATTTATCGAAAAAGCAGGCGACCATCAGGCGCTTAAAGATAAAATTGTAAACAGCAAGTCGGACTTGGAATCGCTTAATTCTCAGTGGGACAAAGAGCGTGAATTAGTATCAGAAATTACCTCTCTGTGCGAGAAGATCGAATCGGATCGAGAACAAAATACGGTGGATTCTGAAAGTCAGCAAAGCCTGAATCAGGCGTTAACCAAATTGCGAGAGATTCAAGGAGAATCACCACTAGTTTTCCCTGTCGTCGATGAGCAGGTTATAGCGACGGTCATTGAAAACTGGACGGGTATTCCAGCCGGTAACATGGTCAAAGAAGAAGTCGCACAATTGCTATCGCTTGGAGATGCGTTGCATGAGCGTGTCATTGGACAAGATGTGGCTATCAGTGAGTTGGTCAAAAGTATCCAAATCTCACGAGCTGGCCTGACGGATAGTCGAAAACCTGTCGGTGTGTTTTTGATGTGTGGTCCAAGTGGTGTGGGTAAAACGGAAACGGCCATGGCGCTGGCTGATGAAGTGTTTGGCGGTGGCGACAACCTGACCATTATTAACATGACCGAGTTTAAGGAAGAACACAAAATCTCAATGCTGCTTGGCTCTCCTGCTGGTTATGTCGGTTTTGGTGAGGGCGGCGTGCTGACCGAGGCGATTAGGCGTAACCCTTACTCAGTGCTACTTCTTGATGAAATGGAGAAGGCTCACCCCGGTGTGCACGATTTGTTCTATCAAATCTTTGATAAAGGCCATATTAAAGACAGTGAAGGCCGCACAGTAGACTTTAAGAATACTATCATCATTATGACCTCGAATGCGGCCGATCAAGCCATCGTGGATATTTGTGAGGAAAACGAAGAGCGTCTTGCCAATGAAGCGCTTCTTGAGCAAATTCGTCCAGCACTTCAGCACTACTTCAAACCTGCTTTCTTAGGGCGTACCACGATTGTTCCTTACTACCCACTTAATCGTGATGAACTCAGCCAGATTGCGGCAATTAGCTTGAATCGAATCGCGACCAAACTTAAAGAGAAGTACAAAGCGGACTTTAAATGGGACGACACCTTCATTGATTTTGTGGTTAGCCGCAATACAGACCCTACAACGGGTGGTCGAGCGGTAGAACAGATCATTAACCGTTCACTGATGCCAAAACTTGCTGTCGAGTGTATCCATCGTCTAAGTGAGGGCCTGGGAGTGAATAAAGTGTCTGTGACAACGGACTCGGTGACGGGTGAGTTGGTTATCGACATCGCTTAATTACAGGACGTAATAGGAGTGCGGAATGGAAAAGCGTGCCTTGAGGTTCCAACGATTTGGAAAGGCCAAAATCACTATGAAAATGCTGACTAAGCTCTGCTTCGCGTTAAACGTATTTTTTGTGGGAACGTTTAGTGTTAGCGCGGTGGAGCGCATAACGCTTGCGACACAGATTTGGACTCCCTATCAAACCGTTGATAGTAACGGCACGATAGGGGGTGTAGCTGTCGATCGTGTTAAGTGTGCGCTGGGCAGAATGGGGCAGCCATACGAAATTCGAGTCATGCGTTGGGACAAAGCTCAGTTAATGGTTGAAACCGGAGAAATGCATGGCTTTTTTGCCGGATCTTCAAATAGTCGTCGAGCTCAATATGCCACGGCTTCATATCCGATCGTATCGGAAAATTTGGCATGGTTCATAGCACCGAACATCTATGCCGACATAAATGATGAAACAACTAAGTACAGTTTACGTTTTGGTGCTAAGTTTAATACAAACAAGTGGTTATCTTTAAAGAGAGATGGCTACAACGTAATAAGAAAACCGAGGGATGCCGATTCGCTACTGCAAATGCTTTGGAAAGGGGATTTGGATGTGGCTTACGAGTATGAACTTGTGTTTGAAGAGTCGATGAAGAAAGCGAACCTACCCCTGGATTACTTCCAGCGGGTGAGAATTAAAAAGCAAGATTTGATGGTTCATTTCTCAAACGATTTTTTGCGTCAAGCCCCGGGCTTTTTGGAGCAGTTTAATGCCTCCTTACGCAAGTGTTATTGAAGTACAGGTAAGGGAATGCCATGGATATTAGTTTTCAGTTGATAGAGTTACCTGAAAACGAACAGGTGATGAGTCGACAAATAACCCTTCCTAGTGGAGGAGGCACAATAGGCCGTTCATACGAATGTACGGTTCAACTGCCTGATCTCAGTCGTACGCTATCCCGTGTTCACGTCGAAATACGTCCTCACTCAGAGGGCGGCTTTCAAGTTATCGATAGAAGTGTCAATGGATGTCAGGTTAATGGTGTAGAGCTCGGTGTCGGTCAATCTGCCAAATTAAACGACGGCGATAACATCCGAATAGGCGGATATCTGATGCTGGTGAGTGACATGGATGAGCTATTTTCTCAAGAGCCCACTACAAACAGCTCGACATCTCACGCAGAAGCGATGTTTACAGATAAAAGCGACACATTTGATTTTGATAGTGTCATGGAAGAGCCGACCGAAGCGATATTCGCTCAGGAAATTGCACCAGAAACGACGAGTAAAACTGAAGAAGTTGATACTTTTTCCGTCGAAAATGTTGTTGGAGAGGATGTTTATTCCTATGACCCATTTGAAGACGATGATGACCTTGCCATGGATCTATCCAGCAATGATGACAAAGACAGTGTGGTAATGATCACTGAACATCAACATCAGTCGGTTACCGACGATCATTCAATGGCAATTGCAAACGGATCACAGATTCAAGCTCTTGATTCTAGTATCGAAAGGCTGACAAAGCTTGTTGAGCATCAGCAATCATCGGTAACGGCCGCGATTGATAGGGAGCGTCTGTTTTCATGTATCGAAGTGACCTTAGATAAGTTCTTAGATGACTTTAACCCTAACGCCCTAGAAGAAGAGTTTGATGACTACATTACGGGGTGGGGAAATAAGGATAAGAAATATTGGTCACTTTACAAAAAGCAGTTTTTAAGAAAACAGCAAAAAAGTGAGTTTAAGCGACAGTTTACCGCTTTGTTAATGGAAGAGCTGAGGGAGAAATAGTGATGCGGATAAACGCTAAGCGCCTTTTCTCTAGCTCGTTGTTATCGGTCACCTTGATGGGTTGTGGTTCGAGTGCACCCGTATTCGAGCCTTCTATCGCAGTGACAGTAAATATGCAGGCTGCTGAGGATATCAATCGATTCGAAGATGATATTCCAAGGCCACTCATTATTAGGCTGTATCAACTGAAAGAAAGCGGAGCATTTGAAAATGCCGAGTTCGTCAGCATTTATGAGTCGGATACAAGCGTGCTCGCCAGCTCATTGATTGACTCGAAAGTGATGCCACCTGTTATTCCTGGTGAGACTCGCTCTTTCACATTAGAAGTACAGCAAGAGACAAAATTTATCGCAGTGTTTGCAGAGTTTGCAGACTATGAAGTTGCAACATCAAAGGCAGTGGTTGCGTTGGTCGAAGAGCCGGATGAAAACCCAATAATAATAAGAATTTCTCAAGCAAAAATTGAGATTTCTCAGCCTGTTGATAGTTCATGGTGGTAAGGAGACCCAATTGAAACATCAGAGAAAAGTGGTTTGGAAAGAGGGCATGTTTGTTGCTCCTCAACATTTCCAACAGACCGAGAGATACACTACGCAGTACGTCCAAAAGTACGCGGATTTAACCTCGAATGGGAAAAGTTTTGGCGTTTCTGTATTGGAGAGCGAATCCAACTATTTAAAACTAGGTAAGTTCAGTGTTGTCCGCTGTAGCGGTGTTTTTCAAGACGGTACTTTATTTGACTGCTCCCGAGAGCTGATTATTGAAATACCAGAGAACACTATGAATAGAGTGGTGTACTTGGCGTTACCGCTCTCTATAGAGGGGGAAAACGAGTACGGAGAGCGCGAGCAGTTAAAACGTTACGTTGTCGCGGAGCATAACTTGTTCGATTCAAGTGATGCCGAGCAAAGCGGTATAAAAGCGTCACTAGCAGAGCCTAACGTTCGTCTGATTTTAGAAGGTGAAGATACCAATGGCTTAGTACTGCTTCCGATTGCTCGTGTTTTAGAGCGACGTGACGATGGTGAGGTAGTACTGGATAAGAGTTTTATTCCTGCATGTCTTCAGTACGGCGCGTCTTCGTTACTTAAAGACCGCCTGAAAGAGCTGCTCATACTCGTTCAGGCAAGAGCTAAAAATGTTATCGAGAGAATAGGTGTTGGAGAGCAAACGAAAAGTGACTTGAGTTTGATGCGAGAGTTTCTTTGGTTGCAAACACTCAACCGATGGATTCCACAATTCACCATATTAGTAGAGAAACCAGAAACCAATGTGGATACCTTGTATGAAAAGTTAGCTAGCTTTTCTTGTGAACTTGACAGCTTCACACCGGCCATGGCGAATCTTGAGCATAGCGTTCTTAACAAAGATAACCTTCACCTTGCATTTGGCCCGTTGCTTTCCGGTCTGAGAGACAAGCTTTCAATGGTTCAAAGTGACAAGGTCACAGAATTTGAATGGGATACCAACCTGTTCGAAAAACGCAGACTCCTCAGATTGTCGATACCAACTCTAAACCAAATGGACAGCCGACGTTTGGTTATCTCTGTGAAATCATCGGTTGGGGCCGCGACACTGAGTTCAACGTTTGCGAGTGTGTGTACACTGAGCGGCATCAGTTTAATCGCTGAGCTTGTTAGAAACAGTCAATCAGGAGTGACTATCAACCCACTGCCAGTTGCTCCTTCTGAATTAAAAGCTCAGGTGGATTTGGCTTATTTTGAAATAGATACCTCTCATGAGTATTGGCAACAACTCAAAACAAAACGTGAGCCTATTGCTTTGCACGTCGATAGCCGCATTCCAGATTTAACCATCAAGCTTTACGCTTTAGGGTAATGCTATGAATGATCTATTAGACGAAGTCACGGTTCCGATAAGAAATCATGTTGATGACGAAGAGTCGCTGTCCTCAGGTGGAATTCGTCTCACAAGCTTAAACGCTATAAAGAATCAAGCTCGTTATAGTTTGGCACAGCGTGAGAGTGACCTGTTTGATAACGAAATTCTCCGTGTTAGCTCGGAGCTGCTATCGCTTATTATCTCAGTAAAACGTCTTGAGTGCCCAACTGACATGTACACATTTCGTTTGGGTTTAAAGGGGCAGTTAACGGATCTAAAATACAAAGTAGCGAAGCTTGACTATCCGCCTTCAGTGGCTGATAAAACCTGTTTCTTGTTCGCAGTGATGCTGGACGAGCAAATCCTGCATTCTGAATGGGGTGAGGAATCTGGCTGGGAAAATCAAACGCTAGTTAGCGAACTGTTCGGTGTGAAAAATGGCGGTGAGCAGTTTTATTTAGTCGCGGAGCGGGCATTACTTCAACCCATCTTACTCAGAGATTTACTTGAACTCGTCTATATCATGATCAAGCTGGGTTTTCGTGGACGTTATCGTGTAGAAGGTAAAGAGTTGCTTGGTGTTTTGGTGCAGCGACTTGAAGAAGCGGTATTTGCCGACAGTGAGGAAACACTAGAAAGCGAGAAAATGCCGTTATCTAGGCCGGTAGTATCGAAAATCCATCGCAGAGCCAGACCTCAAAGACCGGTAAGACTTTGGCGAGGAGCGGCGCTGTTTTTTTCACTGATCGCAGCTTTCTGGGGCGGTATCTATTATTGGTATCAAGTCACGGTTCCCATTAAAGCGGAGCCGTTCACCACGTTATCGAGCTTCACTGATAAATACTACAGCCAAGCTAATGCACAAGAGAAAGAATACATATACATAAGCACCAATGAAGATTTACGAGGTGCCAAAAAGTCTTATGTGCCAGCAGCAAACAGCTCAACATCTTCTAACATTTCCAGCAGCTCGCGTTTTCGCGTACAGCTAGCGACGCTTTCTTCGAAATCGTCAGCACAGAACTTCCTTTCTCTACACGGCGAAATGCTTCCGAATGCTCAGGTTGAACGCCAAGGTAATTTCTATATCGTGTCTAGCCATGTAGCGACGACTCAAGAAGCACAACAAGTGTTAAGTGCTGCGAAAAGTGCAGGGATAGATGACGCGTTCGTCATCAAAGCGAAGCAGTAGGTCAAATTAATGAAAAAAAGAAATAAAGCGATCATCTTATCCAGTCTAATAGCCGTCGTCGTCACGTCTCTGCTGTTACTTTGCTTTTGGTTGTTGGGTTGGTTCGGGGCAGAGCCCGCGTGGATCGTTGTCCTTCAAACTCTTGGGGCACTGGCGGTATTGATTGGTTCTTGTCTTGGTAGTTTCCGCTTATTTACCAGAGAGCGAGTCAATGAGGATGACAGAAAGCTTGAGCTATGGCGAGCTGAAGAGATCAAACGCACTTTCAATTTAGTTTGGAAAAAGCACTCTAAGCTTGCGGCGAATCCATATTCGATCCCTTGGTATGTTCAACTTACCGAAGATCCAAGTCACGACCAATCTTTGCTGCAGCAAATGGGATTCGAACTTATTGACCCTGTAGACGAGTTGCCAACCGATTTAGTCGCAGTGCGCTTTTGGGCGTCTGATTCAGCGATTATTGTCACTATCGACTTGATGATGTCCAAAGACAGTGTTACGAAAAGCGTTCAATCATTGTTAGAGCTTTTAAAGAAAAAGCGTGCCCGACAAATTTTCAATGGCGCTTTATGCTCAGTCAACCTGGGTAGTCTACTTAACAGCACAGAGATATCATCGAGTGAGATTAGCCAGAAGTATCGCTCGATGCTTGAGGATCTAAATAAGCAAACAGGACTTGTTCTACCTGTCTATTGTGCGTTCACTGATATGGCACAAGTCAAAGATTTGTGCGAGCTATTTTCTCCATTGGATGAAACCGAGCGTGATCAACCTTTCGGTGCCTTGATAGATGTCAACGAGAGTCGCCACTATGAGAAGCAGTGGTTTGATGATTCGTTCGAAGCTTTAGTCAAAGGTATAGCAAGTTCGATTAGCGCGTCGTTAAAGCATCAACTTAACGCCGATTATCGCGACTCTTCCGTAGCGGGATTGTTTCAGCTGTCAGCCTTGCGGTATGACATTGAAGACTTTCTATCGCTCACTTTCAATCAACATCAATTTGATGATGTTGAGCTGTTCTTTAGGGGCTACTTTTTTGTTAATACCGGCGGCGATAGCAAAACGTTGGATGTTGTTTCCGCTATGCATGCATCTGATCTGGGCTTTGACTCGATATCGACGGTTCAAACGTCTTCGAAAACACTCAGTTTATTTGCCAAAGGTTTGTTCCCAAACCTTGTCTTGAAAGAGTCTGAACTGGTTGGAGTGAATAAGAAGCGTGAATTGACTTATCGTACCACCCGTTTGGTGGCGACCGTTGGTCTCGTGGTGTTGTTTGCGGGCTTCTTAGCCATGATAAGAGCCAGTTATATTTATCAGCAAAGTTTGGACGACAAAGCGCAAGCGATGTTAAGCCAATACAAAGACAACCTTAGAGTGAATAAAATTCAGCCCGATGATCTTGCTTCTCCCGTGTTTAGTTTGTATGAGTTGCGAGAAATTGATCAGCTCTACAAACAAGACAATCGCCCGTGGTATGTATTGAGCTGGTTGCCAAGCTCTAGTATCGCTCAGTATGTGAATGAGGCTTATTATGGTGAGTTGACGTCAGAACTGCTGACCTTGATGCGTGATTACCTCATGAAGGACATGTTTGTGTATAACTCACTTGATGACAAAGTGAAAACGCTAGAGCTACTTAACCTACAGCAGATTCTATACAATCCAAACCGCCATTCTTCAGAGCCTCTGGTTAATTACTATATTAACGCGCTAGACGAAGAAGGTAGCGGCTATGCAAACTTAATTGAACGATTTACGTTACTGGCGAAGGATGCGTTGAATACCAAGTCGGTACCACCAGCGTTTGATCCGCAATTGTTAGAGTTAGTGCGCGGGACACTGTCTTCCAATGATGTGAGTGAGTTGTTGTACCAACACATTATGCAGCATAAAGATTTCTCTCGCCGTGTTGATCTTCGTAGTCAACTTAATCCCACCTATGACCAGGTGTTCAATTTTAAACAAGACTTTAGTGGTTATTTGATCCCATACGCGTTTACTCGTGATGGTTTCGAGGAGCTAAGCAACGAAACAGGCTTTCAACTCGCGTCAGAAGCTATCAAAGCTTACGAAGGCGTGATGGGGCGGATTAGTGGCGATGCAGAAATGAATCGAATCAATCGACAATTGCGTGAGCGTTATATTAAGGACTATATACGCTACTGGAGTGCGTTTACGTCGAGTGTTAGTTTGACGACGGTTGATAGCTGGGGAGGCAGTGAGCAGCAGTTGGCGTTAGTTACCGATCCTAACTTTTCGCCGCTATTACAGTTCTATCAAGTCATTGATGAAAACACTAATCTGTTAAAAAGCCTTGTTGCTAAGGAAACACCGACAGAAGAAAATGCTCAACAAAAGGATACAGACACTGCCAAAGAAGAGTCACCGCTGACGCCAGCCAATGGTGCTGCAATGGAGCGTGTGGCTGAATCTATCACTTATCCATTTCGCCATGTGCATAGTGTTATTGCTGCCAATAAAACAGGTAAGAGTCCGTACGATGTGGCGATTGCGGACTTACTGGCATTGAGAGACTGGATTGCGAAATCCAAAGAGGTTCAGTTCAAAGGACATTACTTCCTCGAGCAGTTGAAAAATACAGACACCAGTAACCCAGTTGCGAAGCTTAACTCTGCGGCCGATAACTACAATGTGCCGATATTGCCAGAGCTGATGCAGCAACAGGCTACTTTAGTTAATGGATTGGCATTGGACTCCGTTCGTGAGGTCATTAATCAGGACTGGTCGAAAGTGAGCGATTTTTATCAAACGAGATTGGCAAACCATTATCCGTTTAGTCCATTGTCGACCACAGATGCTGCTTTATCGGATGTAGAGTCGTTCTTCAAACCGAATGGGCAGTTTGACCAGTTCGCGTCTAAATATGCAAATCAGCTAGATATTACTATTAGCAAAGAACTGTTTATTAACGGTTTTGTGCCACATCAGTACTTATCATTGTCTTGGCAATATCAGCCTTTTAAAGAGTCGGTTTCTCGAATACAGAAGCAGTTGTTTACTGGTGATAAGCTAGGGTTCAAGTTCTCAGTTAAAGCAGAGCAGATGTCTCCTGTGCTGACACGATTCGCTTTGATCACCAATACCAAACTATTCGAATACCAAAATGGTCCAAAGCTTTGGCGTGCTCAAGCCTGGCCCATTCCGACTAACCAAGTTCAAGATATTTCAGTTTTGATTGAAGACACCAGCGGTGTTATCAAGCGAGATAAACAGTCTGGGGTTTGGAGTTGGTTTAAAGTAGCCGATTCGATGCATGGCGCCTCACAAGTAGGTAGCAGTGAGCTGATTTGGCGCTATCAAGTTGGTGACAATGAAGTCAACTTGGTTGTTAAGTCAGATGGAGTCGGGCAGCCATTTGATTCAAGTTTCTTCAAACAGCTGACGTTGCCGCAATGGCTATAGAATCCGCGCCTCCGTTGTGGGTGAATACAGTCGTTCCAGAGCATAGGTTGGAGCGACTGCCTAATACGCGAATATTGCACACTGCTGAGCGAGATATAAGGATCAAATTCTCTGACAATGTGTTAGATACCGCTTTACTGCAAAGAGAAGCGCTGTGGTTGTCGAGAGCAGAAACTCTTGGCGTCGAGACTCACCGATGTTTGCGCTTTTTTAAGGATGGTTGCCGGGGCGTACTGACGACGAGTTATATTGATGGTAAGTCTTTATCGGAGTTGATTCGAGTTCATCCTGTGGTTGATCATGGCAGCGGTAGATGCAGCTCTATAGTCGGTAACTTAATCTCTCAAATAGAACAGCTTCATCGTGTTGGTATTGTTCACGGTGATATTAAGCCCAGTAATGTCGTTATTGCCGACAATAGCAAGGTCTCACTCATTGATTTCTCCAATGCAAGACGATTAGGCGAGAACTGGTCTGAGCGTGGCGTGAGCCAAAGTACCCAAAGTTTTGCTTATCCTAGGGAAGATAAGCAAGCAAGCCAACTTCATGACTATTACGCACTTTTAGTCACAGTGTCGTCGTTGGTTGGAGTGTCGCTTAAGCCAACTCGCCATAATTTCGAAATCTGGAGTCGCTCGTTAATCGCCGAGATACAAAAACTGAGTTTCCCAAACAAGCTTACAGAACAAATTATCCAACTAGTGGAAGTTATCGGTGATGATCTTAATAAACATCACCCCAACGTTGCTTGATGGTTCGCTACTTTACAGCATCGAAGCATTAAAGCGTTTAAAGCTAGTAGTCAGCAGTCCTATTAAAAGTAAGCCAGTCGCCGCGAGCCCAATTGCAACGCCGCCCCAGACGCCAGCCAATTGAAAGTGTGGCATTAGCCACCACGCACTGGTGATACCAAAGACCCAGTAACCAATTGCGGTAAGTAGCATTGGCATATTGACGATTTTCATACCGCGTAAAAGGTTCATAGTTAGAAGTTGCCAACCATCCACCACGAAGCAAAGCGCAACAACCCAAATAATTGACGCTAGCTCATTACTAAGGTTTTGGTTCGAGCTATCAAAATCAAACATACCAGCAATGACGTGCGGCCAGGTGCTAAATGTTATCGCCAGCAAGGCGCTAATCAATGTGACTAGAATGAAACTTCGCAGTGCAATCACTTTAATGTTTTGAAAGCGCTCTTGACCAAAGTCTTTGCCTGTCAAAATCGCAGCGGCTTGGGAGAAGCCAAAGTTTATGTTGAAACTAAAATTTAAACACTGAAGAAGTACTTGGTGTAGTGCCAGTGCTGTCACGCCAAGCATGCCTGCGAGTATGGTACTACCATAAATTAGGCTCAGTTCTAGTGCGCTAGCAACGGCTATAGGTAAACCGAGCGATAACAGCGGGAGTGTTAAGCGCCATGAATATTCTGAAACCCTTTTCCATGGCGCGAACCGATAATATTTTTCTTGACGAAACACCCACGTACCGTATGCAAACAGAATTAATGTTGCTGCGAGAGTTGTCCCCCAACCAAGCCCTGCAATTCCACCTTTAAGGGTAAAAGCAAACCAATAACTTAGCGGTACGTTGAGAACGACGGTGGCAAGTGACATCCACATTACCGACTTTGCATCACCAAACGTGCTAGTTAGACCGCGTAGGATCAGTAACAACAGGGTAGGTAACATGGCCCATTTAAGCGCATCAAGATAGTTGGTAGCGATTGGAATGGCGTCAACGGGTTGTTTCGCCACTGCCAGTAACTCATCTGTAAGGTTAAGAGCAAGGCTAGCAAGCGCGGTTATTACGACAGAGAGAATAAGAGCGCCCTTAACGGCAAAGCGTATTTGTTGTCTGCCAAAGGACGGTCTTGCAACGCTTTGCCCGTACGCTATTGCAATGAGGTTAGCTACACAGCCGACGATGCTTCCTGAAACCAGGAAAACGAATGTATACACAGACGCTCCCAATCCGCCGCCAGCAAGATCTTCTACGCTGAGTCTGGCCATCATCCAGACATCGGTCAATACCAGCGCCATTGAGATAAGTTGAGAGACAATAAGAGGAATAGCCAAAGAAAGAATGTGCTTCATAAAAGACTCAATAAAACAGGCGTCGAGTAAAATCAGGGCGATGCTAGTGTATCTGCAGGAGAGCGTCAATCATCATAACCCTTGGAAATGAATGGGTTTTGAATTGACAGTCGTGATGAATGACCAGTTCAAGTGCGTTTGAACAAAGATAACGTGCCCTGCACTGCAAAAACGTTAACATTTTGAGCGAAATGTTAACAATACTCTATTCTTATCATTGAGTTAGCTTAAGACCCAGGTAAACAGTGGATTCTGGGCTAGTAGTGTCGTGGTCAACGCGCGCTAAAGATATGAAAAAGGATTAGGAGAAGTTGTCGATGAAAGCAACAAAAACGGCATTAACAGTATCACTTATTTTGACAGGATTCGTCGCGGCAGAAGTTCATGCTGCTACTGAGTGGAATGTATCTTTATGGGGTAAACGTCGAGCGTTTACCGAGAATGTTGAAAAGCTAGCAGAATTGGTCGAGCAAAAAACCAACGGTGATTTCAAATTAGTGCTTTCCTATGGCGGCTTGTCGAAGGCGCGTGAAAACCTTGATGGTATCTCATTTGGTGCGTTTGAAATGGCGCAGTTTTGTTCTTTCTATCATACCGACAAAAACCCGACAATCACGGTGACTGAACTTCCATTCTCACAAGATGTGTCTTTAGCGCGAGTAGGGGAGATTTATACCGAGGTGTTTAATCACCCAGAGGTAAAAAAAGATTTGGCGAGATGGAACGCAACCTTGTTAATGCCAACGCCACTTCCTCAGTACAATATTGCCAGTAAGAGTGATGACCTTGAGTCTTTGGAAGACTTTAAAGGGCTTAGAGTACGTGGTCCCGGCGGAATCATGAGTGTGTTGGGTAAGATTGGTGCAGTCAAAACAACGGTACCTTTCTCTGAAGTACGTCAATCTATGGACTCTGGGGTCATCGATGCGGCTTCGTTTGCGCCTCATGCTCACCTAGCGACCAATACCTATAAAGTGGCTAATTGGGTGACGACTAACCTCAACCTCGGTTCTGCAAACTGCCCAGTTGTTGTCAATACAGAAGCACTGGAAATGCTAAAACCGGAACACCGCGAAGCCTTATTAAGCTCGGTACCAGAAGCACTTGATTACTATGTTTCAAACTATGAGCAAAATACCACCGCTAAGTTTGACAAAGCCATTGCGGATGAGTCGGTGAAACAAGTGACATTTACCCCAGAACAAACAGCACAGCTGAATGAACTCGCAGCCTCAGTGCGTGAAGATTGGGTGAAAAAATACCAAGGGCAGTTCGACGCTAAGGCGCTATTCGATTATACCGACGCTCTGTTCAAACAGAAAAACTAACTTCACTATTTCTATTTAGTTGTTTTAGCGCTAGGTAACACTAGCGCTCGTTTTTATTTGTAAATACCAAAAGGATTTCGAGTATGTCTGCGTCTGTATTAGAGGACAGCTCGGCGGTAAGTCGGGTCGATAGGGTATTCTTTAAACTTGAGTCATTACTCAATCTCGCCGCGGGGTGCGTGATCGTTGCACTGGTGGCATTAGCGACCACCAATATATTGGGCCGCTGGTTGTTTTCGATGCCGATTAGTGGCTACATCGATTGGGTCGAGCAAGCCATGGCGTTCATTGCCTTTCTGGGTATTGCTTACACTCAGCGGATGGGCGGTCATATTCGTATGGATATTCTTGTTGGCCGTTTCAAGGGGCGTTGGCTGTGGCTGACCGAGTTTATCTCGACACTGCTGATGCTGGTGGTTACATCATTGTTGATATACGGCTCTTATCTGCATTTTTGGCGCGCATACTCCATTGGCGACTCTTCGGTAGATATTAATCTACCAACTTGGCCAGCTAAACTTGTCGTACCCTTTGCTTTGTCAATATTAGCGCTTAGGCTCGTCTTACAACTGTGGGCGTACCTTAGAGCGTTTAAACGAGGAGATGACAAGCCCGTAGCAGTACCAATGATTGAATCTGCCGCGGAAGTTGCTGCCAAAGAAGCCGAAACGGTAAGTGCTGATGATGGCAAGGAGGGGCAGAAATGATGTCTCTGTTTGACGCAATGGGCTCTATGGATTCGATTGAAATAGGGCTCTGGGTCTCTGGTTTTATGTTGCTCTTAGTGGTCATTGGGGTTCGCGTTGCGTTTGCTGCGGCAATCGCGGGCTTCTTTGGACTGGTCTGGATCTTCTCCGCCAAGCTAGGTTTTGAGCGTGGTCTACTGGTTGCCATCAAAATGGCAGGGACGATCCCGCATTCTAAAGTGTCATCACTGGCACTATCGCTCATTCCAACCTTTATCCTTATTGGCTTTCTCGCCTACCATGCAGGTTTAACTCGCTCTCTGTTCGAAGCTGCCAAACGTTGGGTGGGCTGGCTACCGGGTGGTATGGGTGTGGCAACGGTATTTTCAACAGCCGGCTTTGCTGCTGTGTCGGGAGCCTCTGTCGCCACCTCTGCTGTTTTTGCGCGTATAGCTGTACCAGAAATGCTAAAGCTCGGTTACGACAAGCGATTTGCTGCGGGCGTCGTGGCGGCTGGTGGCACGCTGGCATCGCTTATTCCCCCGTCTGCCATATTGGTGATCTACGCCATTATAGTTGAACAAGATGTTGGTGCATTGCTCATGGCGGGGTTCTTACCTGGAGCGGTATCGGCGTTGATCTACGGTGGACTAGTCGTATTTTTAGCGCTAACCAAAAAGAACTTTGGCCCACCGGTGAGAGGCTTTACTTGGAAGGAAAGATTTGAAACGCTGCCGGGTGCAATGCCAATCTTTGCTGTAGTGGGCATTATTGTTGTTTGCATCTATGGTGGTGTTGGCACACCAACCGAGGCTGGTGCGCTTGGTGCTTCGCTTATTCTGGCGCTGGCTATTTTTCATGGTAGTCGCTGGAAAGAAATCAAAAGCTCTTTGATGGAAACAGCAAAGCTGTCTGCGATGATATTTGCGATTATCTGGGGCGTGCTGATATACGTCCGCTTCCTGGGTTTTGCCGATTTACCAACGGCTTTCTCCGATTGGATAGTGAGTCTTGAACAAAGCCCAATGTTGACGCTTCTACTCATCCTTTGCGCCTATGCTGTGCTTGGTATGTTTATGGATGCGATTGGGATGTTACTGCTCACACTACCTGTAGTGTATCCCGCCGTGATTGCCCTAAATGGTGGCGCGGATGTGGCTGCTGTGGATTCTGCTTTTGGGGTGTCAGGAGTAGGGTGTGCGATTTGGTTTGGTATCATCGTGGTGAAAATGGCGGAGTTGTGTCTAATTACGCCGCCTATTGGTCTAAACTGTTTTGTGGTCGCGGGTGTCCGTCCTGAATGTTCGGTACAAGATGTCTTCCGTGGCTGTTTGCCATTTTTTGTTGCGGATGTCATCACTATAGCGGTGCTACTGGTCATGCCTGGAATAGTACTTTGGCTGCCGAGCCTAATGGGGTATGCCTAGTTTTATTCAATAAACAAGGACGGCTGGCTGAGAGGCGGCCGTTCGTTTTTAATAGAGTGTTTCACTTATTTTTCTTCGTTAGTCCAGTAAATAGTGACGTTTCTTACTCCCCATTGCTTTGCCTTCTCAACATCGTTTCCCATATAGATATCGATTTTTTTAGTCCAACGCTTATTCATCTTGTCTAAAACGAAATAGGTACCTTCGAACCCTTTAATTGTAACGCGCTGGTTGTGTGTCAAACCAAGCTCAATGAGATCACGAGAGACGGCGATAGCTTTCATTCCTGGTGTCAGTTTATCCCCCCAGGCGCCAATGTTAGGCGTAGAGTCGGTTTCGCCGATTGCTGAGGTATAGGCACTCGCTTTAACTCTCATGCTGTGAGTGTCGGCGGCAAGACTGATCATAGGGAAATACAGTAGTAAGGCAAGATAACGGATTATCTTCATATTCGTTTCTCACTCCGTTAGAAGTTATGTCTATTAGTATAGTTGACTCCTCATAGTGGACTCTTTGCGGTTAGTAGATGTCATTGTGTTTCTATGGTTCTTTCTGGATACAAGTTTTGTTACACTTTATTGATAACGATTCCAATTTACATCAGCAGTACTCGATGAACTTTAGTCAAATAGATCTTAATCAGTTGGTGGTATTGAAACACTTACTCCAAGAGAAGCACGTTAGTAATACCGCGCTCTTTATGAATTTGAGTCAACCGACGGTTAGCCGAGCACTTAACAAGTTGCGAAAGCTGTTCGACGATCCTCTTTTGGTTCGTAGTTCTAACGGATATGACCTTACACCCAAAGCAGAACGAATTAAGCTCCAACTAAATTCTGTCCTTGCTAACTTAGAAGAGCTAATAGATGGGGAAGAGTTCGACCCGGAAGTGAGTGAAAAAACAATAAAGTTTTTTGGCTTATCCCCACATATGGACTTAATGTTTCCAGACTTTTTGGCGCGAATGCGCTGTATTGCGCCACAAATGACATTTGAACTCGATACCGTCTCGAAACCCCATTTTGAAGGTTTACTGTCCGGAGAGCATCACTTTATTATTTCTCATCACGAACCACCTTTTAGTGATCAAGAGTTGTATAGGCATCGTTTGATACAAAGAGATTTTCGACTAGTGATGTCCGCAGCTCACCCACTTGCGCAAGCTAAGTTGACGCCGGAATTATTACAGCACTGTCATTTTGGACAAATCGCACTCCAAGGAGATAAGAGGTTATCCATAGAACCACGTTTTCAAGCTTTAGGTTTACTGGGTCATAATGGTCAGATTTCTACGCCAGTTCGGCTGAATAATTTTTCGTCTGCAATCCCCATTGCGGCGTCTACAGACATCATTTTTCATCTACCAACGTCATATGCAGAGAGAGCTGAGAGTTGCCATGACATCGTTTGTCGAGAAGTTCCAAAAGAACTGCAGCATCCTTCTAGAGATGTTTACTTGTATTGGCACAAGCGATATCACCAAGATCCTGCTTTCATATGGGTTCGAAATCAATATATCGAGTCAGTAAAAAACTAACGTGATTAAAAAAAGCTCGCTATGCGAGCTTTTTTGATGGGAAGGGGAAGGGCGTTCTTATGTATACCTCTCTAGGCTGGAAAACGTTTAAAATACGTATGCAGCTGAGAGTTTAAAGTTACGACCTGGTTCATAGTCCGCATACCCAAGGTCATGAGACGCATGTGACACATACTGCTCGTTAAATATGTTCTCAATAGATGCGGTTACTGTTAGATCTCGTAGCGTCGTCGGTACCCAACGCACATCAAATTTATGCGTGTTATAACCTTCTTTTGCCGTGTCTTCTTCGACTTTTTTATCGAGGTCGAACACAATTTGGCTGTTCCAATTCATGTCTAACCCTAGCTCAGGAAAAGCGTAACCTAGGTTAACAGAAACGCTATCACCGACTTCATCATCAAGAGATTGCCCCACTACATAACGGCCGCCAGGCTTAACAGAAGTGAACTCAGAGTCTGATTTCGCGTAGGTTACACGACCTGAAAAGTCTGAATAAGTCATATTAACCACAGACTCGAAGCCTTGGATTTTTACGTCACCTTCGTTGTCTATGAACTGAGATTTACCAGTCCAAACGTCATCAATATAGTCATTGATGTCTGTTTGGAAAGCAGTGAACGAGAAACCGAACTGATCGAGCCCAAGCATGCCAATAGTCTGGTAGGCTAGGCCAGCTTCATAGTTGACGCCAGTTTCAGCTTTTAAGTTTGGGTTGTAGCTCGACCCTGATTCTAAGTAAGAACCTGTCAGACCTGGCCCCTTAAAGAGTTCGGTAGCGCTAGCTCTTACCCGCCATTCATTGGTAATATCATACGTTGTTGCTAAACCGAAAGTCGGTGTGGAAAATGAGTTGTCCGAAGCCTTCATATCCAACTTGTAGTAGTTGTAGCGAACGCCTGGTATCACGGTCCAACTGTCGGAAATAGCAATCTCATCTTCGGCATAAATTGCGAAGGTATCTGCTGACTCTTCACCCGATGAGGTTCCTGCATCTATTCTCTTAGCTTCTTCTTTCTTTGCGTCCAATCCATAGCGAACCAGGTTACTAGTGTCGCCAATGAATAGAGATGACTCAGCAAGGCTGTTTAAGCCAAACACTTGTGTATTACCTTCAGAGACAATGCTTGTTTGTGGGTTCAGGTTCGAGTAGTTCATCTGGTTCCAGTACAAACTCGATCTTACCTCGGTCATGCCCAAAGAGAGCTCATGGTTAAGTGTTACAGTATCGCGAACGTATTTGGTTGGTCGGATTAGCTTTTTATGGTCTGGATAGCTATCTCCCATGTTCGACTTAACGCTGTAGTCACCTGCATCTTTGTAGTAGTCATAAGAAAGTTTGATACGGTTAGAATCATTGATATCCCAACCTAGCTTGGCGATGTAGTTTTCGGTTTTACCCTCTTCACCAGTCATGGTGTTGCCTTCACCATCGTTAGGGTTTTTACGGTCAATAGCGTTGTAATAGAAAAGGCCATCGACATTGTCCGAAAGCTGAGAGAACAATGTCCCAGAATAGTGATGATAGTCGTTTGTCGCTATCCCGCCAAACAAACGAGCACCTGCTGTCTCACCTGGACGCAACAAATCTTTCGCGTCTTTTGTTTCGAATGCAACGCCGCCACCAAGACCACTATTGAGCACAGAATTATTACCAACTCTAAGATCAACAGCTTTTAAAATATCTGAGTTAATCAGAAGGTTACCGACGTGGTGAAAAACGTTGTTTGTTTGGCTGGCACCATCGATAGTGATGTTTAGGTCAAGTTCACTTAAACCACGGATATTGATGCTTTGGTTCATAGAGTGAGTGCCACCCACATCAACGCCTGGCTGATCGCGTAGTAAATCGCTGAGGTGATCAGCTTGCTTTAATTCAATGTCATCACTGAGCATAGACGTAGAGCTAGAAATCGTTGTTCCCCAAACTTGTAGAGTTTCGTCTGTCGTTGGCTGATGAGCTTTATCGTCGTTGGTATTTTTAGCGTTAGCGTCTTCAGCAAAGACGTTTGAAGAAAATGCGAGGGTAGAGCTGATAACTAATGCTAAGGGGTTAATAGCGAATCGATGGTACAAAGACATGAACCAAATCCTTTTTGATAATACAACTGAGAATGGTTCGCATTTTATGTGTCAATTATGTAAAGTTCCATGAATATCCCATTCAGAATTTAAATACTAATGATTCGTGAATGTAATAAAGTATTTCATAGATGAGTGATGACATTGAAGTTTAAATGTGTAGTGGGAATAGTAGCCATGGCTAATATTGCCTGTGTTTACGTAGGGCAAGTCATGCTCACATGAGTCAAATCACTACATATACGAGTAACTACTGAGAAGTTAGCTTCTTTACGACATAGAAGGGCAGAGTCGCGTTAACTGGATTCGTGTATGGTTTCACAACTTAGAACCGGATCTTTAACGGTGGAGATAGACAGGGGGTAGGTAGATTTTGTGAGTCTAGTAGCGTGCTAGCAATTGATAAGTTCTATGAACTAGAACGAAAAAAAGCCGCTGAATTATCAGCGGCTTTTTAGAATGTGGCGGAGAGATAGGGATTTGAACCCTAGAACCGCTATTAACGGTTGCCGGTTTTCAAGACCGGTGCTTTCGACCACTCAGCCATCTCTCCGTGTTGGCGCTAATAATAGAGGGGGGGGAGGTAACTGTAAAGCGAAAAATTCATGCTTTTTGACTGTTTGCTTTAAATCTGGCCAATCTGGTGAAACGTTACGCAATGTATGTGTTTTAGAAACGAGTGCCTTAGCAGCAAACGATTCCGTAGCGGATCGAGGCTGATGGAGTGCACAAAATAAAACTTTGTTTTTTATTGCTAAGATATTGTTTTATTGGAATAAAACACCATTCAGAATACGCATGTTCGCTCAAAAATGTTTGCGTGTTCGCGTATGTTGCTTCAAAATATTACGGTTAGTTCTCGCGAACTGTGATTTGAGGTCAAGATGAAAGTTGTTAAATTGTTTAAACAAAGAGCTGATTCTATTAAGCATCAGTCTGAGCTTATGCAATGGATGTCGCCGGCGATTAGAGAGTATTGGACTGAGTTTGTTGATAAAACGAACCACAGTAATTTCCTAGCGTGGGTTCGAGACTATCACAAGCCAGCGGTGAATGAACCAGAAGTTGCACAGGTCGAACCAGAAATTGTGCTCAAGCCCGCAGCTCAAGTGTTATTTGATGAATTGCAAGACCAAATAGGTACAGTTATTCACGAAGGTAGCTGGATTCATGTGGGTCAGGAGCGTATCAATCAATTCGGTTCGATTACAGAAGATAATCAGTGGATACACACAGACCCTGAACGTGCTGAACAAGAGTCACCGTTTAAAACGACGATTGCGCACGGCTTTCTTACTCTGTCATTGTTGCCAGCCCTGACGGACAGTGTTGATCCAGACAAACCACTGTTCCCTACAGCGAAAATGATGGTGAATATTGGCCTTAATCAGGTTCGATTCCCCTATCCTGTGAAAGTAGGCAGTAACCTGCGCGCTAAGAGTACCTTGGTTAAGGTAACACCTATTCGTAAAGGTTTAGAAATTGAACGTGAAATTCGAGTTGAGATCGAAGGTGTGCGCCGCCCAGCATGCATTGCAACATCGGTTATTCACCTGCATTTCTAAATCTAGATACTGAATTGCTAAAGCCCAGTTTTAACGCTGGGCTTTTTTGTGCTTGGTATCTTGGTTTTTACCAATAATTGTTTAATGCGTGATTAGTTATCTATGATTCACGTAGCACACTTGGTAGCGGATATTGAGTCTCTCGAACTGTTTCATCCATCGTATTTGGTTGTGCTGTAATTTGTCTCCAGGACCTTTTACTTCATACCACATCCAATCACCATCTTTAAAAGCGACAACGTCGGGCTGACCGGCTCGATATGCGCGAATGTCTGAGAGTATCACTTCAAATAGACCGACAAGCTGGTCGTTGAGAATGCTTTCCATAGCAAGAGTCAGCCATGAGTCATCTAATAATTCCCAAACAATAAACGGATTTTGAAGGCCGTTTTTGTTTTTGTGGCGGTCAACCAAATAGGCTATGCCTTGCTGGCGGATGTCATTAAGTCTGCGCTCGACTAACTGTTTGCGGCTTTCAACGAACTCCTTGCGATATAAATCCAGAGGCTGGCGTTGATAGGGGTTTACAAAAGCACCCTCAACAGGAGCAAACAAAATGTCCCAGAAAGCGAGCCCAAACAAGGTATTTAGAAACTGATTCTCTAGGTAAAAAGCCTGCCAACCTTCTTTGTTTAGCGCTTCTACAACGGCAAGTTCGACACGGTTCGCGCTAAGATCGAGTTTACGATGTACTTCTGGGGGAGACAGTTTTTCTATTTTTGATTTTGGATGACCCAGCGCTTTGCAAAGAGGTGCTGACAAACGTTGCGCCACCTCGAATTCATCAATGCTAAGTGGAGTTTCGAGCATTGTATCTACGATGTTTTTTGCACTTTCCGGCTTGCCCTGAGCTTTCAGTATGCGTGCTTGACGCTCCCTAGAGGGGGGAGTGACTGTTTGGCTAAATAGAGCCAATGCGTCATCAAATGCGCCGACTCGCTCAAGATCTCGCGCAACCAAATTAACCAATTTATTGTATGTGCGAGAAGCGTGTTTACCATGTGGCTCTGGTATGAATTTAGAAAAATCTAGCAATTCCGGTTGTGATTTACGATCTATCTCTTCATAGGAGGCAGCGAGTTCGCCTATCGCCAGTGATGAGACTACTTCTTCTCGAGAATGAAATATACGTGTCTTAGTAGAAACTTCGTACTGTTCGAAAGTATGGATCCCTAAGTTCTCGAGTACAAACTGAGCGAACTCTTGATGCCGATTCCCAAAGAACAGTAAACAAAAAAGTGGCAATTTATCGTTGTCGACAAGTTTAATTGGCGTAAATGGTAATGATACAGTCGAGCTTTCAAACTGTTCAGGCAACAGTTCAATGAGTTTTGGCTTACGAAGTGTCTTTGGTAGCTCAGGGTATAGGGATAAAAGCTCAGGTTTGGTAAGGAGTTTGTCGGCCAATACATTCGGCGAGCTTGGTAGAGTGATATTGATGAAGCCTGCGAGTTCGAGTTTGCTGAGTAACAGTTCTGTAGTTGCAAGTTCTGGGTATACCAGTTTATCGCTTCGAAACCATTCTCCTTTGCGAGTCATCAGTCGGATCAATAGACATTGTTCATCTTCCTCCAGAGAGTAAAAGCGATCTAACCAGTTTCGCTCCGATGCAGCCAATAGATCACCATACAGCCCCTCTACGCTGCGAAGCAACGTTATGAAGTTACTCAGATAGTATTTAGGCTCGAGGATGATAGGGGAAGGATTACTCACGACATAACCTATAGGTTGGTTTTATGAATTGACTCGCATTGAGTCGTAAAACTAGATGCAAACCATTGAACAGTATTTCAATGGTTTATGAAACATCGTAGCGTTTACCGGTATGAGTCGCAAGCTAGGTATTGGTATGAAAAAACTGCAATTATGGTGTGTATCTTGGGTATTACTGTTTGTGTTTGGCTGTTCGCCAGAAAGCGATGTGCCCATTAAACCAGACCCGGGTTGGGTTTCGACTGAGTTGGAAAATGGTCTTACAGTAAGCCAATACCAAAAGGCGGGTGCGCCGATTGCGCTCAGGCTCGTTGTTCATGGAGGAAGCCTTCAAGAAACACCAAAACAATCGGGTTATGCACATTTTCTAGAGCACTTATTTTTCCGAGTGGAGGATGTGCCTGAACAGAACGCCGCGAAAGAAGTACTGTTCAAATCAGGGGTAAGTTTTGGTGCTGATCTTAATGCTTTTACATTCAACCAATACACGGCTTATGAACTCTCTATAGATGATGTAGAGTCACTAAACGCGGCTCTATCTTGGCTAGCTTATGTCGCAGGTGGGATGACCATTACCGAGAAGATGATCGAGCAAGAAAAAGGAGTGGTCATTGGCGAGATGAGACAAAGAAGACCAGAACCTCAACCCTACGTCGACAAAGCGTATCTGCATTTGCTGAAGGGAACGGAACTAGAATTTCATGACATCCTCGGTAGCAAATCTTCAATTGAAAATTTGGACTTGGAGGAACTTAAGCGATTTTATCAGCAATGGTATCAACCGCAGAACATGGATCTCATGATCGTAGGTGACTGGGGACAAAGCGACGTGGTGGCTAGTATAAGTCGCTATTTTGGTTCAATAGAAAAGGGCGAACAGCCAAGGCGAACCCTCATTAAGCCTATTGAATTTAATGATGAACCTTTAGTCGCGACGGCTTTGTCACAGGAGCATGCGGCTTTGGATCTCGCTTATCAAATGCCAAACCCGATAGTGAATACCGAAGCTGATCAACTCGTTCAACTAGGTACCTATTTTATTGGTGATTTGATTTCAAACAGACTGTCTGAACTAAGCCGGTCTCCAGAGTTTACCCTACAGTGGAACAATTCTCATACATTGGATTTGAATGGCAACCGTTTGTTTGTGATTGGTGCGGGATTTGAAGAGTCAGAGCGGGATCAAGTCCAGCAAGCGGTGACCGCTGCTATTGCATCTTTAACTCAGCACGGAGTCAGTGAAGAGGAGCTAGATACGGTAAAACAAAGTTGGTTATCGTTTAATGACCAATTGCTCAATGATATTCAGACTTGGACGCCTAACGAGCTAGTCGACTATAAGTTCGGTATGCTGCAAGCTCAGAGTATTGCTCAAGATCCAAATCAATATGTTGCTGTTCATCGTCGTTTGGTCGATAAGATGACTTTAAAAGACGCCAATAGAGCCATCAAGAAGCTGCTTTCACAATCCCCGATTATTGCGGTGAATACTAAACTTGAGTCTGTTGATGTTGGAGACATTACTGCTGGACTTAAGCAAAAAACAGACAAGCCTCTTGAGATGGTCGTCTCTAAGGCACTTAATGCTCCAAACACCAAAGGAAGCGTTGTCTCATTGGAGAAGCAAGGCCATGATTTGGTTCTGTTGACGTTAACTAATGGGATTGAAGTTTTATATGCGCAACATGATAAAGCAGCCGATAAGTTCTACGGTTGGTTCGGCTCCCTTGGTGGTTCTGCGGCACTCGACAACGAGTTAATGGCCTCCGGGCAACTTTTCCCGCTAGTTGCACTGAACAGTAATATTGGCCCCTTGACTCCAGAGCAAATAGAGCGAGCATTTCGTCGAACCAATAGTTACATGGAACCGTTCATTCACGACGTTAAACACGGGGTGGTGTTTGGTACCAATGAAAAGGGTATCGCAGATGTCATGTCAGTAATGCATCATGCTATGTCTTTGACCGATGTAGATAGTTCGGCAGTGGATAAAGCCAAGACAATGCTTACCAATGAAATCAATCGCTTAAATCAAAATCCTGAATTCAAAACGTTTAATGATGCGTTTAAACTCGGTTTGGATGCCAATAGTCACTTGCAACCTAGGACAGGAGCAGAGATTGCGATGGTGAATAAAGAGGATGTACTTGAGGCTTACAATAAACTATTCCGAATAAACCGTGGATATAAAATGGTTCTAGTAGGAACTAAACCGGTAACTGAGGTTCAACCGATAATAGAGCAGTACATTGCGAACATAGAATTTACTGGTGAAGCTGCATACCCGTGGCCTACCGCCTCGCTGAAATTGTTAGGGGAAGGAAATATTACGACCGTCGACAACTATCCTTCTGACGACGGTAAATCTAAAGTGTATATGGTGACTGTTGCCGAACGAAATGAACCTAGAACAGCAAAAGATGTGTTTGCAGAGGATTTATTACAAAGGCTACTCAATGAGCGAGTAATGCAAACGGTTCGAGTGGATAATTCTCTAGACTACAGCCCAGAAGCTTATGGTTTTGTACAGGAAGGAAATGGCTTAGTTGGTTGGTCGTTCTATGCACATGTAGAGCCGGAAGACGAAGCGAAGGCCATGACTTTGTTTAACGATGTCACCAAAGGCGTGATCAAAGGCTTCGAAGCGCAAGAGCGTGACAAAGTGGTTGCCCAGCTAAAAAGCGATCTCTCCCCTTGGGCAGATAATCCAGAAAATATGAGTTTTATGCTGTTCCGTTATTGGCTATTGGGTTATGGCATTGAGGCACTTTATAACTACGAATCGGTGGCAGAGAGCGTAACTTTGAGTGATCTTGATCGTATGGTCAAACAGGAGTTTGGTCGAAATTCCAGCAAGTTTTCTTTGCTAATCAATCCTTAAGGGTAAAAATTTGACTGTATTTAAAAGTTTACAGGGTGTTAATTTGTAAAAACGGCTAAGTAATTTGCGTTTTTTTAAAATTAGTGATTGCACTTCTTGTTCTAAGCGGATAAGTTACAGGAAAGAGCGCGATACAAATCACAGAATGGATTGTGGTGGTCGCGCTCATAAGATGTAGATTCAAAAGAATAGGAAGAAGTAAGCGATGTTCCAAACTGATGACGTAAGAATTAATAAAGTAAAAGAACTTTTACCACCGGTTGCTGTGTTAGAGAAGTTTCCAGCGACTGAAGTTGCTTCTTCTACCACGTTTAACGCGCGCAAAGCGATTCATAACATTCTAGAAGGCGAAGATGACCGACTACTGGTTATCGTTGGCCCTTGTTCAATCCATGATGCTGAAGCTGCGGTTGAATATGGCAAGCGTTTGAAAGTACTTCGTGATGAGCTTGGTGATCGTCTAGAAATCGTGATGCGAGTTTACTTTGAAAAGCCGCGTACTACGGTTGGTTGGAAAGGTCTCATTAACGACCCGTACCTAAACGATACGTTCAAGATCAACGATGGTCTTCGCATGGGTCGTAAACTTCTGCTTGATCTCACCGATATGGGCATGCCGACAGCCAGTGAGTTCCTAGATATGATCACGCCACAATACGTTGCAGATCTTATTAGTTGGGGCGCAATTGGTGCACGTACTACGGAATCTCAGGTTCACCGTGAGCTAGCGTCTGGTATTTCATGCCCAGTTGGCTTCAAGAATGGTACAGATGGCAACATCAAAATTGCATCAGACGCAATTCGCTCTGCAAGCGCTTCTCACCACTTCTTGTCAGTAACTAAATATGGTCACTCTGCGATTATTGAAACCGCAGGTAATCCAGATTGCCACCTCATTTTGCGTGGTGGTAAAGAGCCAAACTACAGTGCAGCACATGTTAAAACGATTAAAGATGAGCTAACTGCTAACGGTCTGCCGGCGAAAGTTATGATCGACTTCAGTCACGCTAACAGCTCTAAACAGTTCCAACGTCAAAAAGTCGTGTCGACAGATGTTGCTGAGCAAATGGCGAACGGTGAAGACGCTATTTTTGGTGTCATGATCGAGTCGCACCTAGTTGAAGGTCGTCAAGACTTGGTTGATGGTGTTGCACCAACTTACGGCCAATCAATCACAGATGCTTGTATCGGTTGGGAAGATACTGAGCAAGTTCTACGTGAACTAGCGGATGCTGTTGAAGCGCGTCGTAAAGCGTAAGTAACCCCCTTTTATTTGAAGCCTTTACCTTGGTGAAGGCTTTTTTATTTGTGATTTACCGTACGTCATGCTTTAATGTGCAGCATACTGTATAGGGGAGAAGCAAATGAAAGTTAATAATTGGATGTTACTTGGCTTGGCGTTGGTAGCATCGACTCCGACTATGGCGGCGAATATGAGTAACGAACAGATCTGTACTGCAGGACTGTCATTAGCCCTGGACAAAAAACCACGTGGGATCAAGACACAAGCGGGTTCGGGAAAGCGTGTATTGCTGTCATTAAAAGACTTTGATGGTGATTGGGAATACCGTTGTGAGGTTAGTCGCAGCAGTAAAACAATGAAGCTTGAGGCGAGAGAAGGTCGTAAAAATGACACCTACTTAAATCAAACTATTCGTTACAAGGTCACTAATAGTGCGAGATCGATTGAAGTACTAATGAAGAAGCGCCAATCCGGTGTGAAAAGCGAGACTTACAACGCGATGCAACTGAAAAGCTAACTGGCTGTTCAGTTAACACGGATTTTCGGAATCGGCATAGCACTTTGCGTGTTTTGCCATTTCCTGTTCTTTGCGATGTAGTGCTACCATAGAGAGATAGAAGTATCGCCGTTTAGACAGGGAGTGCGGCTTGACGGAATTTACATCTCATCAAATACACGTTCAGCGTCAGGCCGAGAACCCATTGCTATGGTCTGTACTGAACGTTGTAGAGCGGCAGACCGACAGCCTTCAAATCCATAAACTGTTTGCTGTACTCGCTGAAAAAGAACTTATCCCAATTCTCGATGACAGCGCAGAGAAAGATCTATTCAAACGAAACTTCTTGCTAATGAACGCGCTCTATCAACTTCAGGCGATATTGTTGCCTGAAAAATGGCTACAAGTCGAAGCGATGGACATTCGTTTAATGCCATACAATCCTTCTAAACATAACGTTACCAATGAAGACCCATTGCGTGATTACTATCTTGATTGGTCACATTACGAAGCTGATAACCGAGAAGTAAAACGGCTACTCGAAGAGTTTTGGACTCGATACAAGCAGTATGTTGGCGTTGGAGAAGTGACAATGTCACAAAAACAGGCTTTGGCTTGTTTTGAGCTAGATGAATCAGCAACACAAAAGGAGATACGCCATGCTTGGCGTAGGTTAGCCTTGAAATGGCATCCAGATCGATCGGGTGGGGATACAGAAAAGTTTCGGATTTATTGTGAAGCGTGGTCATTGCTTAAAGAGTAGTGACCACGCGGTGCTTAACTATTTTGTTTAATTAAAGAGTGCTGTTTAATGAGAGAGTGCTTTTTAGCGAGGCTGTCTCATTTTTCCAGCTCGCAGACGGTTTAAGGTTGCGAGCACATCAACAACGCGTGGCTTAGCAAGATCGCCCGAGTTTGGCATTGTCGCACTCCAATTCCCCTCTAGCAGTGTCGCAATATCTTTTGGCGGATGCATTGACCAGCCTGGATTTTGCGCAAACTGAAACAACGTCCAGCCAATTGCATTGAGTTCAGAGTTCGATTCCAATTGCTCAAGTGCCTGAACATCAATGTGCTCTTTGCCAAATCTTAGATTGTTGCCACCTTTGCCAGAAACGCGATACTTACCGTCGACAAGTAGTTTCTGGAGGTGAGCACAATCCACATGACGTGGCGGGATCAGTTCAATCGGCTTCTCACATTCGTTTTGGCGCTCGGTTGGGTGAAGCTTGATGACTTCACGTGCTTTATCTGTTACATCAATCGCTTGGTAGTCGTGCATTTGAATCACAGTGTCAGCCACATCCAAATAATCGCCTGAACCGCCCATAACTATGATGGTTGAGATATCAAGTTCATCACGAAGTTGACCGACTCGATCGACAAATGGGGTGATAGGCTCATCGCCTTTTGATACCAATGCCTGCATACGTTCATCACGAATCATGAAGTTTGTTGCTGAGGTGTCCTCATCAATCATGATAGCTGTCGCGCCAGACTCAATAGACTCTTGAAGCCAAGCCGCTTGTGAAGTAGAGCCTGAAGCATCTTGAGTGCTAAAGTCACTAGTCTGTTTACCAAATGGTAGGTGGTTGATGTAGTTACTTAAGTTGAGGTTGTGGATTGAGCGACCATCTTCTGCCTTGATTTTACAAGCATCATTGAGAGTCACCACACCTTCGCGACCATCACCCGGGATATGATCGTAAATCGCTTTCTCTAGTGCGTTAAGAAGTGTGGATTTGCCATGGAAGCCACCACCAACAATCAGGGTAACACCTGCTGGAACGCCCATACCTTGTATTTCACCTTGGCTAGGGCGTGACAACGTCACCTCTAGAGATGCAGGCGAGCGGAATGGCACAGCATCTTTCATAGGTAGGTCACAGTTGCCGGCTAGACGAGGGAGAACACTGCCATTAGCAACAAAAGCCACTAGACCTTTGGCTTTAAGCTGTTCGCGCAGCATGACTTGGTCTTCAATCACTTCGCAGTGATGTTTCAGAGCCGTGATATCCAGTTCGCGATCAATCGTGGCTTTACGAATGTATTTAGGCAAATGGAAAGTCATGATGTTGATCGCTTTCTTCGCCAAAATACTGCGACCTTCGGCCGGTAGATTAATGCGGAAGCGAAGTTCAATACCTTCATCAGTAAACACGACAGCGGTCGAGTCAAGTACGGTTTGGCCTGTTGTTGAAATCGAGACACTATTTTCTTGTTTAGCAAATAAAGCAAACTGCCTAGCAAGATAATCACGAGCAGCAATCTGGTAGGCTGGAGATTGCTCTTTTAGCCATTCTAGGCCTGTTGGTGCCCAGCGACGAAAAGCACGCACTCGTGAGGCCGCTGCGTATGGATCAGACTGTACGTGATCGATGTGAAACTCAAAATCAGTGAAATCGAAGCTACCTTTAATTTGCTGGTAAGCACGATAATTTTGCTTTTCGATCTTTTTAAGTTTGGCTATGAGTAGATCCATGTCGAATGTCTCGAATTTCAAAAGGTTGGTGCGCGATTATAGGAGGCGATCCATCGCGGGTAAAGGGTTTGCTTGAATAATCGTACTTCCATGATGGTTTATCGATATTACAGCAACTAGTGTCACCGAATGATGAACTTGTCCGGGAGCGGGTATTGCTTTTGAAGCTCGCTTTCAAAAATATCGCGAGACATTGGTTTCGCGTAGTAGAAGCCTTGTCCTACATCACAGTGCTCTTTGGTAATAAACAGGTGTTGCGCCTGCGTCTCAACGCCTTCTACTACGACTTGCTTGTTTAGTTTTTTCGCGATGCTCGTGATAGAACGAAATATCGATTTGTCTTGCGAGTTGTCAACAATGTTAGATAGAAATTCTTTGTCAATCTTCAGTGCGCTAAATGGAAGTTTCTTCAGATAGTTGAAAGAAGCATAGCCAGTTCCAAAATCATCCAGCGCAAACTTAACGCCTATTGTTTCTAGGGTGTTAATGTTCGCTTTGGCGATATCAAAATTAGAAACTAAACAGCTTTCAGTCAGCTCTAACTCAAGGTTGTGTGCTGGCAGTTCATATTGATCTAATAGCGCCATGACTTTGTTGGCAAACGCAGGAAGGCATATCTGCTTTGCAGAAACATTAATCGAGAGGCAAAAGTCTGGCGCAAATTCTATCCACTCCGAGGCGCGATCCATAGCGTTGCTCAGCACAAAATAACCCACTTCAATAATGAGACCATTTTGTTCCGCCATGTGTATTAGTGCTTCATTAGACATTTCTCCAAGGACAGGGTGTTTCCACCGCAAAAGGACTTCTGCGCCAATCCATTTCTGCGTTTTAATATCAACCTTGGGTTGAAAGTACAAAATTAGGTCGTCGTTTCGGACTGCTTGTAGTAAATAGTGTTCAAGTTGATTGAATGCTTTTTGGTCTTGTTGATCGGCTTGGGTGAAAAAGGTGATTAACTCACCGGACTCCTTACATGCGAGGGCGGCGTGGAAGGCATTATTGATTAGCTGATTTTCATTCTGAGTGTGGAAAGAGTTCGCAACACCCATATAGGAGTGAAGATGAACTTCGCTGTCTTTAAATACAAAACCTTGCTTGGCAATGGTAGCGATCTTTTTACACAAAGTAGGGAGATACTGTTCATTCATAGCAGGAACAACAGTAGTAAGCGCAAGTTCAGTCGTCGATATTCTTGCTATGTGCTGTATCTGCTCAGTCACTTCATTTACTTTTTTCTCAAACCCCTTAAGAAGGTCGTCGAGGCCGTCACAACCGATTCTAGCCTGAACTCGCTCACCGTTGGTGAACTGAACGAATATGACACTAATAAAAGCGTCCCCGTTAACAATTGGAACACTGTTTAATGAGGTGATAAGCGCACTTTCTAGACCGTTCCGGTTTAGCATGCCTGTCGCCGAATCATGACTTAAGTGGTAAAGCATGCGCTTTTCGAGTTGGTGGTTATTGTAAGCTAATGACTCAATGTCGATTCGGCTTTTTCGTAGTTTTTGTTGGTACTGTTGTCGCACGCGTTTTATGGAATCAGCCATTCCTTGACGAGTCATCCAAGACGAAATCTCATAACTTAAACTGTTTAACTGCTGCTCGCCATCGCTTGATCTTACCGAAAGGACAAAGGCTAAGCCTGTAGGTTGTTTCGATATTGAAGATAGATACAAACAGCGCAAGTAAGAGGTCTTAACGGGAGAAAGGAGCTTTGCTAGTGCTTCCTTTAGTGAACGCTCAGACATATCGTTGAACGACACTGTGTTTGTTTTAGGAACTGCATAGTTGTTGATATAAAGTAGTTCTAATTGATTGCCTTCAATCGCACACCAGCCCCAAACGGACTTTACATTAGATGGGGACTTTGATGACTCAACGAGTTCAAAGATCCTTTGTCGCTCACTTGGGCTCAGCCTGCGTAATACTGAGCGATTATCTCTTTTCATCAATGTTGACCACATCCTGTGGAAACGCTTCGTTAACACTAACAAAGCAAAAGATTCAGTCTCTACAGTATAAGTGTTGAATACTAGACGGTTGGGAAATTATGAATTGAGACAGGTGAATAGCACTAAGAATGGCAACAGTCTCAAAGTTGAGAGGGAAAGGCAGTCGTATTAAAGGAAAACGGCAGAAGTCCGAAGGAGCTTCTGCCGCAATGATTGCTATGGCTTTAACCGTTTTAATGCTTGGACATCTTGCGGTTGGCTGTAATCAATGTCATCAAATCCAAAACCATTCAGATTTAAGAATGAGCGTTGGAAGCCTTCAAAGTCGCCAATTTGCTTGAAGTTGTCTTGATTCATTTCAGATAGACACTGCTTAACCTTATCTTGAACTTCGGGATTGAGCTCCCAGTCGTCCATGCGAATTAAACGTTCACCATCAAGAGGAACCTTGTCTTGTCCGTAGACCTTGGTGGCAAACAAACGTTGCATTTGCTCAATACACTCTTCGTGAGTACCTTGCTCTTTCATGGTTTTGTACAGCGCAAGTAGGTATGGAGATAAGCCCGGGATAAACACACTGGCCTTAGTGACGAGTGCTTTACAGACCGCAGCATAGGCGTTGCCATCAAAGTTAGACAGTTCAAGATTGAGCGCATGACTCGTTTGATGTAAGTCGACTTTGGCACGACCTAACGTACCATCCAAATAAATTGGGTGAGTGATCTCTGGCCCAACATAAGAGAATGCGACGGTTTTAAATCCGTTGGCGACGGAATCAGAGTTGACCAGGGTGTCAATCCAGCTTTCCCAATCTTCACCGCCCATGACTTTTAGAGTGCCTTCAATTTCTTCGTCTGAAGCGGGTTCGAGTAGCGTATCTTCCCACTCTTGTGTTTCAAGGTTAATGAGTGAACCTGAAACGGCTTCACCAATCGGTTTGATAGCTGAACGCCAGAATTCACCGTTTGCTTTCGGTCTAACGCCCGTAGCGAGACTGTAGATAACGAGGTCAACTTCGCCTTCAAAGTAAGTTTCTATGGCTTCAATAACTTGCTCTCGGACATCATGAGAGAACGCATCGCCAACGATATTGATAGCTCGTCGGCCGGCTTGCTGGGCACGTTGTTTGAAGTAGATGTTGTTGTACCAACCAGCAGTTCCCAATCCTTTCTCAGAAGGGCCACGCTCAAAAGAAACACCAATGGTATCGGCGTCTGAACCACCAAAGGTTAGGGCAATGCGGGCCGCTAAGCCA
Source organism: Vibrio sp. DNB22_10_4 (assembly GCF_052879755.1). Taxonomy (NCBI): domain Bacteria; kingdom Pseudomonadati; phylum Pseudomonadota; class Gammaproteobacteria; order Vibrionales; family Vibrionaceae; genus Vibrio; species Vibrio sp. DNB22_10_4. The sequence goes on along the minus strand of NZ_JBNNXW010000001.1, from coordinate 1,135,371 downwards.
AACCCTGATGACGCGCCCAAAATAAGCACGCGTTTGGGGCCATTTTTGATCGGACTGGCCGATTTCACGTACGCGATTTGGTCATCGACGGCCTTTTTGCACCCTTGTGGATGAGAGGTCTTTGCGACAACACCGCTGATAACTGGTTCAACTATCACTGTATACAACCTATCTAAGACGATGATAAAAACTCAAGATAGCGTAAAGTGTTGTAAATTATATTGAGCTAGGGCATCAATTTGGCGATTCTGAGCGTATTTACTCTGCAACAATGTTGCTAAAATCGCCAATTATCAATTTAAAGGTGCGGCCTTAGTGCTTCAGCTACAAATTGTGCGATGAAGGGTTGAGCATCAGGTTTTGGGTGCAAACCGTCTTGCATCATCCATTCTGGCTTGATGATAACTTCTTCAAGAAAGAAAGGTATGAGTGGAATGTCGTGCTCTGAAGCCAACGTCGGGTAGATGTTCTCGAACATGGTGCTGTAGCGTTTGCCGTAGTTGGGCGGTACACGAATTTGCATCAAAAATACGCTAGCACCAGCCTCTTGGCTTTGGGTGATTAATGTCGATAGGTTGCGCTCAATGATAGGCGGCTGAAAGCCACGTAGTCCATCATTTGCGCCGAGCTCAATGAGCACATAGTCGGGTTTGTGTTCACTCAACAAGCCTGGCAGTTTTGCAAGACCGTTGCCTGTGGTATCGCCTGATACGCTGCCATTGATGATGTTGTACTCGGTATCATCGTCAGATAGGTGTTTAGAGAGCATTGTCGGCCAACTGAGGTCTGCCGACATGTTGTAGCCAGCACTCAGACTGTCGCCGAGAATAAGAATAGACGCCGCCTTTGCGTGAAAAGAGGCCAAGGAAACAAAAATAATAATCAAAGAGGAAAGTTGCCGAATCATGAGTTCTTCCATAATCAAAGCTGAATCAGTGTCCAAAGTAGTGTCTACGAAAACGGAACATTTAACAATCCTCGAGGATGTGAATCTGTCGATTCAAGAAGGAGAGTCTATTGCTATCGTTGGAACGTCAGGGGCAGGAAAATCCACGCTAATGACGTTACTGGCTGGATTGGACGTCCCAAGCACGGGCAATATTCAATTACTTTCTAATCCCATTTCTCAGATGAGTGATGAAGCTAGAGCCAGCATTCGTAGTGAGCACCTCGGTTTTGTGTTTCAGAGTTTTCTATTAATCCCAAGTTTGTCCGCACTTGGAAATGTGACGTTGCCCTGCCTTTTAAAAGGTGAGCAAGAGGACGAAGCGAAAGCTCGTCAACTCCTTGAGTCAGTAGGGCTTGGACACCGTATTGATCATTTGCCATCACAGCTTTCTGGCGGCGAGCAGCAGCGCGTCGCCATTGCTCGTGCATTTATGACCAGCCCTAAGATACTCTTTGCAGACGAACCAACGGGCAACTTAGATCAGAATACAGCGCACAAAATTGTCGAGCTATTGTTTGATCTTAACCAGCAGCATGGTACGACGCTCGTGCTCGTTACTCATGATTTGTCGCTAGCTAAACGTTGCGATCGCATTTTCCATATGAATGCGGGTCGGCTTGAGCAGGAGTAGCGGATGTCACAACAGCAAACCAGTTCTACTAAAATCAGTTCCAAACACAAAAACACGGGTGCGAATCTAAACAGTCGCCTCGTAACGTGGAGCTTTGACGAGATTAGGCAGGGGCAGCTTTGGCCTATTGCTATTTCCTTGACGCTAATTATCGCCTGTATTTTCGGTCTAGCGGCACTCGCTGAGCGAATGGAGCAGGTGATTGTCAAACAAGGGAAAGATGCGCTAACTGCTGACTCTATATACATTTCAGCAAATCCGATCACCGAGAAAAATACTGATTTTATCAAAGGCTCAGGACTTGAAACGTCGTGGTATACGCGCTTCGCGACTATGTCGTTCAGTGACAGCGGTATGCAGTTGATAACGGTGAAAGCCGTGGACTCAAAGTTTCCACTTCGCGGTACGCTAACCTTAGGATCCGAACAAGGTACACAAAACCAGGTCAAAGAAGGTGAACTATGGCTTGATAGCAGGATAGCGGAGCAATTGAACGTTTCCTCTGGTGACCTTGTCACTATTGGCGATGCTGAGCTTGCTGTGAGTGGGGTGATATTAGAAGAGCCTGGTATCAGCTTTAATCCGTTTCAGCAGATGCCAACCGCTTATATACACCAAAGCTCTGTGGATGAAACCGGTGCAGTGCAGCTTGGTAGTCGAGTTCAGTTTCGCGCATATTTAGTCGGTGATGAGGTAAATATTGACGCACTCAAGCAGCAAATAGAACTCACGCCAAGTGACCGATGGCGTGACCAATCATCCGGTAGCCGAACCAATGATATTTTCGACAGGACAACGCAATATCTATCTCTCACTGTTGCAATCATCATTATTATGGCAGCGACGACACTTGTTTTGACCTGTCAGAATTACGTGCAAAGTCGCAGACAAACGGTCGCCATGCTTAAAAGCCTCGGCGCAAGTAAACATTGGTTAGTACGTTGGCTTTCAATTCAAACCTTGCTGCTTGTAAGTATGTCGGTTGTCGCGGGATTATTACTAGGGATGGGCTTAGAAACGCTACTTCGCGTGCCTCTTACCGATCTACTGCCAGATCCTCTTCCTACTTATGGATCTAAACCAGCCGTTATTGCGATTGTATCGAGCTTACTCATAGGCGTTCCGGCTTTGGGTATCCCGCTCTATAAGTTGATTTCTGTATCATCTGTAGAAGTTTTGCAAAGTGCTGACGAGAAGCGTGGGGGCTGGATCTATTTGTTGGTCTTAGTCCCGGTTATTCCACTACTCGTTGCGTATCGCGACAATAATCTCGTGTGGATTGTACTGGCTGGTATTATTGGTCTGTTTGTCGTTCTGGCTGCCATTAGTGTTCTTTTCACGCTGCTCTTGAGCCGCCTGTCTTTGCCGATTTCGATGAAACTCGCGGTTAGCCGTATTAATCGCAGTAAACGTCATACAGGATTGCAATACGGGGCATTAGGGCTTTCGCTGATGCTGCTTACAACAATTTGGCTGGTTAGAAATGACCTACTCAGTGACTGGCAGAGAACACTTCCAGCTGATGCGCCCAACGCGTTTGCTCTTAATATTGCTGATTACGAGAAAGATGCTTATCTGAGTGCTCTAGATGGTAACAACATTGATCGCTCTCAAGCGTTTCCGATCTCTCGTGGACGATTGACGCTCATCAATGGCGAAGATGCACAAACCAGACAAAAAACGGGTGTTGATGAGGAAGATGCGTTAAGTCGAGAGCTCAATTTTACCTATGCAGACACTCTTCCTGGCTACAATGATGTTCTTTCTGGAGAATGGACGCAGACAGGTGGTGTATCAGTGGAAAAAGAGGTGGCCGAAAATCTTGGTCTTAGGATAGGAGATGAGCTTGGCTTTACCATTAACGGCCAAGAGGTTAGGGCTGTCATCAACTCAATTCGATTTGTTGAATGGAGAGACATGAAGCCTAACTTTTACTTTATCTTTACTCCAGATGTGTTGGCGAATATACCGAGTGCATGGTTAGTGAGCTTTAGGCTTCACGATAAAGACAATGATTTGATAGCCACCTTGTCACGCAACCACCCAACGGTTAGTTTGATGGACATACGCTTGATGGGAGAGAAGATACAAGGGCTGCTCAGTCAGATAGTGTGGTCGATAACGGTATTAGCAGCATTGGGAGTACTTTCAGGAGTATTGCTTATCTTTACTTTACTCAGGTTGAGTCTCTCTCAGCGTCAAGCTGAAATTCGTCTTTATCGAACCTTAGGAGCGAGCCGTAAACGGATCGTTAGAACGATTTGGGCTGAATACGGGATCATGGCGATTACGGCGGGTATTGTTGCGACATTTGGCGCTGAATTAGTCGTTGGTTCGATCATGACTATTGGGTTTGATTTGCCGTGGAGTTGGCATTTATCCACTTGGATTATGGTTCCCGCAATCGCTTTCGCGACGTTAGCCTTGGTTCTTTTTTCATTGATAAGACAGATGCTTACTACCTCGCAAAAGCAGTTTGCATAATGCTTAGCCACCGTTTTTGTTAAGTTATCCACAAAAACGGTGGATAAGGTTTTGGATAACTCAATCGTATCCTTAGTGATAAAAATCGTTAGCCTTTGATTGGTCGGTGATGGCGGGTAATCTGATTGTCATGTTGCTGTCAAAAAACTTATTCACCGATTAACTGTCAAGAAAAAACATCACAAAAAATAGGATTTTTTTTCCCTCTAGATGCGGCTAAAATGTCGCATCTTCATCACTTCAATCAATAAGAAATGAGTCAAGAATTCCCAGAGATGCAGAGTCGTCAACGAGTGGCCATCATAGGTGGGGGCGTCGCAGGATCTACGGTTGCTTTGTACCTTGCAAAACAAGGTATTGATGTGACCGTTTATGAAAAAAATCAGCGCCTTGTTAGTGGCCCACCGATTTGTCACCTCCATGCTGGTGGTAATTTGTATCGTGAAATCTCTGAGCAACATTGTCTTGAGCTACTTAGGCAATCGATAGAATTTGTACGCTTCTTTCCGTCGGTCGTTAATGTTCGCCCAACCGTCATTGCGGTTCCACGAGGGGATGAGGGTAAGCCAGAGGCCTTGCTTCCTCGTTTAAATGTACTTCGAGATGCATACAAAAAGTTAGTTGAGTTGGACGCTGACAACCAAGTACTGGGTAAACCGGATGACTACTTCCACGAATTCGACCGTCAAACTTTGAATGAGCTGTCAAAGAGACAGCCGCCAGAAGCGCCGCAAACACTCGAAGAGTGGCTTATCCCCTTTGCTAAACATACCGATCTAGATAAGCTTAAATACCCAGTCTATGTTGTTCAAGAATATGGACTCAGCTTGTTCCGTGTCGCCTCGTCTGTTGAACTATGGTCTCAGCAAATAGCTAACCTGCATATCCGCACTGGTGCCAAAATAGAACAGGTTCGTGAGTTAGAAGATAGATATGAGTTAGAGCTAGCGGCAGGGCAAACAGAGTCGTTCGATTTTGTTATCAACGCTTGTGGATTTCGTACCGGCACTATTGACGATAAGTTAGAGAAACCTCGACAAAGGTTAGTAGAGTTTAAAGCCGCTTACGTCACCAAATGGGTAAAACACCAGCATGAAAAATGGCCAGAAGTGATCTTTCACGGTCAGCGCGGTACTCCGCAAGGTATGGCGCAATTAACGCCTTACCCTGGTGGCTATTTTCAACTTCATGGCATGACCAAATCGATCACCTTGTTTGAGAATGGCTTGGTGCAGTCAGGTGGTAACACGTCACAGCCACAGCTTCCACAGCACTTAGTCGATAAAATTGATAATGGTTGGCCAGAGCAGGTACAAACCTCGCGTTCGCAAAGCGCTATCCAACATCTTGCTCAGTATGTTCCTGAATTTGTATCAGCTGAACCTGCAGGAAAGCCTTTGTATGGCGCACAGCAAATACCAGGATTGGAGCCAAGTCTTCGTTCTGCTGATGTTAGTTTTGATGGTGAACGTTATGCTCGCCTAGAGATTGTTAAAGCTTCATCCGCTTTAATTGCTGCAAAAAAGATAATGAGTCGTTGGTTTGTTAATCAGCCGTTCAACGTGAGCACGACTCTTGCGTTAAAGCCTTTAGATGTTGAATTAGCAGCAAAGCAAATAGCACGCGATCGAGGTTACCCAGAATCTTTAGCTGTAGCCTACTAAATATACGCTAATCCATTGGTTTATAAAGACAAGGCAAAATAAAGGGTCGCAAATCTGCTCCGATTGCATATAATCGCTGTAGAGAAATACAAGGAATTTATGATGAACGTACTAGTAACAGGTGGCGCAGGCTACATCGGAAGTCACACATGTGTGCAGCTTATTGAAGCGGGTATGACACCAATTATCTTTGATAATCTTTACAATGCAAAATCGGCGGTGATTGATCGTATTGAGAAAATCACAAAAAATCGTCCGGTGTTTGTAAAAGGTGACGTGCGCGATAAGCAAGCCCTGGTAGACGTGATGACGAATCATAACATTGATGCAGTGATTCACTTTGCCGGCTTAAAGGCGGTGGGAGAGTCTGTTGAAAAGCCGCTTGAATACTATGATAACAACGTCAATGGAACTTTGGTTCTCGCGGATGCGATGCGTGAAGCGGGCGTGAAGCACATTGTGTTTAGTTCATCAGCAACGGTTTACGGCGATCCTGCATCAGTGCCAATTACTGAATCATTCCCAACCAGTGCCACTAACCCTTATGGTCGCAGTAAACTCATGGTTGAAGAATGTCTGACTGATTTCCACAAAGCCAATCCAGATTGGACCATTACCTTGCTTCGTTACTTCAACCCAGTAGGTTCTCACCCTTCCGGTGAAATGGGTGAAGATCCTCAGGGGATCCCAAACAACCTAATGCCATTTGTATCTCAAGTTGCTGTGGGTCGACGTGAATGTCTATCGGTCTTTGGTGACGACTATCCAACACCCGATGGTACGGGCGTTCGTGATTATATTCACGTAATGGATCTGGCAGATGGTCACATCGCCGCTCTGAAAACGTTAAATGGCAAAGAAGCGCTCTCTATATACAACCTAGGAACAGGTAACGGAAGCAGCGTACTGCAAATGGTTAAAGCGTTTGAAGAAGCCTCTGGTAAGCCAGTTCCTTACAAAGTTGTGGAACGTCGCCCTGGTGATATCGCTGAATGCTGGGCAGATCCTAGCAAAGCTAACCAAGAGCTTGGCTGGAAGGCGACACGTACCTTATCCGATATGACAGCAGATGGATGGCGCTGGCAGTCGCAGAATCCGACTGGTTATCCAGAGTAATCTGGTGGTTTGTCGCATAAACTTAACAAAAGGCGCTAAAAGCGCCTTTTTTTGATCCAAGTCGCCTTATTTATTGAATAAAAAATATCATATTGTTGAATATTTGCTAAAATGGTTTCAGTACTTAATTTAACCAGTAAAATTAGTCTTGAACCACAAGGGGACTCCATGGAGTTAGCACTCATCATTGCTTTCGTTGTAGCTGCGGTTGTAATGGTTAAAAAAGAAATGGCTGCAAAATAGTCTTCATTCATACATTTTATTTACAAATCTTTTAACTGAATGAAAGTATTAACAAAAACCGACGAAAGTCGGTTTTTTTATGCGTGAAATCTGCGTATTCAACAACAACTTTTCTTTGTCGTCACGACTAAAAACAATCGTTTTATTTTTAATTGCTAAACTCTTAAGGTGCACGCTCTTTCCGGTCGTTCGTAACCGGCGTTTCACACTCATAAAACAATATACCTAAAAGAGGATACTGCCATGCGCATTGCGATTCTATCTCGCAACGAAAACTTGTACTCAACTCGTCGCCTAAAAGAAGCAGGGGAAGCGAGGGGACATCAAGTGGATATCATAGATACCCTGCATTGCTATATGGATATTACTAGTAGTAACTCTAAAGTCCGTTATATGGGTGAGGAGTTGCCTCAATACGATGCGGTGATTCCACGAATTGGTTCATCTATTACTTTCTACGGAACCGCTGTGGTTCGTCAGTTTGAAATGATGGGTACTTTCTGTGTTAACGAGTCAGTAGCGATTAGCCGTTCACGTGACAAACTGCGTTCCTTGCAGTTGCTATCACGTAAAGGCATTGGTCTACCTCGCACTGGTTTTGCAAGCAAGCCAGACGACATTCCAGATTTGATTAAAAATGTTGGCGGCGCGCCACTTGTTATCAAGCTTCTTGAGGGTACTCAGGGCATTGGTGTGGTGCTCGCAGAGACACAAAAAGCTGCAGAAAGTGTTATCGAAGCTTTCATGGGTCTAAAAGCCAACATTTTGGTTCAAGAGTTTATCGAAGAAGCTAACGGTGCTGATATTCGTTGTTTTGTTGTCGGTGGAAAAGTGATTGCTGCAATGAAGCGACAAGCTGCCGAAGGTGAATTCCGTTCAAATCTACATCGTGGTGGTACTGCACAGCTAATCAAGCTCACTAAAGAAGAGCGTGCGACAGCGATAGCGGCTGCCAAGGCGATGGGGTTGAACTTGTGCGGGGTTGATATCCTTCAGTCGAAAAATGGTCCAGTGGTTATGGAAGTAAACTCATCACCAGGCCTAGAGGGAATTGAGAGCGCGACAAGTAAAGATGTGGCGGGCCTTATTTACGAATTTATCGAGAAAAATGCCAAGCCAAACAACAATAAAACGAAAGGACGTGGTTAAAAATGGCTAAAGAGCTTGTCATAGCGGGCGTAGAAATACGCCCTGGTGAGCGTAAAGAAATCGATATCCCAGTTGCGAAATTATACACGGACGCAGAAGTAAGTATCCCAGTCCAAGTAATACGAGCAAAGAAAGAAGGACCAGTGGTGTTTGTGAGCGCCGCTGTCCACGGGGATGAGTTAAATGGCATAGAGATTATTAGTCGCCTAATTGCAGAAAACTTAAAACTGCAGTGCGGCACGTTAATTTATGTACCTATGGTCAACGTATATGGTGTTCTAAACCAGAGCCGCTATATGCCAGACCGCCGAGATCTAAACCGTTGTTTTCCTGGCTCAAAGAAAGGATCGTTGGCTGGACGTCTAGCGCATACTTTCCTAGAGAGTATTGTTTCTCATTGTGACTATGGTATCGACCTACACACAGGCGCTATTCATCGTTCTAACTTGCCGCAAATTCGAGCAAACTTAGAAGACGAAGAAACAAAGCGTCTCGCAGAGGCCTTTGCTGTGCCGGTTTTGCTTAATGCCAACATTCGAGATGGCTCATTACGTGAAGCCGCTGTTAACCACGGCGCTCGCGTACTTCTGTATGAAGCAGGCGAGGCGCTACGATTTGATGAGCTATCTATTCAGACCGGTGTCAAAGGCGTACTTCGCGTACTTAAAGCGCTAGGTATGACTCGCAAACGTGTATCAAAGGCAAAAACGGATCCCTTTATTGCCAACCGTAGTGACTGGACTCGTGCAGATGCGAGTGGATTTGTTAAAGAATACGTTCATTTGGGCTCTATGGTCGAGAAAGGCGAGATCCTAGCCGACATTAACGGCCCGCTGGGTAACAATATTGGTCAGGTTACGTCAAACCGCACTGGTATCATTATCGGCAAGCAAAACATTCCTCTGGTTCAAGAAGGGGAAGCTATGTATCACATTGCGTATTTTGGAGATAACGCAGAAGAGGTATTTGAACACATCGAAATCATGCAAGAGTCGATTGTTCCAGTAGAACCGAGCATGTAACACTATGCCAAACACATATAACGACAGAATGATCATTGGCAACTTGGAAGTTTGTAGCCTTCCTGAGTTGGGTATTTTTGATTTAGAAGTACGCATTGATACAGGTGCAAAAACCTCTTCGCTTCACGTTGACAACTTACAGCGTGTGAAACGAGATGGTCGTTTATACGTCCAATATGACTTGCATCCAGACATCTACCATTTAGATGAGATCGTACATTGTGAATCGTTAATTTACGACTCAAGACGTATCAAATCATCCAACGGTGATTCAGAACAGCGCTGCGTTATCCAAACCTTGTTCAAACTTGGTGACAGAGAGTGGCCCATTGAGATCACGCTAAGCAATCGCCAAGACATGTCTTATATGATGCTGTTGGGGCGTGAAGCTATGATCGACAAAGTATACGTGGATCCAAGCAGAGCGTTTCTGATTGATTAATCAGTCTGACTAACCAGCTTTCCTAGCCGCCTTTGGGCGGCTTTGTTTTGCTCGTATATTGGGAACGAGAACAACCGACAGTTTCTGCTGTTAGAATGTGGTATTGAGAAATGGAGAAAGAGGGGGGAGAAACTGGCGACAAAAAAAAGCAGAGCGCTAGGCTCTACTTTTGCGTTTAGGAGGAAAGATCACAACTTATGCTGGCTCTAAAACGTCGTCGTTTTCCATGTCGTAATCATAGTCTTTCGCGGCTTCATGAAACTTAGATTTACTATTCAACGTATGGAAAGCTCGTCTTCCGCGCGCCAAGCGAACGTATTTAAGCCAGGTGTGTTCCAGTTTGGATTTCGCTTTGCTAGGGTTAACGATCACTTTTGTGAAGTGTTTTTCTTCGGCGTTTTCCGGGGTAATGTCACCGCGTTCAAGCGCTAACATGGTTTCTCCGTAAGTTACCAAGATGTCTTCTTCAATCAGTGTAAAGTCACCCGATTTCGCGAATCCGCGTGGGAACTTTACTGCATCATAAAAACGTTTCTTGCCGTGGCGAAATTGAGTTTCAGTCATAGAGACCTCAAAGCAAATAGGTAGTAAAGCAAGGTAATTCAAGGGACTTTTTGCCATCCAAAGACGCCGAGAAGCCTTAGAATCCCGTGCTGGTTCGATGCTGAAAATAGTTGGAAATGAACAAGAAAGAAAACGAATTGTTTTTGTCGAATGCACAAAATTTCTTTATGCTTAACTAAGCTTAATTGTGTAAGAATACGTGGCTAACCAGAACGTTAGCTCAATCTATTAGAAATATCTTAAGAGTCACATTATGGACGTAAAAGTATTCCAAACCTTCCTTGAAGTCGCTAAGGAGAAACACTTTGGTCGCGCATCCGAAAACCTCTACATCACGCAGGCGGCGGTGAGTGCACGTATCAAACAGCTCGAAGAATACTTTGATACGCGGTTGTTTACCCGACATCGCAACAATATTCAATTGACCTCAGCGGGTCAACGGCTGGTAGGTTACGCAGAAGTGATGGTTTCGACGCTTAAGCAAGCGACCTTTGACTTATCATTAGAGAGCAATAAAGCGCTGCAACTCACGTTAGGCGGCACACCTAATATCTGGGATGCGTATTTGCAAAACGGCTTGAGTGTGGTCACGGATTCTTTGACTGGTTATGGTTTTGTTGCGGAGTCTCTGGGTCGTGAGCAGCTAAACCGCAAGCTACTTGAGCGCACATTGGATGTGGCGTTTTCTTTTGATCCATTTAAGGTTGAAGAGTTCAAGAGTCATCAGATTGCCGAACTGCCTTTGGTGCTAGTATCAACAGAACCAAGTAATATTGAATCCGCGTTTAACAGTAAATATGTCTACGTAGATTGGGGCACGCAATTCGCGTTTGAGCATGCTGATCGTCACCCAAATATTCCAGCGCCGTACCTGCGCACGTCAACGGGTCGTATTGCACTGGATTTTGTTTTGGAAAAAGGTGGCTGCGCCTATCTACCTGCTTCGCTGGTAGAGCCGTTCATTGAGTCTGAGCAGCTATTTAGAGTCGAGGGAGCCGATGAATGGACTCGGCCTTTGTACATAAGCTACCGTAAAAACAGCACCTCATTAGAGGCGATTTTACAAGTTGAGTCACTCATCAACACTGTTAAGCCAACTACCTCGTTTGTCGTACAGCAGGCGGGTGAAAGTGTGGAATAAAGACTTTATAAAAGCCTCTTGTTAGAGGCTTTTTCCTTCAGCGTTAGAGTTAATCAAATCGCTTTTCAGGGATGTCAATGTCTTGCCAAACTGCATCAATGAGCCCATACAGTTCGACAATAACTTTCTTATTGGGGAGTGAGCTAATTATCATTTTTGACTCTAGTTTTCGCTCTGCGGCTTGTACCGCGCTTCGGGTTGCTTTACCGCCGATTTTCTTTACAAACGCCTGAGAAGCTTCACTGTAAATCCCACGCTGCGCATGGAGCAATAGCAAGACCGCTTTGTCTGTTTGCGTTAAGTTCTTAATGATGTCCTTATGTCCTTCCTCGGCACGAATCGCCTCTCTGATAAAATTAACACCTTGGTTGAGCGTTCGTTGATTGGCGACCAATTCACGCATCAGGTTAATTATCCAGTGTGGTGAGTGATCAATTTCGTTCCAGAAGTCGAGCAGCTCCAAGCGGTTAATATGAATGTTATAAGAATCCTTGAGCCGGTTGGTGCAATGCTCAATGAAACCGTCATCAATCACAGGAAATTCGTTCACTTGTGCAGACTGATAGAAGGGCACTTTATCGTCTTCAAAAGCCGCTTTCATGCCTGTCCTGCTTGAGCCAGTAAAGATCACGGTAATTCTAGAGCCGTAAGAGTCGAACAGAGTTCTCAGGGTGTAGAGAAAGTTGTCAAAAGCACTAGATGTAGAAAGGTGTTGGAATTCATCCAATATGAAGACTACCTTAGAACCGCCAGCAGCCTCTATCACGGATTTAAGATGACTCTTAATGTTGAGTATATCTGCGTCGCTGGCAGACCTTGGTTTAAACTCGAGTTCAACTTTGGCAATTTGATTGCCAATCGCGAGTTTTTTTATTTCTGTATTGAGGAGCCGCTTCAGCGCGCCTTCTTGCTTTATTTCATCAAGCGCTCTTGCTAACTGTTCAGCGAATTCGGTATGAGGTGCACTCTTGTTGCCCCACATGTTGATATAGATAGGCAACAGACCGTTGTTGATAAGCTCGGGGCTTAAATCACTTAAGAAGAACGATGTCTTGCCAATCCTGCGCGTACCTAAGTACACCATTCGAGAAAATAGCGTGTCTTTACACATATTTGTTATGTGCTGTGCTAATACTGGGCGATGATAAAACCATGGGTCAGAATAAGGAATGTAACTGGGCTTACTCATAGTTGTATGACTCGGTGTACTTTTCATTGCTTTTCATTATAGCAAAATGAATTCATCACGTCGTGATGAATTAAGGTGAAGTTAGGCAGAGCAGTGGCAGTAAGACACTAGAGGGCGAGCCAGATAGGGAATTGGTATTCGCTTAAAAAGAAAAATTCCCGCTTGAGCGGAGGGGCTGGCGGTTCTGGTCGTGAACCCATCTGAACCTTCGGGGTATGGTGCTCTGCGAGCCGAATGTTGAGGTGTGTCGTATCCCTTTTGCGAAACCTCGTGACGTATTAGTAGCTGCATTAGGATCAGAGCATCAATGGCTACCCGTACTGATTCTGGAGGATAAACAGACCATCACTGAGCCTGAAGCGATCATTGATTACTTGGCGGAGCAATTTAGTGGGCCTCAAGTCCACCCCTGAATAGTGAAAGGGGACGATGCCCCCTTTGGTACACCAAATAATGTGTGACACTAGATGCGTTCAGCCAAGTAAGCATCATAGTCTGGAATTTCAATATCCACTTCTTGCGAGAGTAGATTAGATTCAAACAAAAAGTTCGCGGTAGCGCGGTTGGTTGCGACAGGGATGTTCCATACGCTGGCAATACGCAGTAGGGCTTTTACATCAGGGTCGTGTGGTACTGCGTTAAGAGGATCCCAGAAGAAGATCAACATATCCAGTTTCCCTTCAGAAATGAGCGCACCGATTTGTTGGTCGCCACCCATTGGGCCACTGATCATGCTTTTGATGGCAAGGCCAGTTTCCTTACTAAGCATATTACCCGTTGTCCCTGTTGCATACAGAAAGTGACCTTGTAACTTTTCCTTGTTCTCTTGAACCCAGCGCAGAAGCTCAGGTTTGTAATGATCATGAGCCACCAGTGCGATGTGCTTGTGTGCCGGCATTGTGCGAATCGTTTTCTGCATGTACTTTTGTTCCTAATTGTCTATTTTTGAATTCTGCTCGTTCTAATTCGAATGCACACAATAGGCTGACGTGAGTGCATTGGAATTAGTTTGATTTAAGTTATTGATATTAAAATCAAGCTTCATACTACGCATCACAACCAAAGCTCGCAATGAGCTTCCTTGGTATCTGTGACAATTAATGCTCTTCGACACTAAAAATAGGCCTGAATGCACTGGGAGACAAGGATTCCCCGATGATTTGTTCATCAAGTGAATCAGGTGTTAGCACTTCAATTTTAGGTGCAAGATCTGTTTCGTAGGGCTCATCTCGTAAATAATGTACGGCTTGACGGATAGACAATTGACCTTGCTCTACCATTTTGTCTGTCGGTGCAAACTCTACTTTGTTGCGAAGTAAGCCGCGATATACCCCGTGACTCAGGTAAATCGATAGAAGCTTGATATCAGAGTGGTGCGGCTGTGCACGTAGCTCACTAATAGCAGCTTCAATAGCAACTGCGCTGCCAACGACATAATCGAGGTTCGGGTAGTTTTCAATGACCTCTTGAACTAGGTTACGCTGTAACTCCTTGTCATTGTCTGCCCATAGGGTTTCAACAATGTTTACATCACTGTGTTTGACTGCTTCTAGAAATCCAAGAATGACAGGCTTTGTCCCACCACTTGATTCTGGGCCAGGAAGAAAAGCCACATCGACGACACCACTGCCTTTAGGGTGCTGCTCTGCCAAGTGTTTACCGACTCGATGACCCATCCAGTACCAATCAACGCCGACAACACCTTTTACGTGTTGACGTTGCGCTTTATCGACAATGAGATGATTTACTGTCGCAAATACAGGCGTGTCTTGTGTGTAGCGACTTAAATCCTGGCTAAATGCGGTGGGAGAGACGGTACCAAGAATGATCGCATCGGCGCCCCAGTCGCGACATGCGACAAGCTGAGCTCGTTGTTTGTCGATGTTCGGGTAACCCCCAGACTCCAAGACTTTGAGTGTGATATTTTGCTTCTCTGCTTCTGTTACCATCCCATAGTTTACGGATAGCCAGTATGAGTCTTTAAGGTGTGGGTAAATGGCGCACACTTTTTCTGACTCCGGTGCGTTCTTAACAGTAGTGGCATTTGCTGCATTACTGCTCAGTGGAACACTGGTGGCAATCATTAGCGCACAAATTGTCGAAAAAAAGTGAGTTTTATTAGGCATATCGTCAACGTTTAGTGGTATCTAGCTCTGCTACACTGCAAAATATAGCGTAATACAGTCCAATGAGCGTCGGCAAGCGCTAAGTGTCGATGAGTGGGCGTAATTTTAGTAGTTTGCGTGCTTCTTTCAGGTTCCGATCGATATTGGAATAGCAATCCTGGATGGAATCGAAGTAAAGTCAATGGAGTGGGTATGTTGCTCTCTAAAGCCAGTATTGGCCGTAAGTTATTATTTTCCTTTTTAGTGATGGCATTACTCGTATTGCTGTCGACGGCGATTGGCGTGTCTGGATTCTCATTTGTTGCTAAGACAGAGCGCAATGTGGTTGATACAGCCATTCCTTCAATGCTTGAAGCTCGTGAAGTCTCTGAGTTAAGTTCGCGCATCATTGCATCAGTACAAGTGCTCTCGAACGCAAAAACCAAACCACAGCATCAAGAGGCTGGGCGTGTGTTGTTTTCGCGTCTCGAATCTTTGCTCCTGCACATAAAAAGTCTTGGCTCAGATTCGTTCGATTCCAAATTGCTCGATAGCCTTGAACAAACCGTTCAATCTATCATTGATAGTCTTGCAGAGCTGGGCAGCTCTGTGGAACAAACCATCACGCTCGATCAATCAATTTTACAACTGACGACTCAGCTACGAGTGCAAGCGGAAGAGCTAGAGCAACTAACGCGCACCCAAGTTCTCAATACCAGTACGATTGCTGTTGCCAATGTGACTCATATTTACGGTTTGCTTGAAAAGGAAAAGAAAGCAGAAGCACTCAGTGCCTTGGACAGTCTAGTTGAAGTCGACCTTGATCTGTCCGAACGATTGCACGAGTTGCACCTTCTTGCCTTTAAAACACTCAATCAGATTGAGGAGGCGAGAACGGTTTCTGATCCTGGGCGTATCGATGAACTACAGCGTCAGTATCAGACCAACATTAATATCATGCAAAGACGGGTACCCGGAGTTGAGGATCCTACTCGCTCAGAGCAGATGGCTTCGCTTTTAGATGAACTGTCGTCCGGGAAAACGATTTTTACCTTACTCAAGCAAAAATACAACGAGAGGCAGCGGTCTAAAAGCTTAATGCACGAAACGCTCGAATTGTTTACCAAGCTCAATGAAACCATTTCAAAACTTGTCGACCAATCTAACGCAGCGACAACGGCCGCTGTGGCCGACTTATCTGCGACATTAAAATACGCGCAGTGGACGTTGGGTATACTGTCTATTATCGGCTTTGTTGTGGTTGTATTGATTGTGTGGCGCGTGGTTTATGTGTCGGTAGTAAAACGACTGGCAGAATACTCTGGCGCGCTGCTATCTATAGCGAAAGGGCAGCTCAATGTTGATGTCAGTGTAAAGGGTAATGATGAACTCGCCCATATGGGTCAAGCCATCATCACTGCTCGTAATACGGCACAGGCTCTTAAAGTTGTCGCTGAAGCTGAAATCAAAGCCAAGAAAGAGCTCGAGAATCATAGAAATCAGTTAGAACAAATCGTTACCGAGCGGACACTCCAGTTGCAAACCAGTAATGAAAAACTCAACCAGGAAGTATTAAATCACGCCAAAGCACGCAATGCGGCTGAACAAGCGAGCCGCGCTAAGTCTGCATTTCTAGCGACCATGAGTCATGAGATCCGGACTCCGATGAACGGGGTACTTGGCACCGCAGCCTTAATGGAAGATACCTCGCTGAACTCTCAGCAACGTAATTACTTGCAAGTGATTAATCGTAGTGGGCAGAATTTGCTTGCGATTCTCAATGATATTTTGGACTACTCGAAAATAGAGGCTGGCCACCTTGAGATCCGAAACAAACCGTTTGATCTTTATCGAATGGTGCAAGATTGTTATCAGCTAATGCTCGGCAAGGCTCTGGAGAAGAACCTAGATTTTCGTTTTCATATTGAGAGTGATGTATCTGATGTTTATTGCGGTGACGTTACCCGCCTAAGCCAAGTGCTTAACAACTTGGTTGGTAATGCGATTAAGTTCACCTCGTCCGGCCAGGTTGATATCTACGTATCTCTAGACCCTGATGATGAAACTTGTGTGATGATCGAGGTCTCTGATACTGGTGTTGGGATTAGCCCTGATGACCAATTGCGTTTGTTTGAAGCCTTTACTCAGGCGGAAAATGGTCACAGTACCATTGGTGGTACTGGGCTCGGTCTAGCAATAAGCCAAAGGCTTGTACATGCGATGAATGGCGAGATCTACGTTGATTCCTATCTTGGGGAAGGAAGTCGTTTCTGGTTTGTCATTCCTTTGGAGCAATGTGCACTTGAAGGGCAAGAAATACAAACGCCTATTGGTGGCACTGAAACAGTAAACGGTCGCGTGCTGTTGATAGAAGATAACGCGGTGAATCTCATGGTTGCAGAAGGTTTTCTGGTCAATATGGGGCATCATGTGATTGCAGCGGAAACAGGAGAGGATGCCAAGGTTATGTTTTCCGAGCATGATTTTGATATTGCACTCGTTGACATTAACCTACCAGACTGTAGTGGTGTTGATTTATTAAAAGCATTCAGACAAATAGAAAAAAACAAAGCTGCGAACGAAAAGACACCAATGATTGCGGTATCAGCTCACGTATTTAACGAAGAAGTCGAGTCATACTTAGAAGCAGGCTTTGACGGCTATCTTCCAAAGCCCGTCGACAGAGAAGATCTGCGAGACACAATACAGCAGCATCTTGCCAATAAGGTGACGACCTACTTGGCTTCGGAAGCGCAACCCTCTCAAACTGAGTTGGACACGTTGGAAGAATCGATGATTATTGATGAAAAAGTACTGCGTGATGACTTGTCGATATTAGGTCATGACAGAGTAAAAAAAATTGTTGATGCGTTTGTTGAGTCGAGTCAGCAGATCATTGAAGAGCTAGAAAGTGCAGCACAAACGGATGATGGGCATGAAGTTAAAGCATTAGCTCACAAACTCAAAGGTAGCGCGGCTGCACTAGGCTTAACGCAACTATTTGAAATCTGCCTTGCTATCGAAACGGCCGATGATCATATTGGTCGATTGCTGTCAGTCCTAGAGCTTTTAATTCTGTCAAGGCAACAGTCCGTTAATCGCTTACAAGGTCTGCTAAATAACTGATACTGTGTAAATATACAGCTCGTGGCTTTTCGCTACTTTTTTGACTATTAGCGAAGCTTTTTAGTCACTAAAAATCCAAACCAGAAAAGGGCTCACATTGAGCCCTTTTTCGTTATACAGTTGGGTATGACCTTACCAATCATCATCAAGATAGGTTCGGTGTTCAACTGCATAGGGATCTTCATCAATCCCTTTGTTAGAGAGTCCTCTCAAGTGTTCGAGTTGGTGTTCCAACATGTTGACGGTCTCGTAGTCACCGTCTGAACAGGCAACATAAATCTGTTGCTCGATGGCTTCAATGCTATCTCTAATGCTCATCTTACACCTCCTAAGAGTTCCCGCGAGCACCTATCTGTTCTTAAGTCGATTCTATCTATTCTCAAACCGATTATAGTCCAACAGCCCGAATTCGATAGGTTGAGTGCGCTGGTAAAACTCATGAACTTGGTCGCTAAATTGCCAAAAATCAGGAGAGCTACGTCTAACTGCATAATTGTCGAGCAGTTTTACATAGTCCTCTTCGCCGTTGATATTACGAAGTGCAACGACAAAATTTTCGATCTCTGACTCTTTGAGACTTAGATACGCGCTGGGATAACTCCCGATCACACCTCGAACAAAGGTAAGGTCATCGTTCTTATAATCGCGATTCTTCTGTTCAGAGAACAAGCTTGAGATGTTGATGTGTGCATTATTGTGAAGCAGAGTAAACAGTTGTTGATTCCCATTGTCCGCTTCAATCATCACCATGACAATTTGAGGTACGGTTTGAAGTCCTTCTCCTCTAATGTCATCGATACTGCGAAGCAATGCTTCGTTTTTCTCAGACAAACCCGTGTTCACGATTTTGAATCGATCGTGAATTACTGGCTCGAGTTTACTCTGTAACTTGCCATACAACTCTTGCTTATAGTTCTCGGTTAAATAGAGCTCTTGAGTTGGTTGGCTAAAGGGCTTGATGTTGCGTTGTAAAAACTCACTAAATTGTGGGCTTTGCTCTTGATACCAGCTACTGAACTCTTGGTGACGTACCGTATTTGGCAATAGGGCTAAGAAGTTACTTTCACCTTCCATTCGCAAGAAGTCCATGAACATACGAGTGATCAATTGATGGCCAAAGTTACCATAGACGTCAAAACCGGCCACCAGCAAATAATGGATACGTTCTAGAAGAGCGTAATCAAGGATCCACGCCGTTTTAGGTGGCGTGCCCACCATCCCCTGAACTACAGATGCACTATCGAAATGGCGGAAAACGGTCAGAGCTGCGTTTGGGTTCTCGCCATTACCGGTCCAAAGTACGTCGGTAGTCAGGTGTTTGCCGCCTTCAAACCATTTGTTCATGAACTCCGATTTAGCTTCAAGGTAGCGAGTTTGTTGATTTGCATATTTAACCCAGTTAGTAATTGGGACTGTATTGCTTTCAAGCTCACTTGGCAGCTTCAGGTTGTCTGCTTGCTGCTGATAAAATGCATTCACTTCTGGTAAATCTGCTTTGTCTGGGTCGAGGAAGAAGACCCAAAAGCGATCATTAATGACGTTGAGAGCGAGCTGACCGCGACACACAGGCCCTTTGATATAGGCCATGATAGTATTCTGAGCGTTATCAAGCATAAACTTGAAACGTGCATTCACGGGAAGATCTCTAAACGCTGTCATTGGGTTCGCAGAGACTGCGATATCATAGCTAGGAAGGCTATTAACCTCATAGTCTGGCATAATGAACCATTGGTACCAGGACTCGAGCCTCGGCATGTTAAGCGCAAAAGGCATATGAGTTTTATCAACAATCGTGCTTCTTACCGGTACTAGGCGGTAATAGACGCGGTCAACACCTGGGGCATCATAAGGTCTCCGAGCTACGATCCTGTCTATAGGTTTACCAGGCGGAGTGGCGGAACGAACTATAGTGAAAAAGCGTTGCTCGGTTTCCACTTCTGAGAAATAGAGGTGAGCAAGATAGAGGTGCTCATAGATATACCTTGCCGTCAGCTGGTTTTTTAAGTCGTCATGATTGAGCAGCTTTTCATATTCATTGACTAGGCTTTGCTCTTCATCAGTAAGTGGCAGTGGTGAATTCATTTTTGCGCCATTACCAAGCCATGAGATGAGCGTTTGGTACTCTGTGTTGGTAATGCCTGGCATACCATAAGGCATACCCCAGAGAGGGTAATCGGCTTCGTACGCATCGTATTCTTCGATCGTTGGGCAAACTTGCGTACGATCGATGGAGAAATCAAATCCTTCAAGCTGATCCGTTTCTGGCAAAGGGTGACGTGCTTTCTGTGTTAGCATTCTCGCAACTAAGCCAGCATCTAAGTTACCTGACAGAGATTGTTCGCGCTCATTAAGCACTGGAAAAAACCCTAACTTTCTCCACTCGGCGGTGGACTGAGCGTCTTCAAATAGACGAGTTGGCTGCGAAGCAGTCAAACGGGTGCCTTGATAGACAAGTTCTTTGCTTGAGCCACGGTCAATACCATCAACAGAAGAGAGTTTGAGCTGACAAGGGGCGTCGTAGCATGCGTGACAAACGACACAGCGATTGTCGATGATAGGTTTAACCTCAGAGAGGAAGAAGTCTGATTCGGGGGAAGAGACGGGAACGGTACGTTCTCTTACTTCAGGTTTGCCAAATAGCTGGTCATAGTTGAGCCCTGCGTAAGTGGCACATCCGGAAAAAATCAGGATAAGCAGGGTGAGTGAAAATCGTTTTATTGTCATATTGTGTTCTCAATGCATCGCATAGTGCGAGTGATTCCTTTTGCATAAAGCTAATTTTCATTGATAACTCGATAATTTTCCAACTATATATCCAAATCAGCGGATTTATAATGTTCTGAAGAAACAAAAAAAGCCTGACGATTTATCGTCA
Organism: Vibrio sp. DNB22_10_4; assembly: GCF_052879755.1. Lineage (NCBI taxonomy): Bacteria > Pseudomonadati > Pseudomonadota > Gammaproteobacteria > Vibrionales > Vibrionaceae > Vibrio > Vibrio sp. DNB22_10_4. The sequence continues at coordinate 1,114,671 of NZ_JBNNXW010000001.1, read as the reverse complement.
GGCTTCGATGCGATGGTACTTTTAAAGTAAGAGAATTACGCTGTTTTTAGCTCAGCTGCTTTCTCTTCAGAAATCGGTTTAGTCACGAGCGAAAGTACGATACATACGCCCATCATAACCGCAGAAATTGTGTACGCTAGGTTGTAACCACCACCATGAGTCATTGAGTAACCTACAATAGCCGCACCGATTGCGCCGCCAATACCCCAAGATGTGTAAAGTACGCCGTAGTTAGTACCGTAGTTCTTAAGGCCGTAGTACTCAGCGGTTAGTGATGGGAATACCGCTAGCAGTGTACCGTAGCCAACTGCAGCAACGGCTGTACCGATGATCAACATGAACTCAGAAGTAAACGTTGAGAACAGTACCATATTCACACCCTGTAGGATGAACGCTAGCATCAGTGTACGTACGCCGCCGATCTTATCGGACAGGATGCCTGCTGCAATACGACCGCCAGAGTTAAAGATAGCAAGTAGAGAAGCTAAGTAAACCGCGTTCGGTAGGTTAGCTTGCACGCTAGCAATGTTTGTGATGTTACCAATGATCATTAGACCAGCAGCAGCTGCAAACGCATACATAACCCATAGAGAGTAGAACTGAGGCGTTTTTAGCATTGCTTTCCAGCTCATGTCAGCCGCTTTCTTAACTTGTACCGGTGCTTGACCTGCTTTTACTTTTGGCTCTTGTGGCTGATAACCCGCTGGTGGGTTATTGATTGTTGCCGCAAGTGGTACAGCAACGATAAGGACGCCAACACCTAGCACCATAAATGTAGAGCTAATACCCATAGAACCAATCAGAGAAGAGGTTAGGGGAGCTAGGTATACTGCTGCTAGACCAAAACCAGCTGCGATAAGGCCATTAACCATGCCTTTCTTTGAAGGGTGGAACCATTTCATTGCTGAAGGAGATAGACATGCGTAACCGAAACCAATACCCGCACCAGTGATCATGCCGAAAGTGATATTAAGCATCATAACTGATTGAACAAAGCTTGAAGCAATCATGCCAAGGCCAGTTAGCGTTGCACCCAAGATAAGGATGTTACGTGGACCCATACGGTCTTGAAGTACGCCAGCCACAAGAAGACAGATAGAAAAAGTGATGGTCGCGATAGCGTAAGGAGATGACGCGTCAGCTGCACTCCAACCCCATTCACTTACTAGGGCTTTGTTAAATACACTCCAAGCATACAGGATGCCAAGACAAAGGTTGATACAGAATCCTGCAATTAGGATTCGCATAGCTTTATCAATCTTGCTCATTTTTGTTCTCTGATATGTCGAACAACGTTCGGGGGGTTAAACACTCAAATTAAGTTTGCGTTTATCAACAGATGACGCAAAGGAGCGCGGATTATAACCAATATTCCTACAATTGGAATCGATTTTTCCGAATTAATTCAATTAACTTATTGATGTAACAAAGGTGTAAATTTGATATTAATTTGACGTGTGAATTATTGGCGTGGTTCGTCGGATCACAAATTTAGCAAGTATTAAAAAAAACTGAGTTGTAAATACATTGTTACAATGGAACTTTGTTGATTGGTAAAATACGTAACATACTGTTACCCAAGGCGATCTATATTTTCGATTGTTGTCTAAATGTAACGGGAAATGAATGGGTGAAATTTGCACTAAAAACGTTCAAAAAGTAAGCTTGAAATATCATCAATTAGGAATCACAATACAGGCAAAATGAGATTTCAAAATTGAAAATGGACATTTCAAACACGTTTTTGATTATTTGTTGAGGTGACGTATGTTCATGACCAAAATTCTAATGTTGCTCGGTGTCTCTCTTGGAGCAGGCTACGCAGCTGCTGACCACATTCACTCTTATCTACTTGGTTTGTCTATTGCTTCTTTAGCGGTTGGAGCTTGCTACATGATCGCATTTGCGAGTACACGTTTCCCGCAATTCGCTATGGGTCTTTTACTCCTAGGAACGATCGCGAAGCTGACAGTCACCGTGGTGGGGGTAGGGTTAAGTATTTCGAATGATTTGATCACCTCACCAATCGTATTTGCGCTGTCTTATTTGTTCTACATCATTGCAGTGAGCTATTTGTGGTTCAGCTATCGCGATAGCATTACGCCAGCGCCTAAAGGACTAAAAGCACAAACTGCATAACCTCTAATCCGGCAGTGCCGGGTATGTTACCCAAACATAAAAACCGCCGAGTCGTTTTGACTCGGCGGTTTTTTTATTGCCAGGTATGTTACTTATTTACGCTGAAAGATCACTCCCTTCGCTCCCACAATTTAAAGATCAAATACGGATTCTCAATGTTGTCTTGCTCGAATAGTTGAGAATGAGTATCAAAAATGTGAATTAGTCTTGATAAATCATTCAACAAGCCATTAAGTGCTATTGCAAATGATACTGACTATCATTAACATTACGGTGATGTTAATGATCGATATACAGGATGTAACCGTTGAAAGGCGTAGAATATTCACCCCTATTTTTGGCCATAGCAGGCTCTCTTGCTTTACCTACATGGAGTCAAATGGCGTTGGCGAGCGACTCCCCTCAAGATGTTATGGTGATAACTGGAACCAAGACAGAGAAGAATCTCGTTGATGCCCCTATTCGAACGGAAGTTGTTACCGCTGCCGAACTCGAAAGAAACCACGCTCAAGATCTTGCGGAGGCAATTCAAAATGTTCCGGGATTAACGCTTGTCAATATTCATGGTAGGAGCGGGCAAGAAGTTTGGATCCAAGGCATAGATGCAAAACGTGTATTGATTTTAATGGATGGAATGCCAATTAGCGGTACTTCTGGTGCCGTTGACCTTACACAAATCACGTTAGCAAATGTCAAACAGATCGAAGTCGCGAAGGGCGCACTGTCTGCGCTTTATGGCAGTGAAGCGATGGGCGGAGTAGTCAACATTATTACCAAGACACCCCAGGAGCCAGTTGGATTTTCTGTTACTGCCGATACGGGTGGTTATGGGAGTAATGGTTTACGGAACGACTACTTTAATGACGGTCATATCAAGGTTCAAGGACATAAGCGTTGGGACCAATTCTACATACAATTAGCAGCAGACCATCGAGATAAAGGTGGTGTTGATCTCGATCCTTCTACGTTTCCATTTGAAGGTGCAAGCGGTACGAAAACCGGATTTTCAGGTGTATTGGGGTATGAATTTGAGAATGGTGGCCATCTAAAGCTGTCTCCTAGCTGGTATCAAGAAGATCTCGAAAGAAACTTTGATGAGTTTACGCCTGGTATAGGCTATGTCGACCAAGTGAAAAGTGAAGTCATTACTCGTCAGAACACGAGTATTAACTACACTGGGGCTATCAATGAAGACATTTTCCTTACGACATACTACATCAACGAGAGGGTGACTGAGGAAACTAAGCAAACTGTCGTTAGCTCCAACAATGTTAATAATCCACGGTTTGGTGAACTTAACTCACACAAGGCTGAGGCTCAAATAGACTTTGCGTTGGGGAGTAACCATGTCATTACAACTGGGATTGTTGGCTATCAAGCAGATTTAGTCCAAACCAAAAATGGTGTAAGTGAACTTAAACCAGAGAACCCTAGCCGAACAAACTACGAATACTATATCCAAGACGACTTTTTTGTTACTGACTCTTTTGAACTTTTACCTGGTGTAAGAGCACAAACGGACTCGGATTTTGGAAGTCATTTCTCTCCTAAATTAAACGCTATGTATCGTCCAGAGTCACTCTCGCAATATAACGTTCGTGTTAGAGGCGGTGTCGGCGCAGGCTATCGAGTACCGACTTTAAAAGAACGTTATTACGAGTTTGACCATAGCTCACTCGGTTATATGGTTCTGGGCAACCCTGAACTTCAACCGGAATCTTCCGTTAGTTACCAACTTGGCATTGATGCGCAGTTCAGCAAGTTAGTGTGGGGTGAACTAAGTCTGTATCGGAATGATATTAAAGATCTTATTGCAGAAGATCTAAATGCTGATAAATCGACACCGGATCTTCAAATCTATGAGTACATGAATATGGCTCGTGCTCTTACGCAGGGCTTTGATGCGTCAGTTCGTGTATCCGAAGTCTCCGGTTGGAGTGGCAACGTAGGATATTCATTCCTCCATGCGGAGGACAAAGATACAGGAAAAACCTTGGTTAGGCGTCCTAAGCATCAATTGAAATTCAGCGTTAACTACCTCATTGCTGCAATCAACACAAACCTTACGTTGTTGGGTCGAGCAGAAAGTGAATCTTATGCAGACAGCGCTAATACTCTGGTTAGCCCTGCCAATTCAATATTCGATTTTAAGATCAATTCACAAATCACAGACCAAATAAAGCTGTTCGCAGGTGTTGACAATTTGACTAATACAGTTCGAGACACACCATCAACCGGGAATGACTTTAGACCGACAGAAGGCCGCTACATCTATGCTGGCGCCACATATACCTACTAATTAAGAAAAGCAGTTTAATAAGGAAATACCATGCAAAATAAATATAAATTTCTAGCCCTTTCAATCTCAAGCGCTTTGCTTGTTGGGTGCGGTGGTGGCTCATCCGATAGCGGTAGCATTGATGGTACACCAGGAGCAGGAACGCCGGATGGCACGACCGTTGTTGTAGATGCAACATCTGGTGAGCGTTCAATGTTAGATCTCGCATCAGGCGCTGTTGTACCAACAGAAGATGATGTTTGGCACGTTGCTTACCAAAAATACGTCGGATTTAGTGCCAATGGTGGTGCTTCGGGGCCAGGCAGTGTCGAGGGGTGTATTGCTCATCAATATGATGCGCTGTTTGATGCTGATGGAAAAGCAGTTGAAGCAGAATTTGCAGCACTAACAATGGAAAATACGATTAACAATTACAACGCCGTTGATGCAGACAGTTGTACTGACTTTGAAGCTGATTCGGTTAAACCCGGGATTGTAACCGAAGATTGGTATGCTTATGGATCACCAAATAATGTTGTAGCGGACAACGCCTTTATTATTCGTCACTCTGATGGTCAGTCATACAGCCGAGTAAAAGCGACCGAGTATTACATGGCACCTGACCACAGTTCATATGATGTGTCACTGGCCGTTGAAACATGGAATGAAAATAACCAAGCGTTCGATGCAGCCTTTACTGTAACGCTTCCTTATGCGACAAGGAATCCTGTTGCTCAATACTATGATATTGATACGCAGCAAGTCGTTGCTGCAGATGGAGATTGGGATATCTACTATCATGTTGGCGGTCGCGACATGATGCTACAAACCAATGGCGGCGTATCTGGTGAGGGTAAAGGTGGAACCGCCGTAGTTCTTCTTGATGGCGGCGCAAACGCGGTAACAGATCCTACATCCGTTGGTCGAGACGATGCAAAACAAATTTATGATTACGAGGCAGACAATGGTTCAGGTGTATTAAGCAAGCCGGGATCTTACGGCCCGTTGCAGTATGGCGTAGCAGGTGGTCACAAAATGTGGCCAACATTTACGACATACTTAATCAAAGACGGTAGTAGTCTGTTCAAGATGCAAGTTACAGGCAACTATGGTGCTGATGGGTCACTAGGTAGCGGTAATGTTGTATACCGAATCGACCAGGTCAACTAATCAAGTGAAAGGTTATCACCCATAAGAAAAGGAGAGCATTTGCTCTCCTTTTGTTTAACTAAATACGATTCCTTTAAAACAAGTACTCTAACGTTACCGACCAGTTACGTCCTGGTTGAGTATAGATGTCGTAGTTTTTTGGAGACATAGAGCCTGGTTTCACCGACTTAGAACGCAAGTCATCATGTAACCAATACTTAGTATCAAAAGCGTTAAACAGGCCTGCACGCAATGTTAAATCGTTCATAGGGCGATAGTAAGCGGTGAGATCAACCACTGCATAGCCAGGCGCATCGACGTTTTTGTTGTCCGCATCCGCATCGTTATCCTGCCAATCCGTCTTACGACTAGCCATGGTTACTGAGCTTAGTAATCCCCAATTGTTTTCCACATTGTCATAACCGACAGCGAATACTGAACGAACTGGTGTAACCGTATCAAGCTGTTCACCTGTTTTCTTATCTTCACCATCTGTATAAGTCAGCGAGAAACGAGAATACAGACCTTGTGGAGCGCCTAATAATTCATCTAGGGCAACATTGGTAGAGAATTCAACGCCGCGAATATCGACATTATCAAGGTTAACCATGGTATAAACTTCTTTGCCTGAATCTGGATCGGTTCCTAGATCCTTGCTTGAAATGAAGTCGGTGTATTGGTTGTAGAAACCTACAAGTTCATAGGTCGCTGCTTTAGACTGGCTTCTAAAGCCAAGTTCATAAGAAGTACTGCGCTCAGATTTGAGATTAGGGTTGGCCTTTATAATCGCACCTTGGTTATACGTGTAGTAAAGATCGTGTACCGTTGGTGCTTTAAAACCTTGACTTACTTGACCAAACACACTGTATTGCTGCGACAAGTGATAGACAGCACCTAATTTCGCGGAAAAGTCATCATCTTGGTACGGACTAATTTGGTTGGTGTAGCCTTCACTGTCTTTAGGATCGGTTTTAAAACTGTCATAACGCAGACCCGCATTGACCACTAAACGTTCATTAAGTAGGAAAATTTGGTCGTCGATGAATAGGCCAAAGTTTGTCGTCGTTGCATCAGGCACACCCGTAGAGCCAACACTTGAACCACTGGTTTTGTAGTCATCATTGTTGAGTTGAAATTTGTTGTCTTTGTAGTTCAACCCGTAGGTAAGTAGATGATAGTGACTATCAAAATCTAACTGTTTGTGAAGTTGAGTATCAAACTGCCAAGAACGATCCTGAGCATCACGCTCGCGTAAGCGATCCCCATAAAGGTTGGTGTTGTCATAGTTTTTATTGTTACTGCGACTGTCTTGGTAGTTTAGCGTCCATTTTAGGTCGTCAGCGAAAGCGGTATTCATCTGCCACTCATGCTCGAAACCGACTCGGAAGCGTTTGTTTTCATCCTGGGTGTTTCGCGAGTTATAAGTGAAGTCCATACCTGGCCCCATAGGGATACTGATTCCATAGTAGGAGAGCTCATCTTCTTTGTGAGAGTAGTTGTAGTACTCACCTGTAATACCAATACGGTGATTATCATTTAACTGATAAAAAACTTTACCCAGTACATTACCAAGTTGCTTACTCGCGGGATTGGCTGCGCCGCGCTGGTCACCCACAACATCGGCGCCACTTCCATGGGTTTTTGTTTCTGAACCGTCGGCATAGGTCAGCATCAATAGCGTCTCGAGTTTGTCTTGTCGCATTGCCCATGTGGCCGTCGTTTTAAATTTCTCATCAGCAGAGCTATAACCTGTTTTAATACCGAATCGGTGTTCATCGCCATCCGTTACGAGTACATCATCTGGATTCTTAGTTCTCATAACAACTGCGCCAGCAACTGCATCGGAGCCGAATAGTGAAGAGGAAGCGCCTTTATTTACTTCTATTTCGGCTAAGGTGTCGACTTCAATTGCATTGGGATATTTGCGCTGCTCAGTGGCTCCGGGATTATAGCCATTTGGCTGTTGTACGCCATCTACCATGATCTTTACACGTGAACCGTTCATACCTCGAATGTTAAATCCTGATAAACCAAATCGACCGCTTCCCTCTGCCTCAACCCCCGGCAAGTATTTAACTGCCTGTTTAATGTCGCTAGCCATTGTTTGTTCAAACTCTTCACTAGAAATCTTACTAATAGATGTAGACACGTCTGAGTAAGATTGTGGAGTTTTTGATGCCGAAACGACAACGACTTCATCGAAGGTTTTTTTTTCGGTTTCAGCGTGAATATGAGGAGCGATAGCCATCAAAACAGAGGTCGCAATTAACTGCTTTTTGAAAGGAAACTGATACATCATTGTTATCCATAAATTGAGTGTAATAGAAGCCTGATAGGGCGGAATGGCGATACTACTTAATGCAAATGATAATTACTATTATTATCGATACGATCGGGATTCGTTCGATTAAAAAAGAATCAAGTTGTATAACTCGAAGAGTTTTGCTATCACTGACAGTGAGTTAAGTTATTGAATTAGGAAAGCCTAACATGCCAGTGTCGATTACCTTGGAAGCTCTTACCATATTGGATGCCATTGAAAGAAGAGGCTCCTTTGCCGCCGCTGCGGCTGAGTTCGACCGTGCGACTTCATCGCTCAGTTATCAAATGCAAAAGCTTGAGCAAGATTTGGATATCATGATTTTCGATCGCTCTGGCCATAAAGCGACACTGACCGAAGCAGGGAAACTGATTCTAGAAAGGGGTAGAGTCATTCTTCAGGCAACGGAGAGCATGATTAATGAAGCAAGATTGCTCGCTAATGGTTGGGAACTCGATCTGACCATTGCTTACGACAGCATTATTCCAGTTGCTAACTTTTTTGACCTTGTTGATAAGCTAGGCAATGTCAGCAAAACACGAGTCAAATTAGAAGAAGAAGTCCTTGCTGGATGCTGGGAGGCGTTGAGTGAAGGGCGTTGTGACTTGCTTGTTTGTCCACAGCCAGATGTATTGCCGCAGGGAGTTAAAGCACAGCGTCTTGGTGAAATGTCGATGACATGGGTTGCCGCAACGGATCACTATGTACATAAACGTAATGGTGAGTTTGATAGCGAAGCACGCAGTAAATACCGAGTAATTGCCATTGCTGATACTGCTCGTGAACAGCCTGCATTAAGCGTCAATATTTTAGAGAAACAGCCACGATTAACGGTGTCTAATTTAGACGCGAAAGTTGAGGCTTTGGTCTCTGGGTTAGGAATTGGAACATTGCCAACACAAGTCGCGGATAGACTGATAGCAGAAGGAAAGCTCAAAGTTATTAAAGATACTGAAGTGAGCAGTATCGATGTAGTTTTGGCATGGAAACGTAATCACATTGGTGAAGCAAAATCTTGGTGTATTCGACATCTCACTAAAACGTGGGATTTAAAATAAGGGGCTTTCGCCCCTTTATCATTTCATTTAATCAAGTCTCAACACCATATCGGCAACGCCATCCTCAAACTGCACATCGAGTTCAAAGCCAAGCTTTTGAGCGAGGGTAAGCATGCCGCGATTAGTGGGCATCGTCATGCCTGAGATTTGCTTGGTTTGCTTGCTCTTGCAGTAATCGATGACCTTGTTCATCAAGATACGACCAAGTCCATTACCTTTAAGATCTGAGCGGATCAAGATAGCAAACTCAGCATCGCTGTTATCCGGCGTGACGAGCACTCGAGATACCCCAATGATATGTGGCGTTTGCTGGCCCATATCAACAGCAACAAACGCCATCTCTCGGTCATAGTCAATTTGAGTGAAGTTCGCTAAAGCTTCATGATTGAACTCTCCCACATCGGAAAAGAATCGCTTGTAGAGATCTTCTTTGGTGACGTTATTGATGAAGTCCGCATGGTAGGGCTCATCTTCAGGTCGAATGGGGCGCAGGAGTACTTGAGTCTCATCACGCAGCGTTAATGTTTGTTCCATTTCAGTTGGATAAGGTCTAATCGCCAGCCTGGATTGCGGCTCTCCTTCATAGCGTTTAATCACGACGGAAGCATCGAGAATGGTAATGTCATCGCCATTAAGAAGTAGTGGATGAATATCCAGTTCGTGGATTTCAGGGCAGGCCACCACAATCTGAGAGATCTTTACTAAGAAGCCAGCAAGCTTGGCGAGATTGACCGCATTGGGCGATTGTTGGAACTTAAGTGTCCCTTTATTAATCGCGTTAATAATCAAGTAGCGGGCGAGTGCCATGTTTAAAGGTGGTAACGCGGTGACGGCCTCACGCTCAATATTCCATTCTGAGCCACCTTGTCCTATAAAAATAGCCGGGCCAAATGTTGGGTCGCTAAGCACTTTGACACGAATTTCTTGACCGCCGGCTACTTTCGCCATCTGTTGTACCGTAAGACCTTCGATACGCGCATCAGGGTAAGAGAGCCGGGTGCGATCAAGAATGGACTGGGCAGCATTCGACACTTCTTGCGCATCTTTAAGATTAAGCATTACCCCGTGAATATCAGATTTGTGGGCGATATCCGGAGAGCGAAGTTTTACAGCAACGGGATAGCCAATATTATCGGCTAAGTGTATAGCTTCGCTTTGATCGTGAGCCAACCATGTGGGGAGTGTCGGTAAATTGAGAAGACCAAATAACTGTTCACAGACATGAGATTCGAGCGATGAAGATCCGTTCGCTTCTGGCAATGTGGAGATTTGTCCTGCCAGCCATTCGTGTGCTTTGTCGAGTTGATCCGTTGAATAGGAATCCGTCGTGGTCGGCGTTTCCATGAGCTGCCATTGATTTCGTCGGTACTCGACAAGGTGCATGAAAGCAGTCACCGCACTCTCGGGCGTTCGATAGGTCGGTATACCTTGACGGGTGAACAGAAGACGTGCTTCTTTCGCTGTCGCTTCACCGGACCAGTTCGTAAGGATATTAAAGCGTTTTGCTTTAGGGTGTGCTTGGATGGTTTCTATAACTTCATGCGCAGTTTGTGAAGGCTCGGCTGTTGCTGATGGGCTGTGCATGATAAGCAGTGCGTCAATGTCTTCACTGTCGAGTATACACTGTATCGCTTGGCAGTATCGCTCGGATGTCGCATCACCGCCCAAATCGACAGGATTCGATTTAGGCCAGTTTGTAGGCAGTACTTTATCAAACTCGTCAATAGTGTTCGCTGATAGTTGGGCTAAACTCCCCCCTTTATCCGCGAGCGTATCGAGCGCCATTAACGCTGGCCCCATACCATTGGTAATAATGGCTAAACGCTCCCCTCTGAGTGGAACAGAGTGGGTAAGTGTTTCTACCGCTGCAAACAGTTCATGAGTGTTATTCACACGCAACATACCTGCTCTTTGAATTGCGGAGTCATACACAATATCGAAAGAGCGTGAACTCTGATGAGGTTGAATTAAACTACCTGTTGTGTGTCGACCGGCTTTTAGTACCAAAATACGACGATTACGAGAAGCGGCACGTGCTGCAGAGAGAAAGCGTCTTGCATCTCGAATGGAGTCTACGTAGAGCAAGATAGCTTCCGTTTTACTGTCTCGAGACAAATAATCAAGAATGTCATCGAAATCGACATCGCTACCATTGCCGATGGAGATGAATGCCGAAAAACCGATATTCTTGTCGTTAGCCCAATCCAAAATCGTTGTGCAGACGGCTGAAGACTGGGAAATGAATGCCAACTTCCCGGGTAAACAGTCAACTGGTGAAAAAGAGGCGTTGAAATTTTGCCAAGGCAGCAATACCCCAAGACTGTTTGGGCCGACGATTTTCATTCCTGCTTGCTGAGCGATGCGCAAACATGTTTGTTCTATCGTATTGTCATTGTCATAAGGCACGGACATGTCCGAGGCCATTATGATCGCAACTTTAACCCCAGCGACCGCTAAATCGTTTATCAAATCAACATTTCTATCACCTCGGGTACAAAGGATTGCAATGTCCGGAACCAGTGGTAATTCACTCACAGAGCGATAACATAGAATCCCATTAACAGATTTGTATTTAGGGTGAACCGGTAAGATGGTGCCTTGATATCCGCCCATGAGAAGATTCTTGATGACGACGCTACCTGCACGATTCGGTTTACGAGAAGCTCCGATTACGGCGATAGAGCTGGGTTTGAAAAGTGTATCCAACGACATAGCGTCTCCCTGAGCGATGGAGTGATGGGTATAAGATGCATTATTCAACAATACTAGACTAGCTTTGAATCGATTAAAGTTGGTTTGCTCTTAAATTTAGATATAACGTATTGCTGTGCCTCAATTATTGTGTAACATGTCACAGGTAGTTAAGACAGGGTTTTGGAATCATCGTTAGATGATATTCCTGTCTGATAAAGGATAGACAATAGTTAATTCAGGCAGTGATACGATGAAGAAAGTGGTAATAGTGAGCTTAGCTACCATGTTGGCAGCTTGTTCGTCTGGTGAGTTCACAGCAGAAGTGAAATCTGAAAGTTATCGTGAGGACTATCAACCGGTAGCAACAACCGCTGCGCCTGTTGCTGTCGCGACAACAGCAGTTGCAAATGCTGAGTCAGAAAAAGTAGCGAAGAGTAAAACAGTAGAAAGTCAGCCTGCAAAAGCTCAAGCAGCGTCGGCTCAAACAGCATCTACTGCGACTAAACAAAAAGCAGCTCCAACAAAAGCACAGCCTGTTCAGGACAACAAAGTTGTTAAGATTGTCCCGCCGTCTAAAAAGCAAGCAGAGCAAAACGTTCGCTTTGGGTATACGATTCAAGTTGTTGCCGTAGGTAGCCAAGATAAAGTAACTCGCTTTGCAAATAAGCTACCGAACAGTAGCCAACCGGTATGGCAAAACTACAAAGTGGTAAATGGCACCAAGTGGTATGCGTTATTATACGGAGATTTTGCGTCTAAAGCGAAAGCGCAGCAAGCTATCAAAACTTTACCCCAGGAATTCCAAGACTTAAAACCTTTCGTTCGCAGCATCGACAAGATCAAAAAGTCCGATTACCCTACATTGAGCAAGCTTAATTAGTAAAATGAATTACCAAGATGCCCAGCGCTTAGATGCACTGGGCATTTTTGTATGCAAACTGCTCATCCGAGTGAATAAATGGCAAATTTAACAGATTTAGAACTGAATCTTGCTGTTCAATCGTTTATGATTCTTTGAAAGCAATCTAAGGACAAGCTTAAGATGTCAAAACTGAATATCCTGCTTCTATGTGGCGGCGGCTCTGCTGAACATGAAGTCTCTCTCGTCTCTGCGAACTATCTAGAAAGCCAACTCAAATTGAACACGAAGTTCAATGTCACCAGAGTTGAAATCACCAAAGAAGGTTGGAAGTGTAGCGATGGTCACCTCGTTGTTTTGGACCTCAACCAAAAGGCATTGGTGGGAGAACATCTTAAACTTAATATCGACTATGTCGTTCCTTGTATTCATGGATTCCCAGGAGAAACAGGTGACATTCAATCACTGTTTGAAATGGCGGGTATCCCGTATCTAGGTTGTGGACCAGAGGCAAGCAGTAACAGCTTCAATAAAATCACTTCTAAGTTATGGTACGACACCCTAGATATTCCTAACACACCATACCTTTTCCTCACTGAAAATGACGAAAAGTCTCACCAGGCAGCAAACCAAGCGTTTGATAAATGGGGTAAAGTGTTCGTTAAAGCGGCCAAGCAAGGGTCTTCAGTGGGTTGTTACAGTGTAACTGAGAAGTCTGCGCTAAACGATGCCATTGACGCAGCATTCGGTTACTCAGACCAAGTTGTCGTAGAGCAAGCGGTGAAACCACGTGAACTTGAAGTAGCGGCCTATGAATATCAAGGCAAACTGGTTATTACTCAGCCTGGCGAAGTGACAGCTCCAGATGGTGCGTTTTATAGCTATGATGAAAAGTACAGTGCAGATAGCCACTCGACGACTACCGTAGAAGCGACCAACTTAACAGACGAGCAACGCGTCATTATTCATGAGTCGGCTCACAAAGTGTTCACTCGAATGAAGCTTAAGCACTTGTCACGCATAGATTTTTTCCTTACAGAAGACAATAAAATCTATCTAAATGAAGTCAATACATTTCCAGGAATGACACCGATTTCCATGTTCCCAAAAATGGTAGAGCATTCAGGTGTGCCTTTTTCTGAGTTTTTAACTGATTGTATCGAATCTGCTTTTAATTAATCGTGATCTTTCTTAGTCTTGAAGAGTGATTTTTGCTCTTCTGACAGCGACGTTTTGCCACTGTATTGCAGTGGCATCGCTGGACTTGCCCATCGACCAAACTCTTGTATTTCTCTGATTTTCAGACCTTCGCGAGACAACGCCTGAACCGCGCCAACGCGTCCTGATTGAGAAGAAAAACTGAGTGCTTCATCCAAACCAAGTAACTGACTTGCACGCTTCAGTACCCGATGTATTGAAGAGTCATCGAGCGGCGAATCGCTGATATTACCGTGTCTATCGATAGCTCTGAACAGAACAGAGTAGGGAACATAGTCTAACCAACGCTGAATACTCGCACCCCCATACTCACTTAATCTATATTGTCTGTCATCTAATGTTACAGTGTAACCATCTTCGTCTTGTGCGATATCCTCGGCTGCTAAGGACTTTAGATCCCGGCGCTTTAGTGCACATTCGTACAATAGAAAGTAGATAGCCAAATCACGAATGTCTTTCTTTTCATCACTGTAAGATAAGAGGCTATGTAGCTTTGCCAAATGGTCAGCAGTAAAAGGGGTGGTTTGTTTGACTTTAGTGTAGCTAGCAATTTTCAATTGATTCATCACCAATCCTACCTGCCGTGAACGAGTAGGGTCTTTATAATCAAACAGATAGTGAACGACGGATATGGTGACAATGTAACGCCTGACGCTACTGTACTTTTTTTCTTGTCTCGTATACTCGATAAATTCAAGTAAGGTTGCTTCGGAGGCTGGCAATGAAGGATGACTATGTAAGTTACAAAACTCATTGAAAGTGCGCCAATCTTTAGACATAGCCAGATTTGTACTACGTGAGTAACAATTAGCAGTCATGTCAGCGAACTCTTGATAGCTGATCGAAGAACGTAACAACCCTTTAAATCTGTTAGCTTCGTCAGGTTCTGTTATTTGTGGGATGTCTTTTTTCATACTAATGCACTATAACTTAATTGATTGACTTACAATACCTGATAACATGTCAGGTGGACAGTGTTACTACAACGATACAAGAGAAAAGTCTTTATGGCTCTAGCGAGTTATCGAGGGTTTACCCTTAAATCTATCGGCTCTTCCAATCAAACATGGAAAGTCACTATTAAAAACCGCGAATTACAGGGTAATCTTGCTGCTGTAAAAAAGAGCATTGACTGGTGGTGCGACACCGCGTCGATCATTGACCCAGCGACATTAGCCGCAAGTTCCGAAAAAGCCCCAGCGAAAGGTGCTCAAGAAAACTTCAACGGCTTTACTATTCGTAATGATACGGGTGAAAACAACGCCTGGTACTGTATGTTTAATGGTAAACTTATCAAAGGTGGTAAGCTTGCTATACAAAGACATATCGAAGCGTACCTAATTGCAAAGAAAAAAGCCGAACTAGCAAAGAAATAATATGACTCTCGTATACTCAACGGAAACAGGCCGTATCAAAGAAGAAAAACAAAAGCCAGAGCGTCCAAAAGGCGATGGCATTGTTCGAATCCAAAAACAGACTAAAGGCCGCAAAGGAAAAGGAGTTTCGATCATCACTGGTTTAGACCTAGATGATGCGCCGCTCAAGTTACTTGCAGCAGAACTTAAAAAAGTTTGTGGCTGTGGCGGCTCAGTAAAAGATGGCGCTATCGAAATCCAAGGCGATGCCCGAGATAAGATTAAAGCCGCTCTTGAAAAGAAAGGCTACACAGTAAAGTTAGCCGGCGGTTAATCAAACCAGAATAAAGCAAAAGCCAGCATAATTCAGGTGCTGGCTTTTCTGTATCTAGAACCACATTATCTAAATCGCAGATTAAGATAATGTGGTTATTAGGTATTTTATGGTAAATCGCCGTTATGGTTAAATTGAACATGTTTGAGGGATAGAGGAGCGAGAAAGGTAAACAAATCAAGCTCCCTCACACTCCATTTAACATAATATACATAATGCGCACTAAGGTTGTAAGAGCAATATAGTAATGTCCGGTTTGAGCAACTTTAAAATGTCCTCCTAAGCTTTAATCATCGTTGGCTTATGAGGACCTAAACTGATGTTAATTGCTATGAGTGATCACGAGATTAATCGATTCAAAGTCCTGACTGATGTGCGAGAAAAACGTTTAAGACAAATCGACGCTGCTGATATTTTGCATATCTCTACTCAACATGTCAGACGCCTACTAAATCACCTGGCAAATTATGGTGTTCAAAGCTAGGTTCATGCAACTCAAGCCCATCCATGCAACCGCCGTTATGATGATCGCTTTCGCTAATGGTGGTTGATTCATAATGCCACTAGTGAATCAACCTACAAATTCCTCCTCTGCTGTATTCGGTGACTAATGGGCGAAATCTTTGCCGCTATCGAATTATCCGTTCAAAACCTACTGTTGTTGGTCATTAACAATCATTCCTTTAGTTCCTATCACTCATGGTTCAATAGTGAGCTGAAAATCTGTCGTTTCTTTTGATATTCGAACATACAGCTTTTGTAGCAAATCCGCGAAATAAAATTCAGTTACAACGTAACCCATACTGGTGGTTCATTGGGTTTAGTTCTTTACCTTAGACGTTATGTAATTTAGAAAACTCAAGTAAAGCAATATGTGGCCGTAGCAATAGTTAGCATCCAGAAATAACTAGTTATAGTGCGTTAAAGTGAAACCTATCAGTGCGCATGACGTAATCACTTAATCTACTGCTGATTAGAATTTTTGTACCGTTCTTAACTGAGTTAAAACACTTGATCGACTCTGAAATGAAAACCGAACAACACGACATTAATCAGATTGGTTACAGCGTAACATGAGAACTTTAATTAAATATGCCCTTGTGCTGGCAAGAAAATCAATAGTTGCCCAACGGATCTAAAAGAAAGTGCGCATTCAAAGCTAGTAAGTTTGTAAACACCTACTGTCTCTGAAAGTTCCGCGTTAAAAGCAGCATAAAACTCTAGTGGTTTACACTAAAGAAAATCAGCCTGTAACTAAATTACACAACCGCAAACCTAAGATTGCCACGATAGTGTTTTATGCTATGGTAAGTTATTGTTTTAACTGTGTGTGTATGGAATTTATATGTTAGGAACAATGTTGCGTCGCCGCGAAAGATGACTTATTGGATTTTTATATAGGTGGATTCCGGGCACAAAAAAACCCACCGTTTGGTGGGCTGATTATGCTAATCGCGACTATTTGTCTTCTTTATTGCTCATATCTTCACGAATTTCTTCCGCTACTATCTTGATAGCTTGGGCAGTACTAATGCCCTGCTTCATGAGCTCTTGAATTTTTTCGACAGCCGCTTGTTGTTGTTCATGGCTTAAGGTTGGTAAGTCATCAAACATATAGTCCTCCAGTTACAACGGACATTTGTGATTGGAGGACTATAGACGAATTCAGGTTAAGCGCAAGTCATTTAGATTAGTAGGTTGCTAGGAAGTTGACCGATGCACCCATCGCTTGTGGAGATGTATAGCTTGCCGCAACGGAAAGTTCAAATAGGTTAAGTGGACTTAGTCCGATACCCGCAGTTAATGTTCCTTCAGAATCTCGGGCGAGGTTTTTGTGATACCCTCCCCTTAACTGTATTTGACGAACTAAATCGACCTCAATACCAGCACGGAACATTTGCACGTCGTCATCAAATTGGGTGAATTTATTTTCTTTGTTCAGATCGTAGTCGATAGATAGCTGGAAATAGTCTGCAATAAAGCCAGCGCCTACTGTGTAGAGCGGCTGTAATTGATATTGATAGCCATAGGCAACATCGCGTCCACCTACAGTAACGAAACCACTTTTAGTGTCTATATTTCTTGAAAACAGGTTTCTCGCAGATATGCCCGCTCTAAAAGGGCCATGAAACCACAGAGCACCTGCATCTAAGTTAAACGCAGTTTCACCCGTAGAATCCTCACGAATATTGTCAAACTTAAAATCTTGTAGTGAATTCACACTGGTGTAGGTGTAGATCCGTTGCAGTTTTGGTGAGATACCAAATGAGAAGTGTTGGCCAAACAAGGTTTGGTATTTAGCTAACGATAACCCAACTTCTGTTACCGCAACAGATGCAGTTTTAATCGCAGTATTCTGCGCCTGTGTTACAGGGTCACCCAGATCTGGTGCAATATCAGGCGTTGCTACATTTTCGATGTAAGCTTTTCCAAATATATTCGCTGCAATAAATCGATTTGGAAGACCAAATGCAACAGCCCCTCCAAAATCAACTTTAGCTTGCGTACCATCTAACGCTTGTAACGCTGCTTGCGTTGCTGCCGCGTCATTTCGATCCGCAGCACTGAATGCATCATCGACTTTGTCGAGTAATTGGTCTTGATCATCGTAGCTGATCCCTAAACTTGGTAC
This sequence comes from Vibrio sp. DNB22_10_4, assembly GCF_052879755.1. Lineage (NCBI taxonomy): Bacteria > Pseudomonadati > Pseudomonadota > Gammaproteobacteria > Vibrionales > Vibrionaceae > Vibrio > Vibrio sp. DNB22_10_4. Next base: position 1,096,635 of record NZ_JBNNXW010000001.1, on the reverse strand, counting down.
CAACATACCTGCGTCGTCATTACGGCGGTAAATGGCCGTTAGAGCTGGATTGTAGAAAGGAGCGGTTAAATATGAAGCCGACACAACGCCAGTGCCCCCCATTGCATCTCCTCTGGCATCGATCGAAAGTGTCGACGCTACGAGTTGGTTTGATGCCGTTGCTGTAGTAACGAGAAAAGCGAGGGTTTTTAGTTTGGTCTTCATATAAAAAATAACGCCGTTAATCCTTTGTGTAGGTATTAACGGCGTCAATTATAAATTCTTTAGCGTGTATGCTAGGAAATTAGTGAAAATGTGTTACTCGTCTGCAGATACATCAAATGTCTTGTTTATGATCTGCGCGCGTTCAAATCGAATTGGGCCTTGCCAGCGACTTTGCTTCATAGAAACTGCTAACACATATCGATCTGGTGCAATACCTTTCGTATCAAGTGTGGTTGGATAATCTGATTCGTATTCCTGTCCCCAGACCTGAGTATATTTGCCATCGATGTAATCAAATAGTCCGACTTCAAGTTTTGGCAACGGGCAATATGGGTTGAGAAGCGCGTTCTTTTCTACCTGCCACTTGTCTTTTGATGCCCATCTAACCGTTTGTTTTAACGCTTGATTAGTCAATATTAGCCATTGGCTCCAACTCTCACCGTTAACTAGTGAAACATCTAGACGATATAAACCGACTTCTAGTGGCGATGCTAAGTTATAGCGAATACCGTAAGTGGTCTCATCAGTGACACCGTCACTACTTCCAGTAACATAGAACTCACTGTCGTTAGATACTCGTTTATCAACCCAACGCTTAAGGCTAATTTCCGAAACTACTTTATTTGAGTCCAGTTCAATCGTTGATAAATAAGTATCTCGACCTGGACTTTGAATTGTTTGCTGCTTCACTACAACATTTTCAACCCAATCAGGTAATGGCTGCGATGAATAGCCTTTACCGCAATCTACACTGAGTGATTGCAGAAACAGCTTATTGATATGCGATCTTATGCTTTTACTTGGCTGCTGTTGCCACTCTTCAACTAACGATTGAAACATAGATTCCAGATCATTATTGAGCAAATGCTTATGCGCTTGAGAAATGGTTGAGGTTCCCTCAAACCAATCGGCACCAACAGATGTTGATGCCGACAGTAACGCTATGATTGCAAGTTTACGTGCGTTAACCATTAGCCCTTCATTTTGTAGCCAACACCGCGAAGTGTTTCAATTTCCAATCCTGGAAGTTTTTGACGAAGCTGAAGTACGTGTGTATCAACAGTACGTGTCGTTGGGAAGTGATTGTAACCCCATACGTGATCAAGCAGTTCATCACGAGTAAACACACGACCTAAGTTGCTAGCTAAGAACAACAGCAAATCGAACTCAGTACGGGTCAGCGTAATAAGATCACCTTTGTAATTTACTTCACGAGTAGCTTTGTCGATAACAAGGCTATCTGTCACTACTTTAGAGGCATCTTCAGCATCCGCTTCTGGAGCACGAAGCTGAGCACGAATACGTGCAAAAAGCTCTGCTTCAGCGAATGGTTTTGTGAGGTAGTCGTTTGCACCCGCATCAAGACCGGTTACTTTATCTTTCACGGTCACTAATGCAGTGAGCAAAATAACTGGAACATCTTTGGTTTGCTTCCAACCAGCTAGGTGCTGTACCGAATCACCATCAGGAAGCTGTCTGTCGAGAATTACCAAGTCTGCTTGTTCCCAATACTGTTCGACCTGAGAAATAAGCTCGGCGTGCAGGACGTTGTAACCCGCTAGTTCCAAACTTACCAATAGGCCATCAGCTAGATTCTTGTCGTCTTCAACAAGTAGCAGTGTCTGTTTCACAAGGTATCTCCAATATAAAAGTTGTTGGTGGGCCAACTAGGGACATTTTACCGCCCATTCGGCCAACCATGGATTCTACTATTGTAAGTCCTAGCCCTAATCCGGCCTTACTTACAAATGGCTTACGAAGCTCTCGCCAGTCCTTAGCTGTTAACTGTCCGTTGTCTATCACTTCAATTTTGAGTGAGTTCGATGACGTCACGACATTGACGCTCACAGGTGCAACACCATATTTAATTGCGTTGCGAATCAAGTTATCGATGCAGGTTCCAAGCCAATAGATGTTAATCTTAGCGGCTACATCTTGATTAATAGTCAATTTTACGTCAGCTTCAAACTCTTCTTCTGCTTTATAGCTTAGCCAATCCTGAACAGAAGGCAGCCATTCAGTCGCTAACGGCTTATTATCGGACTGCAAATAGTCTTTACTGGCCTCCGCCAATTGTCGCAGTCGGCGAGTATCTTCACAAAGACGTCGAAACTCATCATATACAGTTTCTGGTAAGTGCTCAAATTCTCGACGAAAACCTTCAACAGTTAAAGATAGACTCGCGATTGGGGTACGTAACTCATGAGTCAATATTTGCAGAACCAACATACGACTTTTCATCTCTTGTCGTTTAGAGTTCCAACGATATATCGACCAACCGATGACCAGCAAGATATTGGCAATGATCAGTACGATCATACTGATTCTTAGTACATCAGAATGATCTTCTACTTCCCAACACAAGTTGCCTCGTTGTACAAAACAAGTATTTGTCTGTGAAGCTAATTTAAAGTTCAATCCAGCTTGCTTGGCATTCTCGCGCCACATTGCCGAGTCAAACAAATAGTAACTATCCCCTCGCCTTAGCCAAAGTTCTGAGTTCTCGACAAACATAGATGAGCCACGAATTAGAGAGATCACCGTTGCTTCATCCATAATTTGCAAGCGCCCTAACAGAGAGCCTGGCGGTGCAAGTTCACGCTCCTTAATGTGCATGTACTTTTGCAGCACGTCTTTTTTATCCGGATACTTGATGATATACCGCGCCGCATAAGTACCTCCCCCGGGGTGAATCAAACCACTTCGAGCAAACCATTTAGTCGAAAGCTGACGTCCGCCACACATAGCCCGAGTGTATACTAAAGGCTCCGTAATCAATGGGCTTAGTGGCAAAGTGCCGCTGCAGTTTTCTGCTAAACGATATAACTGCTGTATTTCTTTCAGAGGATACTTCGTCGTTTGCGGTAACATAGACACCGGCGTAAGTAGCTGCGTCGGGTAATCGGCTTGAATGACTCGAACATCGTATGAAGCGGTCGCTTGTTCATAATCGAAAAACTCTACGAACTTATCGATTCGTTCAGGCAAAGACTCAGCCATTACCGTGTGGGAATAACTCAGAGGCAGTGACAGCAATAAGGTGTAAAGTAAGTTCTTCAAAAGACGCGTCTTGTAGATCGTTTGTTGGCATGGATTTTTACACATTATCGACAAGAAGAAAGCTAAGTGCACGCAATTATTTTGTTAATTCACTGTTTGTTGATGTAAATGTGTACAAAAAAAGCCAGCAATCGCTGGCTTTTGAGAGTTAAGAGCTTGTATTGACTTATATCGTCTTAAAGCGCTTTTGAAATCGCATCGACACTGTCTTTCGCATCGCCAAATAGCATCGACGTGTTTTCTTTGAAGAACAGTGGGTTTTGAACGCCTGCATAACCGGTGTTCATCGAACGTTTAAATACAATAACGTTTTGCGCGTTCCAAACTTCAAGTACTGGCATACCAGCAATTGGGCTGTTTGGATCCTCAAGTGCCGCCGGGTTGACCGTATCGTTCGCACCGATAACAAGAACAGTATCAGTTTCGCCAAAGTCATCATTGAGCTCGTCCATTTCAAGCACGATGTCATAAGGTACTTTTGCTTCTGCTAGTAGTACGTTCATGTGACCTGGTAGACGACCCGCTACTGGGTGAATACCGAAGCGAACTTCAATACCTTGTGCACGAAGCTTTTCAGTAATCTCATGGACTGGGTACTGAGCTTGCGCAACCGCCATGCCGTATCCAGGGGTAATGATGACAGACTTACTGTTTTTCAGCATCTCTGCCACTTCTTCAGCTGTTGTCTCGCGGTGTTCGCCTTGCTCTTCATCACTAGAAATGACGATTTCTTGACCAAAGCCGCCAGCAATAACACTGACGAATGAGCGGTTCATCGCTTTACACATGATGTAAGAAAGAATGGCACCTGATGAGCCTACCAATGCACCCGTTACAATTAGAAGGTCGTTCGACAACATGAAACCTGCCGCTGCCGCCGCCCAACCAGAGTATGAGTTCAGCATTGAAACCACAACTGGCATATCGGCACCACCGATAGACGCAACCAAGTGGTAACCAAACACAAGAGCAATCGCCGTCATCACTAATAACGCGAACATGCTGCCATCAGCTTTCACGAAGTAGATCATTAGCAGTGTTGAAACAACGACAGCTGCGAGATTCCACTTGTGCTTATGAGGGATATTCAGTGGCGACGATGAAATTACACCGCGTAGTTTTCCGAAAGCAACAATAGAACCAGTAAAGGTCACTGCACCGATGAACACACCTAAGAACACTTCTACTAGGTGAATAACGTGGTGAGCGTGAACTTCAGCTGCTGCCAATGTTTCTACATTTGGAATTGCAGGTGGATCGATATAGCTGTTGTAACCAACAAGCACAGCTGCCAAACCCACAAAACTGTGAAGAATCGCAACCAGTTCTGGCATTTCAGTCATTTCTACTTTCTTAGCGTAGAAAATACCAATCGCAGCACCGATCACCATTGCAACAATGATCCATGCAAAGCCTTGCGCATCTGGGCTGAAGATCGTCGCAATCAGTGCGATCGTCATACCCGCGATACCGTAGTAGTTACCGTTGCGAGCTGACTCTTGCTTAGACAGTCCCGCCAAACTCATGATAAAAAATAGTGCAGCTACAATGTAGGCTGCTTGTACTAATCCTGCAGACATTGTGACTCCTTATTTATCTTTACGGAACATTTCAAGCATGCGCTTGGTGACGGTGAAACCACCGAAAATGTTGATACTGGCAATCAATACAGCGATGAACGCCAAGAAAGAGACAACGCCATTGCCTTGACCTATCTGTAGCAGTGCACCAACTACGATAATGCCCGAGATCGCATTTGTAACTGACATCAGCGGTGTATGTAGAGCGTGAGTTACGTTCCATACAACGTAGTAACCGACAACACAAGCCAGTACAAATACCGTAAAGTGAGATAGGAATGCTGCAGGTGCAACGGATGCAATCCAACCAAATACACCTAGTGCCGCCACAAGTCCAGCCAGTTTTTTAACCGGAGAAGTCGGCTCTTCTACTTTTTCAGCTGGTTTTGGTGCTTGCGCTTTTGGCGCTTCAGGTTGTGCTGAAACTTGAATAGGTGGCGCAGGCCATGTGACCTCGCCTTCTTTCACGACAGTAACACCACGAAGAACGACATCTTCAAAGTTGATGTCGATGTTGCCATCTTTTTCTTTGCAGAGCAGTTTTAGAAGGTTAACAAGGTTTGTCGCGTAAAGCTGAGAAGACTGAGTAGGTAGACGACCAACCATGTCGGTGTAACCGATCACTTTTACACCGTTGTCAGTAGTAATCACTTGATCTGCGACTGTGTATTCACAGTTACCGCCGTTGGCTGCAGCGAGGTCAACGATAACGCTACCCGGTTTCATGGCGTCAACCATTTCTTTAGTGACAAGTTTTGGAGCTGGACGGCCAGGAATAAGTGCCGTTGTGATGATGATATCGACGTCTTTAGCTTGCTCCATATAAAGCTCGGCAGCTTTTTTATTGAAGTCATCAGACATCTCTTTGGCGTAACCATCGCCAGAGCCCGTATTTTCTTGGTAGTCAACTTCTAGGAACTCAGCGCCCATTGACTCAACTTGCTCTTTTACTTCTGGTCGAACGTCAAACGAGCGAACAATCGCACCTAAGCTACCTGCAGCACCGATTGCTGCAAGACCCGCCACACCGGCACCGGCTACGAATACTTTAGCAGGTGGTACTTTGCCTGCCGCAGTAATTTGACCTGTGAAGAATCGGCCAAACTCGTGTGCTGCTTCAACAACGGCACGATAACCTGCAATGTTCGCCATAGAACTTAGTGCATCAAGAGCTTGAGCACGAGAAATACGCGGTACCGCATCCATAGCCATAACGTTAATGTTTTTGCTAGAGAGCTTTTCCATTAACTCTGGATTTTGTGCTGGCCAAACAAAACTAATCAGGCTCGCGCCTTCTTTAAGTGATTCAATCTCTTCATCATTTGGCGCATTTACTTTCAGAACTAAGTCTGACTGCCAAACTTCTTGTGATGAGATAATCGTTGCTCCAGCAGCTTCATAAACTGCGTCGTCGAAGCTTGCAAGCACACCCGCTTGCGATTCCACTGAGACATCAAATCCCAGCTTTAAAAGCTGCTCGACCGATTTCGGCGTTGCAGCGACTCGCGTTTCTCCCGCGAGGGTTTCTCTTGGCACACCTATCAACAAAACTGACTCCTTGTGTATCAACTTGTGAATACTTTTCTTACCAAACAGAAGTCAAAGGGGTGCTTGGAGCATTTTGGCACGCCAATTTGCATAGCCATTCCTTAACTATTGGCAGAAGTATTGTTCTTTTTTAACCAACTGGGTTCGTAACATCAAGCTATTTGTAACTAAAAGACATAATTTCATTACATATAACGGAAAGTAATGACTTTTAAACAAACCTATCTAGTAAAAAAACCACACGAAAACCCCAAATTAGAGGTCATACCAGTGCAATATTACCTATACTTGGGAAATTTTCGTGTAAGTAGGTCATATTATGACAATATTTGCTGCAAACAGATGACCAACGTCAATTAAATCAATCAACTGAAACTGGTCTTTCCAGAACAAAAATGCATCAAAAATAGGGGTTAGAAAATCTTCTCACCCATTTGGTCTATGAACATTTGCGCTTTCTTAAGCATGAGTTCATTGGCGTCACCCTCGGTTCCGAGTACATCAGAGCGAATGAATCTGTGTTCTTTGACTTCGTCGTCAAATGTCTTAGTGATTCGACCAGCAATACGATATTGGCCATTTTCTGCAATGGCTTCTTGGTAAATGAGGAACCCTTTGTACTCAACAGGTTCGACTTGCTTTGGCTCTGGCGATTTACCGCCACCAAACAATTTTGAAAACAGTCCCACAGGCTTTCCTTAACGGCAAGTTATCTTATAAAAGCTCATGTTCGCTATTTTCCATTTTAGGGTCAACTTGAATCTCGCAAAGTTGTCGAGCTAATGCCGAATTGAATTGATTATTCCCGTAGCGATTCTATGGTTTCTAATGACATGAAATTTCTAAACATTTAATTGCAAACCGTATTTTTATAAACATTGCGGGAAAGGATCAGGTTTTGGACTTCTAAATGACAAAATACTTGGCAAAACATTAAATTACCGTATGCTAAAGCACTGTATAATAATCTCTATTGAAGTACCTGAGTTCTTATTTAATGGCGACCTCTTTTACCAGTTCAAACCTATTTCGTCTCTTCATGCCCGTGTTGATGATGATTGGTGTATTGGCTGGTGTAAATCACATCATTGACGCTACTCAAGCTAACTCCGGCTTCGTCACCAACCTCCCTTATATCTTGTTTGCTACGGCAATCGCGCTTAGCCACACTTTTAAGCAGTCTCGAATGGCAATGGTGGCCCTATCAATGCTACTTGCTTACTTAGTCGTGCAAGTTCGTCTGCAAAGTCCACTAAGTTCTGGCACTACATTACTCGAGTTGTCATTGTTGAGTTTGTTGCTCCCAGTTTCTTGCTGTCTCGTTTATCTGTTTTCTGACACTGGTGTAATTAGCCGCGGCATGGCGATCTTTGGTGTTACGATTATGAGCTTCGTTGGCTGGACCGCACTAATACTGTCTCATTTTGCTGGCGGTGGATTTCTAGGGTTTGAAAGTGACTTGCTGATGGCGTTTCCTCAAATCTCACGGCTACCATTGGTTTTAGTGCTTTTTACTGTAGCGATAGTCGGGGCGACTGGTATATTTCTGCTTAACTACAACCGCCCTATTGACGCTGCAGTCTTCGCCTCAATATTTATGGCAGGCGGCACGTTCATCTTCTTTCATATCCCTTACATTTCGAGCACGCTATTTTCGTTATCAGGTGTATTGATCATTATTTACGTCATTTCCGCTAGTCATCAAATGGCGTTCAACGATCGATTGACAAACATACCAGGCCGACGCGCACTCGAAATGGACATGAAGCATTTGGGAAGAAAGTTCACCATCGCTATGCTCGATGTTGATCACTTTAAATCATTCAATGATACTTACGGTCACGATACTGGTGATGACGTACTTAAACTGGTCGCATCACGCATGACTGGTGTTGGTGGTAATGCAAAAGTATACCGTTATGGTGGTGAGGAGTTCACTATCTTGTTCAAAGGTAAAACTGCAAAAGATAGTAAACCCTACTTGGATGAACTGCGTGAGCAAATTCAAGACTATCAGATGGTTATTCGAGACGAGACCAAGCGCCCTGCCAATACAAAACAAGGCGTGAAAAAGCGCGGAACTAAAAATGATCAGTCAACGGTGAGTGTCACTGTTAGTATTGGTGCAGCCGACAGCAAGACGACTCGCAAACCTGAAGACGTGCTTAAAAAGGCGGATAAAGCGCTTTACAGCGCTAAAGAGAAAGGCCGAAACCAAGTACAGTGCGCGCGATAACCACATTGTTCTCAATCAAAGACGTTACTCCTGGTTAAAGAACAGTACTATACTGCCCCCTTTCAAGTCACTACCGTAATTGACGCTGAGTCCAATTCCAACATTGTCGACCATCGGAATGTGAAATGGCGGCGTTAGCAACCAACCCACCGTCCCTTCATAGTAATGACTCGAGCCTAATATCCCTATTGTGTCACCGCCGATATCGACTCTTCGTATACTGGTATAAACCGTTTGAATCGAGCGACCCCAGTCAGTCACATCATAAAAGAGCTTCGCCTCATTTGACCAATACCATCCTTCCGGCGTGCCAACATCTCCATCATTTGCTTGTCCCCAACCATAACCAGAAAAGTAGTTAAAGTTAGATCTAAATTTCACCTCACCCCAGTCTTTATCTTTGGTGTAATTGAATCCGACTTTTGGTTGAATCGATGTCGACCAAGCCGTTGTATTCACAAGCTTTCCATCAATAAAAGGCTGAAACAACTTGGAAAATGGGGATTGAAAATCGTAATTACTATTGAGGTATTGAAGATGGATACCGACGCCAGTTTCAAATGTCCAGTTTGGTGTAAAGTTGATTTCTTGCTCATAACCACTAAAGACACCGAGGACATATTTTCTGTGGCTATCTGGCCCATCTATAATTTGATCTTCAATCCTAAGCGCAGAAAAGCGTATGACAGCACGTTGTTGGAACATCTTATCGTCGGAAAGATCGAAAGTAAGAGGCAATGCTGATACAGCAATATTCTTGCGCTTGTCGAGTGCGTCTTGGGAACCAATATTTTCGTTGTCGATATTAAATACGGTATTGGGATCAAAGTCTTTAAACCCGAGCGTCAAAGCTTCACTGTCCGTAAGAATAATTGCGGCAGCAAAGTCCTCTTCGAAGATGTCCCTAAACTCCGGGTCAGCCTGAGCTGAAAAGTGACAAATTATCGCTGCAGCCACAAAGCTTTGAGAGACTTTTAACAAAACAACCTCATAAATGAACCACTAAAAACCTGACTAACTGGCTTATTAATTTACTTACTTGAATCGAGCCTAAGGCTAAGAATAGCAAAAGCATCACCCGATAAAGTAACGCTTTGTCATGACGGTAGCTAAAATTCGTCTTAACCAATCACTTTGAATAAGTGCTTAGTCGTTGTTTTAACAACCATTGATAGGATAAGAGATATTATGAAGTCGTACTAATGATATCGCTCTCTAGCTGCAATACGTAGCGATTACGACCACTTCGTTTCGCTTGATAGAGCAGCTTGTCGGCTCTTTCATACAGCTCATTAATGGATTCAGTCCCTGTTGGGATAGCACTATAAACACCAAGTGACAGCGTCACTCTATCTGCAGTTTGAGAGTACTCGTGTGGAATGTTCAACGATACTATCCCGTCTTTTACTCGTGCTGCATTTCCTTCTGCTTCGGCTATATCACTTCGACTGAGCAATATAACGAACTCCTCCCCACCATAACGCCCTACATACTCACCAGAACGGATGAACATGACGTCTAAAAACTGAGCAATATTAATTAAACACTGGTCGCCTTCGGTATGTCCGTAGTTATCGTTGAACGCTTTGAAATGATCGACATCCATTAGAATCACAGAAAGCGGCATTTGATGTCGGCCGTGCCACTGGATCAGCTCGGTCAATTTTTGATCCATATAACGGCGATTAAACAGTTTGGTTAGGCCATCTTCATTTGCTTGATGCTGAAGCGCTCGGTTCGCTTCTTCCAACTGAGAACTGGCTTGTTTTAACTCACGTCTCATGTGAGCAATACGCTGCATAGCAATCAATTTTGATTGCAACACAATCTTGTTGACGGGTTTTACAAGATAATCGTCACCACCCGCATCGATCGCTTTAGCGATCATTTCCGGCTCATCGTGACTACTTAGGAAAATGATAGGGATCCAATCGGCTTTGTAGCGTTGACGTATCTCTGAGGCGACTTCAAACCCGTCCATTTCAGGCATTGAGATATCTAGGAGCACCAACTCAGGGTCAAACGTCGGATAAAGCGCGAGAGCCTCTCGCCCACTCGCTGCAACCTCAACCTCATGCCCCAGTTGTTTGAGGCGTATCTGCAACTGCATTCTTTCCAACTGAGCGTCATCAACGAGGAGTATTTTCATCGAAGATTCTATGGACATCATAAGCATCCTTGTCTTTGTATTACGCCGATGTATTGTTAATATAAACCACATATTAGGACAATATTCAAACAGTCCCACAAAAATCGCAATAATAACAGCTTGTTTAGGCCGAAAACGTAGTTTTGGCTGGGCATTATCTAATGAGTTGGATTATTATTGTCTTTTAGGAAGGTAATCGCAGGATTATCGATAAACGTTATACAGAGAAAGCTGCATGTCTGACACACAAAATACTGAAACCCCAATCGTAGACCTAGAAACGATATCCGCTGAGCTTAAGCAGGTTATCCTATTTGACGAGGTGCCAGAAGAGCTTTACAACATGGTAGTATCGATTCACGAAGTAACTGAAGAAGCGGTTCGTGAAGCATGGGATTCACTGCCAGCCAGTGCTCAAAACATCCTAGACAACTTTGAACAGTTCCACGCGTTGATCTCGGTCAGCCAAGCTTTCGCTGGTGTAAGCGCTCTTGAAGAGTTTACAACAATGGAACTTCCAGCAGATATGAGCGACGAAGACAAAGAATCTTACAAAGCTGAGCTTCTTGATAAAGTACTGCAAAACTGCATCAAAGACATGGTTAAGCAAATCAAGAAAGCGCGTCGTGACGCGATTCTAAAGCGTGACTTCAAAGAAGTATTCGTGAAGTAATCGCTATAGAAGATCAAAAAGCCACATTGTCATGTGGCTTTTTTTATAGGTGGGGTTCAAGCGCGACGTCTTTTTGCGCGACACTCACACCTTTAATTTGAGCGTACACCGATTGGCCTACGTTCAATTGCAGGTCATCCACTGCCCACTGGGTAACCGTCGCAACAAGTTCACAGCGACCTCCTAAAGACAATACCACTTCAACACTTTGTCTTGGGGTTCCTTTTCCGCCCTGAGCAATGGTTTTGATGGTACAAGGTAAAATATTTCGAATGGACGTATTTATCGCTCGGCTTAGTGCAATTGAAACGTCGTTAGCTCTAACTCGCAATCGCACCGTTTCACCGACGGCCGCTTCCGTTCGCTGCACCCATAAGTAGTGATCGTTCGTTAACGCCACTTTCGTCAGGCCATACGTATCATTTTGAGCGACCACCTCACCTTTAAATAGTGCGCTTTTGTCAGAAAACGATTGCCACGATTGCATGATTTTCGTACCCCATACATGCTCAATCAAACCGGATTCGACAATGCAACCCTCATCAATAATGACCAGGTGCTGTGCCAGTCGCAAAATCTCATTAAGGCTATGTGTCACGTATAGAATCGGGATATCAACACGACTCGACAGTGCTTCTAGAAAAGGCATTAACTCGCGCTTTCTCGGATTATCAAGTGACGCTAATGGTTCATCCATGAGCAATACCTTAGGCTTTCTCAGTAGTGCGCGTCCGATAGCAACTCGCTGTTTCTCCCCTCCAGACAACGAACTTGGATAGCGATTCAAAAGCGGCTCAATAGCAAGCAGCTCTACGATTTCACTAAAATGCCCTGCATCAGCTTTAGTGACCCCGTAACGCAGATTACGCTCTACAGACAAATGAGGGAATAAACGTGCGTCTTGGAATACATAGCCTATTTCTCGCTTTTCTATCGCAAGGTCAATACCCTGGCTGGAATCAAATATCGTTCGACCATTAAAGCGAATATGCCCTGAATCTGGTTGGACTAACCCACTAATAAGGTTTATTAACGTGGTCTTACCCGCGCCAGAGCGCCCAAAGACGGCACTGATACCACTCGAAGGCAATGAAGCTTTTAGATGGAATGCTTGCTCACCAAATTTTTTGGTTACATCGATATCTAACCTTGTCATTGTGTCACTCCTAAGCGGCGTGCCACCCAGCGGTTAAGCGATTCAGAAAAATAGAGTGACGCTAGCGATATCACAATAGAGATGATACACAGTCTCATCGCTGCGTCTTCAGCGCCTGGGGTTTCTAGAAAACTGTACATGGCTAAAGGGATCGTTTGAGTTTCACCGGGAATATTCGATACAAAACTGATCGTTGCGCCAAACTCACCAAGGCTTCGAGCGAACGACAGCATGGTACCGCTAATAATTCCCGGAATAACAAGCGGTAGCGTGATGGTGAAAAACACCTTTCTCGGTGATGCGCCTAGCGTTCTAGCGGCCTGTTCTAGCTTGTGATCGACACTATCCATCGACAAGCGAATGGAACGAACCATCAAGGGCAGCGCAACGATAATGCAGGCTAATACTGCACCTCGCCAGCTAAAACTAAAACTAACTCCAGTTAGCTGATAAATAAACTGGCCTATGACCCCTTGCTTTCCCATGGAAACCAAAAGCAAATAACCCACGACAACCGGCGGCAGAACTAAGGGCAAATGAATCACGCTGTCTAAAACACTTTTACCAATGAAATGCTTTTTGCTTAGTAGCCACGCGAAAAATACGCCAATTGGAATCAACCAGAGAATGGCGACACCGGCCACTTTCACACTGAGTTGTATCGCTTCAACTTCATAGTCAGTCAGCATATTAAAGATTTGCTTCCTTATCTGTGATAAATCCATGTTGTCTTAATATGGTTTGCCCTTGTTCTGAAGCGACAAACTCAGCAAACTGCTTGGTCTGCATGTCATGGTTGAGTGTCACTAAAGGATAGTCGATAGCATCGTGACTCGAAGCCGGAAATTCAGCCAGTTTAGTGACGCCGTCACTAGCCATTAAATCCGAACTGTATACGATACCTAAAGGTGCCTCTTTCCTATCCACGAGTGCCAGAACCTGCCTTACATTGTTCACCGGCGCTAATTGACTACGCACAGTTGACCACAGCTTTAACGATTCCAATGCCTGTTTCGCGTAAATACCCGCTGGTACTGCGTTAACTTGTCCGATTGCTATTCGGTCATCATTAAGGTATCGCTGCCAATCACTTTGGTTTGAAATATCAAATGACCTTACTTCACCCTTTAATTTGCTAGTGATTAGAACCAACTTATTTCTGGCGATATGTTGAATATCATCTGAGCTGATCACCTTTTGGGACACGAGATAATCAACCCAGCGCGCGTTGGCAGAAATGAACACATCCGCTGGCGCCTCTCTTTGAATCTGTCTCGCCAATGAAGATGAGCCCGCGTACACTGCCCTTACTTCAATGCCATACTCATGTTCAAACGTTTGAGCGAGTTCATTGACTGCATTGGTCATAGAGCTTGCAGCAAATACGGTGAGTGGTTTAGCCATTGCAGGTTGAACCATTGCAATCTGTGACAGCGTAACTAAAAGCAGAGTAATTACAGTGCGCATTAAAGGCGTTTCCTCTTCAGAACTCTTTATCTTTTTGCCCTGATAATTCAAGATCAGGCCACAGTTTTACAAGGTCTAGATGCTGTTCAATCGCATCCGCGATTCTATCGATGGCCGACTCTTTCTCATCGTTGATCGCAAACGACTCAATATCCGCTCCGTTCACCCAGCGGCAGACCAACTGAGTCACTTCCGGAGAATCAAAGAAACCATGTACGTAGGTGCCAAACACTTGATTGTCACTGCTGACCGCTCCATCAAGCTGCTTATCATCAAAGCTAACCGGCTGCTTGTCGCCAACAGTTGATCGGCCTGCATGAATTTCATAGCCAGAGAAAGTTGCAGAGCGATTTTCAAGAGTAAGGGTTCCATTAACGTTGGTAAGCTGCTTCTCACTTTCCAATACAGTGTCGAGTTGAAGCAGGTTCAAGCCATCACTACTTCCAGCTGAGCCTTCTATTCCTTTTGGATCTGCAATAGTATGGCCAAGCATTTGATAACCTCCGCAGATCCCCATCACTTTGCCGCCAAAACGCAAATGCTTGTAGATATCTTTATCCCACCCCTGCTCTCGAAGATAAGCAAGATCATCGCGCACAGATTTAGTCCCAGGCAATACAATTAAATCAGCGTTATCTAAACGTTCACCTTTACCTACATATCTAAAATCGATATCAGGATGCAGACGAAGTGCATCAAAGTCGGTGTGATTGCTGATGCGCGTTAATACAGGGACTGCGACACTGAGCTTTGTACTGGACTTAATATCATGTGAGGCATCTATGGCGTCTTCTGCTTCGATATTTAGGCCATGCAAAAAAGGTAATACACCGATAACGGGCTTACCCGTTTTTTCCTCTAGCCAATCTAAACCCGGTTCTAGTAATGATATATCACCACGAAAACGATTGATGACAAAACCCTTCACGCGCTGCTGCTCAGATTCCGATAATAAGGCCAGGGTGCCGTAAAGATGGGCGAAAACACCACCTCGGTCTATGTCTGCGACGATAATAACAGGAATATCTGCTTCTTCTGCGAACCCCATATTGGCGATGTCATTCGCTCTGAGGTTAATCTCTGCTGGGCTACCTGCGCCTTCAATAACCACGGAATCAAAACGGCTACTAAGCTTCTCAAACGAGTCAAGCACATAAGGCATAGCAAAGCGTTTGTAATCATGAAAACCCACTGCGTCCATATTCGCATGGGCTTTGCCTTGGATAATTATTTGCGCGCCAGTATCAGAGTTTGGCTTTATCAACACCGGATTCATATCAACGGTAGCCACTACATTCGCAGCTTGGGCTTGAACCGCCTGAGCGCGTCCAATTTCACCGCCATCTTCAGTAACTGCACTGTTTAATGCCATATTTTGTGGTTTAAATGGGGCAACCATTATCCCTTGGCGTGCTAGAACGCGGCATAACCCTGCCACTAATACACTTTTACCCGCATCGGATGTCGTGCCTTGAACCATAAGTGCTTGTGAAGTGCGGCGCATATCGTGCAAATTTCCTTAATCAATAGTTCGATTAGTTTACCTTTTTTACTCATCACGACCAACGCTTCACATTGAAACTTAACGAATTATTCGACACCCAATTGGCTAAAGCTTCGTCAATTATGCCTACAAGCTCTCGATATCGTTAAAATGGTCTGTATTTTGCAATTAGTTTTTTTATATACTTAGTCAATTCAAAATTCGAGATTATATCGATATCTTTTTATCATGGAGTCCTCATGCTAGGTAAAGCAAGTCGAGCTGCGCTGTTAACATTGGCAGTTGCCGCCCCTACGCTGGTTCAAGCGAACAATTTTAACTATAACTCTTTCGAAGTCCGCTTAGGTGCTAACCCAGGTACAGTAGGAGCTGAGTTTACGACCTTCTTTACGGAAAATACGCATATTATTGCTCGTGCAGACAGTCGCTTTGAAGGTGACTGGGATGTTGCCGGTGGTTTAGGCTTTAACGGCCCTATTGGTCAATTCGCCGATGTTTTCGGTCAACTTTTGGTGCACAATGTGAAAACCAAGGACGACGAAAAATTTGATAGCGAATTTATGTCTGAGTTCAATATCGGTTCACGCGTTTGGCTTCTTCAGAATGTTGAAGGTGTAGGTCAAGTCGGTATGCTAAATCGCCGTGATGATACCGTGTTTATTTGGAGTGTGGGCGCGCGTTTCCACTCTACTGACGCACTATCACTAGGTGCAGACATCAAAGATAGCGGTATTTACGGTCCTCAAGTACAGATGTCCGTAGAGTTTGGCTTCTAAACTCTACGATATTATCTATTCGCCACGCTGCGAAGAATTAAAAAGGGCTTTCCAAATATGGAAAGCCCTTTTGTTTTATTTAGTTGGTTTTGGCTGAACGTATTTACGGCTTACGTCTACAATTGCCACATCTCTAAAGAAACTTCTACCTAATAATACTGGGTATTTTAGGTGGGTTCTATCAGCAAGAGTAAATTCCGTCTTGCTAGTCATGTCACCAATTTTAATCACCGAAACGATGACTGGGCGCTTATCACTCTCTTCTGAGCTTGACTGCTTTACTTTTACCCAACGGTCAACTGGCATCGATACTTCTTTAGATTCCACACCATCGTGCTTCACTTTAAATTTAACCCAATCTTTACCATCACGCTCAAATGGGACAATATCAACGGCGCTAAGCGAAGAGGTTGTCGCACCAGTATCGACACGTGCCTTTGTCGTCACTTTCATATCCATAAGGCGAACATATTCTTGCTCACCTAAGATTAACTTGCCGTCGTCACTCTTAACTGGAGCTGGCTTTGGCTTCTCCGCTGGTTTGGTTTCTTTTACTGGCTCCTCCGGCTTTTCCGGTTTCGCTTCAGTCACCTTCTCTTCCGGTTTTACTTCTGGCTCAACCGGTTCAGCTTTTGGTGCTTCTGGCGTCGCTTCTGCTGCCGGTGGCTCAACCGGTGGCGGAGTTTGTGTCGGTGTTGTCGAACACGCAACCAAGCCACCAGATAACATTAACGGTAATATCGCTTTCCAAGGTTTCATTCATTCACCTTTATTATTTTTAGTAGTTTCTATTGTCGTCTTTATTTTTGACTAACAGCGGCTAATGCATCGGCAACATATGGCAATTGAGACTCAGAAAGTCCAGCGATGTTAATACGGCCATCGTCAACACCATAAATAGCATAGTCCGTGCGCAATCGTTGCATTTGCTCTGCTGTAAATCCTAGCACAGTAAACATGCCTTTGTGAGACATGATGAAGTCAAAATCAGTCGATGAGCCAGTTTGCTTCACTGCTTTACATAAGCCATCACGCAAAGATACAAGTCGTTGTTGCATCTCAGAAAGCTCTGTTGTCCACATAGTAGTTAAATGGTCATCTTTTAGAATCGTTTTAACCAGCGCCGCACCGTGGTCAGGTGGCATGGTGTATGTTGAACGCGCAAGCGTTAGCAGCTTACCTTTAGCATTATTCGCTTCAGCTGCGTTTTTTCCAATGACAATCGCTGCACCTGTACGCTCACGGTACAAGCCAAAGTTTTTGGAACAAGACGTAGTCAACAGCATCTCTTCCACATTTTCTGCCATGTGACGAAGACCCAATGCATCTTGCTCTAGCCCATCACCAAAACCTTGGTAAGCAACATCGACAAAAGGAACAAAACCGTTTTTAACGCTAAGCTCGGTGATGGCTTTCCAGTCGTCTAGCGCAATGTCCGCGCCTGTTGGATTGTGGCAACAACCATGCAGCAATACTACATCGCCCTGACCTGCTTGACTAAGATCGGTCAGCATCGCATCTCGATCCACTTGCTTTGTTGCTACATCGAAGTAACGATAAAACTTAACCTGCAAGCCAGCAGCTTCCATAACAGGCTTATGGTTTACATAGCTTGGGTTTGATAACCACACTGTTGTACCTGGAGCAGCTACATTCATTAGGTCACCCAGCATACGCAAGCCACCACTTGCACCAGGGGTTTGAATGACCGACATACGGTCGTAAATAGGTGTTTCACCAAAAACCACTTTCGCGATGCTTTGGTTGAATTCTTCACATCCGGCAAGGCCAACGTAGGCTTTAGTCTGTTGCTCTGAAGTCACAATGCGCTGAGCTTCGGCAATAGCCTTCATGATTGGAGTTTGACCGTCGCTATTTCTATATACACCAATGCCAAGATCGACTTTGTCGGTACGAGGATCATTTCGGTAAGCTACGGAAAGAGAAAGAATAGGATCGAGCACTGGCTCGGGTAACTGAGAGAACATGAAAGTCACAACCCTTTGAAATTCAAGCAATGGCCTTCACGTTATCATTAGATTAAAAATATTGAAATAGTTTTGTTATTGGTGAGGGCGATTCATTCTGTAAACCTAACTGTAAACCAGATTAACTCCTCTCAATATGTTGCATAAAAGATCATCAGTTCCAATGAAATTAAGTGCTCTGCGGCATTAAAAAAGGAGCCGAAGCTCCTTATTTTTGCATAACCAATGTTATAGATTTGTAAATCGGTGTATAACCTGGTTTGCACTTCCGCGCCATTCTAACTCTGGATCGGCGAGATCTTTCTCGAATTTGCCATCCACCAGCACATCGATAAGATCAACCACTTGCTTTTGTTCTGCACTCAGGTCTGCAAGCACATACCCAGTCCAAAGCCAAATATCCTTTCCTTCACACTCTGCTCGTACACGCTCCACCAGTTTAAGTACAGCGCTCACATTCGCAGGATGAAGTGGATCTCCCCCAGATAACGACAGACCGCGCTTTCTAATTCGACTGTCGTTTAAGTCTGCTATGATTTGGTCTTCAAGCTCTTGGGTAAACAAATGACCAGAATGCAATGACAGAGTCGACTGATTATAACAACCACGGCATTGATGCACACAACCAGAAACAAAGAGAGTACAACGCGTACCAGGTCCATTGACCACGTCGATTGGATGATACTGGTGATAATTCATGGGTTGTAACTCTCTTTACTGACTTCTTTGTTTAACGATTACAGGTGCTTAACGCGGCGTTTAACTTCTTCTTGTTTACCGAAGTTAAAAGGACGAGCATCCGGGCTACCTAGATAGCCACACACACGGCGTGTTACTGACACGCGGGTAGAGTCATGGTTACCACATTTAGGACACGTAAAGCCCTTACTTGTACAGTCAAACTCACCCATGTAGCCACATTCATAACACTCATCAATTGGTGTATTGGTACCGTAATATGGCACTCGGCTGTAACTGTAATCCCACACGTTCTCTAGCGCTTCGATGTTACGCTGCATATTCGGGAACTCGCCATAGCAGATAAAACCACCTGACGAAATTTCTGGATACGGCATCTCGAAATCGATCTTGTCGTACGGGTTTACCTTTTTCTGCACATCTAGGTGGAAGCTGTTGGTGTAGTAACCTTTGTCCGTTACGCCTTCAATCACACCAAATTCTTTAGTATCAATTTGGCAGAAGCGGCTACATAGGTTTTCACTAGGTGTGCCGTATAGGCTAAATGCGTAACCTGTTTCTTCAGCCCACTTGTTCACAACTTCTTTCATATGTTTGATGATATCCAGCGCCATATCGCGCATTTGATTGTCATCGTACATGTGAGTTTCTGTACCAAAAAGTGCAGTCATCGTCTCGTGGATACCAATGTAACCTAAAGAGATAGACGCGCGACCATTTTTGAAGATTGGAGCAATCGAGTCATCCGCTTTCAATCGAACGCCACAAGCGCCTTCCATATATAGAATAGGTGCAACGCGCGCTTTAACTTTTTCTAGACGACTAATGCGTGTTTCTAGTGCCTTGCGAGCCAGTAACAAACGGTCATTCAATAGCTCATAGAACTTATCAACGCTGCCCTTCGCTTTGATTGCGATACGTGGCAAGTTCAAGCTCACAACACCTAGGTTGTTACGACCTTCATGTTGCAGTTCGCCATTCTCTTCGTAAGTATTCAGGAAGCTGCGGCAACCCATCGGAGTTTTGAACGAACCTGTTACTTCAACCACTTTGTCGTAGTTTAAGATGTCTGGATACATTCGCTTAGATGCACACTCCAAAGCCAACTGCTTAACATCGTAGTTTGGATCCTCTGACTTGTGGTTCAATCCATCTTTAATTGCGAATACCAGTTTCGGGAACACCGCTGTTTTTGCGTTTTTACCAAGGCCCGCGATACGGTTCTTAAGGATCGAAGTTTGGATCAACTTCGATTCCCAGCTCGTACCTAGACCAAAGCCAAACGTAACAAAAGGAGTTTGACCATTCGCGGTATGAAGTGTGTTCACTTCGTACTCAAGAGATTGGAATGCGTCATAACACTCTTTCTCAGTGCGTGATTGAGCGAACGCTTCTGGTTGATGAATATCCCAGTCTTTCGCGATTTCAAAATGTTTGTCGTAGCTTGCTTTTACATAAGGCGCGAGTACTTCATCAATGCGGTTGATCGTAGTACCACCATAAATATGGCTCGCTACCTGCGCAATGATTTGTGCCGTTACCGCTGTCGCAGTTGAAATTGATTTCGGTGTATCAATTTCTGCATTACCCATCTTAAAGCCATGCGTCAGCATGCCTTTTAAATCGATAAGCATACAGTTAAACATAGGGAAGAAAGGTGCGTAATCTAGATCGTGATAGTGAATATCACCCTCATCGTGTGCCTGAACCACATCGCGTGGCAAGATGCGAGTTTTCGCATAGTGCTTAGCAACGATGCCTGCCAGCAGGTCACGTTGGGTTGGAATCACTTTACCGTCTTTGTTAGCGTTCTCATTAAGAAGATCGGCATTGCTCTCTTCAATAAGGCCTTCGATCTCTTTAGTCAGAGCGCTTTTCTTTTCGCGTGAAATATCACGGTCATGACGATACTCAATGTAAGAACGTGCTAGCCCTTTGTATGGACCTTGCATCAATTCGTTCTCTACGAGAGTTTGGATTTCCTGAATATCCACATGTTCGCAATCCTGCAGCTTGAGCTCGACCGCTAACGCTACATTTTTAGCATAGATTTCGAGTTCCTTATCTGCATGTTCCGCCGCACTTACCACAGCAGCTTCAATACGATCCTTTGTAAACGGAGCACGAGAGCCATCTCTCTTGATTACGATTGTTTTCACCCTTTCTCCTTACCCCTAGCATACTCACAGACTTATCCACAAACACACTATATAGGGTTGTTACTTTTTCTTCTGACACAATATATTGTGGTGTATTTAACGAGAAGCACCAACTGAAAGTATTGATTTAGATCAATAAAAACTGGGTAGTGAACAAGAAGAATTCGATCTAAATGAACTGGATCTCATACCGTGTAATTTCAAAATACGACACGAATTTTTAGTCAAAAACAGTTGCATTTCCGCCAAGGCTTACGGCACATTGCCTGAAAGAAGTTTTATAAATGGCAAGGACAATGATAAGAACAAACAGTTATAAATACTTAGTTACAACCTTACTTGTTGGAATATCTCTTTTTCCTACATTAAGTATTGCGAAAGACGAATCTCTAACTTTGATGACTTGGAATCTTGAGTGGTTAACTTCAACTCCATCTAAAAAATTTTCAACGAGTTATCGTTCCGAAGACGACTTTTCCGCGCTGAAGACACAGTTCATGGGAGTCAGCCCTGATATTCTCGCCTTTCAAGAAGTGGACAGCGTAGAGGCCATTTCTCGGGTTGTGGGATCCGATTACGAAATCTACCTCTCAGACCGGTCATTACCTAACAATAAGCGGCATCAGTTCTCTGGAATAAATCAATATACAGGCTTTGCCGTTCGTCATGGACATACCGTAAAAGACGTCGCTGACTTTCCCCTAAGTAAAGGAGGACGACTTCGATTTGCCTCTGCTATTGAATTAACGTTAGAAGATAGGGCTACGATTAAGCTTCTTTCTGTTCACCTTAAAGCCGGATGCAGTGGTAAATACACATCTCATCACTCGTGCAAGACACTCAAGCAGCAAGGCAGAGTTCTTAACAGTTGGCTTAAGCAGCTAGAATCTAGTGACGAGTCGTATGTATTACTTGGTGACTTCAACCACAACCTCGCTTATTCGGGCGACTGGCTCTGGACAATACTCACCAAAGATCTCAATACTGTGCCTAGGCTTACAACTAAGTCAACCAAAGCCGAGTGTAAAGTACGTTCTAATCGCACCCCCAACAAGACCCATCAGTTTCGGTCGTTAATCGACCATATTGTCGTCAGTCCCAACTTACGAAGCAGTCCGGCCAGACAAGACGTCATGCCGACCAAAAGTGTTCTCAACTACCAGATGAGCGATCATTGCCCTATTTCATTAACACTGTATAAATAGACAGCCCTTAGTAAAGATGGCTAAGCTTAGAAACACAAGAATTATCTGACTTTGTAATCATTGTTGTCGATGCCTCATCGCTTAAATAGGATTATTCCTTTAGACCAAGCTTTAACAACCATCTTCGTGGTGGGCAAAAACCTGTGAAACCACTTTGAATCAGGTTGAAACCGATGAACACCGTAAACCAGACAAAATAGTGACTGACGTAGATGGTAAGAAATAGCGAAATCAAAATCATTGTTCCTGCGAGAATTCGGATACCATTTTCCACTTTCATAATCAACTCCTTAATAAGTAATATCTAATGTAACATTTAAAAATAAAGCCCCGCACCCAAAGCGGAGCCTTCTAGTGAAGGGAGTGTTTTAGACCGTTGCTGTCACAATCCCACGCTTTAGCGCTACGTAATATAAAATTGGGATAACCAATAGCGTCAATACTGTCGATACGAAGATACCGAATATCAAACTGATCGCGAGTCCATTGAAGATAGAGTCATCTAGGATAAAGACAGCGCCAATCATCGCAGCCAGTGCGGTAAGCATAATTGGTTTGGCACGGACGATAGCCGATTCAATCACTGCCTCGCCCAATTCCATTCCATCTCTTAACTGATGATTAATAAAATCAACCAACAGTATCGAGTTTCGAACGATAATACCGGCGAGCGCTATCATGCCTATCATCGATGTCGCTGTGAACTGAGCTCCCAATAGCGCATGACCCGGCATCACCCCAATGATGGTCAATGGAATCGGCGCCATGATAATGAGTGGCACTAAGTACGATTTGAACTGCGCGACCACTAACAGATATATCAGTATCATGCCAACTGCATAGGCAATACCCATGTCGCGAAATGTCTCGTAAGTAATCGTCCATTCACCATCCCAGAAGATCTCGATTCCTTTAAGCCCCGATGGTTGGTCAACAAAGTACTGCTCGGCATCCAGTCCATTGTCCGCTAGGCTCGATGAAATATCGGCCATACCATAAAGAGGACTATCTAAATCGCCAGTCATATCACCGACAACCATGATCATTGGAACAAGGTTTTTATGAACGATGTAATTATCCATCGCTTGCTCTCGTACCTTAATCAAATCCGCAAGAATATACTGCGTACCCGAAGCAGAGTTTATCTTCATATTCATCACCTGATCCAAACGCACCTTGGCACTCTCTTTAGCTTGGATTTGAATTGGGATCGGATATTTGCTCTGCTCACTATGCAAATAGCTCACCGGCTTACCACCTACCGCCGTCGCGAGTGAATCGACTATCGATGAGTAAGCCACGCCCAAGCGAGAGGCTTTACTGCGATCAATCACTACCTGCCATTTTTGATGTGCTTCTGGTAAGTAGAGATCGACATCAACAATGTCATTCGTCTCACGGAAAATCTCTCTAAGTTTCAACGCGGCTTGTTCACGAACTTCCTGGGTCGGCCCGTAGACCTCTGCCAGAATTGGCGACCAAACTGGTGGGCCAGGTGGCACTTCAACTACCTTAACTTTGCCGCCAAATTTCTGTGCGATCTCTACAAGCTTTGGTCTCACTGCGACAGCGATCTCATGGCTTGAACGATCACGCTCTGACTTATCCACCAAGTTAACTTGGATATCCCCTTTTTCTGGTGCTTGGCGCATGAAGTAGTGACGCACTAAGCCATTAAAGTTAATCGGCGCTGCAGTACCTGCATAGATCTGGTAGTCACTGACTTCTTCGACGTCATTCAAAGCATCACTAAGCTCAAACAACACGCGCTGCGTGCGCTCTAGTGAGTTGCCTTCAGGCATATCCAATATCACTTGGAACTCAGATTTATTGTCAAACGGCAGCATTTTCATGACCACGAGTTGCTGAACCGGCAGCCACATTGACACGGAAATCGCCACCAATACGCCCACACCTAACAACATGCGATTGCGTTTTTGTACTCGACTCACGACAAACGGTGACATCACCTTTTTAAAGAAAACCGATTGTTTACTGCTGACTGCTTCTTCGTGGGCATTGCCCTCTTTAAGCAGAATGCGCGCTAACCAAGGCGTTAACACAAACGCGATAATCAGCGAGATCAACATCCCCATCGAGGCATTGATCGGGATTGGACTCATATACGGCCCCATTAACCCCGATACAAAGGCCATCGGTAACAAAGCTGCGATAACGGTTAATGTTGCCAATATAGTAGGACCACCTACCTCATCAACGGCGCCCGGAATCAGCTCTGCCAGTTTCTGTTTACCTTTCACCATATGACGGTGAATATTTTCTACCACCACAATGGCGTCATCGACCAAAATACCGATAGAGAAAATAAGCGCGAACAGAGAGACACGATTGAGAGTGAAGCCCCAAGCCCATGACGCAAACAGCGTCAGCAACAAAGTGATAATAACTGCGACACCAACAACGACCGCTTCGCGTACGCCCATGGCCACGAGAACCAACAGAACTACCGCGCCCGTAGCAAAAGCAAGTTTACCAATCAGCGTATTGGCTTTATCTGCTGCGGTCTGGCCGTAGTCGCGGGTGACATCTACTTGGATGGTATCCGGAATTAAAGTGCTTTCTAACTGACCTAAGCGTTCATCAACCGCTTTGGCGACATCCACTGCGTTCTCACCGCTTTTCTTCGCAATCGCAATAGTCACGGCTGGTTTAATGTCGCTCTTGTCACTTGTCCAAACAACTTGCGTTGGCGTATCTGTCCCTAAATTTATCTCGGCAATGTCTGCCAAATAAACAGGCTGACCATCATACAAACCAACCACTAACTGTTTCACTTCATCGACGTTAGTAAGGAACTCGCCGATTTGTAGAGGTATGGATTGGTTGTCTTGCGTCAAGCTCAGCATAGGTGATGCAGAATTAGCATCTGGCAACATCTGATTAAGCGAATCAATAGTGACGCCGTAACCTGACATTTTCGCTGGGTCGAGCCTAACATCAACAATCGTTGGCTGACGACCAACCGTGTAGATATCTCGCGTACCTGGAATGCGCTTTAGCTCGGTTTCAAGCCCGTGCGCAACACTGGTGATCTCTTGTAGCGTTGCCGAGTCCGATTTAGGTGATAAGGTCACGTTTACAATAGGCACATCTTCGATACCACGAGGCTTGATAATAGGCTGTCCGACGCCCATGTTCGCTGGCATCCAATCATTGTTGGAATAGAGCTTATTGTATATCTTAACGACGGCTTCGTTTCTTGGAATCCCGACTTCGAATATCGCAACAATCATTGCGCCGCCAGGTTGAGAGAACGAATATATTTTGTCGATGCCGTTGATCTCCGAGATAATTTGCTCAGCCGGATTGGTGACTAAACTCTCGACTTCTCTAGGTGAGGCACCTGGAAACGGAATATAAACATCAGCAAAAGTGACATCAATTTGCGGCTCTTCTTCTTTGGGCGTAACAGCAATCGCCATCAAACCGAGCAACAATGCAACTAAAGCCAATAAAGGCGTCATTGCCGATGACTGGAATGCGGCCGCGATGCGCCCCGAAATCCCCATCTTATCGTTTTCTGTATCGTGACTCATACTGCCCCCTACTTCTCAGCCAAGAAGCTGACTACATCGGTGACGATCTCATCACCCACTTCTAGACCACTAAGTACTTCAAGTTGACCGTTACGCGATTGACCAACACGCACAGGATTCATTGTGACTTTTTCACCTTCCAAACGATAAACAACACTCAACTCGCCACGGCGAATGACGGCTGATTCTGGAATTTCAATCGACGGTCTATCATCATAAGTAAAGGCGACCTTCACCCACTCTCCTGGCAGTAAATTTTGTGGCTGCTCAAGAAGCTCAAGACGAAGGCGGAAAGCACGAGATTTTTCATGAGCGTAATTGAACAGTTTCGCCTCATAAGGCTCAAGGATCTCTCCATTTAGAGTGGTTATAGAAAACTGACTGGCATCCTCTACCTTTTCGCGATAGCGCTGAGGGATTTCTGTTACCACTCGAAGCGGAGACAATGAAAAGCCAGTCATCAATTGGCTACCTGGTGCGACGGTTTCACCAAGTTCGACATGACGTTGAGTGACAACACCGGTATACGGAGCGCGTATGCTGGTGTAGCCCAATGATTCTTTGGCCTGCGCGACAGCCGCTTTCGCTTGCTTGACTTCGGCAACGGAAGAGCGCGCTTCAGCTTCTGCTGCATCTAAACGCTCTCGCGAAATTGCGCCCTTGGGAAACAGATCGCGATAGCGCTTCACTTGAGCCGTTGCTTTGATGTTTTGCGCATTGGCGCTGTTAAGCTGAGCCAACGCCGCATCCAGTGACGCAGATTGTTGCTCTGCGCTGATTTCCAGTAACACATCGCCTTGATTGACGATGTCATTCACATCAGCATTCACCGCCACTATTCTTCCGGATGTTTGTGCCGAGAGCGTACCGCGATTCACGGCTTCTACTGTTGCGTCTAACTCAACAACGGAATCAATGTTGTTTACTTCAATAATGGTGGTGTCATAAGCGCTTGCTGTTGCGCTGAATACTGCGCTAGCAATCACTGCCCACTTTAGAAAGCTGACTTTCATATTTACCTCATTATTATTAATTAGTTAAATCTAATATAAACACATTCATTAGCAATGTCTAATGTTTTTATTTAGATTTTGCTAAATTACAGTACTGATGATGACTTCTTATGTGACTGGTTGAATTATAGGCAATAAAAAAGCCCGGTTTTTCAACCGAGCTTTCAAATTCTAATCTTAATATCAGAAAGTTAACTAGACGCCTAATGAAAGGCTATGACTGTTTGGCCATATTGACTTGCTTGTTCTTACCCAACAATACATCACCAATGAACATTCCTACCAACATGGCAAAAACAAAACCAACAATCCCCAGATTGCCATTAGCGATAGAGGAAATGGCGGGGCCAGGACAAATACCTGCTATGCCCCAACCCAACCCAAATAGCGCTGACCCGCTTAGTAGTTGAACATCAAGTTTTTTGTTCTCAGACAGGCAAAACTGATCAGTACAAACTGGCTCAGCTTTACGACGAATAACAAGCCAATAGCTAGGCGCAAACACCAATAGCGCTCCACCCATAACAAAAGCTAGGTCTGGCGACCATTGTCCGAAAATATCTAGAAATGCCATCACATTGGCAGGATCGCTCATGCCAGAAACAATCATACCCGCGCCAAACAAAAAACCACTAATCAATGCAATCAATCGAAACATGGTCATCTCCTATAATACGTGCAGCATAATGGTAGTGGTTGCCATCGCGACCGCCATGAAAGTCATAGTCGCAGCGATTGAACGTTTAGAGAGACGCCCCATACCACAAATACCATGACCACTGGTACAACCGTTACCAAGCTTAGTGCCAATACCGACAAGCACGCCTGCCACCAGTACTAGCGGGGTAGAAACCACCATAGCCACTGGTGCTATGTTTAGCGCTTTAGCTGAAACAACGCCACCTAAAATCATTCCAAGTACGAACAATATACGCCAGCTTGTATCACCCTTACGGCCTTTATAGATACGACCTACAATACCGCTGATACCCGCAATTTTGCCATTGAACAACAGCAATAACGTGGCCGATACGCCTAAAAGCATGCCGCCGAGCAAAGATGCCCAAGGAAATGTAAACTCCATACTTACCTCTTGAATTTCAAACTTAAAATTGATTTAAGTTGCAAAATTCATCCGAAAAATTTTGCAAGTTAAACCAGCTACAGATAGAAAATTAAGTACGAGGCTTAATGGCAGTAAAGATTATGAAGCTGCTGAATCAGTCCCACCACACGTTCATCTTTAAGCGCATAATAAACGTGTTGCGATTCTTTGCGAGATGTCACCAAATCGGCCTTCTTTAACACCGATAAATGCTGTGAGAATGCAGATTGGCTTAAATTCGAATTGGCTTGTAGTTGCCCAGCTCCCTGTTCACCTTCAACTAATTGGCACAACACAAACAAGCGATCTGGATGAGCGAGCGTCTTGAGTACTTCCGCTACGTCCACTGCGCGTTCTTTCATTTGCAGTAAGTCCACTTTGTTACCTCTGTGTGTTGATATGATGTCGTCATTATCTACACACTCATTTATTTAGTCAATGCTTAATTAGCATTCCCATATTTAGATTAAAATACATTAGACAAAGCTAATTTTAGTCATTATAGTGGCTCTCATTCACGATTAACATGCATTTTGGATAAGCATCCAAGACAAGTAATGAGGTAAGGTATGACTAAGATCGTAATTGTAGGTGGTGTTGCTGGTGGTGCTTCTGCTGCTGCTCGTGCGCGACGTTTAAGCGAAGACGCTGAAATTATCATGTTAGAGCGCGGTCCTTTTGTGTCGTTCGCGAACTGTGGTCTTCCTTACCACATTGGTGGTGATATTAAAGACCGCTCTAAGCTACTTTTGCAAACTCCAGAGAGCTTTCTAGCGCGTTTTAATGTTGATGTGCGCGTGATGAATGAAGTCGTATCAATCAACCGTGCCGACAAGACTGTCACCATTAAAAACCTAATTGATGCCAGCGAATACACTGAGTCTTATGACTTTTTGCTACTAAGCCCAGGTGCTGCGCCATTCATTCCAGCGATCGCCGGTATTGATAACCCTCTAACCTACTCGCTGCGCAATATCCCAGATATGGATCGCATCATTCAAACCATCCAAACCAACAAACCAAAGCACGCAACGGTTGTGGGCGGAGGATTTATCGGTTTAGAAATGATGGAGGCGTTCCACCAGCTTGGTATTGAAACCACTCTTATCGAAATGGCCGATCAAGTTATGACGCCAGTAGACAAAGAAATGGCGGGTTTTGCACACGCAGAGATCAAACAGCGCGGTATTGACCTCCGTTTGGGCGTTGCTCTGGAGTCAGTTGAGTTTATTCCGGAAGAGGACAATACTGGCAAGCTTGCGCTTACCCTCAATAATGGCGACACATTGAGTACTGAGCTGCTCATCATGTCGATCGGCGTTCGCCCAGAAACGAAGCTAGCACAAGAGGCGGGCTTACAGTTAGGTGAACTTGGCGGCATCTACACTGATAGCAGCATGCAAACCAGTGACCCTGCTATCTTTGCTGTAGGCGATGCTATTGAAGATACAGATTTTGTCACGGGCAAATCAGGGTTTGTTCCACTAGCGGGACCTGCCAACCGTCAAGGCCGCATGGCTGCGGACAACATGCTTGGCCGTTCTGAAACCTATCAAGGCACTCAAGGTACGTCGATCGTTAAGATCTTCGATCTCGCAGTAGCTTCAGTAGGTAAGAACGAGAAGGTACTGAAACGTGAAGGTATCGCTTACGAAAAGGTTTACGTGCACACAGCTAGTCACGCCGGCTACTATCCTGGCGCAGAGATTGTATCTCTAAAAATGTTGTTTAGCCCTGAAACCGGCAAAATCTTAGGGGCGCAAGCCGCGGGTAAAGACGGTGCAGATAAGCGTATTGACGTACTGGCAGTCGCGCAGCGCGCAGGCATGACGGTTGAGCAGCTTCAACACCTAGAACTTACCTATGCGCCTCCATACGGAAGTGCTAAAGATGTCATTAACCAGGCTGCGTTTGTGGCGAATAACATCCTTAAAGGTGATGCAACGCCAATCCATTTCAATGAGATTGATAACCTAACGGAAGATCAAATCCTGTTGGACGTTCGCAACCCAGGCGAACTGGAAAACGTTGGGTTTATTGAAGGTGCTATTAACATCCCTGTTGACCAACTGCGTGGACGCATGAATGAGCTACCAAAAGACAAAGAGATCGTGATCTACTGTCAAGTAGGACTTCGTGGCAACGTTGCGTATCGTCAGCTTGTCAACAATGGTTTCAAAGCTCGAAACTTGATTGGTGGCTACCGCACCTACAAGTTTGCGCAAGCTTAATCGTCGGTCCAACATTGCTTAACTAGACGTAAAAAAGGAGCACCTCGGTGCTCCTTTTAAGTTTGTGTCAGTCTCACTCAATTAACCAAACAGCTTCTTCCAAATACTCGGATTGCGCTTGTCATGATATTCAAGACGGAGACTATCGACTTCACGCAAAGATTGCTTTGCGGCTTCTAGATTGCCCTTTTTAAGCTCCGCATCAACATTATCAATTGCTAGCGAAAGCTTTTTGAACCCCTCTAAGTAAAGATCCGCTTTTTCTGGTGGGTAATCGCCTTGTTTAGAATCTGCAATCAATTGATCAAGCTCAGCAATCGGGGTTTGCATCGCTTCCACAGACTGTGCTTCTGCAGCCTGTTTAAACGCGAGTTTCATCGCTTGCATGTTCTTTTTAAGGTCAACACCAGCTGATGCCATTGCTGACGTAGAGATAGCAATGCAGAGGGTCATCAGACTGAGAAGTTGAACTGGTTTAGCGAACGTTTTCGTTTTTATTAGCGCTGTCGTTGTCATTCTATATCCTTTTGAGAGCAAAAGACCCCAGCTTCCTGAGGTCTTAGCCATTGTACTCGAAGTTCCTGCAACAACGGGACAAAAAATTGCATCAAAACATGTAACATTTGCGCTACACCAATTTACTTAAAATTCGCTGAACTCAGCGATAGGCTCTCGACCTCTAAGAGCTAGGAAATCGAGAAATTGGCGCGCAGATGCTGTAATGATTTTCTCAACAGGCATTTCTACTTCTGTGAGCAATTGGCTAGTCAGTTCGAACTCACCAATTGTGTCATAAAAATGAGAGTCACTCCCGGTCGTAATATATCCGCCTGCCGATTTCACCGCTCTGGCAATCTCATAACAGCGGTCAACACTCCCGACTCGGCTATGCCCTTTCAGTGTTGAGTTATTAATTTCAATAGCAACATGATGCTCCGCGGCACACTTGGCAACGGCAGCAAAGTCAAAATCAAAGTTTGGGTTACCTAAATGACCTAAGGCATCGATGTTACCGCTTTTAATCACGTTAATGAGCGCTTCGGTGTGTTCTTCTTTGCTAGCCGGTTGAAACACGGGTTCATGAAAACTGCCAATAATCCAGTCGAGCGCCTTGTATGATGTCGGATTAACGTCAATCTCACCCTGAGTATTCAGAATGTTGGCTTCAATCCCGCGAATGATAGCGACACCAGAAAGAAACCTAGGAATCACTCGTTGGTTTGAGAAAAACCAAAAGTGCGGAGCGCCTGGCATGGACTCTGCGTGATCCGTGGTACATAGAATTTCCAATCCATTGGCCTTTGCTGCCTGAGCATTCTCGGTAATGGTGCTGTATGCATGACCGCTGGCGTAGGTATGCGTGTGCGTATCAACCACAAACTTCATTCTTCTCTCCTCGATAAACCGATACTTTGATTAAGTATCGGTCATTGATATTGCAGTTTTGTTCTAGATCCTTTTAAACTCAACGCTACTATTGACAACAATACGTAACTAGAAGAAATCGATGGAGCCGCGTCCGCTATTAGGATCTTTACTGCCCTTTTGATTCGATTTGCTTGAGTTTGATTTGTTCGACTTATTGGTTTTTTCTGACGATTGACCAGGCTTGTTGGACTTCGTCTTCTTGTTGTTTTGTTTGTCTTTTTGCGGCTTGTTTTGTTTCGATTGCGCAGCTTTTGGCTCAGGTTTTCTCTCTACCTTAACCTCTTCTGGCTCGCTAGCCGGCTGGTCACAAACAACAACGTAGTACTCTTGGTTAAATTCAAAGAAGTCACCATCGTACATTTTGCGGCGCTTGCGCGTTTCCAGTTCACCATTGACAGCAACATAACCTTCAGCAATAAAGTGTTTCGCTTCACCGCCACCACCCACTAAGTTAGCAACTTTAAACAGTTTATATAGTTCAATAGGATGGCTTGAGACTTCGATTCCGATGGCTTCAATTTCGATCTCTTCGCCTTCTTGATCGTCAAATTCTTCGGGCTCGTTTAGGTATTCTTGATTCATTGTCTTTATCGCTTGTGGCTTTTTTTGCATTGTACTGCCTTGGCTATCGACAAGCTATTAAAAAGCCTCACGATAGCGAGGCTTTTTATCTTTTACTGATACGTTACGTTTCTAGAACGCTTTTTACCAAGTTAAGTTCTCACTTGAGGCGTTCACCAGCTTTTTCACTGGATCATTGCCATCATAGGTCCATATCTCTACTAAAAATGCCCCTACGTGTTCTGCAGCATTAAAGTTAAGCTCCGCTTTACCGTTTCGTAGTGCTTGCGACGCTACTTTACTCTCGTAGTTAGGTTCTAACTCGCCCGATGACTTTTCAACAAACTCTGTATAGATCGAAACAAACGCTCTGCCATTTACATCTTTAGTGGCGTCGACTATCAATGAGTACGCTTCTATGGGTTGGTAGTCAAAATCATCAGGAATCGACAAATCTTCCATCGTTCTTTCTGTGACTACTACTGGCGTTGGCGCTGGTACTGGAGCCGGTGCAGGGTCTGGTGCCGTCGCCGGTGGTGTCGATACACTGCCACCTGAGTCGCTACCGCCACCGCCGCCTCCACAGCCTACTAACAGTCCAAGAGAAATTATTGAGGTTACAGTAAGTGCTTTCATGATATTTCTCCTATGGGATGTAGCATTTGTCAGGGGTTGCGAATTGCGATTCAAACCAGTTTTGCGCTTGCTCACCGCTCGATTCCGCGTACGTTGCATACTGTGGATATGCCGCTAATAGATCCGTGGTTTCCGTTGGCCATAACCACTCGTCGTTAACCATAATTGCCCAAGGCAAGTTTTCGGCTGTTTTGAAATAGGTGTTGGTAGAAGCATTACTGACATCTCGTCCAAGACCTGCGAATAAATCAGCGTCGAATTGCTCAGTTGGTTCGTAGTTTGGCAAGTGAACTTCCCATTTTCTTCCTGGCTGGAAGTACCCTGCCCCATGGTAGTAATCTGGAGTTGCAAAGATAAATGGGTCATATGGCATAGACATCATCGAAGAGGTATTAGTACCGTCTTTAATGTTTACATGAAGCGTAAAGTTGAGCTGCACATCTTCTGCGCCACATGACATCAATGTACGGTGGAAGTCACAACCATCGAGTTTGTACACTGTCGTATCTTCACTAATCACGAAAATGGCTTCGTTCGATATCTGTTCTAGACCGCTGGTCTCAGACTGAACGTCATTTTTGATTAAGCGTGTTGTATCAGTATCAATGTCACTTCGGTTAAGTCCTTTAAGACGAATCGCGAATCCATTGTGATATGACGCTCCTACCGCTCCTAGGTAACCGTCGATTTTAGATTTGACGACATTGCCATCACGAAGGATTTCTGTAATTCGGTAACTGACAACCACATCATTCATGTCGTAGTCCGCGGTATAAGGCCAGTTATCCTCAAAAGCAACGGTCACATAATCTGTTGCGTTAGGATAGTAGCGTACTGACAAGCCGTCACCCGTTACGGTTAATGGATGGTCTTCCACCTCACCCGATAGCGCGCCGCCAGCGTATCCTAACCCTTCCTGCTGACTAAAACGGAAACGACTCCAGGTCGTACCAATATAAGCCGCTGCATCGACGGTAAACACTAAGTTGTTGTTTCCCGCTTGTAGCTGCCTATCTGCAAATACCTGCTCTCCCTCATCCGCAAAGTCACCATCTTGGTTCCAATCAAACCATGCTGATAGGTAGCCTGTAGTGGAGGCATTGACCGCGATAATGCTATCGAGACCTGGTTCAATAGCGGTGACAAAACCCACACCATCTTCATCATCCAAACCAGTATCATCATCCGCTAAATTATTTACGCGACCATCTTGCTCTCCATCCGGCTCTGAATCACCAAGCCAAGTTACCCCATCACGTCCATGCCTTGGTCCATTGTCTGCCAATTTGGTTTGGTAGGTCGTTGGTGCATCACCAAAATCAACCTGTGAGTCTTCATCAATGATTGGGGCGTTGGCACAGCGAGCACCATCGTTTTGGTTTGAATTCGGTCCAAAAGCAAACAATTGTGCCGTCACGTTGCCGTTTTCAATATCAGACGCGTTATCTGGCGACAAGTCGATTCGAAAAATGTGGCCATCGGAATTACGTGATACATAGTAGTAGCCATTGACGTCAAAATAGCCAGCTCCAAAAGTCCCGGTCTCTCCAGTATCACCAATGTACGTCTCCTGTCCGGTTTCAACGTTAAAAGAGTAAAGCCCGCCTGAACCGTTATCGATACCATAAAGCTTGCCATCACTTGGATGAAAAGCGAAATCCGTTAGATTGACAACGCCTCGTGTTGTGACTCGCTCGACGCTCAGTACTGCGCTCGGATCACTGTTTAACGGTGTAAGATCCACCTTAAACAATCCTTTGTTCTTACGATATAGGTAGTAAACACTTTCATAAACATCGCCGACAAAAAAGGTATGATCCGTAGGTAGGCCAGAGGTGTTCAGTATTTCAGCCTGAAAATCACCGCCAAGTCGCACCAAACGTTTGTTTGTGGTGTCATAGCCGTAAATGTAGCGTCCATCGAAATCAAAACCGACACCATTAATGTTTGCGTTTAAGCCCGTATCGCTTTGCAACAAACTTGTTTGTCCGGTAAGTAGGTTAACGCCGTAAACTTGAACCGGCGTAGATTGAAAAAGATAGGCTTTACTTGGACAGTTATCAAAAGGTGCTGCTTGGACGCTTGTCGCCAGCAACGTTGCAGCAAGACTGCCTCCGATCCCTGTGAGTGTTTTGACTTTGTTTGCGAGTACCATGAGTTATTCCCTATGCTGATGGCTTAACTCTAGAGATACAAAACACGTGCCAAAACTTAAATTGTTTAATATCAGAAAGTTACACTACAGCTGATACATATTTTTAATATGAGAATCAATTTGAACTGCTCGATGAAGAATGTGGTACTTTCATGGTTTGATTTATCCACCGAAACGCAGACTTTAAAACTGGCACTAGACCACCAAACACAATCATTCCAATACCAAACATCTGCATAGTTGAAAATGAGGTGTCAAAAAGAGCAAATTGGAAAATGGCAGTAAAGATCAAGTTGGTGTAAATAAGTGGCGCGACCTGAGTATTGGTTTCAGCCGATTTGTAGGCTTGGTAGCGACAAACTTGTGTGTTAATGATCATCACAGTAAGTAGCAAAATAACCATCATCGTTTCGACACCTAGCCATTTAAAAGCCACCGTAACCAGTTCTGCCGACATCCCTAGCGACGAGTAATAGAAAATACCAACTGGGGTTAATAACATCCCTGCAAGTAAAAACGTCCAAGCGTTGTTCTCAACGCCCGACAACTCACCTTTGGATGCCCTATGTAGGCTGAGCTGCGATCCTGCATTAAACACACCTGCCATCAACCCTATGATGAGCTCTGTTTTTAAAGTAAAGCCTTCGGTATCCCCGGCAAGAAAGATCACGCCCAAAAAGGTAATAATTAGAGCCGCAATGGTCTGTATCGAAAGTGGAATTCGGAAAAGAAACTTTTCGAACAGTGCTATGAACAGCGGGCCGGTTCCGAACAACACCACACTTTCTAACAAAGACAGTTTCCCTAACGCATAGATAAAGCAAAACTGACAGGCGGCGATACATAAAGCTCGAATCATCAATACACGGTGCATTGATGTCGGCGGAATACGAAGACCACGGACTGTAAGAAAAGCAAACAATCCAATCGCAGGCATCCAAAACCGCAACAGCGTTACTTCAACAGCAGCAAACTGAGTGGCTAAGTATTGAGTCACGAGCCCTGTTACCGCTAAGCTAAGTGTTGAAAATAGCATATACATAATAGCTTTAGTGTTTTGACTGACTCTCACGTTATCCCCTACTGCTGTTTTCTAGTTTATTGGTATTGTAGTGAGGGGCGTCACTGAAAAATAGCGAGTTTTTGTTAACTATGCTGTAAGTAAAACTTACATAAATGGATCGAATGATGAAGCAACATGTCGCGTTAAAATCACTTTATTCGTTTGTCGCTGTCGCTGAATTAGGAAGTATGACGATGGCGGCTGAACGACTTTTTGTTAGTCATTCCGCTGTCAGTCAAGCCATCAAAAGCTTAGAGACCCAGCTAGATACTAAGCTGTTTCACCGACTAGGACGCACCGTATCACTCACTCGTGAGGGAAAAGCGTACTATCGAGAAGTCGCGCCTGCACTAGAAAAAATAGTACGAGCGAGTGAAACCTTGCTAAAGCGCAAGCACGATGAACGTTTAACCATTAACATGGTAAACTCCCTCGCGCTCCATTGGTGGATCCCTCGCGTCGAAAAACTACAGCAAGCAATTCCAAACCTTGATGCCAGAATTTCTAATCTAATAGGGCCGTTCGACTTAGAACGAGAAGGTGTGGATGTCGCGATCGTCCATGGCAAGATTGATGATTGGCAACAGTATTACTGTGAAAAGCTGGGTGATGACGAGTTAGTTATGGTCTGCAGCCCTAGCCTTTTAGAGACGCTACCTTCAGATGATTTAACAACACTTGTCAGCAATAACCCAATCATCTGGGTAACCAATGATCGGCGTAAACACGACTGGGAGGTTTGGAGCCAAGCCCATGCGCTTTCGATTCCAAGCTCGCCACGTTCACTCACGTTCAATGCATCAGTTCAAGCGATCCACGCCGCCATTCGTAGCTTAGGTCTATTAGTGACACATCGACTGTTTATCAAAGATGAAGTGGACAATCAGTTATTGGTAGAGGTGGGGAAAGCGGTCGTCAATCCACACCAAGAATACTACTTCACCTGCCCACCCGAAAAACTTAAGCTAGAGAGTACATTAGCACTGAGAGGATGGCTTAAATCAGAGTTCGCCACCAGCAAGCAATAAGACGTAGCTTTTAAACGCCCTATTGCCGCATCACACTATCGTTATACTTCTTGAGCTAGGTAGTATTGATTTTTCCCTGCTCTCTTGGCCTGATACATGGCTTGATCTGCTGCCGTAACGACTAGCGTCAGTGGTGTCTTAGACTCTTTCTTCCACGACACGACACCGATACTCGCTGACACATGACAATGTTGGCCATCGATAACAATGGGCGTTTTCAAAAGATAGAGCAATCGTTCAAGGTGTATATCTAGTTTACCGTCTTCTTCTAGGCCAATTAAAAACTCATCGCCAGACAAGCGTGAGACTAATGAGTAGGCAGGCGCACCTTCCTTGAGTCTGTTGGCGACAATCCGTAACAACTCATCTCCTGTCGCATGTCCATATTTATCGTTGATTGCTTTGAATCCATCAAGGTCGATAAACAGTACCCATTGGTCACGGTGAGTCATATGCTTATCTTTTAGTATCTGAAGAGCGGCTGTTCGATTACTTAGTCCCGTTAACACATCATGACTCACTTGGTAGTGTAATCGCTGAAGTTCTTGCTCATGCGTGAGATCTCGTAGTGTCACCAAGATCGCTTCTACCCTACCTTTTTGAGACTTGAGTGCCCGTACTTGTACATGACAAGGTATCCGCCTTCCAGTAAGTAGGTCAATATCGATATGGTTTTCAACCCGCTCTTTAATTAACAACCGTTTCATATCTTGACGTGAAAAGCGATCTTTACTCTGCAACTCAATCTCATTAAAGGACTGAATTGATCCGAACCAATTTCCGGCGGCAGAGTTCATCATTGACACCATACCATGGCGATCCAACACCAGCATGGCATCCATATTTTGTTCAAACACCAATTCAATGAGTGATCTGCGCTGCTCACTAACATAGCGATCAGTAAAGTCCTCAAATTGCACTAGTGCATGCGCTTCAGACTCTAATGGATGGCAACTTACCATATATCGGCGATCAGAATGATGCTGATGAAGCTCTACCGACTCAACAACATTCTGATTGGTAATCGCACTCACTATGTTGTCGATACCAACTCTTGGGTTAAATCGACTTTCTAGCAATGTTCTCGCATTCCTGCTCATTTGCATATCCTGGATCTGGTTGTCAGCAAACGGATTGCTATAGATGACATCAAGGCTCGGCGACACCACCAAGATACCCTTTTCCATAACGTCTAATGCGCGAATAATGTATCGGTTTTTGCCTTCTAGCTGCTCCAACGCTTTGCTTAGTTGGAGCTCTCGCTCAACTAGGCTTGCCACCATCACATTGAAACATTGGGTAAGTTTTCCAAGCTCATCATTTTGACATACTGGTAACTCGCGTTGACGTATTCCCTCTTCAATCACCTGTTGCATCGATTGATGCAATGAGTTTAGAGGCATGACAATTAGAGAGTGCATCACTTTCGCGAAACGCCATGCGAACAAGGAGAGAAGCAAAGACATTGAAAATAGAGCAATCCACATTTGGCGTTGCTCTAGCATCAACCTTTCGTGTGATACCCAAACACGTAACTCGCCAAGATTTTCCTCTCCAAGACGTATTGGCTGAGTTTGGCTTTCAATTGCGATATCGTCACAAAGCACAGTCTCAAACTGCCAGCGACAACCAACAGGGAGCCGTAAAATTTTGGCGAGCTCTGCTACCTCTGCATCATCAACGACTGCAGCTAAAATGTCTGGGTCAAACGAAAGGTTCGACAGTTGCTGTTCAGCAGATAAGCTGTCGTCGAACATCATTGCCGCTTGCAATGTGTTCGCAACGCCCTGAGTCAGTATCGTCACCCGTGTATCTAGTGCTTTCTTTTGGTAATGAGTCAAAATCAAGATCGTGCCGACACCGACAATAAACACTAAAAACGTGGAAATAAGCCAAGTAGGCAATATCATTTTGTATCGCAACGGCAGCGAAGCAATCCGAGTTAACATTATTATTTTTCCTCTGCCAGTTCCGAAATCGCTAATAGTTGAGCGCGAAGTCGAACACCCGACTTCTCTACGTTATTCTGGGAGATCAATGGTTTAATTCGATTATTTACTTTAATAAACGCCAACATACCTCCTAGTGACACAAACTGGACTCCAGTACCTATTGTCAAGGCGTGCGGGTAGCGCTTTGCTAGCTCAACAACGTGTGCACGATCTTGCCCATCAACATACAAAATATGGCAAATCGCAGTCTGGGACTTATCACTTTGCGACAGGTCGATGAAACGAGCAGATGATGATTTACTTGCGATAATTTCTGACAAGTAATCACCTATCGAAGATTCTCGAGTAATGCAGTATTGCGTGACTTTGTCTGACGCTTCCCTTGGCCAATCCGCAAGCATAGGAAAGCGGTATAGATACACAGCTTTAAGCTGGTCGTCGCTCACCGCGGCCCATGCACGGCTTGGCGCCCAACTCAGCCATACCACAGTAATCACTAGAAGGCGCCAACTAAACCTGCCTTTCATCATCGATGCTCACTTTGAGGATCCCAGTAGCGCCATTCAACCTGCAACCAATATTGGGTATCGTTTTGGAAAGGACCATAGGCTTGAGGATATTCATAGTTTTCATAAGCACCCAGGTTTTCAACCGTGGCGGTGAAGCGAGGCCATTGACGAGAATGTTGCCAGCTAAGCGCTAGATCAAGATTCACTACATGCGGCCAACCATTTTGTTCAACCGTTCCGACATTGCTCGGCACGTCAGTGGCCGACACGTATTGCAAAGCACTACTCACCCACCACTGAGGGGAGATATCCCAAATAGCTTGAGCGTTGATAAAATGATTGGGCTGATTTTCTAATGCCTTTGCTACTGCAGAGTTCTCCTCACAGATGTTTCCACTGCAGTAGCCGAGGATCTTTTTGTAGCTATAGTTTGCATTAAGCTGGAGATTTGAAATAGGTTGCCATTTTGCTGACACCTCACCACCATAGGTTCGCGTCCAGAGCGGATCGACGTATTCTGATGTGTACTGCTCGAAGACAGTTCCCACGCTACCTTCAGATGCGCCACCAGGGATTACCCACTGCTGTGCACCAGTACCTGCGTATGCGCGAATATTCTCGTGAATGCTATAAAAGCCATTCATGTTCAACTGCAGCTTTTCACCATGCCAAAAGCGGTATCCCGCTTCTATGGTGTCGACCGTTTCTACTTTAAGCTGGTTATTGCCTTTGTAGAGGTAGCTATAGTAGTAATCGTAACGATTGCCGTCACTGAAGAGTGCGTTTTCAACATAACCGTTTTGACGGAATGTGGTTGAACGCTCCAAACGTGACGGCGTCACCACAGCAGAACCCCAACCTGCCCAAAGTGTCTGAGTATCAGCCAGTCTATAATTCAAGCGGACTTGAGGCTGGGCATAGGTATCATCCGTTATATTGTGGTATTGCCAACGATTCCCCAGCATTAGCGTGACAGCATCCGTCACTGGAATGGTCCAGTTAGCATAAATACCATAGCTCTGATTTAGATAACTCGGTTTGTCTGCAGAACGCAGATATGGGGCAGTAACTTGATCATATCTAGAGTACTGATGGAAACGTTCTTGAATCAAACGAACGTTCCCACCAATCATCAACTGTGTGCCCCACAGATCATCGAACAAATAGCGGCTGTCCAAATCAAATCGCACAAAATGGGCGTTTCTATCTGGACCATCGTTGTCGCTGTACGTTAACCAAAGGTCGCTTTCTATGCGGTCATTGTTGGCTCTCTCATATATATGCGAGCCCCCTGCAAACCACTCCTGTGCGATCATTTTTTGTTCGTAATATTCATGTGCTGGGCGCTGTGGGAAAAACAAATGAGGATTGTAGTTAGCCCATAAATAGTCTTCCTCAGATCGAATACCACCAGCTTGTACATTGAGCGTATGATTTAAGAACTGATAATCAAGACGAGCACCAAATCGACCAGTCACGACGTTATAATGCTGCTGGGATTGCACCTTGTCTTCGGTGCTCGCCCATGGTTTATGCTCCAAGTATTCAGCATAGCCACTAACATGCGATGAATCACCGATTTGACCGCCGTGATGCAGTTTTACCTCTTTGTAACCATAATTACCAAGGCTGGCAGATACTTTTCCTTTGGGAGCGTTTTCAGCATCCAGAGTGATAATATTGATAACACCATTGACCGCATTGCCGCCCCAGATGGTTCCTACTGGGCCAAGAAGCACTTCAATTTGAGCAATATTGTCCATACTGACAGGAATAAGATCCCAATCGACACCTGAGAACATGGCATTGAGCACGCTTCTGCCATCGACCATGACCAGCAAACTATTAGTTAGCGCTTGATTCGAGCTTCGGGCAGAAATGCCCCAGTCATAGTTGGAGAATTTAGCGACATGCAAACCTGGAGCTAAGGCAAGTGCATCGGCAACCGAACGCGCACCCGAACGATTTATCTCTTTAGCGGTTATGACATAAACTGCAGCAGGCGTATCGGCTAGGCTTTGTGTGCTTCGAGTACTGGACATCACTTTGGTTTCTGCGAGGGACGCTAATGGCATATCCAGTAGTGACATAAGATCTTCATCTGCCCACGCTGAAGAAGCAATCAAACTACATAAAAACAAATGGTTATGGAAAAACGAACGCATTTACCAACTCTACAAACTACGACACTGGTCACCATAAGATACGAAACGTCTTATGGTGATATGGATTCCAGCCATTATATCGACGCTAACTCATTGGTTTTTAGTTAATTTATTTTGTCGCCACGACAAATTACGCTTATTTAAAGGGGAAATATGACTCCAAGATGCAGGAAAATTCCTGTCCAGAGAGACGATTAAATGCTTGATAGGCTTTACTATCTGCCTCAAGCTCCTACAATGTGCACAAATTTCAAAGTTAAAGGTTTTCATACATGTCTATCCAATGGTTTCCAGGCCACATGCACAAGGCTCGCAAAGAGATCGAAGAAGTCATCCCACAAGTAGATGTCATTATCGAAGTTCTTGATGCTCGTATCCCATTTAGTAGTGAAAACCCTATGATCTCTGAGCTACGCGGTGACAAACCGGTAGTGAAAGTCCTCAATAAACGTGATCTTGCTGACCCAGAAAAAACAGAATTGTGGATTGCTCACCTTGAAAAAGAGCAAGGTGTTAAAGCGATGGCTATCACCACATCTAACCCGCAAGAGGTCAATAAAATCCTCGAGTTATGTCGTAAACTCGCCCCTCATCGCGAAGAGATCGGCAAAAATATTCGCACCATGATCATGGGCATCCCGAATGTTGGAAAGTCGACGATTATCAATACATTAGCTGGTCGTACCATTGCAGTCACCGGTAACCAACCAGCAGTTACTCGCCGCCAACAGAGAATTAACCTACAAAACGGCATTGTTTTGTCTGACACTCCTGGGATCTTATGGCCAAAAGTAGAAAACCCACACAGCGGTTTTCGTTTGGCAGCCACGGGCGCTGTAAAAGACACAGCGATCGAATATGATGAAGTTGCGTTTCACACCGTTGAATACCTTGCAGAGGTTTATCCAGAGCGTCTAAAAGAGCGCTACCAAATCGACGAGGAGCTTCCAGAGTCTGATCTTGAAATCATGGAGCTTATTGGCCGCAAACGCGGCGCACTGCAATCTGGCGGCCGAGTGAACCTACACAAAGCCTCTGAGATTCTGCTTCATGAACTTCGTAACGGCACGTTGGGTCAACTAACGCTTGAACTACCTGAGATGATCACCAAAGAGCTGGTGGAAGTGGAACTTGAAGCGGCACGTAAAGCTGAAGAGAAAGCGAAGAAAAAAGAAGAACGCCGTAAGCGTTACTTGAAAAACAAGCGCTAAAGCTTAACTCCAACGCAACTCAATTGAAACCTAATGCCAAAGCTACAGAGTAAGAAGCTTTGGCATTTTTACGTCAATTATGAAGATTGTCAGTCTCAAAGTTTTTCGGCGCTTTGCGAAGTTTTTCCATACTGTAAAAGCCTAAAGCGGCCAAAACCGCACAAAACACAACCACACCCCAGGTGGAATTATAGCCATAATTATCAATCAGATAGCCAACGACGACAAAACTAGGCATCACCAAAATACTCCTAAGTGAAATCAACACACCCTGTATTCTCCCTCGATGACTGCTTGGGGAGTTATTCGCTAAGTAAACCCCCTCTTTTGTTAGTAGCAGCACTTCGCCAGCGGCAAGAAAGAACCAAGCAAAGAAATGGACTGGTATAGTGGGTAGTGCCAGA
The DNA here is from genome assembly GCF_052879755.1 of Vibrio sp. DNB22_10_4. Classification (NCBI taxonomy): domain Bacteria; kingdom Pseudomonadati; phylum Pseudomonadota; class Gammaproteobacteria; order Vibrionales; family Vibrionaceae; genus Vibrio; species Vibrio sp. DNB22_10_4. The sequence goes on along the minus strand of NZ_JBNNXW010000001.1, from coordinate 1,053,213 downwards.
ATGAGACCGTAGCCCGTCGCAAACAATAAACCTGCGTAAGCCATAGCAATCATTTCCGTTTTGTTCGTTGTAAGCTTCATAAGTAGCGGAGTAATAACAACGACAACAATACAAGCGTAGGTCATCAATTTACCGAAAATCACAGCGCCTTGTTGTTCGAACAAGAGACTTAGATAAAGTGGACTTGCCATCGTCATTTGGTGCAATACGAACCAAAGAACGCCACAAAGTAAAGTAAACACAACGAGTCTAGGTCGCTCATACAGCACTCCCCACACAGACCCTTCGACGTCACGCTCTAGATCACTACAATCTTCGCGTTTATGCTGCTCGTCACTAACAAACGCGCCGATAATGATAACACCGGCCAAAGCTGCCAAACCATTACCCCAAAATACCCATTCCGTATGTGACCAAAACAAATAGCCAGCAATGACAGGTCCAACTGCAGAACCCAAGTTGTAAGCCAAATAACTAAGCGACATAACGGCATCACGATTCTTTGGAGTCGATAAATCCGCTACTAGCGCGTTGCTCGCAGGAGATGCGATCCCCATACAGAAATAGGCACTAAAGAGGACTACTGGCACTGCAGTCGGATGCTCTGAAAAAAAGCCGCAGAGGATAAGAAGCAGCGAACCAAACAACTCTCCAACAACAATTACGCGTTTATGACCAAACGAGTCAGAAAGCTTTCCTCCGACAAAACCGCCAACAAAGTAAGTAGCGGTCACAAACATGGCTAGGAGACCAGCATGGGTTGCAGAGTAACCCAGTTTTTCTGTTAGCAGTAATACAAGGAAAGGGATAATAAAGTTGCCCATCCCCAATATCACCCTTGCAACAGCAAGAGCATAAACACTCGATGGCAAATCTCTATATATTGAAAATGAAGAAAATAGTTTTATAGTCAAAGTCCTTTTCAAGTGCTTAGCATTCCATAAATCAATCACATGCATATAAAGCGACATCATATTGCATGATAGCCAGCACCGTTTCAATGACATTCAGAATTCATAACCCAACTCACATCTTCGAGGCTAACCCATAGCCGACCTTTCAGCTCATAATTCACAATAGCCATCCTCACCATTAACACTAAGTTTCTGTTAAGATAACGCTTCTTATCACTTACACTGTGTCAATTGTGAGCATTCTTGGTCAACTTCGCCTTCTATGGGCCAACAAAACATTTAATTACAGCGTTCTGATGCTGTTTGCGCTGCTCGGTGTGGTCATTCCCGCCTGGTATTTAGAGCAGCAAACTTGGGTTACTCCACTAATTCTTGGTGTCATCGCGGCTGCGCTAGCAGAAAGTGACGACAGCTTCACTGGCAGATTGAAAGCGCTCATCATCACGATGATCTGTTTTGCCATTGCTTCATTTTCAATCGAACTATTATTTAATACACCCTTGTTTTTTGCTGCGGGTCTGTTTGTTTCGACCTTAGGTTTTGTACTTTTGGGGGCAATCGGTCCGAGATATACCAGTATTGCTTTTGGCTCTTTATTAGTGGCTATCTACACCATGTTAGGGGCAAGTGAAAGTAGTGATCTATGGACACAACCTACACTGCTTTTGGGCGGTGCTTCTTGGTATTACCTTATTTCGTTGGTTTGGAACAGTTTATGGCCGCTACAGCCAGTGCAGCAAAGTCTCTCTAATGTATTCAACGAACTGAGTTTGTATTTAGACGCGAAACGAAATCTATTTCATCCAACGCGAAACCTCATCCCCCAGCCACATCGCCTGAAAGAAGCCAGCCTTAACGCCTGTACTGTATACGCGCTCAATGAGTGTAAAACAACGCTGCTTAACCGCTCGAAACGTGGACATGTTGACGGGCCAAGCGATCGTTTTTTACAAGTTTACTTTATCGCTCAAGATATCCATGAGCGAGTGAGCTCCAGTCACTACCGTTATCAAGAGCTCGCTAGCTCCTTTTCACACTCAGATGTGCTGTTTCGCTTTAAGCATTTGCTTGAAATGCAATCCATCGCCTGTAAGAACATCGCGTATGCTCTCAAACTTGGTAACGAGTACTCTCACAGTAATGATTCACTCAACGCACTGGTTGAACTTCAAGACTCTATCGAATACTTAGAAACACAAAATCGTCCGGAGTGGAAACCATTATTAGTACAGATTCACTACCTATTTAATAATCTAGCTACCGTTGAGAAGCTGCTCAGCAATGTCAGCAATCCTGACATCGTCAATCAAGATGACAATGTGCTAGACGATACAAACGCTCACACACCACTAGCTATGTGGCGCAAAATAAAATCCAGCTTCACATTAGATTCTTTGTTGCTTCGCCATGCAATCCGCTTGTCTTGCGCATTGACTTTGGGTTACGGGATCATTCAATTTTTCGAACTCGAACGAGGTTACTGGATCCTGCTAACCACATTGTTTGTCTGTCAGCCAAACTACAGCGCCACACGCCAAAAGCTCACCGCCCGAATTGCTGGTACGGTCGTTGGCCTACTGGTTGGGGTACCTTTGCTTACCCTTTTTCCATCCACAGAGAGCCAACTCGTACTCTTGGTCATTTCTGGTGTCATGTTCTTCGCGTTTCGACTCAATAATTACGGTTACGCAACGGGTTTTATCACTGTCCTAGTTCTGCTTTGCTTTCATCAACTTGGTGAAGGCTACGCGGTAGTACTTCCACGTTTACTGGATACGCTCATTGGCTGTGCACTGGCTGTTTGTGCTGTGTATTTCATTCTTCCGGATTGGGAGTCGAAACGTTTATCGAAAATCATGGTCTCGGCACTAAAAACCAACCGCCTGTATTTGCTGCAAATCATTGGGCAATATCGCGTGGGCAAGAAAGATGATCTAAGCTACAGAATCGCGAGGCGCGACGCCCATAATGCGGATGCGAACCTATCCAAAGCCATCTCTAACATGCTTGCTGAGCCGGATCGTTATCAATTAGATACAGATGAGTGTTTTCGCTTTTTGACGCTTAACCATGCCCTGCTGAGTTACATTTCAGCATTGGGCGCGCATCGCCAGAGACTTGATGATGAATCGATTCATTTATTGGTACTCGAGGCACACCGAAGTATTAATCAACATATTGAAGTAATAGAAGAGAATTTATCAGGCACTGGGAATGACGCAACCCACACAACTGTCGATCAATTTGATATTCATAGACGACTTTCAGAATGGCGAGATGAAGACGATCGTTCTGCAAGAATGGTATTGCAACAGCTTCACTTGATCTATCGAATGCTACCTGAATTACAAACGTTGTCGACACACCTGAAACCCGAAGCACTATCACAAACAACACCAGAAAGTTAACCTGGTAGTAAACGTCATGTTAATGCAGTCTTTGCATTGACATGACGCAGTTAACCAAGCTATTGACGCCCTCTTACATTTCTCGGACAAAATTCACAGAATCAATTTATAGAATACTCACTATAGCGACTCATCATCGATGATCGAAAGGAACTCAGCCGCTTGTGTACAAGAGACAACCACGATCAACCAAACTGCGTCATTACGGGTGTTACTATGCCAACACAGCAATTTGAACAACTCAAAGAACAGCTAAAAAAGCTAACACCACAACAACTCAAAGCACTGCAAGGTGAAATCAGCTCACAGCTACAGCCCAACTCTGATAACTTACTAAGCGATGAAGAGCTAACTGCCCTGTCACAACTATTTCGCTAAACCCTGCCCCAGCGGTTTCGCGAAACATAGCGCGATTAAGCACATTGCCCCACAACTATGTCCTACGCTAACAGTTGTCGGTTCAAAATGCGTACGTCTGTAATATGATGTCACAGAACTTTGCCACCATACCTTGTATCTCTTGTCTATGTGGGTAGAATCCCCGTTCAAACTGACTGACAAACATCGACATGCCAAAAGTAAATCTTCACAAGCGTGACTACCTAAACAATTTAGGTGACGAGCTCGCAATGTCTGAGTTCGAACAAAGACTCACGCCCAAGTTTGACTCGCCTGCTAACAGGGTGAATCGCAGTCCTTACCTCACGCAACGCAACGTCGACTATCGTTGGAAAACCCTAGACAATCCTAATGCACGAGGCGAGCTTTTTGATGCTCATACTGAATCGCAAATGCAAGCCTATGAAAAAAATATCGAGTTTTTTATCGGCACGCTAAAAATGCCAGTAGGTACCGCCGGTCCCTTACGGGTCAATGGCCTTTTTGCACAAGGCGATTACCAAGTCCCACTAGCGACAACAGAAGCAGCCCTCGTGGCCTCGTACAATCGCGGTGCTAACCTGATTACTGCCTGCGGTGGTGCCAGTGCGATGCTATTAAACGAAGGTGTGACCCGAACGCCTGGTTTCGCATTCAAATCGCTAATTGAAGCCGGTCAGTTTGTCGCATGGTTGGTAACTCAGTTCGATCACTTTAAAGCGTTGGCGGAATCAACCACTTCTCACGGTAAGCTCAGTGATGTTAGCGTTAATATCGAGGGCAATCATGTCTACTTGGTGTTCGAATATTTAACCGGTGATGCTTCTGGTCAAAACATGGTGACCATCGCAACTAATGTGGTGTTTGACTACATCTTAACCAACACACCAATCGAACCAGATTATGCATTCTTGGACGGCAACTTATCCGGCGACAAAAAAGCAAACTCGCAAACTTTACGTAGTGTTCGTGGTAAAAAAGTAACCGCTGAAGTAACAATCTCAGCAGAGCTGATTGAGAAGTATCTGCATACTACACCCAAAAAGATGGCTCAATTCGGCCAAATGACCACCGTCGGCGGCGCACTTAGTGGCACGATTGGCATCAATGCACATTATGCCAATGCTCTGGCAGCCCTCTATATTGCCTGCGGTCAGGATGCGGCCTGCGTAGCAGAATCTGCAATTGGGATGACCCGTATGGAAGTCACTGAAAAAGGTGAGCTCTACGCAAGTGTAACCCTGCCTAATTTGATGGTAGGCACTGTCGGCGGTGGTACTGGACTTCCGAGCCAGAAAGCGTGCTTAGATCTACTTGGTCTGCACGGCTCTGGACAATCCCAAGCATTGGCCGAAGTAGCTGCAACGCTTTGTTTAGCTGGAGAGCTTTCTATTGTTGGTGCTTTTTGCGCTGGCCACTTCTCGCGTGCTCATCACAAATTAGCGAGATAACGTATTCTCAAGCAGTAAACCGAATAAAGGATGCCGAGGCATCCTTTTTACTTTGTTTTTTCTCTTGTTAAGAAGAGAGTTGCTAAGCAGTTATTCACTAAGCAGCTAAATAATGAAACTGCTTAAAGTGGCGCAACGCATCGTTAAGAGACTTCTCTTTAATCGGCTTAACGATAACAAAGTCGGCGCCCGCGGCGAAAAATGCCTGACGTGTCGAAGTTTGATTGTCCGCAGTACAGGCGTAAATCGGCAATGTTTTATTGTATTCTTGGCGTATTTGCTTGGTGATCTCAATTCCCGACACACTCGGTAACTGGTTGTCCATTAGCACTAAATCAAAGTCCGCACTATCGATATAGTTAAGTGCCTCTTGGCCATCTTTCGCCCAGACAACATGCATCCCATACTTTTCACAGAAAGCTTTAGCGATAAACGCATTGGTATGATTGTCTTCCACCAGTAACACCGATATTTCACGATCAAATAAATTGAAATCGATTTCCGTTTCCTCTACGGCAAGCGCAGACGCACCCTCAATGATTTCGACAGGTAATGTTAGCTTAAACTGCGTTCCGACCCCGACTTCACTGGTCAAAGTGATATCACCATCAAGTATGGTTACTAGATTTCTGACGATAGCTAAGCCTAATCCACTGCCTCCATATTCCCGTGTTGTCGTAGACTCTGATTGAACAAACGGATCAAAGATCTGTTCAAGTTGATCTTGTCGAATACCAATACCGGTATCTTCAACATCAATAAGCAGCTGAGCAGTCTCGTCTGAATGATGACGAGTCATACTGAAGGAGACTTTTACCTGGCCGAGATGCGTAAATTTAATCGCATTACTCAACAGATTAAAAAGAATTTGATTTAGGCGAACCTGATCGGTGAACAACACGGTCTCAATTGGCAACTGATTATCGATCTTCAATGTAATTGACTTTTCATCACATAAAGGTCGGTAAATGCCATCAAGAGCGGTCACAATTTCTTTAAAGCTAAAGCTGTGTTTCTCAAGCTTAAAACTGCCATTTTCAATTTTAGAGAAATCAAGAATATCGTTTAACACGGCAAGCAGATGTTCACCACTGTTACACAGTACGTCGATTTGCTCTTGATAACGCGTCTGTTTGGCTTCTTTTTTCAACAGCTGTGAAATACCTAAAATCCCATTAAGCGGCGTGCGTATTTCGTGGCTCATTTTAGCAAGAAACTCGGTACGAGCCACTGCGGCACGCTCGGCCTCTTCTCTTGCCTTCTCACTTTGCTTTTCTGCTTCCACCAACTTGGTGATATCCAATCCTTGCGATAGAACCAACTTCTTATCTTTACGAGTTTGGATAGACGACAAGTTCCAACGATATACCATGTCACTAATCGGAACATCGATACCGGTAATGGTCACGCCATGATTCGCCTTGTCGACTTGAACCTTCATTTCATCGACAAATTGGCGAAACGGCAGCGCATCACTACTGTCTGCGTTGCGCTCTAAACCAAGTGCTTTTCGAGCTGATGGGTTGATCTGCAATATGGTGGAATTTTCAGTCCAAACGATGATTGGAGACAAGGAGAAGTTAAACAGGTCTTGGAACAGCTTTTCTTGCTCAGAAAGACGTTCAAACGTGTTACTCAACGTCTTACCGATATGATTGAACTCATGAATAGTCGAGCCAGAGAAATGTTCAAACTTTTGTGTATTGCCCGCTATTCGAGTGTAAACCATCAGCTTCGCCAACTCCTTGGTGACTCGGCCATTTAACCAGCGTCTCGTTATCACGGAAGTGATGGTGATCACCACAAAAGAGAGGAAAATCCAAAACAGGTAGCTATTTCGAAGAGCGAGAATACCCGGATTACGTTGAATAGAGTAAACCGTCAGCTTAGATAGCTGACTACCAATCGATAGTGGCGTTTCGGTAACGAGTATTTTATTGAGATCAACCTTACCGCTTTTAATGACAGATACAACGGATGCTTGTGTGTAGCTATCATCAGACGAAATAGAAGAGGCAATCACTGCATCTCCATACTTTAGAATGACATCATCACTGTTACTACCGCGCAATAGACTCGTTAATAGCCCCGCGTTATCATCAAGTATGACCCCGACAAAAAGCTGTCCGAGCACTTCACCAGAAGAACGATCGACAATCGGTGTCCTGCGCAACAATATATGCCTTTCTCCAAGCTGCGATCCGGTCGCTACCGTATTCCAATTGTTGGTTTTTCCGGCTGCCACATTTAGTGTTGCTAGGCTGCTTTGCTCCAGTCCATAAAACAGTGCATTACCGTCATCCCATACAATGTCATCACTGCGAGTAATAAAACGAAAGTCTGGGGCGTGCGAAGGCTGAAGGTTATCCTCTCGTAAAAAAAAGTAGTCGAGCAGCCTAGCATCGAAAGTTTCAAAAAAACTCTCTACAGCATCACTTTTTGCGTTGCTGTCTTGCAGAATTTGTAACGAGGCTAAGCGGTAGTTGAAAAAGTTAACAACCAATGCACTAGTTTGCCTAGCGCTCTTTTGAACTTCTTCTCGAACGATGTCACGACTTAACTGCCAGCTTTGCATCAGCATTGCGAACGTGAACACCCCCACTACCGTAATCACAGTTCGTGTGATCAGTGTGGCGAGAGTTTTACGATTATTAAAATCCGTTAATGGCATACAAACTTCACACGCGACTATCGATCAGAATAACGAAATGCTCGAGATTTAAGCTCTTCAATTCGTTGAGCATTGTCTTCACTGGTGACTAACTCGAAACTGCCCGAATAGACTTGTGGTACCGGTTTTTGTTCGAGATCCCACTTGATTGCTTCTGCCATAGCCACTCCAGTATCATCATTCATTCGCATAACAGTGACATCCAAGTCCCCACGCTGAATGGCATCCAACTCAGCAGAGCCGCCACCCCAACCATTGACGATGACATCGGTTTTTCCGAGCTCACGCAGTGCATCTGTTGCGCCCAAAGCGACATCTGTTGCACAAGCGTAGATAAAGTCTACATCAGGATGCTGCTGCATCGCATTGAGTGTCGCTTCTCGACCACTCTCTCGATTCGCTTTGGTGTAATAAGATGTCGCTAAGTTAAAGCTTTTTTGAGCATCCATTTGTTCAATGAAAGTACCGCCACGAGCATCACTCACATACCCTTCAGAGAAATACAACACTGAGTAATTTGTCTGTTCACCACCGAAGCGTTGTTTGAAATAGTCGGCAAGCAACAAGCTTCCTTTGACGTGATCAAAGCCAACATACATAAATGGTGGGTTGTCAGCCCAGCTTTTTACTGGCGTAGTGATATTTTGTAGGATTAGCTTTGTATCGGTTGAATGCAAAACATGCTCAATGAACTTGCGGTGTCTCGTTGTATCTAAGGTAAAGATCAGATAACCCGAATTATTTTTGACCGCTTCCATCAGCGATGCACTTTGCTGTCGGTAGTCTTCGTTAGGACGAGTGAAAACTTGATTAAGCTCATAGGCAACACCTAACTCTTCTAATCTAAACTCAAACGCTTCTATGTTCCTTACCCAATAGTCAGATACCTGCTGCCCTGGATAAACAACAGAGATAGTCACTGGCTCTCTTTGCTTTACCGACAAGGGCACTGCACTTTCAAGGACTGTTTGCTGCAATTGTTCAGCGAGCTGCTTTTGTTCCGGGTACGTTTTCAGGAACTGTTGATAATTCCAATAATCAGACAGGATAGTATTTGCAGAGATTGTGAAAGAAGGCGCTGCAAGCAATATTATGGTGAAAAACGTATGTAATTTGCGCATCTGTTCTGTACATTTTTGTGTTTAAGAACAAGTGTATACAATGAGGTGCAATTCAGCCAGTTTTCAAAATCAAACGCTGGCTTTAATGATGAATTTTTCTTCGTTGGCAACGAGCTGCTCTTTCTGTTTCTTATTTAACTTCTTTATCGCAATTTCCGTTTTAAGCGCCTCACTTTTGCTTTGCTGTGTTTGGCTCCATACCAATTTTAGTGGACCTCGACTACGCAGTGCTTTTGCGCCTTTACCTGCTTCGTGCTGCTTGAATCGACGTTCTAGGTCATTGGTTATGCCACAATAGAGTTTATCTTCAGCCGTGCGAATTAAGTATACGAACCACTCAGCTGGGGTATCAATTTCAGACATAGACAAGTGATTTCATTACCAAAGCTATCCGATGACAAAAAGGCGGCCTAAGCCGCCTCACCGTTCACAATAAAGAATTTACCAATGCTTTTAGCTCGCCAAGCTCTTGCTTCAAAGCTTCGACTTCCGCTTCCAACGCCTCAATGCGCGCTTGACCAGCAGACGCTACTACACCAGTAACGCTGCCTGACGCTGCTTCCTGAGTAAGTTGTTCGATATCCACCTCACCGCTAAACAAGTGCATATAACGCGATTCACGCTTACCTGCTTCACGTGGTAGTTTCACAACCAAGGCACCATTTTCACGAGATGCCATAGCTTCAAGAGTCGCTTCAACTTCTTTCACATCGGTGAATGAACAAAGTCGATTGGTTCTAGTCCGAATTTCACCAGGAGTCTGTGCACCACGAAGCAACATACAACATACAATGCCTTTCTCCTGTTCATTGAGCTTTAGATCACCAAACTCAGTATTGCAAAAGCGGTGTTGGAACTTAGACACGCGGCTGTTGAAGCTACTTTCATCACTCAGTAATCGACGGTTAATCAATGCAGTAGCTGCATCTTGTACGTCGGCATCGCTCAGGCTCATCACAGGATCGCGATTGCTTTTTTGGTTACACGCTGTCGTCAAACTATTCAACGTAAGTGGATATTGATCCGGGGTAGTGATTTCTTTTTCGATAAGGCAGCCAATGACGCGCGCCTCAACTGGGGACAGTTCGATGTTCATTATTGTATTCCTTTATAGTCCGCTACAGTGTCACAAAGCAAGCTCAATGCTCCGACAGAAACGGTACTTTTATGAATTTACCATCTTGGTCGATCATGACGACTTTACTTCGATTGAGTTCGACTTCAACTACCTCTAGCTTACTACGCTCACAGATGTACGCCCCTTTAAGCCTTTGTTTTGGTGATGGCTTATCGGTTGAGATGACAGTGTTGTTGTCGGATTCTAATGAAGTTTGAGATAACAGTGACATGAATTACTTTGCGTTAAAAACCTTGTTGTTTGAAATCATAGCGCTATTTCTTACTGTAACTCAATTGTTTCTTCTACTGAGTGGCGACAAACTAAGCAATAGCCAATGAGTATTGATCTAAGGTCTGTTATAGATGGGTTTGTTGTGTTTTAATCAAGACAGATACCCACACGAATTAGGAAAGGAAACATGAGTAGCGTATTTGAAATCGTTGCGCAAGCACGTCGCAAGAACAAACTAAAGCGTGAACTGCTAGACAACGAGAAGAAGGTTCGTGACAACCGTAAGCGTGTCGACCTACTAGAAAACCTGATGGACTACATCAAGCCAGAAATGACGCACGATGAAATCGTCACTATCATCAAAAACATGAAAGCAGACTACGAAGACCGTGTTGATGACCATATCATCAAGAGCGCTGAGATTTCAAAAGCTCGTCGTGACATCAGCCGTCGTATCCGTGAGCTGACTGAAGAAGACAAGCAAATGGTTCAAGGTAAGAAATAATTTCTTGTTCCGAGCACTAAAGAGCCTGTTCGCAGGCTCTTTTTGATCGCCCACAACATCTATTGACAGTTTCAACAATTTTCCCTCTCAACTATCGACTCTCCCGCACTAAAACGTTTGCGTAATCGCTAACCTTCTCCGTATCCAAATTTGACGGTTTCATCACAGAATTTAGACTGCTATAGTGTCTGCAAATCACGGTAACACCATTCGAGGCAAGGAGCTTCCTCGACATTCTCATGATGAGAAGAATAGGTACCAGCACCCCTGGCAATATTTGAGGAGGAAATTATGGACTTCAGTATGGTTGAATTACTTGGTTACGCAGCATCGATCATGGTCGCAATCTCACTAACAATGAAAGACATTGTTAAACTACGTGTACTTAACTTTGTAGGTTGTGCCCTATTTACCGCTTACGGTTTGGCAATCGACTCTATGCCAGTCGTCCTTACTAATGGTTTCATTGCATGCGTAAACGTCTACTTCTTGCTGCAAATGCAAAAAAAAAGTGGGACGAGCGCTGAATCTAACGCTTAGTCGACAGAATGCAAATAATGCCCCTTTTAAGAAGCCTCGACTGTGTCGAGGCTTTTTTTATCAATCCAAACACTAGCCAAAGAAACGGCTGAACCAAGTGATTTCACCGAACGCAATGAGGTCATAAATGGTGAAAAATACCGCTGAAATGACGGCAAGTTTTAGAAGGCGAATCAAAATGAACATTGTTTTTCTCTATGTAGCTGTTTAGCACTCAGTGTATCTTCACCCCTAATAGATTGAAACCATCAATACCTCTTGTTATCCGCTAAACTCATGATATTGGTTCATACTATGGGTTAGGTTCTCATTCTTTCTAGGAGGCAGTGATGGAATATGTGGATGGTTTTGTAGCGGCGGTTCCAAAAGAAAACAAAGCGTTATATAGAGAGCATGTCCTGAAGATCGCCTCCGTTTTCAAGCAACACGGCGCGCTGTCTGTCATTGAATGTTGGGAAGATGATGTTACTGAAGGACAACTTACCTCTTTTCCTCAAGCAGTGATGAAACAAGACAATGAATGTGTCGTCTTCTCTTGGATTTCGTGGCCGTCAAAGGAAGTGCGAGATGCTGGAATGAAGGCAGTGTTTGATGATCCTATGATCCAACAAGAGATGGCCGCCATGCCCTTTGATACGAAGCGTTTAATTTATGGTGGATTCTCAGTCTTGGTCAACGAGTAGCCTATATACATTACTATCCTATCGCGATTACTTTCCAGTAGCTATCGTCGACTAAACGGCTAAGTAACCCGGTGTGATTAGTGCTAGACGGCAGTAGCCAACACGCTGCATCCTCAGCCGATAAGATCAATGGCATGCGATGATGAAACGTCTTATAGCTATCTGTTGGTTCAGTCGTTAATGTCACAACTTGGCCTGCATCAGGATAGCCCACAGCAGCCATGTATAAGGGTCGATCATGTTCGGATTGAAAAAGATACTTAGATTTGGTTCCGTTTGGCTTAGTTTTCCACTCATACCAACCCGAGCAAGGAACAATAGCTCGATGAGTAGAGTATGCATGTGAGAAAGTAGGTTTTGTTTGAACGGTTTCTGCTTGGGCATTAATGATAAGTTTATTGCTCCAAGTCGGTTTAATTCCCCAAGCCAACGGCAGTTGAAATAGCTGTTTGTCGTATCCTGCAACCACGCATTCAAGGGATTCAGACGGGAATGCCTCTTCCCTGGGTTGTGCAGAAAACACAATACCCAGCTGCTCTGAAACATAGTGGCTAAAAGGATCATCGATAATGTTAAGTCGGCCGCACATTCGTTAAATAAACTCCTCGTTCGGCTATATTATAACGTATTGCGTGTGTTTATCCTTGACGCTACAACCATTCCCCAATAGCTTTAGAACGGAACGCCTTTGCTTGCGCGTCTGGATAGGCCGAGAGGATGTTGTACTCGGCCATACCCCCAGACTTCTCGCTTCAAAGCATACCACTGGGTATCAAGTAAACCAGAAGTGACCATGCACCAATCCATCCAATGACAACAAATGTATCAAACCAATCTTTGTTCCACATACTCCCTCCAATGAAATGTGGTGGTCACCCATTTGTAACAGACGACCTTTACGTAGATTGGTTCAAATAAAGCAAAAACTGTTCCTTATTTATGGAAGCAAGCCCGCGTTTTTCTGGGAAGAGAGGCGCACGCTATCCGGCTGTTCCGATAACATCTTGATAAAACAGTCAGCCATCGACCATGTGGTGACAATTCCACTATCAAGCATATTTTTTATCGCATCATAGCCTTCTTTGCCTTTCATGGTATAAGCGCTTGATGTTCCGGTATAAACGCGATTTTCATCCAATGCCTCTCCCGCAACCATTACATTAAAGACGCGTTCTCCTTTTGGTAAAGTTGCGTCATATTGAAACTCAAGTTGCGAAGTGTAGGGATAACTACCAGAGCCCGTGCCCTGTACACCGTTGCTATATGCATTATCGAGCGCGCCTTCCAGTATTTTTGGAATGTCGATACCTTTAATTCGATACAAACCAATCGGCACAGCGAACGGCAACAATTTTCCTGCGACATCGGCAACCGACACCGCACCAACACCTAGTGAATTGCGAACGCCTCCCGCGTTGTGCATAGCAAAATCTACCTTATGCCCCAGACTCTGCATCGTGTACAAAAATGAATGAGCGACTAAGGGAGCAAGTTGGCTTGGACCAAGTTCATCTGGCAGTCGAACATGACGTAACTCGGAATCTACATGGGCTATCGTCTGATTTTGTAATGCTCTTACTTGAGGCTGGTATTTTTCAGCCAGTATTGCTTTTACCTCAGGATCTTTTCTTACCACAACCACATGGTCATGAGCGTGGATCTGTTGCTTGATTTGCTCAATATCGCTTGCAGAATGCTCGCCATGAACATCCATAAATACGCGACGTCCAACCAACAGCTCATTTCGCCCTTCAAAACCCTTAACTTGACCGTTCGCTGCAAAGTCGATTCGACAATGTCCAAGTGTCATCGAGTGATGCCCTGCTTGAACAACGTAAGTCCCTTTGATTCGAACACCATAATTTTCTTGAGACTTGATTCCTAGCGAAGAAAAGTCACCCTGTAACACATGACTATGCCCACCAATGATGAGTCCGATGCCACTGACTTTTTCAGCAAGCGCTAGATCGGCTTCGTACCCCATATGACTCAACAGAATGACTTTATTGATACCTCGGTCGTGAATCGCATCTAACGTTGCTTTTGCGGTAGCGACACAAGGCTCAAATGTGGTGTCGCAATCTGGGTTTGCGATATCTGCCATCTTATCGAGCGACAAGCCAAAGATTGCGACTCGCTCGTCACCGACCTGCTTTTCAATCCATTTCGCGGATTGTGTATGTTGGTCAAAATCCATCAGTTTCGGATGAGATTTGAGCGGGTACTTTTTACGTAGTTCAGCGGAGACGTTCCAATTGCCAGCGAGAAGAGGAAAATCTATCTCACGCACAAATTTGCCAACCGGCTCGTTTCCCATGTCAAGTTCGTGATTACCAAGCGCCATTGCATCAATACCAAGCGCATTCAACATGACAGCGTTAGCCTCACCTTTAAATAGCGAGAAATACAAAGTGCCTTGAAAACAGTCTCCAGCATGTAAAAACAAAAAGTCATCACTGGTGTGAGAGTTCTTTAACTGCTTAACGCGAGCTGCGATACGTGCAAATCCACCAGCGCTAACATATGGCTGACATTGATACCTATTGTGGGCAATGCTTAACGCAAGTGACGTGGGGTCAAAGTAAGAGTGTGTATCATTGATGTGCGCTACTGTGAGCGAAAGAGGCTTATTGTTTTTTGTCATCGCATCTTCTCTTTTATCGTACTAGTGATGGTAGCGCGCTTTATGTGACATTCCAATGAATTTTATGAAATCACATACCGACATAACAGGTCTCTTTATGATGTTAGTCACACTAATATTCAAGTTTGTTAGAGAAAGAAAAACCGCTAACCGGCTGAAATTACTTAGTCATTTATGAGTTTGATTACAGTTGCTTTGTAAAAAGCGACTTATAATTGAAGTAAATTGTATGAATTGGTTGGGAGAAATGGATGAAGCTAGAACGTATTGATGTTTCCGGCTTTCGCGGAATCAAACGCCTCTCCATTGCGCTGGATGATCTCACTACGCTCATTGGAGAGAACACCTGGGGCAAGTCTTCTTTGCTCGACGCGTTGAATGTGGCGCTTCCTGCCGACGGACGAATTTATCCATTCGAAATGAAAGACTTTCACGTTGATCACGCTGCGGCACATCCTCAAACACAACATCTACAGATTGTACTTTCTTTTGTTTCTACTGAACGTAACGAAACCTTGTCGGGACGCTACAGAAAACTCAAACCGATTTGGTTTCAAGACGAAGATGGCACAAATCGCTTCTATTACCGCATCAGTGCAACGCTTGATGGCTATGACATCACTCAGAAATACAATTTCCTAGACCCTGAAGGCGCTCCACTGATGCTGCATCATTCGGAAAAAATTGCACAAGAACTCATGACGTTGCATCCGGTCATACGATTGCGCGACTCACGCCGCTTGTACCAACAGGAAGGCTTAAACAATGGTAATCCCGTCGCTGCAAGCAGCATTAACGGCAATGGCAACGGAAATGGCTTGAACGCTCGTTCTGAAAAACGGATCAATAATACGGTTAGACGCTTAATGGCCATTCCTGGTCACGTCAATAAGGGGGAAATTAAAAGCAGTCTTACATCGATGAAAGCTCTAGTAGAGCATTACTTTTCATTCAAAAGTCATTCACGTAAGACGACCAAAGGACAACGCGACGGAGTGTTTTTCTCTCGCCCTAACAGTGAACAAAATCTTGCCCAGGTCATAGACGAAACCAAAAACCATCAAACACGACTCCTGTTACTTGGTTTGCTTAATGCCTACCTCCAAGCTAAAGGACCGAATGAACTACGCCGCTGTGCGCGTCCGATACTCATAATAGAGGATCCTGAAGGCCGCTTGCATCCTACTCATTTAGCTCGCGCTTGGAGCTTGTTGCAAATGTTGCCGATGCAAAAAATACTGACGACTAACAGTAGCGATTTACTGGGTGCCGTTCCTTTGCCATCTATCAGACGCTTAGTGAGGCAATCTGACAAAACCATCACCAAATCCCTGGCTACCAATAGTCTCACCAAAGATGAACTTCGTAGAGTCGGCTTTCATATTCGATTTCATCGTTCCCGAGCCCTATTTGCGCGTTGTTGGCTACTGGTTGAGGGTGAAACGGAAGTATGGCTGTTCAATGAACTTGCCAACCAATGTGGATATAACTTAGCAGCCGAGGGAGTACAAATCATTGAGTTTGCCCAATCAGGGCTAAGATCGCTCATCAAGGTCGCAAAAGCCTTTGGTATTGACTGGCATGTGGTTACCGATGGTGATGCAGCAGGTAAGAAATACGCGGCAACCGTACTTCATCAACTGGACGGCGAGCATCCACGTCATCACCTAACCGAGCTACCGGACAGAGATATTGAGCACTATCTCTACGTTCATGGATTTGAAATTTTCTTTAGGGATCTTATCAAAATCCCTCATGACCACCCTATCCCTCCTAAAAAAGTGGTGGCGCGAGTGCTCAAGAAGTTTGCTAAGCCTGACTTGGCGCTAGCTATCGTCGCAGAGTGTGAAGAGAAAGGTGTCGACAGTATTCCTGTTTTAATACGGTGGATCTTAAGAAGAGTTATCACAATGGCTAACGGCAACACTTAATCGGTGATGAGTTTAGAGCTAAGAAAAAGACCCTATCAGAAATTCTGATAGGGTCTTTTCAATAGAATACAGGCGTTAATCAATCATTCGCCAATGCCGTCTTAGTGTTGCTCGCCTTTGAATTACTGGTGTCCGAACCACTATTACTAAGCTGTTTGTGCAGCCAAAGGCCGCTCGCTTTCATTGCATAACCAAACAAGCCACCCAATACCAAAGATGGAACCACGAGTTGCCAAGCGCCATCAGCGGCAAATGTGGCACATGCACCTATAAAAGTGCCAGGGATATACTGAAGCCACGCTCGTTTAGCTTGAATACACATGAAAAATGACACCAAAGCGGTCATTACGTACCCAGCGATTTCCATATTGATCAGTGACGAGCCATGAATGATGACCATTGCCCAAACGACGCCCGACATATTAGTCAGTAAGCTTTGCGCAAGCCCCGTTACACCATCTTTTGGTGACGCAAAGTAACTGGTGCATCCAAGGAAACCAGCCCAGGACAACAGCCCCAATGACAAGGCTGCCCACCCCCAAATACCGGAAAGAATGCCTGTTGTAACAGAAATAGCGATTAACGGACTCATATCGTCGACCAATAATTGATTCAATTTCAATCTAAGGTAACGAATATAGACTCATATTTAAGCGATCAAAATCACAACAAAAGACATTGCGTACATTTCATTACATCAAAAAAGTGATCAAAATCACTAAAACACTGATGGTTTGCCCTTCATCATTCTTAATCCCTCACGTTTAACACATTCCACAAGCGGGTTTTCCGTCATGTCAGCGCGCCAAATAAAGGACAGAGTTCGCTCCATTTCCAGCTCAGGTACATTTAATGCGACCAGTTGACCGGATTCTACAAATCGCTCGACATCCAAGTAAGGCAAACACGTTAAGTACTGACCATTGGCCACCATACTTCTCAGTACAGGCACGTGTTCATACTCTCGCCATACATCCAAATCGGCAATAAGATGATGAATTGAACTATCAAAGATCTTTCTCGTCCCTGAACCGTGCTCTCTCAATACCCAGCGCGCTTGCTCTAACTGAGCCAAACTGACACGCTCTCTGCGAGCAAACGGATGATGCGCTGAAGCAACGACGGTTAAGTGGTCTCGACACCAGATTTCTTGGTGAATGCGATTGTCATCGCAGCGCCCTTCGATGATGCCAAGGTCGTATTTATAATCTAAAACGCCTTCGATAACAGAATCTGTACTCTTTACCCCGAGCGAAATACGCATCTCTGGAAAATCGTTATCAATAACGCTGATAAGGTCTGGAACCAAATGTTCAGCTGGCGTTTGGCTGGCACCCAACTTTAACTCACCGCTCAACAAGTGTTGTTCATAAAAACCCATTTCGATTTGCTGAGCATCTTGCAACAAGCGCTTGGCTTTCGGTCTTAACCAAACACCCCAATGGGTTAATGCCATTTGCTTGCCCTGCCTTTCAAACAACGGCCTACCAAGCATTTTTTCTAGCTGTGCCAATGACATACTCGTTGCGGATTGTGTCAAAGCCAATTTGTCAGCAGCTTGACTCACGCTTCCCGTATCCGCTACGGCATCAAAAACGGCAAGTTGTTTTAATGAATATCGCATCCGTTTTCCTTTCACCACTTAAATCTTAAAACACTGTGTTTCATAGCAAATCCTGAACTGTTTCAATCAGTTTCTCTTATGTTGAGGTTTCAACGAAAAATTACTGTTGTTTTTTTCATCGATTGAGAATCTCAACACTCGCTAATCTCTCACCAAAAAACAGTACGTTATGAACTTTAGGCCTTATTCTACCTTGTGCAGACAAGTTATCAATATTTCTGATTTAGATTTTAAATATTATCAATTTTACCACTACCCTCCAATGCCCTTAATCTAGATTCGAACACAGCACGGGGCTCTGTTCTCGCACTTTTATCTCAATCACTTTTGTTTCAATCAAGTAGGGGGACATGAAATGGGCGATTCACACACTAACGAGGTTAAGGAGTAAGGAATGGCATCGGCTAGCTCCGAAAACAATCTGCTCTTCTCGCCATTGGAAATGATGGCAGAAGCTGAAAAGTTCGCATTAAGTAAAGCTAAAAAAACCAGTGGAATGACAATGAGCTTAGCCATTATGGCAGGCGCCTTTATCGGCTTGGCATTTCTTTTCTACATCACGGTAACGACGGGAAGTGCAGATGCGGGATGGGGCTTAAGCAGGCTAGCAGGCGGTCTTGCATTCAGTATGGGGTTGATTCTCATCGTGATATGCGGTGGCGAATTGTTTACCAGCTCGGTGCTCTCGAGCATCTCTTGGGCAAATAAACAAATTAGCTTTAGCAAAATGCTTTCAATTTGGGGAAAGGTTTACGTTGGAAACTTCATTGGTGCGATGTTCTTGCTTTTGATTGTCTCTGCCGCAGGGCTTTACCAAATGGACAATGGCCAATGGGGACTCAATGCTCTGCATATTGCACAGCATAAATTGCATCACACATGGGTACAGGCTTTCGCTCTGGGCGTTCTATGTAACCTATTGGTTTGTCTCGCAATTTGGCTGACTTTTAGCAGCGCAAACGCGATGACCAAAGCCGCAATGACGGTTTTACCAGTCGCAATGTTTGTCAGTAGTGGTTTTGAACACTGCGTTGCAAACATGTTTATGGTGCCACTGGGCATTGTGATTCAAAACTTTGCAGGCGCTGAATTCTGGGCAGCAACGGGCACAACCCAAGCGCAGTTTAGCGACCTAACACCGGTTCACTTTTTAACGAACAACCTTATACCAGTCACGCTAGGAAACATTGTCGGTGGTTCGGTTTTGGTAGGACTTGCCAACTGGAGCATCTACCGCAGACCACAACTAAAAGCAGCAAACGTAACTGCAATTACACAAACCACTGAACTTACGTCAGTAAAGGAGACGCAAATGAACAACAACATCATCGTAAAAGACATCATGAACACTCAACCAGTAACACTAAGCGTAGAAATGCCAACAGCTGTTGCTCTAGATACACTTTTGGATCACAACCTAACAAGTGCACCAGTGACGGACATCGAAGGTCGTTTGGTTGGTTTCTTCTCTGTACACGATGTGATGGTTGATTTGTGGTGCCAAGACTACATCCCTGAGCAAGGTCAGAAAGTGGTCGACCTAATGAGCCGTGATGTTGTTGCTATCAATGCGTCAGAAAAGTTGGTCGACGTGGCTGAGTTTCTTTGTATCGATAAAGAGCAGTTGTATCCAGTAAGTTCAATGGGCATCGCGACAAGCTTCACGACTCTTTCCCTAGAAGAACGTGCTAAAGCGATGAAAGTAAACAAACCACACGTGTTGCCTGTATTAGAAAATGGTGTCTTGGTTGGCGTTTTATCAAGAGCTGAAGTAATGAAAAGTGTCCGCCCTATCTACGGCGAGCGCTTGAATGTTGTTGAACGTGAGCTTGAATCTGCGTAATACAACACACCCTTTTTTGGCTAGGAAATAAGTCGTTTGGCCGAAAAAAGCCCCGGTGTAAAAACCGGGGCAACTTAGTTATAAGCCATTTATATAGTTTTGACGCGTGACGTTGTGTTGCGTTTAGTTCATATTCGCTGAGATAACCAATGACAATTACTTAAAACGGTAATGTACGCCAGCACCTGCAGATAGTTGAGATTTAGAGCGTTTGCCTGCAGTTTCGTAGTTTACTGTTGTCGATGCAGACCAGTTTTGAGAAAACTGATAAGCGCCACCAAGAGCTAGAGCTTGTTTAGAGCCTGCAGCACCAATACCGACTCCCATCGCAAATTCGCCAGCGTTTTGAACCATTGGACGTGCGTTAGTTACAGCATGAGAAGTTGCTACAACACCATCCATACGGTCTTCAAGGTCTAGCATCTTGTCGCCCATCTTCTTCATTTCAGTTTCAAGGCCAGCAATCTTCTTGCTGTTAGAGTTAATCTTACCATCTAGCGTGTTATACGCAGTATCAGCCTGTTTACCAACTTCGTTATAGATGCTGTGCATGTCATCGATAGTTACTGGCGCTTTTGGATCTGGTAGTGGTGCAGGATCGTTGTTTTGCTTTTCTTCAACCTTAACCTTCACTTGACCTTCGCTGTGAGAATCAACTGAAATGTGAGTTTCTTTACCATTTTCGTCGAAGCCAATAATCTTAGCGCCGCCATCTTTAGTAGTAGTGATCTGACCTACTTGTTCACCAGTGCTGTTATTGAAAACTTGACCGTCATCATTAACAGTAAGATTGTTTTCATCTAGATGCTTACGAGTAGCATCTACTACGTCAGCAGCATCAAATACATCGTAATCAGGGTTTGGATTATCTTCGATAACTGTGTTGCGGCCCGGATCAACTGGAAGCTCTTTAGCTTCTGGACGCTTGCCATCGATGTGGGTAATGCTTCCATCTTTGTCCACACGAACTTCGTAAGAATGACGCTCACCATTTTTACCAGCAGGTTCGTTTTGATCAACGACAACGTACTCACCAGAACCATTGTTTTTGATTGTAGCAATGTGGTGGCCGCCTTTAGTGTAAAGGTCAGTATTACCATACTTACCCTCTACAGGTTTAACGTCATGGGAAGCTAAATACTTTTGCACATCTTCAATAGAACCAAATGAGTTAGTAGCAGCCAATGCTGGCGTAGCGAAAACAGAAGTAAGTGCAAGTGCGATAAATGTCTTTTTCATAAAATAGGTTTCTTCGTATCAATAAGGAAAATAGGAATTTGTTATCTGGCGACTCTCCTTTCGCCTTATTCAAACGCGCAGTCATCCATTGAAGATGACTACGTGTTTCTGCATGCCCCCCATTACTGCCCGGTGCTTGCATCCGTCGTGCTCGCTTCGAACACGGAGCGCATCCTATTGATAAAAAAGTTTCGTGAGTAACCTATTGATGTTTGAATTACTTAGATAAGCGTTAGATATGAAATTAGGGCCTGAAGTCAATTGGTTGAATTTACGGAATAAAAAAAGCCCCAAGATTCTACTCGGGGCTTGATTGGAAGTGATTGTCGAAACTACTTCTGAACACCTTCTACATGCAGCTCCATGTCAACGTAGCTTGATGCGCCCATGACTGGGATTTTGAAGTCAGCCAATTCTAGGCGAGTAGTACCGTTGAAGCCTGCACGTTTTCCGCCCCAAGGGTCTTGACCCGCACCAATGAATTCCGCTTCAATAGTAATAGGCTGTGTTACGCCATGTAGAGTAAGCTCACCCATTACATCTAGCTTGCCATCGCCATTGTCTTTTACGCTTGTGCTCTTAAATGTTGCTTCTTTGAATTTACCTGCATCGATAAAGTCAGAGCTACGAATGTGCTTGTCACGCTCGGCGTGGTTTGAATCAAGGCTTGTTGTATCAACGACAACGTTCACTGATGACGCTTCGACGTTTGCTGGGTCGTAGCTAAAATCACCAGAAAATGTGTTAAAACGGCCTTTGATAAAGCTATAACCTAAGTGGCTCACTTTGAAGTTGATTGAAGCGTGAGCACCTTTAGTGTCGATAGCGTAGTCTGCAGCGTTTGCACCTAGTGGCAATAGCATTGCCGCGGCCATTCCAGTAGCGATTAGTGTCTTTTTCATTTCGAAACTCCTAACATTTTCCGAAGAGTGTTGTCTTTGTTTATAAAGTGATGTTTCAACGCAGCTAGTGCATGACCAGCAGCGGCAAGTATGACGAACCAAGCAGCATAGAAATGCACTTCGCCCGCAATGTCTGATTGATTTGGGAATAGTTCCCCCAAACCTGGCACAGTAAACCAGTTAAAAACGTCTATTCCGCGACCGTCTGAGGTTGAGATGAGATAGCCACTCGCAAAAATAACTAACAAGGCAACGTACATAGCGATGTGACCAACTCTCGCACCCACTTTTTCAAACTGATTGCCTTCGACTTTTGGTGCTACAGTGATGTGTTTCCAAACCAATCTAAATACCGTCGCCATCGCAAGCAAAATACCCACCGAACGGTGCCAGTCCGGGGCTGTTTTGTACCACTGACTGTAATAAGTCAGGTCAACCATCCACAGACCTACAGCAAACATGCCTATCACCACGATAGCAGAGAGCCAATGTAATGCTCTTGCTACAGGGTTGTAGTTTTTTACTTCTTTTACCGCCATCGTTAATTCCATGATTCCGCGTGAATTACCCGTTATGTTAACAACTCATCAACCTATAGGACACAGTATTTACTTAAATTGACAGTTTAACGACAACACTCCATTGATGAAGTCATTCAATATTTTTGAACATGTTGAAGCTTCCTTATTCGATGCACACGCTGTGAAGCTATAAGTCATCCGGCATCTCAATTTCGTAAAGCTCATCTGCAATATCGGCAACACGTCGATCCAACACGCCCTTCGCATCTTCGAGTCCTTGGTTGTAAAAGGCGGGTCCAAGTTTTTTTATCAAAAAGTCCAACAGGAATTCGGCATCAAATTGTCCCAATTCAGCTTCCAACTCGCGCTCAAAGTAGTCTTGTAGCTCTGATACAATTGCCGCCCTTTTCTTAGTATCAAACATGCTTAGCCTCGTTTTTTGTTACAAATTTGATTACCAGTTTGGAGGATAACGTAATGATTTCAAACCTAAATGGTAAATTTACATAATGGATCACACACCAAACCTCTAGCACGCATCTCATTTTCAAACATTATTGTATCTCTTGGTTTCATTTCTGATACCCATAAACTACACTATGAGCGAACATATGGAGGAATCATGGATTACGGCTATCAAGAGCGCATAGTAGCGCTGCTCAAGGCAAACAAAATCACCAACCACGAACTTGCGGAAGCCATCGGCAAAGGAAAAGCCACCATTGGTCGATATCTAACAAAAGGCCCTACACGGACATACCCATCCATAGAAGATTTATCGCTAATCGCCTCCTACTTTAATGTGCAACCTCACTGGCTGTGCTTTGGCGTCGGCAATCAAAACACCGACCCGAGTGAACTCAACATGGCTGCAAGCAGCAGTGCGACTATGTTGTCGGTATACAGCCGAGCAGAAGTAAGCGAACTCCTTGAGACAGGCACAGCAGCGAGTAAAGGCTCTATACCCGTCCCTCCTGAATATAAAAACTGTTTTGCTGTGTTGTATCCAGTTGGCGGGGGCGTTTCCTACAAATGGGACTGTGTAGCGTTGGTAAATCGCGAGTTAGAGTGGATCAATGACGATATCGTTCTGGCTCGCTTACCGGGTAATCCACACCCAGACTTTTTTACTTTGGTTAAGGTCGGTACCACTATTCATGTCTGGTATGGTGACGACACGTCGAAGAACGCAATACATCAGGTTCAAGACGATGAAATTGAGATTTTAGGCGTAGTACGTTGGGGCACTTGGGAAAAACGGATTTAGGAAGCCAGTATGGCCTGAGTTCAAATCAGGTCATTCGTGCAAAGACAAGGAATGAGTCATGCTTCTCGACACAGTGGTACAGAGTTTTAAACGGTTCCAAACCGATTGTCAGGCGCTATGTCTTCAGCACTATCCTGCCGTACACAATGGCGGCTTAACGAGTCGCCACCTCTCTGCAGCTTTCGCTCGGCGACTTAAAGCAGACATAGAGCAGCATGCACTTGATGTGAGTATCGCTCCACTCGATGAAGAAGGTAATAGCCAGTTACGTTGCGCCTATCGCGTTTGTACACCTTATGGCACCATTTGGGTATTGGCGTATCACTTTGTAAACGGAAATCAAACCAGTCGCGAGCATGTCTTTTCTTTAGTTCAAGAATGGTTGGCGGAATATCAATACGCCGTCCAAAAGCGCGATCTTTTGGTCGTACTCGCCGATCACTGGCTGAGCCGGTGCCATCAGAGTCGCTCGTTGATTAACTGGTGGAGTGATGAGCTCCCTGAAGACGACAGCCATTACTTAAAACAAGGTGTCAAACTGCTCGGTTCTGACACATCTATGAGCCAAGAACTATCTCAGCGCTGTCAACTGTATCCAAGTTACCTGACCTACCTGCATCCGTTAACCAAACCTTGCTCCGGTGAGCCGGTGATGAAATACGTCCAGCTTTACGCTGTAGCAACACTCTAACTCGCCTGCTCTGCGAGTTATCCACCAACTTTACCTTCGCTCCATTTGTCATTAAAGCTTCATCAAAACTTTTCATAGTGGTTTTACCCATTTGCTCGCTACAAAGATCGTGAAAAGTTTAAAACGCTATCAATACGAAAAGTATGCCGTACTTTGCAATCTCGCTTACCCAAGAGTGTTTAAGCAAACACGATATGGTTTTGACCCTAATGGGCAACGCATAGTGGCAAATCGCTATGGTAAAACTGTGGTGCGAATATTGTGGAGTAAAGACAAAGAAGAAGCCGTCATCGTAATAAAAGGCTCGCATAGCCTGACCGATTGGCTGCTCACATTTGCTATGTGGCAACGCCATTGCAAAGCATTTGGCTTGAATTATCGAATCCACGCTGGTTTTCATTACATACTCAACCAAGAGAGCCAACCCACTCATAAAAAAGATCGCCTTGGCATTAGCTTGTTCGAACGAACCATTGAAATTGCTTCGGCGCTCATTGAAAGTGGTAAACGCGTGACTATCACCGGTCATTCTTCTGGTGGCGCTATCGGCTGTGTCATTGCTGATGCACTGGAACAAAAATACCCAAAATCAATAAAGCGGATCGTTACATTTGGTCAACCAGCTATAGGTAACCATAGCTTTAAAAGGCGTTTTCGGCTCGCTCACAAAACCTATCGAGTCTGCTGTGACTTGGATGTGGTAACCTTCTTACCTCCACTCCCTTTGCTGTATTGGCATGTGGGCAAGGTATTATGGCTCTACAACGGTCGAATCTATGAAAACACTCCTACTCTAGTTCGTCTCGGTCGCTCTTTAGTATCATGGATTATTCGACCGTTTTCTTATCACTTAATGAGCAAATATATTCGCAATAAAGACTTCTTTGATGAAAGGTAAAGTGAGAGCGAGTTCAAACTTTCGGTATAAAGCCGACTGTAACTTAGTGAAATCTCAATTACCCTCATTTTCTAAGCAAACTTGATCTAACTCACTCATCGCACCGATAAAAACTGTAACCATCTAATTTATCAACCTTTATGTCCCAATTTTGAATAATAAACTGTACAGATAATCGCCAGAGGTTAGATTTACTAGAAATTTAAGTGATACCGGTCGAGACTTCTATTCACCGAACAGATTTGACTTGTTTGGCAACCATGACAAGATGTGGAACATAATTAATCGTTTTGTTAGACCATGCTTTTAACCGAAAAACACCAGTTCAACCAATGTATCCGTATCGACGATACCGGCTGTTGCATTGCTCAGTACAAAGACCTGACGCTGAAAAGTGTGTTTCAACCTATTTTTAACGCAGACAATGCCATTATTGGCATGGAAGCACTGGTCAGGTTGGTGGATCTCAATGGTGATCCCATCCCACCTAATCTTTATTTTCAAAACGATCAGATTACCCTGGCAGATCAGCTCAACGTAGATAGATTGAGCCGCGCTATCCATCTTCGAAACTTCAGCATGTCGCAATATCGAGAGCGTCTGATATTCCTTAACTTCTTACCAATTTCTAGCGAACGTCTTGCTGCGGAAGGGATACGTTCTTCGTTATTGATGTCACGTCTAAAGGCATTGCAGCTTGATAGCCGGCGTGTGGTAGTTGAACTCGTAGAGCTCACAGCATTTAGCCCTAAATCTCTAGCTTCTGCTGCAAAACACTTAAATGAAGAAGACTTTTTAATTGCCATTGACGACTTTGGCTGCAAAGAATCCAGCCCAGAACGCGTTGCTCAAGTTAAGCCCAATATCTTAAAGCTCGACAGGCAATTGCTGGTTGATTATATGGGTGGCAACCCTCAGTCACTGCTGAGCGGGATTAAACTGGCAAAAGCGTGTAACGCGAAAACCGTGATTGAAGGCGTTGAGACCGCAGCGCAGCTTGAGGCCATGAAAGCGCTTGATATAGATTTTTACCAAGGGTATCACCTCGCGATGCCGCAAACGCTCTACCCCCGTCTTAAATTAGTCAGCTAGAAACGTTTACCCAACATGAAGGTAAAACCTTCGCGAGTTTTGCCACTTTGAGCCATTAATGACGCTTCCCAATTGTCAGTGAACTCTTTTTGCATACCCACCATGGTCGACCAGCGACTTGACGTTTGCGTCGCGCTAAAGCGGATATCACCCAGCTGACCTTTAAGCTGGCGCTGATAGTCTTGATATTGACCTCCCACCACAATGCGCCAGCCACTGTCACCAATATTGAACCCGATCAGCGGCGTCACCACCAACGCATCTAGACTAACCCCAACACCCGATACCGACGTTGACACGTATTGAGCATCAATGGTTGTGAAGAACTGTTTATGACCATAGGCCAGTGTTGTGCCAACCGCTGTGATAGTTGAAGACGTTGCCATACCGTTTACTTCAAGGCGGGCTAAATTACCATTTGAAAAATCGCTAACGCCAATGGAAATATCCGAAGAGGTCACCGCTTTTCCTATCATGGCGTTAAAGCCCCAAAATGGCAGTATCCAGACGTCACCACGTAAGGCAACAATGCTCGTGGTATTCGTTGTATTGCTGCTACCATCGGGGAGAATGTCATCAACAGGTTCGCCATCGATTTTAAAATCCCCCAATTGCATCAAATCTTCTTGCTGATGGGTAAACAGTGACAAGCCAACTGGTTTTGGCAGTTTAATACCCATATCCCTAACCCTGTCACCAAAGAAAGGCAAAGTACGACCGTAATCTTCGTCCTTAACACCCGTATCATCATTCGATATAACCGGTGACACGTAACTTACAGAGAGCAAGAGAATATAAAAGGGAACTAGGGCTCGTTTCATTGGTTGGAATTCAATTTAAAACAGGGAGCGCGATACTATCAGGGAGTCACGAACAAAAATAATTCTGATTTTGTATGCAAACAACCTTGAAAATCACTGATTTAAATACAACTTAATCAGTTCAAGGAGAGAGTTTATGGAATCATCATCAAGTTATTTCTCGCGAGCACTACAAGGATGCATTGCGATGTTACCGCTGAGTTTAGCGGTTGTACCGTGGGGATTTTTGGCAGGCTCATTTGCTATCGACTCCGGGTTAACGCCTATGGAAGGACAAGCGATGAGCGCGATTTTATTTGCTGGTGCCGCGCAGCTTGTCGCGATGGGAATGATAAAATCCGGTGCCACACTGCTCACTATGGTCGTTACCATCTTTTTTATCACATCACGCCATTTTCTTTATAGTTTGTCGATGCGTAACCACATTGTCGGTCTGCCGATTCGCTGGCGTTTAGCTCTTGGATTTCTGCTTACCGATGAACTATTTGCCCTCTGCGGTCACCATAAACCAGAGAAGTTTGATCGCTGGTACGCGCTCGGTGCAGGTCTTTCCTTCTATATTATTTGGAACATCGCAACTCTGGTTGGCATCGTCATTGGTGCGCAGATCCCTAACTTACAGCAGTACGGGCTTGAGTTTGCGGTAGCCGCGACATTTATTGCTATTGTCGTACCAAACATCACGACACTGCCGATTTTTCTCGCTGCTGCTTCTGCCCTAATCTGTTCAGTTATCTTCGCAGCAATGGGCATCGAACTTGGGCTGGTGATATCGAGTATTGTCGGTATGACGGTTGGGTATTTAAGTGAGGAGAAGCTAAAACGATGACTTACTTAATCATTGTGGTGCTGACAGCCATCGTATTTTTGAGCCGCTATTTGTTTCTAGAACCCAAAGTTCCGCTTCGTATTAGTAGCAGCGCGCAGCGATTTTTAGCCTACGCTAGCCCAGCAGTTTTAACAGCGATTTGGGGACCAATTGTATTTTTGCCTCACGGTGAGCTGGCATTGGAAGATAACCTGCCTTATCTACTCGCCGCGACCTTTGCCATTGTCTTAGCTCGGATTATTAAAGACGTATTAATCACGACCATAGTTAGCATCTTAGTGTTTCTCGTCTTAAACTTGTGGGTATTCAACCACTAATCGCTGAGATGTTATGGAAAACTCATCGCCTAACAGAAGCATCACTTTAATGACGTGGCTTGGCTATCTTGGTCTTATCCCATTTGGTCTTTGCATCGCTACATTCACCCCAGAGGCTACCTTTGTGGGTGCGAACACGAGAATGTTATTCCTTTCTTACAGCGCCATCATTTTGAGTTTTCTATGTGGCATATTGTGGTCGCATGCGCTGACTCACTCTTCGCATAAACTGTCGTTTCCCATTCTCACGCTCAGTAACCTGATTTGTTTAATGGCGTGGCTGGTGATTGTCATCACTCCTGAGCAGTTTCGATTAGGCATAGTCGTCGCGCTTGCTGGCTACGTTTGTGTCTGGTTAGTTGAGAGAATCAAGCTCAATGCGCTAGGGAATGAGTTTCCAAAGGCTTACCAACGACTAAGAAGCCATCTCACCGTTGGGGTTGCGGTAGCGCATATCATTGCTTTCGCCGGCGCTATTTAAGCTTGTCTTTTTGCTTGGCTTTTCGAAGAGCACGGTTCGAGCTACCTGCCTCAGGTTTAGACGGAACATCACGTCGCTCGTGAATGAGGTGGCGTATAGACAAGATTGGATGCGGCAATAACATCCTGGGACCTGCGTAACGCATCACCGCCTTCATCTGCTGTTTTTGCTCCGGCTTATAGCAATGGATTGGACATTTATTACACGTTGGCTTACTTTCTCCATAAGGGCAGCGATCAAGTTTTATTTCTGCGTAAGTGAGTAACGCTTTACAGCTATCACATAGCGCCTTGGAGCCATGCTGCTGTTTGCAATAAATTTCCATCATAGCTTTGACGGTTTTAAACTCGGTTTCTAACGCACCAACTAAAATGTCACTGGCTTTTTTCATAGCAACCTTTTCCGCGAGAGAGCCTAAGCTAACGCGTACCAATTAAAAACGGTTCTTCTATCGCAACAAACTCATTTGCCGCTTCAATTAAGTGATTCGCAGTCAAACTCGCGACTCCAACAACCGTAACCCGAGAGCCGAAGCGTTGCTGAATGCGATCCACTAAAACTTCAAAGTCCCCATCACCGGAAAGTAAAATAACATTTTCGACATCACGTGCCACTTCAAACACATCGAGCGCAATTCCAACATCCCAATCCCCTTTGGCACTGCCGTCAGAACGTTGGATAAAGGGTTTCAACTGAACATCAAAACCGATCCCACGCAAAATATGGTGAAACTGTCTCTGTTTTGGATCGTGGGAAGCAATGGCATAGGCTCTGGCTGATTCAATATTAAATCGTTCACTGGCCCAAGCCCAAAATGCGTTGTAGTCAAAGCGTGCACCAAACGCTTGCCTGGTGGTGTAGTAGACATTTTGTACGTCCACAAAA
Source organism: Vibrio sp. DNB22_10_4 (assembly GCF_052879755.1). Taxonomy (NCBI): domain Bacteria; kingdom Pseudomonadati; phylum Pseudomonadota; class Gammaproteobacteria; order Vibrionales; family Vibrionaceae; genus Vibrio; species Vibrio sp. DNB22_10_4. The sequence goes on along the minus strand of NZ_JBNNXW010000001.1, from coordinate 1,023,206 downwards.
ATAGCTGCTGAATTCATAGTATTGCTTGTCCTTTTATGATGTTGGCAGTGTAACAAAAATATTGTCCGCAAGTGGAACTTAGTGAGACGAATCTCAGTAGCTAAACTTAACGTATAACCTTTTGGTTGTTTGCTTGGAGGCAATTATGAAAGGCATAGGTATCGTAGCCCTTGCGGCACTGTTTAGCGCCACAGCGTGTGGCTACCCAGAATACGCTAAAAAACACGGTAGTGATGTTGACACTCACGGTAGTTACCACAATGACCAGCAAGACGCCGAGTATCATAGTGGCGGCTACTACCAAGGACTATCACACCGTAGCGTTATGTATTTTGCACCCAGCAAGGATGTGCTTGTCGATGAGTTCCTGTTGGGGACACTCATCAATGAATGCGCTCTCGATGAACGAGATGTTGTGACCATGGTGATCACCAAAGACGGCTTTTCATCACCTAGCTGGGTAAAAGACACGTTTGATTACAGCAAGCTGGTTAAAATGTACGACATTCGAGAGGGTGACCATACTGCCGTTTTGATTGGCAAAGATGGGACAGAGAAATTGCGTTGGGGGCCAACCACCAATTGGATTCAAATCAAAAAAACGATTGATGAAATGCCAATGCGAAGAGCAGAAATGGCTCGAGCAGCAAGCCGCTGCTCGATATAGCAAAATCTATTGAATCTAGAGATCGCTACGGAGTCTCTTTTTGAGCGAGATGACTGCTCACTAAGCTCGCAACCATAATGGCAAGGTAAAAACTACCCGTAATCGACTCTAAGAACACGAAGAAACGCGGGATGGCTAGAGCCGGGGAAATATCACCATAACCGACTGTAGTTAGTGTGATAAAACTAAAGTAAATAACATCGAACAGGTTATCTAGCCAAGGTTTCGCCTCCAACCCGTTAAAGGGTTCAACGAACAGTTCGAGTTGGATCAAATAAATGAATGAGAAAGAGAGACCGAACAACAGATAAACGCATATTGAGCCAACAATCTGATTGAGTGTCACTTGCTTCGGCATGATGACCTGCCTGAGCGCTGAAAAAGTCTGAGCTAATACGAAAAACAGTAATGCAAACAAGGTTACCAACGAAAGGTCATAGTCCTCGAACAATGAAAACACGCCAGATGTTACTGCTACTGTGATCATCACTGCATACCAAGATCGGTAAAATGTCTGCTTTCTATGTACACCAACAATCGAAGTACTCATGCAAAGAATAATCAAAGCCAGTACATAGTCTTGAGCATCATCTTTAAACTGATGCACCACAGCGCTCAAAAAAAACAGCACCAATAATGACCCAAGTAAAAAGAAAAAGTTATCGTCTTTACTCATCAATTTCATGAAATAGTTGTCTCCTGACTCTAGAGCATTTCTTTGGCGATTAAATGCAGCAGATACGTTTCTCGCTCAATACTCATGCCTTTCTTATCGCTCTCTGCGATAGTTTTCTCGTTGAAAGCAATGGCTTCATGAATGTTAACCCAGATTGGCTTCATACCATTTTTGACTTCATAGTCTTCATAAGCGGTCTCGCCAAGCTCTCGATCCACTTTGCAAGAGTAACAAAATGAAATCATGTGCATCACATCCGCATCGTCTTTGTACCAAGGACGAAACTCTTCATAGATACCAAATGGTTTAATCCCGTGGATATTTTGAGCGCCCGTCTCTTCTTCTAACTCGCGAACCAAACCTGCAATAACATCTTCGCCCTCATCAATGCCGCCTCCCGGTAGGGAGTAATCATGATAACGCTCGGTATAGAGAAGCAGAATATCTTCACCATCAACGACAATTGCACGAGTCGCGTTTCTTTTTACTATGCCCTTGTTATCAAGATGGTCGATATCTGGGTGAATGGCTGTAGTGAGTTGTCTCATAGTCTTGCTCTGAGTTAGTCTATTTTTCGTGAAGTTTACCACAAAAATATCAAGTTACAGTTCAATCTCAGTTTCTCATCAAATGAGATGAGACAATCATTTACCAGAATGTTAACATCCTCACCTCGCCTAAAGGGATGTTAGGCAATAATAGTCATAACACCTAAAATATCCCAATTATTATGAAACCAAGCATTTTTTTCTTCGTGGCCGCTTTGTCTACCGCTGATGTTGCTCTCGCAGACGCAACTGATACCACGGTAACTGAAGCGGATCTCCTCAAACAAGCAGTACGCTACGATCAAACACTTACCGAACAGCAGCTCAATGCATCGCACCAAGACCCAATGAACGCCCTTGGCTATCGTTCGATTTCAACGAACAGTAGTTTTGAAGAGTTGAGGCAAGACGATACGCTTACTCAAATCGATTTCAACGAGTCACCCTACCGAGTCTCCCTTTTCAACCCTCAAAATGGCGAAGACAGTGAAAGACTTTGGTCTCAAACTAAATCCATTTTTGGTTACGGCGTAGGTGTTGCTGGTGTGCTAGCTTTGATGCCTGAATCGATCACCAACTGGGAAAAAGACGACATCAAACTGATGAACAAGTGGTGGGATAACGTGCGATCTGGGCCGGTTTGGGATCGTGATGACCACTTGATCAACTATGTTGGACACCCTTACTTTGGCGGCGTTTACTATCAGGCAGCTCGTAAATCGGGTTATCGTCAGTGGGATGCATTTATGTACTCAACATTGATGTCGACTTTCTACTGGGAATACGGCATAGAGGCATTCGCTGAGGTACCGTCGATTCAAGACCTAGTAGTTACACCGACGCTTGGTTGGGTTTATGGTGAATGGGCCTTTAATAAAGAAAAAGAGATACGTTTAAGAGGCGGCACGGTAATGGGCTCTGATGCGCTTGGCTCAACCGCCCTATTCTTCCTTGACCCGGTCGACAGTTTAGGTCGCGGCGTAAATAACGTGGCAGGCAAAGAAATTATAAAAGCGGGAACGGGTTTTGTTGGTGTGCATTCAAATGTTCTGCGTAATGGTGATATCGAAACCAAATATCAAATGCAGGTACAGTACGCGTTTGGTGCTGGTGAAACCGCAGATAGCCTAAAGCGCCGTCAGAAAAAAAGCTACCAGCAACATACCGACGACCCTGTCACTTACGGTATTGTTGGTGTGAGCGCAGGCTTCGCCTATCCGCAACTTGATAAAGAGCGCAATCTGAAAAATGATTTTGCACCCGCCTTCACGTTAGGTTTGTACTTTACCAACCAGCTCTCTGCACGACTTGGTTATATGCAAGGTAACTATGAGTCCACAACGGACAACCAGAAGCATATTTATGAAAACTACAGCTTTGATGTGCAGTATTACCTATTCGAAAACTACGCATTTAAGCCTTACTTCAATGCAGGCGTTGGAGAAGCGATGCTCAACAAAGATCGTGATACTAAGAAACTGCAGTGGAATATTGGTACTGGTGTCCATTACACACTCAATGCCAACTGGGCGCTTCAAGCCGATTGGAAGTACAACTATCACCGCAATTCAGGCGCTCGCGATAGTCTATGGGGAACACGGTTAATTTATCGCTTTGGTGAAGGCAACAAATACATTTAACAGCTTTAAATCAAGCGTTTGTAGGAATTCTGGGAACAAGTGGGCATTCACAAGGATTATTTGGTGAATTTATCGATAATTTGACCAAATCAAAACACTTTTTGTTAGAAATCTCCTACACTTAACCAAAAGCCTAACTTCCAACTAGGAGATATAATGAAAAAAGTACAATGGATGATTGGCGCTGTAGCAGTGGGCATTCTAGCAGGCTGTGCCAGCGAACCGGATAAGTATGATGTGGATGAAATTACTGTAGAGAGTGATCCTGCTTATGTCTATTGTGTTGAACAAGGCCACAAGCTACAGCGTGTAACTGAAAACGGAAAGCGCGTTCCTTACTGTGTGTTATCGGAAGAAGAACGTTACACAGTTTGGGATTTTTACGAAAAGCGTAACCAGCAAGATAACTAATACGTATAACAACAGAAAGTACACGTAATAAAAGAAAGTACTCGTGATAATAGAAAGGCCAGCTCATCAACGAGCTGGCCTTTTTACTATTTATTCAAGTGCTATTTACTCAAGTGCTATTTACTCAAGTGCTATTTACTTGGCTTGTTTTTACAATGCTCGATCGCAGTTGCCATAAGCTCTAGTGCAGACGTTTCACATGCTGGCAATGCCGCATCGCTTATCTCAACAGGCGTTACACGCTCACCCCACTTAATGTGGCCGGCACCCCATGTTAGACCTGCACCAAATGCTGCCAATAGCAGATCATCATTCGGCTTAATCTTACCTTGCTCTAGTGCTTCACAAAGTGCAATTGGCACAGTCGCCGCAGAGGTATTGCCGTAGTTCTGAATATTTACGAACGCTTTTTCTTGGTCAATGCCAGACAAATCACACAGTGTTTGAATGATGCGGATGTTCGCTTGGTGCGGAATCACAACATCGATGTCGTCTTTTGTCAGGTTAGAACGAGATAGAACGGTGTTCGCCGCCGCTCCCATGCCTTTTACTGCACGCTTAAAGATCTCTTTACCAATAAAGTCAAATTCAAAGTAACCGTTATCTGCTGCAAAGCGCTCCATAGACGTACCGAACTTAGGCACGGCCAGAATATCACGGCCTTTTGCATCACAGCCGATTTGCGCATCTTGCAAGCCGACTTGTTGCTCCGTTCTTGTTAGAACTGCTGCGCCTGCACCATCACCAAATAATACTGCTGTATCACGTTCAGTCCAATCAATGAAGAAAGAAAGACGCTCTGCACCGATAACAATAGCGTTACGGTAGTTGCCTGACTGAATCAGTTTGGTTGCGGTTTCTAGGCCATAAACAAAGCCTGTACATGCAGCATTAAGGTCAAAAGCCGCGGCTGCTGGCACACCTAAGTTCTGTTGAACGCGCGATGCAGTGTTTGGAATCAACGAGTCAGGTGAACACGTTGCAACAATAATCAGATCAACCTCATCAGCCGTGATACCTGCACACGCCATCGCGTGTTTCGCTGCTACTGTCGCCATATCAGATGTGTTGACATGGCTAATACGGCGATTTTCAATACCGGTACGAGTGCGAATCCACTCGTCTGACGTTTCCATTACTGTGCTGAGGTCATGGTTTGAGAGAATTGCTGGTGGAAGGCACTTACCCCACCCAGTAATTTCGGCGTAAAAAGTTGTCATTGTGTACCTATTTTCTTATAGTTTTCGCCAATCAAGATAAACAAGCCATATCAATCGCTAACTTATGATAATGAGAGATAATTTCTTGCTTATCTTGACTATAGACGACTGAGTATACTCACATTCACGGGTTCAAAGAAGTCTGATTAGTCAATTTTAGCTTCCTAAACCAAGTGCTCGCTCGTCTGTAAATAAAAACAACAGGAGAAAACGTCATGTCTACTATCACCACCCGCTGCCCACATTGCCAAGGTATGAATCGACTACCTGTCGATAGAATCGCCGAATCACCAAACTGTGGTCGCTGCAAGTCGCCTCTTCTTGACGGTGCGCCGATTGAAGGCACTGCAGATAACTTCTCAACGTTGTTGAATAGCGAGCAGCCTATTGTGGTCGATTTCTGGGCTACATGGTGCAATCCTTGCGTCGGTTTTGCTCCAGTATTTCAACAAGTTGCAGAGGAGCGTCAAGGCAACGTCCGTTTTGTCAAAATTGATACCGAAGCGCAGCAACAACTCGCTGCACAGTTTCAAATCCGTAGCATCCCAACCATCATGGTATTTAAAGGTGGTCAAAGACTCGATACCATTAATGGGGCATTGCCGAAATCTCAGTTTGATCAATGGCTCAATCAGGCGCTCTCAAAAGGCTAGCTAACCTTCATAGCACTCGTTGCCAAATACTACTTATCAAAGGTCGGTTTATCAAAGGTCGGTCTTGTTAATTTTTGCTTGCGATAAGCAGAAGGTGAACAGCCGACCTGTTTTGTAAAACGATGGGTAAAGTTAAACGGGTCTCGGTAACCTAGTCGCTCGGCAATCATTGATACCGACCAATCGTTGTTTTCTAGAAGGTCGCAGGCTTTTTCCATTCTTAAATTGATCAGCCTGGCTCTTGGTGAAACGCCGTACAATTGCTTACTGATTCTCGAGAGCTGCTCTTCGCTCAAATAGGCTTTTGTCGCCATATCTTTCACTGTCCAAGGTAGGTGCAACTGTCCCTCTATCTGAGAAAACAGAGCCTGTACTCTCACCGTTGAGTCATTCGTTTGCGACTCAAACCCTGTAATCAAGCGACACAGCTCACTCACCAACAACTTACGGTAGCTCGAGCGCCCGCCAATCTCAACATACAGTAAGGTTATCAACGCCCAAATCCGTTCGCAGCCATTAAAAGGTAAAACCTTTTGACCAATCTTCGCAAACATGGTCCAGCGCTGAGTCGGTTTAGGCAAAAACCAAATCATGCGCCAATGATTATATTGAGGGTTGATTTCAAATCGGAACGAGGTATTCGCAGGCAGCACCACAATAGAATAAGGTTCTATCGCTAACACTTCCGTTTTTGTGATCAGTACTCCTCCCCCTTCAATGGTAAAGAGAATGGTGTGGACATCCACACCCTTACGCTCGACATGGTAGCCATCCAATAGGTTGGCCATTCCAGCCATAAAAATGTCTTCAGCGGCAAACTCAGGAACATCACTGGCAGATAAGAATCGCTCATCACAGTGTTCAGACAAATACACTTCGTCCACCCACTCTGTTTTGCTGTTAAATTGCTCAATGACGGATTTGCACAGGTTTTGTCTATTTTTGAACATGGTTTCACAATGCCGTTTTTTTTATATTAGCCACGTTTATCACCCAGTCACATTCCGTGATTTTCTTTTCTCTAATTCACTCAACTTTTTTCTAGTTCACTTAAATGGGAGGCAGCTATGACAACTCAACACCATCATAAGTCATCTAACGGTGTGGCTTCAAATCAACTCTTGTCCGCCGTTGTAAAACTTGGTTTCCCAGTTGCTATTCAGAGTGCGCTAGTGGCTATTTTGGCACTCGCCGATGTACTCATGGTGAGTGATATTGGTAAAGAAGCAACCGCAGCGGTGGGGATCGCCTCAAAGTGGCATTTTGTGGCGATTATGATCATGGCAGGCATGGCTTCGGCCAATGGTGTGCTGGTGGCTCAGTATTGGGGACGTGGTGACAAAACCAGCGCAAATACCATCACTCGACTATCAATGGTCTTTGGTGCCAAGTTACTTGTTCCCGTTACATTAGTGATTACGCTGTTCTCTAGTTACATCATGATGCTGCAAACCACGGATGGCCGTGTTATCGAACTAGGAGCCACTTACCTTTGGTATGCATTCCCAGTGCTTATCCTGACACATATTGTAATCGTTGCTGAATCCGCTATGCGATCTTCAGGCGATGCCGTAACACCACTGTTACTTGGTGCTTTAACCATTGCCATCAACATTGGACTTAACTTTTGGCTTATCAAAGGTGGCTGGGGTGTACCTGCGATGGGGGTAGCTGGAGCGGCTTTGGCAACAACTATTTCTCGGCTGCTCCAAGTCATTTTTATCTGGGGCTACTTAAATCTGCGCCGTCATTGGTTGATCACCGAACAAGTACTAGACAACACAACACGTCTCTGGAACTCCTACAAATCACTTGCCGTTCCAACCACATTAAACGCCGTGCTGTGGGCAATGGGCACGCTAATGTATCAAGTGATTTTTGGCCATATGGGAACGACGGAACTCGCGGTATTTAGCATGATGGGACCGTTTGAATCGCTATGCTATTCCTTGTTCTTCGGGATCTCTGTCGCCTGTTCGATATTACTTGGACAATCTTTGGGTCGAGACGAGTTTGAACAGGCATTTAGCATGTCGCAGACCTTCATTAAAGCCGTATTGGTGTTTGGGCTGATGATTGGTTGTGGACTCCTGTTGGGGCGTGAAAGCATTTTATCTTGGCTAAACCTAGACACAGCAGAGCTCTACCCTATCGCTTCTCCAGCGATGGCCATCTTGTGCGGGGCAATTTGGCTGCGTATGCTCAATATGATCATCATTAACGGTATTCTGCGTGCGGGTGGTGATAACAAGTTCTGTTTGCGCATGGACTTCATTGCGATGTGGATGGTGGGCTTACCATTAACAGCAAGCGCCGCTTTTGTTCTTGGGCTTGATTTTAAGTGGGTCTACGCGTGTATGCTATTTGAAGAAGTAGTGAAGTTTTCACTTTGCTTCCATCGTTACCTCAAGCGCTACTGGATGAACAACCTCACCCTTGCCAGCGCTTAGTCAAAGACGAAAAAAAGAGCAAAGCTCTCAACAGCTTTGCTCTATTAGTTACCTGCCGTCACTAGGCTCGCTCGAAGTGCGACAGAAGTTTAGGGTTGATCCTGTCATAACACTCATATTGCATCGCGTGACCTGCGTCTTCAAATACTTCGAGCTCGACGTTACTACCCAATAACTCTTTTACCCGTTCAGCATCTGATAGTGGAATCACCTTATCTTCCTTGCCCCATAGCAGTAACTTAGGTATCGCAAGTTTTCCGACTTCAGCGAAGTCATCAGTTGGATCTTTCGCAATCAAATGACGCCCAGTGCTAATTATCGCTCTTCGAAATCCCTTATACATCATCTGTTCACTGAACTTATCAGCCCAGTAAGGAAAACACTCGGGTTGCACTAGATCATTCGCCTGATTACTTGGAAGCTTAGGAATGAACAACAGATAACCGAGCCATTTGCCAATTACAGGCAAAGTGAGAGGGCCAATATCCACCGGTTGATTAAAAGGCGCTACATAGCCGACGCTAAGAATATTACTCGGGTTTTTAGCCACAAAAGCCGAAGTGATTGCTCCCCCCATCGACAAACCAACAATATGGAATGGCTTATTCGGAGCCAATTGCTGTGTAAGCTGTCCAATTTGGTCGACAAACAGCTGCTTGTCATACTTTACATTGGGACGAGATGAATAACCGCGACCATACAAATCAAATGTTAAAACCCGATAACCCGCATTGGCGACCACTTTGGTATTATTGTCCCACATATATGAAGGCGCAGAGAAACCATGCACGAACACAACCAAAGGCGCATCTGGCGAACCTTCTAGTTGATAATGGATGTGGCCAAGCTGAGTCTCGATAAACTGACCAGGAGCTTCCGCACGATGCACCTCATTTAGCGAGTATGTCTCTTTGTTGACCATTAAGGGGAGTAGCGCTAAGAAGCAGAAAATGGCAATCAATGCCACGATTAAAGTCATTGCAAGTCTCGGTTTTTAATACGGAACGGTATTGTAGGAAGCCGAGCTTAATTTACTAGGTGCTAGGATTTCAAAACCATGAAACAAGGGCATAGTTAATCGACGCTACTATACATAATACCGCCACATTCTGTTAGCGGCATTGGCAAATAGGCAACCGAGCTCTTATTGTATTAGCCTATGACAGGTAATTGCTCATTTCATGAAGTAGTTTCTCTCGTCTAACAGGTTTTGGTACATAGGCATCCATCCCTGCATCAAAACATTTCTGGATATCGTCATCGACAACACTAGCGGTCAGCGCAATGATGGGCGTTGGCGTCATTCCTTGCTGCTTTTCATAATCGCGAATGTCTTGTGTTGCTTCAAAGCCATCTTTCACTGGCATCATACAATCCATAAGAATGACGTCGTAGCGGCCGTTGCGCTGAAATAGCTCTACCGCTTCAGCACCATTGTCTGCGATGTCATACTGGTACCCAGCCTTCTCCAAGTGCAAAGAGGCGACTTTCTGGTTGACCAAATTGTCTTCCACTAGCAAAACTTTAGTACTCGATGTTTTTGCTGCTGCATTAATTGGGGCGCTATTGTCATCTTCAAGTTTGGGCTTTCGCTGACTAAGTTCAGTTTCAATATCAGCCACATTAGCAGTCTCAACATTGAAAGTTGGCTCCACATCTTGAGCAGGCACTTGTTGCCCATCTAGTTCCTGTTGTTTCAACTCAATCGCAGTCACAATTTTCTCTTTGAGAATCTCGGCCTTGAATGGCTTAGGAACATAATCGTCCATACCGGAATCAAAGCACTTCTGAATATCATCATCGACCACACTCGCAGTCAAAGCGATAATTGGCGTTCGAGCCAAACCAAGTCGCTGCTCCGTCGCACGGATGTTTTCTGTCGCTTCAAAGCCATCCATCACTGGCATCATGCAATCCATAAGGATAAAGGTGTAATTCTGGTTTTTCTCAAACAGCGTTACCGCTTCTTGACCATCATTTGCGATGTCATACTCACAGCCAATTTTCTTGAGATGTAAGGTCGCCACTTTTTGGTTCACTAGATTATCTTCGACGAGTAACACGCGAATGCGGTTATCAATGCTGGCGATTTGAGTACTCGTGTATACGCTACCCTGTGCCAATGCTTTACAACAGGCTTCGATGGATTTCAGTAGGCGATTGCCAAGCAGTGGATAAGTAATCAACGCACAAATATTACGACCAAAGTCTTTATTGGCGCTATCAAATTGTCTGATAAGGCAAATTGCAGTACCTCTCCCGTTAATGTCCGCGAAACGCTTGCTGTCTTCCTCAGAAGATGTACCGCCACCATCAACATAAATAAGGATGGTTTTTGAGTCTACTTTATCGAGGTTCAACTCAGCTAACGTCGGTGCGACGCTATCTACCGTCATACCATAAAATGCTAAGTCACGTTTGATTCGCTCCTCGTGGGAACTTGAGTTACATACCATCACCAGTTCATCAAAAAGAAGTGGGTTGCGATGTTGGTACTCTCTTTCATCAATGGCTAATGGCAACGTGAAGTAAAAACGGCTCCCAACGCCTTTTACGGAATCAAGTTGAATTTTGCCGCCCATGAGCTCGATCAGCTGGGTACTGATTGCAAGCCCGAGTCCAGTACCGCCAAACTGCCTTGTGGTTGAGTCATCTTCTTGAGCGAACGCTTCAAAGATCTTCGACTGCCTTGCTTTATCAATACCAATCCCAGAGTCTTTCACTTCAAATAACAAGTTCGCCAAATTGTCCGACTCAACCTGATACTGTACGCCGATGGTTACGCTGCCTTCCTCGGTAAACTTGACCGCATTGGACATAAAGTTCATCAATACTTGACGCATACGATGGTCATCGGCAAGCACACGGAATGGTACTTTGGCATCAATATCAACATTGAGCTCAATACCTTTTTCTTTCACTTTTGGTGCCACGATGGAGGCAATATCGTAAATGGTTTCGCGGATGGATGTAGAGTGAGGATTGATTTGCAGCATGCCCGATTCAATCTTAGAGAAGTCGAGTATGTCGTTGATTAGGCTCAATAATAAATGTGACGATGTCTCAATGGTATCCACATAATCTTTTTGAGTTGCGGTTAAATCGGTATCGGAAAGGACTTCAGAAATACCAATTACACCATTCAATGGGGTTCGAATTTCATGCGACATATTCGCCAAGAAACTGCTTTTCGCTTTACTCGCCTGAATGGCATCTTCTTTGGCTTGCTCTGCATCTTCTTTGGCTTCGAGTAGTCGTCTTTCACCTTCTCGTCTTTCATGGGTAAGGCGCTCTACCTCTTTTGCAAAACGGCTGAGTTCATCCTTACCACCAATTTTTCGGCTCAATGACACCGCCTGCGTTTGATCTTCGTCTTTTTGTTCGAGGAAAGTGAGAACCAAACCAAGATTTCGCGTCACCCTAAGGGCTAAGCTAATACCTAAAAAAATCAACATGATAGTAAGCAATGTTACTACAGATAGAAACGCAATCCGTTGTTGTTCAAACCCTGTTACTAAGGTTCTAATCTCTTGCCTCAATTGCTCTTCAATGGCTAAAGAGACACCTTGAATTAGATTGGAACGTAGATTCAGTGCGTCCAAACCTGCTTTGATTTCAGCACTACCAAGAGTAGTAATACCTTCACTGCTTAGCAGAATATTTCTAAACAGGCTGCTCTCTTCAAATGCGGGGTTAGAGAAGGAATCCAGCAGTAAATTAACTTGCATAGGGTCAGCGTTGATCGCGACAAAACGTTCCACAAAAAGCTGCTGATTTTGAACTAAGTTAGCTATCTCCTGCTTACTGTATTGATCTCCTGTTTCTCCATCTTGGTAGGCTTGAACTAAGGTTTGGGTTTGCCAAATTTCTTCATTAGCCCAAAACACCAGCCATTCAAGCTGAGATAGAGCGACCATATGCCCACTGACCACCGGCAAAACGCCCTTCGCAGGTGATTGTTCAATAATCATAATAATCTGTTTATAGGTATCGACCTGCCATTCCACCAGTTCTTGCTTTTCTATAAAGTCGGCAGCTTCGGCAATGGAAACGACACTTTCCTGGTAGTCATCAAGCAAACCAGATAAGCGAACAGCGACATCTGAAGGGAAAATTTCTGGTCCCAGGGATTTTAAGGTTTGCATCGAACTCGCAATATCAACAAGTCCCGCTGTTGGACGAGCGTCATGAGTTTTCGACTGTATATCGGACAACACTTCTGAATATCGAACTAAGCGCTCAACTTTTTCGAGGTCGCTAAGCTGGGCATTAAGGACGCTTATCTGCCTTGTCGCCAAGTAGACAATAAGTGCCATGGGTAATAGCACCAACAACAGCATCTTTTTCTTTACCGACAGGTTATTCCAAAACTCAAGTTTGTTCATTCCGTTGCCCAACACTTGTTAGCACAATAGTTTAGATACAGTAAGTCTAGGAAAACTATTGGTTTAGTCGAGTTAAATGACAAACTAATTTATAAATTGATAGAACTATATGGGTTAGCTCTCATCTTTATCTACTCATTGCTGTGCTTGCTCAGGGTCTAGATAGCGATTTAAGTTTGTTAAAAGCTTGTCCAACTCAGCAAGAGGGAGCGCTAAAGACTTGGGTTCTGTTAGCTGTACTGTCGCTTCTACAAATTGACGGATAGTAGGTAGCTGTTCGTAAAGTGGGGTGAAGAGACCGCTGGTGTGATCAACTTGCTTATCTAGCGCTTCAAGCGATGCTAGGGCAATTCGATACGGCTCTGCTGCCAGTTCGCTCAGTGGTTCAGAAAATACTCCGGTCACCGCTCCCTGAAGATAGACACGATAAATCGTCAATCTATCAAATAAAACAAAGAGATTTCCTTGGGTTTCCTTGTGAGGATAAGGCACAAACACATGCTGAAGCGGATCGTAGGATAGTTGAATAGCAAGTCCCGCTTGTTGGCAGCACTGCACCAAGTACTTTAGCAATCCTTGCTGATCGAGTAACCTCTGAACGGTAAAAACTCGATACAGATGATAATCGTTGGAGAGCAACGTAACCCTAATAGGACGACTGCCAGGAGGGACTATCCCGCTTTCTGTCAGTTCTTTTGCCAATAGTTGAATATTCTCGACCGTGTTCGTCGATGCATCTTCTACTAAAATTGCGCCCATTTCTTGAATGTCTGTTTCAGTCACAAGGCGTTGAAAATATTCAAGCATTGCCGCTGCTTCTGAACGCGACTGTCCTTCGGTTATTCCACCGCAAAAAGCAACGATGGTAGTAGACATATCTTGGTTTTTAACAATTTCGGCAAGGGCTTCAACACGAGACTCGCCCTCAAGAGTTAACGTGTCCTGATTGAGGCGCTTGCCGAGCACGATAAGTAAGTTGTCGAATTCCTTTTCACTTACCATCTTAAATTAAACGATTTCCCATGAGTGAGTCATGGTGACGCCTTCAGCAAGCATAAGACAAACTGAGCAATACTTTTCTAACGAGTCCTTCGTGACCTTTTCGACCAACGCTTCATCGAGTTGATTGCCTGACACAACAAAGTGGATGTTCACTGCAGTGAAGATACGTGGTGCCGTCTCACGGCGTTCTGTCGTCAATTTAGCGGTACAAGCGGTAACATCTTGATTTACCGATTTAAGACCATCAACCACGTCTACCGAGCTGCATCCACCGGCTGCCATCAACACCATCTCCATTGGACTTGGCGCTGTTTCGCCGCCGCTACCGTCCATAACGATGGAATGACCTGACTGAGATTGACCTAAAAATTTGAATCCTTCGATCCATTTCACTTCCGCTTGCATATAAACCTCTGCATGGTAATTGGGAATGACGGCAAAGATAGTAACCCGTCACGTTGTGAATTTGAAAGTTTTTGCGCGTTTGTTGTGTCTTATTAAGAAATTAGACCACCACGTCTTAGGAGTAACTATGACAAACTTAGCCAAACTACTTCTTTCACTCGTTGTCGCGGTACCTGCGCTGTTTGCCCTCACTAGCCATTCAGGCATGGCAAATAGCCAAAAGCCTAATGCAACAGCGCCGCAAGTCGCAACATTAGCAGGCGGCTGCTTTTGGTGCACCGAGTCAGACCTCGAACAGCTCGACGGCGTTGTTGATGTTGTTTCCGGTTACGCGGGCGGGACTTTGGAAAAACCAACCTATCGACAAGTTGCTAGTGGACAGACCGAGCACATTGAAGTGATTCAGGTAACGTTTGATGCTGATGTCGTCAGCTACGAGCAAGTACTCGACCATTTCTTTAGACACATTGACCCTACAGACGACAAAGGATCGTTCGTAGATAGAGGTGCGCAATACCGACCTGCCGTTTTCTACCACAACGGCGAGCAGAAAGCGGTGGCTCAATCATTTATGGCTGAAATCGACGCGCTTGGTGTGTACAAAAAGCCGCTCGCGACAGAGTTGATTGAATATACAACGTTTTGGCCCGCGGAAGATTACCATCAGGACTATTACAAAAACAGCAGCTTGAAATACAAGTACTATCGCTACAACTCAGGCCGAGACCAGTATTTAGACGACATCTTTGGGGACGACCGTATGGACAAACCAGTTACCCTTAGAGAGATGATAAATCGCAACAACCAACCTGCAGCCCAAGTGTACAAGCGCCCTACGGATAAAGATATTAAGGAGACCTTGACGGCATTACAGTTTTACGTGACTCAAGAAGACGGTACCGAAAGACCTTTTGACAACACATATTGGGATAACAAAGCGGACGGTATCTATGTCGATGTCGTGACCGGAGAACCACTGTTCTCTTCTACCGACAAGTACAAGTCTGGTACCGGTTGGCCAAGTTTCACTAAGCCTATTGATGAGCGTTACATTGTCACGACAACAGACTACAAACTTCTTTATCCGAGAACTGAAGTTCGTAGCAAATTTGGAGATTCACACCTTGGACACGTATTTAAAGACGGCCCTGCTCCAACAGGCCTACGCTACTGTATGAACTCTGCCGCGTTGCGATTTGTACCGAAAAAGCTTCTCGCGCAGCAAGGCTATGAAGAGTTCCTACCTTTGTTCGACAAGTAAGTTTGGCGAAGCGTACCTATGCTGCAAGCGCGGAGCTAACATTAAAACTTGAACGCACGCGACATCGATGATCATTCCAGATGTCGCGTTTCTTTATCTGCGCTATACAAATGATTACTATGAAAAATACCCACAATCACTGATAATTAACCTATTGATAATTAACAAGTGTCGTCTCAATGAACGGTTCAATGGAATTTTTACAGCGCTACGTCGAGTCATTTGGCTATGATTGGCTTAGCAATGTTTTGCTCATCACCGCTGGCAGTTTTGTTCTCTGGCTTGCCTGGCGTGTTATTTATGGTCGCTTAGAAGCGATTACCGCAAAAACCCAGCTCGCATGGGATGACCTCGTTATCCGAGCTTTAAAAACTCCCGTCAGTACGCTTATCTGGGTTTGGCCAGCTACCGTCTCCGTTGGGCTCATTGTCGCTTCACATTCTGATAAGGACACCATTTGGCTTGGTAAGATCGACCTTATCTTAGTCATCACCACCTTTATCTGGATATCACTGCGTCTGATTCAAAATGTCGAAGAACATGTTTTAGAGCAGAAAAAGCGCGACGAGACGACAGTACAGGCCATTGCTAAAGTTGCTCGATTGTTTTTTGTGACCATTGGTATTCTTACCATCATGCAAGCTCTGGGGCTGAGCCTCTCAGGTCTACTTACGTTTGGTGGTGTCGGTGGTTTGATTGTCGGTTTGGCCGCTAAAGATCTCCTGTCTAACTTTTTCGGCGGTATGATGATTTACTTCGACCGCCCTTTTAAAGTCGGAGATTGGATCCGCTCTCCAGATCGCGCTATCGAGGGGACTGTCGAGCGCATTGGCTGGCGTATGACCATCATTCGAACGTTTGATAAAAGACCGCTTTACGTACCAAACTCCGTATTTAGTAATATCGTGGTTGAAAACCCGTCCCGAATGTTAAACCGTCGTATCTATGAGAAGATTGGCCTACGTTACGATGATGGTGACAAGATGGAAGCCATTGTCGATGACGTTAAGATAATGCTTGAAGGCCACAAAGACATTGATAGTCGCCAAACCTTGATGGTTAATTTTGACGCCTTTGGTCCATCATCACTCAACTTTTTTATTTATACCTTCACTAAGACAGTGAACTGGGCACGCTACCATGAAGTGAAGCAAGACGTACTACTGCAAGTAATGGGGATAATAAAGAGTCATGGCGCCGATATCGCCTATCCTACGCAAACACTAAAGATCGATCCCGTTGTCATGGCAAATGACGAGGCTCAATCCAAGCATATTATTCAGCCGTAATCTTGCGAAATTGAAAAAGGGCTCATTCGAGCCCTTTTTGCTATTCGAAGCATAAAACCTATCGAAGTGTAAAACTTATCGAAGTGTAAAACTTAAGTTAAATCACACCCAGCTCACGCAAGCGTTCCATAAGATAGCTGTTCGCCGTGTATTTTTCTGAAAGCACTACTTCCGGTTTAGGATGCAAAAAAAGTGGCAGCGAAATACGTGATGTTTCCTGTTTTTCTCCCGACGGATTGATTACACGGTGTGTGGTAGAAGGAAAATACCCACCGCTCGCTTCTTGAAGCATATCGCCGATATTGATAATAAGATTACCAAAATCGCAAGGGACGTCTAACCATTCACCCTCTTTGCTTAGCACTTGAAGTCCTGGCTCGTTAGCTGCAGGAAGTACGGTAAGAAGGTTTATATCTTCATGGGCAGCCGCGCGGATAGCCCCTGGCTCTTCTTCCCCTGTCATTGGTGGGTAATGCAATACGCGAAGAAGCGTCTTCTCACTGCCATTGATCATTTCTGACAGTGCAATAGAGAACTTTTCCTGCACTTCCACTGGCGCATGCGCCTCTACCCAGCCCAGTAACTCTTTAGCAAAGCTGTTCGCTTTATCATAGTACTCAAGAATTTGAGCACGCAACTCTGGTGGGATCTGACCCCAAGGGTATACGTGGAAGTACTCTTTAATGTCTTTGACACTGTGGCCTTTTGCTACTTCCGACACAGTCGGCGGAAAGTAGCCATCTTGCGTTTCTACATTAAATTGGTAGTCGTTTTTCTTCTCCGACATAAAAAACTGATACCAGTTTTCGTAAATAGACTCCACAAGCTGCTGGGGAATTGGATGGTTTTTAAGCACGCCAAACCCTGTTTCGCGTAGCGATGTGACAAACTTCTCTGCGGCATCTGCCGCTTGATAATCGACGGTTTCTAATTTCATGACTTTACTTTCTTATCGTTATAGTGCGACGCCGATGTTAAAAAAAAGTGCGACCTTTTACAAAGATTCTCATGTCACAGTTTGTCATCGAGTTACTCTTTTGTGCACTTGATCGCCAATTAAACACAATTAGTAATTGAACAGCGTTTTATTATACCTATACTAAGCTTACTCCATTCTGTATAGATAAGTTAACGCATGAATTATCAAAGCTCGACCCGTTTTTGTCCTAGCCTTACCTTACTTAGCGGACTCTACTGCTTAGTGTTTCTGTTTTCCGCAATCGCGCCCAGTTCACGGGCAGTGTGGGTCGCCGAAATCATTCCTGCGGTTGGCATTCTTGTCTGTATTTGGTTGGTTTCAAGAAAGTTTCAATTCTCTAAACTGGCTTACCTATTGATGTTCATTTGGCTGTCATTACACACCATTGGCGCTAAGTACACCTTTGCGGAAGTACCGTTTGATTGGTTCAATCAGTTGATTGGCTCGGAGCGTAACAACTTTGATCGTGTCGCCCACTTTTCCATTGGCCTCTATGCCTTTCCCATTGCCGAATATGTCTACCGCACTCGCGTTATGAACAAACTGCCTGCCATGATGTTTGCCCTCTTCGCTATCATGAGCTTAGCGGCGGCGTATGAGATCATTGAATGGTGGTACGCCGCGCTCGCTGGCGGCGATGAAGGAATTGCCTTTTTGGGCTCGCAAGGGGATATTTGGGACGCACAAAAAGATATGCTGTGCGACACGCTCGGAGCGATAACAGCATTAAGCCTGTTTTGGCTTACCTCGCCAACTAGGGATTAACGTGCTGTTTGAGCCAATTGAGGTAAGGTCGATAGCCTGCCTCAATCGGCAGGGCGACCACTTGTGGTACTTCGTAATCATGGTTGGCCACAATGGTTCGTTCTAGCTTTGAATAAGCCTCGTTGGTGGATTTGATAATCAACAGCACTTCTTCATCACAGCACAATTTTCCATCCCAAACATAGTTACTTTCAATCTGTTGGGTTTGGATACAGGCCGCGAGACGCGATTCCAGCAAAACTTTGATCAAGCGGTCTGCTTGCTGCTTAGACCCTACTGTTGTCAGCACCGTAATAGCGTTTGATTTCATCAAATCCTTCCTATTTCATCCGTACTTTGCCACCAATCATTTTGATCGATGGCGCTCCTCGTATCAGCATTTCTCTACCGAAAATAGTGTTGCATTCTGGGCACACACCGACGGCTGTCGTATAGTCTTCGGTAATGCGCTCTCGAAAACACTTTACCAAGGAACCTTTGCCACCCTTTCTGTAGCGATACAATTTGCAGCCACATTTGGCACAGAAAATATCTACCGATTTGGTGGGTAGCTTTTTATTCGGTTTCGCCATGGCTACTCAGACACCTCTTGGTTGTCTGGCTTCACCCATACTTTACTAAAATCAAACCAACCAAGCGCGTTACATTTTGCGTTTTGCAAGCTACCACAATGATCTTTACTAATGCCCAGCCAGCAATGGAACAGAGGTATCACTTGAGCATGCTGTACCAGTTGCTTACCAATTTCTTGTGCTGGGAACTTAGTGTCGGCTTGACTTAACCACCCGGTCACAAGCGCACGCCAACCAGCAAATTCCTCAGGCTTGGCCATTTTCTCAATATCACTGTAATCCAGCAACCAACCTGCAAGGGCATCTTCTCGATTGCTGGCAATACCCATTGGACGAATCCAAATATCAACATCATGAATGTCTGGAGCATCGACTCCATAGCGAATAAATTTTGCGCGTATTCCATCCTTCTTTAACAAGGCGTCAATAGCTACCGAGATTTCTGGGAACGTGGGATGCTCAGCATAATAAGCGATGCGGATCTCGCCATCAAACTCATCTGCTGTGAGGTTTATGTCGGTAACTTTGACATCACCATCGTCTGCTGGAATGTCTATTGGTTGATGATACCAGCCCGGCTTCATACCATGAGCGGGGATCATACCCAGCTCTTTAATCGTATCTTCTGGCAGTTTTTGAAAAATAGCTAACGAGTTCAATCGCTTGGTTAAATAGCGCGCCCACCTATCGTGTTTCGCCACACCAGAAACTCGATTTAACAACAAGTAAGTACAACCTGGGTCGAGATCGATGCCATCTTGAATATCAGAACGAGCGCCAGCGATTGGGTCAGCAAGACTTGGGAAAACCATGGTCGAATGGACTTCATCAATCACCCATACTTCAACTGTATCAAGTAACGGTCGATAGCCAAAATAGCCATCAAAAGCCGTTAAGATAAGGCGCTTGTCGTTGTTGGTAGTGACGGAATAAGGCCCAGTACCGATGGGGTATCGGTCGAAGTCTTCCCCTCGCATTGACTCTGGCGGCAAAATCTTCGCCATATTTTCAGCAAACAACTGAGGCGCGCGATGATCTGGCTGAGTGAAGCTGACATCGATCACCCAAGGTGAAGGTGATACTACCTGGCTTAAATGCTGGAACAAATTGGCGGATTTAAGGGACTCAATACTGCTGATAATATGTTCGAGCTTAAGCAGTTCCCCATTGTGAAACCGCACGCCCGGACGAATGTAGAATCGCCACTCCGTCTTACTGACTTGCTGCCAGTGATGCGCTAAGTCTGGCTGGAGCTCATCGTTTTCATCAAACTTGGTAAGGCCGCTAAACACCTGACGTGCGATATGAATTTCTGATCGGCGCATCGGTTTTTTCGGGTTAAGCATGGATAACGGACGATAATACGGCAAGCGAATGACCTGCTTACCATCCGCTTGAGATACGCCCAGGTAACTTTGGATCACGCTTGATAGACGATTGGCATCTTTATCAAGAACGTTTAGCGCGTGACCAATGCGGCCTTCTTCCAAATAACGACGCGCCAGTGTTTCACTCACATCGTTACGATTTTGTTTAAAAATCAGTTTTGAGAGTTTGCCGCGCCCCGCAGCAGGATGCCACTCGATCCACCCCTCTTCTTCCAGTTTGTTTAAGACAATTCGAGCATTACGACGGGTGCAAAACAAAATACCAGTGACGTCATCAAGCTGAGTATCAGCATTTTCACCAGAAAAGTGTTCAAACAAGATTTCGAATTGCTTTCGAAGACGAGGGCTGCTCATAAAGAGGAAATTCCATTAATGCTTTTGCCATTAAGTTTCCTCTTTATAAACATAATTAGCAAGTTACACGCGCATGATCTCGATGCTACATGCCTCAGAAATGGCCTTTACCTGAGATTCATCGTCCAGTTTGATTGACCATTTACATTCTGCACCGTTTGCAGACAGGATACAGGCAGGCAAAATCAGCTGCAGTGCATCGACTTGAGACTGCAAAGTGATTTGACCAACTTGATAGCGAACCACGACTTCATGCGGGGTAACAATCACCTTGCCCGAGGAAAAATCGATAACCATTACTTGCCCTTTTTATTCTTTTTCACTGCAATCGTCAGGCGACTGGTACACACTAAACGTTGCTTTTCATCGGTAATATCTATTTGCCAAACCTGCGTAGAAACACCAAGGTGCATGGGTTTAGCGGTACCAATGACAAACCCAGATCGCATCGCTCTAATATGGTTGGCATTGATGTCCAGACCAACACAATAATGGTCATCGTCGACGCAAAAATTGGCCGCCAAAGAACCAAGCGTCTCTGCCAGTACCACCGACGCCCCACCATGCAACATACCTAAAGGTTGATGAGTAAAGCTGCACACTGGCATGGTTGCCGACAAGGTATTGTCGCTAAAGTCCGTGTATTCGATTTGAAGATGCTCCATAAGCGTATTCTTAGATGTGCGATTAAGCGCCTCTAAAGAGATATTCTTCTTCCAAATACTCATCGATAAATCCTATACTTAGCTGATTGAATGATAGGAATGATGCCTTCAGTTACCCAGAAAGGCAAACATCTCACAAGGACAAGGGAGTCTTCACCATGAAACGTTGGACAAAGGTGTGCTGCAGCGCTGCCGTAACCGTCGCTATTGCAGCTTGTTCGTCGTCTCCAACTGGACGTAGCCAGATTATACTTTTCTCAGACGCTCAAATGAGCGACCTCGGAGCTCAATCATTCGAGCAGATGAAGAAAGAGCTAAAAATCAGTAACAACAAGCGAGTCAATGAATACGTGCAATGTGTAGCGAAAGCCATCACGGATCATGTCCCACCGCAACCGGACTTTTCTCAATGGGAAGTGGTCGTGTTCGACTCTGAGCAAGTGAATGCGTTTGCTCTGCCCGGTGGTAAAATTGGCGTTTATACTGGGTTATTGGATGTTGCGGTAAATCAAGACCAATTAGCAACCGTCATTGGCCACGAAGTCGCTCACGTATTAGCTGATCACAGCAACGAACGTTTATCACAATCTCAGCTCGCGAACGCTGGCCTTCAAGTAACAAGCGTAGCGCTTGGCGGCTCCCAATATAAAGACGTCACCATGGCAGCACTTGGCGTAGGTGTTCAATATGGCGTGATTTTACCATATGGCCGTACTCAGGAGTCAGAAGCCGATATCGTTGGTCTAGAGCTTATGGCGAAAAGCGGCTTCGACCCATTTCAAAGTGTTGAGCTATGGAAAAACATGGCGAAAGCATCTGGAGGAAACCAACCACCGGAGCTTCTCTCTACTCACCCATCTCACGATACGCGCATTTCAGATTTGAAGGCCAAAGCGGATCAACTCCCTGCATACGACATTTCACACCCTACCTGTAAAAAGGCCTAAACGCTGATTTTCGCCGGGTATTCTTTACCCGGCACTTGTCTCTTTTTGTGAATCCTTCCCCCTTTTTTAAAATGCAACCAGCCTCATAGACAATGACTGTATCATTTTTGAGCATTTCTTCTTTTAATTTACGTAACCGTTACATATAGTTAACAACAGGTCTGACAAGTCGCACTAATTAGTCACTCAAAGATGCGACAGATCAGATCCCCTACATTTATGAAAGGACGACTAAATGAAAAGAAGAATGCTGCTGACACCAATAGCGCTCGCTGTTGCTGCTCCCACCGTCTTTGCTGCTGGATTTCAGGCAAACGAACACTCCGCATCCGGTCTAGGGCGCGCCTTTTCTGGTGAAGGTGCCGTTGCCGATAATGCGAGTGTTTTAGCTCGTAACCCTGCTGCAATGACCTTGTTTGATACCGCACAGTTCTCCGGTGCCATTTCAGTGGTGGATCCGCAGGTTGACGTGACACAAACCTCCCCTATTAATCAAACATCTAAAGATGTTGCGCCAACCCAACTAGTGCCAGGTGCCTATTACATCAGCCCTATTAATGATAATTGGGCGTGGGGACTTGGTTTATTTACCAACTACGGCGTTGCGACTGACTATCCAGATGGCATTTACGCTGGCGATCTCGCGGGTGACACCTCTCTTATTACCGTCAGTCTTAACCCGAATATCGCCTATCGTATTAACGAATCATTTTCTGTGGGTGCAGGGGTGAACCTGACTCACGCCGAGGCTGAACTCACCCGTCATAAAGGCGGTCTAGCTCCAGCGTTTGGCGGAGGTAATCCAAGTGACAACCTTATCGGTCTTAAAGGCGATACATTTGGTTACGGTTGGAACGTAGGCGCTCTATACGAAATTAACGAAAACAATCGCCTTGCACTGACCTACCGCTCTGCAGTAGACCTAGAGTTCAAAGATGGTGAGTTCTCGAGCTACGATTCTGGTATTGCGACCAAACCGACAGTTGATGGACGTTTAGACGTCACCTTGCCATCCATATGGGAGCTATCGGGTTATCACAAATTCGCAGAGAAATGGGCGCTTCACTACAGCTGGTTTAGAACCGAATGGAGCAGCTTTACTGAGCTAAAAGCAACCTCACCCGATTGTAACGATGGAACTGCTGGGCAGTGTTTCTATAAGAAGGAAGACTACGACGACAACGATCGTTACTCACTTGGCTTTACCCATTACCTAAATCAGGACTGGACACTTCGAGCAGGCTTCGCTCTTGATCAACAAGCAGGTAAAACCACATTAAGCATCCCAGATACCGACCGCTATTGGTATTCCGCAGGGTTTACTTATCAGTGGAACCCCAATCTATCATTTGATGCTGGTATCACCTACATCCAAGGTAAATCAGGTTCGTTCACCGAAGAGAACGCCGCTGGTGAAGTGCTAACGTTCGATGCCTCATCATCTGCCGCTATCGGTGCGCTCCAAGTTAACTATGTATTCAATTAATGGCCAGAGAAAGGATTCAATAATGAAAAAAACAATTCTCGCGACTGCACTGTCTGGCGCTCTTATGCTTTCTGGTTGTGGCGGCGAAGCCACACAAAGTGGTGAACCTACACTGCCGACTTATGAGTCGTTTATCACTACATCCCTTGCTCAGCCAACTAAGCTTGAGTTTATCTTAAACGGTGCTAACGCCACCGTACCGGTTCCAAATAACCTACTTTTCAATGCCGTAGACGGAACTATCGAACTACCAACCGATGACAGTGCATTGTCGAACCCGCTCGTGGCGATGGGGCAAATGGATGGTTGGTCGACAACCGCAAGCTTTTTTATTCCTTTTTCCGGACAATTGGATGACGCGACTGCAGCCGCATCGGTAAGTCTTGTTAAGATCTCAGATAAAATGACCGGTAATCCAGCACCGGAGAAGGTCCTGGTATTCCCTACCGATTATTTTGTGAGTGTATCTGGTGGTAACCTTGTGATTACCCCGACTAAACCATTAGAGCCCGCCGCTGAATACCTCGTCGCGGTCAATGACTCACTCTTGGATACTGATGGCGAAAAAGTGGGTATGTCCCAGAGCTATGCCTCATTGAAATCAAAATCACGCCCTTACGAATCAGGTGACTTAGTCGCACCTCAGCAGCTTACCTATGGCGTTGAGGCGTTAGTTGAAGGCGCGACGGCATTGGCTGGAAGCCCTGTCAGCGCTGAGAGCATTGTATATTCAGCTTGGTTTAGTACCCAGTCTGTTGGAGCAACGCTTGCGGCAACCAAAGGTATGATGGCTTTGGCGCAAGGAAGTGATTACAGCTATGCAACGATTTGGAAAGAAGGAGCAAACCCGAACGAAGCAGCGGTAGATACGATTGGTCAAATGACCTTTGGAGCAGGCTCTGATTATGCGACTGTACTGGCAAGCGATGCCAACTTCACAAAGTACATCGCCTCAACCACTGAGCGTGACCAGCTGATTGGCCTATATAATCTAACCGCTCCCAATACAGTTACAGTCAGCCGAGGAACCGTTAACCTACCGTACTACCTAGAAACAGGCGCTAATTGGAATACACAACCGTTTGAATCAGGTTCAACGAGTTTAGCGATCATCAATGATGCAGTAACCGATGAAGCTGAGCTCAATAACTTCTCCGAGCAGTTAGTTGGATACGGCATCAACCCTTCTGAGTTTTTCGCAGATCCCGCGTCGAAGCTTCAAGACATCATTGGCTACACATTTACTAAACTGAATGGGTCTCAGTACGACACCGATCGTTTAGTCACACAATATGCGCCAGTACCTGTGATTAAGTCGATCGAAGAAGTGAATTACCTACTCTTCACGCCCACCGACAAAACAATGAAGGGGCTAGTTATCTATCAACACGGAATCACTTCCGCCAAAGAGAACAGTTATTTCTTC
Organism: Vibrio sp. DNB22_10_4; assembly: GCF_052879755.1. Classification (NCBI taxonomy): domain Bacteria; kingdom Pseudomonadati; phylum Pseudomonadota; class Gammaproteobacteria; order Vibrionales; family Vibrionaceae; genus Vibrio; species Vibrio sp. DNB22_10_4. The sequence goes on along the minus strand of NZ_JBNNXW010000001.1, from coordinate 998,017 downwards.
GCCAACAATTTGGTCGCTAACGATTATGCGGTAATCGCTATTGACGCACCAATCCACGGTGATCGCAGCTTAGACGAGCAACGCTCAGCAAATGCGAATGTATTAGCTTATATGAACTTGTCCGTCCTTCCTGTAGCGCGTGACAATATTCGCCAGTCCATGCTGGATCTTATCACACTTCGTTTGGCGTTAGGTACCAACTCATTCGCAGGTACAGCTCTCGAGGGCGTTGATTTAGTAACAAATCCACCTAGCTTTATTGGTCATTCACTAGGCGGAATATTAGGTGTTCCTGCGGTTGCTCAATCAAACACAAAACTTGAATCACCCGTTGATGTTTTGTTCACATTTAAGAACTCATCATTTGTGAATGCGGGGGGACAAATCGCTAACTTATTGCTTGGTTCCGGTGCTTTTGGTCCAGTGGTCACACATAACGTCGCCCTCGGAGGGGTGGACGGTTACGCCGCATTTGCGGAGACAAATTGTGGCACGCCAGGAACTCTGGGATATGAACAACTGTGTCTCATTGCCTACGAGAATGACAATGCCGCTAACTATCTAACACTAATTAATGCGACATCACAATTTAGTTTTGCAGCACAAACAGTATTAGATACAGCAGACCCTATAAACCATGCGAGTGTACTAAATACAAGTAATACGCCGGTTTATATGGCACAAGTATTGGGCGATTCAACAGTACCAAATAATGTACTTGGTCCAAACGAAACTCCTCCAACTAAGTATGCATTAAGGTCACCGCTGGCTGGCACTGAATCATTAGCAGCAGCGCTTTCTCTCACTCCACTGAAAGCAGTTGACGGTACTGGTACCAAACAAAAACCTTTTGTTAAGTTTGATGCTGATGGCCGCCACTCTACGTATGTTATTCAACAAGGTGATACTGATGAAAATCACCACAAGGAGATGCAAGCGCAAGTGAATTATTTTGTAGAATTCAATCAAACAGATGTTACTAACACGGGTGTTCTAGAGTAAAAGTCAATCTGAAGACAAAAGCACGGTTTCGACCGTGCTTTTTTATGCCCAAGATCACATTTTTCCGTAAAACCATGTATAATGCGCGGCTATCAATCCAGTGATACTAAAATTAAGTACCACATCATCTTAACCATCAGCTTGCTGGCTGCTGGTGATATCAAAATAAGGTATATGTATGTCTACTGAAGCAACCATGCTTGAACGCTGCGAAAACAAATGTGAACTTTGTGCTGCCGAAACGGCTCTCACGCCATTCGCTGTTGCCCCTCATACACAAATCACGGTTGATCACGCGATTATGCTTTGCGACACATGTACAAGCCAGATTGAAAACCCAGAGACGATGGACGTGAATCACTGGCGTTGCCTAAACGACAGCATGTGGAGCCAGGTAGCTCCAGTTCAAGTTATGGCATGGCGCCAACTTAAGCGCCTATCTGCTGAAGGCTGGGCTCAAGATCTCGTCGACATGATGTACATGGACGAAGAAGTAGCAAAATGGGCTGAGCTTGGTCTTGATGAGAACCAAGAGAAGCCACGTGACGTGAACGGCGTTGAACTTAAAAAAGGTGACGACGTAACGGTAATCAAAGATCTACCTATCAAAGGTTCTTCTCAAGTAATCAAACAAGGTACTGTGATTCGCGGTATCAGCGTTAACCCTGACGATCCAAAGCACGTCCAAGGTAAAGCTAACGGTCAAGCAATGTATGTTATTGCTGAGTACTGCCGCAAGAAATAATCGAACTATCCTGATGTCAACAAACATCTTGATCAAAAAAAGCGACCTTAATGGTCGCTTTTTTACTCTCTAAAATTCACGTTCTACTCAACATTCAAAACCGTCATAACCGCTGCGTGATCCGAACCCGTGATTTCCATCACTCGTTCTCTTCGACATATCGGTGACTCATTACTATGTTCATTAATTACCCATAAGTGGTCTATCGCTACTATTGGGTAGCTTTGTAACTGCCAGCGCTTAAGAAACATAGGCCAGCTATGAATAGGCTTCGTGCGAAACATAGGTAAAAATTTGTCGAAACGCCGAGTTGTACTCGCGAGGTTAAAATCCCCTACGACTAAATTGAATGCTAACGGTGAGCGAAGCGCTAGTGACTCTATCTCTGCCAGCATGTCATTTCTTTCGTTCCAGTGCTTCTGGTTTCTTGGCGACGGTGGGTGAGCCGCTATCACCATAACATCTCGCTCAAATCGAGTTTGCCAAACAAGACTAATGAAAGCGTGACCAGCAGCCGTTCGATGTGTTGTCATGCCGTAAAGTGGTGTCTTACTCAATACCATTTGCCCACTAGGATAGCCAACCCGGCTCTGACCACCATAGTAATAGGGATAAGCACTAAACAACGCTTCTAACGCCTGCCCATGACTTGGCGAAACTTCTTGAAGCACAACCATGTCTGGCTGAGCCTTGCTCACATAATCGATCAGCGACGCTAACGATGGATTATCAAAAAACACATTGTATTGCAGAACTGACAAGCGATTAGTGACGCAAGCGCTCTGGTTGAAGGATGTGCTGCTCATTCCGATCGTAGAGACTAGTACCGTAAGCAAGAGCCCAGCAGACAGCAGCCAATGGCGCATTACTAAAAATATCAGCGCCAACAGACCAAAATAGATGGGTAATAAAGATAAGAAAGCAGCAAGGTTCTCAAGCTGCCAGGAAGGTTGGAAAAATCTTAGGTAAACGGTAAGAATTAACGGTAGAAGAATGGCCAACAGCGTAAACACTCGTACCATACTCGCTCCTCACTTCGCCGATAATCCCTTCCATTTCATTAGGATAGTCGCTAGTGGGATTATTCACCGCTTTTTCTTACCACTATTTATACAGGACTATTGCTCTTCGCTTTGCTCGTTCACATCAAACTCAGACAACAGCAGACCAATTTCAATCGCATCTAGCCACTCTAGCTCGTGTTCGTTGATGTCTTTTTCCATGCTCGTATTCCTTAATCATGTCTATATGACAATGTAGTAACGCTATATGACATTAATAAGAAACCCAACTCACTCATACCATTTCCTTGAGCAAAGTCATCGTTAAACGATTGCTTCGTGCTCCAATACTTGGGTGTAAATTTAATTTTACACACTTATAAACATTATCGTACAAAGTGCTTGATCGTTAGCTTTTAGCACTGCATAATCGCACAAATATCAGAATTAGCGTCTATAAAGCTAGCTTAATTGGTTTACATATCGCTAATCACCACCAATGCGTAAAGAATTATATACAATGCAATCAAAAGTTCTCGGAAGCACTCTGATCATCGCCGGCACCACGATAGGTGCAGGTATGCTTGCCCTTCCCATTGCCTCTGCCGGCATCGGCTTTGGTACCTCTCTGCTATTAATGGTTAGTCTATGGGCGCTTATGGCCTATACCGCACTGCTAATGGTTGAGCTACACCAATATGCAGACCATTCGGCGACATTACATACGCTTGCAAAACAGATCCTTGGCAAGAAAGGAAAGTACATTGCCAGCTTCGCTATGCTGTTTTTGTTTTATGCATTGTGTGCGGCATACATTGCAGGAGGAGGCGGTCAATTTGCTGAACGCTTAGAGATGGTATTTGGTCTATCGTTATCATCAACCACAGCAACCGTTGTGTTTACGTTGATCGTCGCATTAACCGTCACCGTTGGTACCCATGCGGTGGACAAACTTAATCGAGTCTTGTTCACCATCAAACTGATTGCCATGGGCAGCGTGCTTTTCTTGCTAGCACCGAATGTGACACAAGGTTACTTAACCAGCCTTCCACTCCAGCAAGGATTGATTGTTGCAGCTATCCCAGTGGTCTTTACCTCATTTGGTTTCCACGGCAGTATTCCGGCGATTGTTAACTACCTTAAGGGTGATACCGCTTCGCTTCGTAAAGCGATTATTATCGGCTCGAGCCTTCCTTTGATCATTTACGTCTTTTGGCAATTAGTGACGCTAGGCGTTGTTCAACAACAAACCTTGGTTGAAAATAGCGGCTTATCTAACTTGATTTTGCTACTTTCAAGCACCGTTCATGTAGAGCGATTGGCGACGATTATTGGTGTATTCGCAGACCTAGCCTTAGTGACTTCGTTTTTAGGTGTGAGTTTGGGCTTGTTTGAATACTTGCGAGATCTCGGCCGTAAAGCATCAACAGAGACATCAACTGACAGCACATTTTCTCATCGTGCTTTAGCGGCGCTGATTACCTTCTTGCCACCTTTATGTTTCGCCCTGTTCTACCCACAAGGCTTTATTATGGCGTTGGGATACGCGGCAATCGCCCTAGCTATTCTGGCGATATTTCTACCAACCGTGATGGTAGCGAAAACTCGTAAGGCTAAGTTAGACCAGGCTCAATCTGCGACCCACTATCAAACCGGTGGTGGACAAATTGCGCTATATGTCGCTATGAGTGTAGGCCTGGTTATCGTTATCGCTCAATTACTTGTAAGCTTTCATGTACTCCCAAGTCTCGGCTAGTTTTAGTGATCATCATCACAGCAATGATGTATAGCTATAAAGTTTTTTCATAAAAAGTCGATATCATACCCATTAATTAAGCCCCTCAGGGGCTTTTTCATGTCTATTCAATTCAATAATAACAATATCACTCACGGAGCCGCCCATGAGAGAAGTACAATTTAGAAAAATCGATGCGTTTTTTATTAAGCTGTCGATCAACGACAAAGTATGGATTGTGTTTGCACTGTTTTTTGCCGCACTCACCTACTCGTCCGTCGCTCGCTATCAAGACGCAGTAACCAGTTCTGAATCTCAAGCTATTAGTCAGGTCGAAGCAAGCCTCAATGCTTATCTCGACATGGCACATGCTGCGGGTGATATGACTTTACCTAACAAAATGGGCGTGACAGAAGGATATTCTCAGTCCTCAGGCATCAACAATGGTACTGTTTCTGCTAGCGCGAAAGGCAGCGATGGCAAAAACTACTCGCTTAGCATTTCAATGAACAGTCAACTTGAGCAAGCGAAGTCTGACGCACTAACTAGCTTGGCGCTAACCTACCTATGGGTGATTCCATTTGGTATTTTCAGCTACTGGCTTGCGACTTTCCTTGGCGGTGCTCTTTACACGCTATATACAACAGTAAACAAAATCGCAGATGGTGACCTAACTTCCCGTCTTAACTTTGTCGCTGGACGTGATGAGTTTGGTACTATCGGTGTCGCCCTAGACCAAGCAATGGATACGTTGACTGAGCTTGTTACCACGGTCAAAAACTCCGCGACTAGCCTAGAGGAAACAGCCTCTTCTTTTCATGAAGAAATGGCACGCAGTAACAGCCAAATCAACAATCAATATGCTTCATTGGATTCTGTCGCAACGGCAATGGAGCAGATGACGGCTTCTGCGCAAGAAGTGTCTAACATCTCTTTGCAATCAAACCAACAGGCGGAAGAAGATAGCAAACAAGTTGAGCAAAGTTATCAACGTGTACAGCAAGCTATTGCAGATATTAACCAACTGTCTGCCTACATCGAAGAAGCATCGCACTCTGTTGCAGCGTTAACCGACAACACGACGCAAATCAATGAAGTGATCACCACGATCAATGCGATTTCAGAGCAAACTAACCTACTCGCACTTAACGCCGCAATCGAAGCGGCACGTGCTGGCGAACAAGGCCGCGGTTTTGCCGTGGTAGCTGATGAAGTTCGCACCTTGGCAAGTCGTACTCAGGCTGCCACTGTGGAGATTCAAGCTATGATTGAAAAGCTGCAGTCAGAAAGTCAAAACATTGCCGAAATCACCCAACAAACTGTTGAGCAAGCTCAGTCTAGTAGCAGTCTCATCGGTGACATTGGCGGTGACGTAAACTCAATTGCTGACTCTTCACGTGCGGTCATGGACATGAGCACCCAAATCTCGACGTCTGCTGCTGAGCAAAGCAGCGTAGCATCAGAAATTGCCACAGAGCTTAGCGATATTCGTACCCAATCAGCAACAATTCGTGAAGTTGCGGAAAACAGTGAAATTGGCGTCGCGAACCTATCGAAAGCAACGAAGGTGCTGAGCGAAGTATTGACTCGCTATCGCACTTAACAAAAAAACGCTCTTAAACAACTAGAGCGTTTTAGTCAAAAGAATGTTTAGCCAAAATGCAAAATAGACCAGTTCACCTGGTCTATTTTTTTATGCACACGCATTGATACAAATGATGGTTTCGAGTCATTCACTAATATTAGTGATATAAGTCGCATTACCTAGTTCAATTCGCGGGTAATGTAAGTGAGTTGCACTGAAGAGTATTACAATCATAAAAACAAGCCTATCCTCCACAACAAGAGGGGTTTTATGAATAAAACCAAACCTTCGCATCAACCTCTGGGTCTATGTCCAGTGTGTGGGTCTGATGAAGGACTATTATCTGAAGATGCAGAAACATTTATATGCGCAGATTGTGGCTACTTTACCCGCCAATTTTCTCATCATAGTCTCGTGGTATACCAGAGCACGCATTTTCAAAATCATGTTCCACGCATCAAACATATCCACCTGATGCACTAACGTTTCACTGCTGTTACTACTCTGCCTTCTCGATGTGTTTGATTACTTCACTCATCGAGGTGAGGCAAGTACTAGAATTTTGTTGGTAATCACAGGACAACGCAAAGTGGATGGTTTGAATCCCAGCGGCAACACCCATCTTAACGCCTTTGGCCGTGTCATCAATGTACAAGCATTCGTCAGGCAGAAAGCCCATCATAGTCACTGCATATTGAAGTAAGTCTGGCTCTGGCTTCCAGCTATTAGCGTCAAACGCTGAAATCACACGATTATTAAAGCGCTGCTCCAATCCCACTGTCACCAACATCTTTTTGGCTTTGTGGGTAGGACTATTTGTCACCACACAATATTCGATACCGGATTGATCCAAGAAATCGAGGAGCTCAACGGCTCCTTCCATTGGTCTTAACTGCTCTTCAAACAGACGTTGAGTTTGCTCGCGATAGATAGGCTCTAACAGATCGAGTGATACGTGGCTCCCCACCAGTTCTTGAGCGGACGTTAATACGTCTGCTATCTTTCCGCCAACAAAGTTATCCATGACGGCGTCTAACCTAAGTGTCACCCCAACTTGCGCGAACGTTTCTACTATTGCAACACAGCACAAACGCTCGCTATCAACCAAGGTTCCATCACAATCAAACAATACACACTTAATACTCGCCATTATGTATTCAACGACCTTTTACACTTAATTTTCGTTGAATATTAATACACTTCAGCGACTCAGAAGGCGATGGATTCGAAAGTTTAGATATTTGAAGAAAGCAAAATTCGAAACTCAGTGATTGATCACCGTTTTTCTAACCAAACCTGTGAATTAGTTGCAATCTGCGCACTTTGTATTAGGGAAGCCACGGTAGAGGCTAAATTCACCTCGTTCCATACGCCTGAAGTTGTGATATCTGAAATCAACACCGTATCCCCTTCCATCGATACCATAGCTGCCGCCGCGACCTCACCATGCTCAAAACCAACGTACAGCGCGTGACTAGGCTCAACGATGATCTGCGTAAGAAACTCTACAATGAGTTGCTGGTGCTCATCATTTGCCCAACGTTTGGAGTGCAACAGTGAGAACATGATGGTTAGCCGATGGAAGTCGACCAAATGCCACTCAATGTTAGTTATTGAATCACTTGGGGCTTCAAACGGCTCCAAGTAACAGCTAGTAATAGCGCCGAGATAAAGATCGCGACCTTTGAGGCTTTCTTTGGTTGGATACCCACCTTCTACTTGGCTAGCCAGCCATTGATTCTTTTCGTTGTGGAGGCGTGTGGCTATATCTTTCATATTAATCCTATTCGATTTTTCGGGTAACCTTAGTTATGGTATACAAAAGCCTAATTTAAAAAGGAATCCTTTATGCTTAAAAAGCTTTTGCTGGTCCCGCTTGTCACGTTGGCCTTATCGGGTTGTGGTGACAAAGAGGTGGGAGATGTATCGCTCGGTATGTTCACATTAAAAGATATTAAACTCAACACTCTTGATGACCCGATAATCACTGGCGTAACCTGCCACGTAGCGAGCATCGAGGCAGATTTGAGTCTAGCTGATCCAAGTGACAGTTCTATCTCATGCCGCCAAACAGGTGAAATCACGCCTGAGATGATCGCTCAAATAGACAAATCTAAATCCGGCGAAGTGGTTTTCAAGAAATCCAAAAGTATCTTTTTCAAGAGCATGAAGGTTCGTAGGATTTACGATTCGGACAACCAGACCCTGATGTATCTGTCATACTCAACCAAAGAAACATCAGGCAGCTTTAAACATAGCTTGTCGACCGTTCCTTTGTGGGGAACTAAAGCCTACGTAGAATCTCCGGTAGACGTTCAACAGTAGTCTTCGACATAAAGTCAGCTCTTTTCTTTAGAGCTGACTTTTTAGTGACAGGTTCGCTTCAACTTGCATCGATCACACTCGGCAATGTGGCCTTGTTTGTCACAATAGACCAACGTCATGTTTTTTCCTTCCCTTTCACGTTTCACCGTCATTAACGCACCATCCGCTTGGGCGACAAGTAACCCCGTATTCCCATCAGTAAGCTGAGAAACCCCAAGACTAATATTGATGGTAAACTTTTGACCTTCTGAAGAAACAAATTCATGCTCGGCAATGCTGACACGAATTCTCTCCGCCACCCTATATGCAGCAAGTAACGATGTGAGGGGTAACAACAAAGCGAACTCATCACCGCCGAAACGGAAACAATAGTCTTCTTCGCGTACCGATGACTCCATTAGCTTGGCAACATTTTTAAGAACATAGTCGCCAATGCTGTGACCATAGCTGTCATTGATGTGTTTAAAATTGTCGACATCGAGCATGACGTATGAAAGTGGCCTATTATGGCGAACGTGAGCGGCAATTTCTCGCTTCAATTGCAACTCTAAGTAACGGCGATTGTAAACGCCAGTCAGAACATCTCGAATGGCTAAGTATTCATATTCATCTCGCTTGGCGATAGACTCTGAAATGTCGATAGCCAAGCCAAAAATTCCCGCCACATTGCCTTCGTTATCATAAATCGGTGTTTTGAGAATTTGATAGTGATGCGTCTCACCATGAATATCCGTGCTTTTTTCAACTTGTGACAGCGATTGTCCCTCAAGCACTTTTCTGTCGTGTTGAATAAGATCATGGCACTGTTGGAGATCAAAAAACTGGGTGTCGTCACCACCAACAATCTCTTCGGCAGGTTTACCAAATAAACGCGATACTGCGTCGTTAACGTAGGTGTAGCGTGCATGTTGGTCTTTGACAAAAAAATAGCAATCTAAGCGACTTAATACCGCTCTAATTTCGTCGACTGTCAGATTCTTCATGTCCATAACCTGCGCCCTAAACCTACCCTAACAATGAATAGTATTGCATATTGACACACTTTCCGTACGGCAATCGGTTCAGTTTGTGACCGCTGACCTAGATAGCATGCGCCCCAAAACTGAAGCAACTCACACATTCAATGCAATTTCATGAAACACAAATAAACTTCTTGTGATATCATGCCGCCAAATTTTGAGCCGCTAGCCTTTATTATGAAATTTCCTGGACAACGTAAGTCAAAACACTATTTCCCTACCAGCAAGAAAGATCTATCGGTCAGTCAAGCGCAGTCAGCGCCAAAACTGTATCGCCCAACGATTGTTGGTGTCGGTCAAACCATCGTTGATATCGAAGCACGTGTTGATGACGACTTCTTAGCGAAATACGACTTGAGTAAGGGACACTCGCTAGTACTAGAAGAGAGCAAAGCGGACGCTCTTTACGCCGAACTAGTCGAGAAAGAACTGATCACTCACCAATTCCCGGGGGACACGATTGGCAACACTCTACACAACTATTCGGTACTTGCTGACAGTAAGTCTGTGCTGCTTGGTGTCATGTCAAAAAATATCCAAGTAGGTTCTTACGGCTACCGTTACCTTTGCCGTACTTCTTCAAGAATGAACCTTAACCACTTGCAAACTGTCGATGGTCCTATTGGTCGTTGCTATACCTTGATCACCGATGACGGCGAACGCACCTTCGCAATTAACGAAGGCGAAATGAATCAGCTACGTCCAGAAAGTATCCCTGAATCAGTGTTCAATAAAGCGTCTGCACTAGTCGTATCTTCTTACTTGATGCGTGGTAAACCCGAAGACCCGATGCCACAAGCAGTTGCTCGTGCGGTTGAACTCGCCAAGCAGAATTCAGTGCCAGTCGTGCTCACACTTGGTACTAAATGGGTAATCGAAGGCAACGAGAAATTCTGGCAAGACTATATTCAAGAAAACGTCACTATTCTGGCCATGAACGAAGAAGAAGGTGAAGCGTTGACCGGCTTTGCCGAACCACTTAAAGCGGCAGATAAAGCGCTAGACTGGGTTGACTTGGTATTGTGTACTGCAGGCCCTAACGGCTTGTACATGGCTGGTTACTGTGACAACGTGACTCTACGTGAAACCACCCATGATTTGCTATCATCTGAGCACTTCAGCGATTTCAACCAATTTGAGTTCAGCCGAGCTATGCGCAAGCAAGATTGTGCCGATCCGCAAAAAGTGTACTCGCATATTGGCCCTTATCTGGGTGGTCCATTGGAGATCAAAAACACCAATGGTGCTGGTGATGGCGCTCTTTCTGCATTACTACATGATATGACGGCTAACTCATTCCACAGCAAGAACGTATCAGACTCAGACAAACACGTTGCACCATGTTTAACGTACTCGTCGCTATCACAAATTTGTAAATACGCGAACCGCGTAAGCTACGAAGTACTCACCCAGCATTCTCCTCGCCTAACACGCGCTCTTCCAGAAAGAGAAGACAGCCTAGAAGAAGCATACTGGGATCGTTAAAAAAGGGCTTCGGCCCTTTTTTTGTTTCTGAATCATACAACTATTGAGGAACTGGTTAAGATTAGTACAGGCCGCTGAATATTTAGCTTTACAAAGCATATTTAACCAGTATTATCCTGACGCAAACGTTTTCCTCAATAATTTTGTGGCTTTTAAGGACCGTTAATGCTTTCCGATATCGATATCTGTCGTACGACGTCACTCTCCGCTATTTCTGACATTGCCAAGCAAGCAGGCTTGCTCGAGCATGAATATCATCCGCAAGGTTATCACAAAGCTAAAATCACTTTGGACGCGGTCTTTCGCCTCAAAGACAACCGTGATGGCAAGCTAATCGTTGTTACAGCAATTACCCCTACTCCTCTTGGCGAAGGCAAAACCGTGACAACTATCGGTTTGTCTCAGGGTCTAAAAAAGCTCGACAAGTCGGTGATGGCTTGTATCCGCCAACCTTCTATGGGACCCATTTTCGGTGTTAAAGGTGGTGCTGCTGGCGGAGGCTATTCGCAAGTTGCCCCAATGGAAGAGCTAAACCTTCACTTAACCGGTGACATTCACGCGGTCACGGCGGCGCACAATTTAGCGGCCGCCGCTATCGATGCACGTATCTATCACGAGCAGCGTCAAGGTTTTGAAGCATTTGAAACCCGCACTGGCTTAAAAGCACTAAAGATTGATAGCAAAAATGTGGTTTGGAAACGCGTTGTAGACCACAACGACCGTGCGCTGCGTATGGTTACGGTTGGTCAAAACGAAATCAACAAGACCATCAACGGCTACGAGCGCCAAGATGGTTTTGATATTTCGGCGGCATCGGAACTGATGGCTATCTTAGCACTATCTAAAGATTTGAAAGATTTGCGTGCGCGCATCGGCAAGATTGTTATCGCCTACTCTATCGACGGCACGCCAATCACGACAGAAGACTTACAAGTCGCGGGTGCTATGGCCGTGAGCATGAAAGAGGCGATTGAACCAACTCTGATGCAAACACTGGAAGGTGTCCCAACGCTTATCCACGCTGGACCATTTGCAAACATTGCCCATGGTAACTCCTCAATCATTGCTGACAGCATCGCCACAAAGCTAAGTGACTACACTGTTACCGAAGGCGGTTTTGGCTCTGACATGGGATTTGAGAAAGCTTGTAACATCAAAGCGTCAGCGACTGATAAAAAACCAGATTGTGCCGTGATTGTCGCGACTCTACGCGGTCTAAAAGCTAATTCAGGCTTATATGACCTTAAGCCGGGTGCGCCAATCCCAGATAGCATTTATGGTGAAGACAGCGCTGCGCTTGAAGCTGGTTTTGAAAACCTGAAATGGCACATCAACAACGTTGCTAAATATGGTGTTCCGGCTGTCGTGGCAATCAACCGTTTCCCACAAGACAGCAAGCAAGAGCTAGAGCTATTGAAACAATGGGTAGAAGCGCTCGACAGCAATTGTCGCGTAGCGATCAGTGAAGGTTTTGCTAAAGGCGGCGAAGGAACGGCTGCTCTGGCTGAAAAAGTAATTGAAGCCTGCGAAACAGAGGCGAACTTCAAGCCACTATATACCGCAGAGCAATCCATTGAAGAAAAGTTAATGACAGTGTGTGAAGCCGGCTACGGCGCAGCACGTGTCACTCTATCTTACCAAGCTCAGCAGCAGCTTGAGATTTACAAGAAACACGGCTTTGACAATCTTGCCGTCTGCTTAGCGAAGACCCCCCTATCTATCACGACCGATGGCAGTGTCAAAGGCGCGCCAACCGGCTTTGATGTCGTGATTCGCGAGTTGCGCCTATGCGCTGGTGCAGGTTTTGTTTACGCTCTGTGTGGCAATGTAATGACCATGCCGGGTCTGCCAGACAAACCCGCCTTTATGAGCTTAGATCTTGATGACGATGGCAATATTGTTGGATTGAGTTAACGCTAGACTATTAAGAGTCAGATACCAAAAAGCGACGGATTTTCCGTCGCTTTTTTTAATGTTTCGAGATTACTGAGCAACAATCAATGTCAGTTCCACTCGACGATTGCAGGCTTTACCAAACTGGGTAGAGTTGGTACACGCCGGAACGTATTCTCCGTAACCGCGAGTGTAGATCATCTGTTGTGGGACCTTATTGCCAACCAGTGCTCGTTTAACCGATTCCGCTCGCTTATCTGCCAAGGAGTCATTGAGTTTCACTGTACCGGTATTGTCGGTATGACCACCAATGACAACATCCACCCCGTTTTGATTTGACAAAAAGCTAGCGAGCTGACTTAACCACTGAGCAGAGCCGTCTGCAACGTTGGCAGAGCCCGTATTAAAATGGATTTTTTGCTTAAGACGAATCATCACATAATCACCGGGGATCAATTCATAATCCAATCCGTGATTCACCAAATACGTCTCCAACTCATCCCATGACTGAGTTCGATATTGACCATTAGGTCCACCGACTCTCGCACTCGACATGATCGGCGCCTCGGCCCAATCGGCGTGCATCACATCGCTTTCACCACGCGGCGCAGTCTCTAGCATTGCTGGGAACATTTTACTGGTGGTTGCGGACATCGAACTGCACCCTGACAAAATGATCGCAGCAGCGCCCGTTACAGCAACAGCTACGATTTTTTTCAGTTTCAACATCACCCACTCCTCACTTTTGAACTTACTCTTTTATCGACCGAAATAGTCAAAGCTTTACAATAAATCTTTCGTCTTTTCCCCTCTTGTGTGGTTCACTCATTCAACGTTACACTCTTTGGGTTAAATTCATTTAGAAGCATTATTATGTTAAAAACACTTTCTAAGTCATTATCTATATTAGCGCTGGTTGTGGCTGTTGCTGCTTGCAGCGAGTCATCTACTCCAGTTGAAGGCAAACAATACCGCACGCTCGACACCAACTTAGCGACGTATCGTCTTCCACAAGTCACTGAAATCTTCTCTTTGAGCTGTGGCCACTGTCGTAACCTAGAACCAATGTTACCCGCTCTAGAAGAACAGACAGGTGAAAAACTGGGCAAACTGCACGTCATGTTCAATGACAGTGCTAAAATTGCCGCAATGATTTTCTACACTGCGGTAATGCAATCCGAAAACGGTAAAGTGCCAGCTGATATGAAAGATAGCCTTTTTGCTTTGGTTCAAGATCGCGACCTTGATGGAGAAGCAAAAAAAGCGGAACTTGATCGTATTTTCCACTCTCGCGACATGGTAAGCCCATACGAACTCGATAAAACGCAACAAGAGCAGCTATTTCGTTATCTAGAAGTCGCGGAGTCAGTCTCTGTTGAAGCGCAAATTAATGCGGTACCGACATTTATTGTTAACGGCAAGTATGAAGTCATGGTCTCTGGTCATCAGGGAATCGATGAAATCGCTGAAACCATTAATTATCTAAAAACAAAATAAAAGGAAAGCTTGTGTCTAAAATTCTTATCCCTGTTATCGTTCTGCTGCTGGCAGCTTTCATGATTTATCGCACTTGGAACAACAGCAAAGCAGGTGAAGAGAACTTCCAACAAGGTCAGGCATTTTTACTAGAGAATGCCAAGAAAGAAGGTGTGATTAGCACTGAAAGTGGCCTTCAATATGAGATCCTTCATAAAGGTGACAATACTGAAACGCCAACGGCTAAGAGCAAAGTAAAAGTGCACTATCACGGTACGCTAATCGATGGCACTGTTTTTGATAGCTCCGTTGATCGTGGGACACCAATCAGCTTTGGTCTTAACCAAGTGATCAAGGGCTGGCAAGAAGGCTTGCAATACATGTCAGAAGGCGACAAATTCCGCCTGTACATTCCTAGCACGCTAGGTTACGGAAAAAGCGGTAGCGGCCCAATTCCACCTGCAGCAGTGTTGATTTTTGATGTTGAGTTAATCGAGATTCAATAAATCCTCACTCTAATAAAAGATTGAGAAACACCCTAACAAAACGCCCTATCATCATTGATAGGGCGTTTTTTCATTACACAGGATAGAATTCAAAGCTGGTTTCAGTCACTAAATAGCAGTCCATGCCTGCCGCGCGGGCAGCTTGCAGTCCCAGTTTCGTGTCTTCAAAAACGACACAGCGCGAAGCTTGCTTACCCATTTTCTCCGCTGCCATTAAGAAAGTATCTGGATTCGGTTTATGGCTGTTCACCTCGGTTGCAGACACGACACAGTCAAACGCCTCCAACACACCAGCTTCAGTGAGCAACTTTATTGCAGAGTCACGTTGGCTACCGGTACCAATCGCCATCGGCTTCTGACCTCTGTATTGTTTGAATACTTCATAAGTATGTGTGATTGGGGCACCATGAAATGGCAACGTAGCAAACATCTCCATTTTGAAAGCCGACACGGTTTGCTGATCCAAACTCAGGCCGTAGCGCTGGTTTACCTCACCTGCAATCTTATAGCTCGGCATGCCTCCAAGTGAATGCAGCCAAGTCCGATCAAATGGAAACGCAAAGTATTCTGCAGTTAACTCCCATGCTTTTACGTGGTTCGGCATGGTATCCAAAAGCGTACCATCCATATCAAAAATAATTGCATCGTATTTTTCTAGCTGTAACAAGACGTTAACCTCTAATGTTCATTTTTGTGCTCTAAAGCCTACACCGTTCGCTAAAGAACGGCATACTATTACCGATATAAATATCAACAAAGAGTTTCATCAGGGCGATTTATATGCACTCGATTCCATTTCTTTTTCTTGCTATTGCAAATGAAGACTAAAAATCAATAACTTGCTATATTGCGCACCCGAAACGGTTCCAAGTTCAAATAATAACAAAACTTTACGTCTACTGATCCCCCTTCAGTCAAGGCGTTTCAATACGGATAGATAATTAGTTAAGGCTCACTATGAAGATTAAGCATCAACTTCTACTCCTAGGATCGCTGTCACTGTTGGCGATACTTGCGGTACTGGGAACCAGTACCTACTTCGCCCGCACTACCGATAACCTTTCCAATGCTGTTACGCAACTTGGGCAACTAGAAGTCACGCTTCTCAACCTTCGCCGTAATGAAAAAGACTTCTTACTCCGAAAAGATGAAAAGTACTTAGATAAGTTCAACACTAATGCTGGTTTGTTCAATGAGCAAAAAAGCGCGTTAGAACAAACTCTCGAAGCATCCAATGTTCCACTACCGAATCAACTCGATCGAGAGTTGGCTGATTATCGTAGCGCATTTACTAACTTGGTCGCGGCCTATAAAACATTAGGCTTGACGCCTAATGACGGCATTATGGGGCAGTTCAAGCAAGAGTTAGATAGACACCAGCGTAATAATCTAACTCTATCGCTTATCGAACTAGAAGATGCCGTGCTTACAGGTTCTGCTCTCTCTTTGAACAAAAGTGGCATCGCGCCGCTAGATCGACTAGGCCAAGAGACGTTAACACAACGCTCCATCATTGGTTTTAAATACGACCAAGGCTTGCTAGGTGAAACCCGCAGCCGCTCTCACAGTATTGAATCAGATTTCAAAGCCTTTAATCAAACCGTTCACAACGCGCTGGATCAAGCGATTGCCACACTAACAACAATCAAATGGGTTATTTCTGGTGGGCTTATCTTTGCGATCGTCGCATTAATTGGCATTATCCTTCGCTCCATCAGCCGTGACGTTGATACGTTGCAGACCAATATTTCCACTATTGCTCGCACAAACGACCTTACAACGCATGTGCCGTCGGAAGGTAAAAACGAAATCGCTTCGATTGGTCGCGCGGTCAATAGCCTACTCGACAGCTTTAGAGCGCTGGTCGCCGATACACAGCAGCAATCTAGTCAGCTAAAACACAGTAGCAGCAACATGAGCTCCGAGCTGCAACTTGTGGTAGAACAGTTCCACAGCCAAAGCGATCACACCAATTCAATGGCGGCTTCCGTTCAGCAAATGGTGACCACTATCGATGAGATCTCTCAAACGACGCACAAAGCTGCGGATGTCGTTAACCAAGCAGCAGACAATTCTCAGCAAAGCCGTACTTTTGTTGATGACACCGTAAGTAATATTCAATCCTTGTCTGCTGTGCTAGCTGAAAGTAATGATGAAATACGTTCATTGAGTGACCATGTAGGCAAAATTGGAGGTGCCGTACATATCATTCAAGATATTGCTGAGCAAACCAACCTCTTGGCGCTCAATGCAGCCATCGAAGCGGCGCGCGCGGGTGAGCAAGGCCGAGGTTTTGCCGTAGTTGCTGATGAAGTTCGCGCGCTAGCAAGCCGAACTCACCAATCCACAGAAGAAATCACCAATTTGGTCACCGCTATTCAATCTCAGATGACCACGGTCGTTGATGATATTGAGCAGTGCAACACACAAGGCGCGGCAACGCTATCCGCCTCAGCCAAGTTAGATACAGCACTGCAACAAATCTCTACTGATATGTCTGAGATCCAAGCAAACTCAGAGCAAATCGCTGCCGCCATTGAAGAACAAGGCATAGTCATGAACCAAGTTGGCGAGTCGATTACCGAACTGAATGAGATCTCCACTGACAATATGAGCAATGCCAATGCTTGTATTGAAGAGGTTCAAAAGGTCTCGGGGCAAACTCAACATATGGATGATGTTGTATCGGGCTACAAAATCTAGTCCTAGCTCAAACACAGATTAACCTTACCAAGCCTTTGCCCCGCGCAAAGGCTTTTTCTTATTATCAACCAAAACTAAAAACTGTTTACTAGCCTAGCTTCTTGGCGAGTTGCATTCTAACGCCTAATCTATAGCTGTTCATTCATCAGGAGACGACACCCATGCAAAAAACACTTTTATTAACTGGCGCGACCGATGGTATTGGCTTAGAGACAGCAAAAAAACTCGCTCTACAGGGTCACCACATCCTAATGCATGGGCGCAATGAAGCGAAACTCAATGCCGCAGTAGAAGAAGTAGCGGCGTTAAATCGCAATGCCAAGATTGAAAGCTATGTCGCCGATCTGTCTATTCTGAGCGAAGTCAGCCAGCTGGCTACGCAAGTTTCAGAGATGCACGGCAAGCTTGACGTAATTATAAATAACGCCGGCGTGTTTGCTACGCCGAACACACTGACAAAAGACGGCCTAGATGTACGTTTTGCAGTGAATACCATTGCCCCATACATTCTGACTCGTCAGTTACTGCCGCTATTGAATAGCGATGGCCGTGTGGTGAACTTATCATCAGCCGCACAAGCACCTGTTGATGTTCAAGCTATGGTTGGTCGTCCGGTACTTTCTGACAATTGCGCATACGCGCAGTCAAAACTGGCTATCACCATGTGGACACAAGCCATGGCGGCTGAGTATCCAAGCGGACCTGTGTTTGTTGCCGTCAATCCGGCATCCTTCTTGGGCAGCAAAATGGTTAAAGAGGCGTACGGCGTAGCTGGTAACGATCTGAATATTGGTGCAGACATTCTCGTCAGAGCCGCTTTGTCTGATGAGTTTGAAAATGCCAGCGGTCTTTATTTTGATAACGACATCGGCAAGTTTGCGAAACCGCACAACGACGCGCAGAACACCGAAAAGGTTGCAGCAGTCATGTCTGCTCTTGATCAGTACCTATGAGCATTCGCTCAAAGAGGATCTGTGTCATAAATCCCAATATGGCGGCGTACCAAAATAGTCGCTAAAGAAATCAATAAAAGCTCGGACTTTTGGGGCTACGAGTCTTGAACTTGGGTACAACACCCAGATAGCGGTATCCGATTGGTAAGGGGTTTGCTGTAAAATTTCCACCAGCTCCCCATTTTTTATTTGTTGATACACACTCCATGTACTGCTCATCGTAATTCCATGACCTGCCATACAAAGCTCACGTATCGCATCACCATTATCTGAACGAATTTTGACCGCAATCTTAATGCTGACATCACCATTCGCAGTTTTGAAATCCCAATGATCGATACCGGTAATTCTGATGCACAGATGATCTTTTAAAGCCTGTGGCGAATCGGGCGTTCCATATTTAGCCAGGTAATCGGGTGAAGCACAGATGATACGATGATCTGGCGCTAATTTTTTGGCAATCAAACTGGAGTCTTTTAGTTCAGCGTTACGAATGGCTACATCAAAACCGCCATCCACTAAATCAACAATCGAATCAGAAAAGCGCAGGTCGACTGAAAGCTCTGGATTTTGCTCCATAAATGCATTCATAGCTGGCAGTAAATGCATACGGCCAAAAGACGAAGGCGCTGTCACTCGCAACGTGCCGGAAGCCAATGCGCCCTGCCCGCCAATAGAAGCTTTGGCGAGTTCAACACTATCAACCACATTTTCTGCATGAGGCAAAAACGCCTCCCCCTCCTGCGTTAGAGATACTTTTCGAGTGGTGCGATGGACAAGACGGGCGACAAGCCAAGTTCTTGCCCTGCTTGGCTGATGTTATGGGTACTTGCTAGACGAATAAATAAACGTAGATAATCGATGTTCATAGCCAATAATCCACAAAGTTATTTTTTCACCATGACCAAATCATGATCCATCAGTTCTTTAACAAACGGTGAAGGTGACGATTGATAAGTAATCCACACTCGACTTTTCGCACGGGTCATCGCCACATAAAATAGGCGTCGCTCTTCTGCATGAGGATAGTCATCTGAGCCTTTCGTTAGTGCATCACTTAAGTGAATAAACTTACGCTTAGCCGGGAACTGCCCTTCATCGGCATTGACGATTATAACAAAATCGGCCTCTTTACCCTTACTCGAGTGACAGGTCATAAACTCTAATGACAGATTAGTAAATAGCTTCTGCCAATCATGAAACAGCTCTGGTTTGTGATAATGATTACGGCCAAGCAGTAGCACCGATTTGGCACTCTTTGCCTTGCTGTTGATATCATCGAGAATTTTTTCTACTCGATTACCATGTTCAATCACAACCGCTTTTTGCTTCACAGCTTTGTGGCTTTTTATCTCTTTACTGATTTGCGCAGGGTTGGCCTGAATAAAATCAGACGCCACTTCACTGAGTTTGTCACTGAAGCGATAAGTGGTATCCAGTAAATGCACCGATGAATGAGGGAAACGGTCGCTAAACTCGGTGGTCAAATCTACATCGGAGCCAGTAAACTGATAGATTGACTGCCAATCATCCCCAACAGCAAACAGCGACGCTTTATTGTCAGGCTGTTCACATAAAGACTGCACTAAGGCTAGGCGATCGGGTGAGATATCCTGATACTCATCAACCATGATGAACTTCCACGGTGAAGTAAACTTCTTCGAACTCACTCGCTTAGTTGCGTTGGTAATCATCGAGGTAAAGTCAATCTGGTCATTGTCTTTAAGCATCTTTTGCCAAGCTTGATAGCAAGGCCAGCACAATGCTAGCTCACTATTCAAACGTGTGTATTCGGCATCATCGATAAGCCGTTCTTGAATCGCTTTTTTGCTCAGCCCTGTTGCGATCAACTGGTCGAGTTGCTGCTCAAGCCAAGCAATCAACTTAGGGTTTTCGCTCTGACTGCCAAGTTCTTCATCGCCTTTTAGGTAAGCAATAGGCCATTTGGATAAGTGCTTTTGCCAACGCTTGAAGTTGGTGGGCGTCATCCAGTGTTTTTTCAGCCAATCAATACACCACCCATTTTTCTGTGCTGACTCTGTGGCGAGCGGGGTAAGTTTCGGCGGTTGAATTTCTGTCTCTTTGAGGATTTGCAGGCCAAGCTGATGAAAAGTCAGTACCGCAATGTCATCAGCGGTTTTACCAAGCTTTCTCTCTAATCGCTCACGCATTTCATTGGCGGCATCACGACCAAAAGCGACAAGGAGTATCTGCTCTGGATGTGCTAAATGACTTTGCAACAAGTACGAAACCCTTGCCATTAACACACTGGTTTTGCCTGAACCTGCTCCAGCTAGAATCAAATTCTGATCATTGTTATGCAAAACGGCCATTTGCTGCGAATAGTTCATTGGCGACGATTCTGATTGCGTAAACAGCACCTGCCAGTTTTCGCGCTCATCAACCAACCAGTTGGTGTTGCGTTCTTCCAGTGCGTGTTGAGTCTCATCTAGCCATGGCAGCAACTTTTGGATTCGATTCGGCATAGTACGCATTGCCTCGGAGATAGACATGTTCATCTCCAGAAACTGACTGTTTACCTCATCTACCCACCCTGTCATCAATGAATGCGGCAGGAACTGAGGTAATGTACGCAGTCTTGTCAACTCCTGCTCCCACTTTGGCAAGTAGGTTTTAAGCATGGCACTTTGTTCTCGATGCCAGTTTTGGTACACCGATACAGCATTCTTGGCAAATCGTTGCGCTTCTTGCCATGGCAAACCTTGTACGACCCAGCATACCTGCTTATCGTCACTCTCATGAGCATGAACCGTAATCGAAGACCAAATTAAGCCCCGCTTAACGCTAAGCTTGCCGCTCCATTCACAGAAAGGTATTCGTACCTCCGCTCGAACAGAATGCAGTACTAAGCAGTGCGGTTGCAATTCAATGGTTCGGAACTCATGTTGAGTAAAGATTTCAGCGGTCGGAGTGGCGGTTAGCAGCATGATAAATCGAGATAACGTGGTATTCATTGTGAGTTATAGTAGTCAGTCTACTGTATCAACTCGCTAAATCCATCCAAGTTTATGTAATAAGTGTGAAAAAGAATCCAAATAAAAACGCTCCCAGTCGTTGGGAGCGCTTTTTAGCATCAATTTACTTGTTGGTCGGTGTCTGTAGCTTCTCCATCACATCATCCAAGTTAAAGCTCGCTGCTTTTTGCCTTGGCGGAAATTCTTTGAAGGTCTCTAGGAACTTACCTACATATACTTGCGCCGGTACCAGTAGATAAACCCTATCGATCATCCAGTCATAGTAAGTGTTGGACGTCACGTCAGCGACTTCATAAGGGTCCATTCTCAGGTTGAAGATTTTCGGTACACGAAGCGTAACAAACGGTTCTGCCCAAATACGCAGTGTTCCTTCTACGCGTTGCTCCATAAACACCACTTTCCAATTGTTATAACGCAGTGCGGTGAGATCGCCATCATCAGAGAAGTAGAAAATTTCCGCACGTGGAGACTCTTCAGTTTCCCCTGTTAAATACGGTAAGAAGTTATAACCATCTAAGTGAACTTTGAAGCTCTTGTTACCGGCTTGGTGCCCTTTAAGTAGCTTCTCTTTCACATCTGGCTCACCCGCTGCTGCTAGGAAGGTTGGTAACCAATCCATGTGGTGCATGATGTTGTTAGACACACTACCCGCTTCGATTTTGCCTGGCCACTTAACCATTGCAGGCACTCGGTAAGCACCCTCCCAGTTGGTGTTTTTCTCGCCACGGAAAGGAGTGAGACCCGCATCTGGCCAGGTGTTCATGTGAGGGCCATTATCTGTGGAATAAAACACAATGGTATTGTCTTCAATACCTAGCTCGTCAACTTTCTTAAGCAGCTCTCCAACATGGTTATCGTGTTCAATCATGCCATCTGCATAATAACTGATACCTGATTTGCCTAGGTTGCCATCTTTAACATGGGTACGGAAGTGCATGCGCGTTGCGTTCCACCAAACAAAGAACGGTTTTTTCGCCGCGACAGCACGATCCATAAAATCGAGCGCAGCTGACAAGGTTTCTTCATCCACCGTTTCCATACGTTTACGAGTTAAAGGTCCTGTGTCCTCAATTTTACCGTCAGCAAATGATTTGATGACGCCGCGAGGACCAAACTGTTTACGAAATTCTGGATCTTTCGGATAATCGATGTTTTCTGGCTCTTCTTCAGCGTTCAAGTGATAAAGGTTACCAAAGAACTCATCAAAGCCATGGGCGGTGGGTAGAAACTCATCTTTATCACCCAAATGGTTTTTACCAAACTGCCCGGTCATATAACCGTGAGGCTTAAGTAGCTCTGCAATCGTGGCATCTTCCGCTTGCAAACCTAAATCTGCACCAGGAAGACCCACTTTACTTAAGCCTGTTCGAAGTACGCTTTGACCTGTTATAAATGTCGAACGCCCAGCCGTACACGACTGCTCGCCATAATAATCGGTGAACATCATTCCACCTTTAGCAATGGAATCGATGTTAGGCGTCTTGTAACCCATTAAACCAAACGTGTATGCACTGACGTTGGATTGACCAATGTCATCGCCCCAGATTACGAGGATATTGGGTTTATCCTCGGCATACGCACTTGCTGAAACACCAATTAACGCGGTAGCCAATACAGCTAAGCTCCGCTTAAACCTTGTTGTCGTTGTCATGTAAACCTCTACGTTAGTTGGTTGCATCCCGCCCATTAACATATAGTCGCTAACATGCATAACTACCACTAACACAACGGTTTTTCTTGAAAATGTCATCAGGTTATAAAGCTGAATTATTCGACAATAATCACATACCATTCGGTAAGCTTTTTTGTTTCCATATATAGCTAAAACTATTAGATATCAGTTAGATAAGGATGGTTATAACTTTTCTTTATAGTCTCTATAAGACGACTTCCGCCTGCGACTCGCCTAAAGTGCCAAACATCCGGATACCTTTGGGTGTCTCGTTCAAATCCAATAAGTTAAAAAACGATGGAGTCTAGAATGGCGAACCACTTAAGTAAGATCGCAATGGGCGTAGGCCTTGTTGCTACATCTTCCGCAGCTATCGCAGCAGACCAACCAAATATCCTAGCGATTTTTGGCGATGATGTTGGTTACTGGAACATTAGTGCCTACAACCAGGGCATGATGGGTTATGAAACCCCAAACATCGACCGTATTGCTAATGAAGGTGCCTTGTTTACCGATCACTATGGTCAGCAATCATGTACTGCTGGTCGTGCAGCATTTATTACGGGTCAAGAGCCTTTCCGTACAGGTCTTCTTACCATCGGTATGCCAGGTTCGACGCACGGTATTCCAGACTGGGCTCCTACTATTGCAGACTTGTTGAAAGATCAAGGCTACATGACGGCTCAGTTTGGTAAAAACCACCTGGGTGACCAAGATCAACACCTACCTACAAAACACGGTTTCGACGAGTTCTTTGGTAACCTTTACCACCTAAACGCTGAAGAAGAGCCAGAGACTTACTACTACCCGAAAGACCCAGAATTCCGTAAGAACTACGGTCCACGTGGTGTAATCAAGTCATACGCAGATGGCAAGATTGAAGATACCGGACCTATGACTCGTAAACGTATGGAGCACGCGGACGAGGAGTTCCTAGAAACATCGTTGGCATTCATGGAAAAAGCAGTAAAAGCCGACAAACCTTTCTTTATCTGGCACAACACAACACGTATGCACGTTTGGACGCGCCTACAAGAGAAATATCAAGGTAAGTCTGGAGTATCTATCTACGCTGACGGTATGTTAGAGCACGATGACCATGTTGGTATCTTGCTAGACAAACTCGATGAGTTAAAGATCGCTGACAATACCATTGTTATCTACTCGACGGACAATGGTGCAGAAACTGTGACATGGCCTGATGGTGGTGCAACACCTTTCCACGGTGAGAAAGGGACAACATGGGAAGGCGGTATGCGTGTTCCTCAACTTGTTCGCTGGCCTGGGGTCATTGAACCTGGAACGAAGATCAACGAAATGATGGCTCATCAAGACTGGCTACCAACACTTCTTGATGCTGCAGGCGTTCCTGACGTGAAAGAGCAACTTGCCAAAGGCTACAAAGCAAATGGCAAAGACTGGCGTGTTCACATCGACGGTTACAACTTTAAACCATTCTTTGAAGGTAAAACGGACGAGGCACCACGTGATTCGTTGCTTTACTTCACCGCAAATGGTGAGCTAAACGCTGTTCGTTGGAATGATTGGAAGCTAAACTTTGCTGTTCTTGAGGGTGATATCTCGAACGCTATCCGTTTCTCGCCAAACTGGCCACAAATTATTCACCTGCGTGCAGACCCATTTGAAAAAGCACCACACGAGTCGGGCATGTACCTTCGCTGGATGGCTGACAACATGTGGCTATTCGTACCGATTCAAGACGTGCTAGGTGACTTCTTCAAAACATTGCCAGACTACCCAATGCAGCAAGGTCAGATGATGAACCCAGCAGCAATTGATTACCAGTCACTGGGCCTAAAAGGCAAAATGCAACAGCTTGATCAACTTCAGAAACAAGTAGAGCAAATGAAATAACGCTTCGTTTGGAACAAGCAAGCTAAACCAAGCGCTATAAAAAAGGCCAGCCACTTCGAAAGTGACTGGCCTTTACTGGCCTTTTCTCTTAGGTGTCAATTAAACGTAAAACGCTTCAACTGTACCTTTAAGTTTGATCAGCATAGGTTGACCCCAACGGTCTTTTGCTTTTGGAGAAGGGATTTTAACCCATCCTTCGCTGATGCAGTATTCTTCAACGTCTGTGCGCTCTTTACCGTTTAGGCGAATGCCAATTTGGTGTTCAAAACACTCAGCCACGTGATGTGGGCTACGAGGGTTGCCTGATAGATGATCTGGTAATTCTGGCTTTGCGTTGTCGCTCATGGTGATAACCTGAATGAGTTAGTGAAAAGTGGCTCATTGTAGTCAATACGTCCCACCTGCTCAACTAGTCTCTGACGATGTCACGCTATTTTCACGTACAATCTCTACAACACTGATCGTTTGCCCATCAATTGGACAATTAACAACCCAGTAAAACAAGTTATTCCACGTAATCCTCGATGATCTTAGTACCGCACACCTCGCAGACGCGGTGACAGGAATAGGCGTGGGTGGACGTCATCAATCCACCAAACACCCAGCCTTTTAATAGGTTAGCCAAAAATGCACTATTGTCTTGTGAATGTTCACCTTCCGCTAAAGCCGGTTTTTCAACCAGTACCACAATGTGTTTCGTTTCAGCGCAACAAACACTGCATACACAGTTTTCAATCCTTTGCATGAAGGCACTCCTGATAATCAAACCATTGATTTGGGGTCGATTGTAATTCAAGAAAACCACAAACTATGTTAACCAGGTAGCATATTCAAGAACAGTTTTTGGCTAATTTTCAAACACCAGTACATCAAACTATTTCAAGCGCTATTGAAAAAGTCCAAGACACTAAACATCACTGTCTTTCACGGGTTGCTCTTGGTTTGCCATGCGTTTATTGGCAACTCGGCGATCAAAATCTGAAATACGCGCTAAGAACTGGCTCTTTTCCTCCTTTGAAATAGATGTCGCCAAAGGAAGGTCTGCCGTCAGTGGGTTTACGGCACGATTTCGCACCAGCACTTCAAAATGGAGGTGTGGACCTGTCAATCGACCTGTTGCACCCGCAAGCGCAATCTTCTGGCCGCGTTTCACTTGTTGTCCTTGTCTCACCAAAAATTTAGACAAATGTAAGTAACGTGTGGTGTAAACATTGTTGTGTTCAATGACCACATACTTGCCAGCGTAAGGATGGTTGCGGATGGCTGTTACCTTACCATCACCAGTTGAATAGACCGGTGCACCCACAGGTGTCGCGAAGTCGGTGCCGTTGTGGGGAGATATTCTTCCTGTTACCGGATGCTTACGCTTAGGGTTAAAGTGGGAGGTTACTCGGCGATAGGCCTTGCCTATAGGGTAGCGGTCAAAAGCTTGTTCTAAGCTATTGCCATCACGGTCATAGAAGCGACCATCATCAGCTAAGAACGCTGCAACCTCTCGATTACCCAATGCAATGGAAATACCTTGAACTTCAGCGTTACCCGTTGGGTGATTACCCAAGTATTGGTGATTAACCAAAATCTCGAAACGATCACCCGCACGTAATTCTCTGGCGAAGTTAACTTTGTCCCTCAACACTTGAGTAATATTTGCAATCTGCCTTGTCGAAAGACCAGCTCGATGCGCAGAAGTAGAAAAGCTGCCGTGAACCTCTCCGGAATACAAGGTTTCTTTCCAGTCACCCTGCTCCTCTTCAAAGCGATACTCAAACGACCCATCTGATTCTTTACTATAGATAGCGCGTTCTACCAAGCTCTGATGGAAGATCATCGACTGTAACTGTTTTGATTGTGAATCGATAATAAGCTCGAGATGATCGCCTGGTTTGATAGTGTCGAGTTTTAATACATTCAGGTCAGCTTCTAGAACATGCTGAAGAGTTGAGTAACCAAGGTTCCATGATGAGAAAACGGAACTTAAGGTATCCCCTACTTTGACAAAGTAGTGAACTCGAGTTGAATGGTCTTTTGGCTGGTCTAGATTCGAAAAAGAATCCAAAACTGTCTCTCCTAGATAAGGAGTCACCTTTATTTCAACAGACTCTGGTGTCGGTTCAGGCAGAAAGCTAATTAAAGAAGCAATAGAGAGAGCGATGACAGCAGTAGTCATCAAGATAGGACGAAGAAGCTTCATAATGGTGATACGAAAAACAAACAATTGTTATGTTATAACATCTTTCATCAAGTAAAGAAAACATAACTATTGCCCAACTTTATATCAAACGGTGAACAGAAGACTACGCCATCATACTATAAAACCTAATCACAAAAGAAAAACGCCACAAAATCTTTCAATTTTATGGCGTTTCTTGGTTCAAAGTATCAGGACGGTCTATGGCACACCATGACCTTTAGATGCTACCCAAACTCGATACCACTGCTCACGAGTTAGCTCAATGTCTAACGCCGAAATAGCGGCTTTTACACGCTCAATCTTACCAGAGCCAATGATAGGAAGCGGGTTAGATGGCAGACGTTTCACCCAAGCGTAAATCACTTGGTCGATGCTTGTCGCGCCGACTTCTGCTCGAATCGCTTCAAGTTCACTGCGAACACGCTGGGCTTGTTCAGATTGACCATTAAAGATCTCACCACCAGCAAGAGTAGACCAAGCCATTGGCTTCACTCTTAGTTGCTGTAGCTGATCTAAAGTACCATCGTGAGCAACTTCAAAGTTAATTGGGTTGATTTCAACTTGGTTAGTGACCAGAGACTTGCTTAAGCGCGATTGCAGTAACTCATACTGACGCGGCGTGAAGTTAGATACACCAAAGTGTTTCACTTTACCGATTTTATACAACTCGTTAAATGCATCGGCGACTTCGTCAGCATCCATTAAAACGTCTGGACGGTGAATCAGCAGAACATCAAGCTCATTCACACCCAGTCTCTGTAGAGAGTTATCTACCGATTCGTAAATGTGCTTTGCACTGGTGTCATAATGGTTGATCTTGCGATCTGAGAATTTGTCACTACATAGCTTAATATCGCACTTTGAAACGATCTGGATTTCCTCACGGACTGATGGATCCAGTGCCAGCGCTTCACCAAATAGTGTCTCACACTCATAGTTGCCATAAATATCGGCGTGATCAACGGTCGTCACACCCAGTTCGATATGCTGTTTAAGGAAGGTCAAACGTTCTTGCGGTGTCATTCCCCAATCAGCCAAACGCCAATACCCCTGAACCAGCTCGGAAAATTCCGGCCCATTTGGCGCCATCGTTACTTTAGAAACCATGGGTTATCTCCTTATTTAAATCTGCCCACATCCTAAGCTTGTTTACCAAGGCTCACAACGGGTAAAATTCGAAAAAACGAACTGGAGTACGAAGTTGTGAGCTTTGCTGAAAGACTTAAAGAATTGATTGGACAAGAAAGCGTCAGTGGCTTCGCTCGCCGCGTTGAACTCTCTGAAGCACTTATACGCAAATATCTTAAAGGCAGTGAACCAAGCTTAGCAAAAGCTAATCAAATCGCGATGAAAGCCAACTGCTCACTTGAGTGGCTAGCCAGTGGCTGCGGCTATTTATATCGTCAAGCAGAAGTGGTTGATATGCCCGCCTACCAACTCGCCCACGAAACCGTACTAGGTAATAAGCTCGCTGAAAGTGACACCCTCACCCATCGCAAACTCATCATCGCCTATCAATACTTACGTGCTACCAAGAAAAGTGATGGGCATTTAGATGCTCATGGCATGAAAAGATTGCTTGCTAACATCAGTAACTAATAAATTACTCACTAAAAACTGCAGAGTATTTACACCAGCCCAACCTTACGCAACATTATCGCAACATCCATCAGAAACGCACAGACTAACCCCCTGCAATGTATTGAGATATCAAATAGATTGTCATTCACTAATTTGATAAATGTGACCAAGGTTAAACACACGTTTGAATAAAATATCTTACACTAATATCAACAAACAGATTTATTAAGAGCGACGGAATATTCCCCCAACGCGAATACAACCAACTCTCAAATAATGTCCCCCAATAGTGGTATTCAAAAATTTAAATATTTTTGAAGGGGGTTCTTATATCCAAAAAACGGAATAAATATAAAAAAGGAATACATATGAAAAGTCTATTCAAACTTTCTACTTTGGCAGTGAGTGTGTTTGCTGCATCGCAAGTTGCTGCAATTGAGTTGTATAACGCAGAGGGTACCGTTGTAAACATGACGGGTGCTATTGCGGCTCAGGTAAGCAAATACAATTACGACGAATCGACAATTATTGGAAACCCAGCTGGGCTTGATTACAACAGTGACGCTACGCATATCGAAGATCCAGGTTCATATTTTGGATTTGATGTAACTCATACCTTCGGTCCTTGGTCTGCAGTAGCAAGATTAGAATGGGATGTAAACTTCGGGACAAAAACCGATATAAATGCTGACTTTACTGAGCAAGAAGCACTGAGTGACCGTATTACATACGCTGGATTCGGACATGAAAGTTTCGGTACTGTGACCATAGGTCGTCAAGAAAGCCCTTATATGAAAACCGATAAGGGCTACTACGCTTACTGGGCAGGTGGTCTAAACATGATGCAATCTGACGAACTGGGTAGCCGACGTTCACCAAACACTGTTGTTTGGCAAAACGACTTCGATAATCTATACGTGGGTTTACAATACCAAGCAAAACGCTCTGTAGACAACATTAAGTTTGGTAATGGACTTAACTTTGGTTCTTTCTTAGTGGGCGGAACTCTCTCACTTGATGACCAGGGCAATCCAGTACTAAATTACGGCCCTGCAATTCAAATCGACAACGGATTTGGTGGCGCTCTAGCATATACAATTGAGAGTACTGGTACCTATTTGTCTGCCGCATACAACCAAGCTGATGGTATCAATGGTAGTATGTATGACTACCTGTCGGAGGGCAGCGCAACCTCTGGAAACCTCACGGCTACAGACGCAGAAGTTAAACAATATGCAATCGCTTTGGAACAACATCTACTTGAAGGTGGGCTATCTATTTCTGCCCGATTTGAGCAATTTGAAGCAAAAGACGGAAATGGAGCCTTTGATAGTAGCACGTATAACTTCGGCCTAGGCGCGAATATGTATGTTTCAGAGACCATACGCATTTATGGTGGTTATGAAATTGCTAAAGAGACCGATAACTTGACGGACTCGACTTCATCCGAAGTAACAATGTTTAACCTTGGCGCTGCTTGGGCTCCAGTTCCATGGGGTGAAGTATATCTAGAAAGCTATACAGACGATCTAAAACTAAACAACGCTTTCAACTATGAGACTGAAACAACAGGTGCAGAATCCAAAGGCACTCACTTCTTCCTAGGTGCTGCAGTATTCTTCTAATGCCATCTTGAGTTAGACACTAACTAGTAAGTTTCCTTTAAAGCCCTTTGTACATTTCTGTGCAAAGGGCCTTTATTTATCCCTAATCACTTCTCTTAGCGACTCGATCAACAAAGAAGCTTTCAGCTCAACAAACGAGCACAATTTATCCCTCAAAAACCAATTATACAAATATCTAATAGTTGACACCCCAAACCATTCATAATCACAGTAAATAAAAATTAATAAAAATATAAATTGTGATTTAAACCCGACATTCATAGTCATTTTACTCATAGAATCCAATGAAAATTAATCAGACAAGGAATCAACTAAGTACCAATTAAGATTTTATTCAGTTGATGAGACCTATTCATTAGCAACGTTATACCAATACATATACCCATTAACCTACTACCACCATAACGAATACATATGAACAGACATTGCATTAGACTTTTAGCGTTTTCATTTACATTGACGTGTTTTCCTGCCCTTGCCGCTGTCGAACTGTATAACCAAGAAGGTACAGAGCTTTCCGTTTACGGCGCTATTGCCGCGCAAGTGAGCCAATATGATTATGACCAATCCTCTGCGATGGGAAGTCCTGAAGGTTATAACTACAACAGCGATATTGTTCACATTGAGGATCCAGGTTCTTACGTCGGTATCGACCTCTCTCACCAAGTGGGTTCAATGCGTGGACTTGTAAAACTCGAATGGGATGTGAACTTCGGTACACAGTCCGATACATCTGACGAGGCACTACAACAACGTCAAACCTACGTTGGGTTTGCGCATGACGATTACGGCCAAGTGACCATCGGTAGACAAGAGAGTCCCTACATGAAAACCGATAAGGGCTATTACGCTTATTGGGCTGGCGGACTTAACATGATGCAATCAGATGAACTTGGCAGTCGTCGCACTGCTAATACCGTGGTTTGGTCAAAACAGACCGATAGCTTTTATTTGGGGCTTCAATACCAGGCGAGTAGGAATGTTGAACAAATTTCTTTCGGTAACGGGCTCAATTTTGGTTCTGTTTTTCAACCAACTGAAGACACGCCAAATATCTCAATAGACAACGGCTTTGGTGTTGCCGCTACCTACACATTCGATTTTGGTACCTATGTGGCGCTTGCCTATAACCAAGCAAATAATATTAATGGTAAATTCATCGACTTACTGGGCATCCCTGATCCATCATTTAGCCTTGTCGCGAGCGATGCCAAAGTACAACAGTACGCTCTGGCGTTAGAGCATCACTTCTTTGACGGTCAGCTTTCTGTATCCGGACGCTATGAGCGCTTCAACGCGCAAGATGGCACTGCGGCACCCAGTTTCGATGGTACTACCGACAATATTGGTGTTGGTGCCAACTGGTTTATCACCGATGCCGTGCGAGTTTACGGCAGCTATGAGTGGGCACTCGATAAGAACAACCTAACGCAAACCACAAATACTAAAGTAGGTATGATCAACGTCGGGGCAGCTTGGGCTCCGGTGCCTTGGGGGGAGCTGTACATAGAAGCCTACCACGATGATGTGACGCTAAATCAAACCCTAGATTGGCAATCAGGTGCTGCTCCGTCTGATTTTCGCGGTAACGCAACTCACATCTTCCTCGGTGCGGCCGTATTATTTTAGCCATCTCAACCTCTAGAGACTAAACACAGCCACTAAGGTGCTTGATGATCATATCAGGCACCTTGCTTCGATAATTTCGACACTAAAAGACGAACAATGGATGGCAAATCGAGTTACAAAGCTTACAATGCACCATCAAATACATAGCTAGATGACTCACCATGATTCCTGATTACACATTCGATACCCTCAACACCATGCCACGACAAGAGCTTGAAGAATTTGCTGCGCGTATGATAAGCCGCATGGTACCCGAGGACGTAATGACCGAGCTGTTCACCTTCGAGCAAGAAGAAGTGGATAACGAAGAACGTATGCTAGCAACCCAGCTTGACGCCATTTTAAGAATGACCGCGATTGCTCTGTGTGAGATTCAACAAGCATTTGACGATTCAGACAATGCTATCCAGAACAGTGAGCGTATGACGCGTCTCGTCTTATGGCACTTCTACGCCGTGTCATTCAACCTAGAAAAAGCGATCCCGTTGCAGACCCACTGTAACCACGTCGAAGTGTTGCTGAATAACCGACCTAAAGACGTACTAGGCTGGGTAAAGGAACTGAATGACTTGTTGCACTCTTACGCAGAGATCAACACTGAAAACTAAACATCAACTGTTCGGTAAAACCTAGATTCTGAGCAAATCTCTCCTAACCTATTTTGAGTGATGTTGTTGCATATCGTGATAACAACATCAATTCATAACAAGTCGTTAGGGAGACGTTATACAATGTATTCAGATTTGCTTGAACCTCAGCCGCAGCAGAAAAAGAAACAACATCAACCATCGATCACCCAGCGACGTGCGGCTTCCACTAAGGCTTTGTCGGATCAGCGCAGCAACTCTGAACAACCCAACGTAGCTCAGCGTCAAACCAACCTCCAAGATAATCGTCTACTCCACGCTGCGAACTCTCCCATTCAACACCACTCGGAACAAGGTTCCCAACCACAAACCCCAACAACCAACGTGATGCAACGAGCGAAAGTGCCTGATGGTTTCGATCCCGATGCTTGGGAGAGCCTCCCCCCTCATGCTCAAGCTGTTTATAAGCTCATCGCACAATCACCTAACTTCGACATACTTCGACACGATATGGGTGAGAACAAACTCATTGCAGAATGTGCAAACCTGGGTATGGCTCTTGAACTTGCTGAAAGGTCGGTCAAATCGCTGACCGATTACGCCACTATGGTGAACAAAAACGCAGCCAAAGCAAAAGCAGTCGCTAAACAAGCTGTAGGGTTTGGTGTCGGTGTCGGTACGTCATTTGGCAGCATGGCTCTCAAACCCGTCGCAAATGGCGTTGGTAACCATTTGGCGGGCTACGCAATCAAGCAAGGTATTAGTGGAACCGGAGTAGGCGTCAAAAAAGGCAGCCAATGGGCTGCTGGCAAACTTGCCAGCAAAAAAGTTGGTTCTGAAGATATGGACA
Organism: Vibrio sp. DNB22_10_4; assembly: GCF_052879755.1. Classification (NCBI taxonomy): domain Bacteria; kingdom Pseudomonadati; phylum Pseudomonadota; class Gammaproteobacteria; order Vibrionales; family Vibrionaceae; genus Vibrio; species Vibrio sp. DNB22_10_4. The sequence continues at coordinate 964,583 of NZ_JBNNXW010000001.1, read as the reverse complement.
TCGCTGAAAACCTAAGAAAAAACACGGGTAAAGCCGTTCACAACCGAAACAGTGCGACAGAATGGGTCGCTGAAAAAGCACAAGATATTCGAGATGACAAATATTGGGTTGCCGCTGGCTTTACGCCCGTTCTGTTAACCACACTACTTACAGCCACCACTGTGCTTACTGGCGGGCTAGCGCTTATTCCTGGCATTGCCTTATCTGGTATCCTAGCGATAGCCAAAGCGGCCGTCGACGTTGATAGTGTTGACGAAGTTGAACGTAAGCTGGTTCTGCAAGGTGAGACCAGACTTCGTAGCGTCCTCAAAGACATCGGCCTTGCCTATGTACTATTCAACAACTGTAGGTTTGGCAATGAAGATAAAATCATACAAGTGAAGAACGCCATGTTGAGCTCACATACTATTGTTCAACACGCGGTCGACCATATATGCACCCAAAGATAATCAAGAATACCCTTCAAACGGCAATCGATGCCGCTCATTCGGCTTCTAAACCTCAATCCGTTAACCATTCAATGGCGTCTTGGTAGTTGCCAAAAGATGCCATGTCTCCAGCAATAAACCAGCTACCTATTTTACTCGCGAGTTCCTGCCAGTTTTTGTCACCGTAAATCGCGATCTTTTCTATGTTGAAGCCTAGTTTTAACCCTAACTGAAAATCATCCCAGGCGGCTCTTAACTCCCAACCAGAAAACTCGGTAATGTCGACCAGCATTTTCATGTGCTTGGCAGATATCCCCTGCAAACTCGACTCAAGTACTGGCGTTATCGCTTGGTAGTCTTCATGAGTAAGCTTGCCTGTTGCCTTGAGAATCAGCAGTGATTCGCCTTCAATGCGCTCTATTCCAATCGTAATTCCGTGACGTTGTGTGTTCATAGTTTTCCCCTACGCTTCCATCACCTGATTAAACAATAGAGTAAATCTGAAATGAAAATGTTGAAGTCACAACCAAACTTCACCAAATCCTTACGAAAGAGTGCAAAAAGCTAAAACGTACGTTAGCTGTTCATAAGAGACTGTTAGTTTTCGCCCGCCAAATACGGCAACTTTTCAACCCAACATTAACCTTATTAAGAACCCCATTTATACCTACAATGATGATGTAACAAATCGTAAAACATAACATTAACAAGACCTATAACTAACCATGAACTATAAAGCTCAGCAACTCCTACAGCATCTTTGTTCTCAATACGACCAAATTTCAACAAAATATCAGTCAGAACCATTTCCGGTTTTTGCCGAAACATTTGAAAGTGAATATGGTCATTGCTTAGTGAGAAGCCCAGCGGGAAGTCACCGTTTTAGTATTGTTTCAGTGAATTTTGTCCCTTCAGCTAGAGGACAAGGTGTGCTCACGCAGTTTATTCACTACATTAAAAATAACCCCTACCACTACCAAGGGGTAGAAGTAGAGATTATCGAAAACCAATGCCTGGCTAAAAAGCTTCTTTCGCTTGGCTGGGAGTACAAATCGGTCTTTAATCGGTGGTTTTGTTCAAAGACGCCTAGTTTGGTTAAGAATTTCTAAAGATGTTCTATTGCGTTTGTTCAGCAAGAATTTAAGCAAAAAAAGAGCCGCTAATCAGCGGCTCTTTTTAGATATCTAACTAAGAGTAGTTGCTAGCCAATAGCTATTTACTCTTTACCAAATACGTTGTTCTCTTGCTCTTGTACACGGATGAACGTGGTACGCTTTGTTAGCTCTTTAAGCTTAGCTGCACCTACGTAAGTACAAGTAGAGCGCACACCACCAAGAATATCGGAGATGGTGTCGTTTACATCACCACGGTATGGAAGTAGTACAGTTTTACCTTCTGCCGCGCGGTACTGAGCAACGCCGCCAGAGTGCTTGTCCATTGCTGATTGAGAAGACATGCCGTAGAACTTCATGAATTTCTCGCCGTCTTTTTCAAACACTTCGCCGCCAGATTGCTCGTGGCCTGCTAGCATACCGCCAAGCATGACGAAATCTGCACCGCCACCGAATGCTTTAGCAACGTCACCCGCACATGCACAGCCACCGTCACCGATGATCATGCCGCCAAGGCCGTGTGCTGCGTCTGCACATTCAATGATTGCAGAAAGCTGAGGGTAACCAACACCAGTTTTAACACGTGTAGTACATACAGAACCTGGGCCGATACCAACTTTAACGATGTCAGCACCCGCTAGGATTAGCTCTTCACACATGTCGCCAGTGACAACGTTACCTGCAGAGATAGTCTTGTTTGGGAACTCTGCACGAACTTTTTGTACGTACTCAACAAGGTGCTCTGAGTAACCGTTCGCGATGTCGATACAGATGAACTCTAGATCTTCGCTAAGCGCTAGGATTTCTTTAGTTTTCTCGAAATCACGCTCAGACGTACCCGTTGATACGAATACTTTGTTTAGCGTCTCTTTTGATGCGCCTTTAACGAACTCTGCCCACTGCTCAACAGTGTAGTGTTTGTGCATAGCTGTCATTACGCCGTGCTGCGCAAGAGCCGTTGCCATTTCAAAACTACCCACTGAATCCATATTTGCAGCGATAACTGGTGTACCAGACCATTGACGACCACTGTGCTTGAATGTAAAATCGCGCGTTAAATTTACTTGAGAACGACTTTTCAGTGTTGAACGCTTAGGGCGAAACAGTACATCTTTAAAGCCTAACTTAAGTTCTTGTTCGATACGCATTGTAAAAATTCCTCGATTTATTAGTACATGTTCCAGTGGGCATATGTCTAAACATAATGCGTTGGCTTTCCGTTGGCAGACGGTTCACCTTTCTTCGGACACAAAAAAACCGGAGCGTTGGCAGACGCTCCGGTTTTCAGCATTATAGGTCGCGAAAACTTTCTCGCAAGACTGATATTACAATTTTTTTTGTGGTACTATTCCGAAAAGCTACAAATTCGCCCGCAGCAAAACCTTCCGCCCTCTCAAATAAACCATCAATTTTCCTATAAATCAGGCAGTTAAGAAAAACCACCCTACATATTCCCACTCTAAACTTCCAAAGCAAACGTTTATCTATTGATGAAAATCTCATCGTTCAACACAAATCCAAGCAAAAACCTGTCATTTTAGCGCTCAAAAATCACTCAAAGCCTCTTTAAAAAGATCGTTTTTTTGAAAAAATCTTGCTGAATTTCTCAATCCCACCACTTTTTCGCACTACAAACGTAACGAATATCATTCAGCACATCAGAAGCCAACATGCCAACTTCTCCTTTCATCCGCGCATTTCTATCCGCCGCGCAGCTATGAACGAGTGTTCCAAGAACTGCAGCTTTAAAAACAGGGTAGCCCTGAGCCAAGAGTGAAGCGATGACACCCGCAAGCACATCTCCCATTCCTCCCGTTGCCATTCCCGGATTCCCAGCATGGCAAACAACGGTCGTTGAGCCATCGCAAATAATGGTTCCAGCACCTTTGAGCACAACAACGCCACCAAACTTTTGCTGCAAGTGGCGCGCGGCAGAAAAACGATCGTGTTCAATCTGGGTGCTTGTGATACCTAATAGTCTTGCGGCTTCACCTGGGTGGGGCGTTAATACTCGGTTGTCCATATGCTCTGGGGCAACACTTAACCAATAAAGACCATCGGCATCGACAACCATTGGCTTATTGAACTTGGTGCTAAGTAGCATGGCGGATTTATAAACACTCTCTCCCCAATGATCCCGTCCAAGGCCTGGACCTATGCATAGCGCGCTCGCCCAATGCGATCGCTGCTCAAGCAAAACAGAATCAGCCGCGCTGCCACTAACCATAGCCTCAGGAAGCAAAGCACGAATAGCCAAACAACTCTCCGGATGCACATAGGTTGCTGCTAAGCCCGCTCCTGATTTTAAAGCCGCACAAGAAGCAAGATAGGCTGCGCCGCTCATTCCATCGTTTCCCCCAACGACAAGCACACTACCTTGTCTTCCCTTGTGGGTATCACGCGCTTTTGCTTTCAATATCTCAAGCCAAGGCGATTGCGCTAGTAACGCGTTTGCTGTGTTTTGCTTTGCAAATACCTCATCGACACCTAGACCTGAAAAGCTCAGCACACCAGTGTGAGCTCTTGCACTCCCTGTCACTAAACCTTGCTTCACACCAATAAAGGTGACCGTGTAGTCAGCGACAATCGCGCTACCCGACACTGCGCCAGTATCCGTGTTTAACCCACTTGGTGTGTCTATCGCGACTATTGGCGCTTTCGCTTGATTAAGGCGTTCGATAAGGTGAGCAAAATAAGGCCTGACCTCGCCTTTAATCCCGGTACCTAGCAGTCCATCAACAATCACATCCACCGAGCTCGGAACCGTATTTTGCTCAGAGCTCATCACCCCGCCCGCTTTAACGAATGCATCATGCGCAGTAGCAGCATCCCCTTTCAACTCCTTTTCGGAGCCTACCTGCCAAAGAGTCACTGCAAGATCACGCTCAAGAGCAAGCTTGCCGACAACATAACCATCCCCGCCGTTATTGCCCTTTCCACAGCAAATCAGGATATGTTTAACGTTTGGGTATCGATGAAGTAGCTCATCAAAAACAGCTTGGCCTGCACGCAGCATCAGGGAATACATGTCAACATGACATGCTCGTGCTGCAAGCACTTCGCCTTCACGAACTTGATTGGAGGTATAGAGGTTCTCTGGGAGAGATGAATGACTTGAGGGTGTTGAAATCATAGCGCGTCCCTTTTCTGTGCTTGCATCAACAAGCGTATCAGAGAGTCCGCGCTGTAACTGTGAACTAGAGTGAGTGAACGCGAAAATAGAAACGCTCGCTGCACACATCTCATAGTAAGAATTAGCTAATACTGAGGCCAGAATATATGAAGAGCAAAACGAAGGACGATAGCAAAGATGATCAACGCGACTCCGAGCCTGTAACGCTTGTATTCAGCGACACTCATTGGAACACGTTTATAAAACATGGTCACCACACCTTTCCAGTCGTGGCTGCGGCGTCCATATTGCACAATGCCAGTCAAAATAAACAACGCACCGACTACCATTAGTGCTTTTTCCGTCCAGAATAGTCCTAACTCCATCATAGGGATACTCACTCCTTTATATTAGTACCCGTTTAGTGTATGCGGTAAGTGCAAGAATTTCTCTTGGACTATGGTCTAATGTCATTGAGGTCATTAAGTCTTTTGCGATATCACGCCAATCATCAATCTCAGAGGCCAAATGCGCCTGCTGTTTGGCGTTAATGCTGTTGATCGCGAGAGCGATATATTTTCCGGCGAGCTGCTGATTGTGATCGATTTTCGCTTGAAGCTCTGGTGAGTAATAGCTGTCTGAGTCATTGAGGAAGCGTTGAAACTCTGGCTGATAGTAAGCGAGGTCATTACGCCGATTAAGAAGCTGTCGCATATAATAATTCATCTGCCTGCGATGCTCCTGCCAGTCGAACACCGTCACTTGCATATTAGACGCCCATTCTCTAGCAAAACCTTTTTGCTCATTCGTGACCGTCCCGAACCAGCGTTCAAAGTTCTCTTCAATACGCTCTTGATAGATTTCTCGAACATCATCGTCATTCATGTCTTGATATTTTTTTACGAACTCACGGTTCTTCTCTTCAAAGTTTTCGATAAGCTCCTTTACTTGCTCATCGCTCATTTGCTGAGTCAACGCATACAATTCTGGAGTAACCTGCTCGACAAGTCTCTTGGTATGTGCCCTCACATCATTCATTTGTTGCAGCACATAAGCGCTATCGACCTGCTTGGGATCTTTCGCGCGAATCGCCTCCAGTTGTTTTACGTATTGAGGAAGCTCGTTCTCTTTGTGCCATTGGCCGAGTAACAAAATCCGCTCACTTAGGATGTCTTCCTGACCGTCACTGAGCGTGACGTAATCGTCAATATACTCAACTAGTAACCAATCAAGGTTACTGTAAAGAAATTTTGTTGTGCATCCGGTGATTACCAACAGCAATCCCACCAGCCATAGCCTTGATTTCCTGAACACTTTTCTCTCCATGTCGAACGCAGATAAACTCAATTCCGTTATACGCACAATACATCAAGATTAGATTGAAAATACAAAAAACGCCCATTTAAGGGCGTTTTTTGAGAAAAGAAAGTCACTCTTTAAGTGCGAAATGCCATGGCACCTTTGCCGACCCCTTCGTAGGCGATCACCTGCAGTGTTTGATTGTCAGTCAAGGTTTTGCTCACCTCATCCGCAATACAGTTTGCTAGAAGCTCAACGGTTGTATCGGTATCAAGAATTTCTGTCTCTAGCTTAGAAATAGCAAGCTCAAACTCACCTTGTGGTGCTGTATAGCGAAAGCCGTAGTGCGTATCGTCGGTAATATCGGTGGCATTGTCACTTAAACTAAGCTCAGCAAGATTTACTTTATCTTCTAATGAACCAAGATAGATATCCTGCCAACGCGCAGCAAACGCGGCTTCACGCTCCACATCACGCTGCCCGTTAACTATAAGCTCGATCGGAGAGCGATGGCCATGTGCAATACGCTGACAGTTACCATCGTGTTTTTTAAGGCCATGAGTGTAATGATAAAACGCGCCATTAATCATCTCGTGGCGCAGTGTAATCTCAAGCCCTTGTACATTGTCTGGTAAGTTGCCTTTTAAGATTTCATAAATATAGTCCGTTACTGATTCTATGGTTATCTCGTCAGTGTCAATCAAGCAAAACGCTTGATCAGGGCTGTGAAGATGTATGCTTCGCTCGCCTCTTAGGAAATCTAACTTGGCATAGCCTGGTTTTGAAGCTTGGTGGCTTACAGCGCCGCTTTTCATAGGAACGAGTAAGCGATGGTCAACATACTCATCAATTAGGTGTTTAATCTGTTTCTTTACTTTGCCAAAGTCGAGCACCATGCTCATCTCATTGAGTTCACCGGACAAAACTACATCCACAATCCAACTCTCTCCGACCATACCACGCTGTTCGCATAGGTAAGAAGAGTCGATAACGGTGAGATCTCTGACGAATAAATTCAAACTGAATTCCTTATTGATATTAGTTGTCATTACGCTGAACTGCGCATTATACCTATGTCACAAAAAGAAGCATCAATTAGAACCAATAAAGCCCCAGCTAGGGGCTTATCAATAAGTAAACAAATCTAAATAGATTAGATCTGAGGACGCGCTGTACCATGAGTTGATGGCGGCAAGTGTGGTAATGTCACTTGAGGCTGCTCACCTGTTAACGTTGTCAAGAATGCCGTGATCTTCTTAGATTCTTGTGGGGTAAGCGTTTGACCTAGCTGAATGTCAGCCATGATTTCAACTGCTTTTTGTAGATCCCACTCTGAACCGTCATGGAAGTACGGGTATGTCAGTTCAACGTTGCGAAGCGTTGGAACCTTAAACACGTATTTATCAAAATCGTTGCCGGTCACAGCTTTGCGACCAACATCTGGATTGTCGGTCTTAAACGCCTTCACTAGACCCATTTTCTGATACATTTGACCACCAGCTAATGGACCACTGTGACAGGCTGTACAACCTTTTTGCTTAAACAGTGCGTAGCCTTCCACTTGCTCTGTGGTTAACGCTGAATCATCGCCTTTTAGCCACTTATCAAACTTTGAGTTGGGTGTACGAAGCGTTTTCTCAAACGTCGCGATCGCATCCGTCACTTCAGTAATCGTGAACTCTTCTTTACCGTAAGCTTCTTTAAACCACTCACGATACTGTGGAATCGACTTTAATGTCCCAATCGCTAACTCATGAGAAAATGCCATTTCAATCGGATTCTCAATTGGCCCTGCAGCTTGTTCTTGAAGATCTTTAGCACGACCATTCCAAAATTGAACGAAGTTTAAATCTGAATTAAGTACGGTTGGTGAATTAATTCCACCCACTGCCCATTTGTGACCAATCGAAGTTGGCAAATTATCAACACCACCCGTAGCAACGTTATGGCAAGAGTTACAAGAAATAGTGTTTGACGCTGACAGCCTTGGTTCAAACCAAAGCGTTTTTCCTAGCTCAACCTTTGCTGTATCTAAACCCACAACAGGTTCAATCACTTTAATTGGCTCACTACTTTGACGCGCTGCATAACTACTGCATGACGCTACCGCAATCAGCGATACGATCAACATTTTCTTCATACGACTTCCTTTTATGTATTCAATAAATATTTAGCAAGCATACGGTAACCATAACGAATTATAATAACTCGCCAGCCTTTAATAATTATTTAGCTTAACGCTTACTTTGGCTCGTAAATAATATTTTACAACTTACATTTTATATAATGCAAAAACTCGATTGAGATGATGAAAAAAAGGAATGTTAAAATCCAAATGCCGTTGTACGCTTTGTATTTACAACAACACCCAGGATTAGTGATAGTTTTAAAATCACAATTAACAAACAAAATCTTTACGCAATCAGTTGATTAAAATCAAGTTTCTTCACCCGTAACGCTAACTGCAAAAATGCAGTTTGATTTTGTGACTCATTTTGAAAATTCACACTGTAAATACCACCTACAACGGGCACTTTATGGCCTATCTCCCTTCGTCATAACAGCAAAATTCCAGAGGTAATAAAGGATATTCCAAACTCAGTTTTTCAATGGTTTACCATGGTGCCCTAACCAATTGGAGCACGATTATGAAAAAAACTGTCTATACCTTAGCGCTAACTCTGTTCGCATCAATGCCAAGTTTCGCGAACATCATTGTCGATATGGAAGGTGTGGATGAAAAGGATTACGTCTACGATTTGCATAAATGTGAAGAAATGGCTGGCCAAGTGCAAAAACAACAAGCCTCCGGCGGTGCAATTAGCGGAGCAGCGAAAGGTGCAGCATTAGGCTCAGCCGGCGTTGCGATAGCCGGTGGTTCTGGTACAGAGGGAGCTAAAAAAGGCGCCGCGGTAGGTCTTGCTGCAGGCGTCCTAGGCCGTGGCCGAGCGAACCGAGACAATACCGAGCAGTACAAGCAAGATCAGCAATCCGTTATTAAAAACTGTATGACAAACCGTGGTTACGTTGTTCTTAACTAAGAATAAACTGGCTTTATAGATACAAGGCATTGAGAAATCAGCCTATTTCGTTTAGGTTTTAGCTATGTCCAAATTTCACTGGTGTGAACCGATATGAACGATCTCAATGCCCTACGTGTCTTCCTAACCATAATGGAAACAGGTTCCACCTCTAAAGCCGGGTTGGCGCTGGGTCGTTCTCAATCCTACGTCTCCAAAGTATTAGCACAGCTAAGAGACGAGCTCAACGACCCCCTTTTTATACGCAATGCCCAAGGTCTAACTCCAACCAGTTATGCGATTACTATAGAGCCCAAAATAAAACACGCTCTCAATCAGATAAGCGAAGCACTAACTCCTGACCACTTTTCTCCTTCAGCACTAGATAAAATCACCCTGCATTTAATTGAGCCTTATCTCATTTCCTGCGGTAAAGAGATCATTCAAGCTATTCGTAAGCAGACCCAAGCACCAATAGAGATTAGGCAATGGACCAAACTTTCTGAATCTCTACTTCTCACAGAAGAGGTCGACCTTGCCGTGCATGCATTGACAGATAAGCCACAATCTATCTATCAAAAGTACATTCATACCGGAACAGGTGAGTTGTTTGGCAATAAGCAAGGTGAGTACGTTAAATACCTAATTGCTGATTTAAATGAACATATAGATCTCTACAAATTGCTTAAAAGTGATGCTCAAGCGACGATTTTCGTCGATAACCACGCATTAATGACACAACTTCTCGATGACTGCTACACGATACGTTATCAAACCACAGAAGTAACAGAAAAAGCGCCTGTACAACTCGACTTAGCGATACTCACCAAAGCCTCTCGTAAGAATGAGCACAAGATACAATGGCTGATATCGATAATCGATCCCATACTCCGTCGCTACAAGCCCCTCTCTTACACTCAAAATTCAGGGGTTTCTGTCAAGTAGCAGGCGAAAACGGTCTGTAGACGCGCTTTGGGCTGCAACAATATGAAACTTATTTGTTTATTTTTGAAAATACACAAAAGCTAACCTATTTTTACTGGTGATGTATCTAATCGCATCGTTAACGATTAAAAGGACGTCATTATGAGAAAAACAGTGGTAGCAGCATCAATATTAGGCGCACTGACGGCAACAGCACCCGTCTTCGCCGACGAAGGTACATATATAGGCGCTCGTTTAGGGGGTTCGCAACTCTCCGACGCTTGTAACATCTCCGGAGCACCTTGTACAGATAGTGGTTTTAGTGCAGGTTTCTTTGGCGGATACGATTGGAATGACTATATCGCACTTGAGTTTGCTTATGACTGGCTAGGTAGCTACGAAACGTCGTTCATCGACGGTTCTACAGGTTATCGCCAAGATTCAAACATGAGTGCATTCACTTTAGCACCTAAGTTCTCTTATCCATTTACCGATGACTGGGCTGTATTTGGTAAGATTGGTGGTGCATACACAACTTATGGCGACCGCACGAATACTGCACTTATGGGCGGTGTAGGTGTTGAGTATGACTTCGCTACAGCATGGTCTGGCCGTCTTGAGTATCAACGAATCAATGGTGTCAAAGATGGTTGGTTTGACACAGATGTCGATACTTTCTGGCTAGGCGTGTCTTACTCATTTGGTAATGCGGCAGCAGCAGCGGCAGCAGCGGCGGCAACACAAGCTCCAGTGGAAGAGCAACCACCTGTTGTTGAAGCGGTCATTTTGACTAAGACCTTCGAGCAAGTTCAAGGTCAAGAAACGTTTGCCTTCAATAGCGCTAAACTAGAAGAGAGCAAGAAGTCTGACTTTGATCCTCTCATCGCGCTAATGAATGAGCACCCAGAAGCGACAGTTACCATTGTCGGTTACACCGATTCTTCAGGTCCTGAAGAAGTGAACCAACGCATTTCTGAAGAGCGTGCAGAGTCTATTGCAGCTTATCTAGAGTCTCAGGGTATCGACCGTTCGAAAATGTCTGTAAGCGGTATGGGTGAAGCGAACCCAATTGCGGACAACTCTACTAAAGAAGGCCGTGCGCAAAACCGCCGCGTTGAAATCACGGTTCCAGAGTTTGAGTACACTGTTGAAGAAATGGTAGAAAAAACACAATAAGTCATAGCAAGACTTAACTAAAAATCGGGCCAAACTAAAGGCCCGATTTTTTATTGAACAAACTTATGCTTTCAAAGCTTGTTCAAGGTCGGCAAGAATGTCATCAATATGTTCAATACCCACAGACAAGCGAATCATCTCGGGCCGCACTCCGGCTTCACGCTGCTCCGTTTCACTCATTTGACGATGCGTAGTGGATGCAGGGTGACAAGCAAGGGATTTAGCATCTCCAATATTGACCAAACGTTTGAAAATGGCCAAGGCATCATAGAAACGAACCCCCGCTTCATAACCATCTTTCAAACCAAATGACAAAATTGCAGAAGGTTTTCCCTTCATATACTTTGCCGCTAACTCAAAGTGTGGTGAGCTTTCTAGGCCAGCATAAGATACCCAACTCACCTTCTCATGATTTTGCAAAAACTCAGCGACCTTAATGGCATTTTCTGTATGGCGCTCCATTCGCAGCGATAACGTCTCTAAACCTTGAAGTAGCATAAATGCATTCATCGGTGACAATGCAGAGCCAGTGTTACGAAGTGGCACCGTTCGAGCACGGCCGATAAATGCCGCCGGGCCAAAAGCTTCGGTGTAAACAACGCCGTGATACGAAGGTTCAGGCTGATTGAATACTGGGAAGCGATCTTTATGTTTATCCCAAGGGAATTTACCGGAATCAATAATAATGCCTCCCAAGGAGGTTCCATGGCCGCCAACATACTTAGTTAACGAGTGGACAACGATATCTGCGCCAAACTCAATCGGCTTACAAAGTACTGGCGTCGCAACCGTATTATCAACGATAACAGGCACACCCGCCTGATGTGCGAGTGTCGAGATACCTTCGATATCAACGATATTGCCCGCGGGGTTACCAATCGATTCGCAGTAGACGGCTTTGGTATTCTCATCAATAAGCTCTGCAATCGACTCAGGGCTATCATCTTTAGCAAATTTCACCTGAATCCCCTGCTTTGGCAGCATGTGTGCAAACAGAGTATAGGTTCCGCCATAGAGCTGTGGCGTCGATACAATATTGTCTCCCGCCTCTGCCAGCGTCAAAATAGCGTAGTTAATAGCCGCACTACCCGCGCTCACGACAAGCCCTGCAATACCACCTTCGAGCGCAGCCATTCTTTGTTCAAGCACGTCGTTAGTCGGGTTCATAATACGAGTGTAGATATTTCCCGGAACTTCGAGGTTAAAGAGGTCAGCACCATGTTGGGCACTGTCAAACTCATACGCCACTGTTTGATAAATAGGTGTTGCAACCGATTTGGTGGTTGGATCCGTTTCGTAGCCGTGATGTATTGATAAAGTCTCGTCTTTCATCGCTCTTCCTTTCACATAAGTTCCGTACTGAATAAATCTCATGAGGCCCGTAGCCTTATTCGAACACTAAGGCCGTAGCGCAGAAATTTGCGTTAGCCCCAAAAAAGTCTACCCCAAAGCGCCTACAATAACAGACTCAAGGATTACTTCTGTGATGTATGGACACGAGATGAATAGTGAAAATAATCGAGCATTAAATTCCGTGATTGGCGCCTTGGTCGCCGATGCTGCGTCTATGGGCTTTCATTGGTTATATGACCAAGTCGCCATCAAAACCCTCTCAAATGGCACTCCAGAGTTCCACGCGCCAAATGCCAAAGACTACATAGATAAAGGCTATTACGCCCACGAAGGTAAAAAGCCCGGTGACTACTCACAATATGGAGTCCAAATGATAGCGATGCTAGATGCTATCGCAAAGCATGGGCAATACGACGAAGCGCAGTACATTCAAGCGTTTCGAGAGTGGTTTGATATGGGAGGCAAATGGCGTGGTTACATAGATAAGCCGACCAAACTCACTCTGCTTAACGCTCATGCACTTGAAGCTGAAGATAAGCCATTGTCGAACCTGGGAGCAGACGATACACAAAACCCCGCGATTTCCAAGCTGCCACCATTGCTAGCCCTTCATCACGAGGATAAAAACCTAAACCAACTTGTTGAATCAGCAGTGCGCGTTACCAACAATAATGACGCGGCAGTCGCTTATGCCCTCGCCTCTGCGGCCATTTTGAAAGCTGCATTATCAGGTAAAACGCCAATAGAATGCGTGCATAGTGCTAAAGGCCTGTCAGATCTAACAGACGAAGCGATTAAGCTCGCCGAAGAGCGAGTTTTAAAACCCTCTAGTGAAGTGGCTACAGAGCTAGGCATGCACTGCGGTTTAGAAGCATCATTTCCAGTGACTGTTCATTTGCTACTGAATGCCACTAGCTACGAAGCCAGCATTCGCGAAAATATACTGTGTGGTGGAGACAACTGCGGCCGCGCGATACTGCTCGGTGCTGTATTGGCAGCATGTTACCAAGGAACTGAGCAAGACATCCCAAGAGTTTGGGAACTGAAGGTATCACTGCCTAAATCGCTGTTGGCGTGTCAGCGACTGTTATTTGGAAAATAAATAGAGCGTTAGGTAGGAAGAATCAAGCCTATATCGAACACCCCGCAGCATCGCGCTAGCGGGGAGTTTGTCTTTGAGGTGCTATTCCACCACAAACTCAATCACATACAACTCATTCTCACCCGGATAAATCTCGCTAATCACCTCACGCAATTGCGGGATAGTCATGTTCTCTTGCTCAGCGTGTATTGCGTTGATGTCATCGAATGAAATTGGTGTGATGGAGCGAATGTTCAAGTTACCGAATACTCTTCCATCTTCGAATGTGGCCACGGGAATGGTGCGGCCGAGTTCGAAATCTATCTCCGATTTATCGCGAATCGTGATGGTCTTTTTCCCCGCCATGATATCGGCTTCGAAGCGTTCAAAAAAAGTGATTTGGTCGCGCATTTTGTTTTTCTCCTAGTTGACCAAACTAACCGTACTACCGACGCGTGATGCATGCACATCTAATCGGAGCGGCATTTGTTCTTTAAGCTCAGACACGTGGGAAATGATCCCAATCGTACGGCCAGATTGTTGAAGCTCGACCAGCATTTGTACCGCTAGGTCAAGAGATTCGGGGTCGAGGCTACCGAAGCCTTCGTCAATAAACAGAGTATCAAGCCTTATACCACCACTGTACGACTGCACAACGTCAGACAGACCTAACGCCAGTGACAGTGCGGCCATGAAGGACTCGCCTCCTGAAAGCGTTGCGACATCGCGCCATTTTCCGGTATAGGCATCTTCAACAATAAGGTCAAGGCCAGAGCCCGCATTACCTTTAGTACGCGACTCTTTACGTTTCAAATCGTAGCGTCCTTTGCTCATTAATCTTAGTCGTTGCGACGCTTGGATCAGAACATCATCGAGCAAAACACCAAGTACAAAACGGTGAAGACTGATTTTATTGCCAGTGCGCCCATTGGCAACGTCACTCAAGGTGCCTACCACTTGGTACTGCTTGTCGAGTTCTTCATTTTGCGCTCGCAGGGTTTCGATTCGTTTGCGCACCTGCTCCAAACTGTTCTGCTGAGACTGACAGGTTTGATACTGCTTGAGCGCAGCTTGATAAACCACATCAGCTTGCTGTTTATTCTCGGTGACTTGGTCTATCGCTGGCATTGACTGTTCACTGAGCTGCGCTTTCAGTAAATTCAGTTGCTCTGATAGTCGAATGCCTTCATGCTGATAGTGCTCAATTTGTTTTGCCATTTGCTCGGCACTCTCTGAGCTGAGTTTGGCAGTTAAGAACGCCTGTTTTGACTCAAAGACACTCCCATCAAGCGCCACGTTCCACGTTGCCGAAGCGCTCTCACGAGCAAGCTCTAACTCTTCGAACTGTTTTTGCAACGTATCGAGATGAGATTCAAACTTAGCGAGCGTTTCACTTGCCTGTTTCAATACTTGTTGCGCCTGCTCTAACGCTGATGCTTTTTGAGAAAGCTCTGTCTCAATAGCTTGCTGACGGCCAAGTACCGCTTGTGCGGTCGCATAACCAGTATTATTGCTCGACTCTAAAGCGCCAACTACACCACTCAACTGCTGAATTTGGTTAGTAGCCTCATTGACTAGAGTCGTCGTTTGTTCGAGCTGTTGAGATAGCTCTACACGCTTCGCTACTGCTTGCTGATATTGTGTCTGCAATAACTCGATGTTCAGCGCTTGCAAAGTGGCAATGCGCGCAGATAAATCGGCAATCGTCCGCTGCACATCTTGAGCAAACTGACCAAGATTCTGCTGATGATCAACACCCAGAGAATCCATCCACTCCTGTTTGCGTGTGATTAGCGTAGCGATTTGACTGTCCAACTCAGCGAATAACTGTTGATGGCGAGTGAGTTCATCTTTCGCAGCGGTTTCTATTTCTCTTAACCGATTAACCTGCTCAAGCGTCACCACTTCACCCGAGAACGTGGCAACATTCGGATGCTCTACGCTACCGCATACCGGACATGGTGCATCTTGCTCTAGAGAAGCAGCGAGCAAAGCCGCTTGCCCACTGTGCCAAGCTATTTCTGCTTCAGTACGCGTTTGACAAGTCTTGCTCACAACGGATTCTTTTGAGGTAATGGTACCCGTTAACTCCGTTCGCTGTTTGTGTTTGCTCTCTAACTGCGCATCTATCTGCGCGATTGCCTGCAGCGCCTGCTGCTTCTTGTTCTCTAGATCCAAGGACAAAGTGAATTCGCTAAGCTGTGACTTCTGTTTTTCAGCATCGACGACAGCTACATGCAACGACTCTTCTTGTTGCGTCATCGCTTTGATTTGATCGGCAAGTGTGGTTTGAGTTGCACTAATGCTACTGAGGTTTTGATTTGCCTGTTGTAGCTCGACTTTCTTACTGTCGAGTTGTTTTAGGCGCTCAACTAAGGCGTTTAACTCAAAACGCTCTTGCTTTAACGGCTCAGCATTATCACTCGCTTTCTTCGCTTCATCATACGCAGCCTGAGCCTGTAACTGGTTTTGCTTCGCAGCGGCAATTTTGCCTTGCCCAGTTTTCAAGCGCTCTGCCAATGTAGCGGACTCTTTGGTCAAGCGCAGTTGGCTATCATACTCCGATTGGATAGCAGCTGCCGCCTTATGAGCATTAAGCTGGGCCTTAACCAATTCAATGGATTCACTACCTTGTTGATGTTTTAGCTGCGCCTGTTCAAGCTCTGCTTTGGCCGAAAACTTTTTGCTTAGTTCAAGCGCATTATCTAGCTCTTGCTGCGCTTTGGTTCTCACGCTTTCTGCTTGATTAAGTTCGCTCTCTACCCGTTCTAGCTGCGGTGCTAACTCAGTGAGCGCTTGCGAAAGCTGCGACTCCGACTCCACCGAGGCGACATCCAGCGCGCCTTTGATTTGGTTATCGAATTCTTCTTTAGCCTTTCTAATGCCCGCAGCCCGCTCAAACAGCACTCGCTCAATCGTGGTGTAGATTTGAGTTTGGAATAGTTGACCGAAAATCGCTTCACGCTCTTTCGAACTTGCCGTTAATAGCTCGCGAAACTTACCTTGTGGAATAACCATAACCTGACGAAACTGTTTTACGTCTAGCCCCATGAGTTCCTGGATAGCTGTCGCCACTGGTTTAGGTTTATTGGCAATAAGCTCGTCGTTATCAAGGTTAATAAGCTGCGCTGTATGGGATCTTTTTGTCATCCCTTCACCACGCTGCTTTGGTACCTCTTGATCTGGGCTTCGTGTGATTTGGTAACGAACCCCGGCCAATTCAAACTCAAACGTAATGGTGGTTAAAAGCTTGGCATCAGCGTAGTCACAACGCATCTGATCGCCAGTACGCTCACTGCCTGTCGTTTCACCATAGAGCGCATAACAGATAGCATCTAAAATAGAGCTCTTGCCTGAGCCAGTCGGGCCGTTGATCAAAAATAGCGGCGAGTCGCCCAAAGTGCGAAAGTCGATATGTTCAACACCAGAAAAGGGACCAAAAGCTTGTAGAGTCAGCGTTAACGGTTTCATCGAATTACTGCTCCTGTTTCGCTGTCTGAAGGGTGTTTAGCACATCCGAGATCATCTCGGTCTGGTTCTCAGTCATTTCGTCACCCTGCACTTCTAAAAAGAAGTCCTGAAACATATCAAGTTCCGAACGGCCCAATCGAGCCTGCCCCATTTCGGTTTCGACACCAATTAACATACCCGGCTTCTCTAGGTGCAATACATTTGGGTATACCTCACGAAGCTTTGCCATAGGATCGAGTATCGCGTGTTTGTCGGTAAGGCGAACGAGCAAGTAATCGTCAGCTTTTGGATCGTTTTTACCTTGCTCCAATAGATCCGCCAAGTCACCTTCGATGATTCGCATATCATGTGGACTTGTAAGCGGAACACTTGTGATGACGGGTTCAGATGTTTCGGAAAAAAACTCGACGAGCGTCATTGCTTTATTGTGGTGCTGCTCAGAGAAGGAGTATTTCATGATAGAACCAGAGTAGCGAATATGTTCCGCACCGCGCTTTTGCGCTTGATGAAGATGTCCCAACGCAACGTAATCAAACTGCTGAAAATGCTCATAACTGACGCGGTCTGCTCCGCCGATAGAGAGAGTACGTTCAGACTCACAGGTTTGCGCACCATCGATAAAGCAGTGGCTAAGAAGGACATTGCGCTTTGTTGGGTCTAACACCGTGTTCAACTGCTCTGCAAGATGTTGGTGCGCTTCATCATGGTTGCTCACCGAGACTTTATAGTGATGTCGTACTTGCTCTGGATCGGTGTATGGAAGACCATAAAACAACACCGATTCGCCCTTTTTGTCTTGAATCTCAATTGGCGTGGTAATCTGTTCTAACGAACTGATAATGTGCAGCCCAGCTTGACCAAATTGCCTTGAGCCGAAGCCTAAGCGTTTCGCGCCATCATGGTTTCCTGAAATCATAATCACAGGAATACCAAGCTGCTGAATAACGTGATTAAGAAACTCATCGAGTACTTCGATTGCAGCAGTTGGCGGCACAGAGCGGTCATAAACATCACCTGCTATCAACAAGGCATCGATGTCATTCTCAGAAAGGTAATGTGTGATTTGCTCAAGAACGTGCTGCTGGTCTTCTAGCAGAGACACATTGTGAAATTGCCGGCCGAGGTGCCAATCAGAAGTGTGGATAAATTTCATTCAGTTCAGTTTGTTATGTCTAATCCATAGCGCGAAGTATATCACTGGACACCGACGCTCGTCTGCATTCAAGCAGACGAAGCGGCAACAAACTAACAAAAGGGAACTTAAGACTGAGAGAAGTGAGGCAACACCAAGGTAAAACAAGCGCCACCAAGTTCGCTATGGCTAACGTCGACGTTACCGCCATGACGCAACATGATGTGCTTAACAATAGCGAGCCCTAAACCATAGCCACCAGACGCTCGGTCTCGAGACTTATCGACGCGGTAAAATGGATCAAACAAACGATCCCAATGCTCTGGGTCAACGCCAATGCCATCATCGTGCACTTCAATAGCAATATGGTCGTCATCTTCCACCAACTTCACCACAATACGCTGCTCAGTGTAGCGTTTTGCATTGCTGATTAAGTTAACTAAGGCTCGGCATAGTAAGAAGCGATCCATGTTTGCATTCACGCTTTCACTGGCCACTTGTAAGTCGAACGTATGCCCGATATGCGTTTGCCATTTCACGTGATGCTCTTTTAGCCAGGATGCAATATCAATTTGCTCGAGCTCAATAGCGGCATCTGGGCGCTCTACTCGTGCGTAGTAGAGTAACTCATCCACGAGGTGTTCCATCTCTTCCGTATCTTCAATGATGCTGGCTAGCTGCTGCTTGGCTTCCGGATCGCTAAGCTGCTCCATCAACACTTCACTTTGCCATTGAATACGGAAAATCGGTGTACGTAACTCATGAGCAACGGCATTCGTTAGTGCCTTATTGCTCACCATAAGATTGGCGATTTTCGTTGCCATGTGATTAAAAGATTTATTGAGTTTGCCAAGGCGAACCCACTGTCCGTCAGAAGCTCTTGCTTCAAAGTTACCACTCGCAAACTCATTGGCCGTTTTTTCCAGCACGCGCAAGCGACGACTCAGGAACCAAATCAACAAAAAGCTAAAGGCGACGAAGCCAGCAAAAAAGAACAGCCAAACCACTTGATTGGCAAACTCAAGCGCTTTAATGAGCTCAGAATCGGGGTCGTCAGTGAGATGAAAGTAATTGACGTTGTTGTCGAACTTAAGCCACAAGTGATCGTTTTCATCGAGTAGAAAATGGACTTCTGGCTGTTCTTCAAAGTGGCTAGCAACCTCTTCCGGTAAATCAGAAGGTGTATGAGAATCTAGCAAACGGTGCGTCTTCTCAGCAAATGCTTCAAGCAACTCAATCGCCTGTTCGTCACTTTCATTAGTCGCAACATGATTCATGATGTCACGAAATGCTTCTACTCTAAGATTAGCATCAACCAAATCGGGATCAGTTTTGCCGTAAATCACATACTCGTAGCCGTAAATACTTGCGGTAAAGAGCAGTGTTACACCAATTAAGCATTCAAGAAATAGTCTCCACAAACCAGTCAGTCCTATGCTTTCCAGCCATCAGTGACAAACAGGTAGCCCTTGCCACGCACCGTAATAATCCCTTTGGGATTCGTTGCGTCATCAAATAGTTTTTTGCGAAGGGTAACAATGCGGTTGTCGATAGTACGATCAATGCCATCGTAGTCGATGCCACGAAGCTGTCTGGTGAGGTAGTCACGAGATAACACTTCACCTGCAGATTTAGCAAGTAGCCAGAGTAAATCAAACTCACTGTCCGTTAGAGAAACATCACACTCACCGAGTCGACAACTGCGGCTGTTTTGACACACTTTTAAGCGGCCAACTTGAATATTGTTCGCTTCCATAGCAATCGCGTCTTCGGTAGGGCGTCTTAGAAGGTTTCTGACACGAGCAAGTAATACGCGAGGTTTGATGGGCTTAGAGACAAAATCATCAGCGCCTGTTTCCAATGCGGCAACATGATCAAAGTCGTCATCACTTGCCGTCAGCATCAGAATTTTGCCGTTGTAGCTGTCACGAACATCGCGACAAATAGATAGGCCATCTTGACCCGGAAGCATAAGGTCTAAAATGGTGATATCAGGCTGGAAGGATTCAATTAAATCGACAGACTCTCCTCCATCGTAAACTGTCTTTACATCAAAGCCTTGGGTCTTAAAATAGTCACCTAGCATTACATTTAGTTTTGCATCGTCTTCTACGATCAACAGTTTTTGGTTTACCATCGTCCAATCCACTACATCTATCGAATCGGCCGCAAAGATACATAATTTTACAGAATACTACAAACGCAAATTATTATGTTTTTGTAGGTGTATTCCTAATGAGACTTTTGTTACAAGCTGCTAACAATCACCAACTTAGTCTTACCAAACAGATAGTTACTATACGCCAACCACACCTATAAACCGTACATCAACTTCAATAATTGTTATTAATAGTTCAAACACGGAATGTAGAGATTTGTCAGGATGTCGTGACAATTTAAGACATACAAAAAGCCCCTCGCTTGGAGGGGCTTGATCATCAATTAATGGCTCGAAAGCCGTTACTCGTCATCTTCCAGCGGTACTAACTTGGTATTACCACCACGGATTTTTTCGCGGCGATGCTGAATCAGAGCATAGAAGCCTGGAATCAAGAATGTACCCGCAAGAAGTACACACAACAGACCACCAACGAGCGAAATACCCAGCGAGTTTTGGCTAATGTGGCCAGCTCCCGATGCAAAGATGAGTGGTATCATACCTAAGATAAACGACCAAGATGTCATGTTTACTGCTCGGAAGCGCAACATACCACCGCGCACGGCGGCATCATCAATCGGAACATCTTTTTCCTCGCGTTCAATCTTGGCAAATTCCACGATAAGAATCGCGTTCTTTGCCGCCATTGCTATGAGTAGGACGAGACCTATCTGAGCGTATAAGTTCAGCGGAATGCCCGCTAGGTTCAACGCGACAAATGAGCCAAGTGTCGCCACCGGAACCACGAGTATGATAGCAAGTGGGATACCCCAACTTTCATACTGAGCAACCATGAATAGGTAGATGAAGATCAGAGCCAGCGCAAACGCATAAATCGCTTGGTTCCCCGCCAAGATCTCTTGGTAAGCCATACCTGTCCATTCGTACTGATAACCCATTGGCAGAACTTCCGCCGCTACGCGCTCCATTGCTGCGATCGCATCACCACTAGAGTAACCAGGCGCTGGTTGACCTTGGATTACCGCACTACGGTACATGTTATAACGCCATGCGACATCTGGCTCAAAGACTTGCTCGTAAGACACTAGCGTGCTCAGAGGAATCATCTCACCTTTAGACGAACGAACATGGAACAGTTGAAGATCGTCCATACCACTACGATATTCAGCGTCTGCTTGCATTGTTACGCGGAAGTTCTTACCAAACATGGTGAAGTCGTTCACGTACAACGAGCCTAAGTTACCCTGTAGCGTTTGAAAAATCGACGACAGTGGAATTCCCAGTTGCTGAGCTTTCTCACGGTCAATGTCTACGTAGTAGTGCGGTACATTGGCACGGAAAGTACTAAACGTATAAGCGATCTCTGGCTGTTGATTCGCAGTTTGAATCACATCCTGCATCACCAATGCTAGGTCTGTTCGGCTTCGACCAAGTGTATCTTCCAATACAAATTCGAAACCAGAAGCCGCACCCATACCAGGAACCGCCGGAGGCCCCATGGCGAATACAACGGCGCCAGGGATTTGTTGAGCCGCCATACCATTGATACGAGCCGCAATGGCGTTCGAAGAGTGCTCCCCTTCAAAGCCATTACGGGTCTCCCAATCTTTTAGCTTGATAAACAGCGAAGCGCCATTTGAGGCCGCCGCACCTGTCATAAACGCGTAGCCGTTAGCAACGGTAATGCCATCGATGCCAGGCTCTTGCTCAACCAAGTTAACCAACTTGTCCGTTGTTTCGGTAGTACGAGAAAGAGACGCTGAATCTGGAAGCTGAACGTTAACCAGCAAAATACCTTTATCTTCCTGCGGTACAAACGCCGTAGAGGTATTTTTCGCAAGGAAGCTTACCGCACCAACCGCAATCACAAAGAAGGTAACTAGTAGCAGTGCCTTTTTCACCAGGAATCCAGCAACTTGACCGTAGCGCAGTGTAATACGCTCTAATGCGCGATTGAATGTTTGGAACCAGCGCGCTGTATTGCCACCACCTTTCTTCAGAACCAACGAACACAGTGCTGGAGACAGCGTCAGTGCGTTGATCGAAGAAATAACAACTGAAATACAGATGGTCAGAGCGAACTGACGATACATAATGCCGGTGATACCTGGTAGCAGCGTTACCGGGATAAATACCGCAAGCAGTACTAACGTCGAGGTGATGATTGGTCCCGTCACCTCTTTCATCGCAATTAAGGTCGCTTTTCTCGGTGACATATCCGGATTGCGTTTCATGATGGTGTCAACGTTCTCGATAACGAGAATCGCGTCATCCACCACGATACCAATCGCGAGGATAATACCAAACAGGGTTACCGTGTTCACGGTAAAGCCCGTCATGTTCATGACAGCAAAGGTACCGATAAGCGATACCGGAATCGCGACAACCGGAATAAGCGTTGCACGCGCACTGCCAAGGAACAGATACGTTACCGCGATAACGAGTATTATGGCCTCGATTAGAGTCTTAACTACCCCTTTGATCGACTCCGCAACGAACACAGTGGTATCGTAACTGGTTTCGTATGCCATACCTTCAGGGAAGTTCACACTCAAGCGCTCAAGCAGATCCATCACCGCCTTGCCACTTTCGAGCGCGTTGGCGTCCGATTGTAGGTTAAGCGCAACGATTGAAGCATCTTCACCTCGGAACTGACCACTGCCATCGTAGAACTTCTTGCCAAGCTCTACGCGAGCGACGTCTTTAAGGTATACCGTAGAACCATCTGGATTCGCACGAAGAACGACGTTCTCAAACTCACCAATTGACTCTAGACGACCTTTGGTGACTAGGTTGAACTGTACCTCTTGTGGGTTTGCATATGGCGCAGCGCCTACACGACCGGCAGCAACCTGTACGTTTTGCTCCGCAAGAGCAGCGTAAACGTCGGAAGTGGTCATCTTAAGGTTGGCTAGCTTGTCTGGGTCTAACCAAACACGCATCGCGTACTCACCGCCACCAATTACGTTAACTTCACTGATGCCTTTAACACGAGCAAGTTGATCCTTAACGTTCAAGTTGATGTAGTTAATCAGGAACTTGTCATCATAGCGACCATCAGGTGAGTAGAAGTTCAGCACCATCAATAGATCTGGCGAACGTTTTTTCACCGTTACACCGACCATACGAACTTCTTGCGGAAGTTTCGACTCAATTTGTGACACGCGGTTCTGTACGTTGACCTGAGCCATGTCGGGGTCGGTACCGATGTCAAATGTCACATTGAGGTTGTATGAACCGTCATTTGCACTCTTTGAAGACATATAAATCATGTCTTCAACACCGTTCACCGAGGTTTCTATCGGGTCGGCTATCGCCTCCTCTACGACCTCTGCACTCGCACCTGTATAGAATGCCGTGACACTGACCGATGGCGGGCTGATTTTAGGATACTCAGCAACCGGCAACACCATCAAAGAGATGGCACCTGCCAGCGTGAGTATTATTGAAATGACCAAAGCAAACTTTGGTCTTTGAATGAAGAAACGACTTAGCATCTATTACGCACCTTGATCTGCTGGCTTCGACTCATCGATTCGAACAGGCACGCCATTCCTTACACGCTGCAAGCCTTGAGTGATGACAACATCAGTCGGTTTCAATCCTGATTGGATGATGACGCCAGTTTCTACTTGTGTACCTAGTGCAACATTACGTCGCTCCGCCACATTACCTTCAGTCACGACCATAACAAAGTCGCCTTCGAGATCGGTTTGAACAGCGCGACGCGGTACCGTCACTACGTCGATTGCTTCTTTTTCCATAAGCTCAACACGCACGTGCTGACCCGGAAGTAAGCGCTGTTGTGGGTTATCAACGACAGCACGCATCGCCAGTGTACCCGTGTTGAGGTTAATTCGGTTACCTAAGAAGTCGATTTTGCCTTGCTGTTCGAACACTCGGCCATCTTCAAGAATGATGTTCACCGCCACGCCATTTGACTCATCCGATCCGTTGCCTTCAATAGTATCCATGCCTAGAGCTAAACGCTCACGCTCACTGATACTGAATGACGCGTAAATAGGATCCATGCTAACCAGTGTCGTTAATA
This sequence comes from Vibrio sp. DNB22_10_4, assembly GCF_052879755.1. NCBI lineage: Bacteria > Pseudomonadati > Pseudomonadota > Gammaproteobacteria > Vibrionales > Vibrionaceae > Vibrio > Vibrio sp. DNB22_10_4. The sequence goes on along the minus strand of NZ_JBNNXW010000001.1, from coordinate 940,305 downwards.
CACCAGAAGATGGAGAAAGAAGATCGCCTTGGCTGACCTTACTGTCAGAAATTCGACCGGTAAACGGCGCAAGAATGGTGGTGTAAGACAGGTTAACGTCAGCCACTTTAAGCTGAGCTTTGCCCGCTTCCAGTTGAGCGCGGGCACTCATCAGTGTCGCAGTCAACGCATCAAATTCTGCTTGAGAAATGTTGTTCGATTTAACAAGGTTTTTGCCACGCTCAAAATCAAGATCGGCTTTTTTCAGTGCTGCCTCCGCTTCTGACACTTTGGCTTTGGCACTCGCGACTTGAGCTTCAAATGATGATGGCTCGATAGAGTAGAGCTTTTGACCTTTTTCGACGATCTGCCCTTCTTGGAAATGGCGTTCCATCAAATAGCCCGTTACTTGTGCAGTAATGGCTGTATCTTCAACCGCATCCATGCGTCCAATATAAGACTTACTTTGTTGATGTGGGACGACCTCTACAGCAGTAGTTTGCACAAGAGGCGCTGGTGCATTTTGGTTGGATTTTGTTGCTTCGCCGCATCCTGCTAAAAATAGTGCAGAGATAACGCTGGCAACGATTATTTTTCTAGGCATTGAAACACCCTATTCTCTTCTGATTGGAACAAGCTTTGGCAGACTAACAAATCACAAGTCAGCTGAATGTCCGAGAAGTATTAATAGTTATGCTAAAAGTGTTTCAAAATATAACGGACTGATTTTTATCAATCTTTTGAAATTTCTTCTGGAAACGACAAATCGTGAAGCATCATAAAGTCAGCGCGAATTTCTTGCTCCAAATGAGTCGCAAGTTCAGTCGGGCAAAAAATCATCACGTGCACTATTTGCTCACCTGTCACGCCACTTGCTATGTGGATATGCGGCTCAGAGCCAGGCAAATCTACACCGGCATGTTTTTCGATGACTCCGTTATAGCGCCTAGCAACATCGATAAAGTCTTCACTGTGCTTCTCTATTCGGATAGTCAACTCAGGGAGTAATGGAAATAGGTTTTTGAAGCCAGGAACCACTATAGAAAAGCTGTGGTAAACGTAGCGTTTCATGAAGTTGAGGTTCTTAACAGCGTAGGTAAAAAACATGCTGTTAGGCAGTGTGATAGTTTTTCCTGTGAAATGATATTGACCGTGGTACAGGTCAATTTCTTGTATCACAGTGGCCATTAGATTGTGCTCAATTACTTCACCACTGGTCTTTCCTACCTCAATCCAGTCACCGATACGAAAAGAACGCGAACTCGCTCGCTGGATTGAACCAGTAAAACAGAGGATGATCTCTTTGGAGGCTACAACGATAGCAACGGCGATAGCGGTTACTGACAGTGCGAACTCACTGATTTCTGATTTCCAAACCAGAAACAGAGTGATAACAATGATCGCGAACGAGCCGTTTTTAGTTCGCGACATCCATTTACGCTGATCTTCAGACAAAAACGCCACATCCCCTCGAATTCCCGAGAGTGTGATGCGGCGTATTATCAAAATCAGTGTGATGACCAGGACGCTCAATAACAGTTTGTTTTCAATTAAAAACGCGATGATTTTTTGAACATCTTCCATGGTCGCCTACTACTGCATTAAGAATGAGTATTAACGATAACGAATCGCGGTGTCTTTCGCAATTTGCACGATCACTTTTACCGCCAACTCCATGCCTTGAACAGTAATAAATTCATGAATACCGTGGAAATTATAACCACCTGTAAACAGGTTTGGACAAGGTAAGCCCATGAATGACAAACGAGCGCCGTCGGTACCACCACGAATTGGCTTAATGTTTGGCTTCACCTCGCAGCGTTCCATAGCCTGCTTGGCAATCTCGATAATGTGTGGATGTGGCTCTACCATTTCGCGCATGTTCGAATAGTTATCTGTGATGGTTAAACTCACCTTATTGCCCTGAGCATTAAACGTGGCCACTTTATCTTCTAGGTAGGCTTTTTTGCGTGCCAATTCGTCTTTGTCAAAATCACGCAAAATGTAGTGCAGTGATGAGTCCGTCAAAGACATTTGTGCATTATGAAGGTGATAGAAACCTTCATAACCAGACGTGCACTCTGGTGTTTCCTCAAGCGGCATATCCGCGTGGAATCGTGCTGCTGCGGTCATAGCATTGACCATTTTACCTTTTGCTGTACCTGGGTGGACAGACACACCTTTAAACTCAACGAGCGCCGCCGCTGCATTGAAGTTTTCATATTCAAGCTCACCTACCGGACCGCCATCTACTGTGTACGCCCATTTAGCAGCAAACTTATCGACATCAAACAAATCAGCACCGCGACCGATTTCTTCATCAGGAGTGAAACCTATTTTAATGTCACCATGGGGGATCTCTGGGTTTGCCATCAGAAACTCAACCGCAGAGATGATCTCGGCTATTCCCGCTTTATTGTCTGCTCCAAGCAATGTCGTGCCATCGGTCGTAATGATATCGTGACCATGCAAAGCGTGCAGATCGCGATACTGAATTGGTGAAAGCACCACATCACCCTTTCCAAGCGCAATATCACCGCCTTGATAGTTTTCTACCAACTGAGGTTTAACATCTTTGCCAGAAGCGTCTGGCGCCGTATCCATATGGGCGATAAAACCAATCGCTGGGATATCAGCCTCTACATTCGATGGCAAGGTCGCCATGATATAACCATTAGCATCCAGCGTGACATCGGATAAACCCAATTCGATCAGTTCTTGTTGCAGAAATCGAGCAAACTCAGTTTGGCCTGGTGTGCTCGGGCATGTTGCCTGCGACGGGTTAGATTGCGTGTCGAACGTGACATATTTGAGAAACCTGTCGATAAGACCTGTCATAATTTTCACCTTTATAGTGGTTGTGAACCCAAGTCATCCCATAATACGGATCGAAGCCAGTGGAATGTTGCGATGAATCAGTTTTATCTGATTTGACGAGCATTTTGTAAGGTCGATATAAGCCCAAACACTAATCCGTAGCTAGCCCTGAAACAAGGGTATACGCCCAATACACTACGCCCCACCGATTCAAATTAAGGGGGATGTGATTGATAGTCCAGCCTGAAATAATGATGTTAAGTTAACGTAGAGAAGATGAGATTAGACACCATGAAGCGTCCACATTTTGTTTCCACACCTATTTTTGTTTCAGCTCGAGTCGCTGATAAAAAAGTGACAACAGCTACTAAGAGTGGCCTGGCAACCCAAACAACGCTAGCAAGTCCGCTCGAGCGTGATCGAGTCGCATTGGTTAAACAACGACAGCAACGTGGTGGCTTCAGCGCTTAATTTTGCTTACGCCAGATACAAAAAAAGCACCTGTCAAAGGTGCTTTTTATCATGCTTGTTTTATCGGTTAATGCCGATATCACGCTGCATGTGGCCAGATAGCTCATTCGCGTAGTAAGTTGTTTCAACTTCACCTTTGCCGAACAGAATATCTAGTAAGTGTGCAATCAATCCTTTGAAGTTTACCGCGTAGGTCTTCTTATCCATAGAGGGTGCGATAGCGATGGTTTCGATGTTCACTGCTTGTGCCATGATTGCCTCTCTTGAAATTTGGTAACTCGTTGTTGTTGGTGACAATATTAGGCAAAAAAACGCTGTTTAAAAAATGACAAAATTTGGTATTTCAGATTAGATTTTCTAATAAAACAAATCTTTAACAACCTCTATATGCGCCTATTTATTTGTGGTGAATTTTTATACCCAAAACAAACAATTTGGTGAATAAACATTCCATACGGCACTCTATAAGTATAATTTGTTAGAAAAATGATAAACAAAAACCTCCCAAAAATTGGGAGGTTTTACCCATTTACCGTTAGCTCTATTTATTAACAAGTTTGAGCTGTTGTTTTTCTTTGTACAGTGATGCAATTGATGCCGCTGTCATGGTGAATAAAATCACACACAAGGAGAACCAAGTTGGAATTTCCCAAGGCGATCCTACCAATGCCATCTTGATACCGATGAATATCATAATGAACGACAGAGCAGGTTTGAGATACACAAATCGATTCATCATCCCTTCAAGAACAAAATAGAGCGAACGCAGCCCCAGCAGAGCAAACACGTTTGCTGCCAACACCAAGAATGGTTCACGGGTCACAGCAAAGATCGCCGGGATAGAGTCGAGCGCGAACAAAATATCCATAAAGGCAATCACACCTATTACCACCAGCATAGGGGTAAACACTCGCTTGCCATTTTCAACAATCGACAAGCTATTGCCATGATACGAGTCCGTCACCGGCAACAGTTTTCTAATCAATCGCTCTGGAAGTGGATTGATCTCATCGTCACCATGGTCACGCGCTAGTTGAATACCCGTCCAAATCAAGAAAGCGGCAAACAGATACATGACCCAGTGGAACTGAGCAAGCAACTGAGCACCGACACTGATCATGATGGCACGCAATACCAACGCACCAATCACACCCCACAGTAGCGCACGCGGACGCAAGTGCTGAGGTACAGAGTACTGGTGAAAGATGATAGCGAATACAAATAGGTTGTCGACGCTGAGCGATTTTTCAAGCAAATAGCCAGTTAGAAACGATACCGTTGCTTTTTCTGCGCTGTAATCGCTGTCTGGCGCGTACACATGCCAAAATAGATAGATGGTTGCAGCAAACACGAATGCCAAGACAAACCAAAAACCGCTCCAAATCGCCGCTTTGCGAATGGTAATTTGACCGCCGCGAGTCTGATAGATATCCAATGCGACTAACACAAGAGTCAGCAGCAGGAAGCCAAGATAGATAGATGGGCTCATAAGTCCTCCGGGCGGAAGGACGGGACTGTTTTAGACGACCTTCCGCAAACCAATAACACACCAGCACACGAATGCACTGAGCCTTTGATTGCGTTGGTCTCGTCAAAGCGTTATGAAAACACTTATATTTGCCGGATAAGTTGATTGCTATAACAGCACTAACTTAACGAGATGACGACAAATAAACGGGTGACTACTCCCCAAAACGAGGCGATTGTAGGGCGAGATGAGAATGCTGTCTATAAGAAAAACCCCAAAAACGAAAAAACCAGCATAATTAAGGATGCTGGCTTCACGTCTTGGTATGTAAAGTATTGATTATGCTTTATCTTTGCTCGTCGCTTTCTGGTTCGTTTCTTTCCAGTACTGGATACGACAACGATGCAGTTGTGCACGTCTCATCTTTTTCATGGTTAACTCCTTCTAAACTTTACGCATCTCACGTTACGTTTCTTATGTAACAGTGAAATGACAACCGTAAGACCGTTGTGTGACACTCTGTGAATAACATCGATGAGCTTGTTGTGTTGAACACACTTGCTCGGCTAACGATTCCAAATCAAATGAATGCGCTCAGCGTCACTGGTCATTAATAGCGTCTTTGTTGCTAACGTATTCTGAATCTCATTTTTCCTGATCCAGGTAAACTGTTTGGACACAAAAGTGGGATGTAAGTTCAAAAATTCAACCAGTTTCTTATCCGCAGTTTGAGCCGTGCCCTGATTGATCAATTCTTCGACAGTGAGTGTTTCATCACCAATTTTGACCTCAACCAAGTGATAGCTGTCTTTGCGCAAAGCGGTTTGAACATAGGTAAAGTGATAAACGCTATAAGGAAAAGAGTAGTTAACCTCGGTGACTTCACCTTCTGAATCGACCGCAATAACCACATCAAGCTCAATGCCACGATAGCTTTGCTCAAAAGCACAAAACGTCTCCCGCTCTACTTCTCCACAGTCATAAAGCTCTGTAAGACTTTCAACATCAGCAAGCGTCTTGATAGGCTGTAGACCCGCAACATATTGGCTTGGCCAAAGCTCAATAGCGAGGATGTTATGGCTAAAGGCAAGCAGCAGTAAGGCGAACAATGGCTTCATTTCAATCTCACGGGGTTAACTCTGATACCCAAGACTAGCAAGATATACCGCTGCTCCCCTCCTCCCCCTGAATTACGCCCACACTAAGGTCATTTTGTGAGCAGGCGCAAATTCTAAGGCGTAGGCGATGAGAAGGATGTGACTGACATGGATGCGTTTTATATTAGCCTCGGAAAACTACAAAAAATGGAATGAGCATGAAACAAAAGACCCTACTTGCTTGCATGCTACTAGCCTCGCCTGGGCTGCTAGCATCACCTAATATCACGGTTTCAACTTCAACCACCAGCCGTGACTATCCTATAACGGCAGATGAGCCGTTGGTGATACCACTAACCAAAGATAAATACCAATTAAAAGTGTCGGGCATTGATGGCAATTGCGATCGTCAACTGCCTAGCAAAATTAAGTTCAATACACCGATTCCTCTGTTGTGTGGCGAAGACTCGGTTCTGCCTCTCAACATCCGTTTTACCGGCGATTATGCTTTTGCCTATGACGATGACACTAAGTCTCTGGTATTCAAAAGGCAACCTAAGAAAGTCGCCAAGAAAGAGTTCAAACGCCCTATTCCCAATGTTCAATGTGAAGCATTACCAAACGAGGCACAGACCATTGCTGTAGGAGATACCTATGCCGATGGCACTAAACTAAAAGACGTCTTCACTGGTGATGTTGTCACAGTCAATGAAGGCAAAGTGACGGTTGTGCCAAACGCAGCGTCAGGGGGCTTGACTCTACTAGAGCCTGTCGACACTGCTGACCTGTCTGATGCCCTAAACTATCGCAATGCCAACATCTACTTTGTGATGGTAGATAGATTCAACAATTCCAATCCGGGTGAACCGCAGCCATATGGGCGTCAATCTGATGGTAAAGACAACATAGGTACTTTCCACGGAGGGGATCTAAATGGCATCACCGAAAAACTCGATTACATCCAATCTCTTGGCACCAATGTAATTTGGCTATCACCGATTGTCGAGCAAGTGCATGGATTTGTTGGCGGCGGCGACAGCGGTTCATTCCCATTCTATGGCTACCATGGCTACTGGACTCGTGACTTCACCAAGATCGATGAAAGTTTCGGCAACGATGATGACTTAAAACGTCTTGTTGATGAAGCACACAAACGCGGCATCAAAGTGTTGCTGGATGCAGTCATTAACCACCCTGGCTATTCAACACTCGCCGACCTTCAATATGATGACCTCAATGTACTCAAGCCAGAGCACCAGTTACCAGCGATGTTCGCCAAGTGGCAACCCAAACCCTCTGAAAACTGGCACAGCTATCACAGCAATATCGACTACCAAAGCAAAGAATGGAGTCAATGGTGGGGAGCGGATTGGGTTCGTACCGGTTTGCCAGGCTACGACAAACCAGGTTCGAGTGACATTACCCTATCGCTCGCAGGCCTTCCTGACTTTAAAACCGAGTCCACTAAAGCGGTAACCCCTCCGCAGTGGCTGCTTGATAATCCCGGAACTCGTGTTGCCAAACGCGATAATTACACCGTCGCCGATTATCTGATTGAATGGCAAACGGATTGGGTAAAACGATTTGGTGTTGACGGCTATCGTGTCGATACCGTGAAACACGTAGAAGGCGAAGTTTGGAAGAGGCTAAAAGCACAAGCTACGCAAAGCCTAGAGCAATGGCGAAAAGACAACAATCAATCAGGGCAACCCTTCTGGATGATGGGTGAAGTATGGGGACACAGTGCGTATCGCAGTCCTTATTTTGACGACGGCTTTAATGCGCTCATCAACTTTGATATGCAGAAAAAACTGGATAAAGGCGCGTCATGTTTCAGCCAAATGGCGGACACCTACCAAAGCTACGCCAACTCAATTCAAGAGTCGGAAGACTTTAACCCAGTGAGCTACATGTCTTCCCATGATACCGAGCTTTTCTTCAGCCGTTTCAAAGACTACACCATGCAGAAAAACGCAGCGAATGCCCTACTTTTAAGCCCTGGTGCGATTCAGGTGTATTACGGTGATGAAGTCGGTCGAAATATTGGCCCATATGCCGACGACTTCCACCAAGGCACTCGCTCCGACATGGTGTGGACACTCACTGAAGATAAGAAAGCACTGCTCGAACATTGGCGAACTGTTGGTCAATTCCGAGACCGTCACCCTGCAATTGGCGCAGGTAAACATACCGAAATTGTTAACGACAATGCTTATGTATTCTCTAGAGAGCTTGATATTGACAAGGTGATTGTTGCTTACTTTGGTAAGTAGTTGCCTCTGACATGAGCAAACACGAACCGAGGTAAAACATGTCCTTTTCTGCGGTTTTAAACTAACAAATGAACTCAAACGCCTCAATAGACAGTCTCTCTGGATCTATTGAGGCGTTTTTTGAAGCCGAGAGTACTTTCATGACACTTCGGCATTGAGTAATGACCGTTGATTGGACGTTAGTACGCTAGGCTCCAGTTGTCGTCATTCCGCACTTGGTGCGGAAACTACTGAACGCGCACACCTAGAATTAAAAGTTGGTTATCTGTGATTTTTATTCCCTAGCAGGGGTTACTCATTTTGGGACAGAAATGAGTAAGCGACCTCACTAAATTAGTAATTCATAAATTAATTTAAGTGAGGAAAACTCTTACAGGAAAAAGGTTAGACCTGTCCCCGTTATTTTTTAGAACCGACTGTTCTTTTATCTTCGCTCTGTTCATTGCTTTCCAATAAGTCATTAATGATAGAAGCTACGACATCATTAAGCCACTGAGTGTAAGGAGAATTGCGCGCTCGGTGAGAATAAAAACAACCAATGGAATACTCTGGAATACCGTCTAAATGAGATAAAGGTAAAATGGTAAGATCGCTGGGTAAAATATGTTCAACAATTTCAGTTACGGGGAGAAGCCCATTATGATTTCTCAACGCATCAAAACACAACTCCATCTTATCGGAACGCAATAATATTTTGGGTGTTAACCCTCTGCTTTTTAAATAGATGGCGGCGTAATTTTCTCCAGGATTATAATCTGGCATGAGCATCAAAACGAGGGGATGCTGAACAATGTCTTCTGCAGTAAATTTAGCTTGAGTAGTCAGTATGTGGTCCTTACGGCAACACATCCTTATTGTGGAGATACGCACTGGCTTTTGAATGATTTCTTTCGATAGAGCAATGGGTTCAAAGTTGATCCCTAAATCGACTTGGTTGTTTTTGAGCTTGTGCTCAGTCTCGCCTGACCAGTTTTCAAAGCGAATCGTGGCATTGGGGGCAAGCGTTGTAAGTTGATTGAATAAAGCACCCATAAGAGGATGATAAAGCACCGTATTAAGGTGAATACTGATTTCTCCCGTATAGGTGACTGGATCAAAGCTCTTTCCTTGCTCGAACAAAAACTCTAGCCTAGAGAGAATATCAGGAAGTTGAGCAAGCAGTTCTTCACACTTTTGCGTAGGCTCCAATCCATGTAGTCGACGCGTAAACAAGGGATCATTAAATTGCTCTCGCAACTTTTTGAGTGACTTACTCACCGCTGGCTGGCTAATAAAAAGCCGCTCTGCCGCGCGCTTGGTGTTTTTTTCTTCACCAAGAATTTTTAGTAACTTCAAGCTATTAAAATCAAGCCTTAGCATTTCAATATCTTTCATGAGTGACCCCTACAGCGCAAGTTCGAATAGGTTATCACAGTTCGGTTCGGAGTGAATAACAAAGGTAGGCTCACGGCCTACCAGTTGAAAATAAAGAGGCCATCACCATTGGTATGCAAAATATGGCTCTGCTGGTGATGGCTTAATCGAAGTCAGCTTACTTTAAAATGAAGCCTTTGGCGCAAAGATAGCTTCTAGCGGCGTGCCTTCGTACATAATACTTGCTGCTGTTTTTCCCTGTAGACCTTCACGTGGCCCGTAGTAGCGTGCGACAAAGTAATATTGTTCTCCTTCGATCACTGGCATCCAATAAGTACCATTTTGTGGATCCTCTGCACTGAAGGTGATGGTTACCATCCCATTCTCGTCTGGCATCGTATTGTGCAGTGCAAATGCCTGACGGTTACTGCCATCAATAGTGGCTGGATCCAACGGTAAACGTGTAGCCGAGCTGTAACGAGTGACAGACCAGAAGTAATCAAGATCTAAGTTGTGCTCCATCGTCAACACAAACGGCTCAGATCCATTCAAAGGCTTACCCTCTGGAGACATTGGAATGTTCTCATAGTAAGCATGGTATGCAGGGAAGCCTAGGTGACCGATATGCGTAATGGCGGCGCGAGTTAGGTTGTCACCATTAGCGTCAGGGTGCGTTGGTGGCTCAAATCCGTGTTCATTATTGACTAATACACCGTTGGCAATTTGTGACGTAATGTAGTCTACGGTTTTCTCATAACGCTCATACGTATAAGCAGCAGATGCATTCAGCATGTAAGGTTCTGTTTCTTTCCAGCCATCGTTTAATGACATCGCAAAGTTGATCACTTCGCGTGGATCTTGTGTGCTAGGGAGTGTTATAGGCTCTGCTGCAACCACTGGAGTTAGTTTAAGTTGACGGCGATTTTGGTCTGCGTAGCCGTCGTCGCGATACATTTTAGTTTCAGTACGGATGAACAAAAATGGCAGATCGTCATTCACTTCAATGATTTCAGTGAAGTCCCCTTTTGGTATGCCGTAATCTGCACCTTTACGAGTAATCAGGTATTTGCCGCCCTCTTGAGGTGACGCCTCAGCGTATAGAGTAAAATGCTCTGAATCGATAATTTGAACCGAAGCGTAACGGTTGTCGCGTGGCGGGGTTTCTAAGATGACAGGGCCATTACGTACATCTAGCACAGCCTTTGAGTACAAATGATCAAGCGCAGGGGTGATAACAAAGAAGGTATGGTCCGCTATGTCTGGGTGCTCAAACTCATTAATGCCGTTAGCCTTAATATGTTCAACCATGTTTTCCATATGATGGTATACGCGTAATCCAGTAAAATCTGTATCGTCTAGAGTAGTGCTAGCATTAGTAACCGTTGTTAGTAGTGCTAGAGATGCCGCTAGTAAAGTCTTTTTCATAATTTGCCTCTGTTGTTTAGAAGGAGTTAATCAACTGGGGCAATAATAGGGAAGTCAGTGAGCCTTACTGAAATGATTTAGCGTACATTAAAATATTCCAATTGGTTATATTTAGACTTGCTGATCTAGGTAACAACGCGATCAAGTCATGATCATAAACTACAATTTAATGGTTTATCCGGCTGTGTAATAGCCTGCATTTATGTTTTGGTATCCCATTACGAAAAACACAAAGGTATAAAATAACCAACAGTAATTTATTAACGCCAATCTAGTTATTTCATTACTCGCCTTAGAGTCATTAATATTTGCAACCAGTTTGATGCTTTGGATAAGCGTCGCAAATAGAAAACGTGTTGACCGCTCAATGACGAGTAGTAAGCATAAAAAGGCATCGAAATGAAATCACAATTGCTCACAGCATTAATTGCTGTACTGCCCAATACTATTGCACTTGCTTCTGATTCAACTGGTTCAGACGGCCTTCAGGACATGAGTGATCCTATGGCCGTTTACACGCAAGTAGGCAGCGGGATCACCAACAAAGGGCTCAATGTGAAACTTGGTAGCGCATACGACACCATGGACCCAGAAACAATCGCAATGCATGTTTTAGAGCTTAAAGGGGCGTTGGGTGATTCTTTAAGTTTAGAGGGAAATGATTCCATTAACGAAGGACGGTACCGTCACTTTAAAGTCAACACCTCAAACGGTATGGGTAGTCAAATTGATTTTAACTGGAACTTTGAGCAGCAAAGTGGGCTCGCATCATACTCTTTTCTCCAAGCCCTGCCCGCATTTGGACCACTAGAGCTCTACCCTTTAGCGGGAGCAGGCATTGTTATTCGAGACAATGAAGGTTATGAAATACCAGCCAGCTTTGCCACTGTTGGGCTCTACTCTAAGCTTGCCATCAGTGACGATGTCTGGATGAACTACAACCCTACCTATTCTTCCCAATTAGGGGGAGATAATCAGCTGAAATCAATGTTCGGTTTTTTACATGAAGCTGCAGTCAGTTATCAAATTGACTCTAAGCAAAACGTACGTTTTTTTGTTAACTGGGGGAAATCATTAGATAGTACAGATGTTCGCTTGGAATACAATTACCAGCTCTAAACATATTTATTACAATGGCTTAGTTACGATTCCAGGTGGGAGAAAGCGGTGACTTCAGCAATCAAAAATCAAACGGGTAAATGGATCCATCATGCATTTACTGCCACAAGTATGGCATTTTATTTTGCGATTGTCGGGGATGCCGCCCTCATCCAAGACTCATTAGCCCTCAAAGTCGCGTCTATTGGCTTTACTCTTTCAATCATTTTTAATGGGATTTGGGCATTTTCATATTTTGAATCAGAAGCAAGATCTAACCTCATTCATCGACTCTTACAAATGAGTATCTTCGCCAAACTTAGTCATTGGATTGCGATTTTTTCGTTCATAATCTCTGCAGCTTGTATCATCATTTATGTCTTACAGACTGGGCACGTTTTGGTTCAACCATATTGTTTTCAATAACGCTTAACGTTGGCAGATTAGGACTTCCGTTCTTTTAAGCCACTGTAATGCATGTAATCTACTTTGTAAAAAGTGATGCTAACCCTAACCCACTCTATGAACTTTATTAGTGCCAACATAAAATGCTTGAATTAGCAACTTGCAAAAGAGTTCATACACTAACGTGGAACGGGGCAATTTCATGTTAAGTGCCCCGCCAGAAAAAATCTGGACAAATGCTCTACATCCCTTCATTTATTACATACCAATACAGCCGTCATTCTCACGAAAGTGAGAATCTCACAAAGCGCATAGCCAACTGAAAAATAAAGACTAAGTCACAAATAATATCTCACTGCTCGCCGATGGAGATTCCCTTTTTCAAGGGAATGACGGAATCTTTAGCTTTATGGTGCAACGCCTGAAAACTCAGGCGTCTTTTTATTTGGGTTCCAAACACGTTTAAGCCAAAACCCCCATAAAGTAAGGAATAATGAACGCATTAGCCAAGTCGATAAAGAACGCACAAACCAACGGCACCACAATAAACGCTTGATGCGAGTTACCGTATTTCTGTGCCACGGCAGACATGTTGGCCATTGCTGTTGGTGTCGAGCCTAGTGAAATACCACCAAAGCCTGAACAGATAACCGCTGCATCGTAATTTTTACCCATCGCTGGAAAAATAATGAACAGGTTAACCAAAATCGCGACCACAAATTGGGCGCCGAGAATGGCAAATATTGGCCCTGCCAAATCTACTAGCGTCCAAAGCTGCATACTCATCAGTGACATCGCTAAGAACGCGCCGAGCGACATGTCGGCAATCAACGCCACAGCCGGTTTGTTCGCAGGCCATGTTGTACCAGTAATGCGTGGATAGTTGTGCGGGACAATGTTCGAAAGGATGATACCTGCAAACAGACAAGTCACGAACAGAGGCAGTTGTAGGCCAAGATACTCTACCCCTTCATTGAGGAACACGCCCACAATAATACAGGTATGTATAGCAAGCATCGCATCGAGGAAATCATAAGAGGTGATTTTTGGTTCTGGTTTGTTGTCAGCAACACCCACATCTAAGTGTTGTTCTTCAGCAGGCTTAAGGTCATAACGTTTGATAAGGAACTTAGCAATTGGACCGCCCATGATACTGGCCAATATCAAACCAAAGGTAGCACTCGCGATACCAATTTCCATCGCTGTATTCAGACCAAACTGCTCTTGAATTTTTGGTGCCCAAGCGATCGCAGTGCCGTGTCCGCCAATCAGAGATACCGTACCACTGAGAAGACCTGCCACCGGCTCTAGACCAAAGGCTGTTGCCACGGTAATACCCGTGACGTTTTGGATCAACATATAGCTGACGGTGATCGCGAGCAAAATAATGAGTGGCTTACCACCTTTCATCAGGTCACCTAAGCTGGCGTTAATACCAATGGTGGTGAAGAAGTAAACCAAGAGCACGTCGCGCGCCATCAAATCAAAAGAGACTTCAAGCGACGTTGCCATGTGGAAGAGTGCGAACAATACTGAGAAAACAATACCACCCGACACAGGCTCAGGGATACTAAACTCCTTTAGAAACCCCACAACCTGGTTAAGCCTGCGCCCCACAAACAAAACAATAATGCCCATGGTTACCGCTAAGAAAGAATCGATATGAATCACACCGTCTTCAATTATCATAGTATCTACATCCTGTAACAATATAATAACTACAGGATGCCTGTATTCAGTACGCTATCCAACTCTTTTGTGGTGAATTTTTTATTTTGTTACATATCGTCGAGAAATTGCTCAAAGATTTTGCTTCGCTTTTAGTTGCTCAATCACGTAAGGCGGTGCCACCTTACCTAACTCATCTAAACACGCCTCTGTTTTCGCGTTGTTGTGGCGAACGTACATATCGCACACCGCATAAAGCTGCTCTGGTGCACCCGAGATCAAATAGGCTTTTTCGAACGACTGAGTTGCTTTTGCTACGTCTAAAGGCTCTTGCAACACCCCATTTAAATACCAGTAGTAACTGTTGTCCGGCGCAAGATCTGTCGCCTTCTCTATAGCGCTCGCAGCTTCTGATTTATTCTCCATACGAACTAAAGTTAGCGCTTTCGCATATTGAAGCTGCGCCGAAGCATTGTCTCGTTCGATAGCTTGGTTAAGCACATTTAACGCCTGTTTGTCGTCAGATTGAGCACGATAATTATCAGATAAGCTAAGTGATGCTTGTGTCGTCAGCTCCGGATCATCTATAAGTGCAAGATACTGCTGCTCTGCCTTCTCCCACTGCAATTGCCAACGATAAACGTCGCCCAATAATAATTGACTGTGCTTGCCAGATTGCCTTTCCAGGTAGTTGGTGACTGTAGGATAAACCTTATCAATCGCCTGCTGCTGTTCGTCGGCCATGGTCGAATAATCTGGCAATAAATTGATTGCCGCCGCTATTTGTACTGACTGCTCACTATCAGAAAGCAGAGGCGAGACTAGCTTCCATCTATATTCAAACTGATAAGGTTTTACCCCGACAATCGCTGCTTCCCTGACATCAGGATTACTGTCTTTCAGGGCACGCGTAACCGCCACCAAAGCATTCTGATTAGGATATTGGCTGAGTTCATGCAAAGCATCGACACGCGCTCCTGCACTCTCCGCTTGATTTTGTGCAACATAAGATAAGCGTTGAATACGCTGCTCGGTAGACTCTTGCGCGGAAGACGCCGCCTGTGCGTGTGATTCGCCGATCACAGTATTATCTGCAATTACGTAATGGCTGATTGATGCCAGTAACAGGCTTGCCAGCGCCAAAGGTTTGATATTCATGATTCGCTCCTAAAATGGATACTGAGTGGCTTGCTAGAATTTTGGATTAAAGCCGGTTGCATTGGCGTCCTGAACAACACTTTGCATGGCCATCTTCCTTTGCTCAGCTACTGCTCTATCACTAAACTTGCCATGGGCTACTGGATTTCCTGTTGCGCGCAGTATGTACGCTAACGCCTTGTCTGCGTGAGAGAAAAACTTTTTCCACCCCGCACACAAATAGTTCAAACCAGGCTCTCCATTTCGAGTTTTGATGAAACGATTTTTTGGACACTCTCCGTAACAAGCAAATTGGTAGTCACATTGCTGACATTGGCTCGTCAATGTACGAGATTTCGCAAAACCAAACTCTTGCTGACCTTTGCTATAAGCCATATTTTCTAGGC
Source organism: Vibrio sp. DNB22_10_4 (assembly GCF_052879755.1). Lineage (NCBI taxonomy): Bacteria > Pseudomonadati > Pseudomonadota > Gammaproteobacteria > Vibrionales > Vibrionaceae > Vibrio > Vibrio sp. DNB22_10_4. Next base: position 924,707 of record NZ_JBNNXW010000001.1, on the reverse strand, counting down.
TATCGGTATTAATGTTGCCAATCTTGTATTCTGGGTAGACATAGTGGTCACAGCTAAACACGTCGCCATTTGGCTCCATTGCCAACCCTTTTCCACACAATGACCCTAGAGTACAAAGTGGATTTTTGCGGCCCATCCAAGTCTCGACACTGGCTTCAAAGTACTGAACAAACACCTTACCAATGTCTTTCTCAACCCATTCATCAAAGACCGCGATAAGAAAATTACCCCAAGCCTCATCCGATACACACCACGGCTCCATAATAGAGTTGGCATTACCTGGAATAAGGCGCTTATCACCTTGCCTCAACTGCTCACTCGATTGCCCTGTCTGTGGTGCATCGGTTCGAAACGTCTTTTGCTCAACAATAGGAATGAACTGCATTTGCGGCGAACGAACTTCATCGCGCAAAAAGCGGTAAACCTCCAGAGGGTTTTTGCTAGTTAGGTTGTTCACACAAGTTAGCGTGGCAAAACTCACTTTGTATTTATGTAATAGCTCGACTGCCTGCATGACTTGTTTGTGGGTACCACGACCCGCACGGTTGGTACGATAAGCATCATGCAGCATTTGCGGCCCATCAATGCTTAAGCCGACGAGGAAGTTGTGCTTCGCTAAGAACTCACACCATTTGTCATCTAACAAGGTGCCGTTGGTTTGCAAATCATTGGAAATTTTCACACCCGATGGCTGGTACTTCGCCTGTAGCTCGACGATTTTTTTGAAGTAGTTCAGACCCAGCATAGTCGGTTCACCACCCTGCCAAGAGAAAATGATCTCCGGGGTGTTCTGACCTTGAATGTAGTTTTTGATGTACTGCTCGAGCATGGCTTCGTCCATCTCTGGTGAACAGCCTTTCTTATATTCAAGTAAGTCTTGTTTGCTCAAATAGTAGCAGTAGTTACAGTCGATATTACACACGGCACCAATTGGCTTCGCCATCACGTGCATTCGCTTAGAGGGTCTTCCTTGAAACTGTGGTCCTTGAGTTAGCTGCATCGGTGACTCGGCGTTAGAAGATGCCATAGGAGTTGTGGTCGCGTTAGCGCTAGAAACCATAGAAATAGACCTTATATCGGATAACGAGCTCAGTGTATCTCAAGTGCAGAGTGGTGGTTGTTATAGTGCATATAACCAAAAGGAAAGTGCGCTGAGGTTACCATTTCATGGATACTTTTGACTGACAAGAGCAACGCACATGAACCATCACACAGAGGAAAAGCAAGCATGGAATGCGACCAAACTATTAGTAGTCTTCGCTATCATCGCGCTACCTATCCTACTTTCTGGCTGCGCAACTAAGCCAGATCACCCAATAGCCCTCAAGATCAACCAAGACATGGTGCTCGTTGAAGGTGGTGAGTATGTGATGGGATCCGATGCACCAGAAGCCGCCAAGTCGGAGCGCCCCGCTCACACTGTAAAAGTAAACAGCTTCTACATTTCCAAATTTGAAGTCACTCAAGAGCTATTTGAGTCCGTTATGGGTTCATCGATGAGCTTTTTTGCCGACCCTAACGTGCCTGTGAACAACCTAAGCTGGCAACAAGCCAATTACTTTGTCGAGCGTTTAAACGAACTGACGGGTGAAAACTATCGCCTACCTACGGAAGCAGAATGGGAATTTGCCGCAAAAGGCGGAAACGAGTCTAAGGGCTACACCTATGCGGGTTCTAACAAAATTGACGACGTCGCATGGTATGTTGAAAACGCAAACAATCGCGCTCACCCTGTAGGACTTAAACAACCAAACGAACTTGGGCTCTATGACATGACAGGTAACGTCGGCGAGTTCGTTCAAGATGCCTATGACGACGGCTTTTACCGTTTTTCCCCCATCGATAATCCCAACAACGCGAAACACTCAGATTCTGGCTTGTCACATAAATCCGTTCGAGGTGGAAGCTTCTCCTATGACGCTGATGAATCAGAAAATTTCCGTCGTGACTTCGCAAGCCAATCTATAATTATGTCGGACATGGGATTACGTCTGGCAAAAGATCACTAACGTCTTGGCAAGGATACTGTATGAAACATACCCTCAATATAACTTCTCGCGTTACACGCACACTACTCGTGACAGCGTCACTAACAGGTGGGCTTTTATTGCCCACCATTGCACACGCCGATGCCAACCAACCAAAATTAGTGGTACAAGTCACCGTTGATGGGCTGCGCGCCGATCTCATTGAGCGCTACAAACACAACTTTGGCCAAGGTGGTTTTCGTTACCTAATGGACGAAGGCGTCTACTATAAAAACGCCAACTATGAACATGCCAATACCGAAACCATTGTAGGGCATGTCTCTCTAGCAACAGGCGCGCCACCAGCGGTGCATGGTATGGTGGGCAACGTCTGGTTCGATCGCTCTTTGGATCGCTTGGTTTATAATGTCGAGGATCCTAACTACGCGATGCTCGCCACGGGAGCCGGAGTCGATAAAGCAACGGAAATCGACCCCACTCAAAAAGCCGCTGCCGGTGACGGACGCTCTCCGGACCCTATTTTGTCGACCACCTTTAGTGATGAGCTGACTATCTCCAACAATGGCCAATCGCGTGTGTTCTCGGTATCAATCAAAGATCGCGGGGCGATATCTTTAGCAGGTCATAGCGGCAAAGCGTTTTGGTTCTCCAAAGCACAGTCAGAGTTTGTCACTAGTAATTACTACTACGACAGCAACCCACAATGGTTGAATCGTTGGAATGAAAAAGCGATTCCTAAACGGTACTCAGGTCAACGCTGGGAGCTCTCCTTGCCTAAAGAAAGCTACTCTTTACAAGAACGAGCGAAAGACCACAAAGTCGACATTGGTGGCTTTGCGCGAACCTTCCCACACCCATACGGACCTGCGTCATACAAGTACTACTCGACCATGCTAACTGTTAGCCCAGCGGGTGATGAGATCACTGCAGAATTTGCTAAAACGCTAATGGCGCAAGAGAAACTGGGAACAGGCTCCGCAACCGACTTTTTAGCCATCAGCTTCTCTTCCAATGACTACGTGGTGCATTTGTACGGTGCCTCAAGCTTGGAGACTGAGGATAATTTAATTAGGCTCGATAAAACCTTGGCGGATCTGTTCAGCCATATCGACAATTCCGTAGGGCTAGACAATACGCTAATCGTACTTTCTGCTGACCATGGAGTACCAGAAGCAGCACCAACGCTAAATACATTAGGGTTTAGACAGCCGTTCTACTTTAATAAAGATGCCCTACTCACCAAAGAGCTGATGGGCAAGTTAAAAAGCGAATTTGGATTGGGTGAAGAGGTCATTAAGCTTTACGCACAGCCATATATATACCTAGATCACGACTTAATCGCGAAGAAAAACCTATCACTGAGTGACGTTCAGAAGCTTATCGCAGAAGAAGTGATGAAAGTGAAAGGCGTTGCCGCAGCAGTGACCAGTGAAGACATCGCCAACAATCGCGTGGCGGACTCTCGTGTGAATCAATTGATTCGTAATAACTATCATCCACTGCGCTCAGGCGATGTGTACATGGTGTTTGGCTCACGTACTTACATCAACGATATGGACGGCCTCACCATAGCATCAACGCATGGCTCGCCTTGGCGATATGATACTCATGTTCCGGTTATCTTTGCGGGTAACAAACTGGAAGCTGAAACCATTAGCCGCCCAGTTACGCCTTATGATATCGCGCCTACGCTTTCAGGCTACTTGAACATCAGTGCGCCAAGCGGTGCAACCGGCAATATCCTCGAAGAGGTCGTCGATAACTAGCGTTCGTTGGGAGGGGCGTTTGATTTAGATAAATCAAACGCCCCTTTCATTCTTTATACCCCTTAACTATTATGTCTACGAATCATTTAGTTAAGGCAGCCAATCCATGTCCATTACCCAACAACTTAAACTGTTTGTCGATGTCGTCCAACAAGGCTCGTTTGCTAAAGCCGCATCGTTAAACAATATGGACAACTCTTCACTATCCAAGCAGATCAAAAAGCTCGAACAGCACCTAGGTGTTCAATTACTCAATCGCTCAACACGTTCGTTTTCCCTGACCTCTGCCGGAGAAGATATTTTGGCAGAAGCCTACCAGCTCATTGATACACTCGATAATATTAAGAACATCGCGGACTCCTACCAATCTGAACCCAAGGGCGTCATTCGCATCGTCTCTGCCATGTTCCTAGGCCAGCAATACATCCAACCTGTCGTAACGCGATTTATGCGAAAATACCCCAATGTTCAGGTTGTGCTGCATTTAGACGATCGACGCACCGATATTATTGCCGATCACTATGATGTGGCTATTCGGATGGGCAAACTGGACGACTCCAACCTCATTGCCAGAAAAATTGCTAATTCTAACTTTGCCGTAGTAGCGTCGAATTCGTTTATTGATACTCACGGCAAACCTACAACACCAGAAGCACTGATTAATTTGCCCGCCATTATTTACAACAATGGTACAGTTTGTCTGGATACGTTTAAGATGAGTACAGAACCTAATGGCGGCGAACTTCGTTCGTTTAAGATGCAGGGCAACTACAAGGTCAGTGACGTACGCACCTTAATTGCAGCTGTGCGCGATGGTTTGGGCTACGCGGTGATTGATCTGTTCAACCTAGAAAAACCCATTGATGAGCTGGGATTAGTGCCTCTGCTTACCGACCACTCTCTATCGACTCTCGATAAAGGTATCTACGCCCTCTATCCGCATAGAAAACAAACTCTTCTGGTCTCAGAGTTTATCAACGAGCTGAAGCTGGCGATTGGTGAGCCGGCTATCTGGGAAAGTTATATTCCTGACTATCACTTAATGTACAAATAGGCCTGATGTTTCTTCATTAGAAAGAAGAGAGACACCAGGCCTATTGAAGACGGTTTTACCCAAGGACAATTATCATACCGCTTGCTGCATTCGCTCTGCGCTTTTCCCTTGTTGTGCCATAACAAAGAAGTTATCGATCCAGTGCAAAATAAGTGCTGAATCTTGTGGTTGAGCCAAATCAACGAACGCTCGTTGATAGTGCTCCGGCGTGATGAGCTGCTGACGTTTTTCCACCAGCTTCTGAGTAAAAGGCACACTAAACTCCGGGTGCCCTTGAACCGTGAAGATATGATTATCTTTTACCAACATGAAGTTAGGACAAAACTCATTACCTGCAATCACCGTTAGCGCTCTAGGAACAATCGTTACCTGATCTTGATGGCTGACTAAGAGCCTCGCACTATCTACCGACAGACTCATCCACTTCTTTTGTGCCTGCATCTGCACTTCATAGCTTCCCAGCCCCCAACCTTTATCGGACTTTTGCACCTTACCACCCAATGCTCTCGCGATCAGTTGATGGCCGAAACAAATACCGACTAATGGCTTACGTTGCGCTTCGCAACGTACAACCCAATCCACCAGCATAAGTAGCCAAGGATGATTGTCGTACGCGTTATGCACACTGCCTGTGATGATAAAGCCGTGACATTCATCCAGCGCTGGTAACACGCCTTTGGTGGCATCGTAGTCTTGAAACGTAAAGTCACGGTTGATCTCGACCAACGAGCCCTCAATCATGTCAGCGTATTGACCATAATCGGATAACGGTGGATCTACATGACCACAAGTAATAATCCCTATCTTCATTCATCACCTACTTCATTGTTGGCATTACAAATTCACTTTCACGCTGCCCTTTTGGCCAGCGTGCTGTCACTGTCTTCATACGAGTATAGAAGCGAACACCGTCATTGCCATGCACATTCAGCGGACCAAAAATAGAACGTTTCCAGCCGCCAAAGCTATGGAACGCCATAGGCACTGGAATCGGCACATTCACACCCACCATTCCAATTTCTACTTTTTCAGCAAAATCGCGAGCTGTATCGCCATCACGGGTAAAGATCGCCGTGCCATTACCAAACTCATGCTCATTAATAAGCTCCAGCGCGTGTTGATAATCTTTCGCTCGAACCACAGAGAGTACTGGACCAAAAATTTCTTCGTTGTAAATGGTCATATCTGCGGTGACGTTATCAAATAACGTACCACCTACGAAATATCCAGGAGTCCCCGTATCGATACCTCTGCCATCGACGACGAGTGTCGCGCCTTGATCAACACCGGTTTGAATGTACTCAAGCACTTTATTCATATGTGGTTCACTGACCAATGGTCCCATCTCATTCTCTGGAGAAAAGCCAAGCCCTGGCCCTACTCGCAGTGCTTGCACTTTTTCTTTCAAAGCAGCAACTAACTTGTCCGCCGCTTCATCGCCCACTGCAACTGCAACCGAAATTGCCATACAGCGCTCACCCGCAGCACCATAGGCCGCGCCCATAATCGCATTGGTAGCACCCTCAAGGTCGGCATCTGGCATAACAACTAAATGGTTTTTCGCACCGCCAAGCGCCTGAACGCGTTTACCATTAGCACTGCCTTTTGAGTAAATCGCTTCCGCTATTGGTGTCGAGCCAACGAAGCTCACTGCGGCAACGTCTGGCGCTTCGAGTAGTGCATCAACAACTTCTTTATCACCTTGCACGACATTGAATACGCCATCTGGCAGTCCTGCTTGTTTCAGCAATTTTGCAAGCATTAGCGAAGCACTCGGATCTTTTTCTGAAGGCTTGAGAATAAAGCTATTACCGCAGGCAAGAGACACGGGAATCATCCAAAGCGGCACCATCACTGGGAAATTAAACGGCGTTATGCCTACACAAACACCCACAGGCTGCATCATGGAATAGCTATCGATTTCACGCCCAACATTTAGCGAGTGCTCGCCTTTCAGTAAGTGTGGAATACCACAAGCAAATTCGACCACTTCCAACCCGCGAGTCAGCTCACCCAGCGCATCACTATGAACCTTGCCGTGTTCAGTCGAAATCAGTGTTGCCAACTCATCGGCATTTTCTTCCAATAGGGCTTTAAAGCGAAACATGACGCGAGCACGCTGCAACGGCGGAGTGGCTTGCCAATCAACTTGTGCTTTTTTGGCAACCTCAACGGCCGCCAAGGCCTCTTCTGCGCTAGAAAGCTGAACTTGCCCCCTTAGTTCGCCATTAGCAGGGTTAAACAAATCGGCATTTCGCTGGCTGCTACTTTCAACAATCTCGCCATTAATAAAGTTTGATACCAAAACTGACATAAGTTTTATTCCTTGTATTCAATATTTTGTAGAACATCGGCAATAAGCGTAAACAGATCATCAATATGCTGTTTTTCAATAATCAAAGGGGGTGACAGTGCAATGATGTCGCCCGTAACCCGAATCAGTGCGCCTTTCTCGAAACACTTAGTAAACACCTGATAAGCGCGAGAACCTGGCTTACCTGCAATACCTTCGAGCTCGATAGCCGCGATTAATCCGTAATTACGTAGATCTTTCACATGAGGTAAGCCCTTTAGGCTATGTACTGCTTGCTGCCAGTAGTCAGCAAGATCAGCCGCTCGTGTATAGAGGTTTTCATTGCGATAGATATCCAAGGTTGCGAGCCCCGCCGCCGCCGCGACTGGGTGACCTGAATAGGTGTAACCATGGAACAGTTCAATAGCTTGACTGTCCGGAGCAACCATTGCTTGGTAAATCTCATCGCTAACGAACACCGCTCCCATCGGGATAGCCCCGTTCGTCAGCCCTTTAGCGGTGGTGATAATGTCTGGCTTAACATCAAACTCTTGAGCAGCGAATGGGCTACCAATACGGCCAAAGCCGGTAATCACTTCGTCAAAAATGAGCAAAATACCGTGTTGGGTACAGATCTCGCGTAGACGTTTTAAATAGCCTTTCGGTGGTAGAATCACCCCTGTTGAACCAGCAATTGGCTCCACAATCACAGCAGCAATATTGCTCGCATCATGCAAGGTAACGATGTTATTGAGACTCTCCGCCCAGCCCGGATCGTAATCAGGCAAACCATGACTAAAGGCGCTGTTCTCGATACTTAATGTATGCGGCAAGTGGTCAACGCCAGTAAGTAAGCTACCAAACGCTTTGCGATTGTTAACAATGCCCCCGACAGAGATGCCACCGAACCCCACACCATGGTAACCACGTTCTCGGCCAATCAAGCGAGTTCTTGTGCCTTGCCCAATCGCGCGCTGATAAGCTAACGCAATTTTTAGAGCGGTATCGACAGACTCCGAACCAGAGTTTGTGAAAAACACCCGGTTCAAGCCAGACGGGGCAATCTCTGCCAGTTGTTCTGCAAATTGAAACGGTAAGGGATGACCCATTTGAAACGTTGGTGCAAAGTCCAAGTTGTGGATTTGACTGGCTACCGCTTCACTGATCTCATGTCGGCCATGGCCGGCATTACAACACCAAAGTCCAGCAGTACCATCAAGGATCTTTCTTTTATCTTCTGAGGTGTAATACATCCCTTCAGCAGATACCAACATTCGCGGTGACGCTTTGAACTGCGAGTTTGCCGTAAAAGGCATCCAAAAAGCGTCTTTATTGGTTGATTGTTCGCTCGCTAGCGAATCCAGGCTTTTATTGTTCGTCCCATGCATAGTGCACCCCAACGGTCATAGTTGAACTGATCATAGTTGAATTATTGATTGTTTCTTTTACTAAACACCGCTAAACACCCATACCGCTTAATGTAAATGCAATGTTATTAAATATTAAACAAATTTGACTATAGAACGTTCTTTTGAGCTGTGCAATGATAAAAATATAAACATTTTCTGGTTTTTTGCGTTTAGTGAGCTAGGATTGTGTTTAGTTTACTAATCACCTCGAGTCATTTAGGGAGCATTCATTTCATGGAAATGGAGATTGGACCAAGATTCAAAGCGCTACGCGAACGAGCGGGACTCTCGCAACGAGAGCTTGCAAAGCGCGCCGGGGTCACCAATGGATTTATTTCTCAAATAGAGAGCAACGCGGTTAGCCCTTCTGTGGCTTCTCTAAGCAAGCTACTAAGTAAAATCCCCTCTTCAATGGCAGAGTTTTTCGCCGTCGATGAGCCTCAGCCAGAGCAATTCTTTACCCTACGAGCAGAGCAGCCAGAAATTGGTCGCGGAAAAATCAGCTATCGACAGATTGGCCACTATCACGAAGATCGCCACATCGGCATGCTAAGGGAAACGCTCTCTCCAGGTGCAGACACGGGTAAAGAAATGCTCAGTCACGAGGGACAGGAGTGTGGGGTTATCGTACAAGGTGAGCTCGAGCTCACTGTTGAAGAACAAGTCACCCGTTTAGTCGAAGGCGATAGCTACTATTTTGATAGTGAGCGCCCTCACCGATTCAGAAACACCACTGATGTGGATTGCGTCATTATCAGTGCAAACTCACCGGCAAGCTTCTAACAAAAGGAATTAAGGCAGGATATTTATGGACAACATGACATGGCATGACAAGGCAGAGGCATTGAGTTTTCGAACTCAGGCATTTATCAATGGCGAATTTGTCAATTCAGCTTCCGGCGAAACATTTGAGATCATTAACCCAGCAACAGGACACTTACTCGCCCATGTAGCCCGATGCACTCAACAAGACGTTGATATCGCGGTTGAAGCAGCTCGTACAGCATTTGAGAGTCGAGTATGGAGCGGTTTAGCGCCTGCACAGAGAAAAGAAATTCTACTTAACTACGCCAAGTTAATTGATGAGCACAAAGAGGACTTTGCGCTGCTTGAATCCCTCGATATGGGTAAACCAATATCCGATGCAATGGGCTACGACGCTCCAGCAACAGCACGCTGCATTCAATGGAACGCGGAAGCCATAGACAAGGTATACGATGAAGTTGCCCCAGTGACAGAAGATGCACTCGCACTGGTCACCAGAGAAGCGCTTGGTGTGGTTGCAGCGATTGTACCGTGGAACTTCCCAACGGTAATGGCAGCTTGGAAAATTGGTCCAGCACTTGCCACTGGTAACTCGGTTATCGTAAAACCGTCAGAAAAATCCCCTTTAACCGCCATCCTTTTGGCCGATCTTGCCAAACAGGCCGGGATCCCAGCAGGTGTATTCCAAGTGCTCCCAGGATTTGGGCATGAAGCGGGACAAGCGTTGGCGCTTCATAACGATGTCGATTGTATCACCTTTACTGGCTCCACCGCTGTTGGCAAAAAACTGCTCTCTTTTGCCGGGGAATCAAATCTCAAACGCGCCTTTATGGAATGTGGCGGCAAAAGTCCCCACATCGTGCATTACGACGTCAAAGACATAGAAAAAGCCGCCGCTACCGCTGCGTCCGCTATTTGCTACAACCAAGGCGAAGTGTGTACTGCGGGTTCTCGTTTGCTTGTTCACTCTTCGATTAAAGATGAGTTTGTCGCACTGCTGTTGAAATACATGGAGAAGTGGCAGCCGAATGACCCACTTCTAGAAGATACTCGTGTTGGTGCGATTGTCGACGCCGCGCAGTACGAGCGCGTGCTTAGCTACATTGACATCGGTAAAAATGAAGGCGCCACGCTCGCATTTGGTGGTCAACCCGCTATGACACAAACGGATGGCTACTTTATTCAGCCTGCTGTATTTACCGACGTCACATCAGATATGAGGATTTTCCAAGAGGAAATCTTTGGCCCTGTTCTTTGCGTTACAACATTTGATTCCATTGAGGAAGCCATCAAGCTCGCTAATGACAGCGATTACGGGTTAGCCGCCGGTGTTTGGACGTCAGACATTTCTACAGCCGTACGCTGCTCAAGAGCACTAAGAGCAGGTACTGTATTTGTAAACAACTGGGATGGCGGCGACATGACTATGCCATTTGGTGGTTACAAGCAAAGTGGTAATGGTAGAGATAAATCACTTCATGCACTGCATAAGTACACAGAAGTGAAGTCAACGTGGATTGAGTTGAATTAGTGATGGACTCCATCTAAGGAGCTAGTTCGGCATTAAGTAAAGAGGTGTTTCTAGTAAAATCACCTCTTCTTCATTCAAAGCTTTTACAATTTTTTGGGCACGATGAGCCCTACAGCTGTGCCAGTTGAGCTTTCCTTTCTTTGTTCACCACACAAAAATTTCCTCGCTTGGTGCGGCACTTCGAGCAGCGCTCGCACTCAACAGGCGTTCGATCGCCGCCCTTCCACCTCTTAATAAGCTTTGGTTCAGAAAGCAATGGGCGCGACAGTGCGAAGTATTGAATACCTGTAGTGTCAGCAAGTGATTCAATGGCACCAATGTCGGTTAAACCACCAACCGTTATTACGGGTATCGACACATCTTGGCTAATGACATGCCCATACTCGTGGAAGTAGCCCTCTTCTTGGATGGTAAAACCATCATGTCTTTCACCTATCATCGTATTGGCTTTTCCATGGATATTGCCAGACATCACAATGGCATCTACGCCAATTTCTTCGAGCTTCTTGCACACTTTACGGGTTTCTTCAAAGGTGAGTCCCCCTTCAAAAAACTCAGTGGCGGTCAGTTTAACCAAAATCGGAAATTCGCTGCCCACAAGATCGCGACATTCGCGATATATCTCGAGTAGGAAACGCATGCGATTTTCTAAACTACCACCATATTCATCATCACGACGATTGTAGTAAGGGCTCAAGAACTGGTTGATGAGGTACGTGTGCGCAGCATGAATTTCTACGCCGTCAAAGCCTGACTGTTTGGCTCTTAATGTCGCTTTCGCAAACGCAGCAACAATGTAATCAATATCTGATTTGGTCATCGCTGTACCTTGTGTTTTAGTACCGATCTCAGGTACATCACTCGGTGCAAAGATAATGCGATCGCCAACATTGTAGGTCGTTTTGGTGCCGCCATAAGCCAGCTGCATAACGATTTTAGAGTCGTTGTCGTGAACCAAATTTGTTAGCTTTTGGTATTCTGGGATAAACGAATCGTTATATATCCCCATCATGCCAGCATTGGGTTTTTCTTCTTCAACAATGTTGGCATAGCCAGTGACAATCAGGCCGACCTCACCTTGGGCTAACTCTTCATAAATAGCATACAACTTATCTGTCATATGACCATCTTCAGTAGCCATGTTTTCCCACGTCGCGCTTCTCACAAAGCGGTTCTTCAGTGTCAAGTTGCCAATGCGGCTTTCTGTGAACAAGTGGCTCAAGTCCAATCCCCTCAAAGTATCGTTAAGCTGAATGCCGGAAAAATGCAGCGAGGCGGGATAGTACAGGGAATGTAGGTGGAAGATATTAATCTAGATTAAGGAATTGAAGTTGAGACAGGATTTCGCCCATAACAGGGAGGACAAGAAACTTTGCTGGTGTATCTAACTTAGATAAGTGACAGACAATTCCGTGAACCAATCAATCAGCGCCTGTGTTATTGGCTGACTCTCTCCGCCTGTGAGGTAAAAAAGGCTATAAGGTACTTTGATGTCGCGAGCTAAAACATTCGCCTTTAGCTTTTTTACTTTGTTCAAGCGTACATAGTGATGACCAATATGGAGGGGAAGTAGCGCCCAACCACCATTTACTAATAAGTCGACCAAAAGAGCATGATTACTGACTACCCTAGCATGGTGTGAGAAGCCCTGAATAATCCCTTCTCCACGTAGGTGATTTTCTAATAGATATTGCACTTCAAAATGAGAATCTTCGAGAGAAAAACTGTCTTTGGCCACCAATCCATTCTTTGGATGAGCAAATGGAGCATAGCTAATATGACCAAGGTGCTTAAAGGTGAATGGAAACTCCGGAGTAACCTTTCCCTTAGCAGGTAAAACAGCAACATCTAACTTATGATTAGACAATGCACTCAAGCCGTCGACACGCGTTGTTTCAAGCCAATGCACGCGAATATGAGGGAAGGTTTCAAGACATCGGTACTCTAATTCTTTAATGAACTCAATAGGAAAGTCACTATCGTAACCCACCGTTAGTTCTACTTTAGGTTCCAAAAACATAGCTTGGCCAAATTCTTGTAGTATTTGATTTTGACGTAGCACTAACTTTGCTTGTGGATAGAGCTTAGTTGCCCTCTCGGTAGGGTTGGCTTTTTTACCAACAATGATAAATAGCGCAAAACCTAATTGGTCTTCATACGCTTTTACCAGTTCCCGAACGGTAGTTCTGTCTTTTCTTAATGCTCTACCCGCTGCACTGTAAGACTGGCTCTCATATACAGAAACAAACGCAATCACCTGGTCTAAAGACTGCACTGCATTTTCCCTCACCTATTGAACGTAAATCCCCCACGTATGTGGTTTTGATGATTGTACCCTCCCAACCATAATGCACTTAATTTTTGATGCTAATTTTGTGACCACGATGACTGTTCTTTCTTCCAAATGCGCAGCAACTAACACGCCGATGTTTAGCGCTGACTTGTTCAAAGCGATCTTGACGGTCGCGATTCCGGTAACCTTGCAGACGATCTTATTCTCTAGCAAGGGCTTAATTGACCTTGTCATGATAGGTCAGTTAACCGAAGAGAATATTGCAGCTATGGGGGTTGCTAGCCGAGCACTATTTGTCGCAACCATCTTTCTCGCGGGAGTCACTGCCGGTGGTGCCATGCTGACGGCACAATATTTCGGTGCCAATGACCTAAAAGGCGTCACTCGCAGCACCGCTTTGACTTGGGTGATCTCGTCCATCGCTGCATTATTGCCACTAGGTATGTTTCATTTCTATGGCGACACAATCATAGGCTTGTCGACGAATTCGGAACCGATTATCGCACTAGGTCAACAATATCTGAAAATATCTGGTTGGAGCTTATTTGCAGTTGCCTTCTCCGCTAGCATCGCAGCAGGTTTTCGTTCAATGCATCAAGCGGCGCTCGGTACATGGTTCAGTGGACTAGGCATTATGCTAAATGTCGTGTTTAACTGGATTCTTATTTTCGGCCATCTTGGTTTTCCATCCTTGGGGTTAAAAGGGGCTGCAATCGCAACCGTGCTCAGTTCACTACTCGAAGTGACGGCAATCTACCTTTTCTTACATGTCAAAAATCACCAACTTGGTTTCGGGCGCACAGAACTAAAGCAAGCACTGCAACTGAAACACATACGTCCATTTTTATCTCTGTCTATCCCAACTACGGCAAACTTTCTGGCGTGGGCTGGAGGCTTGTTTACTTATACTGCCATCATGGGACAAACCGGCGAACTAGGTCTGGTAGCCTTATCGGTAATTACGCCTATTGAAGCCTTCTCACTTAGCTTTCTCACTGGGGTAGCCAATGCTTCAGCGGTTGTCGTTGGCAACCAGTTAGGAGCCAACCGGCCTCACCTTGCCTACGCTCAGGCCAAAGGATTCTCGGTTATTGCCATTGGCGTGACCCTCTGCGTATCAATCGCTCTTTGGTTTTTGCAATCAACCATTCTCGACCAGTTCACAGCCCTCTCTGAGGATGCAAGACAAATGGCAGAGCAATTTTATCTGATCTTATGTTTCGGCATTTTATTGCGCTCATTGCCGACATTAATGGTTGTCGGGGTGCTACGAGCAGGAGGAGATGTAAAATTCTGTCTTTATCAGGATCTCGGCACTCAGTGGTTGTTCGGAATCCCCTTAGCGGCTATTGGAGCACTGGTATTTGGCTTTTCCCCACCCGTCGTCTTTGCGATGTTTTTCTTAGAGACCCTATTCAAATGGGGCGCGTGTTTATACAGATTCAGAAGCCAAAAATGGATGAATCATTTAATTAAAGAAGAGGAAACAAAATGACTTTACTCAGCGTCTATGAAGCGTATGGCGTCACCATAGCAGTCACTATTTTTGTCATGATTTACTTATTTATACACATCAAGTACATCCGCCACCATGAAATGCACAAACGCTTTCTTGCGGCATTATGGGAGCTGATGAAGAACACCATTCATGGCGAGCATATTCGCACTATGGGCTACAAGCATGAAAAAGAGTCGCCGATAAAGAGTAAGCATGACTAACGCTTTATTGCTTAACCCACCCTTCGGGGTGGCCTACGGCTAAAACGGTAAACACTGCCCCATAATGGCAAACGAACACGCAATCGCGATAAACCATGAGATTGAGCGAAGTGTACTCTTATCAATTAAGTAGAGCGCGTGATAGATGACTCGAAACACGATATGCACGATTGCGAGTAGTTGAACGTTTTCAGTCGTAGTCTCTGTTGCTATCGCAAGCAATATCGCTATCCCAAACACCAACAAAGATTCAAAAGCATTCTGGTGTGATGCTAGCGCTCGTGCACCAAAGCCTTCTAAGCGTGACTGCTGTTCTCTAGGGTGGCTGTTATCGTATCCACCCTCTTTTGCCATCGCGATCGCCAAAGGGATTTTGACTAGGTAGGGAAGAAATGAGGCAAAAATTAAACAAAGAATGAGTACCGTCACGTGAATGTCCTTTTTTGTGAGTATAGGGCTGAATAACTGGACGACATTATACGCGATTAGAACGTCGGCGGAGTCGCTGCACTTATCAACTCACACTCAACCTTGCCTCTATTGCGAAAACGGTGCGGTTTTCTGGTTTCGAAGTAATAAGAATCTCCAGCTTTGAGGACGCGGATTTGGCTGCCAACGGTAATTTCAATTTCTCCGCGAATGACGACACCGCCTTCCTCTCCTTCATGTTGCATGAAATCGGTACCGGTGTCTGAGCCTGGTGGGTAGATTTCGCGGAGGATGGCAAGCTCTCTACCTTCTCGCTTGGCACCGACGAGTAGCATTTTGATTTTGCCGTCACCTAGGTCTGCCATTTGATCAGCAGTAAAGAAAATCTCGTCTTTGGGCTCCACATCTAAGGTAAAGAATTCACCCATTGAGATGGGAATAGCATCGAGGATCTTTTTCAGTGAACCCACCGAGGGGTTCACTAAGTTTTGCTCAATTTGAGAAATCATGGAGTTGGTGACACCGCTGCGCTTTGCCAGTTCTCGTTGCGATAGTCCGCGCATTGTGCGAATGGTTTTCAACTGTTTCCCTACATCCATGAATCTCTCTCCAAATTGAGTTTATTATCAGCAAGTTAGTTCCGTTTTACTGCTGACTCATCTTCATTTCTAGCAGCCTACGCTTTTCTGCCTTTGCCATCAACCACCACGCAATAAATGTGGCACATGAAACCGCAAGAATGGTGAGCGTCGCCAGCGCATTAATCTTTGGACTCACCCCAAGCCTTACACTGGAGAACACGACCATCGGCAAGGTTGTGGCACTTGGCCCTGATACAAAGCTTGCTATCACTAAATCATCAAGGGAAAGCGTGAACGCCAATAGCCAACCCGCTAGAATGGCAGGTGCAATAGACGGTAACGTGATTTGGAAGAACACCTTCCAAGGGGGTGCACCTAAGTCCATCGCCGCTTCTTCTATTGAGCGATCCACCTCTTGTAGCCTTGAGCTCACAACAACGGTCACATAGGCAGTACAGAAGGTTACGTGTGCTATCCAAATAGTCATCATTCCGCGTTGACTGAAGATGTCGAACACCTGTCCCATCGCAATAAACAGCAGCAACAGTGACAAGCCAGTGATTACTTCTGGCATAACCAAAGGTGCAGTGATCATAAAGGCAAAGCCCGTCTCACCCTTGAACTTACCGAATCGATTGAGAACAAAGGCAGCGATGATACCAAGAACTACCGCAGCACTTGCCGATAGGAAACCGATGATAAGGCTGAGCTTTACACCCCCCATTAATAAATCATCTTCGAGAAGCTCAAAATACCATTTGAATGAAAACCCTGACCATACTGTTACTAAGCGGTTTTCGTTAAACGAGTAGATGATCAGAATCAGAATCGGTAGATAGAGGAACGTAAAACCCGCCCCTAATATCACCCATTTTAGTTTGTTGTTGTAAACGGGAATGTCGTTCATCCTTGAGCCTCCAATTCACGTTTTTGATAGCGGTGGAACCATAGAATTGGCAGCATAAGAATAAGCAGCATCACTATGGCGACGGCGGAAGCAACAGGCCAGTCTCGGTTGTTAAAGAACTCCTGCCACAGCACCTTACCAATCAGAACGGTATCAGGACCACCGAGTAGTTCTGGAATAACAAACTCACCCACAGCTGGAATAAACACCAGCATTGAGCCAGCGATGATGCCCGCTCGTGTCAGTGGAACCAGTACGGTAAACAGCGTTGTCATTGGCTTGGCGCCTAAGTCACTCGCGGCTTCAAGGAGAGAGTAGTCAACCCGCATTAGCGCTGTGTACAGCGGCAGTACCATAAACGGCAAGTAGGTATAGATAATACCGATATAGACGGCCGTGTCTGTGTGAAGGATTTGCAACGGTTCATCAATAACACCTGACATCAATAGAACGTTATTCAGCAGCCCGTTATTTTTTAGGATACCTATCCATGCGTAGACTCGGATCAGGAAGCTCGTCCACGAAGGTAGGATAATGAGCATCAAAAGCACATTACGAGTACTTGGCGTAGAGTGAACAATTGCCCACGCAATCGGAAAACCAATGATAAGACACAACGACGTCGAGACAAAGGCGATACGAATCGACTGAATATAAGAAGACGCGTAGAGATCATCTTCAATCAGGTACTGGTAGTTCCCTATATTGAGCAGTAATTGCAGCTGTTGCTCAGCATAACTCAGTAGCTCTGAATAAGGCGGGATGGCGATCTGTGCTTCTGCAAAACTGATCTTAAATACGATAAGAAACGGCAGCAGAAAGAACAGTAGGAGCCAACCGTATGGTACGGCGAGTAGCAGACACTTAGGTGTCGGTACAATGCTCCAAATATTAAGTTTGGCTGGTTTCTTCATATCTTGAGTACCACACAACTTTCCTTGTCCCAGCAAAGATTGACTCTTTGCTCCCATGTAGGCATTCCTTTCCTAACGCGACTGGTATTTTGCAATGTTGCGGTCACCAGTTTTCCGGAGTCGAGTCTGACGTGATAAATCGACTGGTTGCCCATGTAAGCAATATCTTCAACAATGCCACTGCAATGATTTGGCGACGGATTCATAGGGTCGCACAGTGTGATTTTCTCAGGCCTAACAGCAATCGACACTGAAATACCTGGCGCACCAGAGATACCGTGACTGATGGAGATAGGGTTGCCCATATCGGGAGTGCGAACGGTTGAATGGTCGGCTTCATTGGTTTCAAGCACGCCTTCAAAGATGTTGACCGAACCAATAAATTTCGCGGCAAATTTGGAGTTCGGGTGCTCGTAAATCGACTCTGGCGAACCAATCTGTACGAACTGCCCTTTGTTCATAATGGCGATGCGGGTTGCCATAGTCATGGCTTCTTCTTGGTCGTGGGTTACCATTACACAGGTTACGCCGACACTTTCTAGGATATCGACCACCTCAAGCTGCATCTTTTCTCTAAGGTTTTTATCCAGTGCACCCATTGGCTCATCGAGTAGCAATAGTTTTGGTTTTTTGGCTAGACTTCTTGCCAACGCGACACGTTGTCTTTGTCCACCTGATAGTTGATGCGGCTTACGCTTGGCAAAATCCGTCATTCGTACCAACTCGAGCATGTGCTTCACTGTCGCGTCGATCTCTTTGCTTGGCATGCCGTCTTGCTTCAGACCAAAGGCGATGTTCTTCTCCACCGTCATGTGTGGGAATAGCGCGTACGATTGGAACATCATGTTCACTGGTCGTTTGTAAGGCGGAATGTCTGCCAGATCTTCGCCATCTAGGATAATTTGGCCGGCGCTCGGCTGTTCAAACCCTGCCAACACTCGCAATAGCGTCGATTTACCGCAACCAGAAGCACCCAATAGCGCGAATAGCTCACCTTGATTGATGGTGAGATCGATGTTGTCCACGACAACGTGACCGTCGAAATCCTTGGTCAGACCTCGAATTTCCAATAGTGGTTTTGGTGGCACTGGGGCAACGTGTTGATGGTTAAGCTCTGTGTCGAGTGACATCACTGTCATGGTAGTCTCCAAGCAAACGGGGCGACCCAAGTTGGGTCGCCAAAATTGACTTATCAGTTTTTAAGGAAGTCGGTCCAAGCGCGAGTCATGGCACGAGATGTTTTGTGTGGCAACATCTTCGAGCTATATAGCTTCGCTTGCGCTTCTTCTGTTGGGTAAATTCCTGGATCGTCTAGAATTTCTGCGTCAATAAACTCACGCGATGGTGGGTTCGGGTTCGCATACCAAACATAGTTACTGATCTCAGCAATCACTTCTGGACGAAGTAGATAGTTGATAAACAAGTGAGCATTCTCTGGGTGCTTCGCCTCCTTTGGAATCGCCATTAGGTCGAACCAAGCCAAAGCGCCCTCTTTAGGAATCGAGTACGCGACTTCTACACCATTGTCCGCCTCAGCAGCGCGATCAGCCGCTTGAAGAACGTCACCAGACCAACCGATCGCTACACAGATATCACCGTTTGCTAGGTCATTGATGTATTGCGATGAATGGAAGTACGTCACGTATGGACGAACTTCTTTAAGCAACGCCAATGCGTCTTTCTTGTAGTCATTTGGATCGGTACTGTTTGGATCCTTGCCGATATAATTCAGCGCAGCCGCCATGATTTCGGTTGGCGCATTCAAGAAGCCAACACCACATTTACTGAGCTTTTCCATGTTCTCTGGCTTGAACACGAGATCCCAGCTGTCGACAGGGGCATCTTCGCCAAGTACAGCTTTCACTTTCTCAACGTTGTAACCGATGCCCGTCGTACCCCATAGGTAAGGGACTGAATAGTCGTTACCTGGATCGACAGTATCCGCAAGAATACCCATCAGTTTAGGATCAAGGTTCTGATAGTTGGTCAGCTTAGACTTATCGAGTTTTTGGAAAGCCCCCGCTTTCGCCTGACGACCTAAGAAGTCGTTACTCGGTACAACAAGGTCAAAACCTGTATTGCCCGACAAGATCTTCGCTTCTAACACTTCGTTTGAATCGAATACGTCATACACGACTTTGATGCCGGTTTCCGCTTCAAACTTCGCTATGGTGTCTTCTGCAATGTAGTCTGACCAATTGTAAATGTTGAGGACTTTTTCCTCAGCAGCAAAAGATGTCATTGAGGTAAGCCCCATTGTCATCCCTAACGCCACACCAAAGTATGCTTTTGCTTTCTCCATTTGGATCTCCGTTTCCTGTTTGCTCTTTGGTTAATACCTTTATTGTGCTTTTCTAGGTATTGGGTAGTCTCGTCGGCTACTGCGAAACGTCGGCGAGTGTTTTGTCGAGTGCGAGTTTTGCTTTTTCGATGAATTCATCGATCTCGTCTCGGGTAATAATTAACGGTGGCGAACAAATCATGGTGTCCCCTACCGCTCGAAGAACGACACCTGAGTTAAAACAGTTCTCACGACAACGCGTCCCTACATCGAGGTCTTTGTGATATCGCTCATTGGTTTGTTTATCTTTGACCAGCTCTATCGCACCAACCAGACCTTTGGTTCTTGCTTCACCGACCATTGGATGCTCTAAAAGCTCACTCCAACGTGACGCAAAGTAAGGCGCGGTATCTTCGCGAAGTTGGTTGATGATATTGCGGTTCTGCATTTCCTTGATATTGGCAATGGCAACCGCACAGGCCGCAGGGTGACCTGAGTAGGTAAACCCGTGGGCAAACTCAGTGTCTGCATCCGTCAGCACCTTAGCAACGTGATCTCGCACCATCACACCACCAAGTGGTAGATAGCCCGAAGTAATACCTTTTGCCATACACATGAGATCGGGGTTGATGTTGTAAGTTTGGCTTGCAAACCACTCACCTGTTCGTCCGAAACCACAGATCACTTCATCAGCAATCAGAAGAATTTCATACTTATCACAGATGCGTTGAATTTCTGGCCAGTAGCTGTCTGGTGGGATAATCACGCCACCAGCACCTTGAATAGGCTCAGCGATAAATGCAGCGACATTCTCTTCGCCAAGTTCTAGGATTTTCGCTTCAAGCTGACGTGCTCGCTCCAAGCCAAACTCGTTAGCATCCATCCCTTGACCTTCACCGAAGTGATACGGCTGATCAATATGGGTAATATTTGGCAATGGCAAACCACCTTGCGCATGCATAAACGCCATACCACCCAGGCTTGCGCCCGCCATCGTACTACCGTGGTAGGCATTCTTACGGCTAATGATGGTTTGTTTGTTTGGCTTACCTAAGCTTGTCCAATAGTGGCGAACCATGCGAACCACAGTGTCGTTACACTCAGAGCCTGACCCGGTAAAGAACACATGATTCATCCCTTCTGGTGCTACTTCAGCAAGCAGCGTCGAAAGCTCAACAGCAGGTGGATGAGTAGTCTGGAAAAACAGATTGTAGTAAGGCAACTCTTTTAACTGATTCGTCGCTGCTTCAATAAGAGGCTCACAGTTGTAGCCCATATTCACGCACCAAAGACCCGCCATTCCATCTAAGATTTTGTTGTCGTGTTCATCATAGATGTAGATGCCTTCTGCACGAGTAATGACTCGTGACCCTTTGTCATTTAGTGCTTTGAAGTTAGTAAATGGATGCAAGCAGTGTGCGCTGTCTTGCTCTGTCCATTTTGATCCGTTTTGTACTGACATAAATTAATTTCCATTTCCTGCTGTTTAATTAATGCTCTTTTCGATAGCTTTGCCTTAGTTACACGTTTAAAAGTAAGAATTCTCGCTCCCAAGAACTGATGACCTGGAAGAAGGTCTTGTACTCCTTGCGTTTGATTGCCACATAAGCCGATACAAATCGATCGCCTAAGATTTCTCGTAGTTCATCACTGTTCTCAAGCAGAACAAGTGCATCTTCTAGATTGTGAGGAAGCGAGTATGGTTCGGTTGTCATATCGCCTGTACTCTTTTCCGTTGGTGTGAGTTTTTCTTTCATACCAAGGTAGCCACACGCTAAGGTCAGAGCCATTGCTAGATATGGGTTAGCATCTGCGCCCGCGTAGCGGTTTTCTAAACGCCTTGAATCACGATCAGACACTGGTACACGAAGGCCAACGGTACGGTTGTCTTCACCCCAAGCCACATTGGTTGGTGCTGAATCACCGAATACCAAACGGCGGTAGGAATTCACGTTTGGAGCAAAGAACGCAATCGCCGCTGGCGTGTATTTCTGCATGCCGCCGATGTAATTCAAAAACAGTTCGCTGTTTGAACCATCTTCGTTTGCGAATAGGTTTTTGCCTTTACCATCAACCAAGCTTTGGTGGATGTGCATTGCACTACCCGGTTCGTCTTCCATTGGTTTTGCCATAAAGGTCGCGTAAACATCGTGTCTTAATGCCGCTTCACGCACTGTACGTTTAAATAGGAAAACTTGATCCGCTCTGTCTAGTGGCTCGCCGTGGTCAAAGTTAAGCTCCATCTGCGCTGCGCCAGACTCATGAACTAAAGTATCTACATCCAAACCTTGCGCTTCGCAGTAGTCGTACATGTCTTCGAAAATAGGATCGAACTCGTTAACCGCATCGATACTGAATGACTGTCTCGCTGTTTCTGGGCGACCATTGCGACCAATCGGCGGCTCAAGTGGGTAATCCCAATCAAGGTTTTTCTGAACTAAGAAAAACTCCAGCTCTGGCGCGACAACTGGGTGCCAGCCTTCTTTCTCGTAAAGACTTAACACACGACGCAATACTGCTCGCGGTGAGATATCGACTGGGTTTCCTTCTACGGTGTAGCAGTCATGAATCACCTGTGCCGTAGGCTCTTTAGTCCAAGGCACAAATCGAATCGTGTTTTGGTCGGGTTCCAGTGTCATGTCCTTCTCGGTCAGGTCGATCATACTTTCATCGTCTGGCCAATCACCGGTTACGGTCTGGAAAAAAACCACTTCGGGAAGACGCATGCCCCCTTCTCGAAGGAATTTTTTCGCTGGCATGATTTTGCCTCGAGCGTTACCCGTGATATCCGGGATCAAACACTCAACTTCAGTAATACGGTTCTCTTCTATCCATTTCCTAATCGTTTCCATAAATCCTTCTTTTCGTTACTCGCTCAACGAATTTATCAATAAGCTCCCATTTAGCATTGGCACCGACCTGTATAAATGTCAAACAATGATGTTAATTATTTTGCAACTTTTGAGATAGCGATTAACATTTTAGATACATTAGTGTTGTGTTTTACTGAACATTGTGTCTATGGTTAAAAAGCAACCAACACGGTCAAGCCCAACTTAGGGCTTGATATATAAGGAATCGTTGGGAAAAGTGGAGGAGCCACAGTGGGAACGAGTCAACTTGCGAGTAGCGCAGACAACATCGAACCAATTCAACTTGGTCACGAAAAGCTTACAATTGAACGATTTATTGAACAGCACCCAGACGTCACCAGCTTGGATTTGATCCTGTTCGATATGAATGGAGTCGTTCGTGGCAAGCGTGTCCCCATCACCCAACTCAGCAAAGTTTTAGAACAAGGTATTTGTCTGCCCGCATCGGTTTTCGCACTGGATATTTGTGGTGAGACAGTTGAAGAAACCGGGCTTGGTTTTGAAAAAGGCGACGGTGATAGGATCTGTCGAATGGTAACAAGTTCACTCACGACCACGCCGTGGCAAGAGAACAGCGCCCAAGCCATCGTAACTATGTTTGAGCCAACTTCAAATCAACCTTTCTTCGCCGACCCAAGACATGTACTGGAAGTTCAATTAGAGAAATTTACTAGCAAAGGACTCAAGCCTTGTATCGCAGTTGAGCTTGAGTTCTATCTTCAAGATCTCGAAACAGACGAAGCGGGCAGCCCACAACCACCACTCATGCCAATCAGCGGCGAGCGTATGACACAAACACAGGTGTACTCTCTAGAAGAACTGGATGAGTTCAAAGCTTTCCTGGATGAGATCATCAGTACATGTGAAGAACAAAATATCCCGGCAGAAAACATTACTGCCGAGTACGCACCTGGGCAATTCGAGGTCAACCTCAAGCATACGGACGATGTTCTGTTAGCCTGCGACCATGCCATGCTGTTAAAGCGCGTGGTTCGAGCAGTAGCGAAAAAGCATGGCTTCTATGCCAACTTTATGGCGAAGCCTTATACAGAGTATGCGGGCAACGGCTGTCACGTGCACATCAGCCTGCGAGATGAAACCGGTGCCAATGTTTTTGGTGAAGATGAAAGCATTCTTCTGAACGCCATTGCTGGCGTATTGGCACACCTTGAAGATAGCATGGCCATCTTCGCGCCTAACGCTAACTCTTATCGCCGACTTCAGCCTAATATGTTTGTTCCGCTGCACGCAACTTGGGGCTGGGATAACCGAACCGTTGCAGTGCGAGTACCCGCAAGTGGTCAGTCAGACAAGCGTATTGAACATCGACTCTCTGGCGCCGATGTTAACCCCTACCTCACCGTCGCGGTGTTGCTCGCGTCTATTCTCGACGGCATCGAAAACAAACTCACTCCACCAGAGCCAATAGAAGGTGACGCTTCTTTGCTAGAACTGCCAATGCTGCCTATCTCTTGGGATATGTCACTGCATGAGTTCGCTAACAGCCAGTTTATGAAGCGCAGCTTTGGTGAAGAATTCTGCAAGGTTTACTTAGCAAACAAAAAACATGAGCAAGCTCGCTTCTCGGCGCAAGTCTCACCATTAGAATATCAGTGGTACAAGTAAAGTAAGGATACAAAATGAAAGTGAAGCACACAGACTCCTATTACGCGGCATCGCGAAATCAGCAATTCGATTTTCCTAAACTGATGGGAGATCATGTTGCCGACGTCTGTGTTATTGGCTCCGGAATCACCGGAGCCACCGCCGCACTCGAACTTGCTAACAAAGGCTTTAAAGTTATCGTCCTAGAAGCCAATCGCGTTGGCTGGGGCGCATCCGGTAGAAGTGGTGGTCAAGCTATCTTTGGCTGGGCATCCGAACAAGACACCTTAGAAAAGATGGTCGGCAAATCCGATGCACGAAAGTTATGGGACATTTCAGTTGAAGCGTTAGCGCTGACCAAGTCTAACATCAACAAGTACAATATTGATTGTGATTGGCGTGATGGCATGGTGCATGTGGGCGTCAAACCTCGCCATGATAAAGAGCTCAAAGCTTGGTATGACGACCTCACTGAAAACTACGGATATGAATCGCTAGAAATGTGGGATCAAGAAGAGACCCGCCACCGCATAGCGAGCGACAAATACACCTCTGGAATGTTCGATAGCAACAGCGGTCACCTGCATCCACTTAATTACACCCTTGGATTGGTTAATGCAGCCAAACAAGCGGGCGCAGAGTTTTATGAAGATAGCGCCGTGACCAAAATCGAACACGGTGATCCTGCTACCCTATTCACAAAAAACGGCACCGTAAAAGCCAATCACGTCATCCTCGCTTGTAACGCCTATATGGATGGTTTGGAGACTAAGTTAGAAAACAAAGTCATGCCTGTAGGTACTTATATCTGTGCCACTGAGCCTTTAGGTGAAGAGGTCACCGGGGCGCTTATGAAAGATCACATCGCCGCTTGTGACATAAACTTCGTATTAGATTATTTCCGCTGCTCTGGCGATCACAGGATGCTATTTGGCGGACGAGTCAGCTACTCAGGCATGGCACCTTTCAACCTAGAAAAAGCCATGCGCGGACGAATGGTCGACATATTCCCTCAGCTATCCGACGCAAAGATCGATTATGCATGGGGTGGTAATGTCGCCATCACCATGAACCGCGCGCCACACTTTGGCCGTCTAAAACCTAATGTCTATTTTGCCCAAGGCTTTTCCGGTCACGGCATCGCAGCGACGGGGATGGCAGGCACACTCATGGCTGAGTGCGTAGCAACCACCGCAGAACGCTTCGCGATTTTTGATAAGATCCCGCATATGCCATTCCCAGGCGGGAGGCTGTTTAAGACACCGGCATTGGTGCTAGCGATGTCCTACTATCGAGTAAGAGACATTCTTTAGAACGTTTAAACTGGAGCCAGCATCAATATCACTGGCTCCTTCGATTTCCTAAAAACCACACCACTCTCTGCTCACATAATCCACGCCAATCACGCACCACGAGAAAGAAAGTTCTCCCCCTAGAACACTATTTACAACCGCGTTAGCTGCGAAACTCAACATAAGGGGAGCGAGAGGGGGTAACGATCGACTAACTGCTTTTTGCACCCAACGCTATCCCATCTTTGGCAACTGCTCTGTTATCAATACGAGTTACCAACAACTGATCAATTGAATAATGTGACACCCCAAAAACTTGATCTACATCTCATTAATTACATTTGTAATACATTAATATAAATAACATTCTAGAACACACAGTGGTTCTAGAATCGGCTGAGTCGCAAATGCGCCTGAATGCCCTCATTATCTCGTTCGACCCCAAGCGATAGAGGTAAACCAAACCTACTTGATAAGAATAAGAGCATTGCCTATCGAGCAATGTTCACTTACACCCTTAGTTAAAGTGAGCGTCACGTGCTTTGACTTTGGATCTCCTAATGTCGTTTAGCCCTCGCACTATTGCAGGTGGTGCGAGGGTCTTTTTTTATGTATGACAGTATCCCGTTTGGAAATCCATATTGCGCTCGCCAGCTCCCACAAATTAATAAGACCTCAAAACATTTTACATCAGTAAATTTGGCATCTAAACCAGCCTTCAATCACTATCAAGTGACATTAATGAATAGCATGCGTCCAGAGCTAGTTGTCATGACGTCACCAACGAGTAACAAAACCACTCAAGCTGCTGTTTTAACGAAACAAAACATCAAGTCTTTGCAATTTCATTCGTCTATCTACCAAGCCAACAAAAGTAGCACCAATGTTAACTATTGGTTTGTTTTTCACATGAGTGACACATAAATCATTTGAGGTCTAACTAAATTTTCGTTACGCTATATTTA
The DNA here is from genome assembly GCF_052879755.1 of Vibrio sp. DNB22_10_4. Lineage (NCBI taxonomy): Bacteria > Pseudomonadati > Pseudomonadota > Gammaproteobacteria > Vibrionales > Vibrionaceae > Vibrio > Vibrio sp. DNB22_10_4. Next base: position 898,042 of record NZ_JBNNXW010000001.1, on the reverse strand, counting down.
ACTAACCGTTCAATTAAAAATAAAAAGGATACAAAATGCCGAAAGTTGGCATGCCCGAAATCAGGAAGCCTCAACTTGTCAAAGCAACGATGGCGGTTATCGATCGCGTCGGGTTGCATGCGGCAAGTATTGCGTTAATCAGCAAAGAGGCGGGCGTTTCTACTGGAATAATCAATCATTACTTTGGTGGTAAACATGGGCTGCTTGAGGAAACGATGCGAGAAATCCTGCGTCAGCACTCAACGACCATTACATCAAAACTTGCCCAGTTACCTAGCTCGGCTCACCAGCAGAGAATCATTGCGATTGTTGATGGAAACTTTGTTGGCTTTCAGGCAGAAAACCAAGTTGCTAAGACATGGCTAGCGTTTTGGTCATACTCAATGCACAACGACAAGTTAAAACGCCTCCAGCACGTGAATGAAAAGCGCTTGCTCTCCCACCTTAAAATTGAACTCAAGGGACTTTTAGATGCTCCGCAAGCAGACATTGTTGCTCATGGTATCGCTGCTTTGATTGACGGTATTTGGCTTCGTGGCACGCTCAACCCGCAAGGCATAGATGCCGACAAAGCACGAGCGATCATTAACGATTACCTCGACAAACAACTCACTTTCTATTCCCAAAAATAACGCTAAAGTCAGATCTTCAAATGGATATGAAAACACTATTTATCGATGGAAAAGCGCAGTCAGCAACGTCTGGCGAAAGCTTTGTTACTTATAACCCCGCCAATGGCGAGCCGCTAGCGACCATCGGCCTTGCAAGCCAACAAGACCTTGAACAGTCGGTCGAGTCTGCTAAGCGAGGCTTTGCCGTATGGTCAGCGATGAGCCCTGTCGAGCGCAGCCGAATTTTGCTTAAAGCTGTATCAATTCTGCGCGAACGTAACGACGAACTGGCTGCACTTGAAGTGGCAGACACAGGCAAACCTATTCAAGAAGCGATTGAAGTTGATATTGCAACCGGAGCGGATGTTATTGAATACTTTGCGGGTCTTGTGCCTGCTATGCAAGGTGAACAGCAGCCATTGAGTGAAAGCCAGTTTTTCTACACTCGCCGCGAACCTTTGGGTATTTGTGCTGGTATTGGCGCGTGGAACTACCCGATTCAAATTGCGATGTGGAAATCTGCGCCAGCTCTAGCCGCAGGCAATGCCATGATCTTCAAGCCTTCTGAGGAAACACCCCTTACCGCACTCAAATTGGCAGAAATCTTCACTGAAGCAGGATTGCCTGATGGCGTGTTCAACGTTGTCCAAGGTGATCACCGTGTTGGTCAAATGCTAACGGCTCATCCAGATATCGCCAAAGTGTCATTCACTGGTGAATCAGGCACAGGCAAGCAAGTGATGGCCGACAGTGCGAAGACACTAAAACAAGTTACGATGGAATTGGGTGGAAAGTCACCAATGATCGTATTTGACGACGCCAAGCTCGATAATGCGGTTTCTGCTGCGATGGTCGCTAACTTCTACACGCAAGGCGAAGTATGCACTAATGGCACTCGTGTGTTTGTCCATGAGTCGATTTATCCGCAATTTATTGAACAGCTTAAAGCTCGCACCGAAAAGCTCATTGTCGGTAACCCAATGGATATGGACACTCAAATTGGCGCACTCATTTCCAAAGACCATTTGAGCAAAGTTCTACAAGCCATTGAAAGTGCAAAAGAGAGTGGTGCAACACTGCTAACGGGTGGCTATCAAGTGACTGACAATGGCCTAGAGCGCGGTAACTTTGTTGCGCCAACCGTATTTGTTGACTGTGATGACAGCATGCCACACGTCCAGCAAGAAATCTTTGGCCCTGTCATGTCAGTGCTTAAGTTCAAAGACGAGCAAGAAGTCATTGAGCGAGCGAACAACACCGACTACGGCCTAGCAGCCGGAGTGTTTACCCAAAACCTATCTCGTGCTCACCGCGTTATTCATCAAATGCAAGCGGGTATTTGCTGGGTCAACACCTGGGGAGATTCGCCTGCTGAAATGCCAGTTGGTGGATACAAGCATTCAGGCATTGGCCGAGAAAATGGTCCAGAAACTCTTAAGCACTACACCCAAACCAAGAGTGTTTTAATAGAGCTTGGCGATTACGCCAGCCCTTACGCCTAACTCAAATCACGGAGAGATTAAATGATGCAACGCTACGATTATATTATCGTCGGCGCGGGTTCGGCCGGCTGTGTGTTGGCGGATCGGCTAAGTGAAAGTGGTCAACATCAGGTTCTACTGCTTGAAGCGGGTGGCTCCGATAAGAGTATTTTCATCCAGATGCCCACAGCCCTTTCTTACCCAATGAATACCGAGAAATATGCTTGGCAGTTTGAGACTGTACAGGAGAAAGGCCTCGATGGCCGTCAGCTTCATTGTCCACGCGGTAAAGTACTTGGCGGCAGTTCATCCATCAACGGTATGGTATATGTGCGCGGTCATGCTTGTGACTTTGATGAATGGGAAGAGCACGGCGCAAAAAACTGGAACTACCAAACCTGCCTACCCTATTTTCGTAAAGCGGAAAGCTGGATTGGCGGCGAAGATAATTACCGTGGTGGTAGTGGTCCTGTTGGTACGTGCAATGGCAATGACATGAAACGTAACCCACTTTATCAAGCCTTCATAGATGCAGGTAAAGAAGCGGGCTATCCAGAAACTCAAGACTACAACGGTTATCAGCAAGAGGGCTTTGGCCCAATGCACATGACAGTTGATGGCGGTGTGCGAGCTTCAACCTCCAACGCTTACTTAAAGCGTGCACTAAAACGCCCTAATCTGACGCTAATCAAGGGGGTCGTCGCACACAAAGTCCTCCTTGAAAACAAGCAAGCGATAGGCGTTGAATTTGAAAAATCAGGCGCTGTTAAACAAGCGTTCGCCGATCAAGAAGTCATTTCAAGTGCCGGCTCAGTGGGTTCAGTCCAGCTATTGCAACTCTCGGGCATAGGCCCGAAAGCTGTATTGGAACAAGCGGGGGTTGAGCTTACCCACGAACTGCCAGGGGTGGGTGAAAACTTGCAAGATCACCTTGAAGTCTACTTCCAATATCATTGCTCTCAGCCTATCACGCTTAACAGCAAGCTTGGGCTTATTAGCAAAGGCCTCATCGGCACTGAATGGGTTTTAACGCGCAAGGGCTTGGGGGCAACCAATCACTTTGAATCGTGTGCGTTTATCCGCTCGCGCGAAGGGTTGAAATGGCCGAATATCCAGTATCACTTCTTACCTGCTGCTATGCGTTATGACGGCCAAGCTGCCTTTGATGGTCACGGCTTCCAAGTTCACGTTGGCCCAAATAAACCGCAAAGTCGCGGATCCATTGCCATTACCTCCACCAACCCTAAAGACAAGCCGAAGATCGAATTTAACTACATCTCTACAGAACAAGATAAGCAAGACTGGCGAGACTGTATCCGCCTTACTCGTGAAATCTTAATGCAGCCAGCAATGGACCATTATCGCGGTGAAGAGATTCAACCAGGCAGCAAGATTGCAAGTGATGCCGATATCGACCAGTGGGTGAAGGAGAATGTCGAAAGCGCTTATCACCCTTCGTGCAGCTGCAAAATAGGCGCCGATGATGACCCAATGGCGGTATTGGATGAACACTGCCGCGTGAGAGGAATTCAAGGTTTACGTGTTGTTGATTCATCCATCTTCCCAACGATTCCAAACGGCAATCTCAACGCGCCCACCATCATGGTGGCTGAACGTGCCGCCGACATGATTCTGGGTCAACCAATGCTTAAACCGACCAATCAACCGGTTTGGATCGCACCAGATTGGCAACAGAAACAACGAATTAACGCTCCAAATAGAGAGCTAAATTAACCTCAAAAGTCAGTAACCATTACAAGGAAAATACCATGTCTATGATGACAAAAACACTGTCAACCCTCGCTTTAAGTAGCCTCGCGATGAACGCTTATGCCAATCAATGTGAAACCGTACGTTTTGCTGACGTAGGTTGGACAGATATCACCGCCACCACAGCGGTTACGTCTGAACTACTCAAAGGCTTAGGCTACCAAACCAAAACGGATTTACTGTCTGTCCCTGTTACCTATTCTTCAATGGCGAACGGTGATATCGATATCTTCCTTGGCAACTGGATGCCAACAATGGAGGGAGATATCGCTAAATACCGTGAAGCTGGCACAGTAGAGACCGTTCGTGCCAACCTCGAAGGGGCAAAGTACACCCTCGCAGTCCCTAAATACGTTTATGACGCGGGAGTAAAAAGCTTTGCGGATCTTGCAAAGCATGCTGACAAATTCAAAGACCGCATCTACGGTATTGAACCAGGCAATGACGGCAACCGCCTCATTCAATCAATGATCGATAGTGACGCATTCGGTCTGAAGGAGTTCAGCCTAGTTGAATCAAGTGAAGCAGGTATGGTGTCTCAAGTCACGCGTGCTGTGCGCCGCAACCAATGGATCGTCTATCTTGGCTGGGCTCCACACCCAATGAACAGCAATATCGAGATGGCTTACCTAGACGGCGGCGATGACTTCTTTGGTCCAAACTATGGCGGAGCCAATGTTTACACCAACGTCCGAAAAGACTACCTAAATGAGTGCCAAAATGTCGGTAACTTGCTAAAAAACCTGGAATTCAGCTTAGAAATGGAAAACGAGCTGATGGAAGCGATCTTGAACCAAAATGTGAAACCTGCGAAAGCAGCTCAGCAGTGGTTGAAAGCGAATCCACAACAAGTTGAAGCCTGGTTAGAAGGTGTGAAAACGCTAGCTGGTGATGACGCTCAAGGCGCAATAAACAGCTACATCAACTCAAAAGCTTAACGAATGATGTGCTTGGTGGGCACCTCGCCCACCTCTTGTCACACGCTAGAATAATCATTACCACAAAGGCTGTATTGTGAATTTTATTACAGACAACAAAATCCCACTGGGTCGATGGATGGAAGCAGGGGTTGATTGGTTAACCTTTAATGCGGCGGGTCTATTTGATGCGATTGCTATTTTCCTCGAGACCATCATTCTTTTTGCTGTCGATATTTTTAAGTGGATGCCTCCAGCAATGCCCATTGCGATTACCGCAGCACTTGCTTGGTACTTGCACCGTAGTATTCCACTCGTTTTATTTGTTATTGGTGCTCTGCTCACCATTCTTAATCTTGGCTACTGGCAAGAAATGCTAGAAACCTTTGTTTTGGTTTTTGCCGCGACAACGATTTCTGTATTAATTGGCGTCCCTGTAGGGATCATGGCCGCACACCGTCCTTGGTTGTATACCATTTTGAGACCGATCCTCGATTTAATGCAGACAGTCCCGACTTTCGTTTACCTGATCCCAACCTTGGTTTTATTTGGGCTTGGTATCGTGCCGGGGCTGATCTCTACCATTATTTTTGCCATCGCGGCGCCAATTCGATTGACGTATCTCGGCATCACAAAAGTGCCAGAAGAACTCGTTGAAGCGGGCAAAGCGTTTGGTGCAACTCGCATGAAGCTACTATTCAAAGTCGAACTACCCGCAGCAATGCCAAGCATAATGGCTGGTGTCACTCAGTGCATTATGTTGTCGCTTTCTATGGTAGTGATTGCTGCCCTTGTTGGTGCTGATGGCCTAGGAAAGCCTGTGGTTCGAGCGTTGAATACAGTGAACATCTCCCAAGGCTTTGAGGCAGGACTGGCTATTGTTCTTGTGGCAATCATCCTCGATCGTCTGTGTAAATCACCAAACCAAAAGGAAGCTTAATCATGGATGCGATTACTATTCGAAACCTCGATGTCGTGTTTGGTGACAAACCACAATTGGCACTAGAACTATTAGACAACGGTAAATCTCGCCAAGAAATTATCGATGAAACTGGTCAAGTTGTCGGTGTTGATAATGTCTCTATGTCAGTCAAAGAAGGGGAAATTTGCGTTCTCATGGGACTCTCAGGCTCGGGGAAATCCAGCTTGCTTCGTGCTGTGAATGGATTAAACGAAATTTCTCGTGGCAACCTTGAAGTCAAAGATGGCGAGGCTCAAGTCGACCTCGCTAGTTGTGATGAAGACACCTTACGCCATTTACGGACTCACCGGATATCTATGGTATTTCAAAAGTTTGCTTTAATGCCTTGGCTAACTGTCCTTGATAACGTGGCATTTGGTTTAGAGTTGCAAGGTGTAGGCAAATCAGAACGCCGCATGAGAGCGCGCGAACAACTTGAAATGGTTGGTCTGTCAGAATGGGAAGATAAGTATCCTCACGAACTGTCTGGCGGAATGCAGCAGCGTGTTGGTCTCGCAAGAGCATTTGCGATGGATACCGATATCTTATTGATGGACGAGCCATTCTCAGCACTTGATCCCTTGATACGCGCCCAGCTTCAAGACGAGCTCATCCTGCTGCAAGAAAAACTCAACAAAACCATTTTGTTCGTCAGCCATGACCTCGATGAAGCGCTGAAAATTGGCAACAACATTGCAATCATGGAATCTGGGCGTTTGATTCAACATGGAAAGCCAGAAGAGATTATTCTTAATCCTGAAAACGATTATGTGCGTGATTTTGTCGCGCATACCAACCCTTTGAACGTGCTGAAGGGGCGCTCGTTGATGCAACCCACCAGCGAGCTAAAACGCGAAGACTCACGCTTACAAGTTTGTTGCAGCCAGCAGGTGTGGGTAGAACAATCTTCAGACTCACTTTCATTGGTTCAACAGCCCGGCCTGAGTTTGTTGGAATGGGATGGCGAACAGAACAAGCTGGAAGACGTTTCCCCTTCTACAGTCGTTGTTGTAAGCCCTGATATAGTCATGCGAGATGCTATTGAACTCAAACACCGTAGCGGACAGCCAATTTTGCTCTCTGAACAGGGTAAGCTGTTAGGTGTACTCAATGATAACGAGCTCTATCGTGCGCTATTAGGCAACTATAAAAGCACAAAAGCCGCATAATTGCGCTTCGTGGCATTTGAACAAAGATACGCCCAAAGCTAATAGCCTTGGGCGCCTCTGTATTTAAATAGTGTCGCCTGCTCAATGAGTTATACGACACTGGTCAATTATCTATTCCACACCCAATGTCGGAGGACAATAGACTTTGATCGGAAACGCGCCTTCTCAAGAAATCATTGGGCTATAAAAAGCCAAAGTTTGATCACTTTCTGAAACGTTTTTGGACAAAAATCAGTTTTGAAAAATCGAACATTAGAAAACTAAGAATAACTTCAGGTAGGAGAAATCACTAAACTGTCTACTTTCCTTGTTGTTAGTCTTGCAATCTCCATTGTTCATGAAATGCTTCAAACTCTTCAATAAACACCTTAAAGCGTTTCGGCGTATGTATACTCTGTTTATATAAAATATAGAGAGTGCCCTCTTCAAACCATTCGCCGTTGAACAGCTTTATGAGCTCGCCGCAATGCACTTGTTCACGCACTTGATTATCAGGAATTAAGCCGATACCAAACCCCTCTTTTGCCAAGTTAATTGCGATATCGATTGAGTTCGTTGTCATGTTTCCAGTGACTTCAATCTGCCGTTTATCACCATGTTTATTTGTTAGGTTCCAATATCGTTCTGAGCTTGGCGTGTTGGTGTGAGTAATACATTGGTGTAGCTCTAAGTCATGAACAAATTTGGGTTCACCACGTTTTTGAATGTACTTTGGCGAGGCGTAGCAACATCGTGTAAATCGTGAGGCTTCTCGGCAGACGACGGATTCATCGTTCGGTAAAAACGGGGCAATCATCAGATCTACATCTTCAAACAAGCTCAAAGTGTTTGGCGTCAATGTATGAAAGTGAATGTGGATATTTGGATACTTTTCATGGAAATCCGGTAAGAAGCTCTTGGTTAAAAACCTCGCCATCGGGTGTAAACAGCCTATACGCAGTAGGCCGCTAACACCTTTACGTTCAACGTGAAGTTTTTCTACAGTGTGGTCGATAAGATCGAGAATCTGGCCAGCCGACTCGAAGAACATTTCACCTTGTGGCGTAAGACTAATGCTGCTACCTCTCCTATGGACCAAAGTAACATTTAGGCTTTCTTCTAATGCTTTAATTTTTCTGCTTAGTGTCGGTTGGCTTACATCGAGTGCTTTTGCTGTTTCGGTGTAGTTCAGCTTTTTCGCCAAAACAGAGAACATTTTAACCGCTTCGATATCCATGTTTAGCTCCTAGTCGTCTCTCTACGATATTACTAACTAAAATGTAAATTTTCTTCCTTCATCACTGTAACTAAAAAAATATCAACGCTTTATTTGATCTCACCTCTGCTATTCACTTTCTGAATTACCGCGATTTCCTACTCGCGTATTGCTAAAAAAACAACTCGATATAATTCGAAACAACTTTTCATAACTACCACTTTAGAGTAGGTCTATTCATGCAGTTAAAACATTCTTTACTATTGTCCACAATCGCTTTGTGTACAACGCCTGTCGCGGCAACAACCTTTGAAGCACCCAACTTTTATGGCGACATTTTAGGGCAAGTACGCTGGGAAGCAGGACAAGATTATCAGTCAGAAATTCATCGTGCGAATACGGGCATAAAAGGCAAACACGACGCTGGTCTATTGCGTGTTATCTACAACCTAGAAGCTGAATATTCAGAAGATTTAACACAAAAGGTTAAGGAGGAGCAGGGCTTCGATATGCGTGTTAGCGAAGCAAACTTGGTGCTAGTAACTAAGGACTTCGGCGGCATCTACTTCGGAAACGGTACCACAGGCACCTATAAAGATCTCTACTCTCGCGTAGATATTTTTGACAGTAACAATATGCACCGTTCAAGCAATGCGGCTTTATTTCGTCAAGCAAAATCTGGCAACAATCAGCTCGCCTATATGACACCCAAATGGAACGGTCTGTACGCAAAAGTCGCGGTCATAAGCCCTGACAATAACAATGGAGAAGACATCGATATTCTTGGTCTGCGCTTACTGTATGTAACCGACAGCTTTGATTTGGTTCTCAATCGTTCCCAAGTCGATAAGAAACAATTACCAGGGAACCAAACCGATGACTACGTGCGTTACGCTCTGTCGTCTTCTTACACTTGGGAGAACTTCTACCTCGGTGGCCTTGTTGAGCTCAATCACGACGATCCCCAAGGCGACAGCGCTGTATACGGTATCTCAGGCAAATACTCTCTGGATAAGCTGACATTCAAACTCGGGGCTCAGCACAAAGCTTTCGACGATTCCCAAAAAGATAACCAAACGCTTTATCTAGCGAGCCTTAACTATGCCTTTAGTGAACAGCTCTCTACCTATTTAGAAGTCGCAGAATACGCTGACGATGCAGCAACCAATGACCCTGCGAACAACAACGGCGAGAACCGAAATGACAACATCAACATCGGCCTCCACTTCAAGTTTTAACGCCTTGTGCTAAGGACCTAACAGATGAAAAAGCTATTCACAACGTTGAGCTTACTCTGCGCAGCTCAAGCCTATGCAGGTGTCTCTATTACCGACTGCGTCATCGTTGAACCCGCGCCAGGCGTCAACAAAACCGGACTGTTCTTCAATGCGACCTTTACTGAAGACGACGAGGTCAAAGCACTGAGACTTCCTTCGCCAGAAGCCATTCTAGGCGCGGAAATACCAGAGCTTACCAATGAAGTTCAGATGCATAACACCATTATGAAAGATGGCGTGATGACAATGCAGCGCTTTCCGAAACTGTTTCTTAAGAAAAACGCGGTAACCAAACTAGAACGCGGTGGAACGCACTTTATGTTAATGGACCTTAAGAAGCGCCCACTCGCTGGTGAAAAGTACTCGGTCAACTTATGGCTGACCTACCTTTCAGACCAACAGTGTGAAGCAAGCGTTCTTAAATCTTCTGACTTTCCCCCGAAGCATAAAATGTAGGTGAGATAATGAAAATTATTGAGCAAATTAAACAAGTAAAACGCTCGGTTAAACTTGCCATTGTCGCGGTCGGCATCGGGATTGGTTTGATCTCAGCTCTCCCTGCAACAGAAGTTTTGCATGTATTCAGTACCAATGAATTTTGTGCGTCCTGCCATACGATGGAGCCGATGGCTGAAACGTTTTCTCAATCGATACATGGCGGTAATAACCAACATGGTTTTGTTGCAGATTGTATCGATTGTCACCTGCCAAAATCGAATATTGTCGAAGAGCTTTGGGTAAAAGGAACCTCCGGTACGCGCCATCTATGGGGAGAGTTCGTGCTGGGTATGGATTCGCTTGATTATGATGAACTTCACCCTAAACGTGGTGAGTATGTTTATGACTCAGGCTGTATCAATTGCCACCGTGGTTTGGAAGAGCGTGCTCAAGGTGCAGACGAAAACTCACCCGCATCGGACTTCTCTCACAACCTTGCATTTAACAACAAAGATAACGATCCATCTTGGAAGTGTTCGAGCTGCCACTACGATATCGCCCACCCTAATTTAAAGCGTGAGATGCGTTTACGTGAGGAAGAACGAATTCGTAATTTGGTGGCAACTGAGGGCTTATAAATGAAACATTCAATCGCATTATCACTTGCCATCAGCTTAGCATTGGCTGGTAGCGCTGTTGCAGCAGAAGACATCGATAATGGGTACGGTGATTACACCATTAATCGAACTTTTGAAGATTTAAAGAAATCACCCAAGGACTTAAAAGCAGCAAAACGTATCGTATTTGGTTGTTACCTCGGTTGTCACCGACCAGCAAAAGAGGAAGTGCCTGAAACGCTAAGCCCTAAGCTTGAAGGTTTTGATCCGCAATGGTTCTTAGACCAATGGTTCGCTATGGATAATGAGCGTCACGCAGGTATTTCCTCTCAAATGAAAGAGATCGTTTACGCTAACCCGCCTCGTGATATGGCATCGACTGCGATCCTGCTTGGTGCACAAAAAATGAAGTACAACCCAATGCCGGATGTACTAGAGAGTGAAGAGTTCAAGCGCGGAAAAGAGACTTACGACAGTACCTGTAAAGCCTGCCATGGCGAACAAGGCGCATCAACACAGAAAAACTTCCCGCCGTTGAAAGGCCAAATGCCGACATACATCTACGAACAGATGATTGCCTACCGCGACGGCAAACGTACTAACGGTGCATTGGCCGGCATCATGATGCCTTACGCTAAGATGTTGTCAGAGCAGGACTACCGCGATGTCGCGGCGTATGTTTCCGGTCAACGCGTCAAGCCGATTGAAAGGGAAGAGTTTATTACCGGTATTGGTATGCCTGCGCCTGAAGGTTTCAAATTGCCAGACACAGGTCAAATTCAGAACTTTACCGATACTTTTGGAGAAGACTCTGATTACCAAGGTAATGAGCCTAGCTACACTATCTCTGAATCAGGGAAAGTCGTTTTCGACAATAATACCCAATTGATGTGGGAACGAGACTCCTCCCGAATCTGGATGACGGCGGTCGAAGGTAAAGCATATTGCGCAAACTTGGAAATTGATGGTTATACAGATTGGCGTTTCCCGCTAATGAAAGAGCTATTCTCCATAGCTGACATGGGTGAGTTCCGTCCGGCTATTAATACCGATGTGTTCTTGAACATGCCTCGTCAGAACTCTGGCATTTGGACGTTCCCTGTTTCTGACCGTCACGATCACGTTTGGCACGTGGGCTTCCCTGATGCTCATATCATGGGTCAACATACCGCTTCAACCAAGCTGGTTCGCTGTGTTCGCGCAGATAACGACGCGGCATACCACAACATGCAATACGTCGATAACGGTGACGGTACTGTTACAGAAAAAGTGACCAATCGAATGTGGCAGCAAAACATTGATTATGTGAAGCGCAAGTTCGATGACTCTCTGAAGTACTGCCAAGACTTAGAATATGCTGGCTATGATGACTGGCGCGCTCCAGATATCAAAGAGATGAACTCCATTGTTAACTACAACAAAGTTTCTCCAGCTATTGATGAAGAGTTTTTCCCGAACACACCAGTGAAGTCATTCTTCTGGACCAGCACTTCTGATGTTGCTGGCCCTACGCTTCACGTAAGACCACTATCGGCTCGTAAGAAAAACCAAACGCCTGAGCAGTTGGATTTGAGATTCACGGGTGATAACGAAGGTTGGGCACATGGTTACCTAACTGGGCAAGGTTTCGGTATGTCAAAAGACTCCGAATTCTACACTCGCTGTGTTCGTAATCCTTAGTTGTTCAATGAAGCCCTCTTGAGGGCTTCTTTACTTCCACACCAACAATGTCGCCCCAAAAACTCACTTGTGGCTCGATTGCGATGATGTTTTCTATTATTCGAGGTTACTATGAACAAGATTTTGATTCCCCTACTTACCTCTTTGCTTACCTTTACCGCGCACGCCGATATCGAAGGTCGATATGACGATGGCGCTCGTTGGGCATTCATTTCTGATGATAACTCTAACAACGTCGCCGTTATTGACACTTTTGCGTTTTCCTACACAGACCAGATCGAACTCAAGGCAAAACCGATTCACCTTGAAGTGTCAGACGTACAAGATGTTCTCGTCTACATCGACGGAAAAACCCCAACCGTCTACGTCTACGACTTAGTTAAAAAGACACACTGGCAAATGGCGATGGAAGGAATTCCAACAGAAATTACCTTTCATGCTGATGAAGCCCAACTGGCAGTAGCAATGAAAGATCGTATAGACATTATTAAACCGCTAAAACGCGAATATGTCGCCACGATTACCGATATCAAATCGCCTTTTAGCATGAACTTTGATAACGGTGGCTACAACTTGTATGTTTCAGAGAGCAAGTCCGGTAACACGCTTATTTATCGTAATCACGATGGTCAAAGAAGCTATATCAATGTCGGCGAAGGCTACGTTTCTGAGCTGACTTTATCACCAGATGCGCGCCTAGCACTGGCTTCCCAATATAAAGACAATTCCGTTGTCGTTTGGGATCTCTCTATGGAAATGGAATTCAACACCTTTCATTTCGACTCACAACCTTGGCGTCCTTACGTAAGTTCCGATTCTGAATATATCGTGCTTGCCAGTGAAAATGGTCAAGCGCAAGTTATCGAATCTTGGGGAGGTGAAGTTGTCAAAGAGCTCAAGCTTACCGGGGCTCCAAAGTCTATTCGCACGGGCTGGATAGAGACAATGGGCATAATTGAATCTAAGGGTGCCCTGGATATTTTTGAGCTTTCGACCAACACACCCGTTCAATCAGTCTCGTTAAGTAATGACTTACGAGAAGTTGTTGTAGTTTCAGACTCAAAGACACTGTTTGCAACGCAAGAAGGCTCTTCAAAACTTTTCGTATACGACATCCGTACCAACAAGGTTCTGAAGGAGATCGACACTAAGTTAGCCAAGCCCCACCTGCTAGCAATGGGTATTACAAACACCGTATGTCACTAAAGGAACGCACAATGAGACAACAAACTTCCTATACTATCTACGCTTTTCTAGCGGCATGCTTACTGAGTTTTACCGCAATGGCTAAACCTTTAAAATTTGAACTGCAAGATAATACGCTAGGAACGGTGACCGAGAAAAATTGGCAAGGTAAGTTCCTTCTTATGGGCGTTGGTTACACCAGTTGTCCAGATATTTGCCCTACCACGGTTATCGATTTAGCGACCGCAGTGAATTCGTTGAACGAGGAGTCAAATAAGGTCACGCCAATCTTCATCTCTGTAGACCCTAACCGCGATACGATTGAAAACTTGGACATGTATGTGAAGTACTTTGATCCCAAAATGGTTGGATTAACCGGAACGCAAGAGCAGATCAAAGCCATAGCAAAGAGCATGAAGGCAACCTATGGCTATTCTCTTGAAGGCAAGCCCATTTACCCCCCTCTCCCAAAACATTATGAAGTGTACCACTCTGCCTACATCTACCTTTACGGACCAGACAGAGAGCTTATCGATGTATTTGGTTATGGCGAAGGTGGTGCAAAAATCGGCCAAGCTTTGAAGAGGTATATCAATGAATAAATGGACCTCATTCGCACTGGTTAGCATCACCTTATGTTTGAGTTTCTCGACAACCGCAAAACAATGCGCCACACCAGAAGGGTTTAAACCAGAAAACTCGACCTATCGGCTTTCCGAGCTAAAAGGCCCAGTCAGCTTGGTCAATCTATGGGCGGTTTGGTGCCCTCCTTGTTTAAAGGAACTATCAGCACTCGACAGCATTGCGACTAACACGAACTTTAATATTGAAACCGTACACATTGGGGATAACCTCCCTGCGATCGAAGAGCGTTTTTCTAAATTGGGTATTCATCACTTACCGAAAACCATTGAACCGGATATGAGTTCAATTCAAGCGCTCGGCTTTCAAGGGCTACCCGCCACATTGGTAGTGATTAATGGTGAAGCTAAATTTCGCTATTCTGGGTATATCAAGCACTCTCCCGAAGCGATTCAAGACTGGCTAACTTGTTTAAAAGAGGAACTGTAATCATGAAAAGTATGCTTATTTTACTTATTGCCTCCATCAGCTTCTCCACTTTTGCCAATACTGAGACTGAGAAAGGCAAAGCACTGTACATTGCTCCGGGAAAAGGAGGGTGCGCTACTTGCCATGGTGAAACCGGAAATGAGCCCGTAATGCCTATATACCCGAAAATCGGTGGACAAAACGAGCTTTACCTCTTTAACCAAATGAAAGATTACAAGATGAAAAAGCGTAAAAACGGCTTGTTCATGACCATGGAGGTCGCAATGGAGCACTACACGGATGAAGAGATTCGCCTTATGGCTAAATACTTGAGCAGCAAAAAAGAGCATCGCCCTTAGAAATTCATTCTGAAGTATTCAGCAAAAAACACGTTCAAAATAAATGATTTACCCCGTGAGACAATGAGGTACCCATGTAACGCAAAATTTGTTGATATTTGTTATCTCAAATAACTTTTACTAAGGTAACCTAGGATTAACAGGACATGAATGAGTAAAAGGTCTAACACATTTTGGAGCAAAGGCGTGTTTGCTATAGTCAGTTCACATAAATCTCTGCTAAGTGAACTGACAATCTTTATTGGAATCGATCAAACTTTATTGTCTTCCGATATCCAACGATCTTCGCATCTCGCCAATAATTTCTAGCGTATCTATCGTCGCTTGCATCGGATGCTTGTCACTCTCAACTTTGCCAAGTTGCAAACACGCATTCGCTTCAGCAATTTGGTATTCAAACCCTGCGCCTGCATGAGGTATTTCAAACACTTCACTGCCACTATCCGTCGTCAGTGTGGCTTTTTCAGCGCCAAAGAATGGCTCCGCTATTTCAATTCGCCCATGTTCACCAAAGATCGACATTGTATTTGGAGTCGTCACGTTAAAGCTGCAGGTAAAAGTGGCGCATTTGTCGTTCTCGTACTCTAATACGGCAGAGACACTCTCCTCAACTCCTGTCTCACCGACGACACCTGAAACCTGCCATTGTGTCGGCAGTTGGTCAAATACGTAGTTCGACAATGCGATGTTATAGATGCCAATATCATGCAGCGCTCCCCCACCCTGAGCGGGATCGAATAGGCGATCGCCATAGTTGCGCTCCGCTTTGAAACAGAAGTTGGATTGAACCAGTTTGACTTCGCCAATCTTTAACTTCCAGCGCTGTATTTGCTCCCAAACCGGCAAAAACTTCGACCAAAACGCTTCCATAATAAACACGCCCTGCTCTTTCGACACTCGCTGCAAATGGCGAGATTGCTCAGCGGTCATTGTCAGCGCTTTTTCGCACATCACAGCCTTTCCAGCATTCAAGCACATTAAGGCTTGCTCGTAGTGAAAGGCATGAGGTGTCGCAATGTAGATGATGTCAACTTCTGGGTCTTGTGTTAGTGCTTGATAGCCTGAATAGATGGTTTCAATCTGATACTCACTGGCAAACTGCATAGCGCGCAGCTCGTTTCTACTCGCGACTGCGTGAATGACAGCACCATCAGTAACGGCAATACCTTTGGCAAAGTTATGGGCAATCCTTCCTGGCCCCATCACACCCCATTTGATCACAAATGCGTTCCTTACTTCCTAGATAAATTATTGACTAACGGTGTTGGCCACTTTAGCAATTTGATTTCGCAGCCATTGATGTGCGGAATCAGAATTTCGGCTTGGGTGCCACACCATACTTAGCCCATGTTCAGAGGCGCCAAATGGCATTGGTAACGCTTTGACGTTCAAACCTTGTGAGAACTTAGTAAACGTCGAATGGGTGACAAGGCCAATGGCTTCCGTTCGACTGATCACGGGGAGCATGTCAACTTCACCGGGCGCACGATACACTATTTTTCGTTTACCAAACTCTGGAAAGTCTTTTTCACTAAAGAAACTTTGACGAGTCTGCCAACGAGACATAACGACGTGTTGCTCGGCCAAATATTCGTCCGTTGTTATTGTCTCGCCAGTTAGTCTGGGATGATCATTGGCAGCAACCACATAGAGCTTCTCTTTGAAGATCTCTTTGGTTTTTAGTGTAGTCACATCAGAACGCGTTCTATCAATGACTAAATCATAACGTTGCAATCGCAGATCGGACTCATGATCTTCGGTAAATAGCGGGTGAACTTCCAGCGACACCTTAGGTGCAATTTTGGCAAATCTTACTAACAGTTCAGGCAACACGGCATAGTTCGCGGCAGAAACAGAAGCAATAGAAAACGTCTTGGTTGACGTTTTAGGATTAAAGTCTCGGGAAGCCTCTAGGGTTGAATTGAAGTTTTTAAGCGACGTAGCCAATGCTGGATAGATGTCATTGGCAAACGTCGTCGGCTCTACGCCACTGGCATTGCGATGAAACAAGGAGTCTTCATATATCTCTCGTAATCGCTTGAGTGCCTTACTTACCGCAGGCTGACTAATACCTAAACGTGTCGCGGCACTGGATAGACTCTGCTCTTCATAGATGGCTACAAAGACTGGGATAAGGTTGAGCTCGGTGTTTTTCATTATTACCTTTATATCACCTGCAAAGGCTTAGCTCGGTTTTCGCCACCTATCTAAACCTTTTAGTACGAATTGACTCTCGCTTTTTCTCGAAGCGCTATGTTCTAGAAAACTAGACTTTGGAGCACCGGGCTTTGGTGAGTCGTGCTTTAAGTAACTCGGCTTCGTGTCCTTTAGTTGACGCCACATCCAACGACTTTGCGAGGCATCTAACCTATCATCTTGCACCTCTTGACTGGCTTGTTGCCAAGAAGCATCGCTGCGCATTTTTTTGAGTTCGACTTCACCACTTACTTGGCGGCCTTTTCTGTAAATCAAACGCCTAACACTCGACCAATCACGATGACGAATCTCTTGAGCCAACTCCCACCAAGGTGGTGTCGGGTGAGTTTTAAAGAATCGATAAGTCAATCTCAAAACCAGTAACAGCGCTAAGGCGATAATCGAAAGTATAACGAATTCAGTTTTATACGTATTGAAAAGTGAACGCCAAGTGTGAGCAACCCGCACTTTTTTAGCTTCCAAAGTCACAGTCTGTACAGATTGCGTTTCGACATCCCACCAGCGAACGACTTGCTCTGGAAAAACCACCTCGCCGCCTGTGGTAACAATGTAAGTGACCTCATCGACACGTTTTGATTTGTATACGCCGCGCGTTTGGCTGTCTGATAAAACACTGGGTTTCGGGTACGCTTTCACGCCAGCAATGCTGTCATCACTCAGTGGCGGCAACATAATAGAGAGTGTATCGTCAGCTTCAACTTCGAGAGTCCTTACAATACTGTCTCCTGCATGCAGTTCTTCGGACGATGCACTCCAAGATTCCTGCACTTTGACATCATTGGCAGAGAACCAGGCTTCGTCTTGAGTAAACGACGCATCCGGAAGATAAGTAAACAGTGACATCGGTTCGGTATACAGTGTCCCAGAGACATTTGAACCATCCGGAGCCGATACTTGAACTCTAACGGGCACTTTGGGTAATCGATATTCTCCACTTTGCTGAGGATATAAGGTTATTTCCCAGCGTTGGCGCGACCATGTCTGACCGTCTTTACGTTCCGTGTAGTTAGTTGCAAGTTGATTGCGCTGCTTCACAATCAAATCCGGCATACCAAAGCCAGAGATACGCGTACCGCCAGTAAACCACCTAGGTGTGGCAACCTCGATATAAAGAATAACTTGCTCGCGTATCGCGGCCGGCTCGGATGCGTTGTCACCTTTGCTAAGCCAAGAGGTTATCTCTACGCCACCTTCTCTTTGCAACTGATTGATAGTCATACTCGCCTGCGCCGAAATCGGGACTAGCAAGACCATCAAGGCCAGAAATAACAGTGAACCCGCTTGAGTAAAGAGTTTCGCTAACTTAACGATGTTCATTGCTGGCTCCCATGCTCACGAAGTTGGATTTGGAATTTGTTTCGCAAAAAGTTTTTCGGGTCTGCTTCCACTTTACGCAGCCATTTATCTGCAAGTTCCTCACTTCCCAATATCTCGTTCGCGTTCAAGGTTTCTTTTAACATCAGCTCTGAGGCGGTATTTTCTTCAGCTCCATCAGCCGTTCTTGGGTTGTCTCCAAGCTCCATCGACTCTTCTGGACCGTCAGTGGTACCCGATTGGCTTTCACTCACTCGATTGATCTCGTCCACGAGCTCACTCATGGCTTGATAGTTTTGTTTTGCCACCGCAGCGATACTCTCATCTTTGGTTTTCTCGATAAGATCTTTATAGAGATTTCGTGCTGCAAGATATTCTCGTTGTCTTGCTAAGGTGTTTCCTAGATAAAGAACCGCTCGTTCATCGCCCTGTACTTGTATAAATTGGGACTGCGCCGAGGCAAAATCGCGTCCATAGTAAAAAGCGATGCCCTTATTCATTGGCTCCTGAAAATGATTTGCCGCTTTGATGAATTCCCCTCGGTTAAAGTACCACTGGCCTTGCTGCTCTGGTGTCAGCCATAAATCCATCCAAGTTTGTGTCGCACTGTCCCAAAGTTCTTCGACGGCCGATTTCGGCTCTGTGATCTGTTCGCTGCTTGCAACAGCGGAAACTGTCTCTGCATGGGCTTGATTTAGGAAAATATTGGGGCTGATTAACGTGGCAAGAATCGCCCATTGAACCAACCAACCTTTTCTAAACCACAGCAACGCCAACAGCATCACTGGAAACACTAGGTAGTATCCCATGTCCCGCCACGGCATCGCCGACTCTCCCGAGATCTGCATATGACGCTCAACATCGGACGCAATACTGTTGATATCGCTATCGTCCGTAGTCAATGCGTAGTAACGACCATCGGTTGCACTGGCCAGTTGCTTCAAACTGTCCCAGTCGGTCGCCGAGCTACTATGAATAGCATCGTTACCCACAGCCAATACCATCACCAATTGATTGGTGTTTTGAAAAGCATCTTGATAGAGTTTGATCCCTTCTTGAGAGACACCATCAGAAACAATCAAAATCGAAGCCGAAGGAAAGTTTTTTAACTGTGATTGAAGCTCAGGTATTGCCGATTGGACACTCTTACCCTGCACTGGAATCACTTCAGGTGTGATCGCATTGAGGAATGGCAAGAAGACTTGATTGTCTTGTGTCATCGGCATCGCAGTATGAGCACTGCCACCGAAAACAATGAGCGACGTTTTGCCCCCTTTTCTCGCTTCCAATAGATCTCGAATCTTGTATTTTGCTCGCTCTAAACGTGAAGGCGGTAGGTCTGTTTGATCCATGGATGTGCTGACATCAAGCACAATGGCAAGCGCCCCTTGGTCCTCGCCAAATGGAGAAGCTTCACGCTCCCATGTGGGCCCTGCGCAAATAACAATAGCAATGCTTAAAATAGCACTAAGCAACTTGAGTGGTAGCTGACTCTTCCAGCCCTGCTCTCCTATGATGAGTGCCTTTTGCAAATGCTCGGGGATAATCGTTTTCCAAGCAGCGGTTGTTTCTCGGCGCCAGCGAAGTAGCAGCAATAATCCCAGCGGAACAAACGCTAATAGCCAGATCGGGCGCATAAAATGAAACTGAGAGAAGAACTGCTCAATAGCCAAACTGCTCATGACTCGCTCTCCTGCTGTTTAGTTTCTGCATTTTGATTCGCTGTGAACAAGGAACGACGTATCGTTGCCGCCGAAAATGCGATTAAATACAGTACAACGACGATCATCATTAGGTATTGGTGAACGGTTTGTTTCGGTCGATACTGTGTGCTTTCGTACAATTTCGGCTCCAGCTCTCCAATGGCTTGATAGGCTTGTTGCAAGGCCTCTTGATCCATCGCCTGAAATGCTTGACCACCTGATGAATTAGCAATGTTTTCTATGGTCTGCATATCAATTGCCTGCTCACCAACGGTTTCTGGATCACCCATCGCAATAACGTGAATCCGTACCTGTTTCGCTGCCGCTACCGTTGCGGCATCTTTGGGCTCAACAAAGCTTCCCGTGTCATTGCCATCGGTTAACACGATCACCACTTTTTCGCGGTCCGCTTCTCCCTGTGATTGCTCGAACACCTTAATCGCGAGGCCAATCGCATCCCCTAGGTGAGTACTTTGCCCTGCCATCGCCACTTCGGTCTGGTTCAATAGCGCAAGCCAAACATCGTGGTCTGCAGTAAATGGGGTTTGCAAATAAGCGGCATCACCAAAAAGAATCAGACCAAGACGGTCTCCATCACGCGTTGCGACAAAATCCTTTAGTACACCTTTTACTGCGTCAAGTCTGGAAATAGCTTGTCCATCCGGTGATAGAAAGTCCATTTCAGACATCGACCCGGAGAGATCGACGGCAACCATAACATCACGACCGAGCTTCTCACGGGTTTGAGGCTCACCTAACACGGTTGGTTTGGTCATTGCGAAAACTAATAATATCCACGATATAACCAAAATAGCCCGTTGCCACCACGACGGGTTTAGCTGGCTTGCGCCCTGCTCAGGCTCTTCCCCAAGAATGTCTAATAGGCTGCGGAAAAACGGTACCTTAATGGCGCTCTGCTTCGTTTTGTACGCAGGCACCAATCGATAAACTAAGATCGGCAGTGGTAGCAGCAGTAGCCATAAAGGATGAGTTAAAGAAAGACTGTCCCAACTCATGACGCCTCTCCCATTGCGCTAGAGATAAGACGCTTGGTTTTGTTCAAGGCTCGCGAAATCGTGCCGCTCAATGACCAATGTTGCTTTAGCCATATTGGTGTCGTATGTGTATCAACCCAAAGACAAACCATGTTGTAAACCTGCTCTGCTTCTTGGTCAGTTAACACTACAGATCGAGTGACCAGAGTTTTCAGCCACTTTTCGCCTAAATCTAGATCCAGTTCGCTCAATAGATTTGCACCTGATGTTTGACCCAAGGTCGATAGCCAAGCTCGGTTAAATTGCTGTGGCTGGTTTGGATACAAATAGTGAAACGTGCTTTTTAGCACGTCGTAGCAAACCAGTGGCATTTCATCGGTGTGGCGATGCATTTCCAATAACTGCTTTGCTTCCTTTCGATAACGCTGCATCTGCTTGTTACAATATGCGAGCGCGAATTTGTAAATGATGAAGGCAACAATCAACAAGGCCAAGACCTGCCAACCCAAGGTTTGAGGAAACCAAGAGATGGCATCAGGATTTGGGACTTCTGACATATTGCGAAGAATATAGGAACTCGGGGCAGCTTGGGTCATGATGTAAAGCCTCCGACAGCTCGTTTGAAGGCATCAATATGCTGGCCATCTGTTGATAGTTCTATCACGGGCAATCGCTTCATAGCCATTAATTGCCCAAGCTTTTCCAGGCGATGATGAGCGTGTGCTTTTAAACCTTGGTTCGCTTTGTCCAATTTGGTTTTTTCCGTCACACTCAGCTGATATTTTCCATCTCCAAACACCAACGAAGCAGAATCTAAAATATCGGCTGGTAAAGCAGCTTCCAATGGGTCGGAAATCACCACACTCAAAATATCATTGTGCTGCTGAAGGTACTTGAGCCTATCCAAATCAAACTCAGTCGCGCCTGACCAGTCACTGATAAACAAAATGGTGGCATTCTTGAGCGCTAGGTTTCCTAGCATTCGAATGGTTGAAGAAAAGTTTGCACGCTCACTATCCTCGCTGGCGATATCCAACGTATGGTTCGCGTCATTCAATCGTTTTAGAGCGTGTAACAAATGATTTTGAGAGCGTTGCGGTTTTAGATATTCAATCTGATTCGATCGGCTAATAATAAAACCGACCCGATCGTTATCTTTTAAAATGCGCCACGCGGACAGTGCTGCGATCTCGCTAGCAACCACAGATTTCATGGTATCGACGGAGGAAAAATACATCCCACTGCGCTGGTCAACACAGAGAATAAAGTTGCGGTCTTTTTCCTCTGTGTAAGTGCGAACATGGGGCTTGCCTGTACGCATGGTGACTTTCCAATCGAGGTTGCGAATATCATCGCCCATTTGATAGTGGCGAAGCTCCTCAAAATTAAGACCACGTCCACGAAAAGGCGAACCATGTCGTCCTGACATTTGCGATTGAGCAACTAAATGTGGCAACAACGAAAACGACTGAACCTGTGATTGCAGTTTAACCAAGCGCTCATACGAGGTGTGGATTCGATGATCATGATTATTAGCGTGTTTAGAAGCCATAGAAGTACCTCGAATGACTTAGCCAATAGCCACAACATCAAGCAAGTGACTAACAACATCTTGCTGCGTCACTTGTTCAGCCAGTGCGTTATAGGACAATGCAATTCTATGGCCAAGTACCATATTGGCAACCGCTCTTACATCATCAGGTTCGACATAATTGCGACCCTGTAACCAAGCATAAGCTCGGCTGCACTTATCTAGAGCAATAGAAGCGCGCGGCGATGAGCCAACAAGAATCCAATCTGCGAGTGACGATTCTGGGTAGCGCTCGGGCTGTCTTGTCGCCATAACAAGGTTAACAATGTAGTTTTCAACCAGTTCTGAAACTTCAATCTCTGGCATTTCACGCCTTGCAGCAAACACGGAATCGGTTGAGATTGTCACTGACTCCGATTCATCCGCTGGCTTCGAGCTGTTAACGCCACCTACTGCGCGCTCCTCATTTCGTACCAACCGAATGATGTCGCGCTCAGCTTCATCTTCTGGGTAATCCACCGTCACTTTCATGATGAAGCGATCCATCTGCGCTTCTGGCAGTGGGTAGGTACCTTCTTGCTCAATCGGGTTTTGCGTTGCCAACACCATAAACAGTTCTGGCAATTTATGGCTATCACCACCCACGGTGACTGTACCTTCCGCCATAGCCTCAAGGAGCGCGGCTTGTACTTTTGCAGGGGCACGGTTGATTTCATCGGCTAAAACGATGCTATTGAAAATCGGACCAGCTTGAAAATGAAGCTGAGGTTTGCCATCTACGTCTTGGTATATCTCAGTACCTGTAACGTCGGAAGGGAGTAGGTCTGGGGTGAACTGAATACGTCCAAAACTGGTATTTAACCGCTCGGCCAGCGACTTAATTGAGCGAGTCTTTGCGGTACCGGGCAAGCCTTCAAGCAAGATGTGGCCGTTGGTAATCAAGCCGACCACCAGCGCTGTTACCACGTGTTGTTGGCCAATCACTGATTTTCCCACTTCTGTCACTAGGCGGTTAAGTTCTGTTTGCGCTTGATTCATGGGTTCACACCTTTTGCTTGCTCGTCTTTGTTTAAATGAATAGACCTCGATAATTGACTTAATACTACTTAGTCACTCTATAACTTTTGGTTATAGAGGTAATGCTTTTTCATTGTTAATAACGTGATTTTAGCTGCTGTATAACTTCTGGTGGTGCCAACTTCGATAACTGGTTGAGACACTGTGCGGCACCTTGGTGCTTATGCTTAAGCATTAAGTCGCACTTAGAAAACAGGTGCTCTGGATTTCTACTCAACTGGTAGGCCTTATCAACCGCTTTGAGTGAGACGTTAACGTCAGCCGTTTCCATTGCTAACCCAAACACAAACCAATACTGGGGATTATTTGCTTCTAGCTGTGTCGCCTTATTAAGCAGTTGGCTAGCCGTGGCTTTGTCGCCTTGACGAAGCTTTGACAACGCTGCGCTGTAATGAATAGCTGCCGATTTTGGTTGATTTTTGATACCAAGCGCGAGTGTTTTATCCGCCGACGCTTCGTCACCCTGCCCTCGATACAGATCGGCAAGATTGATGTAACTGTTTTCAAAATAGGGTTCAATGCTAATCGCCCCTTGGTATTCATTAATAGCAAGCTCCGTCTTGCCTTGGGCGGCATACACATTGCCAAGGTTTGTGCGGCCAAAGCCTCGGTCTGCGTTGTACTGCTGAATACCAATGTATTGTTTTAGCGGTTGTTTCAACTGATCTTTTTGAAGTGGATTTAGCTCGCGCCAATATTGCGCCAACGCGCCGGCCGCTTCTGCTCGAACAGCGAGAACATCGTCATCAAGTAACGGTGAAATGATCTGCCAGCGCTGGTGAGCGGGATAAGGAGCGCTACCCTGAATCGCCCCTATTCGAATCATGGCCTCACTATTTTTAACGGCTCTACCCAGCGCGATTAAGCTATTTTGCCCTTGGTAGTTCGCCATTCTTTGTAATGCAGATGCTCTTACAATCGACGCTTGGTTAATGTCTTGCGCTATATAGGAAAGCGCATCAGCTGCCGATGGGTGACCGATGTCTGCCGCATAAAATGCAATGCCATAGTGTTGACTGTTTTGATAATTCGAATCTGGGAACCACTGTGCCAAAGTTTGAATGGCCCAATCCACCCCCTTATCCTCATGACAAGAAGAGCAAACATTAGGAGTGCCGATGTGTTTACTCATGTCAGGTCTAGGCACATGCCAACTGTGATCACGCCTTGGATCCACCTCCATATAGGTAGTTTCTGGCATATGACAGGTGGTACATTGGCTCGCTTTGCTACCTGCCTCATGGAAGGTGTGTTTTTCTGGTGTATATTCCGAAGCAACGTGGCACTGAGCACAAACTGCCTCTTCCGGAATTTTAAGTTTGGTTGAGTGGGGCTCGTGACAGTTGGTACACGTTACGCCCTTTTGTGCCATGTTAGATTGTTCAAACGAGCCAAAGACATAAACTTCATCATAAATCTGACCATCTGAATGATATAGCTCAGGCGTTAGATTCGAGACTAGGTATCTATCAAATAAATCCCCTTGAACGTGATCGTATTGCTCAGACAGTTGCACTCGGCGACTGTGGCATTGAGCGCACACTTTGACTTGTTGGGTCTCTTGGATTGACTTAGGTTGAAGGGTCGAATTTCCCTCTTGGTAAACCCACTCAGATACCGCTTTGGAGAGATCACGGTCAAACCCATAGTGATTATCTATAGTAAATTGTTTAGGGTTCTTTTGCTTAGACAAGGTGACATGTACACTTGCTGGACCATGGCAGGCCTCACACCCCACCGTGATTTCAGACCAGCTTGACGCGTAGGTATTGGATTCTTTGTCGTAGTTCTTTTCGAGGTTCGTTGAGTGGCAATCGGCACACATAAAGTTCCAGTTTTGCCCTGTATTTGTCCAATAGAACTCATCGCTGCTCGTTGTATCGGGATAAAGGTGATACCAACGTTGACCACCTTGCTCCTTATTTCTAGAGTCCCAGGTAAACGGGATCAATTGAACGCGGCCATCCTCAAATTCAACCATGTATTGTTGAAGCGGATAATGGCCAAATGTGTAGGCAATTTGGTAGTCATAAAACTGACCATCTGGACCTTGGATATTGACCCAGAACTGCTCACCTTTTCTAAAAAACCGATTCTCCTCGCCTTTAAACTCAAACGTGGCGTTGTCGAAGTCTCCTAACACGCTTTGTGAAATAGCGTGATCCATTGCTCGCTCATGATCAGAGCCTTTCCATTGCTCTACTTCTTTCTGGTGACACTCAATGCAAGCGTCACTTCCGACGTAACTCGCTTGCCCACCGCTCGCCATCGACGACTTGGTTTCATTTCCATATGAACTCACGCTTGCCAGCAGTATGATCACAGCGCTAACCACCCGAACCACTACGCCCATCCGACATTCCTTTGCTTGTTTGCAAGTTATTGTTATTTCAATAATAACAATAGTCTAGAATGGACATCCGGCAAGCTTCACCAGCGGATTTACTCACTTTCCACAAAAAAAAGAGAGGCATTTCGCCTCTCTCGTTAATTAATCTGTAATGCTCAGTGTTTCATTACGATATTATGCGTCGTTCAAACCGCAAAGCCTCAACAGGATGCCTTCCAAGTCTTCCCATGGCATCAATTGCGAATCAATAACTTCAATGCGCGATTCATAGCCCTCAAGTGACATCTGATTAACAGATACGACTCGATTCGCGACGTTGAATGCAAAGCAGCCTTTATCGGTATTGACGACTGCTTTGACACGCTCTGCGTTAAGGTCACTGAACAGTGAAAACAGCTCGTCGAAATTGAACTTGTGTTCCTCACCAACAATCCAGCCACAACTAAAATAACCTTGGCCTTGGTTTTCACGGCGGATAAATGGCTTCTCTGGCGGCAGTTCAAATACTGGCTCTAAATCACTATGGTCGTGGTCGTGATGATGAGCATGACCATTTCCCT
This sequence comes from Vibrio sp. DNB22_10_4, assembly GCF_052879755.1. Lineage (NCBI taxonomy): Bacteria > Pseudomonadati > Pseudomonadota > Gammaproteobacteria > Vibrionales > Vibrionaceae > Vibrio > Vibrio sp. DNB22_10_4. Next base: position 871,585 of record NZ_JBNNXW010000001.1, on the reverse strand, counting down.
CTACCGAAGCCTCTCGCCTTTCGAGATCTAGTAGTTCAAGAGGAAGTTGGCCGTTTTTCACCAGTTTATGAAATATCTTAGCGGGTTGCTGATCTGTCACCCAGTCATTGAATACGTCGATATCTTGTGCACTGCACTCATCAACCTTATTGCCGATGATGACTTCTGCCGATGCTAGCTGGTCGTTAAAATTATTGTTTTCAAGATGGCGCTCATCAGACAAATTACGTGGATCTACCAGCGCAATGGTCGCTCTCAAATCAATGTAATTTTGGTATTGTTCTGAGGTTAGCGTTTTAATCACTTGCTTAGGATGACCAAGGCCAGTTGGCTCGATAATCAGGCGATCAGGCTTTTGTCTGAGCAGCGCATTGATACCCACCGACATGGGTACTCCCGCTGTACAACACATACAACCGCCCGGTACCTCTTTAATCATGGCTCCGCCTTCTGCCATCATGGCGCCGTCGATGCCGACTTCACCAAATTCATTGACCAATACAGCCCAATTCTCATGTTGCGGTTTTTCTTTTAATAAATTGAGAATGGCCGTGGTTTTACCTACGCCAAGAAACCCAGTGATGATGTTAGTAGGTACTTGATTTTTCATTGTCTTACTCGATGTCTGTCAATGACCAAAGTATATACCTAACGCACTGAACTATTCTAGCCGCGGTATTGGATCGCCATAACTATAGTAGGGCAGAAACAGTAGTAGGGGCAGAAACAGTTAGGGGAATTTTCGGATTTCTATAGACGACAAAAGGCGCACTTTGCGCGCGCCTTGATCCCTCGTTACTCAATCGTGAGTTTGCGAATCTCTGAACCAAGTCTATCGGCTGAGATATAAAAACGAGGCAGTAGTATGTGTTTCTTAAGTTGCACATCCAAATTGTAGGTAGGGAATGAGATCCTCCATGTTTGTCGAATATGAACCCTACGATTTAACTATGGTACAAAAATGACTTTTTTCAAGCTGAAGACTAAAAATAAGTGGTGCTTTTGAACCTACGTCAAAATGGTCGAGCATTAGTGAAACTTTCCACCAAAGCATAAGAAGTAGTGATAAGTGGAATACTACTTTTCATTCTTGCCACTATTGCCAATTTTGCTAGGTCGTATAATTTTAACCTTGAAGATTCATTCCTCCATACAGGCACTCATCCCTATGACCAAAAGAGAGAAAATAAAACAATCGTTGCTCGCCCGCGTACCAAAAGGAACGATTAATCAGTTTCTCTCTAGCGATAAAACGCCTATCTCGGTATTACTGCTTTCCTGCGTAGTTGGTATCTTGGCCGGGCTCGTCGGTACCTTGTTTGAGATTGGTGTGCACTTTGTCACTGAAACTCGCACTGACTGGCTAAAAGATGAAATCGGTTCTGTACTGCCTCTATGGCTGCTCGCTTTTGTCATTAGCGCATTCTTGGCGTTCATCGGCTATTTTTTGGTGCACAAGTTTGCGCCCGAAGCTGCCGGATCCGGTATTCCCGAAATTGAGGGGGCAATGGACAACATGCGCCCTGTTCGTTGGTGGCGTGTGCTCCCGGTAAAATTCTTCGGCGGCTTAGGTGCCCTGGGTTCCGGAATGGTGTTAGGACGTGAAGGCCCAACGGTTCAAATGGGCGGTAACATTGGTCGTATGGTAACTGACCTTTTCCGAGTTAAAAACGACGATAGTCGACATACCCTTCTCGCCTCTGGCGCAGCCGGTGGTCTTGCAGCCGCTTTCAACGCGCCTCTCGCTGGCATTATGTTTGTTGTGGAAGAAATGCGTCCTCACTTTCGTTACTCGCTTATATCAATCAAAGCGGTACTCATTTCTGCGGTAACCGCTACCATTGTATTCCGCTCCATCAATGGCCAACATGCGGTTATTACAATGCCGCAATATGACTCGCCTGACCTCACTGTCTTATGGTTATTCCTATTGCTCGGTACATTATTTGGTGGCTTTGGGGTCGTGTTCAATCGGCTAGTTACACTGTTTCAGGATATGTTTGTACGTATCCACAAAAACGATCTCAAAAGGTTTCTGTTTACTGGTTCTATGATCGGTGGCAGTTTTGGTTTACTACTTTTATACGTACCTGAACTCACAGGCGGTGGCATTGGCCTAATCCCGGAAATTACCAACGGCAGCTTTAGTGCGGGCATCCTTATTCTTCTGTTTATTGGACGAGTCCTTACCACGCTCATATGCTTTGGTTCTGGGGCTCCTGGGGGAATATTCGCACCTATGTTAGCCCTAGGTACCTCTTTTGGTTATGCGTTTGGTTTAGTCGCACATTCGCTATTTCCTGAGTTGCCTATCGAACCTGGTGTATTTGCTATTGCAGGAATGGGAGCATTATTTGCCGCTACGGTACGTGCCCCTATAACCGGCATTTTGTTGGTGATTGAAATGACCAACAATTACCATCTTATTCTGCCTCTCATCATTACCGGCCTTGGTGCAACGATTGTCGCCCAGATGCTTGGAGGCCAACCAATCTACAGCCAGTTGCTACACAGAACACTAAAAAATGAGAAACTGCGTCAGGAAGATTTGCCGAGAAAAGAAACAAACTAACCTCACAAACTATGGTGATGGTTTCGTCCCTTCAAAAAGCATGTATAATTAGACGGCTAGACTGCTATTTCTAGCTGTCGATTGATATGGATTTTCAAGAGAGCCCGTAGTGACCATCAGCCTTGCTTCATTAAAGCGCCTTACACAGTTTCACAACGTACCGACCTCGCAAGCGTCCCTAGCGCTTGGTATGATTGGTCTTGGTCATGCTTGGGCTTTGTATGTTCCGGAGTTTGGGAAAAAGGTGCAGCCAATTTTAGCCTCCATTGGTGCGCTATTACTTCTGCCGGTACTTATTAAATACCTACTCAATAGACATACCTTTTCTGCAGATATTAAACACCCCCTAACAGGCAGCTTAATGGCGCCAATGAGCATGGCTCTGCTCATTTTATGTGACTATTTGGCCGTTATTCTTCCCTTAATAGCTTATCCACTTTGGTTTGCCGCATTAACCTTGCATGTTTGTATGGCCGTGCTGTTTTTCTATTACCAGTTAAAAAACTTTCGCATGTCGAATATAGTACCAAGCTGGTTTCTATATCCAGTGGGGCTAATTAGCAGTTCACTCGCTGGTACCCAATTTGGCCATACGGTTTACTCAGAAACCATCGCGTCTGTTTGTATCACTATTTACTTTTTTATGCTGCCACTGGTGCTTTATCGATTGGTATTTGAGGGTATGCTACCCAAACGTGCGAGGCCTACACTGGCGATCATGGCAGCGCCGATCAACCTCACATTATCTGCATACTTGGTTAACTTTTCCGAGCCCGATCCTATACTCACAGGTGCGCTTGCAGGGATAGCAATAACCATGACGCTACTCATCTATCTTTGCTACATTCGATTATTACGTCTGAAGTTTCAGCCATCTATTGCCGCTATCACGTTTCCGTCTGTGATCAGCTCTATCGCCATGCATCGCTTAACGACTTTCTTTGAAGCTGAGCATCCTCACTGGCATTGGCTTCATAATTTCGGCTTTTTGGAGCTGTCAGTTGCGTCTTTGGCGGTTGCTTGGGTAACGGTGGGGTTTGTAAAAATGTATTGGCCGGAGCTAGTAAGTAAGCATTGATTTTATTTGATACAAATGTCAGAATTTATAAATATTGACACATTTATCAATCAGTTAGACTCCCAACTGGTATAATCAGAATAAAACTATTCCCACCCAATATAGTTCATTTTGCAACCAGCAACAAATAATAAAATATTCAATAGTGACAGTTATTCTCTAGTCGGCAATAAATAAATGCATCGGCCGACATATGATTCCATTTACATAGAGAATAATTGCTATGCACTTAACAAAGATCAAAAAGACTCTCCCAAGTTTTATTACACAAAAGCATGAGCACTTTATTGCAGATAGGATAAGTTCAAATTCTGAAAACCATCCTGTTGTTTGTGGTGGTCGCCCTTCTGCGACCGATGTTGTGATGCAAACTAACGACTACCTTTGCCTGCACGATCACTCTGAAATCCAACAAGCTCATATTCAAGGGATCCGCGAAACGAACGAAAGCCTCCTGATGTCTGGTGTTTACCTACTTGGAGCAGAAAAAGAAAGCGACTTTGAATCGAAGCTCGCTCGCCATGTTGGCTTCGAAAGCTGTTTAGTGACTCAGTCCGGCTGGACGGCAAACGTGAATTTGCTACAAGCGATTTGTGAAAAAGACACTAATGTTTACGTCGACTTTTTTGCTCACGCTTCTTTGTGGGAGGGCGCCCGTATTGCCGGCGCAAACGTGCACATGTTTATGCACAACAACATCAAGCACCTTAAACGTCAGATATCTAGAAATGGCAGCGGCATCATTCTTGTCGACTCGATATACAGCACTGTGGGTACTGTTGCACCACTCGTTGACTTAGTATCGCTCGCTTACGAATACGACTGTGCTTTGGTCGTTGATGAGTCTCACTCACTTGGTACTCATGGACCAAGAGGAGCCGGACTTGTAGCAGAGCTAGGGCTTACAGAACATGTCGACTACATTACAGCTAGTCTTGCAAAAACATATGCTTATCGCGCAGGGGTGATCTTGGCAAATGAAAAAACAAACTACTGCGTCCCAATGGTTGCCTTCCCTGCCATCTTTAGCTCTACCATGCTACCGTACGAGCTAGCACGGCTCAGCAAGACGCATGATGTGATTGTCAGCTCTGAAAAAAGGAGAATGTCACTCACGGAGAACGCTGAGTATCTAAATAAGCAATTGCGTACAATTGGATTTGATATTCAAAGTAACTCTCAAATTATAGGCCTAGAAACTGGAGAGGTTGAGAATACAATCAAAGTGAGAAACTTCTTCGAAGAGAACGGAGTGTTTGGTTCAGTCTTTGCACCACCAGCCACACCTAATAATAAACATATACTTCGTCTTTCAATAAATGCTAAGCATACCAAGCAGGATCTCGATAGAGTGATCGAGGTATGCCGATTAGCTTGGAACAATGATGATTTGAACTTCGATTAATATGGAATGCGCCTACAGGTTTGTAGGCGCACCTTTAACTTTGAGGATATAGTTGACAGAGTTCGATTATAACCAAGTTGCAACTTTATCGATTAACTCATCCTTCGGTGTAGGTTTGACGATATAATCGTTCATACCACTTTGGTTTATCTGTACCACAGTTTCATCACTTTTATCACCTGTGTAGCCTACAATAGGTATCGACGAATATGGCATGTTGGATTCTCTAATTTTCCTAGTCGCAGACAAACCATCCAAGACTGGCATTTCTACATCCATCAGTATTAAATGCACATCCTCTTGATCCAACACTTGAAGGGCAACCTGGCCATTTTCTGCTTGGATGACGTGCAAGCCTTGCTTCTCCAGCACAATACTCGTAATCGAACGCAATGAGTGATTATCATCGACTATCATTACGGTTTTTTTAGTGGATATTTCATTATATGCTGGCTTAGATTCTTCAGTTTCCAATGAGTCAAATAGTAAAAAATCCAATGTCTCTATAGGTCTTCGAATAAAGTCTTCTCGAGCCTTAAGTACAATATTTACATACCTCTGAAAGTAAAGGTTTCTCGTATTCCCCTCTTCGTTGAGAAATACAATTCTAGCCTCTGTGAACCCCAACTTACCCTCTAGCCTAGACATTAATGACCAACCGCTGCGACTGAACTCACCGTCGATTAGGATCAAGCTGTACTCAAAGTGATGCTCATCTCGATTACATGCATCTTGTAGACTGACAACTTCAACATCCATTTCATTCGTATACTTCAATCGTTCCAACTCAATGGCGACATCAGATGTCTCTTCACCGATAAACAGTACCGTTTTAGCTTTAATAAGCTCTGTTTTAATGCTGCTCACAGCAGGTGAAGAATAATTTGGGAAAAACAGTTCAAATTCAGTCCATTCACCTACTTTAGAGCGACATACAATAGACCCACCAAACGAGCGCATCACTTTTTTACAAAACGATAACCCTAAACCGAACGTGCCATTTTTACCTGTAGTATAAAAGTCGTCAAAAATGTTCTTTATAAGTTCAGGTTCGATCCCAACACCAGTATCTCTAAACAAAACACTGTGTCCATCATCTGTGACTTTTGAACTGATCACTATATTGAACTTACCTACACCTCTATGTCTAAACGAGTTTTTTAGCAGGTTGTAAACCACATACTTTAAAAGTGTATCACTTCCAAAATAATTAAAGTCCTCTCTAATATCAAAGAAAACCAACCTTTTATCCGCCGCATTTTTGTAACTAAAGCTATCTACCGCATTCTCGACAATTGTCTTCGCATTTAGCTTACAAAATGTAGAGGTCGAGACTCTGTTCTGGTCTATTGAAGTCAACAACAAGTCGATGGTCTCGTTGCCCGTCCAGATTGCTTTCATCGAGTCATCAATAATATCGTTGAGTATTTGAATTTCTTGGGCGTTCAATTGAAATGTATTTCTATAAGAAGAATTTCCGCTTGGTATGATACTCTTAATAACCTCAAAAGATGATAACAATGCACTCAATGGGTTTCTCATTTCATGCGCAATGCCAGCACCAAAAGACCTTGCGACGGTAAACTTGGCTTCATGTTCAGTCTGGTTTCTAAAATAGAACAAATTGCCAAACAAATAAGTAAAGCCAAAAATCGGAAAATAGACTAAATGCTCAAAAACTTCGATCCCGTTTGGTAAGTTAAAATGTGCTAGAAGAGCTGCAAAAAGTACACATAAAAGCGCTTGCAACATCATAACACGAGTGTCATACACCAAAAGAATATGAAGGAAAATAGATGACATAAAGGATAATACCCAGACATCATTCCATCCGTTCATAAACATCATGTAAGAAAAGAAAAACGGCAAGCAAAAACCGATTGATATTAGATAGTAATAAGGAACCAACTTTTTAAGCCGACTGCTCATCACACCACGGAAAGCCAACACGAAGACCAACAGTGAGCAAACTAACCTCAACCACAAGTTTTCATACGGCTGCGGGTATAGCGTATCCCATACCCAGAAGTAAAAGGGGTAACCAAGCCCACCCATAACAACTACCAAAGTCGTATTCGGCTCAGCATAACTATAGATTTTTTGAATTCTGTTCATTTTAACCTAGCCCAACTATAAGAACAGTTTGCCACGACGTTTTATTCTAGCTTTGTGGTGCGCCTGAGGCCTAACTAGCTAATTTATTAGCAAATCCTTTAGATAATCAATAGTATGAACGAAAAGCAGTGACAAATACAATAACGCCCTCTTAATTTAGAGGGCGTTATTAGCATTTTATTTACATTCGAGAGATTTAGCGCAAACCATGCAAAAATTCATGGCGCGTTGCAGGGTTAGACTTGAAAATTCCACCCAAAGCGGTTGTTGTTGTCTCACTGGTCGCATCCATCACACCGCGTGACTTCACGCAGTAGTGAACGGCGTCCATAGTCACTGCGACATCGTCTGTTTCGAGCAGTGTCTGCAGAGCAACTAAAATTTGTTGTGTCATGCGCTCTTGCACTTGTGGGCGCTGAGCGAAAAATCTGACAATGCGGTTGATCTTCGATAGGCCGATGATTTTACCACGTGGAATATACGCCACTGCTGCTTTACCATCGATGGTCACTAAGTGATGTTCACAAGTGCTGGTCACCGTGATGTCTTTAACACGCACCATTTCACTGACATCCATTTTGTTTTCGATGACGGTGATTTTTGGGAAGTTCTGGTAATCAAGGCCAGAGAAGATTTCGTCCACATACATCTTTGCGATGCGGTGCGGCGTTTCCATCAAGCTGTCATCGGCGAGATCCAACTGAAGGAGAGTTAAGATCTCACGCATATGGTGTTCAATACGTTCTTTCTTTTCTTCTCTCGACACTTCATTTGGCAACATTGGTGTTTCCAAACCGCGCTCTGATAACGCTGCTTTCACCAATTTTGCTGATTCACTTAAACCTGACATCTTACATCCTCGCACTAACTCCCGTAAGGGCAGACAAGGATACTCGGATTTAATATTAATTACACCCACAAATTCCGTATTGCTTTGTAACTGCAATGATTTGTGGTTCAAATAGTCGCTTTTATCCAAAGGGATAAGCCATTCGCTGGCAAAAATGTGTTACAGTCGATAGGTTTTAAAGATTCAATTAGGATGACTTATCTTATGGGTTGCTGCGACGCACCGGGCTTGATGCCTATAGAAGAAGCATTGAATAAAATGCTCACACCAATCACGCCAATTATCGATACCATTACATTGCCACTCGCTGAAGCGCTAGGGTACGTATTGGCAGAAGACATTCTCTCTCCAATTAATGTTCCACCATTTGATAACTCAGCGATGGATGGTTATGCCATTCGCCTTAGTGATTTCGAGCAATCGACCAACATGAAAATGGTAGGAAAATCATTTGCTGGCGCGCCTTTTGAAGGCGAATGGCCAGCACAAACCACCATTCGTATTATGACTGGCGCTCAGATCCCATCAGGCTGTGACGCGGTGATTATGCAAGAAAATACCACCACTGACGGTGACCTCATCACCTTTGATCAGCCAAACATCAAAACCAACATGAACATCCGCCCTACTGGTGATGATATTCGTGCTAATGATGTGGTTTTGAACAAAGGTGCTCGCCTAACTGCGCGTGATATCCCAATGATTGCGACACTTGGCATCAGTCACATCAGCGTTTATCGTAAACCGAAGGTAGCATTTTTCTCCACGGGTGATGAACTCAAACCACTCGGTAGCGAGCTAGAGCCTGGTCAAATCTATGACAGCAACCGCTATGGTATTAAACCACTGATTGAAAACTTTGGCTGCGAAGCCATTGATCTAGGCATTATCCCTGACTGCCAAGAGACATTAAAAGCAACCTTTGAAAACGCACAACAAATGGCTGATGTGGTGATCACCTCAGGCGGCGTAAGCGTTGGTGAAGCAGACTACACCAAAGATATTCTCGAAGAGCTTGGACAAATAGGTTTTTGGAAGCTTGCGATAAAGCCAGGCAAACCTTTTGCGTTTGGCGAACTTGATACTGCATGGTTCTGTGGCCTTCCTGGTAATCCTGTATCAGCTGTACTTACCATGTATGTTTTGGTTCAGCCTCTGCTGGCTAAGTTGGGTGGTAACAGCGAATGGAAAGCGCCGGAATCTATCCCAGCTATCACTCGTAGCGCATTCAAGAAAGCGCCGGGGCGCACCGATTATCAGCGTGGTATCTATCGTATTGAAAATGGTCAGTTTGTTGTGGAAACGACCGGTAATCAAAGCTCTGGTGCATTCCGCTCAATGAGCTTAGCCAACTGCTTTGTCGTACTGGAACGTGAGCGCGGCTCAGTAGAAATTGGTGAGACTGTACAAATCCAATTATTCAATCCAACACTGTTCTAAGAGGTGATTTTGGATATTCTTTCTGATGAAGAGATGCTTCGCTACAACCGTCAAATCATTCTGAAAAACTTTGATTTTGACGGCCAAGAAGCGCTCAAGCAATCTTCTATCCTTATCATCGGTGCTGGCGGCCTCGGCTGTGCTGCCAGTCAATATCTTGCTGCTGCGGGCGTTGGCGCTTTGACCTTGGTAGATGATGATGTGGTCGAGCTATCAAACTTGCAGCGCCAAGTACTGCATCATGACGCAGGCATTGGACTGAAGAAAGTGGACTCAGCAAGGCAAGCATTGGAGCAGCTCAACCCTCATCTCATCGTTCACACCTTTGATAAGCGTTTGAGGGATGACGAGCTTGAAGCGCAAATCATCAAACATACGCTTGTGCTAGACGCGACGGACAACGTGGAAACACGCAACCAACTTAATCGTCTGTGTTATCGACATAAAATTCCTTTGGTGTGCGGCGCGGCAATTCGTATGGAAGGACAAATTTCTGTCTTTACCTATCAAGACAGCACTCAACCGTGCTATTGCTGCTTGAGCGCGTTGTTTGGAGAAACCAGCCTAAGCTGTGTTGAAGCAGGTGTGATGTCGCCTATTGTCGGGATCATTGGTGCAACCCAAGCACTGGAAGCCATCAAGGTCATTGCCAACTATGGGACACCGAAAGTCGCTAAGTTGATGCTATTTGATGGGCTCACATTAAGCTGGCGCGAAATGGGACTACCTAAATCTAAACAATGCCCTGTTTGTAGCTGATTCTATTCGACACCAACAAAGGAGTACATCGCATGAAACCATTCGCCATCGCGTTTATCCTTCTTCTTGCTGGCGTGAGCCTCTTGTTGGTGTTACTTAAGGTAACCAGCCCTGCTATCGACGGCACAGTCACTGCAACTGTACAAAACCATGTTCTTACTCAATCTCTTGATGGCAATCGTCACTATATGGTGGTCAAGCTCGCCGATGGCTCAACAACAAGATTGGTTACCAATCAAAACTCCTTATGCCCTATCGGCTCACAAGTCGAGCTCAACGTTACCTCTTCTTCTTTGGGTAAGACCAACACCTACCAACTTGAGCAGTGCTTGCCACGCTGACCATGTTCACACTTCAGTTTGTACCAAGAAAGCGGGTATAGACATCGCCGCGATTAGCCTGCATCCTAAAAACAAGGATTAAAACAATAATAAGGAAGTGGCTTATGACCAACACTCTCGTCTCTCCCCAATGGCTTCACTCACAACTTGTCGCCAACCCTAACACCATCATTCTTGATGCTAGTATTGAATTTCAAATTCCTCTAGAGCAGCAAAAAGACAAAAGCGGCGTGATACCAGGGGCACAGCGCTTTGACTATGATACGGTATTTTGCGACCCAGACGCCACGCTCCCACACATGATGCCAACGGCTGAGCGTTTTAATGCTCTTGCGTCTGATCTAGGCATACAGTCCTCTAGCACCATCGTCGTGTATGACAACTCTGGGACGTTTGCATCACCACGTGCTTGGTGGATGTTAAAGTCATTAGGTATTGAGAAGGTGTACGTTCTTTCTGGCGGCCTTCCGGCATGGAAAGAGTCTGGGTACGAAGTGGATAGTGACTATTCAAAACCACAGCCTGCTGAGCTGTATCAATCACTCGACAGCCACTATTTTTTATCGGCAGAGCAAGTATTAGACCACGCGCAAAAGCGCAATGCTCGCATCGTCGATGCTCGCTCTTTGGCTCGTTTTAAGGGAGAAACCCCCGAACCTAGAGAGGGCGTGCGCAGCGGCCACATTCCTAGTGCCGTCTGTTTGCCATTTGCCGAGCTTATGGAAGGCGGTACACTAAAGCCTCAGGAAGAGCTAGCACCTCTGTTTGCATCCATCAGTGGCAGCAAACGCGAGCATTTAGTGTTCAGTTGTGGCTCAGGCGTAACAGCATGCATTCTAGCTCTTGGGGCTTATGTTTGTGGCTACACCAACTTGTCCGTCTATGATGGTTCATGGACTGAATGGGGACAAAGAACCGACTTACCGTTGGAAGTATAATTGCCGTTCTTAGGAGCAATGATTGCTGCAGCGCCGCCCTTCATAGGCGGCGCTTTCCTTTACTACATACATCAAATGTTGATGCTCAATCAGCCAGTGTACGCACCACTAGAATAATGCAACTCATAACTGTGCGAATAGATTTCGAGGATATTGCCAAACGGGTCTTCCATATAGATCATTCGATAAGGCTTCTCTCCTGGATAGTAATAACGCGGCTCTTTCATTCTTCGTTTGCCTCCAGCTGCTACGATTTTGTCTGCTAGCCCTTCTACATCGGGATCCTGTACGCAGAAGTGGAAAACGCCTGTCTTCCAGTATTCAAAGTTATCCTCTGGATTTTCTTGATTATCAAATTGGAACAGTTCGACCCCAATGCGATCGCCCGTCGACATGTGTGCGATGCGAAAATGGTTCCACCCTTCGCCAAATACGTCGGTACACATAACGCCTATGGCGGAGTCGTCTTCGGTGACATCGGTTGGGGGCATAATTAAGTACCAGCCCAAAACTTCGGTATAAAACTTCACGGCAGCTTCCAAATCGGGAACCGATATTCCAATGTGACTAAAAGTACGTGGATAAGTGTGGTTGGTATTGGGTGACGTCATGATTGGTGTCCCTCTCTCGCTGAGAATAAGATACTTCTGATGGATTCGTCGTTATTTATCATATACTCTTCAAGTAATAAGGATTTGTTATCAAATGTAGAGTGTATGATTAACACAACTTGGCTTAACACATTTAAAACTCTAGTAGAGATTGGTCACTTTACCCAAACGGCTGAAAAGCTGTTTATGACTCAACCTGGTGTTAGCCAGCACATCAAAAAGCTTGAAACTAGCCTAAAAGCTGAGTTGATCACTCGGGAAGGAAAAACTTTTGAGCTGACCGAGCAAGGTAGGCTGGTGTACGACTATGCGTGTGAACTGGCCAAGCGAGAAGTTTCATTACTGGAAAAGCTCAAATACGATGATCCTGAATCTGGCAGCCTCAGTTTTTCGGCATCTGGCGCGATAAGCACGGCGCTTTATCCAAAACTTCTTCACCTTCAGACTCAATACCCAGGCTTAAGAGTGAACATCGAAGCCGCTCCTAATCGACGCGTCATAGAAAGTGTCGCCAATGGCAGCATAGACTCTGGCATTGTTACTGCTGTACCACAGCACCCGGATCTATCCGCAGAGCACTTAGGAAAACTGGAATTGTGTCTGATTGGCTCAAAGTCTTCAGTCTCGAAGTTCAGCCCACGAGAGGCATTAGAGCAGCTGGGTGTTATCGACCACCCAGATGCTCAGTACTATTTGCAAAAGTTAATTGATCAAAGTGGACTTGCAGAATTAGAAGGTGCCGAATGGCAAGATTATCGAAAAGTTAGCTATATCAATCAGCACAGTCAGATCTTGCAACCTGTCGCAATGGGAATTGGCGTCACCGTATTGCCCAAGGTCGCTATCGAGTATTCAGAGTATAACGATAAGGTGGATGTCTGGCAGACAGTGGAGCTCGTGAGTGAGCCCCTATACTTTGTGCAGAAGAAACGTAAACGGCTAGCCGCGCGATATTCATTTCTGCTTGATGTCATTAAAGAGACGGAGTTTTCCTAATCCTGTTGCGGGCTGTCTGGCAGGCTTAGCATCTGTTCATCAAGGTTAAGTACTGTCAGTGCGTTGCTTACGCTTGTTGCAACAACATCGACGACACCTGTGCGCAGCGCACCAAGCAGTGCCATTGGCTTACTGTTTTCAGACGCAATCGCAATCACTTCTGAAATCCGGCGAAACTCTTCAAGCCCTAATCCGATTACGCGGTCACTCATTACAGTGTTGGCCGCTCTTCCTTGAATATCGAAAAAATCATAGCCAGCGAAATCACCAACAACGCCCTGATTCAAACGAGACTGAACCACTTCGTCAGTCGTGAACCAACCTAAATCCACCATGTAACTATTTTCGCTCATGTCGCCGACACCAACCACAGCCACATCCGCTTTGCGAGCTAAGTCTAGCGTCTGCTTTACAGTAGCGTTCTGCATAAAGGCCATTTTCTGATCGCGGTTTTCGGCATAAGCGGGCGCATAAAGCGTCTCGGAACTACCGCCATACTTTTTTGCTAATTGACGGCAGATATGGTCTGCGTTGAAGCGCCCGCCTCTCGGGTGGATGCCACCGATACCACATACAAATTTACAATCGCGTGGTGCGATAACACCCATATGATGAGCAACCGCCGACACATTTCGGCCTTGCCCTACCGTGACAACCGTGCCGCCTCGAAGGGTTTGAGCCAAATAGTTAGAGACTAAGCCCCCCACTTGCATGCGCTGCGACTCTTCATCCGGTTGGTCGAGGGCAATCAGTGCGCGTTTAACACCAAAACGTTCAATGAGTCGCTGTTCAATCTTGGCACTGTAGACCGGGTGATACTTAACCGTGATTTCAACGATACCTTCATCCCTAGCCTGTTTAAGTAGACGGCCAATCTTTGCACGAGAAACACCAAACTTCTTCGATATCTCCTCTTGTGTCGCCCCGTCTTGATAGTAGGCCACCGCAATTTCGGTCAGTAAGTCATTGCTGGTTTCGTTGTTGTCATTCTTCATCGATGCATACACCACAAGGATTTTATAAAAATGAGCATTGGCTCATGGCTCAATCATATGCTCAGACATATTGACACCATATCATTCGCTCACCTTCATTACAATTTCTCAGCGGATTTTTTCGCCACTCACACTAAGCCAGAGCCCTTACGTTTATTATCTTTGCTCCACAAATTTGTGCGAACCTGCAAAAACCGAAAATAACGCTAGTAATAACAAATTTTGTACTAGTATTTGGTTGACTTTAATCGTGCATAGGGTAAATATGACTTCAACATTTACTCACGAGTGATGCAAATGTTCAGGCAATTGTAGACCCTCGTGACCAAGCAGTCTTTTAGCGGTGTTGGGGATTAAGTGAATCTTTGAACCGCTGTTTAACATTTGTATTTCGAGGCTAAGTCTCAAATTCTCTGCCCTCTAGAATAGGAACGAACCGATGAGCAATAAATTAGAGCAACTTCGCAAACTAACTACTGTTGTTGCAGACACTGGCGATATCGAAGCGATTCGCAAGTACCAACCACAAGACGCAACGACAAACCCTTCTCTGATTTTAAAAGCGGCGCAGATTGAAGAATACGCACCTCTTATCGACCAAGCTATCGAGTACGCGAAATCTCAAAGCGACAACAAAGCACAGCAAGTACAAGACACTTGCGACATGCTAGCGGTTAACATCGGTAAAGAAATTCTTAAAACTATCCCAGGTCGTATCTCAACGGAAGTTGATGCTCGTCTTTCTTACGATATGGAAGGCAGCGTAGCGAAAGCACGTCAGCTAATGAAAATGTACAACGATGCAGGTATCGCAAACGACCGCATCCTTATCAAGTTGGCTTCTACTTGGGAAGGCATCCGCGCTGCAGAGATCTTGGAAAAAGAAGGCATCAACTGTAACCTAACGCTTCTATTCTCATTTGCTCAAGCTCGTGCATGTGCTGAAGCTGGCGTTTTCCTTATCTCTCCTTTCGTTGGCCGCATCATGGACTGGTATAAAGCGAAAGAAGGTCGTGACTTCGAAGCATCAGAAGATCCAGGCGTGATCTCTGTAGCGGGTATCTACAACTACTACAAAGACCATGGCTACAACACTGTAGTAATGGGTGCGAGCTTCCGTAACACAGGTGAAATCCTAGAGCTTGCTGGTTGTGACCGTCTTACTATCAGCCCACAACTGCTTGCTGAGCTAGAAGAAGCACAAGGCGAAGTAGTAGAGAAGCTTGTCGACTCTAAAGGCTCAAAAGAGCGTCCTGCTGCAATGACTCACGCTGAGTTCCTATGGGAGCACAACCAAGACCCAATGGCGGTAGAGAAGCTAGCAGAAGGCATCCGTAACTTCGCTATCGACCAAGGAAAACTTGAGGCGATGATTGAAGCTAAGCTTTAATCCACATCATTTTCTAGAGGGGAACGTTTGCGTTCCCCTCTTCAATTTTCTCTCTTTATAATCAATTTTTTTCGGAATGTATTATGGATCGTAAACATCTCGCTAATGCTATCCGTGCTCTAAGCATGGACGGCGTTCAACAAGCTAACTCTGGTCACCCTGGCGCGCCTATGGGCATGGCTGACATCGCTGAAGTACTTTGGCGTTCACACCTAAACCATAACCCATCAAACCCAGAGTGGGCTGACCGCGACCGTTTCGTGCTTTCAAACGGCCATGGTTCTATGCTGATCTACTCGTTGCTTCATCTGACAGGCTATGCACTACCGATCGAAGAGCTAAAGAACTTCCGTCAGCTGCACTCGAAAACACCGGGTCACCCAGAATACGGTTACGCACCTGGTATCGAAACAACGACCGGCCCTCTTGGTCAAGGCATCACAAACGCTGTAGGTATGGCTCTGGCTGAGAAAACACTAGCGGCTCAGTTCAACAAAGACGGCCACGACATCGTCGACCACTATACCTATGCATTCATGGGTGATGGCTGTTTGATGGAAGGGATCTCTCACGAAGCATGTTCTCTTGCCGGTACACTAGGCCTTGGCAAGCTCATCGCGTTCTGGGATGACAACGGCATCTCTATCGATGGTGAAGTGGAAGGTTGGTTCTCAGACGATACACCTAAACGTTTTGAAGCATACGGCTGGCATGTTATTCCAGCAGTAGATGGTCACGATTCTGATGCTATCAATGCAGCGATTGAAGCTGCTAAAGCAGATCCACGCCCTACTCTTATCTGTACAAAAACCATCATCGGTTTTGGTTCACCAAACAAATCAGGTTCACACGACTGTCACGGTGCACCGCTGGGCGCTGACGAAATTGCAGCAACACGTAAAGAGCTTGGCTGGGAGTACGGTCCTTTTGAAATTCCAACGGACATCTATGCGCAGTGGGATGCGAAAGAAGCGGGCGCAACTAAAGAAGCTGCGTGGAACGAGAAATTTGCAGCGTATGAAGCAGCCTACCCAGAGTTGGCATCTGAATTCAAACGCCGTGTAAATGGCGAACTACCCGCTGAGTGGGACGAAAAAGCAACACAAATCATTGCTGACCTTCAAGCAAACCCTGCGAACATTGCATCTCGTAAAGCGTCTCAAAACGCACTAGAAGCGTTTGGCGCAATGCTGCCTGAGTTCCTTGGTGGCTCTGCTGACCTTGCTCCGTCTAACCTAACCATGTGGTCTGGTTCTAAGTCTCTCACTGCTGAAGACGCATCTGGTAACTACATCCACTACGGTGTTCGTGAGTTCGGTATGACGGCTATCATGAACGGTATTGCGTTGCACGGTGGCTTTGTACCTTACGGTGCAACCTTCCTAATGTTCATGGAATATGCGCGTAATGCAATGCGTATGGCTGCGCTAATGAAAGTGCAAAACATCCAGGTTTACACTCACGACTCTATCGGTCTGGGTGAAGATGGTCCAACGCACCAACCTGTTGAGCAAATCGCATCACTTCGCCTAACGCCAAACATGAGCACATGGCGTCCATGTGACCAAGTTGAGTCAGCAGTAGCATGGAAATTTGCAATTGAGCGTAAAGACGGTCCTACGTCGCTTATTTTCTCTCGCCAAAACCTAGCGCAACAAGAGCGTGACGCACAGCAAGTGGCTGACATCGCAAAAGGTGCTTACGTGCTGAAAGATTGTGAAGGGACGCCTGAACTAATTCTGATCGCAACAGGTTCTGAGGTTGAGCTAGCGGTTAACGCGGCAGCTGAGCTTTCTGCAGAAGGCAAGAAAGTACGCGTGGTCTCTATGCCAGCAACGGATTTGTTCGACAAGCAAGACGAAACATACCGCGAGTCTGTACTGCCTTCGAGCGTGACTGCACGTGTTGCAATTGAAGCGGGTATTGCCGATTTCTGGTACAAGTACGTTGGCTTTGGTGGCAAGATCGTTGGTATGACTACCTTTGGTGAGTCTGCGCCTGCAGGTGAGCTATTTAAGATGTTTGGCTTCACTACAGAAAATGTCGTGAGCACTGCGAAAACACTTCTAAAGTAATGTAGTCACTCCGCAAGACTGACTAGCCCCCAATGGTTGCATTGCAACCATTGGGGGCTTTTTTATTCATATCATCCACATTCACTGACTGCAGGTTTGTAATCTATCGACTTCTCATTTATTGGACACCAAATAACTTGATCGTTAACTCACCATTTCTAGACTAAAAGTAGGGTACGAAAAGGATTTTCAGTTATGTCTACACTTAAATGGAACACCGAACCATCCGTGCAGCGACCATGGCTTCTATTTTTATTGATCAACTTGCTGCTGATAGCCTCCCCTTCTACTAACGCTAGCGAATTAGCAGTTAAAAACGGTGGAGCAACCGTTATTAGCTTCTCAGAGAAAGAACTTTCTGAGTTACCACAAACAACAATCAACACCGAGCTTCCATGGCTTGAAGGTGAAAATGCTTTCACTGGCGTCACCTTTGAAGCTTTGTTTGCAGCCTCAAACACTCCATTGCCCAACGTTATTACCTTGATTGCTTACAACGACTACAAGGTCAGTATCAAACTTCAAGATATCCAAGATTATCAACCCATTGTTGCCAATCGAAAAAATGGAAAGCGAATGTCGGTGAGAGATAAGGGTCCATTTTGGGTAATATTCCCTCTCTCAGAACATTCTGAGATAGACAATATCGATTATCACGCGATGATGATTTGGCAATTGAAAGAAATCAGATACTAAAATGAAAGCTAGCGAGTGCTTTGAACGATTTCCAATCAGTGTGGTGAAAGCCATACTCGTTGTGCTCACAGCGGGTGTATTAGCGGTCAACGTGATGACCATCGATAGGATAAATCAATTGAACTCAGATCTATCCAACCGAAAAAACGAAGCCACTTGGTTCATATTGCAACTGGTCAAAGAGTATTCAAACTTCATTACTGAAACTCACCTAACCCCCATAAATAAACAGAATCTATGGCTCGCTTACGACCTCACATGGAGTCGTTTCGATATCATATTGAACAGCAAAGAATCGGCTTTATTTATTAAGCAAGCCAACTATAAAACGTTTTTCGAATCTCAGTTTGAAAACTTTCAAGGCTTGGAAAAATCGTTAACTTTAATGGAATCGCAACCTGATTTGCAGCCCGCTTTTCAAAAGCGTGTGGAGCTAAATTTTGAAGCGATGATTCACTTCATCAACGAAAAGTTTCAAATACAAAGTCCGATAACACAAAAAAACCAAACTGAAATTAAACGACTCCTCATTCTACAAAAAGCCAGTACTGTGGCACTGATTATCCTATTCGTCCTCACTGCTTCAATCTTCTGGGTGGACACCAAACTTCGCCTCACACTGCAACGAAAAGATCCGCTGACTTGCTCACTCAACAGAATCGCGTTGAGCCAAGATATTAAAATTTCGAGCATTGAAACTAAATACCATCTGCTGTCGATTCGGCTGCTCAACCTCCCGGAAGTCAATCATAAGTACGGAATTGATTACGGCGATCTCCTCATTAAAACGACAGCAGAGCGAATTAGCAGCGCTATAGGTGAACCCTTGTCACTCTATCGCTACACCGGCTCTCAATTCATCGTTTTAAGTCATTCTGAACAGGGAACAATAACTATAGACGTTGAGCATGATATTCAAAACGCCCTTGCTCAACCGATCAATCTTGCGGATATGACACTGCTACTAGATGTCACTATGAGCCGGGATTCCTATTTGCTTCGCAAGAACTTGGTTGAGAAATTAACTCAGTTATCGAAAAGAGTGGCATTTACATCAAGTTAATTTAATCTGTTTAGCGTTTTATCACGGTAAGATCTGACACTTTTGACTTCAGCTCTGAACCCAAATGCTGAGTATAGAACACACAAAAGTCTTCAAAAGTAAGAGGTTCACTAAACCAGTAACCTTGGAGGTAGTCGCACCCTATGTCGGTAAGATAGCGGCACTGATAAGCAGACTCTACTCCCTCCCCAACCACCCTCGCGTTGCAGCTATGCCCAAGTGAAATGATAGAGTTAAGCATTCTTTCTTTGTTGCCATCGCTCCCTATGTGGTCAACAAAACTCTTGTCCACTTTAAGTTCATCAACGGGATAGTTAAGTAATTGCTGAATTGCAGTATAGCCGGTACCAAAGTCATCCAAGGAAACTTTGAACCCCAGATCACGTAAGCATAGAATGATGGCAATAGTATCTTTGGTACTCTCTACATAGCTGGTCTCAGTGATCTCCAATATCACTCGATCATGGCTGATTCCATGTTGAGAGCACGCACCACATAATTGCTCGACAAATTGATTGTTGTATAGCTCTAGACCTGAGATATTGATAGAAATTGCACCAGTGTAACCCGTATGCTGCTTCAAATCATTGAGAGCAGCGAGGGCAGTTTGAATCACCCAAGCATCAATATCACCGATAAGGTTTGCGCGTTCGGCCGCAGGGATAAATTCTTCTGGCCCGATACCCATCACCTGTAATGCGGGACAACGCACCAATACTTCAATACTCGCAACGGTATAACTTTTCGCATCGATTAGTGGCATAAATAAAAGTTCAAAATCACCCTGCTTACTGCAAGTGAATAGTACTTGCTCAATTTCGTCTTTTCTTAGTAGCTCTGTCATCAACGTTTGATCAAACAATACCAAGCATCGTTGGTTTTTAATCCGTTTCGCTTTGTTCAGTGCTGCTTCCAAACCCTTTTGCCAAAGATAACTTTGTTCCTGATTGCACAAGGGAGAAATTGCCATCGCAAGGTGCAGATTAAAGCCCATATCTCCGAACGTAGATGCTAGATGAAGTCTCTGCTCAGCATGTTTCATAAAATCACACGCTTCATTGTCATCGCTCGCATTAATGAGCGCACAAAAAGTATTGCTCGCAAACCGACTGGTAGAGTAATCACTGAAGCTTGCGCCAACTTTTGATTGGTGACTACAAATTAACTGTCCGATTTCACTTGCTATTTTTTGTAGTAACTTGTCTCCAGAATCTTGCCCATGAAGATCATTGAGCCGCCTAAAGTCAACAATATCCCATGCGACGACATAGGTTTGCTCATTACAATGACTATCAACACGCTGCTCGATGAAGCGGATAAACGAACGACGATTCGCGAGTGTGGTGAGGCTATCAAACTCAGCTTCAAACTTTACTTTGCTTAGACTGTCTATGTAAGCGTTTTTCAACGTAGACACCTCATCATCACCTTTGGCGCGTTTAAAGTAACGAAGCTCTAGCCCCCCACGACGAATATCGTTGAGTAACGAATTAATAGGTCCAATGATATTACTTCGAACTACCCAGTGAATTAGAAACAACATAACAATTAGGATGACTAACATATAGAGCGTCAACTGAACTGCCAACTGCGACTCTATTGGAGCATAGTGTTCGTCGAGAATTGTTAACGACATCGACAGCCCAAGTCCCCTCACATTGATTAGCGTACCGTCAATGTACTCTCGTTCCATTATTTTAGTGGTGATTGGTTCTGCAGGGCTTAGCTCCGAACTGAGCTGATTGAACTCGATACTAATGGAGGGAAGTTTGTTTATTTCTGCAAGTAATAAGTTCAGTTGACTCAAAGGGCCATCAACCACAAGCAGAGCGCGGTCAGTTCTACTCATAGCTTGTTTGTCATCAGGCAATAATTTAGGGTGATGTGCACTAATGCTAAGGTAACGGATTTCACCGGCTATTGAGCGATAAGCGGAGCCTTGTTTGTAAAACAGATCCCCCGTCGATACATGGACATAAGCATCAAAAACGGGCTGATAAACATCATTAGGTAACACAAGAGGCCCAAATGGATCTGGCGACTCTGAGCTCGTTGTCAGTTCGAATGATGGATCAATCACATAAACTGCGACTCCGCCTAACTCAACCCCCCTCTCCTGACGAAGCACATAACGAATATGATTTTCCAAAAAGAGTCGTTGACTGGATTCTCCTAAGCTTTGCAGGTAGTTGATAAACTGAATACTTCCCGAAACTTCATACCCTAGTGCTTCAATACCACTTCGTTCAAAGTTAGCCGCATTCAAACTGTTGGTCAGTTTGGTACTCCATTTTTTTTGCTCAAGATTTTTAAATTCCGACAGCTGCCAAAAATAGAGCGCGGTTCCTGCGGTTACTGTTACCATGAGCAGGATCGGAACTAAAACAACATGCAACCTTTGAAGTAATCTCATCGTCACCTCAAATCTTCGACAATTCGCTGTCTCAGTAACTGCGCTCTATCACTCAACGGTCGATACAAATAACTGTTGCTGATTAATTCAAGATCCGGGTTTATTGCTTTATCATTTAGATACTGTTCCCCAAGCAAATATTCCACATTTCGGTTGGGAGTAGAAAACCATGCAGTTCTTGCGTTTAGCGCTGCAATTTCTGGTGCGGTGAGATACTTAATCACTTGCAATGTCTGATCGCTGAGGGGCTGACCTTCTGGTATCGCTAAACATTCAAGCCATATAATCGTTCCTTCTTTTGGGAGCACATACTGCCACTTAGGTTCGCTTTCATCTAGGGTACTATTTAATACATGGTGATCACCGGAAAAACCAAATGCGATCTCCAAAGAATTCAACGTTTTTTCATCACCAATGGCATCTAAAATATAGTCAGTAGAGCTGAGGTATGGACGCTGTTTTTCAAGCATTTTGTGAGCGACTTGTAGATCTTGTTCTCGTTCCGACAAAGGATCAAGCTCTGCTGCCAACAGTGCTGCGCCTATCAAGTCAACCGGATGAAAGTACATAGAAACCCGCCCTCGAAGCGCTTCGCTAGGTTCTAACAAATCTCTCCATGACGTCACCGCGATACCTTCATCACCACGAAAAACTATGCCGCTCGTACCCCACGCGTATGGGATACCATAGTCACCGCAAGCAGCTACCCATTTCGGGTCAAACCTATCGGCAAGTTCTTCACGCAACGCTTTGATTGGCTTTACTGCTCCCAACTTCCCAAGGCGTTGCAACCGAACGCTCTCTACCATGACGAGATCAATGGTCTTTCCGCGCTCACTGAGGAGCAACTCATCCCGCACAGCTTCATCTGAAAAATATATCTGTTTTAAGTCGGTTTGATGGGTATTTCTGAGTTTATCGATGACGACGGGAGACAGAAACGCCTCCCAGTTATAAAGGTAGATGCTATGTTGAGCCTGAACATAGTGTGAATATAGTGGCGCAGTAAGGCATGCTGCTGCAAGCAGCATTCTCCACGCATATCTAAATTTTGAGCTTAATTCCCTCATGCGCTCGCCTCTTATATTCCCTCATTCAATAGACTAGGCGATTAGGTAAAGCGATGCGACAGCTGGCTTATCTCAATTATGAGATATATCAGTTTTTTGAGTCAGTTTTATCTGTCGCGAGCGCTTTAGTTATCATTTCCATATCTCCTGTGACCATATCGAGACTGACGTGGTAAGCATTGTCAGGATCACCATAGTGTTTAAAGGTGAACTGATAACTGTGAGCGGGATAGAAGATAGGTACATCAACGACTTGTTCTAGATCGTAACCATCTTGAACAAACACTTCTTGAACTTCCACTCGCTGCCGTGCTGCTTCAAGCTCTAACTTACGATCGTAAACGGGAGCCAAAGAGGGATTGCTCGGATAACTGGTACCATCGTTGGCGAGTGTACGCAGCGAACCATCACTCCAAACATAGAAATCTCTCCAGCCATTGTGTTCGCGATTAGACAATAGCACTGGCGTTTCCGTTACTGTCATTCGATGAAGAACGCTGCCTTTGTCATCAAATAGATAAGCGGTACATCCACCAGAACCACAAAAATAAGGGTCTTGCATCAGTACAAACAGCTCATTGCGACCATCATTGTTCAAATCTGCCGCACCAGATTTATATCGATATTGTTTGTCTCTAGGATCCAACGTTTCTGGGATCAGAATATCTTCAACCACCAGTCTATCGATATTGTCGAGCGTAAAGACCTCTGGACGCGGTTCGCTGGTGTATTCATTGCAGCCTTGCAATAAAGCTGCAATTGAAAAAAGGACAATGACTTGTTTCACATCGTTCTCCAAAGAGTAGTCAGGCATTCTAAGTCTATGAAGGTAAACGGTGATTCTCAAGTTTTAATTGAATGATTACAAGGTCGTCACAACGCGAACTGCTAGTAGAATAAGCACCAATCCTGATAGTTGGTCAATCAACTTCGCCTTAGATTTAAGCTTGTTCAGTAAACGAGGTGATGACAGCATGAAAGTGATCAAGGTGTACCACAAACCATCAACGACCAAAGGGGTGAAAACGATGATCGCTTTGTCAGATAACTCACTACCTATGGCAACAAATTGGCTGAAAAGTGCAGTAAAGAACAGGGCGATTTTCGGGCTCAAAAGGGAAATGAGTAACCCTTCTTTTGCCGCAGTCATTACAGAGACTTGCTTGCCCGACTCCAACCGCTCGACAATCCCACCTTTAGAGCGCAGTGCGTTATAGCCTAACCATGCGAGATACAATGCACCTAATAGAGAAATCCCTTTAAACACCAAAGGGAACTGATGCAATAATACCGAGAGACCAAGAACGGTAACGAGCGCGTAAACGCCGATTCCAAACGCATGTGCCCATGCAGTGGCAAGACCATGTTGTCTGCCTCCGGCTAGGCTGTGTTTAGCGACAATAGCCAAGCTCGGGCCTGGTGACATGGCTCCTAACAGACAAATAGCCAAAAGTGATAACCAAATAGTGAAGCTCATAGATTGTATCCTCCGTTGAGCATCAATCTACCACTCACCGTTAATGATTTGAAATCACGATTTGTCATTATCATCATGATTTAAGATCATAATCCTCACTCTCGAACCGAATACATCGAGGTACGCATATGCGCTAGCACTTGTTCACGTAGCCAAGTGTGCGCCGGATCTTGGTCATACTTTGGGTGCCAAATTAGCCAGTAGAGGTGCTTAAGCGGAGTGAATGGCATTTCGAAGATTCGTAACCCAAGTTGCTTAGCTAGGTTAACGGCAATGTGTTCTGGCAACGTAAGCAGTCCGTCACTTTGTGAAAGCATGGCAAAGGCTGAGCTGAAAAATGGAGTCGAGACAAGAATTCTGCGTTCCAGGCCTTCCTCGTTCATCGCTGAATCAAGAAAGCTGTCTTTATCACCCCCCGCTGAAATACGAATGTGAGGATAGGCTTCCAAATCGGAAAAGCTCAGTGCCTTACGACTTTTCAGTGGATGATGCTGGCGAGTCACAATCACAGGTATGTCTTCACCAATTTTTCGGGAGCTCAAACCGCTTGGCGCTTCCGGCAGCATAGTTGAAGCTAGCTGAACGTCTGTATCTCCGAGGCGTTGCAGTAAATTAGGCTCCCAAAGACGATAAGAAAAGTCCATTAATGGCGCGCTTTCTCCAATGCGCCCAACCAATTCTGGGAAGATGTACTGAGCTACATAATCGGAGGATGAAAACGTCAGTGTTTGTTGGTAGTGCTTGGGATCAAACTCGTCATTTCCGAGCACCCGCTGTATATTATCGAGAAGAGGTTCAATCTCATTGCTGAGCTTTATGGCGCGTGGAGTGAGAACGTAGTGGCTACCATCACGCACAAGTAGTGGATCTTGGTAGATCTCACGAAGTTGGCTCAACTGACGGCTGACTGCCGACTGTGTTAGGTTCAATCGTAATGCAGCTCGGCTGACATGACGCTCTGAGAGTAGTACTTGCAATGTGTAGAGAAGATTGAGATTGGTTTTATTGTTCATCGGCCTGCATGCTGTGTTGTACACCCTCCCCCAACATAGTGAGCTACGGTCTCTCTCTAGAGTGGCCTAAGGTGATTATTTCGCCGACTGGATGATCTGATTACTTGATGGCAGATATTCGATGACGGCTTGGTTCTTGCCTTGTTTTTTAGCAGCATACATGAGTTTATCGGCTTCATACAGAGTCTCAAAGTCACTCGCATTTTGATAGATGACACAACCCACACTTACCGTCACCATGTGATAGTCAATTTCCTCAAGAGCGACCTCCCTCGCCGCGCGGCAAATGTTTTCTGCAAGCTGCTCGGAAGCACCTTTCGCCATTTTAACAAAAGCAACTGCAAACTCCTCCCCACCAATTCTGGCTACGGTTTGAGTTGAGGTCGTCAAGCCATTGAGTTTTTCCGCCACACTTTTAATCACCAGATCCCCCTTGATGTGCCCGTAGGTATCATTGATGGACTTGAAGTTGTCGATATCGACAATCATGACGGTCAAATTCCAGTTTGCCTGTCCGTAGAGCTTGAGCTTCTCTAGGAAGTACCGGCGATTCCAGAGTCCAGTTAGCGCATCTGTTTCTGATAGGTGTTTAAGCTTTTGATTGGTTCTCGCCAGTTCAGCTGTGCGCCGCTTTACTGCGAGGTTGAATACGACTAAGTAGAGGATGACTAACGCACCAACAACACCGATAAACAACTTAGGTAAATAGTCAGGATAGACCGTCGTAATGTGCATCCAACGACTTAATATTTGGGTGCGTTCCTGTGCGGTAACATTGTTGAAATCGGCAATCACACTGCCCAGAGCTTGAGCACGCGAAATTGACGTAGCGTAATAAAGCTCTCCTGAATAGAGGTGTTTAACGCCTATAAACTGCCCACTAGCGCGGGAGGTGGTGAGATAATAATTGGCGACTTGCTGATCAGCGACGAATGCTCGGATTCTATTGCCAAGTGCAGCTTCAATCATGAGTGCATTATTAGCAAAAAACGTCAGCGAAACCTTTGGGAAGTGAGTTTGTATATAGTCGGCTTCATAGCCGCCAGAAACCACTCCAACACTGTGTCTATGGTTGCCTTGCAAAAACGCATTCGCATCAAATGTTTGCAAGGATTGGTGGAAGTAAAGCTGAGTGTCTATTGCAAACAAAGTTCGTCCATACGCCAGATACTTCGCTCTCGACTCAGACCAAAGCAGCCCTGCATGAATGTCCGCTTGGTTGTGTTTTACCCGCTCAAGAGATTCTTGCCAATCCACTAATTGAAACTCGATTTCAACACCATTGGCTTCACCATAAGCTTCCCAAAAATCAACCAAAATGCCGGCAGGTTTTCCCGATTCATCAATAAATGAGTATGGTTTCCATGCTTTGGAGTTGGTGACAATTAAACGATTGGATGAGAACGGCTCACTCACTTCAGAAGCGACATCATAGACGTTAAGACTTTGGGGAGGCTCATTATCAAAAGCAAAAGAAGCATGACAGATCAGTACCAGTATAAAGGCTAACGGCCAAACTACCTTAAACCGGGACATAATCAACATGTCACATACTCGCAACTACTTAATAAGAGTCTTATTTATAGCCGCTTATTTTGTGACATGCCTTCCGTATTTTTGAGTTTCTCGACTTAGATCGCACTATGGTCGATCACTAAGGCGTTACTTATATAAAGACTGAGAGATGAATAGAATTTATAAATTATTGCTCATCATCAATAGCAAAGCTAACAGCAGCATCGCTATGAATTTGAGTTGTGTCGTACAGAGGGACAACAGTCTCCGTCTGTTGAATTAACATAGCAATTTCCGTGCAGCCAAGAATAATCGCTTGGGCACCGTTCGCCGCCAGATCGCTAACAATTTGTAGATACTTTTGCTTGGAGGCTTCACGCACCTCCCCTTTGACGAGCTCTTGATAAATCACATCGTGGACACACTTACGTTGCTCATTATTTGGAACCAAGACATCAATACCAAATTGCTGCTCTAAACGACCTTTATAAAAGTCCTGTTCCATGGTGAAGGCGGTGCCAAGTAAGCCGACTTTGGTTACGCCATCTTTGACTAGTTTTTTTGCAGTAGCGTCGGCAATATGAATAAGCGGAATTGACAATCTCTGCTCTATTTCTGGCGCCACTTTGTGCATCGTATTGGTACAAATCAGCAGTGCATCAGCACCTGCCGCCTGAACAGAAAGGGCAGCCTGACTCAAATACTCCGTCGCAGCGTGCCAATCGCCATTTCGCTGCATAGCTTCTATCTCTGCAAAATCAACACTGAAAAGCGCAATCTTTGCGGAGTGGAACCCGCCTTTCGCAGTCTTTACACCTTCATTGATTGCTTTGTAATAGTTTGCTGTCGATTCCCAGCTCATTCCACCAAGCAGGCCGATTGTTTTCATTTTGATTCCTTGTCGTCTTCCTAAGGTCTGACTATAACCAACTAAGTCAATCATAATCAATAAAGTTGGTAAGGGCTTTCCTACATTTATCACTAAACTTCAGATACTAAGCACAGCCCTTATTGAACAAAGACTCAAGAGTAATCTGACCAGTAAAATTAGTTGCTCAAAATGCTAAAGAATCCTCTCATAGTACCGATACCATATTTAGTTATACAAAACAGTGTTCTCAATAATAAACACATTTCATAACATCTTATATACAATCAACATCAGTCAACAAATAGATCAATAGTTTTAGCGAATCTAGGACGTAGTATGAAATTCAGCCACAAAATCGTGTCCGCCTCGGCGGCATTACTGCTTGTTACCGTCTCAACTTTGGGCATCACTCAGTTGGTTACCGTGCGTAGCGAGCTTCAAAATCACATTGATAGCAGCATACATGAGCTGACAACGGGCATTAAAAACACCATCACCTATGACTTAAACGCCAAGCGTGATATTGCGAGTTCAGTAACTGAATCTCTGGAAATTGATCCTAAGAACCGCCAGTTTGTAACCGAGGTAGTCACAACCCCAACTCTACGAAGCAGTTTTCAAGCTGTCGGTATTGGCTATGAAAACGATGGTTCATTGGTCAGCAACGATGGTTGGGTGCCTGATAGCAGCTATGACGCACGTACACGTCCTTGGTATCAAGAAGCAAAACAGTCCAATAGCACTATCATCACTGATCCATATGTAGATTCATCAACCAAAAATGTCATCATTTCGCTCGGCTCAGCACTTAACGACGACTCTGGTCGCTTTATTGGCAGTGTTGTTTTCGATGTGACTTTAACAACCTTGGCTGATCTCGTGAATCAAACCGATCTATTTGGAGCAGGCTATTTGTTTGTCGTGACTGACAAAGGTATGACCATTGCTCACCCAGATAGCACATTCAACGGCCAACCCGTGACTAAGTTTGTTCCCGGTATTCAGCTTCAATCTGGCGCTCAACAGCTTTCGATCAACGGCCAAGATTACCAAGTCAACTTAATGCAAGTGCCTGAGGAAAAATGGTACGTCGGTGCAATCATTGATAAAAGCATCGCATTTTCCGCGATTAGTAGCATGCGTAATCAATCCATTCTATTTACTGTTATTGGTCTGATCGTCAGTGTCATCGCTTTAACGGTACTTATTCGCTTTCTAATGCGCCCACTCAATGACCTAAATTCGGCAATTCAAGATGTGGCCAACGGCAACGGTGACCTAACTCATCGTCTTGATACCAATACCGATGAGGAGTTTGCCGAGCTTGCTAAAGGGTTTAATACCTTCACTGGCAATCTTCAGCAGCAGATAATTCAGTCGAAGCAAATCTCTACTAAGATCTTGGCATTAACGCAGCAAACAACTGAAGGCGCGAAACACTCTGCAATAGCGATGAACACTCAGCTTCAAGAGTTAGAGCAACTCGCGACCGCAATGAACGAGATGGCAAGCACATCTTCAGAAGTTGCGAACAATGCACAAGGAGCAGCAAGCGCGGCGCAAGCAGCGGATAGTGCAACTCAAGAAGGTTCAGAAGTCGTTTTAGATACCACAAGTGCCATCACTAATCTGTCAAACAGTATTCAAGAAGCTGTCATTGAAGTTCAGGGTTTGGAAACAGCCACTGACAACATCGAAACCATTCTTAAAGTCATCAACGACATCGCCGATCAAACTAACCTGCTAGCGCTAAACGCGGCAATTGAAGCTGCACGCGCCGGTGAATCTGGACGCGGTTTTGCCGTAGTAGCGGATGAAGTTAGAACGCTAGCGCAGCGCACTCAAGAGTCGACGACAGAGATTCGCAACATGATCGAGCAACTTCAATCTGGCGCACACTCGGTATCGGCAGCAATGGCACAAAGTAAAGACAGTGCAACGCTCGCTGTAGATCGTGCGCAGTCAGCAAACGATGCGTTAGAACGTATCCGCCAATCTATTGCGCAAATCTCTGACATGAACATGCAGATTGCTGCGGCTGCTGAAGAGCAAAGCCTAGTAGCGGAAGAGATCAACGCGAATACAGTTAAGATTAAAGACCTTAGCGAACAGGTTTCCGAGGCCGCTGATGGCGCGAATGCTGCGATGACAGATCAATTTGAGAATGTCCACCAGCAAGAAGCTATTCTAAGCCGCTTTAAAGTTTAATCGATGGGGCGCCTCTATTTAGGCATCTGAATAGAGGCGTTCCCTTTTCTCCGCTCCATCACCCTACTTGCATTTAAACGACTTCCTTTTCATCTTCTCCATTTCATCCAATAGATTAATTATCGGCATTTTCTGGAAATAACCAGAGTTATTAACTACCTTGTTACTATAAATTGAAACTTTGCATCAATTCCATGGAATGAATAATTTACAATTCAAATAACAATTAAATTCACCACAAAAATTGACTTTCAAAAACATACAAATTACCTACCAATTCTTCTCAGAACCCACGAGTAAACATACATTTTTTGCGTGTAATCGATGAAATGTTAGTCAAGCACTGGCAAATTATATTCACCTCGCAACTCTATGGCTTCGAATGTAGTCATGCTAAAAATCCAAATATCTCCAGAATCTTTGTCTATAATATGCAATGAAGTGACTAGCAAAAATCAGAAATTGGCACTGCCTGTCTAGGATTTTATAGAAAAACATACAACCAACGTTTAAATAATCAGCAGTTGACAACATTTTTCCTACAAAAGTCAGAAAAAAACACTTTTAAGGGTTCCAACTGCAACCATAAACTGGTTTACTTGTCACTGTTAGCGCGCCTCTACAACTTTTAGAAGGTGTATATAAAAAAATACACACAACGTTTCGGCGCCAAAGTTACGGACAAACACAACAGATTAATTGGAGTTATCGTGGCAACGAGCAACACAAACGCAGCACCCCGCGACAATTGGGGTTCGAAGCTTGGCTTCGTAATGGCCGCAGCAGGTTCTGCTGTAGGTCTTGGTAATATTTGGAAATTCCCATACACAGCAGGCGAAAATGGCGGTGGTGCATTCATCGTTATCTATCTTGCATTTGTTATTTTCATTGGTTTTAGCGTAATGCTGACTGAATTTGCTGTTGGTCGTAAGACTGGTCGCAGTGCAGTTGGTGCTTTTAAATCGACAGACGGTCGCTGGACATTTGTTGGGGTAATTGGCGTACTAAGTGGTCTACTTATCATGGGTTTCTACCCGGTAGTAGGTGGCTGGGCGCTGGCTTATGTTCAGAAAGTCGCAACAGGCCTGTTGAGCACACCTGAAGCCATCGGTGATAGCTTTGGTGGTTTCATCACAGACCCTGTACAGCCTCTTCTTTGGATGGGTGTCTACTTGCTAATGAACATCATCATCGTTAGCCGTGGTATTTCAGGTGGTATCGAAAAAGCAGGTAAGATCCTGATGCCGATCCTATTCCTTATCCTAATCATCGTATCGGTGAAAGGCCTTTCACTACCTGGCGCGATGGCAGGTGTTGAGTTCCTATTCAGCCCAGACTTCTCGAAAGTAGATAGCGGCGTTGTGCTCGCAGCACTTGGTCAAGCATTCTTCTCTCTAAGCCTAGGTATGGGTTGTATGATCACATACGGTAGCTACCTGAAGAAGAAAGAGAACCTAGTTCAAACGACAGGTATGGTTACGGCAATGGACACGGGTGTTGCTATCCTAGCGGGTATCGCAATGTTCCCGGCAATGTTTGCTCTGGGTATGGAGCCAGCAGCAGGTCCTGGTCTAGTATTCGTCGTTGTTCCTCAGCTATTTGCTGAAATGGGCGGCGTTGGTCTTATCTTCGCACTACTGTTCTTCGTTGGTCTAACGGTTGCAGCACTGACATCTTCAGTTTCTCTACTAGAGGTTGTTGTGTCTTACCTAATCGACGAGAAAGGCCTGAAACGTTCTACAGCCGTGCTTTCTGCAGCAGCAGTAATGGCAGTGCTATGTATCTTCGCTTCTCTATCGCTAGGCGGTGTAGGTCCTACTCTGTTTGATACAGGTGCATTCGATATCTTCGACCTAATGACTGATAAGATCTTCCTAGCAGTTGGCGGTATGTTGGTATGTATCTTCGCTGGTTGGAGACTAAGCCGCGAAGAGCTAGAGAAAGAAATCACTAACGATGGTGAGGTTAAATTCCCACTATTCGGTCTGTGGTACAACCTAGTTAAATTTGTTATCCCTGTAGCAGTAGCTATCGTAGCATTCGCTGGTATCTCTAGCGGCTTCGACAGCGGTAAGGGTCCTATCATGCTGATTGGTCTTGGTATCATCGCATTGACTGGTGTGCTTTCTAAGAAGCTGTAACCAAGCTCTAAAATCTATCAAGCCCTCACCTAATGGTGGGGGCTTTTTTTCTCTGTTACTCCCAGTGATGGGTAACGTTATAGCAAGATAGATATCGATACGTACAAAAAATCCCGACTCTAGGTCGGGATTTTGATTTATTACTTATTTGAACGCAGCAGTTCAATCAGCGCTATTTAGCTTCACCATAACGTTCTAAATATAAAATCGTCGCAGCCGTTCTTGATGGCACTTGCAGCTTTCTCAACAGGCTTTTCATGTGCACTTTGACTGTCGATTCAGAGATGAACAAACGGTCGGCGATTTGTTTATTCCTAAACCCTTTCGCTACCTCTTTAAGAATTTGCATCTCTCTTTCTGTTAGCGTGGTAAACACATCACTGATATTCGCGCGCTCACTCAAATACGTTTTGATCGCACCACTAAACGCTTTGCTGCCATCACTTAGACCGCGAAGGAGTTCGACTATCTCATCTGGCTCAGTGTCTTTTAGTAAGTACCCGTCGGCACCGGCTTTCACCAACGAATCGATATCGGCAGGAATGTCAGAGACCGTCAGGATGACAATAAAGCCCTGGAAGTCATCTTCACGAAGCGCTTTTAGCGTATCTAAACCCGACATGCCTTTCATATTGAGGTCGAGAAGCACCAAATCCGGTTCTATCTCTTTAGCCAAGGCTACAGCATCTGAGCCATTGCTGGCTTCTGCGACGACTTCAAAGTCATCCTCAAAGCTGAGCAACTGACCAATGCCGCGCCTCATTAATGGATGGTCATCGACTAACATGACTTTACATTCGCTCACTGAGTGGCTCCTTCGCTTTGTTATGTTTTTGCAGTACAGAAATCATTCTATGCTGCATCTGTTCGTTGAAACGTGAATCGCACTTCACACCCCTGCTCTTTCGCAGAATGTATCGAAAAATCTGCGTTTAAGCGCGCCGCACGCTCTTGCATGATACTCATTCCGTAGTGATCCAACTTCTCCATCGCTTGATCGAATCCTACGCCGTCATCGGTTATCTTAACCGTGACCACTGCATTTTCTTCTTCTAGGCAAGAGACCTGAATTTTTGAAGCTTTTGCATGTTTAATCGCGTTAAGCACTGCTTCTCGAATCAACTGCAGTATGTGCACTTGCTCATTGGCACCTAGCTCCAAAGATGACATTTGATTATCTAACGCTATATCGGCGGGGGTTTGGCTATCTAGTTGATTCAGCATCTCAGTTAACGCTTCACCAAATGTGCCTTCTTTAATCGACAATCTAAACGTAGTTAGTAGCTCTCTAAGCTGAATATAAGCATTATCCAGCCCTTCTCGTATATCATTGAGCACGACAGCAGATCGGCTGCCCTCAAGACTGCCAAACTCCTTGCTAATAGAGCGATTCAGCAGTGTAACCTGTATCTTTAGGTAAGACAGCGACTGAGCCAAAGAATCGTGAAGCTCACGCGCTATTGTAGCTCGTTCTTCCATCAATATAAGCTGTTCGGTCTGTCTCTGTGATTTATTATAGTAAACCGCACGCGCTAAAATTTGCGCAAAGTTGTCCACCAGCTGTTCATCAGGACACGGCAAGCCGATTTGATATCGCAGTTGCCCTAAGGTTTCACCATCGAGTTTCAGTGCTTTAATTCGTTCAGAATTACCATTGAATTGACCTTCACTTACTACCCATGGTGTGCCTTCTACTTCAGAAACTTGAAGCTCAACCGCCGTAATACCTTCAATACTGTAGATGTAACTAAGGATGGCTCTGAAGTTTTCATGAGATATACGCGTGGCAGTTAGTTCCTGCGACGATTGATAAAGCACTTCCAATGACTGATGAGCATGCTGCAACTTATGCGTTTTCTCATTCACGGCATCCTCTAGCCCCCGGTAAAGCTTCCCCAGGTCATTGGCCATGTTTTTAAAAGCGCGGCCTAAAATGCCAAGCTCATTATCAGAACGCAGATCGACCTTAACATCAAAGTAGCGATTTTGAATCTGCTCACTGGCTGAAATTAACTGACCTAACGGCCTTACAATCTGCTTGCGCACGAACAAGACCACATAGATAGCAACGATAAGGATTCCGCCTAAACCTATACCACCCGCCCATGCTAAACGAATCAGCTTGTTTTCAGAGTGCTCTTGAAGCTGTAACACAAAGTGGTCAATGCCATCCACAAAGTCTGCGACGAGGTGCAAATACTGCTGGCGGTCTTCGCTCACCAATATTTTCTTGAGTTCATGCCAACGTATGATGACTTGATAGTAGTCTTGAGTGATTGCTTCTGGTACATCCCAAGATTGCAGCGCTTTCATAGAGGGTGAGTAGAGGGAGCGCTCAAACTGCTCAACATGGGTATGATACTCAGGTGAGTCCATTTGAATATCGTTCGCCAATCTATAGCTTTGCATTCGCATAGACCCCGACACATTGACCGCTTCAGCATCATTCAAGCTCGACGCCAAGGTCAAAATCGCGAAATTGGTTGTGATTAACGAGAGCAATAAAATCAAAATCATCGCCTTCGCTATGGTTCCTGTGACGGATTTTGTCGGTTTTTTCATAATCCATTCATCTCATCAAATTATCGAATGCCCGCAAAGCCATCATCTCGAACGTGCTAAAACTAGAGCCAACACTATCCATCTATTGTCAGTAATTTATTGATCCAAAACAAGCTTAGCACTCAATTACCTCCTAGGAGGTATTTATACAAATGTGTCGAAAACTACAATTCATATGACTATTAATTAAAGATTGTTAACAGGTAAGGTGGGCTACACTTTTGTTATTACACATTTCATTGGTGCCATGAATGGTAGATATTGCAAAACGACGTTTGTTTAGACGCAAAGCCATCGATCCTACCCAAATCAGACTCCCTTGGGTCAACAATCTTGAACAGTTTACAGACTTATGTACCCGCTGTGGAAAATGCGAAGAAGTTTGTGAAACAGGAATTATCCATAAAGGCGACGGCGGCTACCCTGCTATCGACTTCGCAGTTGATGAATGTACCTTTTGCTACAAGTGTGCAGAAATCTGCCCAGAGCCTATATTTAATGGTATCAAGACACAACCATGGAACGCCAAAGCCGTCATTAATGACACTTGCTTAGCGCATAATAATGTTGAGTGCAGAAGCTGTGGTGATAGCTGCGAAACAATGGCGATTACGTTTAAGTTACGTGCAGGTGGTGTCGCGTTACCTCAATTGGAGTTAGCAGATTGTAATGGATGTGGAGCCTGTGTGTCTCCGTGCCCTACTTCTTCTATCTCAGTGAGCAATGTCTAGAAACAGAATTAAAAATAACAAAGAGAACACCGTTTAATGTCACTAAACGAAGTACATATCTCAAGTTTGGTAGTTAACTGCAAGGCAGAACACCTCGCACAAGTTAAGAGCGAAATCGAGAAATTCGATAACGCAGAGATCTATGGAGACAGTGAGGAAGGCAAGATCGTTGTCGTCCTAGAGACCGAAAACCAAGGTTTCGTCACTGACACTATTGACGCTATCAACAACTTACCTAACGTCCTAACCTGCGCCTTGGTGTTTCACCAAATTGAGTCCGGGCTAGACGACGATAAAAATAACACTGGAAGTAACCATTCCCAATTAGAGGGTGAAGTATGAAAATGACAAGACGTGCGTTCGTGAAAGCGAACGCAGCGGCATCAGCGGCGGCTGTAGCGGGTATTACCCTTCCTGCATCAGCAACCAACCTGATTGCTAGCTCCGACCAAACAAAAATTACCTGGGATAAAGCACCTTGTCGTTTCTGTGGTACAGGCTGTTCTGTACTAGTAGGGACGCAAAACGGTAAAGTTGTTGCGACCCAAGGTGACCCTGAAGCGCCAGTTAACAAGGGTTTGAACTGTATCAAAGGTTACTTCCTGTCTAAAGTAATGTACGGTAATGACCGCCTTACTCAACCTCTTCTTCGTATGAAAGATGGCAAGTTCGACAAAGACGGTGAGTTTGCACCTATCTCTTGGGACGAAGCGTTCGACATCATGGCTGAGAAATGGAAAGCGTCTCTCAAAGCCAAAGGCCCAACAAGCATCGGTATGTTTGGTTCTGGTCAGTGGACCGTTATGGAAGGTTACGCTGCAGCTAAAATGATGAAAGCAGGTTTCCGTTCAAACAACATCGACCCGAACGCTCGTCACTGTATGGCATCTGCGGTAGTGGGTTTCATGCGTGCCTTTGGTATTGATGAGCCTATGGGTTGTTACGATGATTTCGAGAACGCTGATGCATTCGTGCTTTGGGGTTCAAACATGGCAGAGATGCACCCGGTACTTTGGACGCGTATTACTGACCGTCGCCTAAGTCACCCTCATGTTCGCGTTAACGTACTGTCTACGTACTACCACCGTTCATTCGAGCTTGCAGATCACGGTTACATCTTTAATCCACAGTCTGACCTTGCGATCGCAAACTTCATCGCTAACTACATCATTCAAAACGATGCGGTTAACTGGGACTTCGTAAACAAACACACGAACTTCAAACAAGCTGATACCGATATCGGTTACGGTCTACGCGATGACGATCCACTGCAAAAAGCAGCAGCAAACCCTAACTCTGGCAACATGAGTGATATCTCATTCGAAGAGTACAAAAAATCTGTTGCTCCATACACAGTAGAAAAAGCATCAGAGATCTCAGGTGTTGAGCCAGAGAAATTGATTGAGCTTGCGAAACAATACGCCGATCCAAACACTAAAGTGATGTCACTTTGGACTATGGGTATGAACCAACATACTCGTGGTGTATGGATGAACGGTTTGGTTTATAACATCCACCTACTAACAGGTAAGATCGCTACTCCGGGTAACAGCCCATTCTCATTGACTGGCCAGCCATCAGCATGTGGTACTGCTCGTGAAGTTGGTACTTTTGCTCACCGTCTACCGGCTGATATGGTAGTTGCAAACCCTAAACACCGTGCGATTGCTGAGAAAGAATGGAAACTGCCAGAAGGCACGATCCCACCAAAACCTGGTTTCCACGCTGTACTGCAAGACCGTATGTTGAAAGACGGCGTTCTAAACTGCTACTGGGTTCAATGTAATAACAACATGCAAGCCGGTCCTAACATTAACGAAGAGCGTCTGCCCGGCTACCGCAACCCGGAAAACTTCATTGTTGTTTCTGACCCATACCCTACAGCGACAGCGCAAGCTGCTGACCTTGTTCTTCCAACCGCTATGTGGATTGAAAAAGAAGGGGCTTACGGTAACGCAGAACGTCGTACTCAAGCTTGGTATCAACAAGTTGAAACCGTGGGCGAAGCAAAATCTGACTTATGGCAAGTTATGGAGTTCTCTAAGCGCTTCAAGATGGAAGACGTTTGGCCAGAAGAGCTTCTAGCGAAAGCACCAGAATACCGTGGCAAAACAATGTACGACATGCTGTTTAAGAACGGTCAAGTCGACAAGTACCCTATCGAAGAAGCTCGTGAGTTGAACGATGACGCACACCACTTCGGTTACTACGTTCAAAAAGGTCTTTTCGAAGAGTATGCAGCGTTTGGTCGCGGTCACGGTCATGACTTAGCACCATACGATGTTTACCATCAAGTACGTGGTCTACGTTGGCCGGTTGTTGATGGTAAAGAAACACTTTGGCGCTACAAAGAAGGCTCAGATCCATATGCGAAAGCAGGTTCAGGTTGGGACTTCTACGGTAAGCCAGACGGCAAAGCTTTGATTATTTCAGCACCATACGAAGCGCCACCAGAAGTGCCAGACGAAGAGTTTGACTTGTGGCTATGTACCGGCCGTGTTCTAGAGCACTGGCACACAGGTACTATGACTCGTCGTGTTCCTGAGCTGTATAAAGCTGTCCCTGATGCGGTATGTTACATGCACCCAGAAGATGCTAAGGCTCGCGGTGTACGTCGCGGTGAAGAAATTCTCATGGCAAACAAACGCGGTGAAGTTCGCGTACGTGTAGAAACACGCGGTCGTAACCGTCCACCTCAAGGTTTGGTATTCGTACCATTCTTCGATGCTCGTATCCTAATCAACAAGTTGATTCTCGATGCGACTGATCCTCTGTCCAAACAGACAGACTTCAAGAAGTGCCCTGTTAAGATCACCAAATTGGCTTAACAGAGAACGAATGAGCAATACGGCTGCTCCAGTAGGAGTAGCCATCGAAGAATTAGCCTAAAGGCGGAGAAACAAAAATGAAAAAATTGATTGTTGCTATTCTCTCTGTTGGTGCACTTATCGCCGGCGTAGCACAAGCAGAATTGAATAACCCGGGTGGAACTGGTGGTCTAGATTCACTCCGTGGTAGTACAAACCTTGAAGACACTCGTCCTGCGGATGACTTCAAACACACACCTAAAGACCAACTGGTAGAGAGTTCATATGTGTATCAGCCTCCACTGATCCCTCACCAAATTCGTAACTATGAAGTATCGCTTAACGCGAACAAGTGCTTGGCATGCCATAGCTGGAAGAATGCGAAAGAAGCAGGTGCAACCAAAATCAGTGTGACTCACTACATGAACCGTGAAGATGCTGTGTTGGCTGATATGTCTCCTCGTCGCTACTTCTGTCTTCAGTGCCACGTACCTCAAGTTGACGCTCAACCTTTGGTTGGCAACGATTTCGAGCGCGTTGATTCATTGCGTACTGAATAGCCAATTGAAGTAGAGAGAGGCTATATATGAAATTTTTAAAAGCGTTTTGGAAACGTCTTAAGTCACCAAGTAAAGTCGCGGCAGGCGTTGTTCTGTTTCTCGGCTTCTCTGGCGGGCTTTTGTTTTGGGGTGCGTTTAACACGGGTATGGAAATGACCAACACCGAGGAGTTTTGCTCGGGATGTCATGCTCCTATCGTAGCGGAAATCCAGGAAACTATTCACTGGTCAAACCGCTCAGGTGTTCGTGCTATCTGTTCTGATTGTCACGTTCCACATAACTGGACAGATAAGATCATTCGTAAAGTTCAAGCATCGAAAGAACTGTTCGCTCACTATGTACTCGACACTATCGGTACAGAAGAGAAATTCCAAGCTCGTCGTGGGCACCTAGCAGAGCGCGAATGGGCACGACTAAAAGGTAACGACTCACTGGAATGTCGAAACTGTCATGAGTTCGATTTTATGGACTTTTCTGAACAGGGTCCACGAAGCGTTCAACAACACTCGACAGCGCTTGCGTCAGGTGAAAAGACTTGTGTAGATTGCCACAAAGGTATCGCACACCGTCTACCTGACATGGAAGGCGTTGAAGGCTGGCAATAAAGGAGCACTGAATGAGCACATTTGAATCGGTTATTTGGCACGTGCTTGGCTACGCCGCAATGCCGGTCATCATCTTGTCTGGATTTGTTGGGGTTGCAGCCGTATCACTTTGGTTGCTATCTCTTGGTAAAGACAAAGAGATATAAACACGTCTAATCAATCACTAAGCCTCGCATTCGCGAGGCTTTTTTTATTCGCAAACCAAAATGTCTACTATATTTAAATAAATCAATAAAATTAGATAAATAGAGTCAGGTTCCCTTCTAACAATGCAGGAATAACCTCGACCTTAATTAGGTTTCGCTTGTCCATGTCCAAAAAGTCCAGTGGGTTAAAAAAATTCTCCATTCGCCGCGCAGTAGCGCTGCTCTTTATCGTCGCGATCTCCGCCACAGCGATATTGTCTGCATCCGTAATTTATTCGCTAACCAAACAACGAGAAGTTGATACCGCGCTAGACACGCTCGAACTTGTCTCCTCCATCGTATCTGATCGACTAGAGCAGTTCGATAAAGTAGGAGAACAAACCACAAACCAGTTGACCTACTTACTAAATACAACACCCGGAAAAAAAACCACAGCAGAGCTTATCGAACTGTTTGGCGCCGCTTTCGTAGGCAATAACTTTTTGCACAGTATTTATATCGGTTTTGATGATGACCACTTTGTTCAATTGTTTAATGTTGAACCTGAATATATCCGCAGGCAGCTTGACCTAATGGAAGGCGAAACGTGGATGGTGGTTGAACACCAAACTAATAGCAATAGCCGAATTAAAACCACTCGCTACTTCTTCGACAATTTGGAACCTAGCAGAGAGGTTACCAATCTTAGCAATTACTACCCAACAGAACGTGGCTGGTATACGCGCGCAAAACCCGGTTCAGTAAGCAAATCTCAGCCGTATTTATTTCACAACATCAGAATCACTGGGCAGACCTTCTCCAAACGCCTACCAGATCGTAATGCTGTCGTTGGAGTCGATATCTCTCTAGCGGGACTTGATGGTCACTTTGAGCAATCCCTAGAAGATGTCGAGCTTCTTAAAGGAGCAGAAGTTTATGTGAGCAGTTTCGATGGTCGAATAATCGGAGGTAATCATTTTGATTCAAAAAGTATTGATCTCCCTTATGTCAGTACCATGCCCCTAAGCGATGATCAAATCACTACCGTGATAAACGCCCCTGTACTCACTGTCTCTAACCAACTCAATTGGGAACCTATCGATTTTGCTGTGAGTGGTGAGCCTTACGGATTGGCACCCGATCTATTTAGACTGATTTCCGATACTACGGGTTTACAGTTCCAATATGTCAATGGTTTGCATTGGAGCGAACTCGTTGAAGGTTTCCAAAAGCAAAATATTGATATTCTTCAGTCTATCGCCACGACTAACACCATTACCGAGTCACACCTCGAAGGCGATATACTCTACGAACTCGACTATGCAGTGCTCTCGCACCAAAACGTCTCCGCGATAAACTCACTATCAGATCTGTCCGGCAAAACCATCGGCATGATTGATGGCTGGTCAGTGACGCAAAGGCTTATCGATACATACCCTGACATAACCGTCTATCGATACGATACGTACAGTGACGCGATAAAAGATGCAAAGGATCAAAGAATAAGTGCGGTACTGGACAATCGAGCGATTCTCGTCAACAAACTAGCGCGGCATGATGATGGAGAGCTAACCCTTCGAACTATTGCCGATGACAGTATTTTACCGAAAGGCTTTACCTTCGTCGCAAGGGAAGAACTTCAGCCGTATGTCACCCTTGTCAACCAGTCTCTTCAATATTTAAAAGAAATTGGTGTACTAGAACAAATGAAAACTCGCTGGCTGGCTTCCCCGAAACAAACCTTAGGGCACATTAACAATGAGACGTTGTTATCACGTCTCGCCGACCCTGCAAGTTTTGGTGATATCACCGCCATTGATATCGACAATAAACCAAGTTACGTATTCGTCGATAAAGTAAACAACGTACCTGCGGAGTATCTAATCATATCGTTACCGGAAGAAAAAGTGCTGGGCCATGTCTATAACTACGTAATCTACAACGTACTGTGGACACTAGCAGCACTGGTAATCATGGTCCCCATTGTTTGGTATTTCAGTACCCCGCTTTCTAACCCTATCTATCGACTCGTTAAAGAAACAGACAAAGTTAAACGTCGTCAATATGACCAAGTCGAAAAGCACAGCAGTTCAATTCGTGAAGTCGATGAGCTTTCTACTGCCATCTTTGAAATGTCTCAATCCCTAAACCAATATCAGCAATCTCAGGAGGAGTTCATAGAATCGATAATCCAACTAATTGCGAAAACCATTGATAGCAAATCCCCATACACAGGAGGGCACTGCCTGCGCGTACCAGAGCTTGCGCTCATGTTGGTTGACGCCGCTGAACAGGAAAAAGATAACACGTTTGAGAATTTCCATTTTAAAAATGACGCGGAGCGCCGTGAGTTTAGGATAGCCGCTTGGCTGCATGATTGCGGCAAAATAACCACACCAGAATACGTCGTAGATAAAGGTACAAAGCTTGAAACCAATTACAATCGCATCAATGAAGTCAGAACTCGCTTTGAAGTGTTATGGCGTGATGCAGAAATTGAGGCGCTGAAATCTGAAATTGACGGGCCAGAGAATAAACAGCAAATCATCGAAGCGCTCCAAGCTCGCCAACAAACGCTTCGCGAACAATTTGACTTTGTTGCTAACGTCAATATCGGTGGCGAGTTTTTAAATGACCAAGACAAAGAGCGACTCATCGAGATAGCTAAACAGCCGTGGCAGCGCTATTTCGATAATCAATTAGGCTTATCACCGGTGGAAGAGAAACGCATGTCCAAACAAAGTAACTCACTCCCTGTCAGTGAATCGCTCCTCAGCGATAAAATCGAGCACGTTATCCATCATCACAGCGAGATTACTTACCCACCGGAGCTTGGCATAAAAGTGGATGTCCCTGAGCATCTCTATAACCTAGGGGAACTGCACAACCTCACCATATCACGAGGCACACTAACGGCCGAAGAGCGCTTTAAAATCAACGAACATATGATCACTGGCATCCAAATGCTGAGTAGCATTCCATTTCCCGAAGATCTGCAGAACGTTGAGCGCATCGCCACCACTCACCACGAAACAATGAAAGGGACAGGATATCCAAGGCGGTTAACTGGAGACGAGTT
This sequence comes from Vibrio sp. DNB22_10_4, assembly GCF_052879755.1. Lineage (NCBI taxonomy): Bacteria > Pseudomonadati > Pseudomonadota > Gammaproteobacteria > Vibrionales > Vibrionaceae > Vibrio > Vibrio sp. DNB22_10_4. The sequence goes on along the minus strand of NZ_JBNNXW010000001.1, from coordinate 829,084 downwards.
ATCTATACCCGAGCGAATTCTGGCGGTTTCCGATATTTTTGAAGCACTCACAGCCTCAGATAGACCGTACAAAAAAGCGAAAACCATCAGTCAATCACTCGATATTCTGCACAATATGGCGCTGGATAATCATGTGGATATCGAAGTCTTTCGTTTGTTTGTTCGCAGCAAAGTGTATATGGATTACGCCAATCAGTTCTTAGAGCAAAGCCAAATTGATGTGGTAGATGAGAGTAAGTACCTCTCAGACAGTTAGAGCAGGCTAAATCAAAAAAGGGCACCACGAGGTGCCCTTACTTTAAATCAGCCACCGGTTAAGGTGCAGTGTCAATTTCAACCGGTTGATAGTGTTTCGCTTCAAGGTGCAGCCATTCTGGGATAACAGTGCCCATCGAAATCGACGACCATGTACCAGAAAAAATACCGATAAACATCGCCGTAGCAAATCCTTGCAGCGCGTCACCACCCAGCAGCCATAGCGCTCCTACGGTAATTAGCGTCGTACCAGAAGTCACCATGGTTCGAGCGAATGTGGCAATGACGGCTTGGTCACTCACGTCCGCCGTTTGCTCATTCGGCTTCAGTTTCAAGATTTCACGAATTCGGTCGGCGATGATAATAGAGTCATTCAACGAATAGCCCAACACGGCTAGAACCGCGGCAAATACCGTTAGGTTAAACTCCATTTGGGTTAATGCGAAGAAACCCAAAACTAAGATCACATCGTGCAACAGCGCAGCTAATGCACCACTTGCTAAACGCCACTCAAATCGGAAGCTCAAATATCCAAGGATACACAGCAAACAAACCAACAGAGCCAGGCCACCTTGGTCATATAGCTCTTGGCCAACCTGAGCACCGACTATGCTGTCGCTCACCACTTTCGAGTGCGGATACGCATTCGCTAGCACTTCTTTGAACGCTTGATGTTTTGCTGCATCTTGGTCAGCAGCGTAACGAATTGTCCAACGGCCTTCTTCGCCCGATTTGGTGACAGAAATCCCCTCGCCCAATAGTGGCGTCAAGGTGTCTCGAAGCTCACTTTGAGTCGTAGCACTGCCCAGTTGAACTTCCGATACCACGCCTCCAGTGAAATCTAGGCCAAGATTCAATCCACGGATACCCACCGCAGCGACAGACAACACCACTAAACCAATCGACAATATATTAGTGAAATAACGAACATTACGAATGTGCGATTTAAAGAACTGTTTCATGCTTAAACCCTTACCTCACGACGAGTGTCGCGACCCCAAACAAGATTGATGATAGCGCGGGAGGCAAAAATTCCCGTAAACATACTAGTGAGTAGACCTAACCCAAGCGTTAAAGCAAACCCTTGAATAGGACCGTTACCAATAGCGTATAAGATCACAGCAGTAATCATGGTCGTGATGTTGGCATCCAAAATAGTCGCCACAGCAGAGTTAAAGCCCTGATCAATCGCTTGAGCAAAACTGCGCCCTTCTGCCAGTTTGTCTCGAATACGTTCAAAGATAAGTACGTTGGTATCCACCGCCATACCTACAGTAAGCACTAGGCCAGCGATACCCGGAAGTGTTAGCACTGCCCCTGGAACTAAGGCAATCAAACCAAGCAAACAAGACATGTTCAGAATCAGTGCCACATTGGCAACCCAACCCAAACGACGATACCAGAGCGCCATAAAGGTCAAGGTCAGTCCCATACCCAATGCCAACGCCGCAAATCCATTCTGAATATTCTCTGCACCTAGTGATGCACCAATAGTACGTTCTTCTACAATGGTGACCGGTGCTGTAAGCGAACCTGCTCGCAGCAGAAGTGCAAGCTGCTGAGCTTCCTCTAGGTTACCTGAACCGGTAATACGGAATTGACTGCCAAGCTGAGATTGAATCGTTGCCACACTGATTACTTTCTCACTGCGCTCCGTCTCACCACGGGCATTCACACCATACTCGCGATACACAGTTGCCATTGGTTTGCCAATATGTGTAGACGAGAAGTCGCTCATCTTCTTGCCACCAGCGTGATCAAGGGAGATATCAACTTCCGGACGCTTCATCTGATCGAAGCCCACTCGCGCATTCACGATGTGCTCACCCGTCAACACTGGCTTTTTCACCAGCGTAACAAACTGACCTTGCTCATCTTTAATACGTAAAGTCGATATTGGATTCGATGACGTACTGACTTCATGAAATGCGAGGCTAGCGGTTGCACCAATCACTCTCTTTGCCAATGAAGGGTCTTGGACACCCGGGAGCTCGATTCGGATACCTGTGCTGCCCTGGCGCTGAACCATGGCTTCTGTGATACCCAACTCTTCAATACGCTGACGCATGATCTTAAGGTTTTGCTGCATTGTGAGCGTTTCAAACTCAGTGTAAGGCTGCGCTTTCATCGCAATCGACAACGCATTGCCTTCCCCTTTCGCTTGCCACTCAGGGTAAGTCGCATTAACAAACTTACGAACCGCGATTTCCCCTTGCTTGTCTTTGGCAGTAACGCGAATTGCCGTGTGTGACTCTGGTCTTACTGACACACCAAATACACGTTCATCTCGAAGTTGCTGTTTGATTTCATCAATCACGGCATCTCGCTGCTCTGAGACGGCTTGGTCAACGTCAACATTGAGTAAGAACTGAACACCACCACGCAAATCAAGGCCTAATTTAATCGGCGTAAAACCCATAGTTTGAAGCCATTGCGGTGCAACTGATGTGTAAGAGTAAGACATGGTGTCTTCTTTACCGACCCATTTCCCCAGCACATTGCGAGCATCCGTTTGCTCGGCTTCGTTATCAAATACCAGCTGAGCAACATGATTCTCAACGGTGATCGACGTCGTTTCAACACCTTGCCCTGTCAACAATGAATTGATTTTAAACGGCGTATCTAAATGCGTGTTCTGCTGGCTTAACTTAATCTCAATCGCGGGTTTCTCGCCAAACCATGAGGGCATCGCGCTAAGAGCTAAAATGACGCAAGTGACGACCAAGACAAGGTATTTCCAAGTGGAATAATGATTCAACACTGCTCTGGGTTGTTTTTTTGTACGCATAGTTTTCCCTCAGCCAAAAGGCTGAATATATAAAAAATGAAATGCACTAGATCGCCTGTGCGAAATTGAGCACAAGTCTAGTAATTAAGAAATAGCAAAGGGGAACTAAGCGTAGAGCGAGCTCAAATAGACGTATAAGGTGTTGCCATCTTTCCAACCACTCAAACGGTGCTCAGAAGCAGCATGACGAAAATAGAAAGGAGTGAGCAGTCTTGAATCTACTGAGCAAACAAACTGTTCAAAGTAGCAAGAAGCACCTAAATCAGCGATTTGAGTGTAATCTGGCGCTTCTTGTTCACGTGATTCTTGACCGCTGTTGAACCATCGCAACGAAGACAAAATGCCTTGCGCGTCATGCTCACCAAATGAATTAGACGTTGGTCGATTAGGTTTGCGTGGATGGGTTGGGCGCTGATTTAGTTTTGAAGAAAGTCTGTTCGATAACTCACGCGGTGTGCCCACCGACTTATGGGAAGCGTCATAGGAGCTTTGGGAGTGCGTCCATACAGCGATGCTTGTATTATCAACTCGGTCACCTTCAAAAGTATCAGATGCAGCAAACCCCATTGGCGCGAAAAACGCGACAACAAAAGCAAGCAAAAATGACACACTGAACCGACTCAAAGACATAACCTCTATACTAATAGGCTCGCATTATGTGCCTAACCTAGTTAGAAGACAAATAAAAAAAGCTAAACCATTAAGACAAAGAGTTTGAAGCCCTTTAATGTCCGTCATCTTGAGGTAATACAGCTCAGCAACTATATTCAAAATGGTAGTGGTGAAAAGGATAAGACAATGGAACTGTCACAGAATGAAAGACTTACACTCGTCAAATACGCGCTAGGTGTGCTCGATGGTTGGGGTGCATCCAATCATCAAACCGAGGCCATTCTTGAACTTTCACAAGAACAGCACGCTCGCCTTAAAGTGACTCCAGCGACCGTACCAGTAGGTCCATCGACCTTTGAACGAGTGCATCTTATTGTCGAAATAGATGGCTTGCTCCGCACCGCCTTTGAAAGCTCTCATTTTATTAACAACTTCATCAACGTGCGCAATAACTCCAAAGCATTCAATGGCTACGCCCCCATCGAACATATTGAGCACGGTGACCTCACGTCAATAAAACGACTCAAACAATGCGCACAAGAAATGGCGCGTACTGCAGACAAAGAACGAGACAAATCTCCTTGGTAATCGCTTTGCAGACGTTAAAATATCTTTCCGCTGGCAACATTCAAGTAAATTTTATGTTCGGCTTCAATACCACCACAGTAAGTAAAGTAGACGCTATCTTTGTGATTAATTGATTTAATCCAACCGCCGACTTCTTCAAAGTCAGCAAGGCGACATTGTTTGCCTTTGATAAGCTGAGTACTGGCGTCGAGAAAGGCTTCTTGAAAGCTCATATAATGATCGCTGTTCTCGATGTACTCTTGTAGTACATCAAACCAATCGCTCCCAGATAATTTTACCGGCTCTACAGACAAGTGAGCACTATCGACCCACTGCGACACTTCATCAGCTCCCTCTTCCAGCTGATAAATTGGCGCAATTCGAATCCAATCACCACGCCTCTCCATCACATTTAGCTGCTCGCCATAGTAAGCTATACCGTCCGGTATCGAGGTGGTTTCTGGTTGCAAGTACACGGTCTCTGCGGCTCGAGAAACGTAATATTGATTAGGAAGTGGTTTTGGTTCCGGAGTCGGCTCCTCGATTTTTGAAGGCTCGACGAGGGCTTGAGGAACCTGAGCTTTGCGATCTGCGCTGGTTTGAGGTGGTTCGGACTCATCGAAATAGCCAAGATAATAAGCCCCCCCGCCACCAGCGCCCAAAAGCACGGCACCTATGCCAAGGCTCAATAAAATTTTTTTCACTACTCTCTTACCCTGCCTTCCACATATATTGATACACACTGTATCGGCACATACGAAATCAAGTTTAATTAATAATTGGGCTGAGTATCAAATCCTGAGCTAAATCAGCCAATTATTTTTAGCAACACAAGCATTCACAGAACAAATGATTATGTTAACATTCCGATTCATAACAGATAGTTCCGTTACCAAAATTCATTCACTTGATAGACGCTGACTAAAAAATCGTGAGCATCATTCCATAAGTGATGCCACTAATGTTGCTGGTCAGCCTATTTTGTTCGAATGTCGAGAGCTATCACCTAGTATATCTGTATCGTTATTTATAAGGCTTGTTGTAATGCGTGTAAGTTCTATCTCTAGCCCCATGTTAGCCCGTACACTGCGTCTAAAGAGCGTCGTGTTGAGAGGACTAGGGCTTATTGCTTTAGGGCTTTGTACAACAAGCTATAGTGTGACAAGTTTTGCGTCAGATACAGCAATCGAAGTATCACCAGTACCAGTCGAACAAAATAAGACTTTTACCATTGGCGTTTTAAGTAACAAAGCTCGAAAGCACATTGGGTTTACCTCGCCTATAGCCAAATACCTAGGACATCAACTTGCTCCCTATGGCTATACAGAGGGGCGTGTAAAAGTCACCAATTCCATCATCGAATTAGGCCAATGGCTAGATAGAGGTGAGATTGACATGGTGTCTGAAACTTTGTTTGCGGCCTTAAAACTGCAGGAAGAACACAAAGCTGATATTCGTTTGCACCGCTGGAAAAAAGGTCAAGCCGACTACCAAACCGTGTTCTTTGCCCGAAAGGATAGCGGTATTCATACCCTTAACGATCTCGTCGGTAAAACGCTTGTTCTCGAAGACAGAAGCTCCACCTCAGGCTTTTATATGCCTATACAAACATTAATAAGCCAACAATTAGCGATGGCTTCTCAGCCTGGTTCGAGTCGAATCACCAATCAAGAGAACATTAACATCGTCGTTGCTGGCGACATTCTTCGCAGAGCTGATGAAATTTCGCTATCTACATGGGTTGCACATGGTCAAGCAGATGTCGGAGCCTTTGCCAATACCAACTGGGAGGATTCTGGTGATATGCCTCCGCACATAAAACCGGAAATGGAAATCATCTATCGCACTAAGTTCATCCCACGCAGTGTCATTTTGCTGCGTAGAGATCTACCTTTTAAAGTAAAACAGGCTATCGAGACAAGTCTGGTCAATGCCCATCAATCAACAGAAGGAAAAGCCGCACTGTATAAGTTTCAGAAAACCACAAAGTTTGAGTCATTCTCCCCCGAACGATTGCAATCTTTCGCCGATTACAATCAATATCGCATGCAAATCGAAAGCATGTGGTTTCAGTAGGTAGACGGATAATGAAGCTGAAATTACGACTACAAGGGCAGTACATGCTGGTGACATTCGCACTAGCAGTAGTGATGACGCTAACTAGCGCCGCGGTGCACTTGTGGTTGGCATCCAATCACTCACAGCGGCTACTCCACGAACTCACTGTACAAAATAGTAAAACCTTTCGAACCGAGCTCAGTAAACGCGCAGAGCAAATGTCTAGTTATCTGTCAAAATCAATGTTCGATCCACTCTATATGTACAACTTAGAGGAAGCGGGGTATTTGCTCGAACCACTGCTACAAATGGATGAACTTAAAAGTCTCGTCGTATTTGATAGCAAGGGACATGTTTTTCATGACGGCGACCCCTCACTTGAGATGCTTGGAAGAAATCTGCCATTTCCCTATGATGTCAGCGCAGTCTTAAGCCAAGGTCAACGAATTCATGAGTTTTCTGATGAGCGTTTAGTCATCATTCGTCCAATTCAAGTGGCAGACGAAATCATTGGTGGGATTTTTATTGAATTTTCATTAGATAAAGTCGATCGCGATATCGCAAACATGGCGACACTCATTGAATCGACCAATGATCGTTCTCAAAAAGCCTTATATCTAGGTGTCTTAGGCGCCGCAGTACTATTGCTGTCCTGTTCAGCAATAATGGCTGCCATCATTTCTCGCCACTGGAGCCGGCCATTGGTTAAACTCACTGAGCAGGCAGAGTCCATTGGACGCGGAGATTTCAAACTAGCGCAAGCTATGAGCACAGTGAAACGGCAAGATGAGATCGGCAATTTGACCGTCGCTGTTCAGTCTATGGCGTCAAAGCTTGAACAGCGCACTCAAAAAATTTCGCACCTAGCTTACCATGATGCGTTAACCGACCTCCCGAATCGAACCCGCTTCATTCAACACTTACAAGGTACGATTAAATCCTACCCTGCAACATCGTTTAGCGTGTTATTTATTGACCTTGACGAGTTTAAGGTTATCAATGACAACTATGGTCATGATAGTGGCGACTTTTTGCTAATGCGACTAGCGGAAAAACTCTCCACATGTGCACGCGAAATCACCAACGATCATCCACTGACTATGATTTCTAGGATCGGCGGCGACGAGTTTTTAATGTTGATCCCACATCTTAAAACGACGGAAGATGTAGATGGCTTAGTGAAAAAGATCTTCCTAGCAGTTCGCTCTCCTATTCTGATGGAAAATGAAGAACTCGTGGTGGGAGGAAGTATAGGTATCGCTCGTTATCCACAAAATGGTAAAACGGCCGAAGATCTGATCAAGAATGCCGATATTGCAATGTATCGAGCAAAGGCTGATGGTAAAAACACACACAAAGTGTTTACGCCCAAAATGCTCAAGTCGGTCACGCACCGAGCGAATATCGAGCGCGAACTTCGACGTTCACTCGCTGATTTGCAACAGTTTGAGCTATGGTTCCAGCCTTTGGTTTGCCTAAAGACTGGCCGGATTATGGGCGCGGAATCATTGGTTCGCTGGCGCCACCCCGTCTTGGGCATAATTCCGCCTGCCGACTTTATCCCAATCGCCGAAGAAACGGCGATGATTCTGCCACTTGGTCAGTGGCTCATAGAACGCTTGTGCTTCCAGATTCAGCAGTGGATGCCTTACTTTGCGCACGATTTTCATGTTTCTATTAACATTTCGTCCAAACAGCTTTATCGACAAAACCTAGTGGAAATGTTCGCGTTCTACATGGAGAAATATCATGTCCCCGCACGCACTATCCGCATGGAAATTACTGAAAGCTTGCTACTGCAAGATGAAGATGAGGCTGAACGTACGCTAAAAGAAATCCGCGCAAGTGGCATTGAAGTTTGGCTCGATGATTTTGGTACCGGTTATTCGTCATTGAGTTACCTTCGCCGATTCACGGTAGATGGCATTAAAATTGACCAATCGTTCGTCCGAGACATTATTACCGATTCCAAAGATCAGCAGCTCGTTCAGGCTATGGTCGCTATGGCCAATAACCTCGATTTATTGGTGGTTGCTGAAGGCATCGAAACCGAAGAGCAAGCCAATACACTGTCTAGAATTGGCTGTGAAATCGGTCAGGGTTATTACTTTGACAAACCGATGCCAGTCGATGACTTTGTTAAGAAGCTAATCAATGAAAGTGAGTCCAACGTCATTGAGTTCAAACTTTGAAGCTGGTAGTCGGTATTAACCGAATACCAGCTTCAATGTCACTTGCTCGATTATCTATTGAGCATCTGATCAACCTCGACAGCCAGCGCTACTGAAGCGCCAACCATTGGGTTATTGCCCATTCCAATAAAACCCATCATTGCAACGTGTGCTGGAACTGACGAACTTCCAGCAAATTGCGCATCAGCGTGCATTCTGCCCATCGTATCTGTCATACCATAACTTGCAGGACCTGCTGCCACATTATCAGGATGCAACGTTCTGCCTGTGCCACCTCCCGATGCCACTGAGAAGTATGATTTACCTTGCGCTAAGCGCTCTGATTTGTAGATCCCAGCAACCGGATGTTGAAAACGTGTTGGGTTGGTCGAGTTACCTGTGATACTCACATCAACATCAGCAGCATGCATGATTGCGACGCCCTCTCGAACTTCATCAGCGCCATAGCAAAGGATTTCACCACGCTCCCCTTGGCTAAAGCGCTTGCGGCTGACCTCATTCAATACGCCATTTTGATAATCAAACTGTGTCTTAACATAAGTAAAGCCATTAATGCGAGATATCAGATAAGCAGCATCTTTACCCAAACCGTTGAGAATCACTTTCAGAGGCGTTTTTCTCGATTTATTAGCATTCAGCGCTATTTTGATCGCCCCTTCTGCTGCCGCAAACGACTCATGGCCAGCCAAAAATGCGAAACATTGTGTCTCTTCACTTAATAGTCTTGCCGCCAAGGCACCATGCCCTAGGCCAACCTGTCGCTGAGCCGCCACACTACCAGGTTTGCAAAATGCCTGAAGGCCTTCACCGATGGTTAGTGCCGCGTGCTGTGCAGTAGATACTTTTCGATGTAACGCTAAAGCGCTACCAAGCGTATAAGCATCGCATGCATTATCAAAAGCAATAGGCTGTGTTTCAATCACCAGCTGTTTTGGGTCAATGTTATGTTTAAGGCAAAATTGATAGGCTTGCTCTAGTGTTTCTAAGCCCATTTCATTCAGTAGCGTTTGTGTTGTGATAGTCATAATTGGCTCCTCAATTAGTCTTGACGTGGGTTAACGAAAGTTACGGCTTCATCAAATCGACCATAGCTGCCTTTTGCCAGCGACATGGCCTCATCCGCAGGAACGCCTTTGTTGACTTCCGCCATCATTTTTCCAAGATTGAGGTATTCATAGCCGATAATTTCGTTATCGGCATCTAACGCAAGTCGAGTGACATAACCTTCAGCGACCTCCATGTACCTTGGCCCTTTAGATCGCGTACCGTAACTCGTTCCCACTTGACTTCGTTGAGTTTTACCTAAGTCCTCTAACGCAGCACCAATTTCTAGTCCGCCTTCCGAGAACGCTGATTGCGTACGGCCATAGGCAAACTGCAAAAAAATTTCGCGCATCGCGACGTTAATAGCATCACAAACGAGGTCGGTATTCATTGCTTCAAGAATGGTCTTACCGGTGAGAATTTCACAAGCCATCGCAGCGGAGTGCGTCATACCCGAGCAACCAATTGTTTCAATCAGTACTTCTTCAACCACACCGTCTTTAACATTGAGTGTCAGTTTAGCTGCACCTTGTTGAGGCGCACACGCACCGACACCGTGGCTAAGGCCAGAAATAGCGATGACATCTTTTGGATTAACCCAACGACCTTCGACAGGAATAGGCGCAGATGGATGTAGTGCCCCTTGTTGGATCGGACACATAGATTGAATTTCGTGGGCGTATTGCATGATGTTTTCCTCTAACGGGAAAACAGGTGTAGGAATCGGCTTAGATCTACAGTTACCGTATGATATAGGCATCACACGAACAAGTTACACCTGTTTTCAGAAACTGTAGGAGTCATCAGCCAGTTGGCGGTTAATTAGGTGGAACCCCATCACCTTGGCGACAATAGTAGATCCAAATCACACTTTTTAGCAATGGGCAGCACTAGAACCATTCGTCATAACAATTTATCGCTTTATACCTATCCAGTTGTAAGTATAGAATTATCAATCGTTACAAAAACAACATATTAAGCTAACTTATAGGAAGGTATCCTCCTGTCAGTACGACGTCAATTCTTGTGGAAATACACTTGTATTTCAGGGACAAACTATTGATGCATCAATTTTAGCTAACTAGAATTTACCCCTTTTATCTTAATGAATGTTTTAACATGGCGCTCGCAAGCTATTTTACTTGCAGCAACAGTGGAGAAAAAAAGTGTCAACAACGCAAACCGGTGATCAAACCCAGAGCTGGAAGTTTATTCTGGTACTCGCCATTCTCGCGGTGGTGTTTAGTGGTCTATTCGATCACGATGTCTGGACGCCAGACGAACCTCGCGTAGCTGCGATTATTCATAGCATGTACCTCACTGGGGACTTTATCATTCCTCAATTTGCGGGCATATCATTCGTTGAAAAGCCCCCTGTTTTCTTCGTCATATCGACGCTTTTGATGCATGCCACGGGTCTCGACGCCATCATGGCAGGTCGCCTAGCGCTTTCCCTACTTTGTCTTGGCTCGTTGGCCGCGACCTATCGCATCGCTTACCTATTCAAAGGTGAGAACTATGCGTGGATGGCACTCGCTGTTCTGGGCACCCTAGAAGGCTTCGTACTTAACTTCCACTGGCTTCGTGTTGATGCTGCGTTGATGTTTACTACTGTTGCCGCAACATGGGCTTTCAGCGAAGCGTACTTACGTCAAAAGCTTGGCTACTTAATCATCGCAGGTGCTTTCACTGGTCTTGCATTCTTAAGCAAAGGCCCGGTTGCTATCGTGCTATGTATCGGATTAGCTTGGGTGCCACTTGTACTGCGTGCGCTGCATTTACGTAAACGGTTCCCAGAGCAAGCTTCGCCAATGGGTCAGTTCATCGCTATGCACCTTATTGGTATTGCTACCATGTGTTTGGTTGCGGCGAGTTGGATATACCCATTCTACAAAAACGCCTCTCCAGAACTTTGGAAGGCTTGGTTCTGGGATAACCAAGTTGGCCGTCTGACTGGTTCGGCAACGAATACATTGGGTCACAACCACGCTGGCAAACCTTTCTACTACGTAAAAGGTATACTTGAATACAGTGCTCCGTGGACACCACTGCTCGTGCTTTGGCTTGGTCACTTTGTTTATAAATTACGCCAACCAAAACAGCTATCTTGGACTGACAGCTTTCTAGCATTCTGGTTTGCACTTGCGATTTTCGTCTTGTCCTACTCAGTGACAAAACGCTCAATGTATCTAGCCCCACTAATGCCACTATTTGCATTGATTATTGCAGATGCCGCCATGACATTAGCAGGCAAATGGTTTGACTGGTATCGCCGCGCATGGCTAGCTCTGATGTCATTTGTGCTGGTCGCCTTTGCCGTAGTTCCTCTATGGTCTGGCTTACTTCCTGAGCACAAAATTCCACCAGCACTAATGGAATGGTTAAGCACGTGGCACTTAGTTGCTTTGATCCCACTAGCCGCTATCGCTCTGATGGTCATTGTTGAGCGCAAAGGTTGGCCACAGTGGAGTAAGATGGCAATTATGACGGCACTGTTTTTCTCAAGTGCATTCACGTATTTGTTCCCTGCTATCGACATTGCCAAGGATATGAAGCCAGACCTGGCTACGTTTGTTGAACAGGTGCCTGAAGAAAAGCGCGATCGTATCGCTAGCATTCGTTTCTCAGAAACGATGACGTCGATCTTCTTCCTGTATCACGATTGGTCTGTACCACGAGTCGATAAAGAACGTGCGCAAGCGATCCTTGATGGCGTCGATCCAGAGTACGACTACCTACTTTTAGATAGAAGTAATTCAACGCAGGAAGTCATTTCGTTTATGGGCCTCAGAGCTGGTACTGAGTATGAAATTCTCGCTAAGGGTACGCCGCGAAGTGATAAGGTGAATGATGCCGTATTCTGGCTCGCAGGTAAGTAAAAGCTAAATTCTCCTACCAAGCCCCTTATGTTAAGGGGCTTTTTCATCTCTCGTCAGCGCGACCTTGCAAGTATTATTTCGAGTAAGATCACACAAATACGTGCACACCTTGCAACAGCACACACGGCGTTAACAACAGGTTACAAACTTTTTTACTAATACTAATTGAGTATCAAACAGTTAATGAGGTGAGTCTCAATTCGGATATGCACCACCTATAAGATCCGTCGTTTCATTGCCAGTTCGCATTGGAATCAGTTAGCATAAACCCCTATCATATGCGCCCGGTCGAGAGACTATGCCGCTCAAACCACAACCTGTTGCAATAAAAACCAAACAATTGTCACAATAAGAGGGTAAGATAGCGGCGCAATACAAATAATAAACAACGTCACAGGCTCAATATCATGTTCGAACAAAAACAATTTGAATTGATGAAAAACACACTTCAGGGAAAAGTAAAAAACATTGATGTTATCCCAAGCTGTAGCAAGGAATCACTGCTAGATGCGATTAAAGGCGCTACGTCCGTCAACGATCTTATTGGCATTAATAAAGCGATTTTGCGATTAGTTAGCAAAGCCGCCTAGACAAAGCAGCCCAAGAAGAGCAACCATCGCGTTGCTCTTCTTTGTCATTCCATTGGCAAGCTCTCATTCCCCCAATCAATCTACCAAGCCAAATTCAGTCGTTTTGAAAATCATTTCCACTTGATCTTTCTCAATAAAACGTTAACGTAGTCGCTCTTAACTTTGGGTTTCTGCCCTACTCTCAAAAATAGAGAAAGATTTTTTGCAAACCTTCAGGCACACCATTTTTCGCGTTTTGCTATTGCTTACTGCCCTTCTGGTAGTGGCTCTGTGCGCACTGAAAACTAATGTCGCCTATCACAGCAAGTTACAAACTGCTCCAGTCGCATCAACAAGCACGTTGAACTTAGCAGAGTTACTTGATAGTGAGTCTCTAGACAAAATCGTTCACGACTCGGCGTCAGGGACAGAACCGTGCTTTGTTACTAAGAAGCTGCTTACTCAATCTCTTCCTAGCATCGAAGACCTAACACCTTTTCTGTTTCTTATTGCGCTCATTGCGATAGCTTCTACTCGCCTTTCGCAGCATAAGCACTTCAAACGCTCGGATGAGACGCCAACAAAGTACCGGCTTCATCTGACGCTCTGCACATTTAGGGAATAAAAAAGTATTCACCAAGGTCTATTAATTACTTTTTGGAGAATACTGTGTCGAATACATACACTGAAACTAAATGTGCCCCTGTTAAGGCACTTACTATTTTGCCGTCAATAAGTCGGCTGCTAAGCATTGCTTTGATGCTTATCATAACGAATGTCGCCGCGCTCTACAGCGTGAACGCTTTTGCTCAATCCACAGGTTGGATAACTGATCCTATGCACCCGCCTGTTAAAGTGAGAGCACTGTCCACCGGGCATATCGACCCTACCACCCGTCGAATGGAAATGGTAATGGATGTCGAGCTCGACGGTGATTGGAAAACCTATTGGCGCAGCCCCGGTGAAGGGGGTGTTGCGCCCGAGTTTGACTGGAGCGATTCAACCAACATCGAGAAAGTCGATTGGCACTGGCCAGTACCCGCGTACTATGAGCAGTTGGGTGTACTCACTTTAGGCTATAAACACGAAGTGAGTTTTCCGCTTATCGTAACGGTTAGTGACCCGACAAAACCGATTGAGCTCAAAGCAAACCTGCGTTTGCCAAGTTGCACCAATATCTGTGTGATTACTGACTATCCGATCGAACTCACCATAGACCCAGACTCACTAAAACTGGACTCCGACGCAGCCTATTTGTTTGGGCAAGGAATGAGCCTTACGCCTAAAACCAGCGAGCAGGTTGAAGTTACTGATAACTACTGGGATCAAGAAGCACAAACTTTAACGCTTAAGCTTGATTCCAAGACTGCTTGGTCAAAACCGTTCGTTCTTGTTGATGGGAAAGATGTGGCAGATGAGTTCTTCTCTCAACCTAAGCTGACTATCGATGGACAATCACTCTACGCCAAATTCGACGTTAGCAACTGGCTAGGCGAAGCCAATATTGCCGATAAACGCATTCAGGTTACCGTGTCAGATGAACTGATTCTGGCCGAAACGTCGACCATCGTGACCACAAGCCTGATGGCAGTACCCAATCAAGGTGGATTGTTGTGGATGCTTGGCTTTGCTCTATTGGGTGGCCTTATTCTAAACATCATGCCATGTGTACTTCCGGTACTAGGGATGAAGCTCAATTCAATTATCTCCGGGGCCAGCCAATCGAGAAGCCAGGTTCGCTTTTCATTTTTAGCATCTTCAGCCGGTATCATCACCTCATTTATTCTGTTGGCAGGCACTCTTAGTGCATTAAAGATGGCTGGCCACATGATTGGCTGGGGGATTCAGTTCCAAAGCAGCGGATTCATTATTCTTATGGCCGTTGTTACCTTGCTGTTTTCCGCCAATCTACTTGGATTATTCAACATTCAACTGCCAAGTTCGATGAGTACTTGGCTCGCCACAAAAGGTGACCATAGCTACAGCGGGCATTTCATACAAGGCATGTTTGCGACCTTGTTAGCAACGCCCTGCAGCGCACCATTTCTTGGAACGGCCGTCGCTTACGCCCTGGGCGCGAGCTACGGTGAACTGTGGTTAATTTTCGCCTTTTTAGGCATTGGTATGAGCATTCCTTGGCTACTGTTTACCGCTTTTCCTGGACTAGTAAAGGCGTTCCCTAAGCCAGGGGCTTGGATGAATAAGCTTAAGCTGGTGTTTGGATCAATGATGCTACTGACTAGCCTCTGGTTGACCTCATTACTTTCTGCATTTTTTGGTACAGCCGCAACCGCGGTGATTATCGGCGTTATTGTAATAGCCTCGTTCATCCTAGTCGGAAAAGTCTATGGCCGAAAAGCATTCATCTTGATCTCCGGGCTCTCGGTATTTGCATTGGGCGGCAGTTTGATCGTTGGCAGCGTCACTGCAGATAGTTGGTCAACTCCAATTGTCGATGATCTCAACTGGCAACGACTGGATGCCCAATCTATTCCTTCGCTCGTAGCAGAAGGTAAAACGGTATTCGTCGATGTCACCGCAGACTGGTGTATAACCTGTAAAGCCAACAAAATTGGTGTCGTTCTTCAAGACCCAGTTTACAGTCACCTGCAACAAGCGAACGTAGTCACTATGCGAGGTGACTGGACCACACCAAGTGACAGCGTCACAGGTTACCTACAAAGCTATGGCCGATTTGGGGTACCGTTCAATATTGTCTATGGTCCTAAACACCCAGAGGGAATAGCACTACCTGTCATATTGACATCAGAAAGCGTCACACAAGCGCTGAATGCTGCAAATGGAACACCCAATGACTAAACCTACTGGATGGAAACACACACTCATAAAGTGGAGTAAAGAGCTTGTCAGTATCTTCATCCTGATAACGCTTGTGTCACTTGCCATCGATTGGTATCGAAGCCTGAACATGCCGCAAGGAGATGCTCCTGCTATCCAGGCAATGACTTTGGATAGCGTACCGGTCGACATTATCACCCAAAGTCACGAAGAGCCTGTCGTCCTCTATTTTTGGGCAACTTGGTGCGGGGCATGCAAACTGGTAAGCCCTACAGTGGATTGGTTTTCCAACCACTATCAAGTGGTATCCGTAGCACTTTCTTCAGGATCCGATGAGCGTGTCCATCGATATATGCAGGCGAAGGACTATGAGTTTCCTGTCATCAACGATTCAAATGGCTTAATAAGTCGCCAGTGGAATATCAGCGTCACACCAACTATTGCTGTCATCTACAAAGGCAAAATTGAAAACATCTCGATAGGCGTGACAACGCCAATGGGATTATGGCTAAGAATTTTCTCTGCTCAGTAACGGACTGAGCCAAGGACAAAACATGAAAAAAACAATTCTCTCTATCGCTATGACAGTGGCAGTTTTACTGCCGACACTTTCTCATGCAGAACTGACGAATGAACAACAGCAGCAACTCGAAGGGATTTATAAACTACTCAACGAAAACCCTGAAATCATTACTGATCTGCATGCTAATTTGCAGCAATATGTCGAGAGCCAGAAACTCCTTACGCAAGCCAAGCAACAGAGCGAAAGCTGGTTAAACGACACGACAATCCATAGCGTAACCGGCAACATGAATGGCAAAACGGTGATCATTAATTTCACCGACTACAACTGCCCCTACTGTAAACGCTTAGATAGTGCTCTGACGAAATTGGCAGGCAAGGATTCCGACGTAAAAGTCATCAATATCTATGTTCCATTAAAACAGCAAGTTATTGATGGTCTTGAAACCAACTCCGCCGCATTCGCTATTAAGGTATGGCAAAACGCCCCAGAAAAGTTTGCTGAAGTGAACCGTCTGCTTGTGGCCAAGCCTGGGTTACATGACAAAGCATCACTAGAAGCGATTGCGAAGAAAACAAGAACGGAAGCCTACCTCTCTGGCGATACAGCTATCAATGAATCGCTCGTTAAAAACTACAAGACATTTGTAGCGTTAGGACTTCGCGGTACACCAGCCATGTTTATTGACGATGAACTGATCCCAGGATTCATTCCCTTTGAACAGCTAGAAGCTGCAGTGAAGAAACACCAATCGCAACAAAAAGCTAGTCTCTAATCGGTCCCCAACCATGTCGCTCAGAAAGCTGCTGAAGCTTTCTGAGCTCTTCGACTGTTTCCTGTTTCAGCCAATCCACCAGCTCTTCTACGATGGGGGACTGGGTACGTTGATGGCAAAAGTATCGCCAACCGCTTGAATGTATTCGAGCGTTCTCAGGACAGACTAAGTACTCTCGCTCAAGTTCAGGCAATGCGAGCAGAAGATCGGTAACTGCGACACCATGGCCCGATAGACAAGCACTAAGTGTAAGATCAAGCGTGAAAAAGGTGGAGTTTCGGGGCACGCTTCTGTCTGTGTGATGGATCTTATTAAGCCAAGATCGCCAATCAAGATGATCCAGGGTTGGATGCAGCCTTGGTAGCGTTAGCAGATGCGCAATATCACGTCTATCCCCTATCAACTGTTGGGTACACACGGGCGCCATGTATTCCTCGCGCATGAAGAATATCTCAGGGTCATTCTCGTAGTTTGCACTGTTGCGCGTAGTGAATACAAACAGATCATAGTCCCCTTTCCCTAAGCTCTCCTCCTCATCAATCACCGGAATGACGGCGATTTCATAGCTGGGAAAACGTTCATTCAACTGCTGTATTTTTGGTAGCAAAGCACGTGTTGCGAAACTCAGTGCGGCTCGTATAACGATTTTACTAGCGTCCGGTTCCTTCCAAGAGTCTAGCAATGACTGCAATGCCGCATAGTTTCTGCCCAGCACTTCATACAACGCCTGCCCTTTTAACGTGAGTTGTATTGAACGGTGACCACGAATAACCAAAGATGCATTGAGCTCATCCTCAAGCTGCTTAACTTGCCGGCTCACAGCGCTCTGCGTGACATGCAGTTCTTTCGCTGCCATCGTAAAGCTCATAAGCCTCGCAACAGCTTCAAACACTTTTAGAGCATTATGTGAGTAAGGAATATTCGAATATGGGTTCATAATTAATCACATGATCTGTAGGAATGCCAGCGTGACATAAATGTTAATTGAACACCATAAGTATGCATCTAAAATATGCATGTCATCACCAGGAATTATTCATGAAGCGCATTCTGTCACTCGCAACACCACTTATCATTTCACAGCTCATTGCTATGGCGCTGGTACTTACTGACGTCTGGATGATGGCACAACTGAGCGTTAGTGACCTTGCTGGCGGTGGTCTTGGCGCATCTGTCTATACCTTTGTTTTCCTTGTTGCAGGCAGCACCGTTGGTTGTGTCGCTAACTTAATTGCTATTGCTTACGGCCAAAGTGTTGCAAGACCTGAACATGGTAAAAAACAAGTGCGACTCGCGGTTAAAGGCGCCGTGATGCTGTCGCTACTTCTAACCATTGTTCTGACTTCAGCGTTTGTTTTTGCCCCAGATTTCCTACGAATGGCCAAGCAGTCTGAAGAAGTGATTGTCGTGGCAATGACCTACCTCGACACGCTCAAGTGGGCCATGTTACCTACTTTGCTGCTCCTTATTCTACGGGGCTTGACCAGCAATTACGGCGACGCTAAATCCGTGATGATCATGTCACTTGCAACCGTCTCCTTGAACGTACCGTTTAGTTACTTCCTCGCATTCAATTTAGGTTGGGGTATTGCCGGACTAGGGCTTGGCACAGCACTAGCCGCCACATTGGTATTGATTGGCTATGGTTACTGGGTATTCAAGCGCCCTACATATTACCGATTTGCTCCTTGGCTTCACTTAGAAGAATACGAATGGCGACTCATGTTGCCACTGCTGTCGATGGGTATTCCAATTGCCATTGCCGCTGCGCTCGAAATGGGGTTGATTTACGGCGGAACCCTTATGGCCGGTTTTATTGGTGTAACCGCACTCGCGCTACATCAGATCTTACTGCAATGTTTAAGCTTTACGTGGAACATCAACTTCGGCTTCTCGCAAGCTGCCGCTATTTTAGTGGGTAAAGAGTTCGGTAATGACAATCTAGATGGCGTTAAAGCGGTCTCAAAGCGCAGTTTTGCCCTCGTTACTATTTTAAGCGCAGTGCTGGCGGTTGTTTTTATTGTATGGCCAGAAGCCATAGCGAACCTTTTCCAGCTTGATGGAGAAGGCGAACACATGCTCACGGATATGCTTTCTTCGTTGATATGGGTCGTGGCACTTTGTTTTGTTGTCGATGCTTGGCAACTACTGGCAATTAACCTTCTACGTGGAATGAAAATTGTGGTTTTGCCGACCATCATGACCGCCATCGGTTACTGGATATTTGGCCTTCCCGCGGCTTGGTTATTGATGTCTCACTATGAGCTTGCTGGGATCTGGGGCGGTATACTGGTCGGCCTTGCTGCGACTGGAGTGCTTTTGCTCGCTCAATTGGTTTATGAGCTCAAGGCGGCTTCTCGACCAAACCTAGTTCACAATAGTGTATATAGTAATACACATTAAACCGTCATCCTCCCGCACGTGAGGATCTTTGTCAGCGAGTATTGCACCCAATTTATGCGAGTCACTCGCCGTGAAAGATCCCCTTTTTCAAGGGGATGACGATATGTTAGATGACAACACGTTTATTATGTAAACGTTCTTAACTCACTAATCTGTTTAAGCTTCAGAATCTGCTACTTTGCGGTGACCTTCTTGAAGGTGAACAAAGTCGACAAGATCATCGCCAGACACTTGATAAGCTTGGCCAAAGCCTTTAACAAACAGACCATGCTCCGCTTTCAAATTGAATAAAACGAAGTCTTCGAGCTGACTTAATCCATCAATGATTTCGCCAAAGCGTTCTTTCATTTGGCTAACAACTAACTTCCATTGTTCTGTATCACGCGCCACAACTGAGGCAACGGCGTCAAAGGTCAGACGCTTTCTTGCAAACAGCTGCTTACTCTCCGTTTCATCTTCAATCATCATTAAAGATACATTCGGGTTTTGCTCTAAGTTACGCGCATGACGTGCGATTTGAGAAATCAAAACAAAATAGCCATCTTGATTTTGTACAAACGGTGCGTAGCTGACATTTGGGCGACCTTCTTGGTCAACCGTGGCTAGTTGTATGGTTTTACGCTCTTGACGAAATTCTTTAATTTCCGGGCCTAGACGTCCTTGTAGGCGCTCTTGCTTAACTTGTTGATCCATGTTGAAACCTCACTTTCTCTAATAATTATTATGTTTTAAATCTATTGCTTAACCTGGCCACTTACTAGCCACGCAATTTTTGTTGCAGTGCCTTAAAGTTGTCTACCTGTTCTGGTAATAGTACGCGCTTTTTATCTCTACCTAGGTAAATCTTGAATACGTTGTTTCCTGCTTCATCAAAGAAACCAAAATAGTGGCTCTCATTACCCATGAAAGGTTTACTAACCAAAGCTACTGTTTTAATCAGATCTAGCTTCAAGTGGCCATGTAGCTCGCCCTCTTTACCCATCAGGTTGTAGTAGCCACGCGCTACTTTGCCCTTCGGGAATGGAGCTTTAACTTCAAAGATAGAGCCAAACGAATGCACAATCGTAGTCACTGGTCCCCACGTAGTAATTGATTCTAGAATGTCTTGTGCAACATTCCCGTTTTCGAATGCCACCATTTCTTCAGGCATTGCACAAACTACATCACGCTCACTCACTCCCAGTTGTTCTGCGATAGCAGCTGGCAATAGTGATGGTTCAGTTTCCAAGATATTTGCAACATTTTGCTTCAATTCAGTTGTCATTGTATTTCCTATGCAGCGTTTGTTTTTGCTTTGTGATGTTTTTGAGCCTGCATGGCATGTGGATGACCCATACCTTTTGGCATCTGTGGTTTATCTTTAATCATTGTGTTGATTGCAGCGATAGCACCTTGTGCCAAGGTTACAGACCAAAAAGCGCCAGCAACGGTAAGAACAAGGTAGTCCTGATGCAATTCAACGAGCCCATTTTGTTCCCAAATTTCAAACAGCGGTGTGAGTAGATCAAAGGTATTCTCACCTTCAAAGTTCACCAACATGCTTCTGCGCACAACGCCGCTATCGAAACCGGCTTTAAGGCTTGCCAACACAGGCTCATAGTGACTTTGCTTGCTCATCATTGCTACGGTTGTTTTACCTGAGCGCATCGCGTCCATATAAGCTTCTAGCGTTCGATGGTGCATCATTCCATAGCCGCCTATGTTGCCACCTGCTCCTGCCCCTAAAGGCAATACTTCGGCAAATGTTTTTGCAACGCTGTTATATTGACTGCGCTCTCGATTATCTCTTGCCCAGTGATTCACGCTTAACTGCTTCACGAATTGCTTATTCATGAAGTCGACGCCAAGGTTGTACATAGCGGCTTTTTCAGCGGATGTTGCTGGTGCTTCAGAGCGCCCTTTTTCAACTAATCCAATCATTGGCGCCGATCCACCCACCACCAATTGGTATAAGTCGACACCGTGAGCGCCTGTTTCCATGTAATCCTTGAGATCTTGTTTAAATACTTCAAGTGTTTGATAAGGAAGTCCATAGAGCAGATCTATAACGATTGGCGCCTCATCGCGTACCGCTAGTTGAGAGAGTCGCTCCATAACGACTTCTCGATCATCAAGACGTTTAGCACTTCTTCTCACTTTAGTATCAAAGCTCTGAACACCAAACGAAAAGCGATTGAAGCCACCTTCAAGTGCGTTATCAAACATCTCTTCACTGAAACGGTTGGTGCGCCCTTCAAGGGTAATTTCGCAGTCAGTCGCTAGAGGGAAAGAGGCATGAATAGCTTTCCCTAGCTTACGCACCTGCTCGGGAGATAAGTCTGTTGGCGTACCCCCGCCAATATAGACAGCATGAAATAATCCACTTTGGGTCCACTCTAGCTTTGATTTGATTTCAATCTCTTTCATAAGAGCTTCAAAATAGTCATCGACCAATCGACGACTTGAAGCATTCTGGAAAAAGTTACAAAAAGTGCAACGAACACGACAAAATGGAATATGAATGTACAAACAACGTTTTTTACTGCGAGAGGTTGTCTGAGCGGTTAAGTCTTTAAACAAGCCTTCGTATCGTTCCGATTGGATTGGTACGGCCATACCACCCGCATGGGGTGAGGTCTTCTTTCCGAATGCAAATCGCAATGGATCTGGGGTATTTACCCCTAAATGTGACTCATCGAGTTGACTTAAATCAATTTTCATAACTGCTCACGATAACTATCAACGCCCTGTTGTATAAGGCTTAATCTAAAACGAGAAAGATCATAATAGCCCCACAATGATTATGCAAATGATAATTGATATTATTTTCATTAACATGCATAATCCAATAAAACTCAGGGCAACAACATACTTGTACGCCTAGAAAACCCATTTATGGAAAGCACTGGTTTGCTTAGGATCCCGACAATGAAACACGCTCTTAAAAACGTACTTTTAGCTGGCACCGCTTTTTCTTTAGCTTGTGGTCAAGCTTTTGCCGCCAGTAATGAAAAAATCGTCAGCGCTGGCGCTTCAGTCACCGAACTTATCTATGCACTTGATGCAGAGAGTCAACTCGTAGGCGTCGATGTCACTAGTATTACTCCTAAAGACTCTTCACTCCCTAAAGTTGGTTACCACAGAGCGTTATCATCAGAAGGCCTTTTAGCACTACAGCCGACTATGATTATTGGGTCAGATGAAATGGGGCCAAAGACAACATTAGATCAGTTGCAGCGGATTGGTGTCGATATCAAGGTGGTGAATAACGATCCTACAATCATTGGTCTAAACAAACGCATTGACCAAATCGCCGCGCTAACCCACACAGAAAACAGAGCACCCGCCCTAAAATCACAAGTTGCCACAATAGTTAAGGATTTAGAGACGAATCAGACCGTAGAGCATAAAACAAAGAAAGTCTTATTCTTGCTAATACATGAAGGCCGTCCAGCAAACGTTGCTGGTAGTGACACGACGCCAGATGCCATCATTACTCTGGCAGGGGGTAAAAACCCAGCCGCCGCATCGCTAACGTCATACAAACCAATCTCAAATGAAGCCATTATTGAGATGCAGCCAGATGTGGTGCTTGTGAGCGGCCGCAGTTACGCGAAGCTCGGCGGTAGTGCTGCGATTATTGATGCCTTACCAATGTTGTCAGCAACGCCTGCTGGGCAAAATAATGCCATTTTAACCATTGACGGCCATGCTTTGGTAGGTGGTCTTGGTCTAAAGAGCCTAGAAGAGGCAAAACGCATTAACGCGCTCCTTTACCCATAGTTAGCTTGTTGGGGGTAATAGTGCAAAGTGCGCTTATACCTCCTCCAACTTATTGCATCTTAACACCCTGCTTTCTTTAAGATTTTTATGCTAAGAAATTTCTCTAACACTCTCGTATTTTCAGCCTTTGCGATATTGCTGGTGCTGTCTTCCGTGTATTCCATTACCGTCGGCCCCATGAACATCTCTTTCTGGCAGAGTATTCAATCGCTGACGATGGCGACTAATGATTTGGCGCCGCATATCAACTTAGTCATCCACGATATTCGTCTTCCTCGAACACTGCTTTGCATGTTGGTCGGTGCCATTCTCGCGGTTTGCGGCGCTGTCATGCAGGGGCTATTTCGTAATCCATTGGCCGAACCAGGCATCATTGGCGTGTCCGCGGGAGCCTCACTTGGTGGTGCATTGGCGATTGTTGGTTTTGCTGCGTTAGGCATCGAATTCCCTGAGTTTATGGCACTAATGGTTGTGCCTGTATTCGCCTTTTTTGGTGGAGCACTGACCACGATTTTGGTGTATCGATTAGGCACAAGTAAATTTGGCACATCTGTCACCATAATGCTGCTTGCGGGTGTCGCGATAAGTGCTTTGTCGGGCGCGGCTATTGGCTATCTGAATTTCATCGCTGACGATCAAATGCTTCGCGATCTGTCACTTTGGTCTATGGGTTCATTAGCAGGAGCCAGTTGGGGCAAAATTTCCTTATCAGCCATAACATTACTCATTCTATTTTGGTTCTTTTACAAAAAAGCGATGGCACTAAACGCCTTATTACTTGGTGAGTCTGAAGCGAAGCACCTCGGTATTCCGGTTCAACGCCTAAAAAGACAGTTAATTTTACTCACCGCGGTTGGTGTGGGTGTTACGGTCAGCGTGTCAGGCTTGATCGGCTTCATTGGTTTGGTTATCCCCCACTTAGGCCGCATGCTAGCAGGTCCAGACCACCGTACCTTGCTACCTTTGTCCGCGCTACTTGGCGCTCTGCTCATGACCGCAGCAGATATGGTCGCTCGTGTCGCAGTTGCGCCCGCAGAGCTGCCTGTAGGCATCGTTACGGCAATTGTCGGTGCACCATTCTTCTTATACCTGCTATTTCAGCAAAAAGGGAAATTTGTATGAGTCTTGAAAGCCATCTTGTTGAAGACAGTCTCCTTGAAAGCAGTCTCCCTGGAAAAAATCCCGTTAAAAACCGTCTCAATGACATCGCTATCTCAGCGCGTGGTCTTAAGATGCGATTTGGGAATAGAGTGATATTGGATGATGTCGATATTGACCTTTACTCTGGGCAAGTCACCACATTGCTTGGCCCGAATGGAGCAGGTAAAAGCACCCTACTTAAACTTCTATGTGGAGAAACACCTTCAAGTTTTGACATTCGCTACTTCGGTAAACCAAGAACCCAATGGCCAGCACAGCGGCTCTCAAAGCACCTGGCACTATTGCCGCAACACAGTACTTTGTCGTTCCCATTTCTGGCATCTGAAGTTGTTGAGCTTGGCGCTATTCCATTGGAGATCTGCAACCACGCAACACAATCACTCGCTAAGCGCTATATGGGTACAGCAGACGTAGAGCATTTAGCAAAGCGCCTTTACCCTTCGCTCTCAGGAGGGGAAAAGCAACGTGTGCACCTCGCTAGAGTATTGACACAGTTACATCAATCAGGTGATCAAAAGATACTTATGTTAGACGAGCCTACTTCAGCATTAGATCTCGCTCATCAACACAATACCTTGGCAATCGCCAGAGAGCTAGCCGATACGCAAAATGCAGCTGTAGTGGTTGTACTTCATGATCTTAACCTCGCGTCTCAATATTCAGATAGATTGATCGTCCTAGATAATGGAAAGATCGTCGCGGATGATGCCCCTTGGCAAGCGCTCACCAGTGACTTGATTGAAGAGGTATATGGCTACCACTCTATGGTGACCAAACATCCGAAACATAACTTTCCGCTAGTCTTACCTCAATAGATCTCCAACTCAATAAGCTTCAGATACAAAAAAACCGCTCTATCTTGAGCGGTTTTCATCTTACTGTTTTGCCAGCTATGGCTAGGAGTCGATGACTACTTAGTCAATTGGATCAATGAACGGCCGATAAGCCATTCTAGTTCCTTGTCACTACCTTCACCGTACTGCGTCTCAACCAGCTTATAAAGGCGATCAATCCCCTTAGAGGCAAACTCGTGTGAGTTTTCTGAAGTGACAATATGGTGGAAAAGTAGTTTAAGAATAGCTAAAAACTCATGA
Organism: Vibrio sp. DNB22_10_4; assembly: GCF_052879755.1. NCBI lineage: Bacteria > Pseudomonadati > Pseudomonadota > Gammaproteobacteria > Vibrionales > Vibrionaceae > Vibrio > Vibrio sp. DNB22_10_4. The sequence continues at coordinate 803,603 of NZ_JBNNXW010000001.1, read as the reverse complement.
TTCTTAAGAGAATTAATCCAACTTACTGTAAATCCATCAATGCCTTTTTCAAACTCCAGATGTTCAACGAACATTTTGAAGATACGTCCATCTAGTGCGGCGGTAAAATCCGTCTTCTTTGGAAAATGGTGACTAATTCCGGTTCTTGATATACCTGTCTGCTGGCTTAATGTGGTATACGACATTTTGTCATAACCAAGACGAATGATCTGATCAACGACCGCTTCCATGATTTTCTGGATCGTAATCTCAGTATCTTCTTTACTACGCTTTGGCATTTCTTAAGCTTCTCTAATCGTTATCTGCGTACGCTGTATGCTATACCATAATTAAAGCAGTGCTCGCTGTAATTTTCTATCCATTTATGTATCAATTTGCTCAAACACAGATTACGGCAACCTGACAGCAAACCATACACGAGACACATACTTGGTACAGATACCATTTAAAATAATATAAAAATCAAGTTATTGATTAGTAACTTATAAAGTCTACCATTTCGCACTAAGGCTTGTACTAATCTGTACTATATCATTAGTACAAGAGTCTCATTTTTGAGAACTCAATCACAAACAAACAACACCACTTGCATATCCAAAAGCTATTGATAAACAAATAGATATTTACAATTTCTATTACACCAAAGCCTAATATTCAAAAAATCATGCTTAAGCTCGTGCATCATTTACTAACACTTAGCCTAGAAGCAGTGAATTTATTGCTGGATACCTAATTTCTACAGTTATAGAATAACCACAGATTTTATGAGAGGTATCGTTATGTCAAACACCTATGAAGAACCAACCGTATGTGACGCTTGTGGCGTTGCTGGAGAAATGGGTTTCATCATCAAGGAAGGCGATGACGTCGCAGAAGTACAATTATTCGGCGAATCGCAAGTTCAGCTACAAGCAGAAATTCAAAAATACATCGATTTGGCAAAGACTGTGTCAGAGAACGTTGAATTTGAAATTTCTGAGCTTGGTGAAGAGAGCAAAGAGCTTACAGCTCGATTCAAGTTTGAAGTGAGTGCAGAGAAGCTGATTTTTGAACTAAAAACGCGCTCTCTAGCGCGCTAATACCGCAATTAGCTGGTGCCAAAAAAAGCACAAGTTTACTAAAGCGAGCATTATTGCTCGCTTTTTAATGCCTTCCACTTGAGCTGTCCATTCATCTCAAAATCTTGCTCAGCCACACATTGAAGAACCACTCCTTCAACATTGATGACCGCCCCTAATGAGTATGCCTTATCATTGTAATAACAAACCCGTTTACCTAACTTAGAATCTGACAGTAGTACCGCAGCACCGACATCCGAACCAGGCGTGGTAATGACTTTCGCCGATACTGTCGACGCCACCAGCGCGCCAACAATGGCGAGCATCACAACGCGTGTGGATTTCCATTGTGAAATTGTTTTTTCCATTGCAAACTACCTAACGTTTCCAAACTGACCATGTTCTAGACAGACTAGATTTCGAAAATATTCTGTTGCCAATTATAGCGAACCCAAACTGTATGCTTCGATCCACCATTGCCCTTTTGTCTCTACTGTTGCTAGCCTCAACCTCAAGTGCCATTGAGCTTGATTACTACAAAATTCTCAACCATCTAGACAACTACGGCAATTTGGACCTACGCAATAAACCTTATACCAGCCTTCCCAATGGATTAGTGGTCAAAGGCAATCTGAATATCGCCAAAACACCGATAAAAATGATGCCGCAAAATCTCGAGATCAAAGGTAGCCTAGATGCTTCAGATAGTTTAGTGGAATTCATGCCAAGAGGAACCAAAATCACAGGTTACGCCAACTTTTTAGGCAGCCAACTCAAAGCTTGGCCGCAAGGTGTTGTTCCTGGTGGGTACATCAACCTGGGTGATACACCCATTGAAAAACTGCCTAACGGTATGCTGGTCAACGGAGACCTAAGTTTAGTTCGAACGCCTATTTCCGAACTTCCCGAAGGCATTGTTATCGAAGGCAACCTATATATTGGTGGCTCAAAGATCACTCAATTCCCCAAAACCATGACCGTCAATGGCAACATCTTTCTTGGCGGTAATGTGATTACACAGTGGCCGGACAATCTAACACTTGGTGGTGCGGTCGCACGCTAAGTTCAGATATCATGTTTAAACAGAGTCATGCTTAAACAGTAAACCGGAACAGTTGAAAAATCTGTTCCGGTTTTATTTTATCTGCATTCTGTAATCTGTTGTCATCAACAGTAAACAGAGATACAAACATGGCTTTTTTCAACTACGTTGCAAACTACTTTCAATCAACCTATAAATACGAAACCAATGACACACTACTAGCCAAGCTGTTCTACTTGTCTCCAGCTGAGCGCGCCGAACGTCTCAATGAACTCTTTGATACCGACGCCTTTTGGGGACTAGAGTTAGGTATAGATAGCGATAAACAAGGCAAATAACCGGAACATTTGTTAGCGGGCTAACATGATTAACAAACGTAAACTTGAGCTCTACGAAAACCTATTTAGACATCTAGGGCCTGGCGCTCACACTATCACCGTCTCTGCGATTGGGGAGACAATGAACTGCAGCGAGCGACATGCTCGAACACTACTCAAGCAGATGTCGGAGCGCGGTTGGCTTTGCTGGAAGCCCGCTCGAGGCCGAGGCTTGAAAGGTAGTCTTACCTGCCTGCTTGAGCCACTTCAAGCCTGCTATAACGAAGTCGATATCGCAACTGAACAAGGCAAGTACGATGTTGCTCATAAGCTCATCGGCTTCAACGATCGTAATGTTGCTAGTGCGCTGAAGCAGTATCTCACTCACGCAACCATCGAAAGCGAGAATACGGTGCATGCGCCATTTCATCGCAAGCTCAGCTGGTTACATCCTCACCATGCGATGGAGAGAACCGAGCGGCATTTAATCCATGAAGTATTTCAAACCTTAGTGACATCAAGTGAGGAAAGATTTACTGGTGAGCTTGCACATAGTTGGAGCCATTGCCGATACTATCGCAGTTGGACATTTTACCTGCGTACCGGCGTTGTTTTTCATGATCAAACGCCACTCAGCGCGTTAGACGTTGTCGAAAGCCTTCTAGCTCTGACTAGTTCTCCCTATTGGAGTCGTCTGTATGATCACATCGACTCTATCAGTGCAAACTCCCCGTATCAAATAACCATTGAGCTAACAGAGCCTGACCCTCACTTTCTTGCTCTCCTATGCCGCTCAGAAGCCGCTATTTTGCCCAAAAGTATGGTGCACCGAGCCGAAAGCGTATACAAACCCATTGGCTCCGGTGCATTTTCGGTCACTGTGAATTCAGAAAAATTGCTGCGTCTTACTCGGCACAGTCAATACTCTGGTAGCAATGCGCTGGTAGAACATATAGAACTTTGGATTCATGAGGAATGGGCGAAAGATAAAAAATGTGCAGAAAACTTTTTCTTTCTTAACGACGAGGAGGAAACCTATAAAGTCGCCACCGCCGATATTGGTTACTTCTTTTTATTGCTCAACCACACAGAGCTTCAAAATACCAAGTTCAAACATCAGTTAGAGTCACTGTTCTCTGAACAGCAGTCCTCAGCACTGTGCTCGTCTCTGCCAATCGAATTTAGCTATGAAAACAACAACGAAAATCGTACCTTCGCCAAAAAACTTAAAGAAGGTCTAGCGCTTGGCGGCTCGCAAGGGCATGGAACGCAAGTGATCTACGGGCATCCTAAGACTAACCAAGCACTCTCTATTGGTGGCATCCGATTAGAAGGAGACCGAGCTACCAGTCTGTTTGCCTTCTTCAAGCTCTACCCACACTGGCACAACAATCTTAATTGGAAACAGCAAGATAAGTTGAGTAAGGCGCTAAGCACAGTAAGGCATGCGCACAACTCGACAGAAAGAGAGCGGCTCTTAGATGAACTACTGGTATGGCTATATCAAGACAACGTACTTGCAATCATCAAATCCGAAGACTTAACCCTAACCATCCCCTCTCGGATTCGCGGTGTGGAAATCAATTCCATCGGTTGGTGTAACTTTTCAAGGCTATGGATCCAGCAAAAACCGAGCTCCACTGGCGCTTAACACCTAGTATCGTGCTCATTAAAAGTAGTGCGAAATCGCAAGGTAGCGTGTACGAATATGCTCGATTAGCAATCTCACTTTATTTGGAGGCTGACGGGTAAATGGATAGACAGCGTAAATACCCAGCCTCTTGCCCACTTGATCCGGGAAAATATCCACCAGCTGGCCATTGCGTATATCGTGATATACCAAACACCTTGGTACATAAGCGATACCATGTCCTCCCAGAGCCGCCTTGCGAAGTGCAGTCGCATTATCGGTAGAGAAAGAGCCTGACACGCGTACGATATAGTTGCCTTTACTTCCTTTGAACTCCCACTCCGACGCCCCCGTCGTCTGATAGGCGTATTGTAAACAGTTATGCTCAGTCAGATCCTCAGGCTCTAGTGGCTTGCGGTTTTTCGCAATATAAGATGGAGATGCGCACACCACCCACTGGGAGTCCAGAATATGGCGCGCAATCAGACTTGAGTCTTCCAAATAGCCGGTACGGATGACTAAGTCATATCCGCCATCAACAAGATCGACAAAGCGGTTGTCCAATGACATATCGACCGAAAGACCCGGATGCATATTGCAAAACTCAGCCACAGCATCGGCCAAAATGAGGTCTCCCGAGATGGTTGGTACCGACATTTTGATGTGACCACTGACGTTTTCACCAAATCCCGACACCGATTCCATTGCTTCTTGGGTGGCTTGCTTCACATTTTTAGCGCCATGGACTAACGCCTTACCGGCTTCAGTTAGCGTTAATTTGCGCGTTGTTCGATATAATAATTGAACCCCTAACTCTTCCTCAAGCCTTGCAATTCGTTTGCTAACTACTGAATTTGTAAGGTTATTTTGCTCAGCAACACGACTGAACGCCCCAGTTTCTACTACCTGATAAAACAGGATCAAATCGTCTGCACGCATACTTTATGTCATTTTTGGAAATAATCATTTTCATTATTTCTCTATATCACCAAAAAAGAAAGGGATAAATTTACCCCACCTTAACAACCCTATTACAAAAATAATAAGCACGACGCGGCTGACTCACTCAACACCAACAGTCAGCCAAGACAAAAGGAAGTCGCTAATGTCTGAAACTTTACTTGCCCTTGTTGCCTTTTCTCCCATTGTGGTTGCAGCCATACTTCTGGTGGGATTGAATTGGCCAGCCAAAAAAGCCATGCCTGTTGCGTTTGGCCTAACCGTAGTCATCGCCCTATTCACTTGGGACATGTCCGCTACCCGTGTTTTAGCGTCCATTTTCCAAGGATTCGGCATCACCGTTGCCGTACTTTGGATTGTGTTTGGCGCCATCTTCTTGCTCAACACACTGAAACACACTGGCGCTATTACAACGATTCGTAATGGCTTTACCGATATTTCACCTGACCGCCGCGTTCAAGCCATCATCATCGCTTGGTGTTTCGGGTCTTTCATCGAAGGCGCATCCGGCTTTGGCACGCCTGCTGCGATAGCAGCACCTCTGCTAGTTGCGATTGGCTTTCCTGCCCTAGCCGCGGTTTTGATGGGTATGATGATTCAATCAACCCCTGTCTCTTTTGGCGCGGTTGGCACTCCAATCATCGTTGGTGTAAACAAGGGTTTAGATACGCATAACATCAGCGAGTCATTGGTTTCCCAAGGAGCGTCGTGGGATCTCTACCTACAGCAAATCACCGCTAACGTTGCCATTATTCATGCCTGTGTGGGTACGCTGATGCCGGTCCTTATGGCGATGATGCTGACTCGCTTTTTTGGTAAAAACCGCAGTTGGACTGAAGGTCTAGATATCCTTCCTTTCGCACTCTTTGCTGGTGTTGCATTCACCGTTCCCTACGCACTAACAGGCGTGCTACTGGGTCCTGAGTTCCCTTCACTGATTGGTGGTCTGGTTGGCCTTGCGATCGTCGTCAGCGCAGCCAAACGTGGTTTTCTCGTTCCCAAATCAAAGTGGGACTTTGAAAGCGAAAATAAGTGGCCAGCAGAATGGCTTGGCTCGCTAAAAATGGATCTTAAGCAAAATGCCGGCAAACCGATGTCAATGACAGTGGCATGGCTACCCTATGTTTTACTGGCCGTTATCCTTGTCGCAAGCCGAGTAAGCAGCGAGTTCAAGGGTTTCCTAACCAGTGTAAGCCTGTCATTCGGTAATATTCTTGGTGAGACGGGTATTAGTACGGCCATTCAGCCCCTTTATCTGCCAGGCGGGATTTTAGTCTTCGTTGCTATCCTTGCGGTCATCATTCAATCGCGCTCTGCAAAACCATTAGTCGAAGCGTTTGGTGAATCGAGTAAGACACTGATTGGTGCAGGCTTTGTTCTCGTGTTCACCATTCCTATGGTTCGTATCTTTATTAACTCCGGTGTTAACGGCGCTGATCTCGCAAGCATGCCAGTAACCACAGCTAATTTTGCTTCCGCTCTAGTTGGTGAAGCCTTCCCAGCCTTGAGTGCGACCATTGGCGCGCTCGGTGCCTTTATCGCAGGCTCTAACACTGTCTCGAACATGATGTTTAGTCAGTTCCAATTTGAAGTGGCTCAGACACTGACTATTTCAACGACCGCTGTGATTGCCTTACAAGCCGTTGGCGCTGCTGCGGGTAACATGATTGCTATTCACAACGTCGTCGCAGCTTCTGCCACGGTGGGACTACTCGGCCGTGAAGGTCTGACGTTGCGAAAAACCATTATCCCTACGTTCTACTACCTAGTTGTCACTGGCCTTATCGGACTGGCAATGGTGTACGGTTTTCATGTGACCGATACACTCATGAGCTGATTTAGGTTTTAGTCAGAGGCGCACTTGCCGACTATCGGCAAAGTTGTGAAACACTTCAAGAAGGTAAGTGCGCTTATTTTTCATAACCTTACAACTAGTCTATATAAAAATATGAACCCATAAAAATGGGTCTAGTGCTGGAGCAATACAATGCGAATCTATCCCTCAAAACCGAGCAAGGTCTACTTCTATGCCACCTGCCTAGTAGACGTATTTGACCCCAAAGCAGGCTTAGATGCCATGACCCTTTTAGAGCAACAAGGCATTAAAGTTGAGTTCGTCGAAAAACAGACCTGTTGCGGACAACCTGCCTATACATCGGGCTATGAATCAGAAGCTAAACAGGTTGCAAAAAGCCAGATGGATCTGTTTCCTGAAGAGTATCCGATTATTGTTCTGTCCGGTTCGTGTGGTGGCATGATGCATCACCATTATCGCCGCCTATTTAAGGGGGATAACAATCAATCTCAAGTCGATAAGTTCTGCGACAGAGTGTTTGAACTTACCGAGTTTCTCGTTAATGTCTGTCGCGTCAAACTTGACGACAAAGGCCAACCAACAAGCGTTGTTATGCACACCTCCTGCGCGGCAAGACGTGAAATGAACGTCCACGTCACGGCGACCGAACTACTGAGTCAACTCTCCAATGTCGAGCTTCGTATGCAAGACTATGAAAGCGAGTGTTGTGGCTTTGGTGGTAGTTTCTCTGTACGCCACCCGAATATCTCCGAAGCGATGGTGAAAGACAAAACTCACCATATCGAAGCGACCCAATCCGATACGCTGGTGAGTGCTGACTGGGGATGCCTTCTCAACATCAATGGCGCGTTTGAATATCAAGCAAAGCCCATCAAAGGGCGTCATCTAGCCTCATTTCTTCTTGAGCGAACACAGGAGAATGCACAATGAGTCAAACTCCTGAACAGTTCCACCAGCTAACCAAAAATGCCTTAGGTGATAAACAGCTCAGAGCAAACTTTCGTGGTGCGATGGATTATCTGCGTGATAAGCGTAAAACAGCATTTAGTGACGAAAAGGAAGAGAAGCAGATAAGAGATCTTGCCGAATCCATTCGCCAACGCTGCCTAAGCAAGTTACCAGAACTTCTCGAACAGTTGGAATTCAATTGCTACAAAAATGGCATTCAAGTTCATTGGGCAGAAAACCCAGAACAAGCGAATGCCATCATTGCCGCTATTGCTGATGAACACGATGCCAAGCAAATCATCAAAGGCAAATCCATGGTGAGCGAAGAGATCGAGATGAACCATGAGATGGCGAAACTCGGTATTGAATGCTTAGAAAGTGATATGGGCGAATACATCGTTCAACTCGATGGCGACAAGCCCTCTCACATAATCATGCCAGCGATTCACAAAAATAAGCAGGAAGTAAGTGACACCTTTGAGCAACATCTCGATGGCTTCAAACCTACCACAGATGTAGATAGCCTGATTCAAACCGGCCGCACCCGTCTGAGACAAAAATTCTTCGAAGCCGATATTGGTTTATCCGGTGTCAACTTTGCCGTTGCAGAAACCGGCACGCTGTGTCTAGTTGAAAACGAGGGCAACGGCCGCATGTCGACAACGGTACCAAACGTGCACATTGCCATCACCGGTATCGAGAAAGTCGTTGAGTTTTTGTCTGATGTACCACCGCTTTACAGCGCGTTAACTCGCTCTGCGACTGGGCAAGCCATCACCACTTACTTCAACATGATCACCTCTCCTCGCAAAAACGGTGAGAAAGACGGCCCGCAAGAAGTGCATCTAATTTTGCTCGACAACGGACGTAGCCAAGCGTACCACGATGAAGAGCTTCGCAAGACTCTACAATGTATTCGCTGCGGCGCATGTATGAACCACTGCCCTGTCTACACCAAAATTGGCGGTCATGCTTATGGCACAGTTTACCCAGGCCCTATTGGCAAGATTATCTCGCCTCACTTACTGGGTATAGATAAAACCAAAGACCTTGTTACCGCTTCTAGCCTCTGCGGTGCATGTGGCGAGGTTTGCCCAGTACGAATTCCGATACCGGACATGCTGCTTCACCTACGTAAAGAAGCCAAAAACAAAGCGGAAAAAGAAACACTAGCACTGAAAGGGCAAAACGCCGCCAGCAGTGGTCTTGAAACCGCGGCAATGAAAGGGTTCGCGCTCGCAGCAAGTAATCCAAACTTATATCACACAGGCACTTACATGGCGACCAAGCTGCAAAATCTTATCCCGAATAAACTCGGCGCTTGGACACAATGCCGTACCAGCCCAAAACCGGCTAAGAAAACCTTACACCAGATCATGGCTGAACGCAGCAAAGCCAAAAGCGATAAGCAGTAGCGAGGAAACCAAGATGAACACTAGACTTGCCAAAGACACTATTCTTGGCCGACTCAAACAAGCTAAACGCACCCCAAAGTCAGCGGAAGAATTAGCGTTTTTTCCTTGGGGTAGTCATCCAGATATCACTATTGATGACAAAGCGAAGCGCTTTGTCGACATGATGAGCGCCAATCATGCAGATGTTCGCACAATACAGCGCTCTGAACTTACCCAAGCCCTACGTGATGTGATGAACAGTTACGGCTTCAATCGCGTTGCCATAGGGACAGCAGGAGAATTCATCCGCGATTTCGAAGCTGCCGCTCAAGATAAACAAGTGACGTCATTCAACCAGAAAATCGAAGCCTGGAAAGCCGAGCTTTTTAACGATATTGATGTCGGCATCACCCACACGCTAGGCGGTATTGCAGACACAGGCGCACTGGTACTGTGGCCAAACGAGCACGAGCCGCGTACCCTATCTCTAGTGCCACCAAGTCACATAGCAGTCGTCAAAAAGTCAGCGCTTTACGGACATTTTCTGCAAGTGATGCAAGAGAACAATTGGGATCATTACATGCCGACCAATGCGCTTTTAATCTCTGGCCCCTCGAAAACCGCGGACATTCAACAAACGCTCGCCTACGGCGCCCATGGCCCGAGTCAGTTGATCGTACTGTTATTGGAAGACGAATAAGAACTTATAAAGGACACCAAGATGAGTCACAAACGCGATTATGAATTGCTCAAACAGCAACTCGCCTCCAGAATCGACTCCCAGCGCATCATCACCGGTGAAGCAGAGCGCCTAGCTTATGGTACCGATGCGAGCTTCTATCGACTGATCCCACAGATCGTGCTGCGCCTTAAAGATCTCGATGAGGTGATATTTACTATCCAGTGTTGCCGTGAACACGGTATTCCATTTACCTTTCGCGCCGCTGGCACCAGTTTGTCAGGCCAAGCGGTGTCTGACTCCGTCCTTATCGCTCTCACTGACGACTGGCGCGAACATACTATCTTTGAGCAAGGCGCCAAAATCCGCCTTCAACCCGGTGTTATCGGCGCCGACGCCAATAAATACCTACTCCCATTCCAACGTAAAATCGGCCCAGACCCTGCGTCTATCAACACCTGTAAAATTGGCGGTATTGCTGCCAACAACGCGAGCGGCATGTGTTGCGGCACCGCACAAAACTCGTATAAAACCGTCGACAGCATGAAGATAGTGCTGAGTGATGGCACCTTGGTAGATACCGGAGACAAGGCAAGTATCGAGCGCTTTAAAGCGGACAAACCTGAATTTATTGAAGGGCTCAAACACCTTGCAGAGACAACCAAAGCCAACAGCGAGCTCGCCGAGAAAATTGCTCATAAATACCGCTTAAAAAATACCACTGGCTACGCACTGAATGCGCTCGTTGATTACAGCGACCCTATCGAAGTTCTAGAGCATTTGATGATTGGCTCCGAGGGAACCCTAGGTTTTATCGCTGATATTACCTATAACACGGTCAAGGAACACAAATACAAAGCCTCTACTTTGCTGGTGTTTTCCGATATTGAAACAGCAAGTAAGGCAGTAACGACGATAGCAACAACGCCAGTTGCCGCAGTAGAGATGATGGATGGACGCGCTCTACGCTCAGTGGCAGATAAACCAGGCATGCCCGAGTTCATTCAGCAACTCGACCTAGAAGCGACCGCGCTCTTGGTGGAAGTTCATGCGTCTTGCCAGCATACATTAGATAGCCACACCGACGCGGTAATGACAGCGCTGAGCGAATATACTATCGTCGAGTCTGTACCATTCACACTTGATCCAGCAACTGTTGCCACGCTTTGGGGCATTCGCAAAGGCATGTTCCCAGCGGTTGGCGCTGTGCGAGAAGTCGGCACCACCGTCATCATTGAGGACGTTGCTTTCCCAGTAGAAAACCTCGCGGCCGGCGTGCGTGACTTGCAGCAACTCTTCGACAAATACCACTACGACGAAGCCATCATTTTTGGCCATGCACTAGAGGGCAATCTGCACTTTGTGTTTACCCAAGGATTTGATAGCCAGGAAGAGATCAACCGCTACGGCGGTTTTATGGATGATGTGGCCGATCTTGTTGCCGTCAAATACCAAGGTTCGTTGAAAGCTGAGCACGGTACAGGGCGCAATATGGCTCCCTATGTCGAACTGGAATGGGGACAAGAAGGCTACGCGCTGATGCAACAAATCAAAACACTCTTCGACCCAGAAGGTTTGCTCAACCCTGGTGTGATTATTAACGACAATCCCCACTCGCACATCGAAAATCTCAAACCTATGCCCGCTGCCGATGACATTGTGAACCGCTGTATCGAGTGTGGTTTTTGTGAGCCAGTTTGCCCGTCTCGCACCCTTACCCTTTCACCTCGTCAGCGCATTGTTCTGTTCCGTGAACTTCAACGTCGCAAAGCCGCTGGTAAAACGGTTGAGGCGACAGAACTGGAGCAAGTCTTTGAGTACCAAGGCATCGATACGTGCGCAGCCACGGGGTTGTGTGCCGATCGCTGCCCTGTCGGTATCAACACCGGTGATCTGATTAAGAAACTTCGAGAGCCGAAATACAAAAAATTCCGACCGTTCGCCAAGTGGACGGCAGATCACTTTACCGCGACCACAGCCATAGCGCGATTCGGTCTCAAAAGTGGTGCGGTTGCTACTAATATCCTAGGCCAAGAGCGTGTCGTTAAGGCCGCCGAAGGAATACGCAAAATCACCAAAAACGCTACCCCAGCCTGGCTACCAGAAACACCGCGAGGAGCCAAGTTTGACAGCCGAAACCTCTCAAATAACCTAATGGCGAAAGACAAAAAAGTGGTGTATTTACCATCTTGTGCCAGCCGCAATATGAGTACTCAATCCAACGCATATGACCAACGTTCCCTTGGTGAGGTGACAATGTCACTTATAGAAAAGGCGGGAGTATCACTCATCACTCCAAAATCACTCAGTGACCAATGTTGTGGCATGCCCTATGACAGCAAAGGAATGACCGACATCGCCAGACAAAAGAGTGAACAGCTAGAGCTTGCTTTATGGGAAGCTTCGGAGCATGGCAAATATCCTATTTTGATGGACACCAGCCCATGCGCGAAACGCAGCATAGAGCAGTTCACTAAACCGATGACCATTGTTGAACCAGTAAAATTCGTCAGTGATTATCTGCTCAGCGAACTAACACTATCGCCAATCAATGAAACCGTGATGCTGCATGTCACGTGCAGCTCAAGACGTATGGGCTTGGAAAGCGCTATGCTATCCCTCGCAAAAGCTTGTGCTAGCAACGTCATCATCCCAGAACATATTCAATGTTGTGGTTGGGCAGGTGACAAAGGCTTCACTACTCCAGAACTCAATGAAGCGGCTGTAGCACCTCTTAAGGCACAAGTACCACAAGGGTGCACCCGAGGCTTTAGCAACAGTATTACCTGTGAAATTGGCCTCTCTCACCATAGCGGGATCCCTTATCAATCGATTCTTTATCTTGTCGATGAAGTCGCCTCTCCGGCTCAGTCCTAATCGAGTATTGACCCACTCAACTTAATTTATCTGCCATCGAAGTCTAAAAGCTTTGATGGCAGATTCATTTTTACCGTTAGTTTTCCCATTCGCCTTGTCGCTTCTAACGGTTTACTGCTATAGCTTATTGTATTCTCAGTTATTTATTCTCGGGCGATCAAAGCACTATTTATGGATCCATTATCACAAGGACTGTTGGGAGCATCATTATCGCAATCGGTGAGTAACCGACCTAGGTTTGTGGTCGCGGGGGTTTTAGGTCTGCTTTCTGGACTAGCACCCGATATAGACGTATTGATCCGCTCTTCGCACGATCCGCTGTTGTTTTTGGAGTTTCACCGCCAATTTACTCATTCACTGCTGTTTATCCCGATAGGTAGCCTTATTTGTGCCATGCTTTTGCACCCTCTGATCGCCAAAAAGCGTAGCTTCTCATTCAAGCAATCTTGGCTCTATTGCACACTTGGTTATGCAACTCATGGACTTTTAGACGCGTGCACGTCATACGGCACGCAACTACTCTGGCCGCTGACTAATGAGCGCTTTGCTTGGAACAGCATTTCTGTCATCGACCCCCTATTCACGCTCCCACTGCTCATCGTGTTGGCTATTGCTCTGTGGAAGCGAAGCCCAGCAATTGCAAGAGTCGCATTCCTATGGGCACTAATTTATCCAACCCTAGGCATGCTGCAAAGAGACAGGGCAGAGCGCACAGGCTGGCAAGTCGCAAACGAGCGTAATCACAGCCCAGTTAGGCTCGAAGCGAAACCCAGTTTTGGCAATATTCTGGTTTGGAAGATTATCTATGAAGCTGACGGAAGGTTTTACATTGATGCGGTGAGAGCAGGACAAAAGCTGACTGTGTATCCTGGCACCAATGTAGAAAAGCTAAACGAGGAAAAAGCGTTTCCTTGGTTACATGAAAATTCGCAGCAAGCCAAAGATATCGGGCGTTTTTCTTGGTTTTCTGATGGTTTTGTGGCTCTTAGCGAACAGAGTAATCAGAGGATTATCGACGTACGATATTCCATTGTTCCCAATGAGCTCAATGCGTTGTGGAGCATCTCTTTGTCTGAAAATGCCGCCGATAACGAACACGTTACCTACCTCACTCACCGCAGCAGCAGCGAAAAAGACAGGCAGCGATTTTACAACATGCTTTTTGGTCGCTCTCAATATGACCAGCGTACTGAAATGAAATAACGACGAGCATGTCCAACATGGACATGCTCGACCGTAGAGTCAAAGTTATGCGAACCTAACCAGCTTCTTGTTTACAAACTCATCCAGCCCCAATCGGCCTAGTTCACGACCAAAACCAGAGTTTTTAATACCGCCAAATGGGAGGCATGCCTCCGACATTGAGAAGGTATTAATAAACGATGCGCCGCAGTCCAAAGCCCCGGCGACCGCATTGGCGCGATCGATGTTTTCTGAAATGACAGCAGAGCTCAATCCATAAGAGCTGTTATTAGCAAGTTCTATCGCCTCTTCATCGCTGCTAACGCGATATACTACGGCAATAGGTCCAAATAGCTCTTGGTCGAACACATCCATCTGCGGAGTAACATCGGCAAGGATAGTTGGCTTGAGCCATGCCCCTTCGAGGTTTTCTGACTCACCCCCCAATACCAAGCTAGCACCTTGTTCAACGGCATGTTGTACTTGTTCAAGTAAATAATCACGTTCTTGAACACTCACGACAGGCGCATACCCGGTTTGAGGATCCATAGGATCTCCCGCCTTTAGATTGCCTAGCGCTGCAGCAAACTTTTCTATGAACTCATCATAAGCTTCATCGGCAACAATAAATCGCTTAGCACTAATGCACACCTGGCCAGAATTAAACATCTTCGCGATTGTAGCCAGCTCTACCGCTTTATTTACGTCGGCATCAGCAAGCACGATAAACGGGTCGTTACCGCCCAGTTCCATGACCACTTTTTTCAAGTACTTTCCGGCCAGCGCAGCCACGCTTGCTCCAGCTTTTTCACTGCCCGTTAACGACACACCTTGTACTCGTTTATCAGCAATAATCAGCTCAGACTGGCTCGATGCAACAAATAGGTGCTGCACTAATCCATTTGGCGCACCCGCATCTTCAAATAGTTTACTGATCGCCTTTGCACACTGAGGAACGTTAGATGCATGCTTAAACACAACGCTATTGCCTACCATCACGTTCGGTGCAATAAAACGAATCACTTGATAAAACGGAAAGTTCCAAGGCATGACGCCATAAATCACACCCAGCGGGTGATTTTGAATTTCGGCTCGGCCTGTTGCGACTTCTTCAATCGGATCCGCAGCAAGAAAGCGCTCGCCATGCTCAGCGTAGTAGCGGCATATTTGAGCACACAGTGGGATTTCCAACGCGACACCTTGGCTGTGCAATTTACCCATTTCTGTCGTCATAAGAGCTGCATAGTGCTCTGCACGCTCTTCTAACAGCAATGCAACGCTAGAAAGCAAAGCCGCTCGCTCTTGATAGCTTGTTGCTCTCCACGCTTCGAAAGCAGTCTGAGCCGTATCAATTCGCTCGACGACTTGAGCGTCTTGCCAAGTGTCAAACTGCTGTTCTATACGATTGGTATATGGATTTAATGTTCTTATCGCCATGTTGTTTCTCCGGGGGAAAGAGTAAGCCGGCAAGTACCGACCAAAAATAGTCACGCTAGTTGCGTTGTTTTTATTGTGAAAACAACATACACCCGGAAACAATCAAGAAACAACTAGGCAAACTTACATCAATTTAGAAACAACATGACTAAACGGCATGTTGTATGAGGTCTGTAAATAGGTAAAGTATCGCCCCTAATTTCAGTGCATT
Organism: Vibrio sp. DNB22_10_4; assembly: GCF_052879755.1. NCBI lineage: Bacteria > Pseudomonadati > Pseudomonadota > Gammaproteobacteria > Vibrionales > Vibrionaceae > Vibrio > Vibrio sp. DNB22_10_4. The sequence continues at coordinate 788,052 of NZ_JBNNXW010000001.1, read as the reverse complement.
AGAACATCAGCAAATAGTATGAGTTTGTAAAAATAGGTACTTTGTCCGGCGGGCGTCACGTTCTAGGAAACCTATTGAGCAAATAAAAGAAACAACGCAGTAACACTTGATTTACATCAAAGACCAGCTCAGTACTATTCCCTATCGTGGCGACATGAAATTGTAAACACTGTGTAAAAGCTTTATACCCTACTAGTGCTAATGAGCACTGAACTCAATACTTGAGTCAGCGAGCACAACTTGGGTAGCATCCGCGGCGGCGGCTTGAGGTTATTTAGATATTTATGTACACGCTTCTTTTGAAAACACACGTCACTTTGGCACTACTGAGCTTTATCAGCTTCATCATTCGCGCTTGGTGGGGTTTTAGCCATTCCGCCCTAGTTGAAAACAAGTTTGCTCTGGTCATCCATCAAGTACTTACCGCCTTTATGTTATTAAGTGCGGCGGGACTTTGTATGACTATTGGACAATTTCCACTATCAAACCCGTGGCTTACTGAGAAACTCGGGTTATTTATCGTTTATGCGATCAGCACTATGGTTATCTTCCAGTTCCCACTCGCAAAACGTACTCGAGTACTCGTGATGTTGATTACCTGTGGAATATGGCTGACCATCTTTACCATAGGTAAAGCTCATGCCCCGCTACTTTTTGGATAATAGCTGTTCGCTCTATGCGTTTACGATAAGTTGAGCTTGCTCAGAGGCCATTTGAACACAGTTGCGACCCTCTTGCTTTGCTCGATATAAGGCTTCGTCTGCTCGCGCAACCAGAGCGTCCCAACTTTCATCGCAAAGAGACTCTGCGACCCCAAAGCTGCAACTCACTTTGACGGGCATACCATCCACGCGCACGTGCTCTGCGACGCGCTTGCGCATAGATTCCGCAAGGAACAGTGCAAAGTCGATGGTTTGATTATTTAAGACGATAATGAACTCATCGCCACCAAATCGATAGATGGCTTTGGGTGCATTCGAAGTGCCTTTTATCTGCGAAGCGACTGCCTTTATCACTTTGTCGCCGATGACGTGGCCATAGCGATCATTGATCAATTTAAACCTGTCGATATCAAGCATAATAATGCTTTGTTTAGGCTTACCACCACCCTCTGCCAGCGCCAACGTATAACTATCAAGAGCACGGCGATTACGCAAATTGGTCAAGGAGTCGAAATAAGACAGCGCATAAATATCATCCATCTGACGAGCATTAATCAGCCACAGCATACTAAAGCTAGAGGCTACCGTTAAAAAAATGCTGAATAGAAATGTCAGTTTATGCACTAAGTCAGCATCCATAAACTGGAAGATCTCAGCACTGTCCCACGTATAAGCAGCGCGGAACAACATAAACAACCCGTAGAAACCAAACGTCGCAGCCATAGTAAAAACTGCAGGCTGGTAGTCTCTGTGTTTACCCACTATGACTACAAACGCAGTTGCCAGCGTAACGACTGCGATTGACAACGCACTAACCAAAATGCGTTGATTGATCGAGTTGGCTTCATAAGTGAAATAGAGATTTAGCACCAAGACAAGTGGAACGACCCAACTGAAGCTATGCGCAAACTGTGCTTGAACCCCACGGAACTGACACATACCATGCAGGATCATATGAAAGGAGACGGCGATCAATGTGTTCGCAGTAACAATTGAGACCCAGTCAGGGGCGACACCGCGTAAACTTATTAATAACGGACCTGCCCCCATAGCCAATAGCGCCAATGCAAACAGTCTTATTCCGTTGGTTTTTTCTTGAGTCGTAGCGAATAACAGCAATCCAATGCAGTATATAACGCTGAACAAAATCATCACAAAGTTCAGCGTTCTCATATCAAGAGAAAATGCAGTCAATGTATCCATCCACTTCCTAGCTTTATAGTTATATTCATTACCACTACAAATTAACCACCCCGCAATCATTAGCAAATGCTATACAACCAGACAGCAAATAGGAATTAGTGAGTGTTTTTTGAGAAGCGCATCACTAATATTGTTATCAATACGTGTAATTTTTCGACAATAGTATGTTGAAGGAGCAGATAACTTTCGTTTGTTCAATGACATAATAATTAAGGTTACACACTAGGAGCGCAGTGAAGAAAGGTGAATGAATTCTTACATAGTGAGAACAGCTTCAGTTCAACACAAAGTAGTTCAAAATATTGACGCGCATTTGTCCTCAATCGGACAGTGGCTTTACCTGGCTTGCAAGGCTCTGACAACATCAAGCCTAAGCTAAGCTGAAATACGCGGGATATACCCAAGTGACCTCAAGATGCCAAGTTCACTTGGGTATAAAGGGAATGGGACAATTCCAACTAATTGCAGGGGTTAATAATGAACTTTACACAACAAGATACTGAAGCGCTTTACCGCGTCTGGATGTCACAAAAAGCAAAAATGCACATTACGCAAATGGAAGTGGCCAAACGCCTTAACGTTAGTCAAATTGAGCTTTCCAATCGACTCAATGGCAACCAGCCGCTAGACGCCAACTTTGTCGATCGGCTTTGTCGCCTACTTCATATCGACCCATGCCACCACCTACCATCGATGCGCAGCCATTTTGTTAGCGAAGCTGACCGAGTTTTCAATACTCGCCTTACCATCGACGGCGACATTACCAATATCCGTGTCGACGGCAATCAAGTCACCATCGAGTATCGACTTCAATAACTGCTTTCTTAAGGCTCAGCCAATAACGCAATACACTCTTGAAACTTTGGTTTTGAAACGCGCTTTTTAGGCGTCACCTTTTTCGTTACTTTGTCTGCAGGCTTTTTCTTAGCTGGAATATAGGGCTTCCACGATGCAAGCTCTTGTCCGCAGCCATCTCCCGGTGGTGGAGGGTTTTGCGCTATGCACTTTCCCTCGCCTTCAGGGCAATGCAGTCTTACGTGAAAATGGTAGTAGTGCCCCCACCATGGGCGCACTTTACGAAGCCAATCTCTCTCCTTCCATGCGACTTCACAAAGCTGCTTTTTGATTAAAGGATGAACAAAGACACGTGCTACCCGCTCATCGACAGCAGCAACTTGAAGCAGGAGTTCATGATTCGTCGTCCATTTATCTTGTTTAAAACGATACTTTTCAATATCTACGACAGGGTAAGGTTTGGGATCCGCTGCCTCTTCCGCATTGAGAGGAGCATTGGGAAGTCTTAGCCAAATATCGGCATCAAGCCCGGTTTGATGACTCGCGTGCCCAGACGTAAATCGCCCTCCCCTTGGCATTGAGATGTCGGCAACTAGTAAATGCCCTATCCCGAGCTTATCGACGTTACGAGCTAATTCGGTCAAGTAGGCAATCATATCTCGGTGGCCGTAGTAACGATTACGTTGCGAGCGAATGACTTGATAGCCCTCACCCGTTAGAGAAAGTTGTTGTCCCCCAGCTAAACAGCCATTGGCATAACTGCCTATTGAATTGGACTCCCCCTCACTCGGAACCGACACTTCATCCCACGAGCGCTGCAAAGCATGAACGTTGCACGATACAATGAACAACACTAGCCAAGCCAATTTCCCCATGTCACTTCCTCGCTGTAGATGCTGAGAAGACGTTAGCTTAAGGATAGCGCGCTCAATTGAGCTTGCACACAATCAAACGCAAAATGATGTAGTACAACAAAGTGCACTACATCAATTTTTCGCTACATAAAGTGAAATGTTTCACAAAATCGAACTCTAATTGAGGTTTCATAACCTGTTGTATTGCAGGTAATAACAGAACGCGCTACAAATAAATCACTCAGTTGATTAACCACCTCTGAGTCTACCACTCAAGTCGTCATTCCTTTTTTGAGGCTGCCACCTTTTTCGGGAGTGACGACTTAACTTTTTCTTGGCGTTTAACCTCTATTTATATCGACCTCACTAAACCACCGAGTTTAAATAATCCGTCACCTTTTTCCGGTAAGCTTGCTTCTGTGTGTCACCAATAAAGCTAGCATCGATAGCATTAAGCGTAAACTGTGCGAGCTCTTCATGGGTTAAAAGGTGAGCCTGACTGACCGCGACAAAGTTGTCTGTCATATAGCCACCAAAATAAGCTGGGTCATCTGAGTTGATGGTCACTGCAACGCCTTTTCTTAGTAGCTCCACAATATTGTGATCTTGCATTTCATCAAACACTCGAAGCTTTATGTTTGATAGCGGACATACCGTGAGCGGCATCTTAGACTCAATAAGCTGTGCCACCAGCGCCTCATTGTCAACGCAGCGTACGCCATGATCAACACGGCTAACACCCAGCATACTGATCGCATCAATAATGTTCTGGGCAGGACCTTCTTCCCCTGCGTGAGCGACCGTCAAGAAGCCATGCTCTCTAGCCATTTCAAATACACGGGCAAACTTTTCAGGTGGGTGACCTTGCTCAGAAGAATCCAGACCTACACCAACAATGTCATCTTTGTAGGGAATGGCTTGTTTGAGTGTTTCAATTGCCGCCTCCTCAGAAAGGTGACGCAAGAAGCACATAATCAACTGCGAGCTTATCTCCAGTTTCTGTTGCCCATCTTTTAACGCGCTTACAATTCCCTTGATAACGGTATCAAACGCGATACCCCTATCAGTATGGGTTTGTGGATCAAAAAAGATTTCTGTGTGAATCACATTATCGTGCTGACAACGCTCTAAATATGCCCAAGTTAGGTCGTAAAAGTCTTGCTCGGTTTGCAGCGCATTAGCGCCTTGATAGTAAATATCGAGAAATGACTGTAAGTCATCAAACTCATACGCTTTGCGAAGCGCTTCGGGCGAGTCGTAAGGTATGTCGATTTGATTGCGTTTTGCCAAATTGAAAAGTAGTTCTGGTTCTAGAGAACCTTCGATGTGAAGGTGTAACTCGACTTTTGGGAGACCTTGAATAAATGCGTTCATATACCACCTATTGTGCTTATGAGAGCCTTAACGGCTTATGGGGCTTGCGGATGCACTTACTCTGAGTATAGGAACAGATGAAGAAAAGTTTCGAACGCCAATACAAAGAGTAAAGACAGCAATGCCATCCTAACTCTTCGTAATCAGCACTTTACGGGAACTGGTAGAGACCCCCAAACCGTATCATTGGGGTTATACGAAGCTGCGGGGACTGTACCAAATGATGAAGGCCATTGACAACCTACAGTCCACCGCTTCGCCTCAAAAAATATAATTAGTCGTCAAATGAGCCCGTCGTCGCCAATTCTTTAAACCAAACTCCATGTTTCTTAGGGATTCGGTTACCAGTCTCTAGATCCAAGCGGAAGAAGCCATAACGACGCTTGAACGAGTTCAACCAAGACCAGTTATCGATAAAGGTCCACTGGTGAACACCAAAGCAGTTTGAGCCCTCTTCAATTGCTTTGTGAAGCTGAACTAGATGCTCCTTCATCAAGCCTGTGCGGAATGAATCGTCAATCAGACCGTCGGCACCGGGCTCTCCCTCTGATTCTAGATCCATCGCAATACCGATTTCAGCAAGGTACCAAGGAATGTTGCCATAATTCTCTTGAACATTTTTAGCGATATCGTAGATAGCCGTCGGCAAAATTTCGTTATTATCGCGATATGGATTGAATCGACCCTCCGGGTTTACGTAGTTCTCGAAGTATACCTCTGGAGTAAAGTAATCTAGGTCGTACTCTGCTTCGCGTGCTTTCACACGGCGCGGAACATAATAGTTAACACCAAGAAACTCGACTTTTGCGGTTGTAATCGCGGCAATCTCTTCCGCTGTTGCTTCGGGCGTTAACCCTTGCTCAGCCAAAACATCACACAGCTCTTGAGGGATTTCATTTTTCACCATTGGGTCTAGAAAGCTGCGATTAAACAAAAGGTCTGCATACCATGCTGCTTTTTTATCTTCTTCACTGTCGTTTCGCGTGTAAGAAGGAGTTAGATTAAGCACGATACCAATTTGCGAGTTTTCCAACTCCAACGCGTTAAAACGGTGTACCGCTTTTGCGTGAGCAAGCATGATATTGAAAGCAACCTGAACGGCGAGTTTGCCATCTTTCTTGCATGGGTAATGGAAGTCATACAAGTAACCACCTTCGACTGGCACGATTGGCTCGTTAAACGTGATCCAGTGCTTCACCTTGTTACCGAAGAGTTTAAACGCCGTCTCTGCGTAATCTGCAAAAAGGTCGACCACTTTCTTTGACTCAAACCCGCCAAACTTCTCTTGAAGCTCTGCTGGCATGTCAAAGTGGTAAAGGTTCATCATTGGCTCAATGCCATTGGCGATCATTTCGTCAATGTAGTTGTTGTAGAACTCAACAGCGTCTTGGCACACCTCGCCCGTTTCGTAATCTTTGATCAGTCGAGACCACTGAATAGAGGTACGGAACGAATTGAAGCCGACCTTTTTCATGTCTTGTACATCTTCTTTGTATCGGTGATAAGTATCCGTTACCGTTTGAGAACTAATGCCACGATAAAAACGCTCTGGACTTTGCTGGTGCCAAAGATCCCAAATAGAATCGTTGGCTTTATTTGTAGTGCCTTCTGTTTGAATGCCAGACGCAGCCGCGCCCCACAAAAAGTTTTGCGGAAAAGTGTATGTCGTCATCTTACTAACCTTGTCTATTCAGAAAATGTTTTAAAGCGCCAATCAGGTTGGCGTCGTTACCAAATTGTGTCAGTGCGGGAACTGGACGTATTCGGGCAATCGGAATACTTGATTGCAGCTCGTCCAGTTTGCGATTGATATTGTCAATTAATCGAGGGCTGCGGCTGACCGCCCCTCCAAGAAGAATGCATTTAGGATCCAAAGAGTACTGAACATTAAAGAGAATCGTTGCCAGATCGCCATACCATTGCTCAACCAACGGTTGTACGTCACTGTCGCCCTGTTCGTAAAACGAAAACACTTTAATACCATCGAACTCTTCGACCTTTTGATTTTTGGCCATTGCCACGTTTTCAACCAGGGCACGAGTGGATGCTGCGTTCGAATAGGTAATAGGGTGCCCCTCTTCAAAACGGAGTATGCAATAGCCAAACTCCCCGGCATGCAAGTGGGTCCCTTTGATGACTCCACCATCACGCACGATAGCGCCGCCGATCCCGGAGCCCAAAACGAGTAGGCAAAACTCGTTATCTTCTTTTCCAGCTCCGAGCCAATCTTCTGCAAGTGCAGCGCAACAGCCATCGTTTTCTAGCTCTACTGGTAGATTAAACCTAGCTTGGTATAAAGCTCTCACGTCGATATCGTGGATATAAGGGAGAGCACTTGCCCCTTCTATCACCCCGCTATCCACATTGACGGCTCCGCAAGTACTTATTGCGATGCCTTTCAGTGCAAAGCGTGCGGCAAGCTCATCGAACGTAGGAGTAAACGTGTCTAGCCACTGCTCATAACTGTCAGCCTGGCTAGAGAGCGAGAAACGCTCATGAATTTGTGCATCCACCGACATGACTGCACCTTTCACTGATGAGCCACCAAAATCTAGAGTTAGAAACAGGTCGTCTTTTAGTGTCATAGTTGTTTTTATGAACTCGTTATATTTGCGAATTAAGTGTTTATATGTGTTAAAGCGATTAGCTTTGACTAGAGCGTATGCAAGAAGGCGGCGCCTCGCACACCAGACGAATCGCCATGTACGCTTTTTACAACCTGGGTCGTGACCGATTTTGTGAAGGTGTATTGCGAGAGCTTTTGCTGAACCAAAGGATACACTTCGTCTACGTTCGACATCCCACCACCAAGCACGATGACTTCAGGGTCGACAAAGTTCACAATAGCCGCCAAAGTTCTAGCAAGCTGATCACAGTACAAATTGAAGTGTTCAATGGCTCGGTCGTCGCCTCTTTCATAGAGAGCCATAATCTCTCTAGAGTTTGCGGGTTCATACTTCTCTGCGAATGTGCGAGCAAAGCCCGTACCTGAGACAAATGATTCTGCGCAGTTCATCGAGCCGCAGTAACATTGGTTAGGATTACCATCAACCTCTGGATTAAAGTTAGGCAGTGGGTTGTGTCCCAACTCGCCACCGAGCTTATTGAGACCGGTCACCAAGCCATTGTTGATCACCACGCCAGCACCGCAGCCAGTTCCAATGATGACTGCGACACAAGAGTTGGTCGCGTGCTTTGCAGCGCCATCTTTATATTCAGAAAGCGCAAGACAATCTGCATCATTGGCAATAGCAACCGGGACATCGATCTGCTTTTGAATATCACCAATAAAGTCCTGTCCATTTAACACAGACACATTTGCTCCCTGCATCAGGCCGTCATTGCCGACAGAACCACAGCAGCCTATGCCAATAGATTCGATCTCCCCATGTTGGCTCACAGCATCAATCACAGACATCACCGCTGTTAAGAACTCTGAATAACTGCTTTTTGCCGTTGGTTCACGATGAACAACCAAGGTCTCGTAGCTATTGGCATCGAGTCCGACACCCTCTATTTTTGTGCCGCCGATATCTAGTCCTACTATCATGTTCTGCTCTCTTGATTTGTTTGTTCGCCAATCTTTAAACCTGGGGTCGCCAACATCTCGTTGGATTGATTCTAATAAAACAAATTTTCGTTCTCTTCTAAAGGACGAGACCCTCAAAATTACGAACAAGTCACAAAACTATATAGTTTTACAAAAATACACATGCAGTTTTTAGTTCGAACTATTCGAACGTCTCTTTCACATTACCACTCTGCTCTTTAGATCTCCGGAGATCTATAGTTTGACTATCAAATAACAAGGAGGTCCCAAATGACTTCATTTAGAACCATTCAACAGATCATTCCATCGCATGCCACCTCTGATGGTGATGGCGTAAAAATTCGTCGCGTACACGGCTTTGACAACCAGGCGTTCTCGCCGTTTCTTATGATTGATGAGCTCAAATCTGACGACAAAAAAGATTATGTTGGCGGATTTCCCCCTCATCCACACCGCGGTATTGAGACACTTACCTATATGATGCAAGGACACTTCCAGCATCGTGACCATATGGGGAACGTGGGCGAGTTACGCTCTGGCGGTGCTCAATGGATGGCAGCAGGCCGTGGCGTGATCCATAGCGAAATGCCAATAATGGATGACGGTCAACTGCACGGTTTCCAAATTTGGATAAACCAGCCGGCCAGAGACAAAATGAAGCCAGCGCAATACCACGATTTCCAACCAGAAACGATTACCGAGTATCAAAAACCGGGATTTGGATTGGTGCGTCTATTAGCCGGCACATTAACCGTCGATGGTGAGGCGTTGACAGGCCCTCTCACGCAAACAGGCGTAGCGGCAACCGTTGCTGATTGGCGCGCTGAAAAAGGCGACCAACTTGTTTTGGGCACACCCAAACACCACAACGCCATGGTTTATGTCTACGAAGGTGAAATCTCATTGAGTGAGAAAAAATTGATTAAAGGTGAACTTGCACTAGTCTCAAAAGGAGAGGCTATGGAGATTAAAGCGAAAGAAGATTCTGGATTGTTGGTATTTGTTGGTGAACCTATCAACGAGCCAGTCGTTCACTACGGTCCATTTGTTATGAATAGCAGCCAAGAGATACAGCAGGCTATTAATGACTATAATCGCGGCGAATTTGAACGTTATTGATTCAACAATCAAGTTTTAGATTTGACACCTTAATCCACTGCCTGTGTGTCACGCATCGACTGAATACGTCGATGCGTTCTTTTTTGCGATATTCGTTTTAACGCTGTCGCTTTTAATGCTACAGATATTCGCAAAGATAAGCGGTTGCTTGCTCGACTTGCAAATCAAAGCTTGAGTCGCCTTCAACGTCAAACGCCTGACCCGCTGTGTAGGTTTTCCACTCTTGCGTGTTAGCTAAACGGACCGTTAGCGCACCTTTTACTACCGTCATTTTCTCTGGAGCAGCGGTTCCAAACGTGTATTCACCTGGCGCCATAACGCCGACACTGCTGTCACCGTCAGTTTGTGTAAAAGCGAGGGATTTTACGTTTCCTTCAAAATAGGTGTTTTCTTTGATCATAATGACTTCCTTGTAATTTACTTAAGGCAAAACATCGTTTTACCTCACAAAGTTAACGAAAACAAGTCATTGATCACTTGCTAGTCTGTGATGGTATAAATAAACAGAACCAATTAATCAGAGACAAGGTATGTCCAATCAGGAAAGTAAAGTCCCAACCAATCGCCTCACCCGCTTCGGAAAATTAGCCTCACTGGCAACGCGAGTTACAGGCTCTATGGTCACAGAGGGCGCAAAACAGTTTGCTCAAGGAAAGCGTCCCAAGGCTCGCGAACTGCTACTCACCCCGAGTAACGTCAAACGAGTGGCCGATCAACTGGCTCATCTTCGTGGTGCAGCGATGAAAGTCGGTCAGTTAATGTCGATGGATGCGGGCGATCTTATTAGCCCAGAATTGGCTGACATTCTTTCAAGGCTGCGCTCCGATGCTTCACCAATGCCTGCCAGTCAACTGTCCTCGGTTCTTACACAAGAGTTGGGAGCCGACTGGAAGCAGAACTTTATCGAATTTAACTTCAAACCCATCGCCAGCGCATCGATTGGTCAAGTACATCAAGCCCACTCAGACGATGGCACTAAACTGGCGATTAAAGTGCAGTATCCTGGTATCAAGCAAAGTATCGACAGTGACGTCGACAATGTAGGCACCCTACTCAATGTGGTTGGACTCATTCCCAAAGATGTCGATTACAAAGGATTACTGGAAGAGGCAAAGAAACAGCTTCATGCCGAGGCAGATTACTTATTAGAAGCCAAACTTCTGTGCCAATTTCGCGACTACCTCGCAAGCTCCCCACAATTTATCTTGCCTGACGTCCGAGATGAACTCACAACCGATAATGTGCTAGCCATGACCTATGTAGATGGCGTTGCGATAGAGTCGTTAGTGGACAGTAGTCAGCAAACTCGCGACCGCGTGGTTACCCTACTGTTGGAGCTTCTGTTCAAAGAGATATTCGATTTTAAACTGGTACAAACGGATCCTAACTTTGCTAATTTTCTTTTTGATGAGCGGCAACAAAAAGTCGTCCTGCTAGATTTCGGTGCGACTCGAGCTTACGACGACCGCATCAGCGATGGCTATCGTCTCGCTTTCAGCGCCATCCTCGACGGTGACGACGACGCGCTCTATGAGGCATTGCAGCAAATTGGCTTCTTCACTCAACAAATCCTACCTGCGCAGAGAGACGCAGTCGTTAACCTAGTTAAACTTGCCGGCGAGCCACTTAAGCACCAAGGTAGCTATGATTTTGGCGCCAGTAACCTTGCACAGCGCATCAGTGAAGCAGGCACGGTAATTAGTATGGAGCAGGACTATTGGCATACTCCCCCCGCTGATGCGTTATTCTTGCATCGTAAGATAGGTGGTTTGTATTTATTGGCGGCTCGCCTCAAGGCCAAAGTCGATGTAAACCAGCTGTTTTTGCCCTTTAGGTTGACGGAAGTCTTGAAATAACAAAGTATTACAAAGCCTATCTGTCAGCCTTTCATATCTAGCGCTATGGTTAATGCTGAGGAAGCAACATTCCCTATCTAGCGTTTGGTAAAGTTATAACGGCTTTAGTCGATAACCTAAATAGACGCTAAAAACACAACCGAGCACAGACTCAATTAGGCGACAAGGAAGGCCGAGCGAATGACAAGGATCAGAGCCAAAGCAACCCCCAACACCGACTCTTATATGCTGGTAGTAATACTGCTGGTCATCGTCGTGCTGTCTGGCTTGCTTGGCTTTGCGTTTTATAGCAGTCACCAAAACCATATCTCCCCAACCCGCGTCTACGGCAATTGGATTGAAATTGGCGCTCCAAAACAAAGCACAGAGATCTTGACGTTTTCTGACGCAGGTGCGCTTCGCAACCATCGACTCGTGACGACTTCCTTCGAGTTTGATGGTCGTATTGTGCGTCTCAAAACAGGCAGTGGCTTGTGGGTGTATGAACGTGTCGGCACACCCCGTTCCCCCCAGCTTCGTCGCGTCACGCCTGCTTTGCCTCCGCAACGTTTTATTCTTGAAGGCTATGAAGATACCGTTCCTATGGATGGTTACAATCCAACTCAAAACCGCCGCTCCGCGTTGCGAGAGCATTTCACAACCAAGTAATGTCAAAAGTTAGATGTGGTCACATCGCTTTTGTGCATGTTTGTTTGACCCGTATCAAGCTTCACTTAAATTTCATATAGAAGTCACTCATCCTCTCCTACACTGTCTCATAGGCTAGTAGGAATCGTTACTTTCCAGAGGAGAGGACAATGATCAAAACACATCGCAACTTTGTGCTGCATGGCAGCAACCAGCGTCACGCTCAAATTCACGTCAATCCAGTAGGTGAACTCGATATCGATATTGTCGAGTCTAATGAACACCATAATACTGAGTTGACCGAACTCAGCTTCAAACGTTCGCAACACTCAACGCTAGTGAGAGGGTTTGAGATTCACGATCATAAAGCATGGCAAATCACGCTCAATAATCGAGATGCAGATGATCTAAGCACCATAGTCAAACGAGCAAATGATGATTATGAAGAACTAATGCGTGATCTTTAAGACAGTGAGTAGCATCTCGAATTAGTGTGGCAAGTGGCGACATTGCTTGCCACTCAATGCTGCTTTGTAGCTTATTGTTTTCATGCGCCAGTGAAAATAAGTGGCTTAAAACGGCAATTCAAACAAATTATGACATTCCTCTGAATTATCAATACAATCAATCCAATACCCTATCCACCCTGTTTTACATCAGCACTCCCGACTCCCTATGCCAAACTTGAATCTTCATCAACTGCGATTTTTTACCCAAGATAAATTGTTGGGGATTGTCTGCCTCGCTATCTTCGCGACCATTTTGTTCGTTCTATCATCTTTGCTCTACCCATTTGAGCTCAGCGCTCAAGTAAGCAACGAGCTAGGTACCGTGATGCAAGTACTCTCTTATTCTGCTGGTCACCAAGGGTTCCTAATCACATTAGCGATACTTGGAGTGATAACACTCTGGGTTACGAGAGCCAGTAAGTACAAAATGATTCTGATTGCACAGTTAGGGTTACTATTAATATTCAGCTTTGGCGCTAAGACGTTCTTGAAGCAGTGGACCGAAAGCCCTAGACCTTACACTCATGAACTAGCGGCAGAGGGGCTGATCTCTTCACCCGAGCAGTTCTACACGCTTGATAGTTCTGACCAAAACCAGATCATCGTTTTAGCGAGTGATGAAGTAAGCCAATGGCGAACCAAGCACTGGTTGGGTGAAACTGACTATTCCTTTCCTTCTGGTCACACGATTTTTGTGGCAGTATGTGTTCTCTTCTTTGCCGGGTTATTTGCCAACCACCAGTATCCTATTCTCTCATCCTTAGTCATCTTATGGGCAGTTGGCGTCGCGACCAGTCGACTTTGGCTTGGTATGCACCGCCCGGAAGACCTATTTGGTTCACTGGCATTTGCACTGGTGCTTTTCTTGATTGTCCCTAGCGCTGACTCCAAATTTCGATTACTATCGAAATAGTAATTGCGGAGAGAAACAGATGCAGATTGAAATTGCAGCAAAAGCATTGAAAGAACTGGGACACGTTACCCGCCTCGCTATCTATCGACAAGTCGTTAAGGCAGGACGACAAGGTATCCCTGTCGGTGAGATACAAGAGCGACTTGATATTCCCGGTTCGACACTATCACACCATATTTCGAGTCTTGCTTCAGCCAATTTAATAGAGCAACGTCGTGAAGGTCGAACTCTATTTTGTGTTGCGAAATACGAGCATCTCACAGGCGTCATTGACTTCTTACAAGATGAATGTTGTGTTGATGAAAAGTGCTAGCAATTAGCACTTTTTCAAACTCTCTTTCACTTTAATTCAGATAATAAATACCAGATTGAATGCGATAAAATCACCAATAAATAAACACCACATTTAATATAACCACAATCAATCCACGACCAATTCATTGATTAAACAGATAGATAAACCCCCATCAACAGTGAGAGTTATACTCTAATAATCCATTCAACCCTCTATTTCCATACCAAACCCAGCCAATTATATTAAATAGATCGAAATTCCGGCAGTTAATAAATAATCTAAATCAATAAGTACCATTATTATCAGTAATAAGTGATACTATGACTTGCTAATGAGCAACCTAAATACTATCAATGGTATTTCAAATGGAACTTGCTGCATTCATAAGGTAAAGAGGAATATTTTTGTGAAACTGAATAATTTGTCGATCAGAGCGAAGTTACAGGCTCTTGTCGGCTTTGCCGTACTCATTCTATTCTCACTGGGTACTTATAATCTTATCATTCAAAAAAACTCAAGCTACGACCAACGTAAAGACCGAGTACGCTCGAATGTCGAAGTGGCGTACACCTTAGCAAGTCACTATCAAAAACTCAGTGCTTCGATGGGCGAAGAGCAAGCGAAGCAAGCGAAGCAAGCGGCAGCGAAAGCCATTGAGGCGCTACGCTACGACGGCAACAACTACTTCTTCATCGCAACTTCCGATGAAAAGGTGGTCATGCACCCGACTAACCCACAGCTAAACGGCACTAAAGCGAGTAATTTGCGAGACTCTCGTGGTCACTATTTCTGGCAGGAAATGAGTGCAGTTGCGACCAAACAAGGTAGCGGCTTTGTTACCTATTACTGGATTGGTAGCGACGGCGAAGAGTCGCAAAAGATCTCTTTCGTCAGTTACATTCCCGAATGGGACTGGATTATCGGTTCGGGTGTTCAAACTGCAGACATCGACAAAGCATTCCAAAGCCAGCTAATTAAAGATCTCATTGTCGATACCTTAGCTGCCATCGTGTTAATTATTATGAGCGTCTACATTGCTCGGAATGTCGTCAAGCCGATTGAGAGCCTAGTACAACGCGTTCATCGAGTAGCTGACGGCGATCTAACTGTTAATATGTCGAGCGACCGTAAAGATGAACTGGGCTATTTAAGTAATGAACTTGCACGCATGATGTCGGCGCTCAAAGATACCATCACCGCAGCGAAGTCGTCGGCAGATTATTCAGGCCAACTGTCTAGTAGCATTGCCGCTGCGAGCGAAGAAACCTCTACCAGTATTGACTCTCAAAGCCAGCAACTTGAGCAGCTTGCAACAGCAATGAATGAAATGTCTTCAACCATTCAAGACGTCGCTAGTAACTCAGAGCACACTGCCACAACAACAGAAGAGAGCAAAAACTTTGCCGCTGAAGGCAGTCGCAGCATGGGCTATACGTTGACTAATATCGCCGGTATTTCTGATGACATCACCAGCACCCACCAGCTCATGGAAGCGCTGAAACAAGGCGTAAGCGATATTAGCTCGGTAGTAAACGTGATTCACGAAGTTTCAGAGCAGACCAACCTTCTTGCCCTCAATGCAGCGATTGAAGCAGCGCGCGCCGGTGAACAAGGTCGCGGTTTTGCCGTGGTTGCCGATGAGGTTCGAAACCTGGCTAGCCGCACTCAAGAGTCTACGGCGCAAGTACAAACCACCATTGATCAGCTTAACGAGCGCACCGACAGCGTATTGTCAGTAATGGCAGCAAACCAAACTAAGGTGTCTGAGAGTGTGGATTTGGCTTCGCAAACTCAGGAGAAACTGGATACTGCGGTAGCCAAACTCAACGACACTTACGATATGGTGACGCAAATTGCGGCGGCGGCTGAGCAGCAAGGCACTGTTGCCAATGACGTCAATGAAAACGTTAGCGTGGTGCATCTATCGATTAGCGAAATCCGACAAGCGAGCCAAAGTTTGGCTCAGCAGTCACAGTCAATGGCTCAAGCTTCCGATGAACTAACGCAAAAACTGGCTTACTTTAAAGTGTAAGCTGACCCCAGCTTGGAAGACTCAAAAACGCTGCGAAATTACGCAGCGTTTTTTTATTTGGTTATTTTTGGTTATAGACCAACATAAACGTCAACGGTACAGACGTCGCAATAGCCGGCAGACCTGCCACTTCACGTAGTTTTTCTATACCCTGTTCCAAACCAAAATCCGCGGCATTTACAATCAAAGGATCAGTTGCGACAATCACCACCTTGTCATCACTCATTTTCATTACCGTCAGTTTGGCGGGATAAGTTTTCTGCTTACCGTGCAAATCCACAGTAACGTCGTTAATGATGCTATAAATGCCGCCAATATCGCTATTGTCCAGTTCACTCATATCAACCACGGTGGTAATCGTTGCTTTAGCAAAGTCAGCAACGTTAAATAGCATGGTTTGCATTCTCTCATTTCGAATGGGTATGTTGGTTTCGACACTGGACAAATCGATAACCAGCGTTGCTTTGCCATCGTCACTGATCGTGCCTGCCATCGCTTCAAAGTGATGTATTTCGCTTACACTGTTGCTTTTAGTGGAGACAAATTTGAGTGTCGAATTGCTACTATCGAGCATCCACTCAGCTTGTGACGAGAACGTCACTGCCAGAGCAGCGAGTAGCGTACCTAGTCGGATCATCATGGGGTTTTCCTTATCTATGCTGACTCTATAGGTGTAGTCTAGGACGCTTCGGATCTCCACACCGTCAATTGAATATGATACTGTTTTGACATACTAAAAATGACGACACGGAGAAGTCAGTATGCAGCTCAACCTCGATGAGTTATCCCCCAACGCTATCTATCATTTGATGACGCAAACCGTCATCCCTCGCCCGATAGCTTGGGCGCTCACAGAATCATCCGACGACAATTATAATCTCGCTCCATTTTCATATTTCGCTCCGATATCGAGCAATCCACCATTGTTGATGCTCTCAGTGGGCAAAAAGCCTGATGGCAAGTTAAAAGACACCGCGGTGAACGCCATTAACAATAAAGAGCTAGTCATCCACATTGCGTCTACTGGAAGCGCCGAAACCATGACTCAAACCTCTGCAACATTGACTCATGGCGAGTCAGAAATCATCGCTAGCCAAGTGGAACTCGACGATCTAGACGGCTTCAATCTGCCGAGAGTTAAACAATGCCCTATCGCCTTTGGTTGCACCCTTCACGATGTTCTAGAAGTCGGTAATACACCTCAACACTTGCTTATCGCCAAAATAGAGAAAGTCTACATCGATGACCAAGTCGTCACGATGCAAAACGAGCGCTTAGTCATCGACGCGCTTAAAGTCGACCCACTATCTCGCTTAGGGGGCAACGATTACGCCACGCTAGACAAAACCATCACAGTACAACGCCCTCAATAGCTACTCTCTATCAGTTCTCAGCTGCGAAACAAACCATTCACTCTATGTAATGGTTTGTTTTACTTCATATTAGCAACTTATATTTAATGCTATTGATAACCATTCCCAATCAATGTAGGATTGCGCACCTGTTATTTTTTACATTGAGCTCGCTATGAATATCTCTTTTGCACAAGGACTTCGTGCTGTTATCGTCAATTTTCTCGCTTTTGTCTGTATTTCCGCTGTTGCAAGCGACACCCGAGTTTTCGAAGACCAACAAGGACAAGTTTCTATTCAAGGTAGCCCAAGTCGTGTTGTCGCTCTAGAGTACTCTTTTGTGGATGCGCTCGCTGTGGTAGGCATATCTCCGGTTGGTGTCGCCGATGACAAGAACATCGAACGTATTCTTCCTGAAATTCGTGAACTGATTAAACCTTGGCAATCTGTTGGCGTGCGCCCTCAGCCAAGCTTAGAGGCCATCGCAGAGCTTAAACCCGATCTCATCATCGCAGATGCTGAGCGTCACGCCACCATTTACAACGATCTTTCAAGCATTGCTCCGACCATTCTTCTAAAAAGCCGCGGCGAGACTTACGAGGAAAACCTAGAGTCGGCACTGAAGATAGGTATTGCGGTAGACCGCGAAGCTGCGATGAAAGCTAGAATTGCGAAGCACCACGAGATCATGGCGCAGTATCGTCAAAATCTATCATCCGCAGACAACTTTCAGTTTGCTGTCGTAACGGACAAAGGCATGTGGCTACATGGACCAGATTCCTACGCTGGTGGTGTTATCACTGCATTGGGACTCAAAGGACCAGCCGTTCCTAAAACCGACAAAGCGTACATTGAAGTAAGTTTTGAGCAGCTTTTGAAGATCAACCCTGACTGGCTGCTACTGGGCCCATATAAGCCTCATACGGTCTATGATGACTGGGCGAACAATCCTCTTTCCATGATGCTGAACGTTTCAAAGTCACAGCAAGCAGTGAAAGTGTCGCCGCAACTGTGGTCACTAAACAGAGGGATAATCGCAGCAGAAGGCATTGCTAAAAACCTAACTGACATCATCCAGAAGCCTTAGTTTACCTATGTTCCAATTCCAACAGTGTAAGCTTTGGCTTGCACTTTTTTTGGGAATGTTTATTTCCCTAAACATCTCCTTGATCGCATGGTCTAGTTTCGATTTAACGATCTCCGCTCTGAGTCATTATTGGTTTGCCTTTGATGCCAAAAATATGGAGCATCAGATAATCAATACACTTCGAATGCCTAGAGTTTTAGGTTGTGCGTTGATTGGAGCCAACTTAGCCGTTGCTGGTGTGCTCATGCAAGGCCTTACTCGAAATCCACTTGCTTCACCGTCGGTGCTCGCCATCAATTCAGGTGCGGCACTTATGATTGTATTGACCAGTTTTGGAATACTTACCCTTCCGCTACCTACGTTTGTAGCAGGCGCACTGGGAAGTGCGCTAAGTGGTCTACTGGTCATTTATCTTGGTGGTTTCTTCGAAAATAGACCTCACCCAGTCAAGCTTGTTCTCGCTGGTATTGCAGTCAATGCTCTGCTGTTAGGGTTAACTCGAGCCACCATTATTCTTGCAGACGACCAAGCCTATAGCATTCAATCTTGGTTAATTGGCTCTGTCAGTAACCTTAATTGGGACTCTATCACTCTGCTCGTCCCGATCAGTCTATTTGCTCTGTTACTCAGTTGGGGACTGGCTCATCAATTAAACTTATTGGTGCTGGGTAACGATGTCGCGACTGGGCTTGGCGTCAACACCACTGTCATTCGTCTACTTGCTTGCCTAGCGATTGTTATGTTGACCAGTATCAGTGTCTCCACAGCAGGTCCAATTGGCTTTTTAGGATTATTGGTTCCTCATATGGCACGCAAGCTCGTTGGAAACAACTTCTTCCCTTTGATACCTGCGAGCGCATTTCTTGGCGCATTATTATTGATGCTGTCTGACACCTTGGCTCGCGCTATTGCTTTCCCAAGCGAAACGCCTGTAGGCGTAGTGACAGCCCTAATTGGCACGCCATTTTTCATCCTTATTTCCATAAAAGGCCGCATCAACTCATGAAGCTTTCTTGGCTAATTCTGGTGGCAATTCTGATTGCTGTAGGCATCGTAAGCATGCTCGTCGGTGTCACTCAATTATCATTGCTACAAGTCGTTGATACCCTTTTTCACGGTGGTGACTACGACTTTATCGTCAACCAATATCGATTCCCGCGCCTATTGCTTGCCATTGGTGTCGGTGCGGGACTTGGTGTCTCTGGTGCGCTTGTACAAGGTGTGATCAGAAACCCCCTTGCCTCTCCAGACTTAATTGGGGTGAGTGCTGGCGCTGGTTTCGCAGCCACACTGCTATTGACCATCTATCCCGATGCACCAATTTGGTATCTGCCTTTGGCGGCCATATTTGGTGGTGTCAGTGTAGGACTTGCTTTGGTTATCATTGCACAGGCGGCAAAGCTGCCTCCTGCGCGAATGGCGCTAACTGGTATTGCTATCAGCGCCTTTTTAGCCAGTGGTATCGACTTTCTCTTAGTTGTCCATCCTATCGAGATCAACACCGCCATGATTTGGCTGACAGGAAGTTTATGGGGAAGAGGATGGGAGCAGCTACCTTATATTTGGCTCGGATTGGCCATTTTATTGCCAATTGCCCTATGGTACGCATGGCGACTGGATATCATCGGCCTTGGTGACGAATCCGCCATCGCTCTGGGTGTGCAACTCGAAAAGGTACAGATAGCCGCGATACTCAGCGCCGTCATGCTGGCGAGTCTCAGCGTTTCCATTGCAGGAACGATCAGTTTTGTTGGATTGTTAGCGCCACATTTAGCTCGCATGCTATTTGGACACAATCATAAAGCGCTCGCCATTGGTTCAGCATTAATTGGGGCGTTATTGGTCCTCATCGCAGACGCTATTGCTAGAGGTATCTCGCCACCAATTGAGCTTCCTGCTGGTGTCCTAACTTCGGTCATTGGGGCACCCTACTTCATCTTTCTATTAAAACGACACAAGGGTTGGTAATGCTGTCTGTTAAAAATTTACACGTTGCTTATGGCAATAAAACCATTATCCAAGATCTCAACCTGTCGATACCGAAGGGAAAAATTACGGCTCTAATTGGACCGAACGGCTGTGGCAAATCAACCCTGCTGAAAACACTAGCAAGAATCAATCAGCCTAAGTCTGGCGAGGTGTTTATTGACGATACGCCACTAACTAAAATCCCAACCAAAGCGCTGGCACAAAGGCTATCGATGTTACCCCAAACGCATACTAGCCCAGAGGGTATCTCTATACGCCGCTTGGTTGAATATGGGCGTGCACCCTACACCTCACATTGGGGAAAGCTCAACGAACAGGACAACCAAATCGTTGAGCGTGCTATGGCTGCCACCAGCATTAGCGAGTTAGCCGAACTGCCCATCGATGCTCTCTCCGGCGGTCAGCGTCAACGCGCTTGGATCGCGATGATCATTGCGCAAGACACCGAAATTGTCATGTTAGATGAACCCACCACCTACCTTGATCTATCTCATCAAGTTGAGCTAATGCACACCATGCAAGCCATGAATCAGCAAGGTAAAACAGTGGTTGTCGTTTTACATGATCTCAACCAAGCCTGCCGCTATTGTGACCATTTGGTTGTTCTTAGGGATGGCCAATTAATGACCGAAGGCGCGCCTTCAGAAGTGTTTACTCAATCATTGCTCAAGCAAGTGTTCGACCTTGATGCCATGGTGATTGAAGACCCAGTTTCCAATACCCCAATGTGCGTCGCTCGCTAATCATTTCAATGTGTTATACATCAGGTACAACACATTGAAAATTCAGTATTGATAATTATTATCATAAGCACTACCATTGCCGCGAAATTAAAAATCAGTGGTAATTACATCTCATGGCATCATCAACAGGGAACCGAGTTTTATCCCTCTCATTACTCGCACTATCCATTGCTCAAGCCAACGCAGCTGAAACAACAGCATCATCGACAAAAACAGAACAAGACAACGCCGATGAAAACATGGTTGTGACAGCAACACGTTACAGCCAAGACGCAGATAAGATCCCAGGGTCTATCCACGTTATCTCAGAAAAAGAACTCAAACAGCAAACGGCTGTCGCCGACGACCTAACCAGCGTTATCGCAAACTTGGTACCAGGCATGACCCCGAGTCGTCAAAAACTATCGACGCAAGGTGAAAACCTTCGCGGCCGCACTGCGCTGATTATGGTCGATGGCGTTCCACAAAATAACCCTCTTCGAAATGGTAACCGTAATGGCTATACCGTTGACTCTTCAATGCTAGAACGCGTAGAAGTGGTTCAAGGTGCGAGTGCGGTACAAGGCAATGGCGCGACTGGCGGTATCATTAACTATGTGACCAAGAGTGCGAAGCCAGGCGATCACTGGAAACAAACCATAGGCACAAGAGTAACCTCTAACCTTAAAGAAGATGGCACTGGCGGCAAAGTTTACTACAACCTTAGCCAGTACGATGAAGACTATGATCTGTTCATCGGTGGTGCTTGGGAGCAGCAAGGGCTGTATTACGATGGTAATGGCAACCCTATTGGCATGAACTCGATCCAGGGTGAAACCCAAGACTCCAACGCGACCAATTTTCTTGCAAAAGGTGGCTACAACTTTGATGGTGGCAATCAACGCGTCAGCTTTAGTGCCAGCCGATTCAAACTGCAAAGTAACCAAAACTACGTTGCAGTAAAAGGCGATTGGCAAAATGGGGTTCCGGGTACGGTTGTAAAAGGCACGCCAAGTGGCGACCCAACCTCTAACTACGCTGAACTCTACAACTTTGGTTATGATCACTACGACTTCTTAGGCGGTGAGCTTAAATTCCAGGCCTTCTATCAAAACTTTGAAGCTGTCTACGGACAAGCATCTTGGTGGCCAACACCGGACAAACAGTATGACCAAGGCGCTATCGTTTCGACCAAAAAAGGTTTCAAACTAAGCTATGTGAAGCTGGACTTATTGGGTCTTGATGACAGTTGGGTGATTGGGCTTGATGGCCTAGAAGACTCGACTAAGCAGAAACTGACACAATCAAACCGCGATGTGACACCAGATATGATGTACCAGAGTATCGCTCCGTTTATTCAAGGTGACATGCTGGTTACAGATTCATTGCGTCTATCTGGTGGTGTACGTTTTGAAAATACACGTGTGAAAGTCGCTAACGGTCAAACTCTATGGGGCTACGGCAACGGCGGTCATCGTGAGGTTAACATCATCGGGGGAGAACAAACCTTCTCTCAAGCTGTGTTTAACGCGGGCGCCGTCTATGATTTCACACCAAATGTGTCTTCGTTCGTGGGCTTTAGCCAAGGATTCGGCCTACCCGATATTGGCCGAGTACTTCGCGGTAATTGGATCGGCGGCCCTGGTGTTGATGCTCCATCTGGCGGACACCCTATCGATTTCAATACCATGCCGGCAGTTAAACCCGTCGTAACCGACAACTATGAAGTTGGACTAAGTTACAGCAACGATAAGTTCTTCATTAGCGGTAGCACTTACATGTCAATCGCAAAAGATGGCGCTAACCTGAGCCTAAACAAAGGCGGTACCTATGATGTTGTCCGTCAAAGAACCGACATCAAAGGCTATGAGCTAAGCTCCACCTACCACATTTTGCCAACTACTCAGCTTCAAGCGCTATACTCGCATGTCGAAGGTCAGGTAGATACTAACCAAGACGGTCGTGTAGACAGCGATATGGATTTGAAAAACCTATCGCCAGATCGCCTGTTGGTCGCAATGAACCACCAGTTTTCGGATAACTGGAATGGCCGAGTACAATACAACCACATGTTCTCGCGCTCAAAAGAGCAGAACGATGCGGGCAGTGCACAGAAATTTGATGGCTATGGCCTGATGGATCTTTCGATGTTCTACAACATGAAACAGTATGGCCGAATCAGTGTCGGTATTGAGAACCTGTTTAATGAGCAGTACATCAACTACTTTAGCCAAATTCGTCACCATAGTGCCTATTACTTCTCAGGTCGCGGTAGGACCTTTAGCTTAGGCTACGAAGTCGACTTCTAATAAAAGACCCTCACCATTGGTGAGGGTCTTTTTCCATAAAAAGCTTAGGCAAGTATTAATTCGACTAAGCGATTCTGCGAGCAACGCTCAAGTTAGCGCTCCGGCTGTTAGCAGTTGTTTCTGTTTGGTTTCCCTACTGTCAGCAATGGTGAGAGACTATCCAATCGTGTGAGACATTCGTCAAACCAATAACTGTCTAACATTATTTTTGCATTGACCTTTTATGGTTGCCGCCTACGAAATAGCAGTGGTAGCAAACATGAGAAACGTAATAATGATGACATTGGCGCTGTGCTTGGGCTTTAGCTCAGCCGCCAAAGCGGATACCGGGGTTGGTCTTTTTGTTGGAGACCCATATTGGGGGTTAGACTTCAAGCACAATGATCTTCGCTTTAATGTTAGCCTCGACGACCGTATGGGCTTTGGCGTCAACAAAACCTTCGGTATTCAAGATACGCCAATCTACCTCTTTGTCGGCGGTCATTATGTTGATAGAAATAGTCGCTATATTGCGTTTACGCCGGGGATCGGAGCTGAGTTTCGCGTTAAACCTGTTGGATTTTATGTGGATGTTACACCGGCAATTTATCTTGATGAATTTGAAATAGAACTTGAGGCAAGAGCCGGATTTAGAGTGTATTTCTAGAGAACTGGTCTAGCTATAGAGGAGAGTACATAGGCTAAATGCTTGTCATTTAAGAGGCCATTCGTATCTTATAGAAGAAGACCCAGTCGTATAACAACTGGGTCTTTTTTATGGCTGGTGACACTAGCTCAGCTTATTGCTAATTTGCTAAGAGCTGTGATTTCGTCGCTTCATCCGTAAATGCCGCATTCACACTATTGCGATAGATGTGCATATAGTCATCTTCACTCAAGTTGAACTGTTCCATCACTTTTTGTACTTCTTTTGTCATAGTGGTGTTGGAGACGGTTCTGTTATCTGTGTTAATCGTTACTGGAATGCCACGCTGTCTAAAATCTTCAATTGGGTGAACATCCATACTGTCTACCGCTTTGGTCTGAACGTTACTACTTGGGCACGTTTCCAGAGCAACTTGCTTGTCGTAGACTAGATCAAATGCCGCTTGATGAGTCGCGATATGGATACCATGCCCCACTCGCTCCGCACCGAGCATTGTAATCGCATCATATACGTTCTGACCTTCACCCTGCTCGCCAGCATGGATAGTGACATTGAGACCTTTTTCTTTTGCATATTGAGCAAATGGGATGAACTTCTCGCAGAAGCCCAGCTCTTCACCGCCAGCAAGATCAAAAGCAGCCACACCTTTGCCTACATATTGCGAACCAACATCAATGACATGTTTAATTTCATCCGTTGGCATATGACGCAGCAGCGACAAAATGATATTGCCTTTAATACCGTGCACCTTCTCAGCACGCTGCATACCCGCAACGACTGAACCGATGATTTCCTCAACATTCAGACCTTTCTCACGATGTAGAAGTGGACCGAATCGCACTTCCATATACGTCACGTTTTCAAGCGCTGCATCTTCATACACTTCAAAAGCAATACGTTCTAGCGCTTCTTTAGTTTGCATGACAGACAGTGGTAAGTCGAAACGCTTTAGGTACTCAATAAGGTTTGGGCAAGTTTCTGGAGCGATCATCATGTCGCGAATAACGTTGACGTCCTTACTAGGCAAATCGATGTTCTGTTGCTCCGCCAACTCGATAATAGTTTCTGGGCGCACACTTCCATCAAGGTGGCAGTGCAGGTCGATTTTTGGCAGTTGTTTATAATTCATCGTTACCTCTCTAGTCGTAATCGTTGGCAGTTATACTGATAAACGTACTACAAAACCACCCTGACGTTCTAAAAAAGTGTGATACGACTCAATAATATTGGAGTAAACGTTTGCGTATTTGATTGTCATTTATTGATGTAAGTCACAAACAGTTCTATGACACTTCCACCACATTTCACGACACTTCTAGCACAGAGTTCTCCGCAGAGATCCCTTACATTACGCCCCGACAAACAAACACTCTAAAAAATCTTTTAAGGTATCAAAATGAAAAAAGCAGTAGTACTTGCAGTTTCTGCACTAATGGCAACTGGCGCGTGGGCAAACTCTACAGAACCAGGTTTCTACATTGGTGGCGGTTTTGGTCTTACTGAAAGTAAGCTAGATAACAAAGATATGTCTCAATTCCCAACTATCGACGGCGCACGCTCACTGCGCGTTTACGGTGGTTACCAGTTTAACCGTATTATTTCGCTTGAAGGTGGCTACACTAACTACGGCGACCTATCTCACCAAGCGATGCCAAGCGCAAAGGTCACTCCGAGTGCCTTCTCACTAGCAGCAAACCTTGGCTACAGCTTCGACAATGGTCTACGCCCATTCGCTACACTAGGCCTATCTCACGTTAACATGGAGCTTAAAGATGGCAGCCAAAAAGAAAGCGACTCAGCAACAGGTTTCCGCTACGGCCTAGGTCTTGAATACGCTCCTCAAATGGTAGAAGGCTTGGCGATGCGCGTAGCGTATGAAGCAGACGCATTCAACGTTGACATGGGTGGTTCAACTGACACATTCGCTGTTGGTTCACTATACCTAGGTGCTTCTTACAAGTTCTAATTGCCCCAACGCTTATTTAGTTAATCGCTGATAATAACGCCCAACGTATCCCCAAACGTCGGGCGTTTTTCATTTCGGCAGATTGGTTTCCTCAGTCAGATGCAGCCGCTCACTCTTGGGCATCCAAAACTGACAACCATCGCGCTTCATTGACGTCGGGTTTCCCCAAGCACTGCAGATAGCCTTGTCATTCTCTTTGTCTCTTTGAAACTGGCGACAGGTTCCACAAACAAATTTCATTTATCATCTCTCCCTAAGTATTAAGCACACTGTAATTAGATACTCACCTAATTGCATTGATGCATCGCAAGATTCATAAAATGTCAGAATTTGCGTATTTTTCATCTAGTGAGAAAGGTATCGATGAATTTTGTTCCCTTTCTTATCTGACAGGAATATAAATTGCGTAGTCCTTATTGATGATAGATAACCAATTATGGGAAACGCACAGCAACCCTCGACTCAGGTCAACGAAAAGCCATTGCAACTGCTCATGCAAGTTGCCGTATCGGATGAGCCCGTCTCTGCCAAAGCATTAAGCCAACAACTTGGTG
Organism: Vibrio sp. DNB22_10_4; assembly: GCF_052879755.1. NCBI lineage: Bacteria > Pseudomonadati > Pseudomonadota > Gammaproteobacteria > Vibrionales > Vibrionaceae > Vibrio > Vibrio sp. DNB22_10_4. The sequence continues at coordinate 761,638 of NZ_JBNNXW010000001.1, read as the reverse complement.
TCCCTTTAAGTAGTCTGTATCGACATATAAAACTGCTCAAAGAATGGAACCTAATTGAAGAGAGCGCTCACGATAAAACGCTGATTGTTGGTCCAGCCGCTCTATTGCTTATGCACAGCTACCAATCCAGTCCACACAATCTGGAAACGATTGAAAGCATCTTGTTCCGCTTACAAAAACAGACTGGTGAAATGGCAGCATACATGGTGCCAGTGGGCTACAGAGCTCTCTGTGTTAGCTTACAAGAAAGTGTACAGGCGCTTCGCTGCAGTTATGTTCGTGGTCAAAGCCAGCCCTTACTTCGAGGCGCATCTTCGAAAGTGATGTTGGCGTATTTGCCTGAGGCTCGCCGCGAAAAGATCCTGCGTCACTTTGGCGAAGACGCGAACGCAGAGATATGGCAAAGCGAGTTAGAACAGATCCGTCGTCAAGGCTTTGCTATTAGCACTTCTGAGTTTGATCCTGGCGTAACAGGCATCAGTGCCCCCGTTACCAAAGGTACAAAGCTGATCGGTGCGGTTTCCATTATGGCCCCTGCCCACCGCGTAGAGGCAAACAAGGACAGATTTATTCTACATGTATTACAAGCAGCCAGAGCGCTGCCACCAGAAAGGTAATTCATCATGCTCAGCGTCTTCAAACAGTTATGGAAACGTCGTTATCACCCAGTCCTGGAAAACAAACTGTCTATACTGACCGTCTGTGAAACGATTAAACCTCTTAACAACGCTCAAGTTGAAGACGCTGAATCTTTACTCGATACCGCCTACGATTGGCTGAGTGCGCAACATAATTCTCATTTAATGAGAAATATTGGACACTTCGCTGCCCTAAAGGTCGCTCATACCAAGCCGCCGTATTTCGAGAATCCAACAACAAGTTTGAATTTCAACGACAAACTGATTGAACAGCTGACTGTCGGTGCAATGCCGCTGGTGATCACCAACTGCCATGAAACTCTGCTCGATGTTCTGCCAAGCCTTATCATTGATCAAGAGGATATGGGCATTATTAATATCAACGCGCATTTACTCATGGATCAGTGTTTGGATTTGACGATGGGTTCTATGCTCCATTTCGCGCTAAACCGCTTTAATGAATGCCGTGCATTTCATGTCGGTATTGATCGCAATCGTTGCGACAGAAAACAGCTTGAGTATGCTGAGGATATGGGTTGTAACTGGCTGCTGGCGGATGAAATGAATTACCGCGTTCGTACTATGGTTAAAGAGCAGCTCGCTCGTTTTATAAGCCACTGCGACAAGTTGGTGTTAACTATCGACCTTCCCTCGATTTCAAAGCACAACTCCAGTAGCGAGAAGCATAAGCTGGACATCAATATGGTACTGCGTGTGCTTCGCCAATGCTTGGCTTCGAACAAGGTGCTGCTAGTGCAGTTAGTGGGAGCGGAAGAGCGCCATATCTACTCCAAAGCGACACAGCTTTTGGTGCAAGAGTTAGGACATTTCTGTGAGTAGCAAAAAAGGTCGCATCAGCGACCTTTTTAATAGATGAGAATAACGCCGATTTTGGACTACCCAGCGTTTTCATTGTTGTTATCTCTTTGAACAGCATGCGGACAAGGATTATCAACGTAATTACTTGGATCTGTCATCACATAGAGCGCCGTAAAAGTAAGAGCTAAAAATGCCGCGACTATTATGATTACGTTTTTCATCGCCACTCCCCCTTACCACTATGACGTTGGGGCTAGCAGTGTAATAGTGACTATCGACTCAATCTTGTCGCCCGCTTTGAAGTCAGCGTATGTTTTATGATGCATGTGAGCACCAATATGATGTTTGCCCGCACTGATGTCTCGCTGCTCTTGGTGACGAACTGAAAATGAGCCATCAACAGTGTAGGTCACATCGCCAGGTTGAATTGCAGAGGATTCTTGCATGTCGAACATAACACGCTCATGACCAGATGGATGGTTAGATACAATCGTGAACTCACCGCGCTCACCTGCATGCTCACCTTTCATAGAAATATGCGCCAGCTCTTTATCAATAGTGATACCATTTACGTGTTTAATCTGACGCTCAAAACGAACACCGTTAGAACTCGCAAATACCGAACCTGATATGACAGCGATGGCTGTCGCTAGGACTAATTTTTTCATGGTTTAACCTTCTACAAAGACTTCTTTGGTGGATGTTGCGCCAGCCTCAGTGGCAGCGCGTAATAATCTAACTTCAGCTTCTAGCTTTTGGATTTGCGCTTCCCTGGCTCTTAACTCAATATCGTACAACCGCTTAGGATCTGGCTTTTTTCGCTCACCAAACGTAATAGGCACTACCGCTTGAATGTAAACCGAGTTTTCATTTCGGTACCGGTTCTGGTGACGGTGATGATGGTCATACCAATTGTCTTTATTTAGATCGTTGCCTAACGAGCCACCCATCTGCAGCGTCATGTCCGGCTGGTAAGTCGCGTCTATTTCAATCCCAGACTCTCCCCTTACGCGAATACGATCACCCTGTGCCATCGTTGGGCTAGGCATGTAGGCAGCGGCAACATCAAACACTATCAGTACAGCCAAGACGAATATTGTAATTTTCATCACTAACCCTTGATCGTTGGTCGGTACAATCGAATTAAGCTTTGAACCTCAGTTCGCACTGCGTCGCCTTTGTCTGGAATCGAGCGCGTAGCGACAATTTTATTTGTCCACCTGTCGAAACCTTCAACTTTGAGGTTCAACTGAATCTTCTTTGATTCATCAGGACTAAGCGTAAAACGGCCTAGCACCTTTCCTTCCACAATCACCTCGTAACTCTGTACATAGGTATTTAGATTCGTTACGTCCAATGCAACATCCGCTCTCTCTGCTGCTACGTACTTTTTAATCTCGCGGGGTGTTTGGCTATGAGCCTGTGCGAGAGCCGGTACCAATAGCGCGAGTGCCAATCGTTTTTTCATCGTACTGCCTCTTAGTTATTCCCAAAGTACCCACCTAGATTCTTTGGGAATAAATCTCTTCCATAAGCGATAATCTCCACCTTATCTCACTTTGTTCGGCTCTCTCTTCAACCGCTTCGCTCGCTCGTTTCTACTCTGATTATTTCTCCGTCCGCAAACACATAAACAAACGTCACGCTGAAGGTACTTACGTTGTCTAATCTAATCAGTGCCTCACCTATGCTGTGAGCTTCTAGTACTGGCCACCTCATTACTCTAGCGGAAAGATTTTCTGCCCTAGCTAGCAGCCCTTCCGTTAATGAAGAGCGAGTCACATTTGAGCTAGCAAGCACATTTGATAAATGAGGAGAGAGATCCGCGACCACCTCCAATCTCAAACAATCTGCATGAAGTACGAAACAAGCCGTTCGAACAACAGTAAATTGATCAATATGAGAGCCAGATAACTGAGAGCAGAAAGTACGATTTGCTCTACTGATATCCGCAGAAGTCAATATGTATGCCTCAGCGCAAAAACTCAAAAGTGAAACTGAAGATAGAATGATGCTAATAAATGGCTTAAACATGAGGTCAACCTGGCTCTATACGCAAAAAACGACTCTTTTCTGTTCTTTTTTGATCAAAAACGATCAATTCGCTCGGATTATAGACGACACAAGATACATTAACAACGTCAATTTTGACAAAGCAACATCATAAACGATTCAAAAGACTCATATCTGGTACAGAAAAGCCAGTTCGTCGTCTAAATTACCGTCGCTATTTCAATTACTTTGTACCAATATTCGTTCAGACAAAATATCAGGTTAGAAATCACTCACTCTAGTAGTCGCAAACTCGGGAGTTGGATGCCGAAGACAACTTAAATGAGCAGATATGGGAGAGAAAAAGCTTTTTAGTAGAAACCGGGATGGGTCAGGAAAGGCAATGGAAACGCGACATAGTTAGACAATGCCGCACTTAAAAGCAGTATGAACTGACCACATACTGCCAAGAAAACTAGAGAGCTTAAACTAACGCGCCATATAACGAGCCAAGAATAGATCAGCGGTTGATTGAGACAGTTGAGTGATACCCTCCTCAGTTAGAGTATGACTTAGTCCCATCAATTGTGGCCAAAAACAGCTACCTTTGATAAGGCTGTGCAGCTGAATGCTCGCCGTCTCGATATCATCAATCACCATCACTTTATCGGCATGTTGCTGTTCAAGCCATTTGTACAGCGCAGTTTCTTGCTTGGACATTTTCGCGGCTTGCTGCTGAAGCTCTTCCGGTCGATAGAAATAATGACCAAACGCTACTTTGGCTAAATCAATGTACGACGCTTGGTTTAGAATTCGGATCTCGTGCTCGAGTAGATATTGCAACTGCTGCTCAATTGTTTTCGATTTTAGAGGACTCAAGTCCACATCTGCCATAGATTGCTTCCACAACTCAGATAGCAGCAAAATCACTAGCTCTTCTTTTGATTCAAAATGATTGTAGACAGTTCGCTTAGACACACCCGCCATTGCTGCCAGCTTATCCATGCTGGTATTTTGCACGCCAAATTCATTAAACGCTTCTTTAGCAGCATTAATGATTGCTTCTCGCTTTAGCTCGCTTCGTGTTTTTTTCTTTTCAATCATTACGTTAACCAGAGGGACGAAAATTTCTTCGATTATTTTACACTAATCAGTTTACTTTTCACCACAAGAAAGTACACTGCACTGGTCAGTTTACTTTTATTGAGAGATGGGTAACAGCCCACGAAATGAGTTCATCACTATGAAAAAGTCACTATTCGCGAAATTGGGAGTTCTATCTATGAGTATTGCCACACTTGCCGCTTGCACTAACACCGAAAAAGATCCTGAGCGTTACCCAGACAAGTACGTCAACACAGAAATGGAATACAAATCGAGCTTTGGTGACATCGTTGATGTGATGAAATCCTATTTCACAGCCGAACGCGCAGAGCCAACTCCAACTTTTAAGTTACCAGTGCACGCTATTACTGCTGAGCAATTAATAGATGAGCAAAGCGATGTGGTTTATCGCCTTGGGCACTCAAGTGTCGTCATGAAGCTTGATGGTCAGTTAGTGATGGCCGATCCCGTGTTTAGTGACCGTGCATCACCCGTGCAATGGGCCGGACCAAAACGTTTCCATCAAACACCGATTACTTTAGAAGCGCTCCCGAATATCGATGTCGTGATCATTAGCCATGATCACTACGATCACCTCGATAAAGCGTCAGTAAAAGCTCTCGCCGGCAAAGTTGACCACTTCATCGTGCCGCTAAAAGTAGGTGATTACCTCATCAAATGGGGAGTGCCATCAGAGAAAGTAACCGAACTAGCTTGGTGGGAATCGCATAGCGTAAATGGTGTTGAGTATACACTCGCGCCAACACAGCACTTCTCTGGTCGTGGCCTAACCGACAGAGATTCGACACTTTGGGGCAGTTGGATCATTGACAGTAAAGAGTCGAAGGTATTCTTTAGCGGTGATTCTGGTTACTTTGGTGGTTTTGCCGAAATTGGCGAAAAATATGGCCCGTTTGACTTTACGATGATCGAAACCGGTGCATACAATGAACTCTGGTCACAGATCCACATGTTCCCAGAGCAAAGCGTGCAAGCACACATAGATGTAAAAGGTAAAATCATGATGCCAATCCACAACAGCACCTTCGATCTTGCTATGCACGATTGGTACGAACCTATGAATAGAGCGCTAGAAATCAGCGAAGAACGTGACGTGACTATGGTTTCACCAGAAATTGGCCAGCGACTCGACATTGCTAACCCAATGCCAGTCACTAAATGGTGGCAGCAATGAGAAAGCTGCCGATCACCGCTTTAGTTCTAAGTCTTGCCAGCCATAGTGTGCTGGCAAGCACAGAAAGCGATGTGCTCTACCTCATCGAGCAGATGAACAGCTCCCCTTGCACCTTTATTCGCAATGGCGATGAACATAACGGCCAAGAAGCAGCGGCACACCTACGCAGAAAGTGGGATTATGCCAAAGACGATGTCACCTCAACTCAAGTGTTTATCGATGAAGTGGCATCGAAAAGCTGGTTTACCGGCAGAGCGTATCAGGTAGTCTGTGATGGACAATCGACGAGCAGTGCGGAGTGGCTAAGCCAGAAACTGCTATCAAAGCCTAACTAATGCTCTGTGAAACACTCATCATCACACACGTTTTCCCCTCTTCATTTACCAGCAAAACCTGATTGCCATCACTAACAACGTCCAGCAATTGTGAGACAAATATTGGGCGTTTGAAGCTAAAATGGCACTGGTTCACTCTCTGGTTATTGCCAACTTGTTGACTATTAACACTCAATAGTCTCCCAGCCATATCCATGCCATGAACAATGGGCTCCTTGAATCCAAAAAGCTTCGCCATAAAACCACTTAGATGAATCGGATTATAGTCACCCGACACGCTCGCATAGGCTCTAGTGTTCGCTTTTGATGTCTGTAGGTTGGTTTGATGCTGATAGGCAGTTATATCGTCTGCCAACGCTACGCCCACACGTTTTAGCTTCGAACTTTTAACTGGCATCAAATATCCGCTGCGATAACGTGCCAGCGTTTTTCCATCCAACGAGAACTCTCCAAGTGTCTCAAACCTTTGACCTCTCTCCGTTTTTTCTTTCATTTCAAGCTTTACTGTAAATTGATAGTTCTGCCCTACTTCTAGCTTCTCAATCAGTTCAAACCCAACAAACGTATGCACCAACCCCAATGGACGTATTGGTGTATCAGGATGAACGAAAAGTTGTAGCAATTCACTCTGCGTTGCTACAAACAAATAGGTGGCGGGTACGCTCGAATCATCAAAACCATAGTGTTTGCAATAACAACGAAGCGCATCGGCATTAACCGTAAAGGAAGAATTGAATAGAGTCGCTTTGACGGATGATTGCGACAGTACTCCATGTTTTGGTCTTTTTAATAGTGCTTTAAGCAATAGTGAACGATATCGAACGCTGTTCGAGGCGACAATGTGCATTATCTTTTTCCTAGCAAAACCTTAGCTGTAGTTTACTGTCACACCAGTAAATAGCACAAGGCGTACCCCTTGCGTTTACCTACGGCGATCCAAGCTTCTATGGCCGAGTCGGTTTTGAGCGCATTACAAAGTCAAATCAACGAGTTTGCAGTGCGCTTCGAGCCCCCTTAAGGTAAGTTATCTACGAATTTAAATAGACCTTCCCCACACTTCGAGTTCCTGGAAGTTATTCCAGGCAACCAATTTTTCATTAGCTGAGTCGTTATTGCCATTGCAGACCAAGCGTAAGTACTTTGCTTGCTGACTACCAAGCGAAATGTCAACATACGCGGTGGTATCGCCTGGAGATTGATACTCCTGCAATAGGGTATAGTTGGTACCGTCACTGCTTACCAAGATATCAAAGAAATATTGTCGTACGTCTCCTTTTGCCTGCGATACTCGCAATGTTTCCAAACTTGAGAGTGATGAAAGCTCCACATCAAATGTGACCCCATAGCCCTTCGCTGTCCATTTGGTAGTAAGGTCACCATCAATGGCCATTTGGGGCGTATGGTCAACTCGAGTCTTTGACGCGCTAACAGAAACAATTGGAAGCGGTTGGCTCGCGACGACATCACTGCCTAAGAAGCCAAGATAGCGGCTAGAAAATGCATTATCGTTGTCGGGAGACAATGAGGGAAAAATATAGTCTACCCCGGTGTCAGACAACCCAAACCAGCGACACAAAGTAGCGGCATACTGCTCTGACGAGGTCGTCGGGATAAATTTATTTCCAATTGCATCGGAGCCGTCTTTCACAAATTCAGGATAGCGACCATAAGCTTTCCCTCCAAGAATGGAACCTCCTACGACCAAATGATTACTTCCCCAACCATGATCAGTTCCGCGATTGCCGTTGTTTTCAATTGTCCTGCCAAAGTCAGACATCGTAAATGTCACTACATTGTTCTCTAATCCATCTGACTGCAGTGACGCATAAAATGCGGAAACAGCATCGTCAATTGAAGCCAACAGATTGTCATGTTTGCCTCTTTGATTACTGTGATTGTCGAAACCGCCGAGCGATACAAAATAGATTTGTCTCGACTGGTTTAAACCGCTACTTGCCTGAATCAGCCTTTTTACCATTTTGAATTGAGAGCCCAGGTAACTTGAAGGAATTGATGGATCTTCCGGGTACTGATCCAACAAATCACCTAACGTAGATTGAAAGTCATAGATCTCCTGAAAGCGTTGTAAATAAGCTTTCCCAAATGGTGACGCCGTGTTATCCGCCAGATACTTAGTCAGATTATTGTTGACTGAATTCACAGCAAGAGATGACATGGCCCGAATACCCGATGTACTCACTCTCAGATCTTGTGTTCCTTGGCCGTTCATCAACTCATTTCCACCAAACGATAGGTTGGGTGATACCGTCTCCGCACCGGATGCTAGAATGTCCATCATCATCCCAGCCCAACCATAAGGATGATACTGGCTTGTCTCCCACCCTCGCTGCCACGCAAGTTGCTGCTTGTTATGAGCACCTAGGTTAGGCGATTTTTTTACAGTTGAATAATTTGCCTTTGTCGTTGGTTCAATCAGCGTGCCAACATTAACAACACTTGTGGCAAGTTTGTCTTCAAATAGCTGAGCTATTTTCGGCATTGACCCATTTAAGATAAGCGGCTGCTGGGCGTCATCAGCAACAAAACCGTTACTCGCTAGTTCATGTGGCCAAAGTTGTATATCTGGCCTAGCAGCCTGATAATTGAGGAGATTATTTCCAGACTGCGGGACTATCATATTAAATGAGTCATTGCCTCCATATAGAAACAAACATACCAACGCTTTGTAATCTGAATTTTCATTCGCCAATGCAGACGAAGGGAGTGAAAGAGATAATGGAATAGAAGTCGCTGCCGTACTATAAACACCACTTTTTAGAAAGTTCCGTCTCGATATTTTCATAACCCATTACTCCTCTACCATAAAGTGGTGCGAAACAAAGGAAAAATACAACATTGCCGATATTGCATAAGGCTTATTGTTATTACTTTTTGCATTCCATAGCCCTTCAAACCTCGGCGCTATATCTGGGGGAATATCGCCATCAAAAAAGCGATTTGCAATTAGTGATATCAATTGAGGATAATCGCTTGCGACGCTAACAAAATCAGACACATCCGGATAGAGTTCGGCAGAACTATTTGAACTCGTTTTGTAGCCATTTTCAGTAACTAGCTTCCAAGCGATATTGCTCATTTTTACCGTTTGATTCCAATCTATAATTTCTAGCTCGGGTGCAAAAAGGCCTAATTCCCCTAGTTCACCAGAAGGTATAAAGTCTGGGGAATAGAAGTTAAACACCGACGGAGATCCTAGGGGGTATTGCCCAAAGCTTTCCTGGTAAAGCATTGCATTTGGGGTAACATCGGCTCCACCTCCAGGTCGACAGTCCAAAGCACGATATAGGTAAGTCATCGCCAATATCGGCTCTCTTAGTTTGGCACGATATAGCGAGGATTCATTTAATACGACATCATCCAGCAATATTGCTTTAATCACTTGCCCAAGGTTTCCGCCTGTCTGTTTAAAGACTCTTGCTACCCGCTGAACATAGGCCGGCTCGGGATTAGAGGTGACAAATCGCTTAATCAACAGAGTTGAAATATTAGGAGCGGTACAGGGGTGGTTAACTAATAAATTCAATACACTATCTAGCTCTTGCTCAGCACTTACTCCCGCGGGAAACTCCTGACCTAATATCGATTTTGCATCGCTATCATGATACACATCATTGGCTACCATCGGTTCAGACATACTACCATTCGACATAAACCAACCAGTAAACACTCGAGCCATGTTTTCAACATCCGCGTCATCATAGTTCGCTATTGGATTGCCATCTGGAGCAACAGCAAGCGTGCCATCTTCATTCACTTTGTTAAGACCTATTGTGAATAGCTGCATGAGCTCGCGTGCATAATTTTGGTCTGGATTGACGCCGGTTTCAGAGATGGGCAAGTTTCCAACCATGGTAAGGAAGTGCCCCATAATGGGCGAGCGGGTTATGTGATAAAGAAGTGTTTTGTAATCTTCAAATGCATATTGACTCAACAAATCGTAGTAGTGTGCCAGCTCCAGTGGATAAGGCGCCAACTGGGCATCTCGGTCACCAACAACCAATATTTGACTCAGAGCAAACGCCATTCGTTGCCGGAGCTGAGCATCGTCCCAAAGAGCTAAATCAAACCAGGCACACACTCGCATCTCTTGTGTAACAGAGCTCTCTCCACGTTGTTGCTGTTGATATAGCGTTTGTTCTACGTGTGGAGCACATTGAGTGCCGATTTGTTCATCCAACCAAGCATTACGATCATTAGTAGATATAAATTCCTCAATATCTCCTTTCTTAATTCCCATTGTACTGGCGTCGAGAAACTTAGACGCCTGTTTATACGATAAACCATCCATAGCGTGTTCCTTATAGTGCCTAACTGACATTTATAAACTTAGTTTTTATGATTTACTTTTCAAACTAAAAAACAGATTTAAATAAAAAACATTAAAAAACAAAGACACGTAAGGACTACAAGGAAAAGTAACAGTAACTCATATATATCAAATGACAAACAGTCCATTTTGATTGATATATGGAACTTTAAAAATAAGAACAATTACTTTATTAATAAAGATAACAATACGGAATGCAATAATTGCAATAGTAACTGTTATATTGATAATAAAGCTATTAATGAACCAAATAAAAAGCGCCCAACTAAGTTGAGCGCTTCACTATTATAACAACAAGAGCCTATTCCACATCATTAAGCTGAATCACCAGCTTGCCGAAGTTTTTACCTTCTAGCAGACCAATGAACGAATCCACTGTCAGATCCATCCCTTTCACTAGGTGCTCTTTGTATTGCATCTTGCCTTCCATTAGCCACTGACTCATTTGCGCGGCAAACTCGTCGTAGCGGTGGGCGTAGTCGTCAAAGATAATGAAACCTTGCATCTTAATACGTTTGACTAGCAACGTTGCCACCAACGCCGACATGCGATCTGGTCCTTCTGGCAAGCTGGTTGCGTTGTACTGGGAGATAAGTCCACACACTGGGATACGTGCTCCAGTGTTAAGCAGTGGCATTACCGCATCAAATACCTTGCCGCCGACGTTTTCAAAGTAAACATCGATGCCTTGGTCACACGCGTTAGCTAGTTGAGCGGAAAAGTCATCCGCTTTGTGGTCAAGACAAACATCAAAGCCCAACACTTCTACCGCGTGGCGACATTTCTCTTCTCCGCCTGCAACGCCGACTACTTTACAGCCTTTAAGCTTCGCGATTTGACCTACGGTTGCGCCTACAGGTCCTGTTGCTGCGGCCACGACAACGGTATCACCCGCTTTTGGTGCGCCAATATCTAAAAGACCCATGTAAGCGGTAAAGCCAGGCATACCCATGATACCCAGAGCGTATGATGCATTCATCGGCGTTTTACCGAGTTTAACTAGGCCTTCACCGTTTGAGATCCCGTAGTCTTGCCAACCCGTGTAAGCGAGTACCCATTCGCCTTCTTCAAACTGAGCATGGTTAGATTGCTCTACACGACATACGGTCGCACCCACCATAACTTCATCGATCGCTACCGGTTCTGCGTACGATTCGCTATCGCTCATTCGGCCACGCATGTAAGGATCCAATGAAAGATAGATAGCCTTGAGTAGCATTTCGCCTTCCTGAGGCTGTGGAATATCAACTTGCTCTAGGCGAAAGTTTTCTTGTGTCGGTGCGCCGATAGGGCGAGAGGCTAAAACAATTCTTCTGTTGTTCTGTGACATAGGGATTCCCTTTTTAATATTAGACCAGTCGTCTAGTAATCATTTCTAAAAAAACCTGCTTCCTGTTGCTTTAGCATAGCCAGAATTTAAGCAGGTGTTTTTGTTTATCGCTTAAGTAGTGACTGTGTCGCTACCAGAGCTAATTCAAGTTGTTGCGTATTTTGGCTGAGCTTACTTACTAAGCTCGCCCCGAGCCATTGCTGATAGACAATGCTCGCGGTGCTGAGGCTATCTTGTTTGGTAATAGAGCCATCAGCAATACCTCGTTCAATAGAGTCAGCAATACTGCTCACAATCTGCTGCGCACCGAGGTGCAACGCTGCGCGCATTGGTTCTGATAAATCTGAGACTTCCGCGCCCAGTTTTACCACCAAGCATTTATGAGCGTTGCATCGGCCATTTTCTACATCCAGCCAGCGTGCAAAATAGCCCATTAAACGCTCATAGCCACTTAGCTGCTTATCAGACAAAAAGTCGTTCAATCGCTCTAAGTAGCCTTCAAAGTAATTTGCAATCAATACTTCACCAAAGTGCTCCTTGGATTTGAAGTAGTGATAAAACGAGCCTTTGGGCACATCCGCTGTCTTGAGAAGTTCAGACAGTCCAACCGCCGTAAAGCCTTTTGATAAAATCAGTTCGTACCCGACATCCAAAATATGTTGGCGGGTTTCATTGGTCTTTGCATTCATGGCAGGCATCATGACATACAAATAGACCAGTCGTCTAGTCCCTTTTCAAACTCCGTTTTCATCATTGATAAACAAGCTAGCAGATATCCTCACCCGCTAGCTCAATTAAAATAGCGCTTAGCTCACCTGACTACGTATGGTTTCAACATCTTGCTGATGCTGCTGCGCCTTTGCCTCCATGCTTTGCAGTTCGGTAGCGATATTGTGGCTATTTTCCAATAGTCGATTGGTATCGCGCGCCAAGCTGTCGATGTCTTGAATTGCCGTCGCTATCGACTCGGTTCTTGCTGTCGCATCATGCATGTGCTTGCCGACAGTTTTAACTACATCAGCGATGGTGTCCATCTGTTCAAACAAAGCATTGACGCTGGTTCGAGAGTTATCGAGCGACTGCTGGGTACTTTTCGCCAGATTGCGTACTTCATCGGCCACCACCGCAAAACCGCGACCGTACTCACCAGCCCTCGCAGCTTCGATACTGGCATTTAGAGCGAGCAAGTTGGTTTGTTCTGCAATCTTATCAATGATCGACAACACACTTCGCAGACTCTCCGCTTCTTTTTCCACGGAACTGATATTTTGCTGCAGAGCAAAGACCTCACTTTCCAATGAGCGGACCGTACCACTAAACTGATTGGTATCAGCAGACAACGCAGATGAGTTATTACCGATATGATCAATGTAGCTGATTGAGTTCTGAGTAAGTTCACTGGATTTGTGGGCGACACTCATGGCTTCAATGGAGTCAGTTAGTGATCGGTCTTGAATACGCATCATCAGCTCATTTGAACGCAACTTAAGTTGAGAAAAGTAGTTGGCATAAGATGCATAGTCAGCCACAAATTTACCATGAGCTTGTTCTAAACCTTCTCCACGTCGACTAAAGAAGATAGCACTCAATGTCTCATTAATATTGACGCCAAAAAGCTCGCCAAAGGTAGAGAAACCCGCCACTGGTAGTTCAGAAAAATTACTTAGTTTATTCAGATCTTGGCTGTTATTTAATCGTCTTAAGATGCAATCAAATAAAATACCGCCAACCAATTTGTCTTCATTAACCAACTGACGAACAAAGTCTCTATCTGTTTGCTCGACAAATGGCGTTTTACGCATTAAGTGCAGCTCTGTTCCTAAAGGCGTATCACAATAGAAATACACTTTGCCTTCAGAAATATTAATACTCGCTACCGAGCGAACAAAATATTCGCCTTTCACTTTCACCGCAAAGGTATAACCCGTTAACCGTTGCTCTACTTGTTCTAAACTACAACGAAAATGACTCGCTAATTCATCAAGAAAGCTCTTTATCTCCATCGTTGATGGCGACAACACGCCTTTGACATAACGAAGTGATGGGTTGGCATCGCCAATAAGCCAAGATCGTCCTGCCGGCTCAAAGTTTTGCGTTTTAAACAGCTGAAATTGATAGGCAGGATTGAGTTTGATAAAACACAACAGCGCATGCTGATGACGTACTGATGTGCCATCATGAAACGGTGCACTATCAAAATTCAAACTTCCCGCCGAGGTACCGCCAACAAACGGAACCGGAAACCTACCCGATTGATAGACCGCTTCCATCAGCCAGTTTTCACTGTTTGTTAATCCGTTAACCAGTGTCATAGAAAAGCAGTCTGTTGGATCTAGCGAGAAAGCCAGCCTTATGTTTTCCAATTGTTTTTCAATCTCATGAACACGACTTGAGGGCTGAATTTGGCTCATACCGCTCTGAATATCCTCACAAGGAAGTGGCACAGTGTGAGTATCAACATCACTGATGAGTTCTCGAGAGAAAACCTGCAACACCATGGTTTGGGTTTGGCCGGTCGCGAGATAGAGATTGTCATGGGTGGAAGAAAGCTCGCCTGCGGTAGAGGTCAATATCAACGGTCCATCGACTACCCAGCTTAGTAAACGATGAATATGATTGAGATCGTGACCATGCGGCACAAATCCAATTCCCAATGCTGGCTTGCTTCCGTCAAACAATAGTTCTGATGATTCAAACGATGACAGTGAAGCCACATCAAGATTAATGACCTTTACCACTTCTTCATTCATCGATTGACGAGCTTCTATGTTTTTTTTTCTAAACTTGAACAACATTCCATTCCCTAAAATACAGCGTAGCAAACAGGCCACAGATCATATTAATATTTTTGATATTAAGGTGGCAAACACATAAGACAAGTAGTTTATAAAAGTAATTTTTTTACCGTATGGATTAGTTTTCTTACTATTAATAAACATATCATTCTATATATTTATCGTTAAAATAGACTTAATGGTTTTTAATTTGCGACAGTAACTTAACCAAAGTTAATTACCGTACGCTTACTAGGACGATATTTAATCATTTTTTAATATTTGAGCACTATTTGTTATCAAAAACCCGTTTCTAACATCGAAACAATCACTCTCAAGCATGAGATCAAGTTGACTTATTGGGCTTGAACGTTGCTTTTAGTCGCCATGATTGGCATAGTCGCAAGATAAAACGGACGTTACCTCAAAGGATAAGATCATGATTACATTACTCAGTCGTTGGGCGGTCGTTGCGCTCGGCGTGATGGCATTGGCTGCATGTACTGAAGTTGGCAGCGAAGCATGGTGCCAAGATATGCAGGAAAAACCGAAAGGCGACTGGACTGCAAACGAAGCTAGCGACTACGCTAAGCACTGTATTTTCAAATAGGCTTTGCGAGGCATGTCCAACTAGTAGTTTGATATGCCTCACTTTTCTCACTCTTCAATCATAACTTTCTCGCATTTTTTCCTTCATAACTCGATCGTTCCTACATTTTTTACTACCAACCACGCGCGGGCTATCTTTTTAGGCTAGGAGCACTAAAACCGACCGCTATGATGCGATAGCATTAACCTTTATGAACGTCATGTCATAGAGGCTAGTTATGAAGCTCAACAATATAAGTATAAAAACCAAACTCCAGTTCCTTGTCATCCTCTCCGCATTTCTAATGCTCTCATTAGGTATTTTTAATGTTTACCTTCAGCAAAGTCAGCAACTTGCTGAACGCGAAAATAAACTCAGGGCTCAGGTAGATGCAGCCGTATCTCTTGTCAATTACTACCGCAATCAACCTACTCTCAGTCAAGAACAAGCACAGACCGCCGCCAAACAAGCAATCAATGCTATGCGTTATGATAAGAGCAATTATTTTTGGATTACCAACAGTCAAAACAAACTGCTGCTGCATCCTCTCAGAACCAAATCTATCGGCAATGATATGAGCAATATCGTCGATGGCGCTGGCAAGCATCACTGGCGTGAAATGTCCTCGATTGCCAATACACAAAGTGCGGGGTTTCTCGACTACACTTGGTTATCTCCACAGGACGAGCTCAAAGACAAAATCTCGTATGTCGCGCACATCCCTCAGTGGGATTGGATCGTAGGATCTGGGCTGTTTGTTTCTGATATTAAAGAAGACTTCATCACGCAGGTGATTAAGCAAATAGCCTTTACATTAGGCTGTGTCTTAATACTGATGATTGCGAGCTTTGTTATCGGCAACAACATCGTTAACCCGATACAGCGACTGTTAAGCGATCTTAAACGCATGGCCAATGGCGATTTAACGGCGGATCTGTCTCAAGTCCGCAAAGATGAAATTGGGCAGTTAAGTCATGGCCTAAGTGATATGCAAAGCACAATACGCGATACGCTATCAGCGGCGACACTCACGGCCAACACGGCGAGTCGTCTTTCAGAAAGTATTGCATCGACAAGTGAAGAGACGGCACAAAGCTTAGACTCGCAAAATGCTCAGCTCGAACAGCTCTCTACCGCGATGAATGAAATGTCTGCCACCATCAATGATGTCGCAAACAATGCGGAGCAAAGTGCAGAGAAAACCAGTGGTGCAGCCCAACACGCAACCACCAGCAGTGCGAGCATGGACTCCACTCTTGAAGAAGTATCCGCTATATCCATCGCTATTGAACAAAGCACACATTTGATGGCGGATTTAAAGCTAGGTGTCGACAACATTGGTGATGTTGTGGAGGTTATACAAGAAGTCTCGGAACAAACTAACCTATTGGCACTTAACGCCGCTATTGAAGCCGCAAGAGCGGGCGAACAAGGCCGTGGATTTGCCGTCGTCGCGGACGAAGTGCGTAGTTTGGCAAGTCGAACGCAACAATCTACCAATCAAGTGCAAACCACCATCAATGAGCTTCTGGAAAAAACCGGAGAAGTGGTAGGTGTGATGGAGCAAAATAACGCCAGCATCAGTGCGAGCGTGTCGGCGGCAAGTGATACCAAGACTACCTTAGAATCCATGGTTGATGACCTCAATGGGGCGAATGACATGGTCGCGCAGATAGCCGCAGCCGCTGAGCAACAAAGTATGGTCTCTAACGAAATGAGTGAAAATGTCACCACCATTCACTTATCCGCACGAGAGATCAATCAAGCCAGTAATCAGCTTGCCTCGCAGACACAAGAGATGGCTGTAGCTGCCGAAGAGCTAAAACAGCAGCTGACCTATTTTAGACTCGCTTAATTATTTTAGACTCGCGTAAACCTATCTGTGACCCAGAAAGTGAACGAGTTTGAACGACAGAAAAATGCCGACCTCTAAAATTAGAGGCCGGCATCGTAACTCGCTACTTAAAGTACATTCGCCGCTTGGGAAACTTCCATAAGATAAACAGTCCCCAAAGGGTGAAAAACGCTTCGGTGATCAAGTAGATCTGCATGGTATCATTGGGCTGCGTTTCAGCGATGATGCCCATTGTACGAGTCACCGCCATCAACCCCGCCAGCAAAGTGGCCGAAATGACAGAGAGTTTTAGAGTCTCTTGTTTTAGCACCAGAAGCACAAGTATGATCCCCACAGCGGCCATCATACCTCCGTAGGTTGCTCTCACGTCAATGGCCGCCGAATAGGAAAACAGCGCACTGTCTGTCACCCTTTCAAACAAGGTACTCGGAGAAAGGGAAAACAGAACGCCGTAACCAAAAAATACCAGTGCCGTTATCCAAACCATCAATTTTGCTTGAAACATAAAGGTCCTGCGTATCGCGTGTCATAGCAAAAGTGTAAGCCAGAACCGTCACTTATGTGTAACTTTGACAGCGTAATTAGAAGCGAAGCCTCAAATTCTTAACTATGAAACTCCAACATACCTTCGGTTAAGATGAAATCGATGATCGTATCGAGACCTTTGCTCTCCTTAAGATTGGTAAACACAAACGGCTTGGTTGGTCGCATACGCTGTGTATCTTGCTCCATAACCTCTAATGACGCACCCACATAAGGAGCAAGGTCTATCTTATTGATAACCAGCAAGTCAGAACGAGTAATACCAGGGCCACCTTTACGGGGGATCTTCTCCCCTTCGGCTACATCAATCACATAGATAGTGAGATCCGCAAGCTCTGGGCTAAAGGTCGCACTTAGGTTATCGCCGCCACTTTCAACAAACACCACATCGAGATTTTTGTGGCGTTTAGCCAGCTCTTCAACCGCAGCCAAGTTCATAGAGGCATCTTCACGAATCGCCGTATGTGGGCAGCCACCGGTCTCAACGCCTATGATGCGATCCGGCTCAAGCGCTTCTGCTCTTGTAAGGATTTTTGCATCCTCTTGGGTGTAAATATCGTTAGTAACTACCGCGATATGGAGCTTGTCTCGAATCGCTTTACACAACACCTCAAGCAGAGCGGTTTTACCAGAGCCTACTGGGCCACCAATACCAATGCGTAATGGCTGTTTATAACTGTCCGTTGTATTTGTCATGATTCTATTTCTTCCTTTGTTTTTTCACTCTTAGCCCCTTAGCGTTGAAGAGACAGCTCATCATCTACTGCCTCGTCATTAAGCTAAGAGCGGAATAGTCTTGTGTACTGTGTTTCGTGAAGGCTACTAGCAATGGACACCGAAGGTGTGAAACTGCCAATCATCCAATCTTCCGTCTGCTGTTCCATCTCTAATGCTTTTGAAAACTGATCCGAGAGATGAATTAACGCCAACTGCCCATCGGTTTGCCCTAGCGGCACCAGCTTTACACCGGCCATCACCAAATTCTCAGCCCAGCTCCACAGATACCCTTTCTTCAACTCGTTGACATTAATTTGCCAATGCACAGCAGCCACACAGAGACCGAGCAGCTGATTGGGCAGATAGTCATCAAGCTCAATACCATCGACTCGAATGTCTAAGCGGCCCAGTAGCGTGTTGAGTGCAAGACCACGCTGCTTTTCCTCAGCGCGTAACTCTTTCGTTTCTCGACTACTAAAAAGCCGCTCACAGAGATCGTGGATTGTCGCCGTGTCACACGTTTGAATCGCTCGATACAGCCGGTCAATGATCGGCAGCTCCAACGTGGCAACACTGCTAAACAACATGTTCGCCAGCCACTCTTCCATCGAAGCGCGGTTTTTCACCCAACCCGCCTCAACCGCCCATTCAAGTCCTTGGGAGTAGGTAAAACCACCAATAGGAAGAGAAGGGCTAATAAGTTGAAATAGCCGATAGCTAGACACATCGTTGTTGGTAGTGGGCTCTAGGGCACTATCAAGAGCGGTATTAGCTCGTGATGTCATAGTCTAAGCTGCCAGTAGAAACAGTGAGCTTGCTGCCGCAACACCAACCGACATCCAACGAGATGCTACTCGGCTGCCAATTTGTGTGCCTAGAAGCATTAGTATCGAGGCGCCAACAGCCATACCCATCGAAAACTGACCTAGCGTGCCTTCAGCTTCAACGCCGTGTGCGTAACCATGAAAGAACATCATTCCAATACAAAGTCCGACCGCGAGTTTTACCATTTTCTGCGACGCGCTAAATGCATGCCAGATAGCTGCGCTAACCACAAATAGAGACGCAACGATCGCCGTTTCAACCCCACTTACAAGACCAAATGTACTGCCTACAAGCAGTCCCAACATTAGAGTGATAAGGGCGCCAGCAACCAAACCAATTTTCTGCGCTTTTGTTGCACTCAGACAGCCCACTAAAAGGCCGAATGCAAGCAACATAATAAGATGGTCTACACCTGTCACCGGATGCAATAGGCCACTAGAAAACGCTGTAGATTCGTGACCTGGATGAGCTAGAACCGTCATAGGCGCCAATACAAGAGAGCTAAGTGTTGCGATTTTGAGGAATGTTGTTTTCATTGAAATTTCCTTTTCATTTTGTTTTTTTAATAGTCAGACGTTTTGATGTCGTCTTAAATTTGCTACCGCCAATTAATGGTGATGGTGGTGACCGCCACTCTTGCCCCCATAAGCACCGCCTTCTGGTTCAAAAGGTGCTATTTCTGAGGTGACTGTTGCGCCGAGTCCCTCAACCATCTCATCCAATACATGATCGTGCTGATAGCGAACCCAGCCAAACTCGACTTGAAGGGGAACATGACGGTTACCCAGGTGATAAGCAACGCGCGTCAACAGGTGCAGATCACTGCAGTAAACGGATGACACTTGCTCAGGCGCGGCTTTCACTTCAATCACCAATCCACATTTGCTTTTAAGCTGCTCTCCGCCTCGTAAGATGTGCCCCCTCGGTAAAAACAGTCCTGCATCGCGACCATCATCAAGCATGACCTTGAGACGGCTCTTAATGCGGCTGTCGATTGGCAGACTTAAAAATGCGTGTGGCTGTGTCGTTAACTCTTTGGTTATCTCTATTAGTTCAATCACTATGTTGTCCTCAAAAACTTTCAATACCTTCACTAAAACAAGAAGTAGCGCTGAGCCATCGGCAGCACTTCCGCTGGTTCACACACTAGCAACTCACCGTCCGCACGGACCTGATAAGTTTGAGAATCCACCTCGATGTTGGGTTGCCAATCATTGAGCTTCATATCCGCTTTACTGATAGTTCGACACTGCTTGGCGACACCAATCAAACTGCCCAGACCAAGCTGAGAAGCGATATCTGCGTCCGCGGCTGCTTGCGATACGAACAACATTGATGTGTTTTGCGATGCCTTGCCATAGCTGCCAAACATGGAGCGGTAATGCACAGGCTGTGGTGTGGGGATCGATGCATTGGGATCGCCCATTGGCGCCATCGCGATCATGCCACCTTTCAGCACAACACTCGGTTTTACGCCAAAGAAAGCGGGTTTCCAGAGCACTAAATCGGCCAACTTCCCGACTTCAATCGAGCCGACTTCATGTGCCATGCCATGAGTAATCGCTGGGTTGATGGTGTACTTGGCGACATAACGCTTGAGACGGAAATTATCGCTATAGCTAGAGTCCTGTTTGAGGCTACCGCGCTGCACTTTCATCTTGTGGGCGGTTTGCCAAGTGCGGGTAATTACCTCACCGACACGCCCCATCGCTTGCGAGTCAGAGGCAATCATGGAAAACGCGCCTAGGTCATGAAGGATGTCTTCTGCGGCGATGGTTTCGCGTCTAATACGTGACTCAGCAAAAGCCACATCTTCTGCAATCGATGGTGATAAGTGGTGGCACACCATCAACATGTCGAGATGTTCATCGACTGTGTTAACCGTGTATGGTCTCGTTGGGTTCGTAGAGGATGGCAGTACATTGGATTCACCAGCCGCTTTGATAATATCTGGAGCGTGCCCCCCGCCTGCACCTTCGGTGTGGTAGGTGTGAATGACGCGGTCGCCAATAGCGCCCAGTGTCGATTCAACAAAACCAGATTCGTTGAGCGTATCGGTATGAATCGCGACCTGCACATCCATTTCATCAGCAACGGTTAAACAGGTATCAATGGAAGCCGGTGTCGTACCCCAATCTTCATGCAGTTTGAGACCTACCGCCCCTGCCGCTATCTGTTCACGCAATGCCTCGGGTTGGCTGGCATTACCTTTGCCAAGCAAACCAAAGTTCATGGGAAATTGATCCAAAGATTCAAGCATGCGGTGCATGTTCCAAGGACCCGGTGTACACGTTGTCGCATTGGTGCCCGTATTTGGTCCCGTGCCACCACCAATCATCGTTGTGACGCCAGATGCCAACGCTTCTTCAATTTGTTGCGGGCAAATAAAGTGAATGTGGGAGTCAATGCCACCAGCGGTCAGTATTGAACCTTCACCCGCTAACACTTCGGTACCGGGACCAACAATGATATCAACACCCGGTTGTATGTCCGGGTTTCCCGCTTTGCCTAGTGCTTGAATACGCCCATTTTTTACTGCGACGTCTGCTTTAATAATGCCCCAGTAATCAAGAATCAATGCGTTGGTAATAACAAGGTCTGGTGTTTCCGCGCTTGGACGCTGACTTTGTCCCATCCCGTCACGAATGACCTTACCACCACCAAATTTAACTTCGTCACCATAAACGGTCAGATCTTTCTCAACTTCTAACCAAAGTTCTGTATCGGCCAAGCGAACTCGATCCCCTACCGTGGGACCAAACATCTCGGCGTATGCCTGTCTGGATATCTTCGCCATTTTTCTTCCTTGTTGTTTTTAATTTGGCGTTTTGTTTGCGATGCGACATAGCTATCGCATCACTTGTCTACGTCTGTTTCAAACGTCAAAGCGTTCCCATAACCTTACCTTGGAAGCCGTAGACTTCGCGTTTACCTGCAAACGACACCAGTTCCACGGTGCGAGACTGTCCTGGTTCGAAACGTGTTGCGGTACCTGCTGGAATGTTCAAACGGAATCCGCGAGTGAGTTCTCGGTCAAAGTTCAAGGCGTTATTGACCTCGAAGAAGTGGTAATGCGATCCAATTTGCACTGGGCGATCACCGAGATTTTCTACCTTCACAGACACTGTTTCCCTACCAACATTGAGTTCAATATCGCCTTTGGCGGTTTCAACCTGCCCTGGTACAAAGCCCGTGTATTGTTTTGATGAACCTGCCATGTCACCTCCTAATTCTGTTAAACGCGTTTTTAAACATCAGTTTTTTAAAGAGAGTTTTAAACAATAGGTTCATGGACAGTCACCAATTTGGTACCGTCTGGAAAAGTGGCTTCAACTTGAACATCGGGGATCATAGAGGGCACGCCGTCCATGACATCTTCGGTGGTGAGCAATGTGCGGCCAAAATCCATGAGTTCCGAAACGGTCTTGCCTTCTCTAGCACCCTCTAAAATGGCGCTAGAGATCAAAGCAACGGATTCTGGGTAATTCAGTTTTAAGCCTTTGTCTTTACGCTGCTTGGCGAGCATGCCAGCGCAAAAGATCAGAAGTTTGTCCTTCTCTCTTGGGGTCAATTCCATTGATAAGCCTTATTGTCGATTCTATTTGTTAGTTCAGGTTGCCCAAATCCTAGGTGGGTAAGGACATTCGCCCGTCCAATGCTCTCTCGCCGCCTGCCAAACTTGTTGGAAGCAATCTAAGATCACTTCGCTCCAGTTACCTAACGCACGAATTACAAGCAAATTTTCTAACTGGCTCGCAGCGATAACCACTGCACCTTTTTTGTTGTCTTGCTGCATGTTAATGAGCAAGCTCTGTACCAACTGGCAAAAATCATCGTCATCAATTGAAATATACAAGGTTCCCATCATTTGGTAGCCAAGTAGTCCTTTATTTTTCAGAAGGTTATCTTGCCCTCTAACATTCAACCCTTCTGTCAAAAGTCGCTTTCCATCAAGGTAAATCTCTGTTTTCCCTACCAAATGTCCAGAGCTAAATCCCTCATTTAGTGCAGGACGACCAAAACAGTGCATCTCCCAGCCCAAAAATTGTGCACCGGTTTCTAAATGCACCTCGGTATCCATACGTACATGAGCATCCGGGAAAAAGATGTTTTCTTGAGGCAGCCATTCAAGCCGAGAATCCTTCTCAACCTTAAGGATCTGACGCTGTTTAGCGTACTTGGTCTCTGAGCGATAGAACTTGGTGGCACCGGGCGTCGTAATAAGCACCTGCGCTCCACGCTCTGCTATCGCCTTGATCTGTAATGTATCACCGCCAACCACGCCACCCGGTGGATGGAGTAGATAGGTATGACATGGACTCCCCTCGGGATAGAGCGGCCGCTGAATGGCGAGCGGCCCTTTTTGTGAACGGTGCTTAAGCACTGTTTTGTCACCTCGGTTAACAAAACCAAGATCGAGTGTCGCTTTCCAGCCAAACTCGGTCTGTGCATCAATAACCTGTCCAAGGCCTAGATGCGGCTCAACATGTGTTTGTGCAGTTGCCGTCATACCGTCAAATACTCCTTAATTAGTCCATCATTCAGTGCCGACATTTCCCCTTCAGCGACTTGGCGACCTCGGTCGAGAATGCAGAATTGATCACCCACTTTTCTCGCAAAGGGAAGTTTCTGCTCCACCAATAACACCGTCAGACCCAGCTTCTCATTGAGCATTCGAATGATGTCACCTATTTCCTGAACAATGTTTGGCTGAATGCCTTCGGTTGGCTCATCGAGAATCAACAGTTTCGGGTTCACCACCAGCGCACGGCCAATCGCCAATTGCTGCTGCTGACCACCCGATAAATCACCGCCACGGCGATGAAGCATCTCTTTTAGTACAGGGAACAGGTCGAAAATAAACTCTGGGATCTTACGGTCGCCCTTATCACGAATCGGAAGACCCACTTCTAGATTCTCCTGCACCGTTAGCATTGGGAAAATCTGCCTGCCTTGAGGCACATAGCCGATGCCCATTCGTGGGCGTGACTCAGCATCGTGCTTCAACAAGGACTCACCATGGAGCTGAATGTCGCCACTCTTGACTTTTACCAACCCCATAATGCACTGAAGTAGTGTGGTTTTTCCGACACCATTACGTCCCATAAGCACGGTACATTTACCTTCAGGAATCGACATATCTAGATCCCACAAGGTGTGGCTTTCACCATAAAACTGATTAAGTGATTGAATCTGTAACATGCTATTCCCCTAGATAAACCTGTTTAACTTCCGGATGAGACTGAACCTGATCCATGGTTCCCTCAGCCAGTACATGCCCTTGGTGTAGCACGGTGACATGGCTTGCGATAGAACGAACAAAGTCCATGTCGTGCTCAACCACCACCACTGAATGTTTACCGGCGAGCGAGTTAAGCAGCTCTGAGGTTCTGTCCATTTCTTGGTGCGTCATCCCTGCCACCGGCTCATCGACCAGTAGTAGCTTGGGGTTTTGCATCAGTAGCATGCCGATCTCAAGCCACTGCTTTTGTCCGTGAGAAAGGTTCCCTGCATTTAGAGCGGCGTTGTCTTTTAAGTGGATAAGCTCAAGTACCGATTCCAACTTGTCTTGCTGCTCACCAGACAGAGAAGCGGTGTAAGTTCCCCACACACCACGAACGCCCGACATGGCAAGCTCTAAGTTCTGCCAAACCGTCAGACATTCAATCACAGTCGGTTTTTGAAACTTGCGGCCAACCCCTGCGTTGGCAATGTCAGATTCATTCATCTTGAGCAAGTTGATGTTTGAACCGAGCCAAACCTCGCCCGTGTCGGGTTTGGTTTTTCCGGTAATGATGTCCATCATGGTGGTTTTGCCTGCGCCATTAGGCCCAATGATGCAGCGCAGTTCCCCTTCCTTGATATAGAGGTTTAAGTCATTAATCGCTTTAAAGCCATCAAAGCTCTTATTCACACCTTCTACATACAAAAGAATATTGTGGCGAGTGTCGACAAGCGGGTGTTGCTCGGGCTTTAAAAATGAGAACACTTCATCGCGTTTGGTGATCTCTTGTACCGAGGTTTTGAACTGCTGGGCTCTGTGTAACGCCGTCATACTGTTACCTCCTTGTCAGACTCCTGAGCGGGCGTAGATCGCTTCTTCATTAAAGCTATTTTGTCTGAAATAAAACCAATCAAACCTTTCGGGAAGTACATGGTCGACAAAACGAACAGCCCCCCGAGGGCAAAGAGCCACACTTCAGGAAACTCAACGGTAAACCAGCTCTTGGCGTAGTTGATAACCAGCGCACCGACAATGGCCCCAAACAAAGTGGCTCGACCACCCAGCGCCACCCACACGACTATTTCAATAGAGTTGAGTGGAGCAAATTCACCTGGGTTGATGATGCCAACTTGAGGAACATAAAGCGCACCCGCGATACCAGCGATGATCGCTGATAGGACGAATATCCATAGCTTGATGCCATCGACGTCATACCCCATGAAGCGCGTTCTCGACTCCGTATCGCGGATTGCCATAGAAACGCGCCCAAGGCGACTACCGATCACTGTTCGGCAAACAATGTAGCTGACAACGAGTGCAATCCCCGTTACCACGAACAGAGCAATTTTGGTGGAATCCTGCTGCAGACTAAACCCTAGGATATCTTTGAAATCGGTCAGGCCATTATTGCCGCCAAAACCCATTTCATTGCGGAAAAACGCCAACATCAAAGCATAGGTCAGAGCCTGAGTCATAATGGAGAGATAAACCCCAGAAACGCGAGAGCGAAACGCCAGATAACCGAACACGTACGCCAATACCCCGGGCACAAGCACAACCATCAGGCAAGCAAACCAAAACTGGTCAAAACCGTGCCAAAACCAAGGAAGTTCTTGCCAATTTAGGAACACCATAAAGTCAGGCAATATCGGGTTGCCATACACTCCCCTATCGCCAATCTGGCGCATCAAGTACATCCCCATGGCATAACCACCAAGCGCAAAGAAGGCGCCATGCCCTAAACTGAGGATCCCGAGATAACCCCAAACCAAATCGACCGCCAAAGCCAGCATGGCATAGCTCAGATACTTGCCCATCAGTGAAATAGTAAACGTCTCAACGTGAAGCGGATGACCCGATGGCAATAGTGTGTTCGCTAGCGGAATCAAAATAACGGCGGCTAAGATAGCTAAGATTGTCAGCTGTCCGCCTTTATCACCACGCATTGCCGCGAGTACAAACGACTTAGACGCAGAGCCTGTCGGCTGTCCAGAAGATTGAATTGTTGATTGCATATATTTTCCTTAACCTTCTGCCGCACGACCACGTTGTGGGAAGAGTCCACGAGGGCGTTTTTGAATGAACAAGATGATGAATACCAATACCAAAATCTTGGCAAGAACGGCACCTGCCCATGGTTCAAGGATCTTGTTAAATAGGCCAAGGCTCAGTCCCGCAACTAAGGTTCCCCATAGATTTCCAACCCCACCAAACACCACCACCATAAAGGAGTCTATGATGTAGGCTTGTCCCATGTTCGGCCCTACGTTGGTAAGCTGAGATAGCGCCACACCAGCGACACCTGCAACACCCGAGCCCAGTCCAAACGTCATGGCATCGACTCGCTCGGAGCGAATACCCATCGCTCGTGCCATCGCTCTGTTTTGAGACACTGCGCGAACCTGAAGGCCGAGCGGTGTTTTCTTTAACACCATCACCAAGCCCACAAACACCATGATGCAGAACAGAATGATGTATAAGCGGTTATAAGTCAGAGACAACATTGGGTTGATATTCAAAGCACCAGACATCCAGTCTGGCGTGCTCACAGAACGGTTAAGAGGAGAGAAAATAGAACGAACCGCTTGCTGCAAGATCAAGCTGATACCAAATGTTGCCAGTAAGGTTTCTAAAGGTCGGCCATAGAGGTGACGGATGACACTGCGCTCTATCGCAATGCCGACCAAACCAGAGACAACAAACGCCATCGGAATTGAAAGGATAAGCGCCATGCCGATATTGTTTGGCATAAGCTGCTGCATCACATACGTGGTGTACGCACCAATCATAATAAGCTCGCCGTGAGCCATGTTGATAACGCCCATCACACCAAAGGTAATGGCAAGACCGATGCCTGCCAGTACTAGTACTGAACCTAGACTCAAACCAAAAAAGACGGTTTCGACACCTGAGTAGAACTTCTGACTCTGCTGATAGCTATCAAGCGCACGCTCGGCAGCAGCAACGACAAGCTCGTCTTTTTCTTTGTCGATAACCTGATTGAAGGTCTGCAAGACAACCGATTGTTTGTAACCAGATAGGGTTTCTATCGCAGTGATTTTGTCTGTGTTCGTGTCCCCTGTTAGCGATTGGTCAATCGCCAGTGCCAAGTTAAGAATGTTGAGCACATCAGCATCGTGCTCAATCTCTTTTCTTTGCTTCAGCTTCGCCATAACGGCGTCATCCGTTTTGCCTAAAAAGGCGGTTACCGCACTTAAACGAATCGAAGGTTCGGAGTTCGACAAACCAAGCGATGCGATTTCTAGGCGAATCATGCCGCGTAATTTGTTGTTTACTCGAACTTTCTTAAACTGACGAGAGGATTCGATGGCCAACGTCGTATCATCCCAAGCGCTTTTTGCAGTGGGAGACTTTTTGATGTTGCCTGAAATGTACAAAGCCTGAAACTGCTCACTCTTTTTGTCTTTGACATAATAGAGGTCACCTTCAAGCCAAGCGGTTAATACCGATTTTGCGACTGCTGTAGATTCATTCTCAACAATCCAAGTCATTGCTGACTCTTTTAGAGGGTTGTTTTTTCCGATGAGTGCTTGGGCAAACGTCTCCCTGTCACTTACGCTAGCCAACGCGAAGTGCGTACTCAAAACAAAGAACACCACGACTTTCAATATCTGAATTATGGTTTTCATGAAATGCGTCCTTGTGGCTGCCAGAGCCTGACGGAACTCCAGCAGAAATAAAAAGGTGCCTCAGCCCTTTAAGGAAGGAGCGGGAGAGGCACCGAATGACGAGGATTTATTGTGCGCTACCTGAACACTTGCCTGTCTCTACGTTGAATGCGCCACATGAGAATGGCTTCGCCCAGCTTGAGTACAGCTTGGCCGATTCCGGTAGGTAGTTAGACCAAGCATCACCCGCGACTAGACCCGTCGTCTCCCAAACAACGTCAAACTGACCATCGTCTTGGATTTCGCCAATCAGAACCGGCTTTGTAATGTGGTGGTTTGGTAGCATGGTTGAGTAACCACCTGATAAGTTTGGTACCGACACACCGATCAGAGCGTCTTGTACTTTTTCCGCATCTGTCGTACCGGCGTTCGTCACGGCTTGCGTCCACATATTGAAGCCGATGTAGTGCGCTTCCATTGGATCGTTAGTCACACGTTTTTCGCTAGCAATGAACTTCTGCCACGTTTCAACGAATTCTTCGTTTGCATCGGTATCCACGCTCATGAAGTAGTTCCATGCAGCTAAGTGACCCACCAACGCGGAAGTATCCATTCCAGAGAGCTCTTCTTCACCAACCGAGAATGCTACAACAGGGATGTCTTCAGATGAGACGCCTTGCGCGCCTAACTCTTTGTAAAATGGTACGTTTGCGTCACCGTTGATGGTTGATACAACCGCTGTTTTCTTGCCTTCTGAGCCAAACTTCTTGATGTCAGAAACAATCGACTGCCAGTCAGAATGACCAAACGGCGTATAGCTAATCATGATGTCTGATTCGCTCACCCCTTTTGATTTCAGGTAAGATTCTAAGATCTTATTGGTAGTGCGCGGATAAACGTAATCCGTACCAGCTAACACCCAACGTTCTACTTCCAATTCATCCGTTAGGTAGTCAACCGCAGGAACGGCTTGTTGGTTTGGCGCAGCGCCGGTGTAAAACACATTCTTCGATGACTCTTCACCCTCATACTGCACTGGGTAGAAAAGAATGCTGTTTAACTCTTCAAACACAGGAAGCATCGATTTGCGAGATACCGACGTCCAACCACCGAATACCACATCAACCTTCTCTTTCTCGATCAGTTCACGTGCTTTCTCGGCAAATAGAGGCCAGTTTGACGCAGGGTCTACCACAACGGCTTCAAGCTTTTTGCCCAATAGGCCGCCTTTCTTATTTTGCTCTTCCACCAACATCAAAATGGTATCTTTCAGTGTCGTTTCACTGATTGCCATCGTACCTGACAGTGAGTGTAGAACGCCGACTTTGATCGTTTCTTCTTCAGCCACAGCCATGCCTGATGCAAAAGCCAGTGACGCACCCATCGCTGCAAGCTTTAATTTGAACGTCATGTTCATGTTGGATATCTCCTTGTTATGAATAGTTATTCAAATCTATTACTTCAAGAAGAGTGCCAATTTGGACAACATTGTTAATAGCGACATAACATTCTGAAAATATTCTAGTTTTATTTTTTGCGCACAACTTGGATACGGTTAGTTCAATTTGGTGCGCTGCATATTGGTGCAATTACAGTTCAAATTTCACCAGATTAGAGAAATCACTCGCATAAGCACCAATTTAATGCAATCGAGTTAATAACTTGGCACTCTTATGAGCGCGAGACACTGGAAGTTATGCGAGGTAACTCTCACTACATAAAGAGTAATTCGTTGCATATTGTGATCAAAATCAGTAGCTTGAAAAATAAGCAACCAGGGAGAACGCTATGGAGCCACCGTCGTATCGCTACTTTGTTAAAAACATCCTACTACTAGGGATTCCAATTGCACTGCAAAGCTTGTTGATGAGCAGTTTAGGTTTTGTCGACAGTTTAATGATCAGTCAATTAGGTACAGAGGAAGTCGCGGCGGCGGGCATTGGCGCTCGCATTTTTTGGGTTTCTATTGTCTTGGTTTGGGGGCTGGGCTCCGGTATGGGGATCTTGTTAGCCCAATACTGGGGTGCGAACGATGAAAAAGGCCTTAAGCGCTATCTCGCGCTGGGTACAGGAGTCACTCAAGGACTTGCCTTTTTTTGCTTCGTACTCTGCTTTTTCATGCCGACCTTATTGCCGAGTTTGTTCAATCCAAGCGAAACTGTACTGGCACTCGCCAGTGACTATGTTCAACTTCTTGGCATTGCCATGTGTCTATCTGGGCTTGGTATCGCCGCTGACACGGCGCTGCGCTCAATAGGACAGACCCGTATAAACCTATATGTGTCGATATTAGAAGTCGCCCTCAATGTGGTTTTGAATTACATTCTGATATTCGGCTACTTAGGTTTGCCCGCAATGGGTCTTATTGGTGCAGGGATCGGCAGCGTTATCGCTCGTTCAATACGCCTAATCGTAATACTGGTTATCATCTATCGCTACTTTCCAGTTCTGGCATTGCGTTGGCAAAACGTTGTCGAGGCTTGTGAACGAAGCATGGTGAGTAAGTTCGTCACCATTACATACCCGATAATGGTCGGTACGGTGATTTGGTGCGCCGGTATCTTTACATTCAACATCATTCTTGGTCGCATGGGACAAACCGAACTCGCAACGATGGCGGTGATTACGCCACTAGAGTCCGTTGGTCTTGCCTTAGGTCTCGGCCTATCTAATGCTACCGGTATCATTATTGGCAACAGCTTAGGCGCGAATCAATTTAAGCACAGTACACAATATGCCAGGTGGGCGCTTCAATCTGCCTTTATTGTGGGCGCGTTACTTGGGGGCATTTTATTAGTCGCGCAAAGTGCCCTTTTATCTCTCTATGGCGCGTTATCTGATGACGTCACAGAACTCATGATTATGAGCTTCCCTGTTATGGCGCTCAGCATTATGTTGCGAACCATCAACATCACTTTAATCGTTGGTGTACTGAGAAGCGGTGGGGACAGTAAATTTTGCATGAACATGGACTTTGTTTGCCAGTGGATGTGGGCAGTTCCTGTGACCGCTATGGGTGCTATCGTGTTTGAATTGCCTTTTACTACTGTACTGCTTTTGATGACATCGGAAGAAATTATTAAGGTGCTGCCCGCGGCATGGCGAGTCTACAGTGATAAATGGGTGAACAATTTAACAGAAAACACAGAGCGCTCGGCAGCCTAACCGAGCGCCGTTTTAAGTCGAAGCTGCTAGCCAATTTCAAATGACGTAACACCGTAAGTTCTATCTAAGGAAAGTGCCGGTGGTTGTTTGGTGTACATTCGTGCGGTTTCGAAACAAGGCGTCATATTATGCGAGCTTGCCAGGGTAACGGCAGGCTCGTTCACTTCTGGCACATCTAAAAAGACTGGCTTGCCAGCGTCTACACTAGAGACCAACGCTGCATACAACTCATTGGCAATATGCTCACTATCTGCAAACAGTGGTGCGATTTTATAGCCCGTACGGCAATCTCTGATTACCCCAGCACCAAGCACCTTACCCTCTTTCACATAGACCAGAGACATACACTGCATTTGACTAAACCAAGCATGGTTAAATTCCCTTCTAGCCACTGGGAAGAAACCATTTAGATAATCTTCAACCTGATAAAAGTCGACACTGGTTGCTTTCACTATCGCGTTACTATCAAAGGTAAGCTGGGCACTGCGCCCCTCATAACGAATATTTCGATGAGACAACATAAATCCGGATCGCTTGTAGTTTTCTTGTTGATCCACAACGCCATCCAAAGCGACATTGCAGCCCTCTAAATAAGCCATTCCTTGATTCCATATTTGGATGCCGTAGCCCTGTCCACGATACTTAGGTTTGACTATGTAGAAACCCAAAAAACCAAAGGTCGCGTCATACTTTACAACCGAGATGCAACCAATGGGCTCCCCATCGAGTTCACCAACCAAAAAACCATGAGGATCCGCCATGTGATAGTGCTGTGCATCGTTTAGTCCTGGATTCCATCCCTCTTGTGCTGCCCACTCAACCGCGGTGGAAACTTCATCTAACGTCATGGTTCTAATACGAAATCCTTTCATAAACTTCCCTTTCCCTACATATTCTTCAACACCGTTTGCTAGTAAACTAGTGGCCTAAAAACCGATAAACAAGACTAGATTTGGGCTTACACTGTTCTCATGCTAGTTTTTGTGAGTCACTACCAAAAAGAAGCAACAACATGAATCCTTTTCCCAATTGGCTTCAAGGCCAAGTCATAAAAGATACAATCACTAACCCTAATATTCAGGTCGGCGATCACTCCTACTATTCAGGTTTTTATCACGGAAAAAACTTCGAAGAGTGTGCCGTGCGCTATCTGCTTGGCGATCCACCGACTCGAGAAGTATGGGAAAGCGGTCTCTATCCTAATATCGATAAGCTCTACATTGGTAAGTTTTGCTCTATCGCATCAGGCGCGACCTTTATGATGGCTGGCAACCAAGGCCACCGAATGGACTGGATATCGACGTTTCCTTTTCCGAGTGAGACCTTTGGCGACAAAGTTCAAGATGGCTTTCTTCCCTCCGGAGACACTGTTATCGGCAACGATGTCTGGATTGGTTCTGAAGCGATGATAATGCCCGGGGTAACAATTGGCGACGGAGCGATTATTGGTGCACGTTCGGTGATCACCAAAGACGTCGCGCCTTACACTGTGGTGGTCGGTCATAACACCGTCATTAAAAAGCGCTTTACCGAGCAAGAAATCCATAAGCTTTCACAAATGAAATGGTGGGATTGGCCTCTAGCATCGTTGAAAGAGGCTATGGATATCATGTGCAGTCCTGATATTAATGCCTTGTTTGAGTTTTACCAAAGTAGTGATGCGCTCACAGGCGGCAAGTTGAGTAATTCGCCCCGCAAATAGTTACAGAACAACCCATTCAGCCCCCATCAAATCACGACTCGTTCATGACAAAGTACTAACCCACAAACACCCACGAAACGGAACAATGGCTCAAAGTTTTCAATTGAGCCATTTATGACTTACAAATCTTTGTTTTCCACACTCATTATCTGCACCGTGCTTGGAACCAGCCCTGCTTTTGCAGACCCTTGGCACAAGTTTATCGACAAACCTTGGAAAGAACATAAACACAAACATAAAAAGAAAGAAGTTCATGTCGTTCATCACTATCCAAAACACCGCCTACCTAAAGATGCCATTTTATTGGCCATCGCAGGCGTAACATACGCGCTCATCGATGGACATTATTACCAGCAGAGAAAAGAGAAATATGTGTTTGTCGAAAAGCCGCCAAAGCGTCGCTATCGACCGGGTAAAGTGATTAGACAGCTTCCTGAAGGGGCTACGGCAGTCAATAAACGTGGCCAACAGTACTTTGTATCGAGAGGGAATTGGTTCTTGTCCATTGGAAATGGCAAGTATGTGGTGGTAGAACCGTAGAAAAGTTAGAAGCGGTTTAGGCGATACTCACATGTGCTGCTTTAGCGAGTATCGCTCCTTTCAAATCCTTGAAAAGCTGGTTACATCACCCAAGTTAGGCTTAGTAACAAAATCACAGCTGAAGTAGCAAGGTACATTGCAACGATAGTTGCAATTTCAGCCACAGTAGACGTCGACGACTTAGATGCGCTCTCTACTTTGTTTGATTTTTCAGTGTCCAATGTTGATAGCAGTGCTGAGTTCATTGTTCTCACCCTAGTGTAATAACATTTCAAAAGACAGCACGAATTCTACTCATTTTGTGAGCAAGGTCAAATATTTTAAGTAAGTTAGTTACGAAATTTTATATTGGTTTCGGATTAGTTTTATTTATCTAAATGCAGTGTCTAAGAATAGGCTTGCTCAGCAGCTTTTATAAATCCTTGCTGCGCATTTGCCATAATAGGGTTGCCATGTGCAGGCAATAGCACGCTGTAATCAAGTCTTGCTTTCTCCATCAACTCATCTTTTTCGGGTTTCGCGAGCTCTAGCCAACCTGGGCCAAAATTGCTCGGCGCAATAAAACCCATTCGCTTCATCATGATTTTGGCAAACCAGTTAAAGTACTTATCAGGCTTAGGCCAGTTCTGCATGCTGTCTCCCGCCAGCAATATGCCGTCTTCTCGCTCGAGCAATATCAAGCCTTCTTTAGGATGACTGGTTGCAAACTCATGATAAGAAGCACCTTTAATCGGAAGTTCACTGCCAGGCTTTAATATCCGATCTGCTCGGTAATATTCTTCCTTAGAAGACTTAGCGAAGCCACGTACATACGGAGCCTCTACAGACCAAAGCGTGGCTTTAAACGTCTCTTTGTAAAATGGGTCATCAAAACCATGGAATGCAGCTAGACGCACCACATGAGTGACATCACCAAGTTCATCTAGTTGTGCGATACCTTTTTCGTTCAATCGCACAGAGTTCACCAAAATCAGCTCACCACCCTGCTTAATCACCATCATATTGCGACTAAACGTCATTTTGAACGGACCATATTTAGGATGAGGCGCTTTCATCTCCACCGAGCCTGTCACCATATAGATGTCATTGATGATGTGATGCAGTTCGCCATGAGGCAGTGGTTCTGGGTAGATCATAGCCGCTCCTATGCATGAAGGTTGCTGATTTTGATGGTTTCTATTTACATCATGCTTGAGTCTAGACGGACTATGTAGTTGTAGCCATTATCAGAGGGAAATCGCCTATACTTTAAAGACAACAAGCGCATCAAATCCTTGAATAGGAGGATGGTATGAAACGTTTGTGGCTTCTACTTATCACACTAACCCTGTTTGCTGGTCAGGCGCTAGCAAACACCGTTTGGATTTTACCTGTCAACGGGGCGATTGGACCGGCAAACAGTGACTATCTATCACGTGAAATAGAACTGGCTCATACGCAGAGTGTAAGTCTTATTATCCTGAAAATGGACACCCCAGGCGGTTTGGACAGTGCCATGCGAGATATTGTCCACGCCATTACCGCTTCCAATATCCCTATCGCGACTTGGGTTGGACCTGCTGGGTCACGTGCAGCCAGTGCTGGCACGTATATTTTGCTCGCCAGCCATATTGCTGCGATGGCCGAAGGCACCAACCTTGGCGCCGCCACTCCTGTTGCTTTGGGCGGGAGTAAGTCACCAACATCTCCGGCAGGAGAAGATGATGATAAAGAACCTGTCAACGACGATAACAACTCACAGCAAGTTCCCGCTAAAACCGCATCAGAGAAAAAGGTCATTAATGATGCGAAAGCCTATATCAAAGGTCTTGCTAGGCTCCATGGTCGAAATGCTGAGTGGGCTCAAAAAGCGGTAACCGAAGCTGCCAGTCTCGATGCCACTGACGCGTTAGAACTCAATGTCATTGATTACTTGGTCAATTCCCCTGAAGAGTTGATCAACGCCATCAATGGGAAAACCATCACTGTCGCCAACCAAAATGTGACACCGTCAATTGAAGTTCCCATTTTTGTTGAACGCATACCTGATTGGCGCGCAGAGATGCTGGCCGTTATCACTAATCCCAACGTCGCCTATATCTTAATGCTGATTGGTATCTATGGTCTTCTTCTTGAGTTCTATAACCCTGGTATTGGACTTCCTGGCGTGCTTGGTGGTATTTGCTTGTTGCTTGCCATGTACGCACTGCAAATGATGCCTGTGAATTACGCAGGACTTGCTCTTTTGTTGCTTGGAATCGCACTCATGGTGGCGGAAGCATTTAGCCCAAGCTTCGGCATCCTAGGGCTTGGTGGGCTCGTTGCCTTCGTGCTGGGATCGATTTTTCTTATGGATAGTGAGCTGCCCAATTTTCAGGTAGCGCTACCACTCATCATCGGCATAGGCATATTTTCATTGGCGCTCATTCTCCTGGTCGTGGGTTTGTTGCTTCGCATTCGTCGCAAGCACATCACCACGGGTACAGAAACTTTTCCAGGTAAGGTCGCAGTCGTCAGCGATGACTTTGTCGATGGGCATGGGCGAGTTCAATTAAATGGTGCACTTTGGAGCGCAACAACCGATGACAGCGCCAATCCTTTGCGCGGAGACAAAGTCACAATCGTCGATATTCAAGGACTAAAGCTTAAAATCACATCCCATCACCGCCCACACAATTAGGAGGCGCGTATGTTAAGTTACACATTTGGAGTCATTGCCGTTTTATTGATTGCACTGGCGACACAAATTTTCAAAGTACTGCGCGAATATGAGCGTGGCGTAGTGTTCTTTCTTGGTCGATTTCAAGAGGTAAAAGGGCCTGGCCTAATTATCTTGATTCCCTTTATTCAGCAAATGGTGCGTGTCGATTTAAGAACGGTGGTTCTTGATGTGCCGACGCAAGACTTAATTACCCGCGACAATGTATCAGTGCGCGTCAATGCCGTAGTCTATTTCCGCGTCGTTGATCCGCAAATGGCGATCAACAACATCGAAAGTTACAGCGATGCCACTAGCCAACTATCACAAACGACCCTACGCTCTGTGCTAGGTCAACATGAACTGGATGAACTGTTGTCAGAAAGAGAACGTCTTAACAAAGATCTACAAGCCATACTCGATCAGCAAACCGATGACTGGGGCATAAAAATCGCGACTGTTGAAGTGAAACATGTCGACCTAAACGAAAGCATGGTCAGAGCCTTAGCAAGGCAAGCAGAAGCCGAACGTAACCGCCGAGCGAAAATCATTCATGCAACTGGTGAGCTCGAGGCATCGAATAAATTGAAAGAGGCTGCTGAGATCCTGAATCAAGCTCCGAACGCACTGCAACTTAGGTATATGCAAACACTCACCGAAATAACCAATGACAAGACCTCCACTATTGTATTTCCACTACCAATCAACTTAGCGGAAACGGTATCAGACATCGCTCAAGCAATCCAAAAAGACAAACCTGGCGATAGCTGAGCTCAGTACACCACATAAAAAAATACCACCCTTGGAGAAGTCCAAGGGTGGTATTTTCAATGCTCTAAATAGTGTTCGAAACGTCTTTACGCTTCTGCGGCTTCTGGCATCTCTGCTTTATCTAGCAAAATGTTCTTCACCGGGTTGGCATAGCTATCCAGCAAATATTGGTGTGCGCCCTCTGGCAGCACATCAAACTTCTCTTTTAGCGTTGTGCGCGTTGCTTCAGTAATGGTGTCATCT
The DNA here is from genome assembly GCF_052879755.1 of Vibrio sp. DNB22_10_4. Classification (NCBI taxonomy): domain Bacteria; kingdom Pseudomonadati; phylum Pseudomonadota; class Gammaproteobacteria; order Vibrionales; family Vibrionaceae; genus Vibrio; species Vibrio sp. DNB22_10_4. The sequence continues at coordinate 724,623 of NZ_JBNNXW010000001.1, read as the reverse complement.
TCCAAACCAGCAGCCAACTTGTTAATTGGGAACAAAGTGTAGTTTGCATGGATTTGGCGGTCGATCTCTTGCGCCAATGCGTCTGGTGTTTCAAAGTCTTGATCAATCACATCACCAAACACCACGTTTACGCGGTCTTTGCGGCCAACAATGCCTTGCACGATGCTTTCGATATCTTCAAACTCACCTTTTTGATAGTTGCCATGCGTCGCTTTTTCATAAAGTTCTTTTGCTTTAGCAATATCACAAGGGTCGTTTTCGTAAGAGACCGACACTGGGACAATTTTTAACGAACGAATGTACTCTGCGAATGCCACTTTTTGCTTGCGACCTTCAACATGGAACATCTTAAGAATCGCAGGGTCAGTGAAATCGTTGCCATCTTTTGCACGACCTTCTTTCTGAGCAATCCAGATTGAGTTTCCAGTATCCAGTGAGTGCTTAATGTACGAAGACAACGTGCCCAAAGCTCTCATCATCTCACGTGGGCCTTTAAGCGAGCGCTTAACGATAAAGCTCTTGTTGAGGCGCATAAGCTCAGTTGCACAGGGCTTTTTAAGTAAATTATCACCAATAGCAATACGCACGGTTCTGTGGTTGTTTTGGTGTAGGCCGTAGTTAACAAGCGCCGGATCCATCGCGATATCACGGTGATTCGACACAAATAGGTAAGAGGTATTTTTATCTAGCTTATCAAGACCTTGATAAGTCACACCTTGTGTTGTTGCGTTTAGCGTTTGCTCTAGATACTTTTTCACTTCTAGCTGGATCGCTTCTACGCTATCAAGCTTAGCCCACTTGAATTTTAGGTACACTTTAACCAATGGGCTCATCAGCGCTTTAAACCAAGGCGCATGATTAGAAAAACGGTGCTGCAAAATAGCATCAATAAATTCAGCGTCGTTGATCAGTCGATCAATCGCGGCTGGGATTTCGTCATCATTGTAAGGACGAATATCAATATAAGGATCTGTCTGTGTTGTCATGTTTGTTACATCAAATTAAAAGCTGCCATATTCTACGCCCTGTGACTAAAGACCGCAGCCCTATTACGTCTATTTTTGTTAAGGTCAGACCACAGTTTTAGCATCTTGTTCACTAACAACCACATAAAAGTGTGATCTTTAGTTGGCATTCCCCCCTTCAGGGGGTAACCTACGCGCAGATCCACAGCTTAAGACCACCATGAATCACGCAATCGACTTTCAATCAAACAGTTACGACTTTGTCACCATCACCGCACGTAAAAAAACGCTGCATAACCAGCTAATTCGTGTCGAGGAAGGTCAAGTGATAGTCAGACTGGGTAAAAACGAATATCTATACCAAGCTGGCGAACTCTTTTGGCTGCCGTTTGACTGCCTAACAAGCTTGACAATACTACCGCATACCAAGCTTAGTACGGTGAAGTTTTCAATTCGTTTGCGCGATAAGTTTCCGGGACAAGCCGGCCATATCAAAACCACACCACTAACGAGTGCGATTCTAGATAGACTCACCACCGCATCAAGTGACGTGATTAAAAACGATCTGTTGCAAGTCCTACGCCATGAAGTTGCTGCGATGTCACCTGCACTCACTCTAGACAGCACCAGTGAAAACATCTCGCGCTGGACACCGGGTTCAAATACCGTATCTGGTGAATTGGCATTAGTGCTTCTTGTTCGTGAAGCTCGCAAGCTTAAACTGTCTGGTAAAAAACCAGAGGCGATTTGTGAGCAGTTGTTCGCTGGTAATCAAGCACAGTTCCAGCAGCTTACCCAAAACCTGCTGGGTACTGAACTATAGGTGACACCCTTTCGGGTAAATGTTCTCACCACATGCAACAAAGCGAGCCTAGGCTCGCTTTGTTATTATTCTGCTTAGCTCTATTTAATGAGTGCAGGTGACCAAAACGCTCTAAAATGGCACTTCAACTTGCATCATCATGTCGCCTTGGTAATCCTGATGCCAACGATAATCAAGACGCAACCTAGGCTCTTTGCCTTTTTCGCCAAATCCAACACCAAAGTGCAGACCCTGCGCCATTAACCACTCTTGCATCGACATTTCATCTTTACGACGAGCAATTTCATCGGGTGCCCAGAGACCAATACCAACAAAGCTATTGTCGATGTTTCCGGTTAACACAGGTTCAGATTCTTGAGTTAACAACCATTGATCCCAGTAGGAGTCTTGCAAAGTGTTAGTTGGCGTTTCAGGTTCAATAAGACCACCAAGTGTCACAACTTGGTTGCCGATGTAGCTAAACGGCTTGGTGATTAGCGAGCAAAAAGACTCTTCCTCCGTCGCTTTAATAACGACAGACTTACTCGAATTACTCTCACAAAATGCATACGCAAGAGGGCTACTGACGGCCACTGCTAAAGCAATACAAATCCATGTTGCTTTCATTTTTTATAAATTATCCATTTTAGTTATATGGTCAATATAGCTTATGGGCGACCAAATGTTTAGCGACACTTACTGTCGTTAAGTGATCTACATTCAAACCTTGGGACAAACTGTAACGGATAGTAGTAGAGCGAACTTTCACTTTCTCGGGACAGGCTAGTAATGACCAACGCTCAACAATTTGCTGAGCGTTATAAAATTTTTCGAAGCTAAATAGGTTGTCAGGCCCCAGAACAAAAGTCAGCTCGGCATCAGGGTAATGCAGCTCAAGGGCTTCTAGCACTGCAAATGTGGTCACTGAGCTATTTGGCTGATACAAGTGCTCTTCGATATCTGAGCGCTCGACATTACTTTGGGCTAGATCGTCGATAAACATATCAACCAGCTGGCAGCGAATGCTGTAATCCAACATACTTTTGCCCCAAGCGTGAGAGATACTCGGCACCAGCAGTACCTTGTCAAAATGGCTCAGTGATTGAATCACGCTCTTATGGCCAAGGCTCGGTGGGTTAAAGGCGCTGCCAAATATCGCTATTTTTGTCATATGTATCTCAATAAATCGTATCTATGCATAGATTGGCCACCACTGTAACTTTTTTTCAGCGATGTTCGTAGGTATCATACAAGAAATCATTTTTGCTTGCAGGAAAAGGGATCCCACATGGAACAACTTATTCGAGACGAGATGCGCGTGCTTCCGTCTATCGACCCACAATTTGAAATTGAACGCCGTGTTGCATTTATTAAGAGTAAATTGCAACAGTCTGGATGCAAATCCATCGTTCTCGGTATCAGTGGGGGTGTGGACTCAACAACTTGTGGCCGTTTGGCACAATTGGCAGTTAACGAGCTTAACCAAGCGAGCGACAGCAACGACTACCAATTCATCGCAGTGCGCCTACCTTACGGTGAACAAAAAGACGAAGACGAAGCACAGCTAGCGCTCTCTTTCATCGAACCAACCCACTCTGTATCCGTTGACATCAAAGCTGGTGTGGATGGTCTTCATGCTGCATCACACGTTGCACTAGAAGGCACTGGCCTGCTACCAACAGACGCGGCGAAAGTCGATTTTGTTAAAGGTAACGTAAAAGCGCGTGCACGCATGGTCGCTCAGTACGAAATCGCTGGTTACGTGGGTGGTTTAGTGCTTGGTACTGACCACTCAGCAGAAAACATCACTGGTTTCTACACTAAGTTTGGTGATGGAGCATGTGATTTGGCACCGCTATTTGGTCTTAGCAAACGTCAAGTTCGTGAAGTAGCAGCCACCCTTGGTGCGCCAGCATTACTTGTTAAGAAAACACCAACCGCGGATCTTGAAGAGCTCGATCCACAAAAAGCCGATGAAGATGCGCTAAACCTAACGTACGATCAGATTGATGACTTCTTAGAGGGCAAGCCAGTTTCTCAAGACGTTTCAGACAAGTTGGTTGCTATTTACAAAGCAACACAACACAAACGTGAAGCGATCCCGACAATCTACGACTAATCCGCTTCTTACAAATACCAAAAGCCAGCAAAAAAATTGCTGGCTTTTTTCTAGCTTGTGATTTACTTCGCTGAAATCAAATCTTGCCACCGGTCAACTTTTAATCACTCCTAACTTGTGCCATTGTTATAAGAGCACAGGTGATAACACGCCTTCGCGCGCATCAACCCACTTGTGCACATGCCCAAGCTAAAACTATTGTTCATCGAATAAAAAGGGGTTGCTATGTTAGGCGAAGATCACTCTCTTCTTAAGGAATTTCCAGAACATCAAGATACCATTTTAGCGCTGACACAAAGCGATCAAGGCTTTGCTGCAGATACTAAAAACTACAATGCTCTGGATAAAGAAATTCGTGTGTTGGAACTCAACGGTTCACCTATCGAAGATACCGAGATGCATCAACTAAAACATGATAGAGCCGTTTTAAAAGACTCGTTGCATCAACGTATAGTGAGTGCTTCAAAATAAGCATGTAAATCAAAGCCGGTGCCAGTTGGACACTGGCACCCACAATCATCCGTTAACTAACAATCTCCACATCCGTTCTCGGCACTGAACAACACGCTAACACCTTACCTTCCGCAATTTCTGATTCTTGAATAGCAGGTACATCGGGTTGATGAACCAAGCCTGATTCCACCGTCACCTTGCATGCGCCGCAAAAGCCTGCGCGACAAGTATGCGTAATCGATAATCCTGCATCTTCAGCTTGTTCCAGTAGTGTTTTCTGGTTATCACCTTCAAATACGTTGCCATCGATACTGATTTGAACTGCCTTAACGCTGTCTTCCGTCGCCGTAGCTACACCAAAGGCTTCTTGATGATAATGATCTTCCGCTAACCCCTTCTTCAGCATCAGGTTTTTAGCCTTTTGCATGAAGCCATCAGGGCCGCACACAAACACCTGCCTTGCTGTGAGATCTGGGATTTGTTTTAGGTGGGATAAACTAAAGCGCCCTTTTAAGCCTTGCCAATCATCATTGGATTGAGTCAAAGACAGCATCACGGTGAAATTCTCGTGCTTCGCTTCTAGCGACTTGAGCTCCTCGGCAAACGGAATATCATCAACGGTTGAACATTGATGAAAGAACACCACATTGTTAACGGCATCTCTGTCTGACAAATCACGAAGCATCGACATCATAGGTGTCACACCACTACCTGCAGAGAGGAGTAGCAATGGCTCGTGGTCTGCATTCGCCATATGGAAGCTGCCATTGGGTTTATCTGCAATCAGAGTATCACCCACTTGGAAGTGTTCAAATAGCCAGTTAGACACACTGCCACCATCGATACGTTTGACTGAGACAGCCAAACGCCCCGGACGAGATGGGCTCGATGATAAAGTGTATAGGCGCTTTACAACTTGACCATCAAGATTAAGCTCAATTGGAAGGTGTTGCCCAGCTTTGTAATCAGGCATTGCGCCTTTTTGAGGCTCTAGCCAAAAGGTTTCAAAGTTACGAGCAACGCGTTCGCGCTCAACACAAACAAACTCTTGTTTCTGAGCGTCCAGATCGTCATAAACTTCTTTCTCTTTGTATTCAAGAACTTCAATTTCATCACCAGTGCGGATCATGCCTTCATTTTTGGCGACCAAGTTCTGGCCAAAGAAAACGCCACCTCTTTCATTTGCACGGAAGCGCGAGAAGGTATTCAGCGGCTCTTTGCTCTCGCGGAACTTCCCTTTCTCCACATCAACTGTCGTCAAAATACAGCGCTCGCAGGGCTTTACTGCTTCGAACTCAACTTCACCGATTTTGATGCGCTTCCATGAGTCTTCAATAAATGGTTCATCCGAACCGACCACTAAGTTAGTTCGAAACTGCTCCATTGAATGCGTTTCGCTACTGCGGCGATTAAGTTCATCTAAAGAACCCTGACTAATAATAAGCAGCGGATAACCATCGGCAAAACTCACATTGTGTCCCAACTTTTCGCGCACGCGATTCGATTGCTCGCCCGTAAACAGCAGCTCAACGCGCTGGTCGAGCACCTGGCTAAACCAATCATCCGCTTCGTCCGTTGTGGTGTAAGCAGCAAAGTTGTCTTTCCAAACCGTCGCTGGCGTCTGTTGTAACTTAAAACTACTGTATTCAAGTTTTAGCGGCGCCATGCCTGGGTAAGTGAAAATGATCCCTGTCGGCAATAGGCTCGATGACACTTTTACCATGTTTGGGTATTTACGAGCGGTGACCATAGCACCATCGGAAAGCGCGACCATAAATCGACGATCAAAGCATAAGCCTTGCTTTTCGACCCAAGAAGAAGAAAGAGAAATGCCGCCAACGGATTTAACGGGATAGATATTGATTTGGGAAAGCAGAGGAGATTTTGACACGACTGAGCCCTTTTATTGTTGTCTTCCTTATTTTGTAGTCAATGGTAACGTCTTTTTTCCCTTAGTCCCAGAAACATAGTGAAATCTTACTCGTTTTCCTCTATCATCCTGTCGCCTAAACGTAAGCGATTGCATTCACATTTTTCGCGACTGTTTAGGCTCCGTTTCAAGAAGAATCTAACTTGGTGGGAGCCCAAATGACTACATTGACTATTACTCGTCCTGACGACTGGCACGTACACCTTCGTGACGGCGACGTTCTTAAAGATACTGTTCGCGATATCAGCCGCTACAACGGTCGCGCACTGATCATGCCAAACACCATCCCACCTGTCACAGACACAGAAATGGCGCTAGCATACAAAGCGCGCATTATGGCTGAGCAGCCTTCTGAGCAGTTTGAACCTCTAATGGCGCTGTACTTAACTGACAACACCACACCAGACGAAATCCGCAAAGCGAAAGAATCTGGCGCAGTTGTGGCAGCAAAACTGTACCCAGCGGGTGCAACCACAAACTCCGATTCTGGCGTAACGTCTGCTAAAAACATCTACCACGTGTTAGAAGCGATGGAAGAAGTGGGTATGCTACTGCTTGTTCACGGTGAAGTGACCACTCACGACGTCGATATCTTCGACCGTGAGAAAGAGTTCCTAGACACAGTTCTCGCTCCTATCGTGAATGACTTCCCGAACCTTAAGATTGTTCTAGAGCACATCACTACAGCAGATGCTGCAAACTTTGTGAAAAACGCTAACGACAACGTTGCTGCGACCATCACCGCTCACCACCTTCTATACAACCGCAACCACATGCTGGTTGGCGGTATCAAGCCACACTTCTACTGCCTACCAATCCTTAAGCGCGGCACCCACCAGCAAGCGCTTATCGAAGCGGCAACCAGTGGCAGCAAGAAGTTCTTCCTAGGTACAGACTCTGCACCACACGCAAAAGGCAAGAAAGAAGCGGCTTGTGGTTGTGCAGGTTCATACACAGCACACGCAGCGGTTGAGCTTTATGCAGAAGTGTTTGAGCAAGAAGGCAAGCTAGAGAACCTAGAAGGTTTTGCAAGCCAAAACGGCCCTGACTTCTACGGTCTACCTCGCAACACGGACACCATCACGCTTGAGAAAGAAGAATGGAACGTGCCAGAAACCATGCCATTTGGTAGCGACATTGTTGTGCCAATCCGTGGCGGCGAAACAGTAAGCTGGAAAGTTAAATAAGCGTTAAAAAACGCGCACTAGCACTGGATATGTAAGGCTCCCTAATGAATAATGGGAGCCTTATTTTTTCAAGCCCAACTGAGATTGCTGTTCATGTCCCAAGAAGTTGTTATCGTCACGCCCTGCCGCGCCGCCTGTAAAAACGATGGTGGGATCTGCAGCGGATGCCATCGAACCATGGATGAACTTTCTGAATGGCGTTTTATGGATAACGAGCAACGCCAAGACAAGGTAGATCAACTCTCTGGGGAGCAATCCACGCACCAATGCCAGCAGTGTGGTGAGCCCGCCTATTGTGATATCTCAGCTGGAAAATCATCTTGCTGGTGTTTCGAGATAGAGAAACGTGACACCTCAAGTTTGCAAAAATCCGCGACCTGTTTGTGTCGTAAGTGTTTGAGTAAGTTACCGCTGAAATAACCACTCAAGATCCATCGAGCACCACACGATTAAAGTCAATCCAGCCTGCCGTGCCCTCACACATTTTCAACGCCTTTGCGCTGATATCAAACCGTATCCGTGTACTTAATTGATGTACCCTTCTTAGGTTGTTGCAAACATGTTAAAGATTAAATAGAGTAAAAGCCCAATACAAAAAGGATAATAACAAATGAAAACATTGCTTGAAGGTTTTCCGGTCATCACAGAAATCCCCGTCGCTTGGGGGGAAATGGACGCCCTAAATCATGTCAACAACGCGGTATACTTCCGCTATTTTGAAACCGCTCGCCTCGACTATTTCCGCCACATCAGTTTGATGGAAGATATGGCCGTCACCAATGTTGGCCCAGTACTCGGGGACACCTACTGCCGCTACAAACTGCCTGTCACTTATCCAGATACCCTACTTGTAGGCTCTCGCATTACCGATGTCAAAGAAGACAGGTTCACCATGGAGTACAGCATTGTCAGTCACAAGCTTGGTAAAGTTACAACGACGGGCACCGCAACCATAGTAATGTTTGACTTCAATACCAATAAGAAAGGGCTGATTTCTGAGAAACTAATGAAGGCGATTGAACAGACGCGAAATGAGTGTGCGGGCTAAATATTAAGTTAAAAAGACGCCGTTTGTATTTCGACATAGCGAAACATATTCATCCGAAGTAACAAGGTTCATTGGCTGTTGGAGGTATGTTTAACGCGTCTTTCTTCCATCTCTTGGGAGTAGGTATTTGCTTTTACTCCGTAGATAATCTGAATGTGGTGCTCATCAAGTATCACCACACCATGCGCTCCATGATTCTTCAGTGCCTTTTTATCGACAATGGATGTATCTTCCAGAGTCAGTCGGAGTCTCGTCGCACACGCACCGGTTTCGACTAGATTGTTAATCCCGCCAATGGCCTTCATGACTGTGTCGACATCTTGTTCAAAGTGGGGGTTAACTTGGGTTAGTGCTTTTAGTATTCGCTTAATAGTTTGAAGCATCGTCAGTAGCTCGGATGGTTAACGGCTCTAAATTATACCAGTCTTAGGTGTTTAGCTATCAAGAAACCAATCCCAGCTCGTCTATGGACATTAGCAGCACATTAGCCGAATTTGTCGTCATTCCGCACTCGATGCGGAGTCTACTGAACGCGCACACCTAGAGTTAAAAATTGGTTATCGGTGATTTTTATTCCCTAACAGGGGTAACTCATATTTGGACAAAAATGTGTTAGCTGGGAACTGTTACTCCAAGTTATGAAAAGTACAGGTCGTATTTACGATAAAACTGAACATCGAATGACAACAGGTATTCCTTGGCGAAATCTACCCTCTAAGTTCGGAGAGTGGAGTACCGTTTAAAGACGATTTTATCTTTGGTCAAAGAAAGAGAATCAAGCCACCTTGATCGCGCTTGAAGTTGGCAATGGAATTGAACTCAACCCCCAGCTAGAACGTGAGGTTCCTGCGGGTAGCAAGTTGATTTATATTGCGGATGAGCGAATTGAATCGTTTGATTGCAAGGTATTAAACAAGGGCAGCTAAACCAATAGGGGCTCGTAAGCCCCTGTTGAATATTGTTCAAAAAAGTTATTTTGCTACGTTACCTGCAACGTTTAGCGCATCCCATGTACGCGAAAATGGAGGTGCGTAGCAGAAGTCCAAGTAGCCGAGTTGCTGTGTGGTCATCTTCGCAGTGATGGCAACAGCGAGTGCGTTGATTCGCCCTACTGCGCCCTTCTTACCAACGATTTCGCCACCAAGCAGTACATTGGTTTCTGGGTGGTATACCAACTTAACTTTAATGTCTTCTTGACCAGGGTAGTAGTCGGTTTGATTCTTATCTGAAATAGTTGATGCCTTCACTTCCAAACCGTGTTCTTTAGCAAGCAGTTCCGATACGCCTGTGCATGCCAGTTCGTAATCCAACACTTTCAAGCAAGACGAGCCTAAGAAACCACTCATGTAAGTGTCTTTGCCTGCAAGTTTGTCAGCCATCATGCGCGCTTGCTTGTTAGCTGTGGTTGCAAGAGGGGTATACACTGATTTGCCTAGCGCCATATGGTGAACCACTGCACAGTCGCCGACAGCGTAAATGTGTGCATCTTCTGTTGCGCCAAACTCATCGACTAGCAATGCGCCGTTCGCTGCTTTTGGTAACTCGAACGCTTCTGTGTTCGGTTTGAAGCCAAGTGACATGATCACAACGTCTGCTCCAACATTGCCATTGTCGGTTTCTACGATGTAGCCGCCCTGCTCCGCGTCACGAATGGCTGATACGCTGCAACCAGTTTTAAGCTCAGCGCCAGATTCACGAATCGCGCCTTCTACCATTTCAATCATTTCAGGGCTAAACTGACGACTCATCACATGTTGTTCACGCTCAATGATGGTGACGTGCTTACCTAGTATGTGTGCGGCATCGAACACTTCTAGGCCGATAAAACCACCGCCGATTACGCAAATGCGTTGTTTGCTGCTGTCCTTAAGCGCTTCTTTTACTGCCAGGCCATCTTCCATGCTGGTTAGCGTGTATACGTGCTCTGGGTTGAACTCGCCAAACGAGGGCACGATTGGGCGTGCGCCTGTGGCAATCACCAACTTATCGTAATCGATGGTGCTTTCTTCACCTTGATGACGAACTTTAATCTGCTTTTCTGTGCGGTCTAGTGCCTCCATTTCAGTTTCAATGCGCACGTCTAAACCAGATTTAATCGCTTGATCTGGCGTACGAGAAATCATGCGCTCAGTGTCATCAAACATGCCACCAGCAAAATAAGGTAAACCACACGCCCCGAACGAGATGTAATCGCGCTTATCCAGCACAATCACTTCATCTGATGGCTGATTACGTTTGTATTTCGCTGCGAAACTCATACCTGCAGCGCTACCGCCTATGACAACAACTTTCATATTTATTACCTAAATAACCTGAACTCAGGAAAAACGGAGAGCACCCGTATTGGGTGCTCTTTATTATGTTTGGAAATTACACTGCTGCTTCTTTTGTTACTGTTGCAGTAACGTCAGCATTATATTGCTCATTGTTTAATGAGCCATTCTTCTTCGCGGTTAGTACACCTGACAACATTGAGCCAGAGATGTTGAGCGCGGTACGAGCCATGTCGATAAGCGCTTCGATAGAAACCAGAATCGCCACAACCGTAATGTCTAAACCCATGATGGTTAGTACTGCTACTGCCGCAAACGTTGCACCGCCGCCAACACCTGCGATACCGAATGAAGCAATCGCGATTACCGCAATTAGTTGCATGATGAAGCCTAGGTCAACTGACATGCCCATTACTTGAGCCGCCATGATAGCTAGCATTGCTGGGTAGATGCCCGCACAACCGTTCTGACCGATACTGGTACCGAATGTTGCTGACATGTTTGCTGTTTCTTCGTCCACACCTAGACGTTGAGTTTGAGTTTCAACGTTTAGTGGGATTGCCGCCATGCTTGAGCGAGAACCGAAGCCAAATACGAGCACTGGCCAGATTTTCTTCATGAACTTAGCAGGAGACAGACCAAACATAGACACCATCACGAAGTGGATAGCAAACATCACACCGATTGCCACATAGCTTGCTAGTAGGAAGCGACCCATTTCCGCTAGTGCGAACAAATCGTTTGTCATCATGAACGTGGTCATCAGAGCGAATACACCGTAAGGCGTCAGCTTCAGAATCTCACGTACCATTGAAAGTACTACTTCTTTTGCAGAGTTGATGAAATCAACGAAGTTTTGCACTTTCTCAGGCTTACGGTTTTTCACTTGCAGGATACAGTAGCCAAGGAACATACCGAACAATACAGTTGATAGTGTCGAAGTACGTTGGGAACCCGTTAGCATGTCAAAGATGTTGGTTGGGATGATAGACAAAGCCATACCTGACAGACCGCTGCTCGCCATCGCATCTTGTGTTGCAATCAGAGAGTCACCACGAGCCTCAATAGCGCTGTTAGTGCCGATAGTGCTGACTAGTGCGTTAGCATCGATACCGAATAGGTAAATACTTGCGATGCCCACTGCCGCTGAGATTGCACAAGTGAAAAGTAGGATACCGATGATTTTTGGTGCAATACGCGATAGCGCACCGCCGCCTTCTACGTTCATGATCGAAGAGATCATCGCCACAAATACTAGTGGGATTACGATCATTTGTAGAAGCTTGATGTAGCCTTTACCGAATACAGAAATCAGTTCAGCAAAACCTGCCGTTGCAACGTTGCCTACACCGAATACGAGCTGAATAGCACCGCCGAATAACAAACCAGCAGCAAGCGCACTCAGTACGCGGAAGTTAAAGCTTTTCTTTTGTTTTTTGAAGTTCGCAAGTAATGCGTAGAACCCAAAGAACAGGATGCTCAATCCAATAAATGAAACGCTCATGAGAATCTCCTATTGATACCCATTTATGTCCGAAAATCGGTTATTTTTTGTATGCAATGGCTTCAACTTCAACCAATGCGTCTTTTGGTAGTCTTGCTGCTTCAACGCAAGAGCGAGCTGGTGCGTTTTCTGTACCAAATACCTCTGTGTACACTTCGTTAAATGCTGCGAAGTTTTCCATGTCTGATAGGAAGCATGTCGTCTTCAATACTGTGTCTAGGCCCGCACCGCTTGCTTCTAGAACCGCTTTTAAGTTCTCTAGTGACTGACGAGCTTGCTCTTTGATGCCGCCTTCAACAAACTGCATGTTTTCTGGAACCAGTGGTAGCTGGCCTGATGTGTAAACCATGTCGCCGTAAGACGTTCCTTGAGAGTAAGGACCGATAGCGGCAGGTGCTTGTTCAGTGGCAATGATCTGTTTCACGATGTAACTCCTAAGTTATTAGTTTTATTCTGATTTAAATTCACGGATAAACTTGTAAACCGCCTGACGGCTGATCCCAAGTTGCTCTGATACTTGCGTGGTCGTCTCTTTTAGCTCAAATACGCCGTTATCAAACAAACAACGGATAATGGCTTTGTTACGACCTTTAGCGGAAACCGTCTCGTCTTGATCCACCTCTTGCATAGCAGTGCTCAGTGCCTGCTTAATCACGTCGTTCGCGTTATTGCTGAAGGTTTCACTGACTAAGGTTTGCGATACGTGAAACTGTGGCATCAGCGTCTTGACGATTTCTGGGAATGGGAAAGATAAGTTCATGTTGATGCACAGCATGCCAATTGGCTTTTGCTCTGGGCCAGCCAAAATGCACGTAGTCGATTTCAGTAGCGAGCCATCGGCAGCATTGGTGAAATAACTCTTCGGAGAGACCTCGCCCGTTTTCTCGAATGTGCTCCACATACGTAAGCCCAAATCGGTGATTGGTGAGCCAATTTCACGCCCAGTATGATGACCATTCACGATCTTCACGACTGAATTTTCTAAGCTTTCAAATGAATGAATAACGACTTCGCAATACGGTCCTATCAAGTCGGCGATCGTATCTGCCAAGCGAAAATAGTTGCTTAAGTATTCTCTGTCTTCGTCGGTGAATCGAACTTGCTTTACACTCATCATTTCGGTTTACATTTTTGAACTCAATGACTGCAAACTACTCCTTTCGGGTGAATTCAGCAATACAGAGTAAACTTCTGTAAACCTAAGAAACGTGCTTAAAACACCAACAATTTACGAAGAATTGATCGAAATCACGCACAATAGTTGAACAAGATCACCAAAAACATATGAGTTAGGTTTAATTTCTTAAACCACATCAAAGTTTAAATATTTAAAATCAAAGATTGCGTTTTTGACCACTTTAATGATCTAGAACAAATTCCCAAGTTTGCTAAAAGTTAAATCCTTGTACTTGAAGAAAAGGATTATTAAGAGAGTGTTTTTTGTAGGTAACGTGACGCTCGCTGTACGCACCACAAATCTAGAGGCTAACAATGGATAAATCATTAGCTGTGATTAGATTCCTGCCTGCGTACGAACGACGGCGGTATTGGCTATAGATACATGCGCGGTATCACCATTAAAACATACCCCTACTAAGCTCCCCCCACTTAGTGATAACATCCCCTCATCAGAATTACAGAGACACTCTATGTTTATCCATCGTGTAAACGACATCGACTGGCTGGTGATTACCGCCTTTGAAGAATTCAAAACCATGTTTATCGAAGATGCCGGTACTATCCCTTCTTGCTTCTCTACAACCAGCGAATTGAGCCTGATTGATCAAGCTAAGCGCACCTATGGGTATCTACCCTCACTCGACGGCGTAGTGACGGATACCGGCACGTTTCAGAGACCAAAAAACGAAGAAGATTTGAACCCACAGCTTGCGTGTTTGGTGGAAGGGCGTGGTCGTGTGTTTATCTATCACGGCGGCTTTGTGGCGTTTGTGGATGACGAGAAAACCTTTATTACTCGTTTAGATTGATAAAGCTTCAACGCGTTTTGGAAGTTAATTTTGTCACAATCTTCACTTCTCTTCGATTGCCACTGAGGTGCTTCACCGCTATGCTTTCTCGCACATTAGATGTTGAGAATGGAAACCATGCAAAATAGCTTTCTATACCCTATCGGTACTCCGGGGAAAAAATGGACAGATAGCGAAGTCCAACAGTGGCGTGAAAACACGTCGGTAAAGCGTCTTTATAGTGAAGATGTCCTTCCTAAAATCGACGCACTGCGTGAGAGCTTAGACGTGGTGCAGTACGGCGCTCTTTCTTACGACGAAGCTCGCTTCCCGCTGTTTGCGCTTAAAACGCGCACTTGGGATGCAACAAAGCCAACTATCCTAGTGACGGGTGGTGTACATGGTTATGAGACGTCTGGTGTTCATGGTGCGCTTCAGTTTGCTAAGAACAACCTTCACGATTACGAAGATGCATTCAATATCGTTGTCGCACCTTGTGTTAGCCCTTGGGGTTATGAAACCATCAACCGCTGGAATCCTAACGCAGTAGATCCAAACCGCTCGTTCTATCAAGATTCTCCAGCGGAAGAGTCAGCCAATCTCATGGCGTTTGTGGCGTCGCTAGACACCGATATTTGGGCTCATATTGATCTGCATGAAACGACGGATACAGATGAGAGTGAGTTCCGCCCTGCTCTTGCTGCACGTGATGGCCTTGAATACATTGAAGACAATGTACCAGACGGTTTTTATCTCGTAGGTAACACTGAAAAGCCAGCAGAGGCATTTCAAAAACACGTGATTGGATTTGTTGAAAAAGTAACGCACATCGCGCCGCCGGATGACAACGGCAAAATCATCGGCTCTGAAGTGGTGCAGCATGGCGTCATCAATTACCCGTTGAAAAAGCTTAGCCTCTGTACTGGCATGACGGATTGTGAGTACTCAACGACGACGGAAGTATATCCAGATAGCCCGAAGGTGACTGAACAAGAGTGTAATGACGCTCAAGTCGCTGCGGTCGTGGGGGCACTCGATTTCCTACAAACGTCGATGTAACACGATACTTCAAAACCCAAGCCTAACGCTTGGGTTTTCTAAATGTACACGAATAAAAATCCACATTTGTAAAACCTGCAACAAAAATCCATCAAAGTCTCGGTTAATTATTCTCTCGCGTAACAAATCACGCTAGGCTATGTAACGGCAAATAAAAATCATAATTACAAGGAAGTCGCTCATCTATGACTTATCGTCGCCTATTAGGACTCGTTACGGCGCTGACATGCTCCCTCAATGCCACTTTGGCGCAAGCAGCCGTGCCAACGAGCGTAAAATCACGAATTGACCGTCAAGAGACTCCCGATGGAGTCCGTGAATCTATGGTCTTACCTTACCTGTTTAGCACCGAAACCATGGGCTTGAACGTGGGTGTCGGCGGAATGATTAAAGGCATTCACCAAGACCAAATGACCATTGGTGGCACCGTGTTTGGTGGTGATACTAGCCACGCTATCGCTGGCGGCGTCTGGAACTATATGATTCCTGGCACAGAGCGTGTATTTTTAAGTGCCTATGGCATGTTTGGCTATTACCCTCAACAAAGAGCATATACTACTGGCCCCGAATCCTATCCACCTGGATCACCTCTTCCGGGAAGCAACGGCTCTTCAAACCAACAGTTTTTCCAAGCTGACGGCGCATCCAACTGGTTTGATATCAAAATGGAGTATGTACTGCCAATTGGCGCAACCCGAAATGACGGTCGTGTGAACTACGAAATACGCAATGGCTTGTTGGTTTCTGAGCCTTCTGGCGGCAAAGAGTGGAATCCGATGGAAAGTGGCTCGACCATCTTCGTCACTCGCCAGTTTAACCGCTATCAATCTTTCGAGTTTAGCCCTAGCACGCTTGATGGCACGATTCATGCCATGGAGTTTGGTCTTCTCTATGACAATACGGACTTTGCACCAAACCCGTCATACGGTAGCCGTCAATACGTAGCGACCTCTCATGACTGGGGCTGGTTTGAATCTAAGCAGCAATGGTCATTTCACGAGCTCGATATGAGCAAGTATTTTTCGCTCGGAAAGTCAGACTGGGCATCACAGCGTATCATCGCACTCAACTTCTGGACCGGTCTTTCTCCAACTTGGGAAGTAAATACCGATCAACAAGGAAATCGAGTGGTTAACGGTAATCCACCATACAATGAGGGCGCAACGTTAGGCGGCTTCACTCGATTACGTGGCTACGATAACAACCGTTTCCATGATAAAGCCGTGTTATACGGCGCGGCGGAGTATCGCTACACCTTAGCTTACAACCCTCTTAAAGAAGTTTCGTGGCTCAATTTCTTACGCGTCGACTGGATTCAGCTTGTTGGCTTTGTAGAAGTCGGTCGAGTGGGCTCTGCCTATACCGCCAATGAACTCCTGACCGACCTAAAGTACGATGCCGGCGGCTCAGTACGAGCATTAATGGCTGGCTTGGTTGTGCGTGCTGATTTGGCCAAATCTCCAGAGAGTACCAACTTCTGGATCATGGTTGATCATCCTTTTTAGAGCACATTCTCTCGCACTATGACTCAAAGACCTCGAACATCGAGGTCTTTTTCTATTTCCTGGCAGCCTTACGAGTCGACAAGCTTCACATCCTCAGTCACTTTTAAAAAATCGACTATTTCTATAAAACCAGCGCTAGTTTGCCGATTGCGACCACTGATAATCTGAGTTCAGAAGATATAGTAAGACCTACTCATAGGTTTGAAATTGATAATTTTTGAAAGTTAAACGAGGTAGAACATGTCTAACGCATTCTATATTCCATCTTTGAACCTAATGGGTGCTGGTTGCCTAGCTGACGCAGTGAAAACGATTGAAAGCCACGGTTTTCAAAAGGCATTAATTGTGACGGACGGCGTTCTAAACAAAATTGGTGCAGTGAATAAGCTGACAACGCTATTGGATGAAGCACAAGTTGCTGCTGTGGTTTATGACGAAACTAAGCCAAACCCAACTATCGAGAACGTAAACGATGGTCTTGCTCTACTGAAAGAGCACGGCTGTGATTGTGTTATCTCTTTCGGTGGCGGTTCACCGCACGACTGTGCAAAGGGTATTGCGCTACTCGCAACAAACGGCGGCGAAATCAAAGACTACGAAGGTGTGGACGTATCTAAAAAACCTCAATTGCCTCTAATTGCTATTAACACGACGGCTGGTACAGCATCAGAGATGACTCGCTTCTGCATAATCACTGATGAAGCTCGTCACATTAAGATGGCTATCGTAGACAAAAACGTCACGCCAATTGTTTCTGTAAACGATCCTGAACTGATGCTAGCAAAACCAGCTTCACTCACGGCTGCAACGGGTATGGATGCGCTGACCCACGCTATCGAAGCTTATGTCTCTATCGCAGCAACACCGGTTACCGACGCATCAGCGATCAAAGCCATTGAGATGATTCAGGCCAATCTGCGTGAAGCGGTTGCAAACGGTGATAACCTAGAAGCACGTGACAACATGGCGTATGCACAGTTTATGGCGGGGATGGCGTTTAACAATGCGTCTCTTGGCTATGTTCATGCTATCGCACACCAATTGGGCGGCTTCTACGACCTGCCGCACGGCGTCTGTAACGCAGTACTGCTTCCACATGTTCAACAATACAACGCTCAAGTTGCCCCAGCGCGCCTAGCAGACGTTGCTCGTGCAATGGGTGTTGATACAACGGGTATGAGTGATGAGCAAGCCGCAGACGCGGGTTTGGACGCGATTCGTCAGCTATCTAAAGACGTAAACATTCCAGCAGGTTTAGAAGAGCTTGGCGTTAAGCGCGACGACTTCGACGTACTTGCTGAAAACGCACTGAAAGATGCATGCGGTTTCACTAACCCGAAACAAGCAACCCATGACGAGATTATTGGCATTCTAGACGCCGCTCTATAAGACCATTTAGAGCGCTAATTTCGAGTCATATCTCAGAACTGCAGGTAAAACGTTTGCCTGCAGTTTTGTTTTATAAATGGCGAGGGATTAACTAACACAGATCAATGTTGTGCTATTTTCTCCTGTCTATTATGGAATTCAACACCGTAATAGGAGCAAAGCACCACTCATGCACACGTTAAGCAACTTTAGTCGCATCGCAGAGCGAGAGTATGCCCTGAGCGCAGGTCAAATCAATTTGCTCTATTACGACCTCCCTAAAGACTTTCACGACGAATACCGTTCATACGAAGCCCCTCGCCTTTGCACCATCCTTGAGGGGGCTAAATCTGTAAAAGTGAATCAGTCAGAAGCGTTTAAATATCAGAGCGATGAGTTCGTATTGTTGCCACCAAATTCCAACATTCATATGAAGATGCCGGAATACACTAAGGCATTGGTATATGAGTTCACTGAACCACTGATTGAGAAAGTCGCGCAACGAGTGTCCGACTATTTGGAGTTCGACACCTCACAGTCATTCGATTTACAAGGTTTTATCGTCAACCCGATTGAGAAGCGAGTTAATGCGCTGCATGGGAGGATGCAAGAGATCCTTCGCGAACAAGAAACTGGAATGGACTTTTTGATTGACCTAACAGGCCAAGAGTTAGTGTTTGAGCTTCTTCGTAACAACGCCTGCCACAGCATTATCAATGGCAATCAATCACATCCAATCAAGCGCGCGATACGATTAATGAACTCTCAAGAGGGCATGCAATTGTCGCTGTCTCAGGTTGCAGAAGAAGTGGGATTATCGCTGTCGAGCTTCTCACAGAAGTTCAAGCTGATGACGGAACAAAACCCGAAGCAGTATTTAACTCAACTGCGTTTAAAGGCGGCAAAGCGCTATTTAACCTCGATGTCCGTCACCGATGTTGCCTACGAAACAGGTTATGACAATATCTCTCACTTTATTCGTTTGTTCAAAAACGAGTTTGGACAGACGCCTAAGCAATTTCAGCGCTCGATGATGACTCGGCTAAACTAAGCCATTAATAAAACAACGGCTCCCTAAGGAGCCGTAGTTTTATCTGATCCTTGCTTTGCTTCATCATCTTGGCGTCTAGCCTTTGAGCCGAGCCTGCGAAACTCAAACCATAACACCATCGATGCCGCTCCAATCAAATAAGCCATAATAAAACTGCGATCATCCATGACACACATCGAGACGATGTCTAGTGTGTCTTCCACGATCTCACCTCATTAAAAGTAGTAGTTAGCTTGTAGCCAACCTGTGGTGTCTTTTTTCAGGTATTTCGTTTCCGCAGTGTGTTCCACTTTAAAACCCACTGAAACGACATCGGAAACCATATAGCCACCACCGATTTCCACCTGAGGTACCCACTCTTTTGCTTGTTGGACGTAAGTTGATTTAGGATTGGCATACAGCCAGTGACCGGCATCAAAAGCGTACATACCATAGAGACCTGCTTGATATACCGTCGACTTAAACGTCTGTTTGCCTGCTTCATCCGCAGCGGTTCGACCAACAGAAAGCATAGGGAAAAGCATTACATTATCTGTAACCTGAAACTTATAGATCATGCCTGCTAATGCGGTTGCGCTATTGCGATCCCCTAGAACATCCACGCTAAAACCTAGTCCATCAGTAACATGGAAATAGCGTCCACGATAGTTATAGTCAAGTTTGCCCTCAGAGGTTTTCTTGTCCGCTATACCTAGATCAAGTTGGAAGATGTTGTTCCCCATCCCCAACATACCGTTGAGCTGAGTTGCATCACCTGAGCGAGATACACCAAGCGTTGAAAAAGAAGCCGTCGGATCGCCGTAGTTAATATCCTCACCCGCAGTTTCTGCAAGCGTCGAATTTGACGCGAATGCGCCTGCTGTCATCGCACACAACGCGACAGTGAATAGTGTTTTTTTCATGAAGTTACCTAATTAAACATAAGTCCCTTTAATTAGGTCGTCCGTGGATTGACTTCCCCCTGAGTAATGGCACCCTCAGGGCAAAGTTGCCCTTATTGGCAAGGAGTAAAGGTTGCAGTGCCAGAAACTTCTGCTTGTTCAACCAAGTCGGCGCAGGAGACTTGAGGAATGGTTGCTAAATCGTTCAGATCGATACGAATTTCACTATACGTATCAAAGTTACGCATCTTGAATGAGCCGTTCTCTAAGTTATAGGTGTACTGGATCCACGTGGCGTACGTTTCACCATTGGTAGGATCAATAATGTCTTGAGGTACCAAATTGCCCGCATCAAAAGTAGACTGCAGCTTGCCCTCAGTTTGTGCCCATGTTGCTGTATCAGAGAACTCTACATGTGCAGTGTTGTATAGACCTCGCAGCATACGCTCCGATGACGCAATTGAAGAGCCAATCTTGAAGCCGTTCTCGACTACCGTCATATCACCAATCTTTTCGGCATTTTGGTCGTGATACTGTTGCAAAGGTGCATTCGCCATCACACGCAGCTTATCGTTCACTGACCCGTGATATACCACCATTTCGCCGCCTTGATTCAATTCAAACAAGGCAATATCACCCGACTTATCTTGCACAGAAATATGCAAACCGTGTTGAGTACCATGAATGCCATCCGCCCAAGCAAACTGGAACTCATTCGCCTCAAATGCCGCCACAGCGTCAGCAACCGTCTTAAAGTTCTGAGCCATAAACGCCGCAGCGTCACCCCAGTTCACAGCGGGCGCACCCGTGTCTTTATAGTCTTTGATGAAAGCTTGTGAATCATACATATAGAGAGTAGACGCTGACAGACCTTCACTGTTGATTGCTTCACCTGAGGTATCGACAAATACTTCGCGCTCTTCCAGGTTCAGCGTTGGGTACTTCACAGTCCACGACGCTGCCTTTTGGTAAGAAGGTACGTCTTTGGTCTCAACCTTCGTTCCTTTCGGTGTCACAATCGCCACCGTTCCTAATTTCTCACCCCAATCTAGGGTGCGAACTTGGGACACGCCATAAGGTGTATCTAGCGTAATTCTCGAACAAGCGCTTGCTGTGCTCACCAAAGCCGAACTTGCTACGGCAGCAATACCTAGCGCAATCACTGTTTTTTTCATTGTCAGTCACCTTTGTTAACCAAACTCCAGACATCAAACGATAAGATGTCCTCGCTTTTCTGGTAGGGACTTTATGAATTAGTGCTGACTTACTCAAAGCAGTAACTATTTGCAAATCGAATACATGGACAACTTTGACTTAAAGAAATTATTTACAATACATTGATAAATAAAGAGTTAAATTTTAATAACTCACTAAGTAAGCAAGGTATTTTGATAGGTATTATCTGGAATTAAGTTGGTATCGGCTCGGGAGTTAGAACCCACCGAGCCTATCAAGAAGAGAATTAGCTGCGCTCAGCAGCAGGTTGTTTTAGCGGGAAGTAAAGCCTTTTCACCTTACGGAACACCCCACCAATGTCTTCCAAAATCACATACAAGCATGGCACGGCAATCAAGGTCACTACCGTGGCGTACATAACCGCAAACCCTAGCGCGACGGCCATAGGTTTGACGAATGCAGCTTGCAAACTGGTCTCAAACATAATTGGCAGAACACCAAAGAAGGTTGTGATTGACGTGAGGGTGATCGCCCTAAACCTGGCACATCCGGCCTCAACAACTGCGGTTTTGGCGCAATCGCAGCGAGCTTTGATTTGGTTGACGTAATCGGTCATCACCAACGAGTCGTTGATCACTACCCCCGCTGCCGCGATAAGGCCGAACGTCGACATCATCGACATGTCCAAACCGTAGAAATAGTGCCCCCAAATCGCCCCGGTCAGGCTAAATGGGATAACCGACATGATGATCAGCGGTTGAGCATAACTTTTGAGCGGCACCGCAAGCAGGATATAAACCGTAATCATACCCGCAACAAAGAATACAATTTGTTCCGCCGATTGCTTTTGCTGCTCTTCAATCGTACCGCCAAGCTCGGTAGTCACTTCTGGGAACATCGCCTTGAGCTCTGGCAGGACATTATCCTCGATGTTCTTCACCGCTTTATCTGGCTCGATAACCGTCTCGTCAATAGAACCGTAGATGTAAACCGTTCTAAAGCCATTTTCGCGTCGGATTTGGTTGATGCCCGGTTTACTCTCAATTTCCACCACATCGCCGAGCATTACTTTCTTACCCGACGGTGTAGTGATCAACGCGTAGCGCAGTGAAGAAAAGGCTTCACGGGTCAGCTTAGGATAACGAACCATCACGCGAACTTCTTCTGTGTTTCTCAACACACGCTGTGCCTCACCACCATAAAAGCTACCACCAACCTGCGCCGCAACACTGGCTAGATCCAATCCAAGATCGTAGGCCACAGGTTTTAAAGAAAGCTGTACTTCTCGGCTGCCTGTATCCATTGATGAGCTGACATCAAACAGCCCAGTTTGCAATTGCAGCTTGGAAATGAGTTCTCTTCCTGCTTCATTAAGCACCTCCATATCGGGTCCATAAAGCAGATAACCAAACTCATCACCGTCATCACCACCAGCCACATTGTCATTAATCACAATGGACTTTAGTCCAACGATGGTCGGCAGCTTTTCACGCCAGCGGCGAGAGAGCTCGAACGCATCAACAGGACGTACTTCCTCATCCACTAGCGGTAAGATGAGCATGCCTTCAGTTCGACTGGTATTAATGGTCATCATGTCGCGAATGACCGGCATGCCAAATTCATCTTGGATGTCGTTATCAACCGCTTTAACCACTTTCTCCAGAGTCAGCAACGCATCAATAGTTTGCTCATCTGAAGCATTACTGTTCATTTCAATTCTGATCATAGGGAAATCAGACGGTACTTTCGGGCTTGGAATCATTCTCACATGCCCTGACGTCACCATGGCTGCGCTCACTACCAAGATGGCAATGAATCCCGCCATAACCGACCAGCGCCATTCCACACATTGGCTCACTGTACGCTTGTAGGGTCCGTGGACGAACTTAAAGAAAGCGCGGTTAAACCGAGCTCGGTAGCTATTCTCTTTCACTGGTGTGAATCTAGTGTGTGCCAAGTGAGCAGGCAGAATTAGCTTTGATTCAATCAAACTAAAGATGAGACAGAAGATAACGACTATCGACAAGCCATAGAAAAACGCTTTCTCGGGGCCGGTAGAGAATAGAAACGGCACGAACACCGCGATGGTAGTTAAAACACCAAAGGTAGCAGGTGTCGCAACTCGCTGAGCACCGCGCACCACGTTAGTGACCCCGCCACCGTTCTTCTCCACCTCAGTGTAGACACTCTCTCCTATCACGATAGCATCATCGACCACGATACCAAGCACCATAATAAAGGCGAACAGAGTAATGATATTGATACTAACGCCAAACAGCGGCATCAACATCACAGCACCTAAGAAACAGACCGGTAGCCCGACCATTACCCACATTGCTAGGCGAAAACGTAAGAATATAGTGAGCAATACCGCGACCAAAACCGCACCTTGCATCAAATTCTTGAGCATCATGTCAAGACGAGCGTTGAGGTAATAGGTCATGTCCATCAAGGTATGGATTTGGATCCCATGCGGCAAAGTTTGGTTGCGAGCTTCTATGTAGCGCTGAACCGTTTCTGCTACCGGTACCATGTTCTGAGTTTTGGTGGCTTTTACCGTGAGATAAATACCATTCTCACCCGAGAACTTAAAGTAATGCTGTCCTTCGGTAAACTCATCTTTGATGGTGGCTATATCACCGAGCAACACTTTCGAGCCATTAGCACCGAGTTTGACAGGGATTTGGCGGAACTCATAGCCGTCGTAGTACTGGTTTTCAATACGAATAGAAACCAAGCCAGTGTTGGTTCGCACTTGCCCTGCTGAGAAATTGGCGGAGTATTTTTGAATCGCCGACACCACATCGTCCAGCGTGAGATCATAGGTACGAAGCTCATCAGGGTGAATCTCAATGCCGATTTCATCCGGCGGCGAACTAACTTCGACCAACGACACATCACTCAGTTGCAGTAACTCTTTCTCGACTTGTTTAGAAATGGTTTTGAGTTCGGTCAACGAGGTATTGCCCGACAGCACCATACCAATCACATCTTGCTTAAACTCTATTTGCGTGACTTTTATCGGCTCCATTGCCCTTGGAAAGCTGGCAATGGCATCAACCCGTTGTTTGACTCGGTCGAGTACTTCAGGGAGATCGGCTTTGGTATCAATTTCCAGCGTAACTTGACCACCACCACGATACGCATCCGTGACTGCTTTTTTAATTTCGGTGACATCCTTGAGTGACTCTTCCACTTTGATAAGGATGGTTTCCTCTATCTCCTGCGCCGATACTCCTGGGTAAGACGCGGTCACACGAATGTAGTTAATTTCAAAGTTGGGGAACATTTGACGCTGGATCAGAAAATAACTGACCGTACCCATAATGAGTACAAACGCCATCAACAAGTTGGCTGCCACCGAATTGTTGGCGAACAGAGCAATAATGCCGCGCTGGGTCGAGTTACTCACTGGCCTCTCCTTGCTGCGCCAACACATCGGCTTCGTCGTTGACCCGAATGACGGTCATACCAATCTGCGGAAACTCTGGTACTGTTAATACCAGCTCGTCACCATTCTCAATGCCTGAATCAATAAAGAAGTTAGCCTGCTCCTCACGCAGCACATGTACTGGCTTAGGAACCAGTTTATCTTCTGGATCCACGACCCACACTCGCTCATCAATAACAAGCTCTTGTGGCACTTGAAATAAGTTGTCCACTGTTCGACCATTAAACTGAACTTCAACATAAGAGCCAAATGGCAGTGGGGTCAGATTCGATTTAAGGCCATAAGGGTCATCAATACGAATCACCATGTTCACCATGCGCGTAGCACTGTCCACCACTCCCAAATCACGAACGATGTTACCTTCTCGAATGGCTTCAATACGACCTTTAGCAATGATTTCGGCACTGACGCCCACGATATCTTTCGGTAAGAATGGCGCGTCGAATCCAGCGATCGGCACCATGACTTCTGCATGCTCAATGTTATTGATTTCCGCCACTTGAGAGCCTGCGGTAATGTACTGACCTACACCGATATTGCGAGACACCACCAACGCATCGTATGGCGCTTCAACTTCGGTATTTTCAAGGTCGCGATTGGCACGACGCAGCCCTGCTTGTGCAGATTTAACCCGAGCTTCTGCACTTAATACTTGCGGGATACGAAGATAGAGGTCGGACACTTGGGTATCTTTGATTTTCTTGGCTTGGCGCTCAGCCACTTTTGCTTTTGCACGCTCTTCGATGAGGGTAGCTTGAGCCTGTGCAAGTTCTGCTTGAGCTTGCAGGACCGCGGCTTGATAGTCATCTTTCTCGATGGTGAACAGAACTTCACCGCGTTTAACCACCCCGCCTGAGAGGAAGTTATGGTGCCAGCTGGTCACTTCACCAGATACTTGGGTAGACAACGCTGTACGCTCTAAAGGTACAACTTCGCCAAAACTCGAAATCTGCACTTGATGAGTCTGCGCTTGCAAAATTTGGGTTTTGACACGAGGTGTGGTGTCGAGCGTTTTTTCTGTCTCAACTTCTGGTGCAGTCTTTTGAACTAAGAAGTAACCGCCACCCGCCACGCCTAAGATTGCGAAGGGGAGTATCCATTTAATACTGCGCTTGAACATAATGTCCCTTATGGTGTTCTTTAGTCAACGTACCTCAATAACTGTACGCTTGGGGTATATAACCATTGTACGCATATTAATTGATATAAACTGTAAGGTTTCATCATCTTTTTTGACTCAAATCGACTTCTTGCCAATACAGTTATTGACATGCAAAGTGTGACATTTCCTTTCTAACCCAAAACAACGTGCCAAAAACACAAAATCCCCGCGTTAAGCGAGGATCTTGTTTTGAAGCTAAAGAGCTTACTGGGCGATAAAACCGTCACATTTGGCTGCACAGATAAAATCGTTTTGATGCAACCCTTTGATAGAGTGACTCCACCATGTAACAGTGACTTTGCCCCACTCCAGCGTTATTGTCGGGTGATGAAACTCTTCTTCGGCAAGCTCCGCCACTTGGTTTGAAAACGCCCAAGCGAGCTTAAAGTTTTTAAACTTATAATGCTTCTCAAGTTGCGGGATACCATCTCGCTCTATAATTTGCCAATCAATTAGCTCTGTCAGTAACTGCTGTTGTTCATCCTTGCCCAGTGCAATTGCATCGCTGCTGCAAGCTTCGCAGCGTAGTTCATTAAGCATGTGTCATGTCCTTTGGTTCAAAAAGTGGAGGGAGTAAGCCAGATTCCATTGCTCGCGCGACGTCTTGGCTCAAGTCCTGTTGCTTTAGTTCATACAGCTGACGAACGTCGTCCAGCACAAAGTAGGTCGGCTGCATAATGTCGATTCGGTAAGGCGTTCTCAACACGTTATCGACATTAAAAGCTTGGCGCAGCGGCTTTTCATCATCGAGTGCATAAAGAGTCTCACCCGGAGATGACAAGATGCCGCCTCCGTAAATTTTTAAATCGCCGTTTTGCTCAACAAGACCAAACTCGACGGTAAACCAATACAATCTCGCCAGATAGACTCTTTGCTTGCCGCTCGCTTGATACCCAAGCTTTCCATAGTGCTGGGTAAATTCGGCAAAATCCGGGTCGGTCAACATGGCGCAGTGGCCGAAGATTTCGTGGAAGAAATCTGGCTCCTGAAGGTAGTCAAACTCTTCTCGAGAACGTAAAAACGTCGCCACAGGGAACTTGCGTGACGCTAACAGTTCAAAGAAACGATCAAAATCGATTAGGGCTGGAACAGGCTCAACTTGCCAACCAGTCTCACGCTGCAACACGCTGTTAATCTCAGTCAGCTGCGGTGCTCTATCCAGCGGTAAATCAAGCAGTTCAAGGCCGCGCAAATACTCTTTACACGCTCTGTCTTTAACTAAATCCAGTTGGCGTTCAACAAGATCATGCCAAATGCGGTTTTCTTCTTCGCTCCAATCAATTAATCCCTGCTCATTCACAGGGTTAGATACATACTGAGTCATGCCATTTCCTTTAACAAACCCTTTACATTAAGCCTATGTGTTTGGTTTTGACCTGACAATAACCACTCTAAACGACACTTGCACTTCGCGTGTAACATAAATTTTACATGTGTATGTTTTTAACATTAAATTCAATTAATTGAATTTAATCACTAAGTTTGACTAGCCCGCCAAAAGCAACAAAAATTAAACTCATAATAATATCAAGGATGAGTGTATCAATAATGTTAACAAAGCCTACTTCCTCTCAAGCCCTGTGGACACCTAACGCAACCCACGCTGCTCAAAGTCATATTCAGCGATTCATAGATGAACTCGTTGCAGACAAACCCGCCTTCAACATCTCTGACTATCAACAGTTGCATCAATGGACACTAGATAACCCGGAGCATTTTTGGCAACGAGTATGGGCGTTTTGCGGCGTTGTAGGCTCGAAACAAGGTCAAACGACAACGCTTGGAGAGGCGGTGTGGGGCGATGTGGTACCAGCAAGAGATACAATCTGGTTTCCCGAGGCGAAGCTGAACTACGCCGAGAACCTACTCGATTACGGAACTAAAAACCCTGAAAAGGTCGCCATCTTATTTCAGAACGAGCAAGGCCACGTTGAGCAATACACTTGGAAGCTGCTCCTTGAGCACGTGTCAATCATGCAGCAGTGGCTTCAAAGCATCAACGTAGCAGAAGGCGATGTCGTGGCTGGCTATCTCCCCCACTCTCCCTATGCCGTGATTGCTATGCTCGCAGCGACCAGTCTGG
This sequence comes from Vibrio sp. DNB22_10_4, assembly GCF_052879755.1. Classification (NCBI taxonomy): domain Bacteria; kingdom Pseudomonadati; phylum Pseudomonadota; class Gammaproteobacteria; order Vibrionales; family Vibrionaceae; genus Vibrio; species Vibrio sp. DNB22_10_4. The sequence continues at coordinate 696,639 of NZ_JBNNXW010000001.1, read as the reverse complement.
GGGCTATTTGGACATCGACCTCTCCAGACTTTGGCGCGGAAAGCGTTATTGAGCGCTTTGGACAAGTGAAACCCAAAGTGTTGTTTTGCGTCGACGGGTACCAATTTGGTGGTAAATCGTTCTCCATGGCAGATAAGAACAGCGCCATCTCAAACGCAATTGAATCTATTACCCATATTTGTATTGTGGGATACCAGCACCTCGGTCAGAGCGAACCCTCAGTAGCGACCTGTTCTCAAATCAATACCGACAATGCCATCAATGTCGAATGGGAATCCGTCATTAGTGACTTTCAAAGTGAACCTGTTCACTTTCATCGCGTTGCGTTTAACTCTCCTTTGTTCATCCTCTATTCGTCCGGAACAACGGGTAAGCCTAAGTGCATTGTTCATTCTGTTGGCGGCATTACCTTAAATCATCTTAAAGAACATCAGCTACATTGTGATGTACGAGCTGACGATCGGGTGTTCTATTACACCACTTGTGGTTGGATGATGTGGAACTGGCATGTTTCAGCGCTAGCAAGTGGGGCAAGCTTGGTTATTTATGATGGTAACCCTGTTTACCCAACGGAAAACGTACTTTGGGAATTGGCGAATCGCACGTCAGTAACCTTGTTTGGCACTGCAGCTAAGTATCTGGAAGCGTTAGAGAAAAGCGGCTTTATCCCTAGGAATAAGTTTGCACTTACCCACCTTAGAACGCTTTGTTCTACAGGTTCTGTTTTGTATCCAGAGCAATTTGATTATGTGTATCGAGCCATCAAATCGGAACTTCATTTAGCCTCAATTTCAGGCGGAACCGATATTTGCGGCTGCTTTGTGCTTGGCAATCCGATATCCCCTGTTTATCGCGGTGAATGCCAAGCCGCCGGTTTAGGTTTGGATGTGCAAGTCTTTAATACCGATGGCGAATCTGTCAAAGAACAGCGTGGTGAATTGGTTTGCCTTAACAGTTTCCCAAACCAGCCTGTTGGCTTTTGGAATGACGATGGTGAACGTTACCACAACGCCTACTGGGCTGACTTCGAGCAGTGCTGGAGTCATGGCGATGATGTCTTGATGACTTCACACGGTGGTATGCGCTTTTTTGGTCGCAGTGATGCGATATTGAATCCAGGAGGCGTGCGCATTGGCACCGCCGAGATCTACCAACAGGTCAATCAACTCGATGACATTATCGACTCTATTGCTGTAGGCAGAACGCATCTTAACGATGAAAAGATTGTCCTATTCGTGCAGCTTTCCCCTTCTGCCGTGCTTGATGATAATTTACAGCGTGCCATCAAACAGCAACTAAAAACGCACTGCTCACCCCGCCATGTACCATCAGAAATCTACGCCATCAGTGAGATCCCCAAAACCAAGTCAGGGAAACTGGTAGAGCTCGCGGTAAAACAAGTGCTACATGGCCAAGAAGTTAAGAATAAGGGGGCGATCGCTAACCCGCATGTCCTCGATGAGGTCGGGCAGTTCGCTCACACTATATAACTGCCAACGCTCTGATTAAACGACGCTTTACCGATATTCATTGCAGGTAGAGCGTCTTGTTCATCTACATGAACTGATTCTGAACTCTCCACTCATTCTTCATTCAGTGCCACTCCTTGATACTGGCTTCATCAACTGACCGCACCTATCTAACCAAGCGGCATTTATTGATGGAACCATTGAACGAAAGGAACAGAATGATGAAATCACTTAGCGTTGTTGTTATCACCCTAAATGAAGAAAAACGTATCGCTCGCTTGCTGAGCGATCTTAGCAGCCAAACTTATCAAGATTTTGAAGTCATCGTTGTCGATTCAAATAGCGATGACCTGACTTGTGAAGTGGCCAGTAAATATCAAGCTTCGTTACCGAGCCTAACCGTACATCAAATGTCTGAGCGTGGCGTGAGCTTAGGTCGCAACACCGGTGCGAAGCTAGCGAAACATGAACGCTTGTTATTTCTGGACGCTGATGTTCGTCTCGACAAAGATTTCCTCCAAAAGGCCATCGACAAACTCGAACAAGAGAAGCTTGAGGTCGCTGGTGTCTATATGGGTTCACGCAACTTAGCACCTGCTTACAAAGTTGGCTATGGCCTATTCAATGCTGGATTGTTTACCACGCAATTTTTCTTCCCAACCGCTGTTGGAGCATGCATTTTTTCAACCAAACGTGTTCACCAAGAGATCGGTGGGTTTGACGAAGAAATCGTGCTTTGTGAAGACTGCCACTACGTCAAAAAAGCGTCCAGAACCTGGCGTTTTCGATTTCTACCGATCAGCTTTCAGTTTGATCCGCGCCGCCTCGAGCAAGATGGTTTCTTCAAAATGGGTTTTACCTACCTAAAAGCCAATGTTCGCCGATTCCTATTTGGTGAAATGCGCAACAACGAAATGGAATACCAGTTTGGCCATTATCAAAAGCAGTAGGCCAAAAACAGTAAGACACATCAGTAATGCTAGAACAGCAAAGATAGGTAAGCACAGCACAATAGGTCGCTGGATATATAGTAGGTAGGGATTGGGTATGTTTGAAACATTGGGACTGTTTGTAGGTGCACTCCTCGACGCGTTGATTGGGCCAAACTTAGTGGTACCGGGTGAACCATTTATGATAGCGGCTGGATATCAGCTCTATTCGGGCGCATACATGGCTGTCGCTGCGGTACTACTCGGAGGCCTAATTGGCGACCAACTTAGCTTCTTTATCGGGCGTCATTACGGCTTCAATGCACAAAAATCCTTGCTCCGCTGGCAGCCTAAGATTCGCCGTCCTTTAGCGCGCTGTCGTCTTCTTATCAACCGAAATGCCTTTTGGGTTATCGCGTTTGCTCGCCTGCTTGGCCCTATCGCTTGGGTTGTGCCTTTTATGGCAGGAGCGAATCACATTCGTTGGAAAAAATTCTCTGCCTACGCATTCGTTGGATTAATACTCGGTGTAGGTCAATTTGTTACCTGGGGATATTTGCTTGCTGCTGGCGTTGACAATGTACCTATGCTGAATGAAGCCGCAACGTTTGTTTCTGAGCACAAGTACTCTTTGGGTCTGTCACTGGTATCGCTGGCGCTTCTCTATTTTGGCTTCAAAAAGCAATGGCGCTATTCATGGTTGAAGGCGTCTAGTTTGTTTCTTGGTGGTATGCTGGCGCTCAATTACTCACACTTTTTTTGGTGGAGTGATAACGAGGTCGTCCCTCTAGCGCATGCTGTCCCAACCGAAGTTACTTTATCGGAGCTTGATTATCGTGTGTACGCGGGTCAATCCACCGTTTATTCAGCGCAAGCAGTCAATGTGGTTTATTTGGGCGAATCCCCGAAAGACTTAATGGGTGAGTTAGGCTGGATTGAAAACAAGACGTTCTCACGAAGTGATATCGAGCTCAGTGATTATGTGCAGTTGCTGCAACAGAGTACACCACCCGTTTCGGATTTACTTTGGAATGGTCAGCCACAACATTTGGCGTTTCAACTGCCGGGAACCCTTACTCATCGCTCACACATTCGTTGGTGGCAGGCTGGGATCGATTCACAAACCCAACAAACTGTTTGGGTCGGTGCCCTAAGCTATGATGATGGTCTTACATTGACGCCGTATGGCGGCATTCTAACGCTCCTTCATTCAGTCTCACCGAATGTGGACATTGAGCGTGATCAGCTAAAAACCGATGTGTTTCGACTCAATGACCGTTGGAATGCCGAAAACATTCCCCTAGCGAGTGTTACCTCCAAAAACCGACAGCATGACTACTTTACCGACGGACAAGTATTGATCGTCTCAGAGCATGCATCGTATGTAAACAATCTACAACCCACTGAGAGTGTTGGTTTTATCTCGATGAGCTATGTTCCCTAGTCCCAACAATATCGTTAATCCAATCCTGTCACCCGCAGATTTGTATACAATCACAAAAGAGATTAATCAGCCGTGTCAAACATCGACGGCTGGTTAATTAGCATTTAGCAGTGTGACGGATTGTATCAACTAATTTCAGCCACATTGATGTTACAAAGCCGTATACCTTATATTCACTTTCAGCAAAGACATGCTCAGTTTTTGCAAAGTTCAGCCCAAATAATAAAGGTATAAAACTCAATGATCACTTTGGCCCGTTTCGCATCTACAAGCGATCCAAACCAACTGCGCAGCTCAACGCGCCCACAACCTGCAGCGCCACCTATCCAAGCTGCTTTGTCTCCTCAAACCTCTATGAAAGAGCCTGCTCTTTTACTTGCTCGCCAACCCTCTCCCACCCGCACTTTAAAGACACTTTCTTCACTTCGTGGAGGATTGGCATGATTGAAATACACTGGACTGTCGCTTTAGCGATGAGCTTTTGCAGCATGCTAGGCGTTCTTCAAATGTACGGTAGACGCATTGATTCATTCTTTAAACGCGTTGTCGATAACATGTTAAGAGTCGGAAAAGGCTCTATGAAAGCGTCAAGTTACTCGCAGCAGCGCACGGAAAGCGAGCTTTATCAGGTAGGACATCAAGAAAGAAAGTATGAGTTTGGCGATTACATCCGCCAGCAGAGCAAACGAAATGACAAATTGTAATTCTTAGCCATTCGATGCTAAAAAGCCCGTGACTCAATACGGAGATTGAATCACGGGCTCATTTCAAAAAACAGCTAGCAATTAAGCCGTAACAGAGACGACAAGCCAAATATTGTAAGCAGCGTAACCTGTAAGCAACAATGCAGCTTCAAATCGGTTGATGCGCCCTTGACGACCAAACCCGTAAGCCATAAAGAACAGCGCTACCGTCATCGCCATCATCACCAACCAGTCACGAGACAGAACAGCCTCTGGCACATTCGCAATTGGCGAAATCATGCCTGCAATACCCACTACAGCTAGGATATTGAACATGTTTGAGCCGACTACGTTACCAATCGCAATGTCATGCTCACCCTTGCGCGCTGCTGCGATAGAAGCCGCCAGCTCTGGCAAAGACGTACCTAATGCAACAATCGTCAAACCAATCACCAAGTCACTAATACCAAGAGACTGAGCGATGGTTACTGCACCCCAAACAAGAATACGTGAACTCACCACCAACAAAACAAGGCCTAGTACAAGCCAGAAAATTGCTTTGCCTAATGACATGGTTTTCTCTTCAAGTTCTTGCTGCGTGTCGGTCTCTAGCGGGTCACCTTTACCCTTGATTCCCGAATAGATACTCCAACTGATAAGGCTGAAAAAGCCCACCAACAGGATCGCCGCCTCTCCGCGCCCTAGTACACCATTCCAAAGCAGTGCACCAAGCAGTAAGCTGATAGCGAATAGTAGCGGCAACTCTTTTTTCACAATGACAGATTGCACCATGATTGGCGCAATGATTGCGGTGACACCTAAAATAAGTCCGGTGTTAACAATGTTCGAACCAAGCGCATTCCCTAAAGCTAGCTCAGGGTTGCCCTCAGCTGCAGCCATTGCAGAGACCACCATTTCCGGTGCTGAGGTACCGAAACCAACAATCACCATACCGATAAGCAAAGGAGGCATGCCTGCGTGACTCGCGGTGGCTGCCGCACCATCAACAAATCGATCTGCACTCCAAACCAATAAGATAAAACCAACTAGAATCGCCAGAGCGGCAAGTGTCATATCCGTGTCCTCAATAGGGAAAGATGAGTAATTTTGACAAGCAAGTCACTGTCTCCAGTGACAATTTTAGGACGGGAATAGTGAACTTACATGAATTGCTTTGTCAAATAATGATTTTAATCGCCACGATAAAAAACGAGCCTAAAATGACTCGTCTTTATGACATGCTTCAAAATGCCCAACGCTGGGCATTGTTCTTGTTAATCGTTGGTTTTGTTTAAAGCCACTTTCTGTAAGTTTGCATCAATCTCTTGATTGCCTAACATACGCTCCCAGAGTACTGAGATTTGATCCAAGCTACGCTCGCTAGGATACCTGGTTGGCGCTTCTAACAGCTCCAAGCCTGCATCAGATGTTTCCTTAGCAAAAACGAATTCAAACGCTAAGCTGTCTGCCATACCTAATCTTAAATCCGACACAATAAGCTTGTCTTGGTCTTGGCGATAACCCAAGAATCCATGAGAGAAGGCTTCTAAACCTTCAAGAGTCTGCGGCTTTTCTTCAAGCGGCCACTTACCACGAGAGCGCTGGATGAAGTCAATTTGGCTGTCAGAATCGAGTAACGATGCCAAACCTTCGAAGTACTGATCACCTTCGACCACCACCACGCGCCATAGCAACGTATTAAATGGAGAGGGGGTAATCAATACCTGCTCATCACTGATGTTTTGCGCAGCCAAGTTCTTCTCTACTCTATCGGCAATCACTTGCTGCGCAGCATAGCCCCAAACTAGATATAAACTCGATACGACAACAACCGCTTTGCACCACAGCCCTCCTCGGTGACGAGAAAACAGTGCAACGCCTATACCGAGCAGAAGTGGCAAGGTATAAAGAGGATCGATGATAAAAATATTCCCAACTTCGAAGTAACCGGGAATTGGCCACAACAACTGAGTGCCATAGGTCGTCATCGCATCGATAGCAACGTGAGTCACCAGAACACTCAGAACTAAAAGAAAGACACGATTAAAGGACCAAAATGCATCAGGTCTAAACCTGCAATATAGCCAACTAACGATGAGAGAAAATACAGGAATGAGCAGCAACGAGTGAGTAAACCCGCGGTGCTTAATGGTGTTACTTACCGCATCACCATAGTCGAGTACAACGTCTAAGTCCGGCAAAGTACCAAGTGCAGCGCCAGTGAGAAGCACCTTTGCATTACATTGTTTGCCAGCTATTGCGCCAGCAACGGTTGCCCCGAGGGCTGCCTGAGTTACGGAATCCATTTGGTCTAATTACACTCTCTCGGTATATTAAGTATCTGTTTAATCTTACGTTGAGTATATAAAAAAGGGACATCCTGATATAGGCAGAACCATGTACTTTGTCGCCATACTAATTATTGTTTGCGGCAAAACTCTGTGTAGTGAGCAATCGACAGCGGTTTACTGAATAGGAAACCCTGCCCCCAACGACAACCGTGTTTTACTAAGATATTCATTTGTTCGGACGTTTGGATACCTTCTGCGATGACTTCAAAGCCCAATTCGCTCGCCATCTGGAGTGTGGAACTGACGATGGTTCTGTCACCTTGTCTAAGTTGAGCAATGAAAATTTTATCGATTTTCAAACTATCAACTGGCAGCTGCTTTAAATAGACAAGTGAAGAGTAACCAGTACCATAATCATCAATAGCTATTTTTACCCCTAACTTTTTAAGCTCCGTTATATATGTCGTGGCTTGTGCCATATTCTGCACAAGTACACTTTCTGTTATCTCTAGCTCGAGTATATTGGGGTTCACCTCATACAGTTCCAATGCGGCTTTCACGTCACTCAACAAACGACCTGACATAAGTTGTACAACCGAAACATTTACCGACACTTTTTGATGGACGATCCCCGTATTCTTCCAAGACTTTATCTGTTTGCAAACTTCTCGGAGCACCCAGGCCCCAATAGGGAGGATCTCTTTTGAAAGCTCCGCTATTGGAATGAATGCCTCCGGCGGAATTACGCCATACTTAGGATGATTCCAACGCAATAGCCCTTCGCAACCGACATGTTCACCAGAGCGCAAGTCAATAATTGGCTGAAAATAGAGTTCGAGCTGGTTGCCCATCAACGCTTGGGGCAGCTCTGACTCGATAAACAATTTTTCCCTTGCCTGTTTTCTTAAGGTATTGGTATAGCAGACATAGCCGGATGATGATTCCTTCGCCTTATACATCGCAGCGTCTGCTGCTCGCATCAAATCATCTACATTATTTCCATCTTTGGGAAAAGTGGCTATGCCAATGCTGGTTGAAATAGCAATGGATTCGTCCTCAATCAACATCGGCTTACGCAACCCCTCAATAAGCTTTCTGGACAGCGTTACTGCTTGTTCCGCATTGGTAAGGTTCTCGATCATAATCGTAAACTCATCACCACCAAAACGAGCTAAAACGTCACTACTTCGCAAGTTATTAGTTAGCCTGGTCGCGACTTCAACAAGCAATTTGTCACCAAAATCATGCCCTAAACTGTCATTAACATGTTTGAACCTATCGAGATCCAAAAAGAGGATAGCTACCATCGAGCCGTTTCGAGTCGCTACGTTCAATGCATGATTCGTCTGCTTTATAAACATCCTACGATTAGGCAAACCTGTTAGAGCATCATTGAAAGCAAAATGTTTGAGTGTATCTCTTGATGCCTCTAATTCTTGGGTTCGCGTCTTCACCTGAGTCAATAAGTTTGTATGAGAGTTGAAAAGAGTAATTATGAGTAAAACGCTTAACGCCCCAAAAGCGGATTCATAAATGAGAAACTTAACGGAGCTTTCAGCTTTTAGTGCTGAAATAACATCCTGAGACACTGATAGAACAACAGTCCACTCCCTCTCAGCGATCTGTTGAACAAAAGAGAATTCTATCGACTCATCAAATGAACTGACTCCTATAGGTGCATATTGATAAATCACTTCATCATTAGCACTAGAGTCGAGAATCTTCACACTCATATAAGAAACGTCACTGTTCTTGAGACTCTCAGTAACAATATCTCCTACAACAAAAACTCCGACGACAAAGCCTGATAAATTAAAAGATCGAGTAAGAGTAGAAGTACCAAGCGATGGTCCTTGATTGATGGGGGTAAAAATGAGAAACCCAGGCTCCTTCGCGTCAAGTTGCACAAGCTGTATCGTCTCAGTAGCGACTGGACGACTAATATTCTGCGCCCTAATCATCGCTTCTCGTCGTTTTCCATTCGAAAAAACATTAAAGCCAAATGCACGTTCGTTTGGAGCAAAAGGTTCTATCCACTTAACGACAACTAAAGGATCACCCAGCTTCAACGGTGTACCTCTTACCTTAAAGCTTGAATCACTCTGCTTATCCGTGCTCTTTTCAAACTCTTCTAATTCATGTTGCTCTATAACTGGGTTCCATGAGAAACCACGTACACCGGGAGTTTGCTCTATGAGTGGCAACGTTAGTCGATTAAATTCATCCTGTGTAACATCACTGTTCCCAGAGAGTTTCACAGCTAGTAATGACAATGAGTTAAGATAGTTCTCAACCTGGTGATTAAGGTTTTTCTCAATCAATTGTGAACGAATATGGATTTCGTTGAGACTCTTCAACTCTAAAGATTTGTTACCATATTTTTGACTAACAACTAATACGGCTAAAACTAAAACCAGTGAGAAGATCAGTGCTCGATAATGAGTTAACTTGTTTGTCAGCCTGCCAGTAGGTTTCAGGACAGCTAAAACAAGAGGTGTAATCACAATAACGCCTAGAAAGTCACCCAACCACCAAATGAGCATATTGCTCCAATCGTAATCCCTCAGCCCCTCAGTTGGCGACAGGTCAACGAAAAAAGAGCCCAAAACGCTAGAGATGAGACAACATATAAGGGCAAATACAACAAACAGAGTAACTTTGCGTATGCTTGCCGAAGAGATAATATTTACCGAAAAGTAAGCTAGACAGCGATAGTTGACCCAGGCTTGAACTGCCGAGCCTAACCCAATCCCAAACGACGTCAAAATTGCCATTGCGCCAATGTCAGTGCCATTGACTGCTTGCACCCCAACATTGAAGATGATCGAACCTGCGACGATAGCCGGCACAAAACGAACTTGCCACAAAATACAGCCTGCAAGAGCAATACCGGCTGGTGGCCATAGTGAAACAATTTGGCTTTGAGGGCTCAATGATGAAAAAAGAAATGCCGAAACAATGTAAATTACAAACACGCTAACATAGCGAACACCAAAAACCGAATCCTGGTGCCTCTGCTTGTCAATTGACTCTGACTGTATCAACTCATCTCTGTTATACAATGCTCTTTTCCACATTAACTGACAATATAGTCAAAATTGGGAAGTGTATGAGCGATTGTAGTAAAGAAGAACTGCATTGGTATTATTTGTTCGACAACACAATACTTTGTAGCCTCAAATCACTTCTGTCGTGTATAGATAGTCTTTCCATCTTTGATGGTTTCTAATACCTGAACCTGATTGATTTCATTGGGGGCGACCTCTAAAGGATTTAAATCTAAGACCACAAAGTCCGCCCGTTTTCCCACTTCAATCGAGCCTTTGCTTCGCTCCTCAAAGTTTTGGTAAGCCGCATTGATAGTGATCGCTTCTAACGCTTGATACGGCGTGATTCGATGATGCTGGCCAAGAATCATCCCGCTGCGAGTCGTGCGATTCACTGCACTCCACATATTTGTCATCATGTCAGGAAACAAAATTGGGGCATCCATATGAATGGTAAACATAAGATCGTTTGAGTTCGCCCACCCCATCGGTGAAATATTTGAGGCTCGCCACGGGCCGAGCACCGACTTGTAATGCCAATCTCCCCAGAAATACGTATGGGCTGGGAAAAATGAAGGGATCATACTATTGTCTTTCATGCGCTTAACTTGGTCGAGCCTTGCGGTTTGAGCATGAATCACTACTGTTCGGCGATCTTCTTTTCCATATTTGGCATTCGCTCTATCAACCGCATTCAAAAGCAGATCAGCCGACGCGTCGCCGTTGCTGTGACTTAGAATTTGTGCTCCCACTTGATAAGCGGTGTCTACCCAGTGGTTCATCTCTTGCTGGTCAAGCACTGGATAGCCATGATAGTCGTAAGCATGACTGTGCGGTACCTCGTAATATGGGGTCGATAGGTATGCGGTCTTTCCTTGTGGGGAACCATCACCAACTAACTTAACGCCCGCAAGTGTCAAGCCATTGATGGTCGACTTCATCGGCATCATTTCAATAGCGTCACTGAGATCGACCCACTTAGCATAAGCAAGTAAGTCGATTTTGAATAACTCGTGCTCTGCCATGGTTTTCATCGCTCGCAGTGCTGGAATGGTGGCGAGCCCCTCCTGTGCTGTGGTGATGCCATAGCTCGCAAATAAGTCTTGAACAAGGGTGAACTTACGAATCGCATTCTCTTGAGTCATTTCTGGGAGATTACCCAAAATAGGATAGATAGCAGATTCTTCGAGGACGCCCGTTAATGTGCCATCTTCATCACGGCGCAACACACCGCCTTTAGGGTTTTCAGACTCCTGAGTGAAACCGATGAATTCTAAGCCTTTCGAGTTGCACGTCGCGAGATGCCCCGATATATGCACCGCACAAAAACGGTAACCTTGAGTAAATTCATCTAACTCCGATTTTGTTGGGTGTCGATTTTCTTCAAGTTCGGTGTCGTCATAACCAAACGCGACATGCAGAATAGCCTCATCTCTTTTATCGGCTTGGAAGTAACCTGTGATCCGACGTTCCATATCAGTAAAAGAATTCACATCCCCCATTGGTGATGGATACAAGAATTCACTTTCAATCAATGGCAGGTACTGAGCAAAGTGACCATGTGAATCAATAAAACCAGGCGTTAGTGTTTTACCTTCGAGATCTCTAATGATGGTTTCAAGGCCTGCATTTTGAACAAGCTCATTTTCGTCACCTACCGCGACAATCTTTCCGTCTTTCACGGCGATGGCTTCTGCCCTCTCATTCTCCCCCGTCATCATCACAATATCACCATTAGTAAAAATCACATCAGGCGCAGCATATGCCATTGAAGAACTGATTAAGGTTGCGATTAGAGTCATGCGGATTGTTTTCATAGAGCCTCTAGGATAGTACGATTTATTGAACTGCGTACCATTTTCCCACGTAAAAGCAAAACTAATAAACCATTTATGTTAGGGTTAGGCGTTCATTATTTTGGAGGCTAACCGCATGCATACGTTTGAGCAAATTAGCGCGTTTGTTGCAGTATTCGAACAGGGCTCATACAACAAAGCGGCTCTTCAGTTATCAAAATCTCGAACCACCGTTCGTGAGCATGTTAAAGCGTACGAGGATATGCTGGGTTACCCGCTTTTTCAGATAGTGGGTAAGCAAGCGAAGCCAACAGAAAAAGCCACGCAACTGTATCGACGAGCTAAGATTGTAGAAAAGCAAAACCGCTCACTTTATGCTCAAAGCACCACTCTATTTGATACTGAAACTCACACAGTGACCATATGCTATGACGTAATCACGCCTATCGAGTTAATGATGCAACTGGAGCAAGAAATAGCGAAGAATTACCCTGAGGTCAGTATTCATTGGTTACACAGAACTCGAAAAGAAGCGATGAATTTACTGCTCACAGACAAAGCAGATATCGCTTTGATGCCATATTTGGGTCAACTCTTCGCTGAACGGGAAGTCACTTGGAAAGCAATTGGCAATATTGAAATAGGTTGTTTCACTCGACCAACTTCACCTTTGGCCAACCATGATGATTTGAAAATTGAAGACTTACTGCTTGATACTCAATATCTCACTGAGAATTTTACTGATCTTAATACCATGCTATCTGCGACTAAGGTCACGCCGAAAGTACATGTGGTAAGCAACAATGACCTACTGTGTGAGTTGCTCAAACATCAGGGCTGGGCTGTCATGCCGAAACACTATATGAAACCATACATTGAGCGAGGCGAATTAGTTGCGTTATCACTAAAGGAGCTCAATAAACAGATGGCATTCGGGCTAAACGCTTTTTATTGCTTTGGCAAAGAAGACGTTCCTATCTTCTCAAAACTCTTAGATTGGCTATCTGAGTATCATTCTCGGTAACTCTTTATGGTTTCGAGTAGTATTGCGTGTACATTGAATCTGTTAGATTGAATGACACGACAATATTTATGTACCCAAACATGGCGGTGTCCTGTAGGCTGTGAACTAAGTACTCACTGTGTTTTGCGCCTTTAGCCACCTCAGCCCCTCACGTTTAGCCAAGCCTTCTATGCCTTGAGCATCGATAAATTGAATCACAGCCGCCGCGTGAGTCTTCGAATACTCCCTTAAACTCCACCCAATCGCTTTTTGAATAAAGAACTCTTTGTCTGCTTGGTTCTCACCAATGATGGCAAACAGCAAAGTTTGATCCGTGTTCTGTTTAAACTTCAACTGATAGAGGATCGCGGTACGTCTTAACCAAATGTTGTCACTTTCGCGCCACTGGTTGATCACAGCGGTCGTTTCGTCTGGATACCGCTGAAACAAGCTTGCGACAATATGAGTCGCCAACATATCCACCGTATCCCACCACGATTTCGTTGTGATCCAACGTTCAGCATGATGGAGGTAAAACTCTGGTAACATCTTCTTTGTTTTAATTAGGAGATCGACAGCGACGAGTTGATACTCTCTTTGGGGTAAAGACCAAAGCTCGTCGACGATATCAGCAACATCATCCAGATTGGGTAAATGTTGTTTTGAAAACAGCACTTTTAATGCGTCGCGTCTCGGCCCAGATTGAATCCCATAGAACTCATACTGGTCCCGCATGTATGCCCTCATGAAAGTGGCATTGTCATTGTTTCTTAGTGGCTCTAGTGCCCGTTTAACTCCAATACTCCAATCGTGCATCGCAATCCCACCTTCATTACTTACCGCTGTGCTCCTCATTAAAACAGCGAACGTAATAGTCGCCAAGTGTTTGTTGCCCATAAGAAGGAGCGATGGCATCTTGCGCCATCATAGTCAGGAAAAATTCAGCAGCTCCTCCCCATTTTTCAGGTAGTCGTTTCGCAATGATAAGCCCAATCTTTCTAACAAAGTCTGGCAGAACAATTATTTTCGACTCTTTGCTCTGAGCGTTAAACGCAAGCTCAATCATCTCACGTGTAGACAGTACCTCAGGTCCCCCCACGGCTAACTCCAATTCCGAGCGATCAATCGCCTCAATACAAAATCGAGCCAGATCAGCGCCATGAATCGGATTCACACGCACACCATCCTGCCCAAAAAGATACCCTTTTCCTTTGGCTGTCATGTTGTAGATCTCTTTTAAATCGGAAAAGAAACCATTTGGGCGAATAACACAAGGCTCTACAAAATTTGAGTCTAGCAGTCTACGTGCAAACCGTTCTTTTGCGGCAAGTAGCCTAACATGTGGATGGCGTTCAGCACCAAAGGCAGAAATGTAGATGAACTTTTTCACCCCTGATTTTTCTGCCGCTTCAAGCACATTGAGGTTAGCTTGATAGTCAACATCCATATAGGTGACAGCATCACGTTGCCGAGTAATTCCTAGACACGAAATCACGACATCTACGTCGTTAAAATGACCATCCAGTTGCTTAGAGTCCGTTACCTGAGCTTCCACTATCTGCGATGCATCTAGCCCCATCATTTCTAACTTAGTGCGATTTCGAGCTAACGCCCTGAAACGAGCTCCTCGCAATAACAGTTCTTTTAGGATGTGCTGACCAAGGTAACCGGTCGCGCCCACAACTAATATATTTGGATTGAGTGGCATATCTATACCTCCTCGTTTGTAGTCTGTTCAGACTCAGGACGATACGGCTCTTCTCGCAAGATATGGCTCACCAGCAATTTGAGATAAAACAGTGGCAAAAACCACTCAAGCCCTACTGGAGCCTCAAACCAATACAATGACAACAATAACGCGCCTGCATACATCATGAGTGCTATAGGTCGCTGCAAATAGAGCGGCGTCATCAGTATCACCCAACTCGCCATCATCATATAGCCACCCGTTACTGCTACCCACAGCCAGTCTCCTTCTAAAAACATGCTAGCAACCAGTGATAACTGCACAAAATGAACAGCAACAAACGAGAAATGCTGCCTTACTCCCTGTCCTTCACGATGAAACCATCGCTTGGCACTAGAAGTGGCATTGGTAATAATGCCTCCCACGATGTCTATCGTGAGCAAAAATAATAGTATTACTTGCCCTACGCTCTGCGACGAACTTACTTCCCTACTAAAGATAACAGCTGCGACTCCAGCTAAAGCTGGAATATAAAGCTGAATTCGCTTCTCAGCTTTAGTTGCACCTGGACCGATCAACTTATCAATACCGCCCCAAAAACCGCCTCTTACTTTTGGGTAGTTCCAATTGATGTTCATAGTAAAACCCTTTTATAGACCACTTGGTCTTTTAAAAATATAACGTCAACCCGATCGAGTAAAGTTCTTTTTTGACCAGTTGGTCTAAATAATGAAAGTTGTGGTACTATTATTGAATTGGTTCAGAGAGTTAGAGTTACAAATGCCGAAAATCGTTGATCATGATAAGAGACGTCAAGAGATAGCCCTCAAAGCGACGACCGTGTTTTTAGAGCATGGATACAAAAATGTAGGGATGCGCCAGCTATGTGACTTATTGGGAATGAGCAAGAGTGCTGTTTACCATTATTACAAGAGCAAGGACGAACTCTTCAAGGCTGCAACCGAAGCCATGGTCAATTATGATTCGGATGCGTTACTCGATTTTCCCAAAGCAAAAGACGCTTCTCGGCCGCAACGAATAGACAATTTCATCGCCATATTGAGGCAACTTGCTCCAAGGTTCTTTCAAGAAATGCAGCTTGTCGCTGATTATATCAACGTCATAGGACATGAAAGTGTGTCGAGTGACCCCAGTATGAATGTGGCGAATCAGAAATACTTGGCGCTATTGAGCGACTATGTGTGTTCTGCAAGCTCAAACGAGCTCTATACCTTAATGCTCGGGCTCTTAAACCACCAGCTGATGATAGGCTCTGAGCTCAAAGATGCCTATATATCTGACTTAGTTGACAAGCATATTAACTAAAGTCTTCTCAACTAAAAGGGAGGCGAAAGCCTCCCTTAATCAATCACTCACTAGCGAATACATGCTGCAATCTAGCGATAGCTTCTATCACCCTAGAGCGTGGTGTCGCTAAATTAAACCGAAGGAACATTTCGCCCCCCAAGCCAAACGTTGAGCCATGGTTAGCGGCGATTTTTGCTTCACTTTGCACCTTCTCAATGACCTCTTTAGGTGACAAGCCTGTTTCTGAAAAGTCGACCCAAGACAAGTAGGTCGCTTCCAGTGGCATCGATTTCAGCCCTTTGATTGAGTTGATACCTTCATCAAATATCCGACGGTTCTCATCTAGATATTCAACCAAAGCCTCTAGCCAGGCTTCACCTTGTTCATATGCCGCAGTTGCCATTAACATTCCCATCCGGTTTGGCCCTATGCCCGCTGCATTGAGAACATACTTAAACTTATCTCTAAGTTCAGGGTTGGGGATGATAGCGGCGCCGGTTAACGCAGAAGCGATATTGAAGGTTTTGGTTGTCGCGGCCAGAATCACCATGTTTTGCTCATGTTCGGGTGCAGCAAGTGTCGCGACGGTATGCTTGTTAGGAGGGAAAACCAGATCGTGGTGAATCTCATCGACGACAAGCACCAGATTATGACGCGCACAAAAATTGGCTAGGTCTTGGATTTCTTCTTTTGTCCATACGCGCCCACCAGGGTTGTGCGGTGAACACATAACCACAAGCTTTTCTTTACCATTTAGGCTCGTCTCAAGCGCATCAAGATCCATTTCATAGCGACCCTGGTTTTGAACCAAAGGACTTTCTACGACAACGCGTTGATTTGCTTTAATGACTTTTGAAAACGCGTGGTATACGGGTGTAAACAGAATAACGCCATCACCAGGCTCGGTGTAAGCTTGAACACAGAGTGCCGTGCCTTGAACGAGACCTGCACAAGTGATAACCCAGTCAGGGGATACTTGCCAGTCGTGCCTCTTACTCATCCAGTTCACAACGGACGCTTTGTAGCGCGAATCATCACCGTAGTAGCCATTTACACCATTTTCAGCCGCTTCGATAAGCGCTTGGTTTACGGCCTGTGGCGCTTTAAAGTCCATATCCGCGACCCACATCGGAAGGCCATCATCGGTAGAGACGCCAAAGCTCGCTTCCATCTCATCCCATTTTGCTGAATGGGTTCCTCTACGCTCTACAATCTCATCAAAGTCAAACATGCCCTATCCCTAACTCACCACGCTATTTTGATAGCGTATTTTTGAAACAATAGAGCCAGTTTAAACGGTTGATTTCAATAGAGCTAGTGGCTAGACATGGTTAATTGTAAGTGCCCAGTATGGGGGTCTGTCGATTCATCAACAACCGTAAAACCGCAGCGATGATAAAAACCAATCGCTCGGCAATTGTCTTTGTAGACAGAGAAAGAAAGCGAGTTTCGTTTCTTACGTGCATCCATAATCAAACGCATGCCAATCCCCACGCCTTGCGCTTGCGGCTCAACAAACAGCGCCGCTAGCTGATCATCTGTTAACGCATAAAAACCAATAACCCGCCCAGCATGCTCGTAAACATAAACCTCTGAGTTCGGAAGGTAGACGTTTCGCATATCATCGAGTTTGTCGTGCCAAAACCTTGGCTCAACAAAGTCGTGAGACTCGACAGACGCAGTCAGCCAAACTTTTAAAACGCTATCGATATCTGCTTCGTTGTATTCTCTGATCATGAGGGTGTTCCATTTCCTAGCTTGCTCAAAGTATTGTGCTCAGTACCGAGGTACGACTTCAATAGTAGCTGGAAATTGTGCTCATAAAGGGAAATCAGTCGATATTTTCTAAAGTTTTAAGTTTGGCCTCAACTTTACTGCAAATGTATTCGCCAATAGGAATGGCCGAAGTAGCTGCAGGGGATGGTGCATTGCAGACATGCAGGCTGCGAGCAGTCTCAGCAAACAAAAAATCATGCACCAAACTGCCATCAGACAAGACTGCTTGGGCTCTAATACCAGCGGGGTAAGGAAGGAGTTCGTTCGCCTTGATGGCTGGGCAGTACTTTTGAACCAACTGAAGATAACCCGGACGCCAAACAGAGTTCTTTAACTCTCTCAAACCGGACTTCCAATGAGTGCGTGACACTCGCCAAAAGCCCAAGAATTTGAGCATATCAACCGTGTCTTTAAGGCTAAAGTTGATGCGCCCATAGCCTTCTCGTTTAAACCCTTGCACTGCATTAGGTCCCACGGTCACCGAGCCATCGATCATTCGGGTTAAGTGCACACCCAAAAATGGCAATTCTGGATCGGGGATGGGATAAATGAGATGACTGATGATGTCATGATGCTTGGCTGGTAACTGATAATACTCCCCGCGGTAGGGAATGATTTGAAAGTCGACATCGATACCAATCATCGACGCCAATCTATCCGCCATCAACCCGCCGCACACGACCAATTGACGAGCTTGCAGAGAGGTTGACGCTCCATTGGTCATGCAATTGATTTCGACACAATCTTGTTGTTCATTTAGCGCAGTGACTTCAGTCGACAGCAACACTTCACCACCAAGCGACTGAAATTGCTCTGCCATGGTTTGTGTGACCAATTGATAATCAACAATGCTGGTTGCTTCTACCTTTATCGCCCCCAATCCAGTGATGTTGGGCTCGATTTCTTCGAGCTTTGCTTGGCTCAACAGCGCAACATCAATACCGTTTTCGATACAGCGTTGATAGAGAGCATCCATTCGCTTTTTCTCTATTGCGTTTGTCGCTACTAAAAGCTTTCCGCAGTTCTCCACAGCAATGTTGTGCTCAGCGCAAAAACGTTTCGTTGCCTCCGCGCCACGCTTGCAAAAATCCGCTTTGAGGCTTCCGGGTTGATAGTAGACACCCGCGTGAATCACACCGCTATTATGGCCAGTTTGATGCTTGGCAAAACTCGATTCTTTCTCGACCAACACTATCGATGCTTGAGGGTGTTTTTGTTTTAACTGCCAAGCCGTTGACACTCCGACAATACCACCACCAATCACTATAAAATCATGGACTTTTGCCATCACTTTTCCTTGTGAGCTACTCGAATGTTCTCACCATACCTTGTACGTATCTACTGAGGAAGTACTGGCGTCACTGCTTTCAAATAAAGTGCCATCGACCCCTCATAAATTCGGCGCTGTTCTTGCGCGGTAACATCAGAAAACTGCATCGAAAAAGCAAATCCATGCAGATAGTCAGCGAGCAAACTCACCGCATTCGTTTTGTCATCATCATTTAGATTCAAAGGCTCGACCACCTCGTTAAAGCGCGCAATGAATACCTCAGCAGGTCCACTACTTTGCATTTTGAATAGTGTTTCAAGCAAGCCGGAATACTCGCTAAGGAGCGCAAGGTAACTCCAGCCAAGTTCCATTACCTCCTGCTGCCAAGCTGTTTCATTATTGGGCTCGTAAATCCCTTCCACCAAAGAAACAGCAACGGCTTCGAGTAAGCTATCCTTATTTTTGAAATAGTGATAGATCGCCATAGCGTCAATATTGAGCTCGGTCGCTAACCCTCTGATACTGGGTATTTTCCCGTTAGTCTGCATCATCTTTTTCGCAGCTTCGATGATACGAGATTGGCTGAGTCCATCCACCCCTTTCTCTGGGCGTCCACGTTTTTTTGAGTTGACAGTCATCGGTGATCCTAGCTAGACTTCAATTAATTTCTACACTGTAGAATTTTAGCAGAGAACAAGACTGCAGAGAACAAAAACATTGCTTCATGCACTGTTCCACTATCTAAATGACAACAATTTCAGGAGCCACACATGGCCAACATCGTATACATCGCCACCAGTCTTGATGGTTATATCGCCGACAAAAACAACGGCGTTGATTGGCTACATGATATTCCAAACCCAGAAGGTTCCGACTTCGGCTTCGCTGAATTTATGGACAAAGTTGACGCTCTGGTTATGGGGCGCAATACACTAGAGATCGTATTGAGCTTTGATTGTGACTGGCCATACTCAAAACCTGTGTTTGTATTGAGCAATACGATGACAGAAATACCGGAGGGTCTTGAAGGAAAAGTTTTCTTGGTCAAAGGCAAGCTTAAAACCATCATTGCCGAGCTCGCGGCTCAAGGTTACAACGACCTGTATATCGATGGCGGTAAAACAATTCAGAGCTTCCTCAAAGAAGATCTTATCGATGAACTGATTATTAGCACGATTCCGGTTTTACTCGGAGGAGGGATTCCTCTCTTTGGTGAGTTAGATAAACCGCTGAAGTTTAAGCACGAGTCAGCCGAAAGATATGCGGATTGCATTGTGAAGAATAGGTTTGTGAGGGTTTAATACCTAGAGTAAACGTTCACTGTTTCCCCATTCAGGCTAACGGCTTGAGTGGGAGAAATTTCGTTCTCAACATACATATCAATTGCTTGGTATTCTGCCCTGCAGCAAAGTGTGCACTTTTACTGCTGGTGCATTTGCTCGGTACTTCCTCACTATTGCGTATCATTCTTCCAACACGCAAACGTCATGAAAACTCAGCTGTATAACACCATTCACCAAACATCTTTTCGAAAACAACTGCGAAACAACCCTACTTTGGCAGAAGCTCGACTCTGGTATTTTTTGAGAGGTGGACAAGTTGGTGCTAAGTTTCGGCGCCAATATGGCGTTGGGGACTATGTGTTAGATTTTTACTCGCCTGAGTTGCGGCTGGCGATAGAAGTTGATGGTGATAGCCATTTTTCTGTTGAAGGACAGGAACATGATAAGGTGCGAACGGAGTTTTTGGAGACACGAGGCATTCAAGTAATTCGGTTTACCAATCGGGAAGTACTGGAGGAGTGTGATGGGGTTGTTGAGGTGATTCGTGAGATGGTGAGAGAGTTAAAGAGGTAAAAACATAAGGCGATGCGCAGCGAGCCTTGTTACTCCTCCCCTTAATAAGGGGAGGCTGGGAGGGGTGCTCTTTGCTTTTAAATCATTAAAATACAAAAGATAAAGAGCCTAAGAGCACCCCCTCTAACTCCCCCGACTACGCGCCCCGTTATCAAGGGGGAGAACTACTGGCTAGCTCCTATCGTCGCATCGCCTCTATTAAGTGAGCGATGCGCAGCGAGCCTGTCGCTCCTCCCCTTAATAAGGGGAGGCTGGGAGGGGTGCTCTTTATGTTCTAAATCACTAAAATACAAAGGAAAAATAGCCCAAGAGCACCCCCTCTAGCTCCCCCCGACTACGCGCCCCGTTATCAAGGGGGAGAACACACTGCTCGTTCCTATCGTCACATCGCAGCGTTCTTGCCAAATAGAAGCAAAACCACAAACCCTAACTTTCAAATGAAAGCTTACCCCCAAACGCCCCACTCCAATCCCTATCAAACTGCTCAACCGCAGGTTCAATCGCCGGATGTGAGAACATTTGCGCTGCCACATCCACCGGCAACGTAATCGCGCCGATACCTAGCTTCATCACATCCATCGCCTGCTGAACATTCTTAAAGCTGGCCGCTAAGATCTTTGACGACAATCCATTCTTTTCAATTAGCATTTGAATATCGCGCACCACTGCAACACCATCACCATTCATAGCATCAATACGATTTACATACGGCGCGAGATAGTCAGCACCGCAAAGCGCAGCCATAAAGCCTTGCTGAGCCGTGTAAATAGCGGTAGCCAGCACCTGAATACCCCCTTTTTTCATAAGCTTAATCGCAGCCAGACCGTTTTCTGTCGCCGGCACCTTCACCACCATATCGTACGGCAGTTCGTTAAGCATTTTGGCTTCTGCCACCATTGAGGCAACATCTTTGCTCACCACCTGAGCATGGAAACGCGCCTCTTTTCCTAATACTTCTGACATTGACTTTAGTGTGTCAGTTAAGCCTGTACCCGATTTCGCAACAATCGTAGGGTTGGTGGTAATGCCCTTTAGCGGGAAGCATTGGCTAAAGCGAACGGTTTCGTTTACGTCTGCGGTATCTAAATAGAGTTCAATCATAGTTATCTCTCAGATCTTTATTTGAGCCATCTCATGTTGTGAACAATATAGATCTGCCGAATGTTTAAGATCTTGACTGCGATCAAAACAAACTTCAAATGAAAGATTTAAGTTTCATTAAATGAAGGTAATTATTTACTTTAAATGAAATGCGAGAAGTTAGAGGTAACCATGTACTTCAACATACAACGATTTTCTACTCACGATGGCGACGGTATCCGCAGCATCCTATTTCTAAAAGGTTGTAGCTTAGCTTGTCCATGGTGTCAGAACCCTGAAAGTCGTAGCCCTAAGCACTCGTTGTTGTTTGATGAGCGTAGCTGTTTGACCGAATGCAATGCATGTAGCGATGCCTGTCCTTCAATTGAAAGGTCACTAAACAGTGGCGACATTACGATTAATCGTCAAACGCTTGATCAATCACAGATCATCGCCCTTCGGAATGTATGCCCAACTCAAGCGCTTAGCGTGTGTGGCGAGGAAGCGAAAGAAGAGATGCTCATCAACACGCTAATGAAGGATAAGCCTTTCTATGATCAAAGTGGTGGCGGGGTCACTTTCTCTGGTGGTGAGCCACTGATGCAATCAGCTCTCGTTACCTCAATCGCCAGCCAGCTTAAACAGCAAGACGTCAACACAGCTATTGAAACCTGTATGCACGTTCCATGGAAAAACGTTGAACAAGCGGCGCCTTTTATTGATTGTTGGCTTGCTGACCTCAAACACACCGACGAAGAAAAATTCCAGCAATGGGCACAAGCCTCCTTGAAGCGCATTAAGGCGAACTTTCAAAAGCTAGCTCCTATTGCCAAACGTATTGTGATCCGGGTGCCAGTGGTACCGGGCTTCAACGATACCGAGGCCGAACTGGCCGACATTATTGATTTTGCAGCGTCACTTGAAAGCTGCCAAGAGATTCACTTGCTGCCCTACCACACCTTGGGCATCAACAAATATCGTCTGCTTGATATGCCTTACTTATGCGCAGACAAACCACTGAACAATCCTGAACTGCTTGAATACGCGCAACAGCACGCAAAGCAGTATCCACATATGAACGTGATCGTACGAGGTTAATGACTATGGAACTCAACTACTTACCACAGCGTATTCAAGACCATAAGAGAGCATTGGTGAACATCGTAACTCCGCCAATCTGTACCGAACGCGCTGAGGCGTATACTAAGGTCTATCGTGAGAATGAAGATAAGCCAGTAATCGTGCAACGTGCCCTCGCGCTAGAAGAACATTTAAGAACGCGCACTATTTGGATCGACAACAGCGAGCTGATCATTGGTAACCAAGCGAGCAGACTGCGCGCTGCACCAATTTTCCCGGAGTATACAGTGCGCTGGATTGAAGCTGAGGTTGACGGTCTTGCCGATCGCCCCGGCGCTGGTTTTCATGTCACCGAAGAAGACAAAAAAGTCATTCACTCACTGACGCCATACTGGCGCGGTAAAACGGTGCAAGATCGTTGTTATGGCATGTTCACCGATGAACAAGAAGCCATTCTTGCGAGCACTATCATTAAAGCAGAAGGCAACATGACGTCTGGTGACGCGCACCTTGCCGTCGACAACGAGAAGATCTTGGCTCTAGGTTTAGATGGCTTGATCACAGAAGTCGACGACTATCGCCGAAGCAATGATATCTCCAGCTATGAAGGTTTGAAAAAAGAGCAGTTCTACAAATCGGTAGACATCGTACTTCGTGCTATTCAGCAGCACATTTTACGCTTTGCTGTGCTTGCTTCCAACATGGCAAAAACCGAAGCAGACGCCGCTCGCAAACAAGAACTGGTTACTATCGCAGTCAACTGTGAACACATTGCCTATCATGCACCAGCAAACTTCTGGCAAGCACTTCAGCTAAGCTATTTTGTTCAGCTCATGCTGCAAATTGAGTCGAACGGACACTCGGTGTCATTTGGCCGCATGGATCAGTATCTAAATGACTACTACGTTGCGGATATCAACAGTGGTGAATTGGAGCATGGTTTCGCTCTAGAGTTGCTGCAAAGCTGCTGGCTAAAACTGCTTGAAGTGAACAAGATCCGCTCCGGGGCACACTCTAAAGCGTCTGCAGGCTCTCCTCTGTACCAAAACGTGTGTATCGGTGGTCAGAAGCTCAATGAGAGCGGTAAGGCAATGGATGCCGTGAACCCTTTATCTTGGGCAATCCTTGAGTCATGTGGCCAGCTTCGCTCTACTCAACCAAACTTAAGTGTTCGCTATCATGAAGGGCTAGATCAAGAGTTTTTAATGGGCTGTATCGAAGTCATCAAGTGTGGCTTTGGTATGCCAGCGTTCAACAATGATGAGATTGTCATTCCTGAGTTCATCAAACTAGGTGTCGAACGCGAAGATGCATACAACTATGCGTCAATCGGCTGTATCGAAACCGCCGTACCGGGTAAATGGGGATATCGCTGTACGGGCATGAGCTTCATTAACTTCGCTCGTATCTTGCTGGCCGCACTCAACGAAGGGAAAGACGCAACCACTGGCGAGTGCTTCTTGCCACATGACAAATCTTTGGCGAAGGGTAACTTTGCCACTATGGATGAAGTCATGGCTTCTTGGGCAGACCAAGTTCGCTACTACGCAAGAAAGTCGATTGAGATTGATACTGTCGTCGATACGGTTCTGGAGCAGCAAGCTCAAGATATCTTCTGCTCATCACTCGTGGACAATTGCTTCCCTAGCGGCAAAACCGTTAAAGAAGGCGGTGCAAAATACGACTGGGTGTCTGGCCTACAAGTGGGTATCGCTAACCTTGGTAACAGTTTGGCCGCTATCAAACATCTTGTGTTTGATGAGCAGAAAATCAGCCAACCTGAGCTTGCGAAGGCGCTAGCCGAAAACTTCGAAGGCTCAGAGCAAGAGCAGCTTCGTCAACGCATTTTGAACTTTGCACCAAAATACGGAAACGATGATGATTCTGTCGATCTACTGCTGGCTGAAGCGTACCGAGTGTATATCGACGAACTAAATAACTTCGTCAATACCCGTCATGGTCGTGGTCCAATTGGTGGTGGTTACTATGCCGGGACATCGAGTATTTCTGCGAACGTACCATTTGGCGCATCGACAATGGCAACACCTGATGGCCGAAAAGCGACAACCCCACTTGCTGAAGGCGCGAGTCCTTCTTCTGGTTCGGATCGTTTAGGGCCTACAGCGGTCTACAACTCTGTTGGCAAGATCCAAGCTGATAAGATTTTGGGTGGTGTACTACTTAACCAGAAACTATCACCAGCAGCCGTTGCATCTGAAAGCGACAAACTCAAGCTATCTATGTTGATTCGTACCTTCTTCAATCACCACAAAGGATGGCACGTTCAGTACAACATCGTATCGAGAGAAACACTGCTTGCCGCGAAACGTAACCCTGAGCAATATCGTGATTTAGTGGTGCGTGTAGCCGGGTACTCTGCGTTCTTTACTGCGCTGTCACCGGATGCACAAGACGACATTATCGCGCGTACTGAGCACGAGCTTTGATTTAGGCTAGAAACTTCGCTTCGCGGCCTTTTGTGAAGAACTAAGCTTTCGAATGAAACTTAAATGAAAGAGGGCTATAATGGCTCTCTTTTATTTTGGTGATCGCTTTGAGTAGATCCCTGCCTGCGCAGGGATGACGCCATTTGGGGCATGATTACTCATTACGTTCGTCATTCCTGCGCAGGCAGGAATCTTGCTGAAGTAAACACCACCCATAAACTTGCATCATCACCAAATCAAACGTTTCAACAGTTGCAGCCAAACACCCCAAGGACAGACTATGAACTCCAGACAATCTGAAATCCTCAACCTAGTTAACGACAGAACTCGTGTACAAGTCAGCGAGCTTTCGGAACTAACGGGAGTATCCGGAGTGACTATCCGTCAAGATCTCAACTTCTTGGAACAAAACGGCTATCTTAAGCGCGTCCATGGCGCAGCAGTTTCGCTGCAAAGTGACGACATTGAGTCTCGTCTAGAAGTACACTTCGACATCAAACAGCAACTGGCAAACAAAGCCGCCGACCTAGTTGCACCAAATGAAACCGTTCTGATTGAAGGTGGCAGCGCCAATGCCTTGTTAGCTCGAACGCTAGCAGAGCGCGGTGACGTTACCATCATCACCCCGTCTGCTTATATTGCTCACCTTATTCGCCACACCTCTGCCAACATCATTTTGCTGGGCGGTGTGTATCAGCATCAAGGCGAGAGCTTGGTCGGCCCATTAACCAAGCTATGTATTGAAAACATTCACTTCAGCACGGCCTTCTTGGGTATCGATGGCTTTGATGTTGATACCGGCTTTACCAGTCGAGACATGATGCGAGCTGACATCGCTAGTACCATCCTAGGCAAGAAGCGTCGCAATGTGGTACTGACCGATTCAAGTAAGTTTGGACAGATTTTCCCGTCATCCATCGGCAGCACAGAAGAGATCTCAGTACTTATCACTGACAAAGCTGCGCCAAAAGACATGCTTGAGCATCTTAAGTCAAAGGGTGTCGAGGTCTTTGTCGATTAACCAAAAATCTCTGGTTTGGTTTGAGGCTTGGCATAAGTGAGCCTACCTAAACTGTCGGTCACATGATAGTTATCCAAACCTGATACCGCGATACTGCCTAGCGATTCAATATCAATGTAACCACCTTCAGCTATCGCCTCTCGCTCCACATGCAAATGCGTTATCTCTCCAATAAGCAGTATCACACCGTTCAAATCGATGGTTTGACTGCTTCTGAGTGCAAGCGAGTATTTGAGACGACTCTCCGCCACGAAAGGAGCACGAACGCCCTCTTGCCACAGTGGTGTCAATCCCACCGCTTCAAACTCAGACACCTCTCTTGGGTATCGCGCCGACGTTTGATGTGCCCGTTTCCAAATATCGCTATTAACATGATTAATAGTGTACTCACCCACCGACTGAATGTTCTCAAGTGTGTCTCTGGCAACCGAGTGCGGCCTCGAAATCATCCCTATTAATGGTGGATTGGCTCCTAAATGAAAGACCGAGCTCACGATGGCCAGGTTAGTGTTTCCCTCGTGATCGGCAGTGCCCACAAGATTGGCACTTTTGAACCCCGACAAGCTGTTGACGAAATTGGCTCGATAGCGGTCTTCTAAATTAAGTAAGTCTCGATGAGTAAGATGCATGAATGACGATACCTTAGTTATGTCTGTTTACTGATTTACGATACTCATATCCGTTAGTATTCGATCAGCGCGATGTTTAACTAGTGCAACCTCTGGACTAACTATTAATACCATGCACTTTAGCCATATGATGATATGCTTTTAGGTAATAGGTGTTTGTATGGAATGAACGGATGAAGACTCTCGAACAAGAACTGTCTCGAATCGACCTGAACCTGCTGGTATCGCTAAGTGTGCTAATTAAAGAACGTAACGTGTCTCGCGCTGCGGAAAAACTCTATTTATCTCAACCAGCAATGAGCCGAACTCTCGCCAGACTAAGAGATCTTTTTGATGACCCTCTGTTTTACCGAGAGTCCAATGGCTTGCAGCCCACCACCAAAACGCTAGAACTCGAAGCGTCATTGGATCATATTCTGCTGTCTATCGACACTTTACTAAATGGACTAAGTTTTACCCCTCTTGAATGCGAACGCGCATTTCGGATATCTGTTCCGCCACTCATGAGTCGCTTGCTAACCGCACCTCTAGCTAAAGCGCTTCAGGATGTCGCACCTAAGGTCACTCTCGAAGAGTACCCTTCATCTCGTGAACCTATTCAACTGCTTAAAGATGGGCAAGTTGACTTCTCTATCCACGTTGAAGAGCCACCACAGAGCGATGAGTATCAGTTTCAAAAAATCGGCAGTACCTACCCTGTTATCTATGGCTCTCAAACCCATCCACTAGCAAAATTAAAAGAGATAACTATTGAAGACTGCCTGAATTACCAATTTGTCGATCTTTCACTGGATGTTCGATCCAACCACAACTACCTAAACCCAGTAGATGTTGAGCTTGCAAAACAAGGCTTGAGCAGAACCATCGCCCTAAAGTCTGGGCAGCTCTCCACGCTCTTGGACTCACTTGCAGGTACAGATCGATTAATGATCTCAAGCCATGCGCTGGCTGGTGACCTGTTAGATCATCAAGATTTGCAAGTAATAAAGGCATTTAACCGCGACGATTACTACGTGAGCTTGTATCTAATCGAACACAGAAAAACTGAAAGCAGCCCCGCTCATCGCTGGTTTAAGCAGCTTGTCGTCGATTCACTGTCTGAAAGAATTTCAACCACTTAGATGAAATCCGAACCATGATATCCACTTAGAGCATATCAGTTATAAGTGCATATCATTGGAGCAAATAAGGCTATCTTCGTAAGCTATTCATCAACAAGCAACGCTATTAAATACAGGGCGAGTTAATAGTGACGATGAATCCACTTCGGAGATAGCTATGTCATTCAAGAAATCACTCATTACTTGTTCAATCCTCGGCCTTGGTTTAGCGCTTACCGCTTGCAGTAACACATCAACCGAAACTGCCAAGCAAATTCCTAGCACCATTGAGATCACAGAGCAAAACTACGCACACGCGGAAACCGCTAGAAACTACCGCAACTGGGTAGCGCTGGGTGCCAACCAACACATTACTCACATGCGTAATCTTCCTCCAAGAGGTAAAGAAGCACCAACCGTTCAGATGAACGATGACACCCTATACTCTGTCGCGGTTGTTGAAGCGGTGGATGGCATGGTGACCTTCGAAATCCCAGAATCTGATGTCTACATGGCGGTACAAGTCGTCAACGAAGGCGGTCATGGTGAACACTATGTGGTTGGTGAGGGTTCTTATACAGCAGCGATTGAGACAGACTATGCGTTTCTCATCTATCGCACTGGTACCGAGAAAGGGTTGGAGGCTGCGCGTGCTGCTCAAGACAAGATTGAAACCGACACACTCAAGTTTGGTACGTACGTGATTAAAAACTATGACTACCAAGAAGTTGAAGCTTGGACATCAACACTCACCGCCGAAACTCAAGGACAAGTGTTCGCTTACACTTTCCCACGTACTTCCAAACAGGTGACAGATTTGCATCAGTGGAATCTGGAGAACGCCAACGGCTGGGGTGGTTCATCGCCAGAGGTCAATGTCGCGAACCTTTATACTAACTCTGTGATGCTTAACGCTGAGCAGTGTCAAACCACAACATTTGAAGAGCCAGGGTCGAAGTACTTCACTTCAGTTACGCCATATGATGATTCTCGTTACCTGATTGACGGCGCTAACCATATTTCGTCCAACGATTGGAAAACCAATGGCGACGGTACAGTCACCGTATCATTTAACTGTGGCTCGAATGCCATCAACAACATTGACACGAACGGGCAAGACTTCTCATTTACTGTGCGCTACTACGGTGTGAGTCAGAAAGTGATGGATGGCGAAATCTCACCAGAGAAGACGGTCATCAAATCATAAATCCAGAAATGGCGAGAGCGCAGTAGCCGCTCTCGCTTATTAACCACCTGATAATCTTGCGATATACACGTGGCACATATCCCTTATCCAAACCTATCATTTCTCAAGCCTCACACGGTTACTTATATTACTCATCGAACCTAACAACCCAACTCGAGGAGACAATTTATGTTCCCAGTCGTTTATAGTGATTATGCCACCAGCATTTTGTCGCACTTGAAACAGCAAGGTATCGACGTTAGCGAGTTGGTAGCGGCCTCTGGTCTTCCTAGCGAATACCAACAGACCGAATCGACATTTTTACCGCTCCGAGCAGTGTTTAGGTTGTTAGAAGTCACCTATCAAGAGCTCGGGGATAAAAAAGCCACCACACTTATTAGAGATGCACTGCACACTCATATCGTTCCAAAAATCTTATCTGAGCTGGACGAATGCAAAACCGTTGAGCAAGCGCTAAACCAAGTGATTCGCTTAATTCAAATTCAGATCCCTCAATCAAAGGTATTGTTAGCTCCGATGGAGAATGGCGTCATTTTCTCGCGACAAAAAACAGCTAACACTGACGACTCAGCGTTTATTTGGTCTGAGGTTTTCACCGTGTGGATCATGATTGAGCTAGTTCAAGCCCTAACCAAATCCAACTGGTTACCAAAACAAGTGCACGTTCAGTCCCACTCTTGCACCGAACTTATTCCGTGCTTTCCACGCCAAATACAGTTTATTCAAGCTCGAGAGGCATCAGGCGTGGTCATTGATAATAAAGTGCTCTCACAACCCGTCTTCATCTCAAGTCCTGCGCCTAGTGACGAGGACGAGGGAAACGCCCATTACAATGCCATTAGTCAAACATACAGTGCACTGAGACCCTATGTGCTGGAACTAAAGTTTAACTTAGAACGTGCTGCTCAAATCATTGAGGTCAGCAAAAGAACGTTACAAAGACGGCTAAACCAACATGGCATCACTTTTAGGCAGCTTAGAGACAATCTCATCGCCGATCTTGCATTGGAGCAATTGCAACAAGGCGAGGCGGTTTCAAGGGTAGCCGTCAATATGGGCTTTGCGAGCATCACCCAGTTTTCGCGATCTTTTAAGCGCATTACTGGGCTGGCACCATCACGCATCGCACTTCGCCAGTTCTAGAGGCTGATTTACCAAAAGTAACAGTGTTTGGTAGTAACATGGTTTTTGAATATTTCTTTAAAATTATTGAGTGTGTATACTTAATAGGTTGAACTTGCGAAGTTGTACTCTGGATTGAAAATGCTAATAAAGAAAATGGATGCGCCACACGATATGCAAATTGGCGCTAGATTCGAAACTAAATCTCATGGTTATGTCACGGTTGTAGAGTATTACAACACCCACACCGTGATTGTCGTATTTGAGAACACGGGGAATATTCGCTCGATAACTGCTTCCAAATTGCGCGCAGGGCAAATTACTGACCGAGCAGCTCCAATTCAATCGTCGATGGTTGGAGAAACGGTATTATCACCAAAACATGGATTACTTACCATCACTCAAGTTGAGTCTGAGAATGTTATTCTACTAGAGACAGAAGAAGGCGAAGAAATTCGCATGCTTCGTCCAGCGGTACAAAAACTACGTGAGAGTAGCAATGAAGCAGATTTAGAAAAAGAACAGCCGCAACTTCCCACTTCTTTGAGTGCACTCACCAAGAGAAATAAGAAAACCAAAGATGTAAATAAAATGCTTAAGAAAATGCTTACCGACTATGGTAAATAATAACTTACTGCACTGCCATTATTTTCATAACAGCTTAAATAAGCTAAAGTCACTCATTTACACCACAAATAACCCCGGCCTTTCCTATACTAGTCAGTGAGCCATAACACTTAAGAGTTAAAGACTCCTTATTTCGGACTTCAACTCAAATTAATGCGACCTGCATCACAAGGTCAATTTGGTTTTGTGACACAGATCTATTGTTGTTTTGGTCAATTTGGATATGATTTGTACCATCCAATAGCGAGGAAAAGCCTTCCTCTCCTATAAACTCAAAAGAGAATGATGATATGAAAAAGATTATGGTTGTATGCGGAAATGGTCTTGGTACTTCACTGATGATGGAAATGGCAGTTAAAGAAGTAGTAGGCAAAATTGGTCTGGATGCAGAAGTTGATCATGAAGATCTATCATCTGCAGCGTCAAGTAATGCTGATATTTGGGTTGCAGCAACAGATATTGCGAACCAATTAGCTGACGCTGGTAAAGAAAACATTGTTAGCCTTGCGAATATTTTTGATAAAGCTTCTATCGAAGAACAATTGAAAAAATTCATGTAAGGAACCGTTGTAATGCAAAATTTCTTCGAGTTTATGCTGGGCTTGTTAAAAGAGCCCGCTATCATGGTTGGTTTAATTGCTTTTGTGGGCTTGGTCGCACAAAAAGCTGATGTTTCAACCATCCTTAAAGGCACTATTAAAACCGTAATGGGCTTCCTAATTTTAGGTTTCGGTGCTGGCGCACTTGTTGGCGCTCTAAATAATTTCTCTACTGTATTTACTGAAGCCTTTGGCGTAAGTGGTGTTATTCCAAATAACGAAGCGATTGTTGCTCTAGCACAAGAAGCGTTCGGTTATGAAATGGCACTTATTATGTTCTTCTCATTCCTTGTGAATATTCTTTTAGCACGTTTCACTCCGCTAAAGTATATTTTCCTAACAGGTCACCACACCATGTTTATGTCTATGCTGGTTGCGGTAATCCTGTCTACAGCGGAAATTCAAGGTGCGATGTTAGTGGCAATGGGCTCTATTATTGTTGGTTCGCTGATGGTTATCATGCCTGCTCTAGCACAGAAGTATACTGTAAAAGTCATGGGTACAGACCAGCTTGCGATGGGTCACTTCTCAACGTTCTCATACCTTATTGCGGGTTTCGTTGGCAGCAAGTTCGGTGACGCATCTAAATCAACAGAAGATATCAACGTACCAAAGAGCCTCATGTTCTTGCGTGATACGCCCGTTGCGGTTGCAACGACTATGGCTATCTTCTTCATGTTCGCTTCTATCTTTGCAGGTGGCGAATTTGTAGAAAGCGTGTCTGGCGGTCAAAACTGGGTCGTGTTCACCTTTATGCAATCACTAACGTTTGCTGGTGGTGTGTACATCGTTCTTCAGGGTGTGAAAATGTTGATTGCGGAAATCGTTCCAGCATTTAAAGGTATCTCTGACAAGCTAGTACCAGGTGCAAAACCAGCACTAGACTGTCCAATGGTATTCCCTGTTGCGCCTAACGCAGTATTGATTGGTTTCCTATCATCGTTCGCTGCCGGCCTTATCGCTATGGGTATCCAAGGTGCATTTGACTGGACGATTATCGTAGCGGGTGTTGTTCCTCACTTCTTCGTAGGTGGCGCAGCAGGTGTTTATGGTAACGCGATGGGTGGTCTACGCGGTGCGATTCTTGGTGCATTTACTCAAGGTCTATGTATCTCGTTCCTACCAATGCTACTACTACCAGTTCTAGGTGGTCTTGGTCTAGAGGCAACAACGTTTGCTGACTTTGACTTCGGTGTTGTTGGTCTAATTCTAGGTTGGATTGTTCAATGAGTATTTTTAATCTAATTGGTGATAACGGCATCGTTATCTGCAACGAAGAAAATCTGTCAGTTGACGCAGCACTGGACATCACTTGTTCAAAGTTACTAGAGCAAGGCAAAGTTGAAGCAAGCTACCTTGAAGCTATTAAAGAGAAGCACAAAGAAATCGGTGCTTACTATGTACTGGCTCCTAAGATTGCAATGCCTCACGCTCGCCCAGAAGACGGTGTGAACGAAGCAGCGCTTCAAGTTACTGTGTTCAAAAACGGTGTGGATTTAGAGTCAGAAGATAACGGTGACGTATACTTCTCAATCACTCTGGCGGCGATGGATTCAGACAGCCACATCCAAACCATTATGGCACTAGCTGAGCTGTTCCAAAATGAAGACGACGTTGACGCTATCATCGCTGCACAAAACGAAGCTGAGATTATTGAGATTCTGAAAAAGTACTAATCTCAATAAGATACGTTTGAAATAGAAAGCCCTTGTATGCAGATACAAGGGCTTTTTTTATGAGGTCGAAATGCTATTTGATTTCTTCAGCGGCGAAATGCAATGCGCGTTCTTCATCGAACATTTCCGCGTTATAGATGACAAAACCATTGAACAAGATGCCACTTGTCACTTGAGGTCGTCCTTTGAAACCAGCCGACGCTAACCTTTGACAAAGTGCTTCAGGCGCCGATTGATACACAACATCCAAAAAGGGCAGCTGGCCATCGGTTACTATGCCCTGTGCGTTGAACTGCTCAATCGCGCCTGCAAAAAGGTCTGAGTCGGTGTGTTCAATGATCTCAATAACGTGTTCCAATCGCATGTATTACTCAATTCCATTTTAATCATAGAGTTACTGCCAGAGTGTACACTAGTTCTCATCCTGGTTACATGGATTGGATCAATGTCATTCTCGCCGTGTTATTAGATCGCTAGCGCAATAACAAGACCAGCACTCACTAAAACAACGCCCAAAATACGCGTATTGAGCCATGGTTCTTTAAGAAACCACATCCCCATGAACACACCAAAGATGATACTGACCTGGCGAAGCGCGACCACATAACTGACGTTTTCTACCATCGTCATTGCAAACAAGACTATGCCATAAGTCAGCCCCATCATAACACCAGCGATAGATGACTGACGCTTGTATTTCCATGTTAACGATAGCTGTTCAAACTGTCTGGTGACGAGTAACCACAGTACAAGTAACACAGAGATTCCAGCCGTTTGTAATCCTAGGTAGAGGATAGCGATGTGATGAGGAGTCAGTTCAGAGGTCTCGGTCATCAGCCAGTTAATCCCCTCTTTATCGACAATCGAGTAGATGGTGGTGCCAATAGCCGCCACAAACGCCCATAACACGCCAAGGTTGGCATAAGCACTTACCGTCAGTTGTCTAAAGGTTTTAATAGGCACCAGTAAACACCCCAGAGTGAGTATCGCGAACCCTACCCAAGCACTGACCCCGAGCGACTGACCAATGAACCAAGCACCAACGCCAACCATCAATACAGGCAGCGCACGCGCAATTGGATAGATAACACCAATGTCACCATGCTTGTAGGCGTTGAGCAGCCCCACCAAATAAATCACCTGCCCAATAGCGCTCAAACCAAGCAATCCCCAAAAATAAGCAGAAACATTGGAGAACCCTATTTGGACAAAACACCACACCATAAACGGAGCAAGCAGTAAGCATTGAGAAAGTGCAGCGCCTAAAGTGAAGGAGTAGCCAGATCCGCTATTGGATTTACCAAGAATATTCCAACCAGCGTGAAGCAGTGCGGAGAAAATCACCAGAAGTGCAGCGTAAAGAGTCAAAACAAAATCCATGTAGAACAGCCAAGCAGCATTCACTTATGCTGCTTGGTGTAAAGGTGTAGGTTTAGTAGAAAGTAGCGAGAAGATCTAACGTTCGAGCTGGGCGATAGACTCTATGCTGATAGCATCATGGCGCCAATACTCGATATCACAATCAATCAGTTCACCGTGCTGATTGTAATTGATGCGCTCTACCATCATTGCTGGGGTGCCCGATGTTGCTCTTAATGCTTGAGCCACGTCGCCTAGCAGTGACGTCGTCGTCACGCGATACTTCACCTTGGCATAAACTACGCCGTATTTTTCACGGTAGATATCGGTCAGTGACGCACCGGCCAAATCAAGGTCGAGCAAGCCCGCAAACTTCTCAGGTCTAATGAAGTTGGTGACAAAAACAACAGGGCGCTCTTCAAGATAACGCACTCTATCAACTCGGTAGATATCAGAAAAAGCTGGCAGCTCAAGCAGTTGCGCCGCTTGTTTGGTCGTTAAGATCCCTTTTGCCGACAAAAGGTCGGTACGAGGCTGCCTATTCTGAGCAATCGCCATATTGGTAAAGTTAAGCGTTTGCGTAGGGTCGTAGCGCAGTGGCTCTGGCGAGATAAACCAGCCACGGCGATCCTCGCGATAAATCCGCCCTTCAGCTTCAAGCAATGAGAGTGCTTCTCGCAAGGTGACCCGGGTGGTGTCAAATGACTCCGCAAGCTTTCGCTCCGCCGGTAGCTTTTGCCTTGGCGACAGCATTCCAGACTCAATTTGCTCAACGATAGCGTCTTTAATTTTTACGTATTGCACTAGGCATCCTTATATCAATCGTCATTAGTCACGATCCTACATTTCAATATTAGCGTTTACGCCAAGCTTGAGTCTTTGCTTCAAACACCTTTCCAACAAACATGTGGAGCAGTTTCGCGATAGCCGCAGAAAGCATAATCATCACCGCCATCGCTGCTGCACTGCCTGTTTGGCCAGCATCATCCATGTTCAGCACTGCCACTGATGCTGGAATCGTATTCGTTGAATACAAGAATACTACTGCCGAGGTCGTTGTTAAAGCGTTGATAAATAGATATATGGCAATGTCCAGCACCGCAGGCAAACAACACGGCAGTGACACTTTGAAAAACAGCTTATATTGAGGCAATTTGACCGATGCGGCGGTAGCCTCAATCTCAGTCGGTAGCTGCTTAAGAGCGGTTAGCGCCGTCATATGCCCCACTGTGTAATAGTGCACCACGGTATTAATCACCAAAAACGCCATAGTGCCATAGAGCACACCGAGTGGATTATTGGCATCATTAAAGTAGAAAATGTAACCCAAACCTAGAACCAATCCTGGCACTGCCATCGGGATCACACTCATCATCTGCATCGCTTGGCGAATTGGCGCGAACGCGCGGCCTTTTTCAATGCAGTAAGCGCCGACAAAAATCACCACAGAACCAATAATCGCAGTCCATGTCGCCAGCTTCAACGAGTTAAAGTAAGGGCTCCAGCCATACGTACTCATTTCAGCAAAATTATAGTTGTTTAGAGTTAGAGCTTTGTTCCACGGCCAGAAAGTCACTAGCGAGCCATACACCGCCATCCCCAATACCGCCAGTACAGCAAGCGACACCAACAAACAGTAAATAAAGCATAGTGAGTCACGAAGCTTGTTCGGTGATGGCTGATAAGGCACTGAGCGCGTATCAAGCATACTCTTCTGCTTTTTCTGAACCCAGCGGTCTACAGCAAACGCAAGCACCGCAGGCAACAGCAGCAAAATACTGGTTACCGCACCCATAGAAAAGTTTTGCTGACCGACGACCTGCTTAAAAATATCCGTCGCTAGGACACTGTAACTGCCGCCAATCACTTTCGGCACACCAAAGTCGCACACCACCAGAGTAAACACCATGATGAGCGTGCTGATCACACCGTATTTCGCGGCAGGTAAGGTGATCATGAAGAAGGTTTTAATTGGTGATGTTTTAAGTGCCCTCGCCGCTTCGTACAAACGGGCATCCGAGGTACGCAATGAGGTGGTTAAAATCATCAACGCATGGGGAAATGTCCAGAAGATCAAACCAAGGGAAACACCGATCAAACCATACACTGAGTGTCCTTGAAGCAACTCCTTCGCGATGCCCTGATTCCCAAACAAAAAGATCAAACTGATAGCAGGTAGCAAAGAAGGCGCAAGGATAGGCGCAGTGCCCATTAAATGAAATAGGCCTTTAAATGGCATGCAAGACCGAGTTAAAGCAAACGCATAGCCAAATGCCAGCACACCCACCACTACCGTTACGATAAGACCTAAGGTCATCGTGTTACTGAGTGAAAACCACAAGCTATCGGTGGCAAAGTAGTTGGCAAAATTGGCGAGTCCGACGAACTCACCATCGCTGTTTTGCACACTCTTTTTCACCATAGCCCACAGCG
Organism: Vibrio sp. DNB22_10_4; assembly: GCF_052879755.1. Lineage (NCBI taxonomy): Bacteria > Pseudomonadati > Pseudomonadota > Gammaproteobacteria > Vibrionales > Vibrionaceae > Vibrio > Vibrio sp. DNB22_10_4. Next base: position 659,700 of record NZ_JBNNXW010000001.1, on the reverse strand, counting down.
GCATAAGAATGAACAACGCCATTCCAACAAACAGCACCGTTAGCAGAGTGAAAAGCACCATGTTGTCTTTACTCAGTTTCGCCGTCACATGTTGTGCGGTGAATGTTGCCGCTCGCTGTCTCATAGTCTCACTCGCATTTAATGTTGAAGTTATCTGCATCATCAGCCTCTACGCTGCAGCGCCCAATGATGATTTGCTGCAGGCGTAACCAAGCAGGCCATCTTCGGCAAATTCGATATAACGAATGTCGTTGCGGCGTAAATCAAGTTCGTTCACGCGTTTAATAGGCACATCGATATAGATAGGCGCTGAGGTTGGAGCATGCTGCATCTGAACTTCGACGCGATAAAATGCCCCTTGAAACTCTTTCGCCAAAACTTTTACTGGAATAGCATTAGAAGCTCGTTCAACAAAACGGAGGCTCTCTGGCCGCACTGCGAGGTCGAAAATTTCGCCTTGCTCAAGCGTCATATTCTCCAATGTTGGCAACGGCAACATGCTTTCCGCAATACGCAAACTGGTAGTCGATGCAACCGACGCTTCAATAAAGTTCATGCTGCCAACAAAATCTGCTACGAAGCGAGTCGCAGGCTTTTCATACACCTCTTGCGGCGTGCCTACTTGTTCAATGACGCCGTGGTTCATTACCACGATGCGATCCGCCATAGACAATGCTTCTTCTTGATCGTGAGTCACCATAATCGTGGTAATGCCAAGCCTGCGCTGCATCTGACAAATTTCTTCACGAAGGTGAGTACGCACTTTCGCATCAAGTGCAGACAGTGGTTCATCCAGCAATAACAGACCTGGAGACAACGCCAGTGCGCGCGCCAATGCAACACGCTGCTGCTGCCCGCCTGAGAGTTGATTTGGGTACTTGTTGCCAGAGGTTGGCAAGCCAATCATCTCTAGCCAATGCTCGACTTTTTCAAGCGCTTCTTTGTTGGTCATGCCTTGATTTTTAAGGCCAACCGCAATGTTTTCCTGCACCGTTAGATTTGGAAATAGCGCGTAAGATTGAAACACAATACCGAAGTCGCGCTTTTCCGGTGGCAGAAAAGTGGTCTCTTGATCCGCTTGGTGGATTTCACCCGAGGTTGGAAGATCCAATCCGGCTATAGCACGCAACAAGGTGGTTTTTCCGCAGCCCGATGGGCCAAGAAAACAGACAAACTCGCCTTTATTGATGGCGAGTGAAATTTGCTTTAATGCCGTGAACTGACCGAACTGTTTCACCACATTTTTGATATTTAGATAAGGGCTGGATACTGTCATCGTCGTCTCTCCAATGGTATATACCAAATTTAAATCTGGTTTATTTCATTGGCATGACAGTTTTATAGCAGGTAGGTTGCAATGCAGGATTTTTTGAAGTGATTGACTGGCTTTACGTATAACGACAAAGGGGCGATCCTAAGATCGCCCCACACAAAGCTTTTCAAACAAGTCCATTCAGCCGAACGAAACTGTTAGGATTTTGGTTCAGACTTAGCATCAAACTTCTGAGACCAGGTTTTCAATACTTCAGCACGTTCCGTGCCCATCTTACCAAAGTCCATCTCGGCCATTGCCCCCTGAACTTCAGGGTAGTTGTTAACATTGCCTGTTACCGCTTTATGAGCAACCACTGGGTAAGATTCAACATACAGTTCATTTGCCGACTTAGACACAGACCAATCTACGACGCGCTTTGCAGCATCCGATTCTTTTACCAAGCCAACGGCCTCTGACTCCCAGCCAATCCCTTTTGGCGTGATCACTGCGAGAGGCGCGCCTTGATTAATCAGCTTAGCACCGCGAACTGCCATAGAAATACCGATAGCGACTTCACCCATTCCCGCTTGGACACAAGGCTTAGAGCCTGAGTGCGTGTAATGAGCGATGTTTTTATCTAGGTTTTTCATGTAGTTCCAAGCTTGATCTTCGCCCATGTTTTGTAGCCAAGCGGAAACTTGCATGTAACCTGTACCCGAAGACGCTGGGTTTGGCATCGCGATGTGGCCTTGATATACAGGCTTGGTCAAATCTTCCCAAGATTGTGGTTTTGGAAGGTTAAGCTGCTTAGCTACCGCTTCGTTAAAACAGATAGCGTTAAAGAAAGCATCATTACCAAACCATGCTTGGTTTGACTGAGGATCATTCAAGTTCGGCTTCAGGTCTTCAAGTCCCTTCGGCACGTATGGCTTAAGCACACCCTCTTCTTTTAGCAATGCCATGGAAGAGCCAGCCAAACCCCAAACCACTTCAGCACGTGGGTTATTTTTCTCCGCCAAAAGCTTCGCTGTCATGATACCCGTTGAGTCGCGCACCCATTTGATTTTCACGTCTGGGTTCTCTTTCTCAAATGCATTCTTGTATTTCGCAAGAATGTCCGTTTCGAAAGCGGTGTACACAGTGACTTCTGTTGCTGCTAGTGCGTTAGTGGCTAATAGAGAAACCAGTGTAGCCAGTGTTCCCTTCATCAAACGGTTTTTCATTGTCGTCTCCATTTAGATTTGGTCTGTACCAGTTGATGTAAGTCACCTTAGTTTCGATTTATGACGATTAAATGAACAAAAAGTGGCAGTTTTACTAAAAAGACTTCGAATTAACGATCGAATCAGGTGCCTTTGACGGCGTGTGAAACTTTTATGAAAATTGGTTTTGACGCTTTACGACGCGTAATTTCGGTTGCTAGAGTAAATACAACTTATTGGTATAGTCCAAATTGAGAATCAAGATGAAAAACGAATACTTGCTATTAACTCCGGGTCCGCTATCGACGACTGAAACTGTGCGCGAAGCGATGTTAAAAGACTGGTGTACATGGGATGACGACTACAACAAAGAGATTGTCGAGGTCATTCGCGCTAAACTGACTCAACTTGCCACAAAACAAGCGGGCTACACCAGCGTCCTAATGCAAGGCAGCGGCACCGCGTCAGTCGAGGCGACAATTGGTAGCACTGTCACTACAAACGGCAAACTGCTTGTTGTCGACAATGGTGCCTACGGCGCCCGTATTGCGCAGATTGCTGACTACCTAAACATCGAAACCCGTATCATTGCACCAGGCGAAGTCAGCAGACCGAATCTAGATGAGATTGCTAGCATCCTAGAACAAGACAGTGCCATTACGCATGTTGCAATTGTTCACTGCGAAACAACAACCGGCATGCTGAACCCTATTGAAGCGGTCATCAAACTAGCAAAGCAACATGACAAAACTGTGATCCTTGATGCGATGTCGAGTTTTGGTGGCATCCCAATGGATATTGGTGAGCTCGGTATCGACTTTATGATCAGCTCTGCCAACAAATGTATTCAGGGTGTTCCTGGCTTTGGGTTTGTGGTTGCTAAGCAATCAGAGCTAGAAAAATGCCAAGGCCAAGCGCGTTCACTCAGTCTCGATCTCTATGATCAATGGCACTGCATGGAAGTGAATCACGGCAAGTGGCGCTTCACCTCCCCAACCCATACCGTGCGTGCTTTCTATCAAGCTCTTTTAGAACTTGAGCAAGAGGGCGGTATTGAAGCGCGTTTCAATCGCTATCACACTAACCAAAAGACACTAGTCGAAGGTATGCGTTCATTGGGCTTCCGCACGCTACTAAACGACGATCTTCATTCTCCGATCATTACCTCGTTCTACTCACCTGAGCACAGTGATTACCAGTTCAAAGCCTTTTATAACCGCTTAAAAGAGCAAGGTTTTGTTATCTACCCCGGCAAAGTCTCTAATGCTGATTGCTTCCGCATTGGCAATATTGGTGATGTGTACCCATCGGACATTGAACGCTTAATCAGCGCGGTGAAAAACGCAATGTACTGGGAGCTGGCGTAATGGCAGACCAAGCAACGCACCTACGTAGCGAGGGGGATGTGAACAATACCCCAGCACGTGAAGAGTGGAATCAACAAATACAAGACGAAGCGACACAAGCACTGCTTAAACGCGACGCCGATGTTTTCTTGCATCAGTCTATGTCAACGCCATGCCTAGATTCACTAGAAGCGGCAGAAGGGATTTATATCCAAGACACACGCGGAAAGCGCTACATGGACTTTCATGGTAACAACGTACATCAGCTTGGTTATGCGCACCCGCATGTCATCAAACGTGTAACGGAGCAGATGCATTCACTGCCCTTTTCGCCGCGCCGTTTTACCAACGAAACAGCGGTTAAATGTGCTGAAAAGCTAACCCAAGTCTGCGGCGGCGATCTCAACCGAGTGTTATTTGCGCCTGGCGGCACATCTGTAGTTGGAATGGCGCTCAAACTGGCTCGTTATATCACAGGCAACTACAAAGTCGTGTCACTGTGGGACTCATTTCATGGGGCATCATTGGATGCGATTTCAGTCGGTGGTGAAGCGTGTTTTCGTGAAGGCATGGGCCCGCTCATGGCAGGTGTTGAGCGCATCCCACCAGCGGTGTCTTATCGCGGTGCGTTCCCTTCACAAGACGGGAGTGATGTTCACTACGCTGACTATCTCGAATACGTGATTGAAAAAGAAGGCGGTATCGGCGCGTTTATCGCAGAAGGCGTTCGCAATACCGATGTGCAAGTACCAAGTAAAGCGTACTGGAAACGCATCCGTGAGATTTGCGACAAACACAATGTCCTACTCATTATTGACGATATTCCGAATGGCATGGGGCGCAGTGGTGAATGGTTTACCTATCAGGCATTCGACATTGAACCGGACATTCTTTGTATCGGCAAAGGCTTTGGTGGCGGTTTGGTCCCAATCGCTGCGATGGTAACCAAAGACAAATACAACACGGCTGCGGAAATCTCTCTAGGTCACTACACGCACGAGAAAAGTGCCCTTGGCTGCGCGGCGGCACTTGCCACCATGGAAGCGATTGAGCAGGAACAGCTCCTAGAGAAGACACGTAATGACAGCGAGTTTGTCAAAGCACGCCTACTTCAAATGAAGCAGCAATACCCAATTATTGGCGATGTACGTGGCATTGGTCTTCTGTGGGGTGTGGAACTAGTAAAAAACCACATCACAAAAGACAGAGCCTACGATGAAGCCGAGCAAGTTCTCTATCAATGTTTAAATCAAGGTCTGAGCTTTAAGGTGTCGCAAGGCAACGTCATTCAGCTTAGCCCTCCGCTGATTATTACCCGTGACGAGCTAACCAAAGCGCTCGACATTTTCGAGCAAGCTATTGCTCACGTATCAAACGTAAGAAATTAACTTTTAAGGAATGACATCATGTCTCACTCATCACCGATTCAAGCCGTTATCTTTGACTGGGCTGGCACTATTGTTGACTTTGGTTCGTTTGCCCCGACCAGCATTTTTGTCGAAGCATTTAAACAAGGCTTTGATTTCGAGATTTCTCTAGACGAAGCTCGCGAGCCAATGGGTATTGGTAAATGGGATCACATTAAAGCCGTTGGCCAAATCCCTGCAGTAAAAGAACGTTGGACAGCCAAGTTTGGTCAAGAAATGCAAGACAGCGATGTTGACGCCATCTACGCCGCATTCATGCCTCTACAAAAAGCCAAAGTAGCGGATCACGCTGAGCCAATCCTTAACGCGGTTGACGTTGTGAACGACCTTAAACACAAAGGCATCAAGATCGGCTCATGTTCTGGCTACCCACGTCAAGTAATGGATGTTCTCATTCCAGTGGCGGCAGATTACGGCTATAAACCAGACTATGTCGTCGCTACTGATGACCTACCTCAAGGCGGCCGCCCTGCTGCATTTATGGCACTGAAAAACGCTATCGAACTGGGCGCGACTAGCGTCGGTGCTTGCGTAAAAGTGGATGACGCAGCACCCGGTATCGAAGAAGGTCACAATGCAGGCATGTGGACTGTGGGTCTACTGCTTTCTGGCAACGAGGCTGGCCTTACATTTGACCAATACCAAGCCGCTGATGAAGCAACTCTAACAGCAGCTCGCGAACGTGCACGCATCAAGCTTGGTAAAGCTTCACCTCACTATCTAGTTGATACGATTGCCGACCTTCCAGGTGTGATCGCCGATATTGAGAAACGCGTTTTAGCGGGTGAACGTCCGTAAGATAAGCAAGCTAAGAAAAATAAAAAGCTCACGGTTTAACCGTGAGCTTTTCGCATCCAATATTCCTTGATAGACAAAAACTAAACAACACTGTGGTGTCGAGCGGTCGTTAGGCTCTCGCCACAACAAAGTGCTCCAACTTCATTACGTGCTGCTCAGGCACTTTTCGACCAATTGGTTCGAAGTAGCGCCCATTTAGATCCTCCAGAGTCTTATTTTCTGCCACTTTGAAGCCGTAGCCAGACAACATTTGCTCTATCTCATCACTGCGATAGAAAGACACCCACGGCTCCCCAAATCTATCTGATAAGTCTTTAATCGTGTTCACACGTTTAACTACATGGGGATAGCCATCTCCAAAGCAAGCTTTAGGATCGCTGTTAAGGCGTTCGTCAACGTAAGACATCAAGAAAGTTGCATCTGTACGATGTGTGAGAGCGGCCAATGCTTCAATGGTAGTGGCTAACGCAGGTTTAGTAATGTACTGAGAAACACCTTCTAAGGTGAAGATAGTTGGTTTATTTGGATCAAAGCCGGATGCCAATAATCGCTCAACGAGAGATTGGTGATTAAAATCCACACTAACGTAACTCACATTCTCTGAGTTAAATAAGTGTTGGGGTAGTTTTTTACGCTTTCTCTTTTGCACTTCAGCTTGATCGACTTCGAAAACCCTGAGGCTGGAAGGCAGGTCAAGGCGATGCGCCCTTAAGTCATAACCTGCACCCAAAATCACGTATTGGTCGACCCCATTTTCCACCGCCTCTTGAATACAATCATCAAAAAATCGAGTTCTCGCAATAAGGTGCTGATGGAATCCAGGGGCAAACTTCTCGGTGATCAAAACAGATAGCCGATGACCCATCAGCTTGATGAGACTCGCACCTAACACGAATCGTTTTGCGTACGGATCGCTAATGACCCTCTTACTCGGTGGTGCCAGTGTCTCGATTAAGCGTTGCTTCGCCACGCCTTGCGCGGTCGCATCTTTACCAAACCAAAAGCTCATAGTTGCTTACCTCGGGTTCTTTGTAGAGTGAACAGTTCGAACCTAGAAACATGTGAGAAGGAGATAACAATCATTAAAATACTAATCAAACACAAACATTTAATGACAAAAATACCAATATAGCTTAAAGGTCACTCCTTTACTTTGAATTAAGTAATAGAACTAAAACTACTCACACAAAATACCTCGATAAAGATCACACATTTAAAACCTCACCAGATAACGACATATAAGCATACCACCGAGATTGGTAATTTAATTAAAATACGGGAACACCTCTAATTAGATTTAAACATTCTAAAACAAGAACAGAATTATTATAACTCTTCGACGCAATCGCCATTTCAAGGGCAACGGCATTGACGACAGTCATAATATTAAAGAACACTTCCCTTAGAGTAAATTTTAAACCCCAAAAAGGAATTTTGAATGAACATCGCAATCGTTGCCGGTAGCCAAAGAACAAACTCACAAAGTATCAATGTGGCTAATTATCTGGCAACACTCGCTGGCGAACACTTTGAACAGGTCAATGTTCTCGACTTGCATCATTTAGCTTTACCACTTTGGAATGAAGGCGTGTGGCAAGACAGCGAGGAATGGGCACCATTGCAACCCATTAAACAGCAGCTCAAGCAATCTGATGCCTTTATTTTTATCACGCCAGAGTGGCATGGTATGGCAACGCCCTCACTAAAGAATTTTTTGATGCTGACTACCGACGACGAGTTGGCACACAAAGCGGCGTTGCTGGTAAGCGTCTCTGCTGGCATCAATGGCGTATACCCTATTAGCGAACTGCGTATGACTGGTAATAAAAACAATCACGTCTGTTTTTTACCAGACCATCTTATCTTTAGAAACTGCGAACAAATGTTGACTGCCGATCACCAATGTACAGACCAAAAGCAACATGCTCGAAGCGAATATACACTCAAGTTACTCGCAGCCTATGCCAATGCTTTAGCCCCCGTACACCGCGACATGGTAAGTATCGGTAAACCATTTCGATACGGAATGTAATGAACAACTAACTTTCAACCAAATGAAGCGTAATCGCAAGGAGAAATGGATGAAGTATAGAATAAAACAAAAAAATGAAGACTTTAGGGTATGCGAAGTCATTAACTTAGATATTGCCGATAGCCCTACTAACTATCGACTTTTTTGTTTAGTGAAGAGTGGTATCTCAACATTTAACGCTATAGATATAATTAGCCAAGAATTTAACCTAGAGGAAGGTCAAATTGGCGTAGCGGGTTTAAAAGATGAGGAAGGAGTCACGCAGCAATACCTCACAATTGAAAGTCATAAAGTCGCTAGTAAATTTAATGATAAAGACAGTAACTTTTGGCTTGAGTTATATCAAATCGGTTTCTCCAACAATAAAATCACTGTTGGTTCTAATCTTGGAAACGCATTTAAGATCGTATTAAGAGGACTTGACGAAGAGGCTCAAAATGCCCTTACAAGCATTAATGAAACTCAGCTTAGAGTCCCCAATTACTATGACAGCCAACGTTTCGGCTTACCCAATCAACCTGCGCTGACACATCTGATCGGACAACACTACCTAGAAGGTAACCTCGACAAGTGCCTAGAATTCGCACGTGAATCGGGCGTCCTAGCTAATAGAGAGGTATCTGTAGAAAACCTAGAATCTTTAATACCTATGCGCGAAAGGGCTTTTTGGCTATGTTCTCATGGCTCGCACATATGGAATAAGAAGCTCAGTGAACTCATACAAGCAGAAGGCTTCGCTAGCGCCTCTATCCGTATCGCGGACAACAGTTATTTTGCTCCAAACCAAGATGAGTTCGCGGCGCATAAGCTTCCGAATAAATTAGCCATAGACAAATGGCGCGCAATCGATGGTGAAATTAAGAAACTGTCTGCAACCAGGGACTGCTTTATTTATTGTCATTTTAAATCCAAGCCGCTCGACTCAGAGAGCTGTGAGTTGCAGTTCACATTGCCGACTGGTAGCTACGCAACGATGGCAATAAAAGGCATCTTAGGTGTTTAATTGGCCTTAGTATTACAAAGGGCGAAAGGTGCGACACCTTTCGTCCTTTTCGTTTCTCCGTCAATGCGCGCAGCAATAGTTAGCCCGCTGACTGAATCCACACCACATTCTCATCTGATGTCGGTGTCTCAAACCAAGACCAAAACAACTCCAGCATCTCTGGTGTCATTTCATAAGATCGGCCATTGAGTTCTGAGTTACGGGAGAATGCTCTCTGCTTACAAACGTCAAATCCCACATCCAAATAATGAATTTCACTGCTCGCACCTACACTCGATGCCCAGTCAGTAAAAGCAAGCCTATCCACTTTCGTCCAAAAACCAAAATCAAATACAACCGGCACACCGAGCGAAAAAAGCTGTAAGGCAGAGTCTTTAAATAACCCTTGAAGCGTTGCCAAACGACGATCAAAGAGCTCCCGCTCCATATGCTCGCCATAAAGAGGGATCATCCACTCATCAATAGAAAACCGAAACGCAGCGTGTTTAGCGGCCAATGCTTTAGAGTACGTTGTCTTACCGGAGCCAATAAAGCCACATACGAAATAGATTTGGGTCATAACTCCTCTTTTTTACAAAGCGCCACGTTAACAATGTCTCCATCTCATGAATCGCCTTTTATTACCGTATTCAAATGCAGGCTCAATTTGTATCAGAGCTTTTTCTCCCCAGAAAGCACCGTTCAATAAATCTGCTTAGGCGATCGCCATTTTTAACACAGAATCAGCATCTTTCGCTCAACCCTCACTCACAAACCGCTTCAATATCTTAATAATAGGCAGCGTCTCTAACTCCTTAAGATAAATCAAATAGGACTTAGACTTGGTTTCCAAGTTACGAATACTAAGCATCGTTATCTCAGGATGGGGCTGAAACTCATGTAAGCCAACATAGTAGCCTTTAGTTCACCGGATAACACAGCATTGCGGATTTGGGATTTTCTATCGCGCATGTTGCCACCAAATCTTAGCTATATCACTGATAGTCTCATCGACCCAGCAGCAAAACCCGGTGAATCAACATTCTCCGGGTTGTCTATTCAAGCGGGTGAATCGATTACGATTGACTTCCTTTGATAGCGCCATTCAAAAGTGCAGCTATCATTGAATGCTCGGGCTCTTGGTATTTCCCAGCACAATAAGTCATGTGACCATAGCCTTCGGATTTGTGCTTGTAGCTCGCTTTTAAGTGCTCTGCTAACCATTTTCCTTGCTCTGAAGGTATCGCGGAATCATCATCAGAGTGCCAAACATGGGCATTAGCGTTGGCTAATAGCTTTACGTCAAAGCCCCAATCAAAGCATGTATCTTGAGCTGATTCCCAAGTTGCGCCAGACGTACCACGTACAACAGAACGCCTCATAGCTTCTTCGAATCGCGATACTAACTCCTTGTCTGCTTTGACCTTCGGGAAACCTTTCCTGATTGGAGTACTCGCTAAGCTCGGCGGTAACACATCAAACACTAAGCGAAACACGGCAAAATACCACCCCATGTAATACTGCCTTAACTGTTTTGAGGTTGGTGTCCCTCCGGTACCAATGGTTGCTCCGGTTCCGAGTTCCTCACACAAAGCCGTTGGTAACAGCGGTGCATTTAGCCCTAAGCCAATACAGCGATCTCCAAAATGGAGGGCAGCCGCCATAGCGTGAGGCGTGCCCTGAGAATGCCCCGTAATGTGGAACGCCTCAACCCCTTCTGCATTTAACACCGCCTCCAAGTCTTCCTTTGGCCAGTCCACCACTCTTCTACCCGGCTTTTCATCAGAAAACCCACAGCCAGGTAAGCTAATGGCGATACCTCTACAACCCAAAGAAGAACTGATTTTCTGATAGGTTTGGCGCTCGAAACCCGCTTCAAGTCCAGAGCCGTGCATATTGATTACCACTGGTGCCGTAAGGTCTTGGCTGCCGTAAACACAATAAGCGACACTCCGTCCATCTCTCGTGATGGCTATCTTTTGTTGGCTGTTTTTCAATAAGTTTGAATCTATCGGCTTCATACCTGAGTCACGAAGACGAGTCCCCCAAAAGTTAAACAAGAACAAAGCTAAAATGAACAACACTATAATCATCAAAAAACTTGTCATGATACCTCTAGTATTTCAGTGAATGGTGATTTAGTTACCTTTCTTTTGGTTATCATGCTTCCAGCGGAGCACCATTTTCGTTGATCAGTGTGGCTTAATTTGCGCCAGTTTAAGATAAGCGTGCAACTCATCGTTCTTATGCTCAATCGCAGAGTGAATATTGACATCGGCATTACCCACTACGCCAAAGGAATAGCGATTATTCCCTTTAACGATTTTCACATGTAGGATGCCGTCAGCCAAGAACCACGTCCCCCGAGTTTCAAAACGATCGAACAATCGATACTCATTTAAGGTACCATCACCCTGAAACACCACTTCGGTGATATATCCTTTCGTGCATGTTTTTATCCAGTGAGTGTCTGCTACATCAAGAGGTACAAGCTCCCGTTTACTGTTTTGCCATTCCTGAAACATAATAGGGTCCACAGAATCTAGTATCTCTTGAGTTGGTAGTGCTAACTTTTTAATGCTTGATTCTCTCAAATATAGTTGGCTGAGAAGTTGGGCTTTATTCATATGGGCTCCTTTAGTCGGCGGTAAACTAGCATCAAAACTAAGGTGAATCATGGCATCCATTTGTGGTTTAAAAACTCGCTAAGCCACTCAAAAAGGTGGAGCGCATCGTTAGGTGGTATTGGATTACCAGTCGCCACATCATAGATTCTTCCAAACTCCTCAACATGATTAGGATAATGCCGAATACAGGTCTCAAGACATTGCTCCAAATTTGAGTACCAACTAAGGTCACGTTCCGCGACAAAGTAATAAGCAGTTCGTAGTAACTTCTTTCCGATCACTTTTTCAATGCCATGCTCTGTGCCACTCGACAGTTTGGGTATCATTTTTTCGATGAATTCAATTAGGTCACCATTGAGCGCCATTGCGATATTATGACTTGGCTTCTGCGATTCAAATTGTTTCGACAAATCATTGCCCCAAACACAACAGCAACAGTGCTTAAGCCAAAACTGCCAACGGTAATACTCATCTACTTGTAATACCTCATTCACATGACCTATATCCAGATCAATTTTACTTACCTGTGCGTTGCACCTGGGAAAGTCACGAACCATCACCTTAAAAGTCTGACGCTGCGTATCGCTTTGAGGGAGTTTAAGAACAATGGAGAGATCAAGATCTGACTTGCCGAGCACTGCGTTGCCGCGACCAATACTTCCGTACAGATAAATCCCATCTATTTGATTAGGAAATTTAGTTGTCAGCTCATTAACTGCGGCATCCACAACGGCCTTAAATTCAGCTTGAATGTGTGAAGGCGAATAGACATTACGTATGTAGCCATGCTCATCCAATCCATTATCGAGTTGTACCATTGACTTTCCTTACGCTACAAAGGCTTCTTCAAACTCAATGTCACGAGGTCATTGCTGTCGTACAAGCTCTTCGATGATAGCTCCATACCCATTTTTTTTAAGATCTTCAGAGACGGAGCGTTGGCCTTTACCGCAACGCCAAACACTTCATCTAGATAATTGGCTAACACAAAGTCAATGGCCGCCTTTGCTGCCTCAAACGCGTAGCCTGTGCCTTGATACTCGGGAAGTAGTCCGTAACGAACATCGTGGTGAGGTGAATTTGACAATTGTTCTACACCTGCATAACCAATCTCGACATGGGGTTGCTCTTTCAGTGTAACTGTAAACGTGCCAAAACCCTTTTCCCAATGCGCCAATTTTTCAGCTACGTAGTTCGCAATATAATCTGACGAATAAGGCTCACCACCGGGTAAGTATTTGACGATATGCGGATCTTGAAATAGCGCTCGATAGAGCTGTAGATCATCTTGTATTGTGGGCCGAAGTATTAATCTTTCTGTTTCAATCATATTCATTACCACAACATTTGATGCCAACTAGGCGGGAATGAGCGCGTTTTCTTAACTTTCTGATTAGGTATATTGCAAAGCTACAGCCAATATTTCAAGTGATATTAGAGAGTTAGTCTATCCTTACCCTCACTTTATCATATTGGCGTGATCGGAATTAACTTTGGCACGATCAGATATCTCATAGCGCCATTTGATTGCCTATAATCATTCCATAAAATAACAACTCGCACCTACAACATCACTCGGAGATCAGCATCATGGCAAATACAGCACTTATTACTGGCGCATCAAGTGGTATAGGATTGGAGTTTGCAAAAATTCACGCACAGAAAGGTGGCGACTTGGTGCTGGTAGCGCGTTCAGTCGACAAATTGGATTCGCTAAAACAAGAACTAGAAGGCCAATACCAAATCAAAGTAACGGTGCTGCCAGCCGATCTCTCGGTGCCCGGCTCAGCGTCGAAAATCTTTGAGCAAACAGAAGCGCAAGGCCTTGAAATCGGCACGTTAATCAATAACGCTGGTTTTGGTGGTCATGGATTATTCCATGAGCGTGAGCTTGTAGATGAGCAAGCTATGATGCAAGTTAACATGCTAACGCTAACTGATCTTACTCACTTTTACTTGAAAGGCATGGTTGAGCGTAACCAAGGACGTATTTTAAACGTTTCTTCTACCGCATCATTTATGCCCGGACCATTGCAGGCGGTTTACTACGCAACAAAGGCCTATGTGACTTCCTTTAGTCAAGCGATTGCAGAAGAGGTTAAAGATAACAACATCACAGTCACGGCTCTATGTCCGGGCGCGGTCGCTACAGGGTTTGTCGAGGCAGCCAATCTTGAAGGCGTTGAGATCTTCGATAAAGCGAAGTCGCCGAAATCAGTCGCAGAATGCGGCTACCAAGCGATGGAGAAAGGTGATTTGGTTGCCTTTAATGAATCAAACCTTAAGTTTATGCTCAATTGGATTATTCCATTTTTACCACGCAAGATGGTACTCAAACTTTCTCGTCAAGCGATGGAGAAAAACGCTTAACTGCCACCGCATATTACCTTCAAACCTATAGAGTGATCTGGAGATAGATGTACCGCTATGAAACGAGCCAATAAATTTGTTATCCCACCTAACTGGAAGCTTCTGTTTCAAGATTTGGGTTTGAGTATCGAAGAGGTTCTTGCTTGTGCTGGGCTGCCTAGAGGGTTATTCAGTCAGCAAAAGGTACAGCTGTCTCCTGCACAGTATTTCAAGCTTTGGCATGGTATCGATATCGCGGCGCAAGGTCGAGATATGCCGCTAGAATTTGCTAATGCGATGAGCCTTGAGTTTTTTGACGTCCCCATCTATGCCGCCATTTGCACCCCTAACCTCAATTCGGCGGCCAAGCGTTTGCAAGAGTACAAACCTCTCATTGGTCCGATGATATTGGATATTGAGCAAACAGACGATTTTACCGAGCTTAGCATTCGATGCTATGGGCATGAAGCGCCGCTCCCTTTGTGCTTAAACCTATCGGAACTGGTCTTTTTTACTCAGTTAGCCCGACTAGCAACACGCCAAACCATCAAACCGCTGCACGTAGAACTGCCAAAGTTACCTAAGCACTCGGAGAAATATGAAGCCTATTTTGGCTGTCGTTTAACTGTGGGTTTGGAGACTAAAGTGAGATTTGCAGCGGCAGACGCAAATCTGCCTTTTCTCACACGTAACCAAACCATGCTGAACTGTTTTGAGGGAGAATTGCAAAAGCAGCTAGGGCACGTACTAAGTACGTCTAGCACCGAGAACGTTGGTATAGCAGCACAAGTGACACGGGTACTCATCGATGCACTACCACAAGGACAAAGCAGCATCGACTATGTCAGCAGCCAACTCGCGATGAGTAAGCGTACCTTACAGCGAAAACTCTCGGAACAAGAACAAAGCTATCAAGAACTACTGCAAGAAGTTAGGCAAAGTTTGGCTCATGATTACCTTACCAAGTCGCAACTACCAATCAGTGAGATCGCTTTCTTACTAGGCTTTCAGGAAAGTAATTCATTTATCCGCGCCCATACAGCTTGGCACGGGCTTTCACCTTACCAGCAACGGGAGCGACATCTGTAGTCTGGTAATTAGATCAAATACCGTATCAATAAAGCACCATCAGCAAATCACTATCTGCGCTGCCCCAAATAGCTCACCCAAATAGCAGCGCTTTTATCAAAAATATCGCCCAAATCTGTAGCGCCAGATACTCCAATTTTATCCATAGTTCCATAACGTGTTCCAATCCTTTGGTGTCCTTAACTCCAAGTTATCAAGCGAACTTTATAGATAACAGTGAGGATTTTTCAGGATACCCCTCACTAGTTGAGCGTGAATAATAAAGGCTGGCTTCGTGATAAGTAATGCTAATGAGACTTGTAAACAAAGGTGATTAGTCGGAAATACAACAAGTTTCTACAATGCAGCCCATCCAACAAGGAGAGATTAATACGGCTAGAACGCTGTGGTTTATACACAACAAGAGCACATTAACATGAAAAAGACACTCATCATCGCCGCTAGCACTTTCATACTTAGTTACTGTTTTGTTCCAGAGCCAACAGTCAATCTGTTGGCTCTATGACATTCCTCAAACGCACTATGTTAAGGTTTGCGATGATGTTACAAACAAGAGTGAGCACCTTGGCTAAAAATCGATTCAACAATCTCGACCTCAATTTACTTCGAGTGTTTAAAGTTCTACTAGAAGAAAAGAACATGCGCAAAGCCGCTGAGCGTTTGTTTGTATCGCAGCCCGCCGTTAGCCAATCTTTGCAAAAGCTTCGACATCAATTTGATGACTTACTGTTCGTCAAAGTGAAAACCGGACTTGAACCAACCACGTTTTCCGAGCAACTTGCCCGTGATCTTCTGCCACTGCTTCATCAGCTTGAAAGCGTGGTCAATGCTAGCAGTCAGTTCGATCCTGCTGAACTTGATGGAGAAATTACTATCGCGTTGTCATCCCAACTCGTGTTCTCAGTCTCTGGAGAGATTTATCGCAACTTTTCTAGGACTGCGCCTAACTTAAAGGTACACGTAACCTCTTGGAACGATCACACAATTGAGGGAATAGAAAAAGGAGACATTCTACTTGGCGTGAACGCACCAATCACAGAAAGCTTGCCTTTTTTGGTTGAGCAAGAACTGGCGCAGCTTACTGCAAAGGTCTTAGTCAGACGTGGTCATCCCATAATGAATCAGCCCATTACGGCAGAAAGTCTCGCCCCCTACCCGCTTGCTCGCCTTTTAGTTAGCAACTACAGCAAACTAACCAGTCCGACTGTCGATGCGTTTAAACGCCTGGGTTTTGAACTTGAGGTAGGATTTGCTTCTGAATTTCCATTAGTACTCATGGATGTACTGCGTCACTCAGACATGTTTATGGGCATAAACGACAGTTTTCCTATTCAAGACTACCCTGATTTGGTGATGCTAGAACCCGACATGCACGTTCCTGAAGCGCACTACCCCGCAAATGGATACTTTCATTCTCGACACGCCAATAACGAAATGATGAACTGGTTTACTCACTCTCTAACCGATATTTTTGAGCGCAGTAAACAGCATTAAAAGTGAGCGGCGTAGTATAAACACTCGCTCATTTTCCGATCAACCTCACACCCCGACCATCTTCTTTGTGTTTTACCTTTCATTAACAGCACCAAGGTGGACAGCAGCGAAACTCATTGATTAACCTATACATTGCAGTTGGTTGTATAGGGACTAATGATGCGTATCTCCAAAATACTAATTAAAGCATCAACGTTAACTGCTATAGCTCTAGTTTTTGGCTGTAGTGAACAAAATGAAACGAACATTATCACTGTGGAGCCATTAACGGTCTCCACGACTCATGTAGAGCTCTCGCCGTCGTATCAAGTGAAGCGCGAATACGTAGGCACGGTCAAAGCAGGACAGCAAGCCAAACTTGGCTTTGAACTAGCAGGAAAAATTGAGACCATTTTGGTCGATGTCGGTGATAGCATCGCAAAAGGCACAGCGTTAGTTCAACTTAATACCGATCTTTTGAAAACGGAACTAAGCCAACTTAACGCCCAAGACAAAGAGGTGCGTGCGCAATTAAAGCTCGTCAATGCCAACCTCAAACGCCAGCAATCGTTAAAGTCCAAAGGATTTAGTGCTGATGCCGAAATCGATGCGCTCACCAGCGAAAAAGGTGTTTTGCAAGCGAATCTCGTCCGTTTAGAGGCGGCAATTCGTGCCAATAAGCTGCGCATCGATAAATCGACTATTCTGGCTCCGTACACCGGACGAATCGCTGAGCGTCACGTCTCATTAGGTGACGTTGTCAATGTAGGTACCCCGACGTTTGTTCTGCTTGCGACAGAAGGGAAAGAGGCATTCATCGGCATCCCTGCTCAGCAACTAAAGCGGGTTACTGCTCTCACTACCCCTATTATCCGAGTCGATAACAACAACTATGCAGCCAAACTGCTCAATCCGGGGGCGATGGTCGACACTCAATCACGAAGTGTCGGACTTAGATATCTACTACCAGAGAGCCCAGATCTGTTGGAAGGTCAATTGGCCTACCTTTCCTTCGATGAAACAGTGCAAGACAGCGGCTACTGGGTTCCCCTAACTGCGCTTATCGATGGACTCCGTGGCGTCTGGAACGTGTACGTGGTAGGAGAAAACAATCAAGTCGAAAGACGCAGCGTCAATGTACTTTATGCCGATGGTCAACGCGCCTTTGTATCCGGGGCGTTAGAGGATGGCGAAGCCATTATCGCCAGCGGCTTGCATCGTGTAGTGCCAGGTCAACCTGTTCAAGTTACGCAGCAATAAGGATCACGATGAAGCTTATTGATGCTATCACCAATACTCGTTTATTACTGCTGATTACCACTCTTCTCATCGTCAGCGGCCTAGCGGCGTTTACTTCGTTGCCAAGAGCAGAAGACCCCATCATTAGTAATCGCTTTGCCAACGTCACCACCAGCTTTCCTGGTGCGAGCGCCGATCGCGTAGAAACATTGGTCACTGAAGTCGTAGAAAACAAATTACGCGAGCTTAGCGAAGTTAAACTGCTCACATCAAGTTCACGTCCCGGCGTCTCTATTATCACCATTGAACTCAAAGATGAAGTGACAGAACCAGAGCCAATCTGGTCAAAAGCCAGAGACAAACTTTCCGATGTTGAACCGTTACTTCCTGCTGGGACAGCACCACCAGACCTCGATAGCGATCATACCTACGCATTTACTGTCATCACATCACTGACTTGGGATGGTGCGGGCGAACCAGACATTTTAACACTAGGCCGTTATGGCAAGGAGCTCGCGAAAAGGCTACGCACCTTATCTGGTACCGAGTTTGTTGACGAATACGCCATGCCCCAAGAAGAGATCCAAATCAACCTGCGAACCGCAGATGCTGCAGCGTTTGGGGCATCCAGTATCCAGATAGGTGATAGCCTGCGTGGTGCCGATGCAAAAAACTCAGCAGGGCAACTGGTGAATCAGTTTTCGCGGTTCGGCTTAGAAATTGAGTCTGAGCTAGACTCGATTGAGCGAATCAAACAGGTGCCTCTTCTCGTCGCTAAGAACGGCCATATCATCCGCGTGGAAGATGTTGCAACCGTCACTCGCAGCCAAAAAACACCAGAAAGTGAACTCGCTATCATCGACGGCCATCCTGGTGTGGTTATTGCTGCTCGAATGGAGCCCGAACTCAGAGTTGATCAATGGACTGCAAGAGCAAAAACGGTCATCAATCAGTTCGAACGTGACCTTCCTAGTAACATTAAGGTCACTTTGTTATTTGATCAACAAGGTTACACCACAACGCGTTTGGTCGATTTGGGCAAAAGCCTACTGATTGGTTTTTCTCTTATCCTCATCGTACTGTTTGTCACTCTTGGTGTACGCGCAGCCATACTTGTTGCGATTGCCCTGCCGCTAACCTGTATGATCACCTTGTCATTGATGAAGATGACGGGCATTCCTATTAACCAAATGTCGGTAACCGGACTCATTGTCGCGCTGGGAATCATGGTCGATAACGCCGTAGTTATGGTTGATACAATTCAGAGTTATCGACTCAAAGGTCAAGCAAGGCTGGAAGCAACCATCAACGCTATCTCCCACTTATGGGTGCCACTCCTTGGCTCAACACTGACCACCATTTTGGCATTTGCCCCTATCTTCTTAATGCCGGGGGCAACGGGGGAATTTGTGGGCGCAATTGCCATTACCGTCTCATTCTCATTGGTAGGCTCTTATATTCTGTCACATACCGTGATTGCGGGTTTTGCAACTATGCTGCTACCAAGCCATACCTCTGGCAACCATTGGTATAACAGCGGCCTACGTATTCCAGCGCTTACTCGCGGATTTAGCCAATCAGTCAGGTTAGCTATCAAACATCCTGCTATTTCACTTGTCGTGGTTCTCGCCGTTCCGGTAACGGGCTATTGGAGTATGTCTCAGCTAACCGAGCAATTTTTCCCACCTTCGGATCGAGATATGTTTGAGGTTCAAGTGTATCTGCCTCCGCAAGCTAGCCTATATGCGACGAAAGCGACGACTGAGGATGTCGATACTATAATACGCGACTATCAGGGCGTTGAGCGTGTTGATTGGCTAGTGGGTGCTAACTTCCCTTCCTTCTATTACAACTTACAAGCAACACAAAATAACGCACCGTATTTTTCACAAGCCATGGTCAAAATGGAAAACTTCCAACAGGCCAATTCCCTAATTCCACAGCTGCAAGCTCGGCTAAATCGCGAGCTTCCTGGCGCTCAGATCTTAGTGAGAAAGCTCGAACAAGGGCCACCATTCCGCGCCCCTATTGAGCTTAGAGTCTATGGAGAAAACCTAAATACACTCAAAGCGATAGGTGAAGATATTCGCCTAATTTTGGCCAATACACCACACGTCACGCATACACGAGAAACGCTTCAACCAGGCACGCCCAAGGTGTGGCTTAAAGTCGACGAAGACACAGCCAAGTTAAATGGCATTTCACTCAATCAATTTGCCAATATGTTGCAGGCAACCTTGGTGGGACGAGAAACAGGTTCTGTGACGGAAGGCAGCGAGTCGATCCCAATACGTGTTCGAGTCGCCAATGAAGAGCGTGAAAATTTATCTCACCTTGGTAACTTAAGACTGCCCATTGCTTCTGAGGTCTATACCACAGGTGTCAACGTATCAACGTTAGCCGAGCTTGAGCTGACGACCAGTCGTGGTGCCATCACACGCCGCAACGGTGAACGGGTTAATACTATCGAAGGTTATATTCAAGCAGGTGTGCTACCGCAAACAGTGTTAAACGAGTTTCAACAAAGACTGGAATCTTATTCCTTACCCTCTGGCTACCACATTGATTTTGGTGGTGAATCCGCTGAGCGCGATCGCTCGGTGGCGTTGCTCATCTCGAATATCTCTGTCGTGGTTGTTTTGATGATCTTAGTTGTGGTGATGTCGTTCAACTCATTTAGACTAAGCTCGATCATTTTCATGGTGGCTGGCCTGGCAGGCGGTTTGGGTCTGTTGTCTGTGTGGATCTTTAACTATCCGTTTGGCTTTACCGTAATCATTGCCATGTTGGGTATTATGGGGCTCGCGATTAATGCCGCGATCGTCATACTAGCCGAGCTGAGAATGGATGAAAAAGCCGCCATTGGTGATATCGACGCTTCTGTTGATGCAGTCATGTCGTGTACCCGTCACATTACCTCCACCACCATTACCACTGTGGGTGGCTTCATGCCTTTAATCATTGCAGGTGGTGGCTTTTGGCCACCTTTTGCAGTCGCCATTGCCGGTGGTACAGTACTGACAACACTATTATCGTTCTATTTTGTTCCTGTCATGTATCGCTTGATGGTGAAGAAAACAGCTAAGTAAATTGAGTTATAAGTTCCTTCACAGCTCCCCTTGATTACATCGAGGGGAGCCCCAAACGTGTACACTTACTATGAACAGAACAAAGTAACTGCCTTGAAAAGCATTAATAATGCTGTCCTTTATTTACGAATTGTAGATATAGCGTATATATAGCCAAACAGGACATTGCATATACCTCAATTGCTTCTGTCGGGTGACTTACTATATAACCCCAGATGTCGGTCAAATCGTTCATTTTCGTCTCTGATACTTAATTTAATTTTTAGGTACCAAATCCGTTTGCTGCCACTGCTCCATCCTACCCTTTAGAAATTGACATAGTGAATCACTCGCGAGCGCCGCTCGGCAAAGCTCAATCAGAAGTTCTTTGGTCATTTAAAGGGAAAGGTAATTTTAGCAATGAACTGCTCAGTTTTTGAACTAGTCAGATGTTTCACTTATTGGTGAATCTTGCATGTTCTAACGGATTTCAAAATGGATACAGTGCCTACGATGGAGATAAGGCTTGCGGAAAACTATTTTTAAGCTTATGTCAGTCTCATCGTACTCACTCAATTATCTATTCGAATGACCAATACAACCTCAGTTGGTACGAAACGCGTTCAGCCCTAGCATCTACCACAAAGCTTGAGCAAACCAATACGTTGTTGGCTCGGCTATTCACTTACCTAGCACAAAGCACAAAGCACAAAGAGGAAAATAATGAAGTACTTTCTAATTCAGAATGGTGGGGCTCGATTTATTCTGAATGTTCCCGAGTTTAGACAAATTACGGGCGTAGGCTGGCAGGTTGTTGAAGTTATTATTGCAAGTAGCAAGAGAGCCGCTTGGAAAAGTGTTGCGAGCCATTAGTAAAAACAGCCCATCGCCTCTTTGAAGCGATGGGCTATAAAGGTGACGATAGATTAGCTACGGTCTTCTGCAAACATAAATGCCAAGGTTAGATTCACCTGCCACTCCGAACCGAATTCAGCTTGCAGAGCGAACTTATAAGCGCTTAGTCCGACTAGCATAGCTTTTGTCGATGAAAAAGGTACGGCCTGAGTAAACCCACCACCGATTGGTATGGCCCAGCCATTACCGATTCGGCTTTCCAATCGTAAGTAATCTGCGGTGATGTTGAGATAGAGAATCCTGGAATAGACTCCACGTTGTAGCTGACAAACGGTCGAAATAGCGACGTAGAGAAATCACACCACGAAAGTTACCGAGCGGATCTTGCAGTACACGACCAAAATTACGTTTCGCATCCACTATCCATTCGTCATTGTCTGCTGCCAATGCCGGGAAAGCGAGTGTTAATGCGAGGAGAGCTGTTGTTACATCCTTCATATTTATGTCCTTTTTTTGTTCGCACATTAACATGAATGCCACTACTTATTTCACATGTAACTAACTATTTCAGCGTAAACAAAACATTACGTTTATCTAAAGCCGCCACATTAGTAATACTCACCTTGTTGATTAGAAAAACTCGTGCTCACGCTCCACATTCTCATCCAACGATAAAACATGTAACAAATTTTGTCTGATAACATACGAGCGGATATTTAAACCACTTAATAGCAATTATTAAGGACAAAGTTATGTGGAATAAGCTAAACAAATCCATGATGTTCTGCCAGATGATGTTTGGTCTATCATTTTATGGCGTCATGGTCATACTGACTCGGTTCTTCCTTGAGAACCTCAATTACAGTGAAGCGGATACTATGATGGTCGTCGGTGCTTTCTCATCTATCGGCCCGCTGTTCGCCATTGCTGGGGGCTTTATCGCCGACAAATTTCTAGGCGCCTATCGCTCTTTAACTATAGCCTACCTTGGTTTCAGTTGTGGTTACGCTCTGCTGGTCTTGGGCGCATCAACCGTTAACATTCCAATGAGTCTCGCTGGTATCGCACTGGCAAGTTACGCACGTGGCTTAATGTCCCCATCTTACCCAAGCCTTTATAAGCGCACGTTCAAAAGCCAAGAAGACTTTGAAAATGGTTACCCTGTTAACTATTCAGTGAATAACATTGGCGCCCTACTTGGCCAGTACCTATTCCCAATGTTTGTTTTGGTGATTGGCTTCTATGGCAGTTTTGCGCTTTCCGGAATTTTGGCGTTTACGGCTTTGTTTATGCTGTTCACATTCAGAAAACAGCTGCAAGGTATCGGTGCAGATATTGATAAAGCGCCAGTCTCTAGCGCTAACTGGATCAAGTTTGCGATTACTTCAGTGGCCATGATCGGCATGGTGTTCTTTATGTTCTCGAACATGGACATCGGTAAAAACATCGTTTACGCCATTGGTTTGGCTGCTATTGGTTATTTCATCTCACTGATGTTCAAAGCCGAAAAAGCCGATGCACTTCGCATGGGAACCATCATTATTGTTACCGTTCTAACGACAGCGTTTTTTGTCTATTACGGACAAATGATGACATCAATGACTATGGTGACCATCAACACCATGCGTGGTGATTTGTTTGGCATCATTCCAATCGCACCTGAAGCGTCAATGTCGATGAACCCACTTTGGTGTATTGTTGCAGGACCTGTGATTGCAGCGACTTTCTCTGGACTAGAAAAACGCAACATCCACTTTACGACCGCCACCAAGATTGGCTTTTCATTCATCATGACAGCGATTGCGTTTGGTATTTTGGCGTTTGCAGTGAAGAATGTTGGCGAAGATGTGATTATCCGCCCTGAGGTGTTCCTCGTGATTCACTTCTTCCAAGCGTTTGCTGAAGTCATTGTTGGTTCATTAGTTGTCGCCTTCATTCTATCGGTGGCACCGAAACACATTGAGAACTTCTCGGTAAGCCTATTTTCAGTGGCAATCGCTTTGTCTGGTATTGTCGGCGCTGTGTTCTCTACTTCAATCGCAGCAGAGAAAGGCCAAGAAATCACTCAAGAGTTCGTGCAAACCGTTTATGGTGACTACTTTGGTTTATTAACGATGTTAGCCGTTGTAATGGTGCTCGTTGCTCTGCTCTCATCCATTGCAATTCGCAAGATGCTTGCCGCAGCCGATGCTCATCAACCGAAAGAGCAAGTGGAACTGACGGAAGCGGAAAGTTAACCATAGAAAAGGCTCGCTATTTTAAATTTAGCGAGCCTTTTTCTTCCCATTAAACCCAGATCAAAACAGGCTTAGTTGACGTTAATGTTGCCATCACGCTGGTCATACATTTCAGGCGTAACGTGTAAACCTCCTGAGTAGCCTGCTTTTTCCAACATTTCCCTCACTTGTTTCACATCCTCTTCCGTGACTGGCACTTCACGTGCCCCCAAATGGAGTCGAACGAAGGTGATCAGCTCTGCCAGCTTTTTATCCGACAACACATCTTCAAAGCTCGCCATCGGCATAAAATTTCGCTCTTTGTCTAAATACGTCGGCTGGAGCCCGCGAATAGTTACAGCGATCGTATTGAACGGATCACTGTGCATGATAATGCCATTATCTAGCAAAGTTGGCGCAATGGGATCTCGTCCTTTACCGTCTGGCCCATGACATGCGCCACAAGTTTGGTTGTAGGTGGCATAGATATCTTCTGCATACGAGACTTCATCAAACCCTTTGGGCTCTAATCGTACCGCGGCATCACTGATCATATTATTGGAGTCACCCGCCAATAGGTAATAAGACATGGATTCAATATCTTCTCTGGTCATCAAACTCAAGCTGTTCTTGATTACATCGGCCATACCAGCAAACGCACTGCCCTTATCAGAGTGACCTGTATGGAGGAAATCAGTTAAAGAAGTCAGATCCCAACCATCGATAAACAGCTCTTCTGCCGTGATGTCCGGCGCATGCCATCCGTCGATTAAATTGCCTTGGAATATACGATCATTATCGAGCGCTTGAGCGATATTTCTTGGCGTATGGCATTCCGAGCAGTGACCCAATCCAGCAACCCAGTATTTACCGCGCTGCCACTTTTCTACATCCTCCACTTTATTCTGTAGTTCGGCAGGCACTTCGTATTCCATTGGTTTGCGATCGGCAAAAACAATGTCCCAGGCAAGGAGACCTAAGCGAATGTTCGACGGGAACATCATTTGATTGGCGTCATTTCGTCTTGATACAGCACCAATAGATTGCATGTATTCCCACATATCGCGCAAATCTTGCTCAGTAACATGTTGGTAGGAAGTAAACGGCATTGCCGGATATAGATACCCATGTCTCCCTTTACCATCAACGAGAGCGGCTCTAAAGTCCTCGTAGTCATAACTACCAATACCTTCTGTGACATGAGGCGTTATGTTAGTTGAGTAAATGGTGCCAAATGGCGTGACAAACGGCAGGCCACCAGCAAACGGCTCTCCCCCCTCGGCGCTATGACAAGCCACACAGTCTCCTGCATGAGCCAGATACTCGCCGCGTTCAACCGCCTCTGCATCCAGTGACGCAAGTCGGTTATCGTTTTGCAAGCGAGCGTGGGTGATATAAGCACCAATCGCGAGGATTTCATTTTGAGAGAGCTGCTCACCAAAGGCAGGCATCACATTATTTAACCCTGCACGTATGGTGTGTTGGATCTCTTCTATGCTGCCTCCATGAAGCCAAATGTTGTCGGATAGATCAGGTACGCCCGTTTCCATATTCACTAAGCGACCGTCGCCATGGCAAGAAGAGCACGTTTTCACGAACAAGTCTTTACCAAGCTCCACCTTAACCTCTGGCACATCAGTATGGCGTTGGTTGAGTGATGCGAGGTAATAGGAAATTTTAGCGATTTCATCTGGCCTAAGCACATCTACCCACCCGGGCATCGCACCATTTCTACCGAGTTCGATGGAATGGATGATAGCCTCATCGGATCCACCGTACATCCATTCATTGTCGATAAGGTTTGGGAAATGCTTCGCTCCCTGTGCGTTGTCGCGATGGCAAGCAGCACAATGGGTTTGGAATAACATTTGCCCTGAAGAGACTATCTCAGTGTTGTCCGCCAACGAGATGAGAGACTGGTCTTGTACCAGGGAAAACTGAGCATCAAGGCTTGTCGTCGGCGCGCTGAGCTTATCGTCGGCCTGATCGTAATTAAGCAACCCTGACCAACCGCTGATCCCCGGATATAAGATTAGATAGCCAAATGAGATAACGAACGCAGCAAAATAGGAAACAAACAATATCTTTGGCGGCGGCGCATCTTTTTCTTCAATGCCATCGAACGTGTCGAGCACTTTGTCTTTGTCCGCTTGATGATTATTGCGCCAATACTTAACAATCACAGCGACCATTAGAACGAAGAATACAAGGGTGCCCACGGCAGCCCATAGAGTCCAGAAACTACTCATTGCACACTCTCCTCAGCCGTATCGACACCAAGACTTTGCAAGTAGCGGATCAGCGCTTCACCCTTGGTTTTTCCTCTAACTTCTAACCTTGCGTTGGCAATTTCATCCTCAGAGTAAGGCACACCTAGTGCTTTCAAAGTTTGCATCTTTCCGGTTATGGTATCGCCAGACAGAACTTGTTCGAACAACCAAGGATAGGCAGGCATGATGGACGTTGGGACAACGCGGCGTGGATCAATCAGGTGAATGGCATGCCACTGATCTGAATACTTTCTGCCTAGATTGGTGAGATCAGGTCCTGTGCGCTTCGAGCCCCATAGATTCGGAAACTCATAAATATCATCAGACTCTTGATTGGCGCGGCCATTGCGTTTTATCTCAGGTTCAAGTGGACGAACCATTTGCGTGTGGCACACATGGCACCCCTCACTGATATAAATATCTCGCCCGGCCACCTCTATCGCCGTGAGCGGCTTCGCTTGGCTTTGCTGAACGAGCTCTGGGGTACGTAATAAATTTGGAAGCACCCATACTAAAATGGAGAAAGACGCCACCACAGCGGTCGATACGATCAATATCACCAAAGACTTAGTAAAATCAGCATTCATGATACGCCTCCTTCACTACTCACCCGACGAGTAAGCGGCATGCGCACCGTGTTGTAGAGGTTCAAGACCATCAGGAATAAGCCAAGAACAAACAGCGCTCCGCCAAAGAAGCGTAAGAACAACCACGGTGCTTTGAAATTCATCGCTTCAACAAAACTGTATTGCAACTCGCCATTATCGCCTTGTGCCAGCCACATCACCCCTTCTCCGATACCCGCTACCCAAAGCGCAATGGCATATAAAGCAACACCAGCATGAGCAAGCCAAAAGTGCCACTTGAGCAACCTTGGTGACCAGAGCTCGTTTTTACCCCATAACTTAGGGATAAAGTAATAGAATACGGCAATCCCTGACATACCAACCCAACCTAAGGCGCCGGAATGGACATGTCCTATCACCCACTCACTGTTGTGCGCAATCATATTGAACCAACGAATCGCAAGCAGCGGCCCTTCAAACGTGGCAAGACAGTAGTAGAGAATGGCAGAGAAGAAAAACAGCATGATATAGTCGGTTTTCAGCTTCTGTTTGTTCTGAAGTAAGGTCATCGCACTGTTAAACGCCCCTGCCCAAGATGGGAGCCAAAGTATTAATGACATCACGATACCAATATTCTGCACCCACAGTGGAACCGAGCTGTAGATGAGATGATGTGTACCTGCCCAGGTATAAAAGCCCACCAAGCCCCAGAAGTGGATAATCGAAAGACGGTAAGAGTAGATAGGTCTGTCGGCAACTTTAGGTATGAAGTAGTAGTTCATACCAATGACCCCTGCGGTGAGTAGGAAACCGACGGCGTTGTGCCCCCACCACCACTGGACAATAGCATCCTGCGCTCCGGCATACACGGAGTATGACTTCATAAACGAAGCTGGCATAGCCAGGTTGTTAACGACAAATATCATCGCAATCACGATGATAAACGCTGCAAAGAACCAATTGGCAACAAAGATATGTTCGACTTTTCGCTTCGCTATCGTACCGAAAAACAGCACACCATAAAGCACCCAAACCAACACGATTAGTAAATCGATCGGCCATTCGAGCTCTGCGTACTCCTTCGATGTCGTGTAACCTAGCGGCAAAGAAATAAGTGCAAGAAGCAGCACCAACTGCCAGCCCCAAAATACCATCCAAGACAAGCTTTTATTGAACAGCGCGCATTGGCATGTGCGCTGAACAATATACAAGGAAGTCCCCATCAGTATGTTGACGACAAATCCGTATATCACGCCAGAGGTGTGAAGCGGTCTGAGCCGGCCGAATTGAAAGTACTCGGAGTTAAAGTTGAGCACAGGCCAGTAGAGCTGAGCAGCCAATATAACGCCGATCACCATGCCAGCAACTGCCCAGATGAGTGACGCTAAAATAAAGTAACGAACGACTTTTATGTCGTAGTGATTCGCCGTGATGTCCATAAAGGCTCCTTCACTGCTTGTTGGCGTCAGAGCCTAATTTGGAATAGTAGTACGCGATGTCAGCGATATCTTGATCACTCAATGCGTCAGCTTGTTGTTGCATCAGAACAGCAAGGCCGCCACTGCGTTCTCTGGTTTGATAACTTCGAAGAGCGGTCATTAGATATCCCATCTTTTGACCTTGTAGGTTGGGGTAGGACTCAATGCTGGAGATCCCTTCGTCACCGTGACAGGTGGCACAGGTTTTGGCTTTCTCCATACCCACTTTGAATCGCTCATCTGCGAGCGTCTGAAATGAAAACAAGAGTGTTCCAGTAAAAAGACCCAGAATCACCCCGGAGGTAAATTTACCCATGATGCGCTTCCTTGTTTGACGAAAGTCAGGACTGCATACTTACTGACGTAACGTTTACCGTTCTTGATAAAGCTAACTTGATTAGAAAGCATAGTAACGGGTTACGTGGTCAGTCAAAAATCACCGGCGATTAATACGTGTTTTCTTTATTGAGGGTGTTGTGCCCGTGTTCTAACATCGCTAAGCCCTAACGACCATTGTTACGGGTTAGCGACAACAATAGTGCAAACAAAGGCGTATTTACTTTAAGGATATACTTGGCAAACCTTACAAATTAGAACGATAAGGTTTGCCGACAATTACGAAGAAATTAAGGAAACGAAGTCTTTCGCTGTCAGTGGCTTAGCGAAGGCGTAGCCTTGACCAAACTGACAACCATGCTGGGTAAGAAAGTCGATCTGCTGTTCGGTTTCAATCCCCTCAGCGACTACACGCAAGTCCAGAGCATTACCCATGGCGATAATCGCAAGTACTAGCGCGTTGCTATCACTTTGCTCTGGCACATCATTCACAAATGAGCGATCAATCTTTAGTTTGTTGATCGGCAGACCTTTCAAATAAGAAAGAGAAGAGTAGCCGGTACCAAAATCATCCAGCGAAACATCGACTCCTAGCTCACGTAACTCATTCAATGTATTAAACGCATGCTGCTGATTATGAAGAAGAAAACTCTCGGTAATTTCAATTTCCAGTTGTTCTAAAGGAAACTTCGTTTGGTCGGTAATATCGGCCAACTGTTTTACAAATTCCGCTCTTTGTAGTTGTAAGGCTGACACATTCACCGCCAGTTTTCCAAAGGAAAGCCCCTGCTCCATCCACGCTCTTCCTTGCTGACACGCGGCTTTTAACACCCACTGTCCAATGTGTTGTATCAGCCCTGTTTTTTCTGCAATTGGGATAAAAAGACTCGGAGGAATAAAGCCCAGTTCTGGGTGTTCCCAGCGTAGCAGCACCTCTACGCCAACTAGAGCGTTATCTTCAAGGCGATATTGTGGCTGGTAAGCGAGCGAGAGCTGCTCTTTGTCGACAGCATCGTGAAGGGCAGATTGAATACGTACATGCTGCACCGATCTGTCGGTTAAATCTGGGGAGTAGAAAGCGTAGCCACTACGGCCATTCTTTTTAGCCAGATACATGGCCGTATCGGCATTTTTGAGCAATGTTTCACTATCATAGCCGTCATTCGGATATCGTGCGACACCAATACTACCCGACACTCGAAGATGCTCATTGTGCTCAAACACGAACGGTGTATTAAATACCCCTAAGGTCTGATCGATAATATCGAGCAGTGTCGCTTCACAATCATAATCGGTAAGAATAATAACAAACTCATCACCACCAATTCGGCCTATTGTTGCATTCCCTGCTTGCATCGTTTGTAAACGCTCAGCAACTTGCGCTAAGAGTTGGTCACCAAACAAGTGCCCTTTGCTATCGTTGATGTGTTTAAAATGATCAAGATCGAGAAACAAAGTCGCAAATGGAGTATCACTCTTTTCGCCCAAAGCAATGCTTTGTTCCAATAAGTGGGTAAGGTGAACACGGTTAGGCAAATTGGTTAACGGATCAAAGAAGGCCATCCGGCGCAGCTTCTCTTCGTGCGCTTTGCGCAGTGAAATGTCCTCAAATACGCAAATATAGTGCAAGATCTCATCGCTTTCATCGGTAATAGCACTGATAGTCGCCAATTGAGGGTAAATACTGCCGCTCTTTTTACGGTTAATGAATTCCCCTTTCCACTGACCATACTCCCTTAACTGATGCCACAGCTCAGTGTAAAAGTCGGGATGGTGCTGACCAGATTGAAGAAAGCTCGGGTTGCGCCCTATCACTTCAGCTTCTTCATAACCAGTAAGGGCAGTGAATGCGCGGTTAACGTCCATGATGTTAGCATTGTGATCGGTGATCATCATGCCTTCTTGGAAATTGTTAAATATCTCTGAAGTAAGCGATAATCGAGCTTCTACTTGCTTTCTTCTTGTGGCGTTACGCGTCATGCCAATGATACCGACCAAGTCTCCGGCCTCATCCTTTATCGGAGATTTTACTGTCTCTAGCCAAACTTCGTTGCCCTCTCTATCTAGCGCAGCGCACTCTTCAACCGTTCGCTGACCGCCATTAGCGATCACTTTCTCATCGATATGTTTAAAATACTCAGCGCGTTCCGTACTAAACAATTGTTCGTCGGTCTTACCAAAGATATATTCGCGAGAATGACGCCAAGCGGTTTCGCTGGCTTCGTTGACAGCAACATACTGACCATCAGCATTCTTGACCCAAATATGGTCATCGAGCGCATCAATAAATTGCTGCAGCGTAGGAAGATTTTTTAAAGACATGATACAGAAACTCAGAACTACTCATTCGTTCGGCTAGGCCAAAGTTCCCTCGGCCGAAGTTTCAACATATCGTACTAAATGCAGGTGAAGATTTATACCGAACAAATGTTTGAATGTGAAGATAGTCAGTAACTCTAAAGGGGCAAAGTGCAAAGCTGAGTTTACAATTTCTCACAATTCACCCCAAAGTCGACTATGACTCGGAATATCCGAGGCTTATGCGAACAGCGTCATTCTAAGCTGTTCGAGGGAGTTCACTTCATAGTGTGGGTGAATACCCGCTGGCGTCTGAACACCTTGTGTGTTTAACCAACACGTTTCAATACCAAAGTTAATACCGCCAAGTACATCGGAATGAGGATTATCGCCCACCATCAAAATTTTAGTTTTGCATGGTAGCCCCATCAATTGATGAGCATGGTCAAAAATCCCGAGGTCCGGTTTTGCTACGCCCACTTCCTCAGAGATAACCACGTGCTCAAAGTAGTCGCTAAGCCCTGTACGCTCAAGACGAATCGCTTGCAACTCAGTAAAGCCATTGGTAATGATACCCAGTTTTGCATTGCCTGAAAGTGCGTCAAGCAACTCCTTTGCGCCGGGCAACAGTGTGCAGATATCCGCCATCGCCTCTAGAAATGCAGAATTTAACTCAAAAGGTGTGATACCAAGTTTCGTAGCCCAGCCTTCAAAACGGATGATTTTAAGCTCATCAGCAGTGATTTTGCCATCTTGGTAGTCCACCCATAACGGCTTATTGACCAGTTGATACGCGTCATAGTCGTCACGCGTGAAATTAACGCCAAAACGCTCAAACATAAGCTTCATACCACCAAATGAATCAAAGTGGAACAGCGTCTCGTCTGCGTCAAACAGAACCCAATCGTACTTCATTATTGTTGTATCCCTAGTGATGAACGGCAGAATTATAACCGTTCAAATGGCGAATAGGTACTCAGTGAGAACGTTGATATTTATATATGCATTTTATGCATATATTACTTCACTAAATGTCATTTGAGTCATACCCGGTAGATCATTACACTGCGCGCTCTTTTTTAACGCCACTTTTGCGCATCAACGCGAATTGAGTTTATGTTCTCACAATCCATTTTTGCTCAGCTAATACGAATGTTGCTGCTTCTTGCCGTGGCATTGATGGCGGTGCACCACTCACCCACCTTGCTCGACCTTTTGGCCAAGCAAGCCATTAACAGTGGGTGTCACCAACAAAACCCATCTGATCCTATGGATCACTCACACCACCATCATCACTAGAGTGTTATTACAATGAGTATTTTCCGCTTTCCAGCCCTAGTTTGGCTGGGTATTGGCATCCTTATCGTCAGCTTGGGCATTCGCCAGTCATTTGGCATTTTCATGATGCCAATTTCCGATCATTTCCAAACAGGGCGTGAATTCTTTAGCTTCGCCATTGCGCTGCAAAACTTACTGTTTGGTATGTTCCAACCCTTTGTTGGTATGGCTGCGGACAAATGGGGATCAAAGCGCATCATTTTGATGGGCTCTATCGCCTATGCCGTGGGCTTGTATTTGACCTCTGTCACTACAGAAGCTTCAATGCTTTACTTCTCATTAGGTGCATTGGTTGGCTTAGGTCTTAGTGCCACCAGCTATGTCATCATTTTAGGTGCGGTAGCAAAAGTGGTACCAGCTGAGCATGCTGCTAAGGCATTTGGCCTGACTACCGCGGCCGGTTCATTTGGTATGTTCGCGATGATTCCTGGCGCTCAATTGATGCTAGAAGACATGGGCTGGCAGGGTGCACTGCAGGGCTTTGCTGTGCTTTGTACCATGATGATTGCTTTCTCACTGTTTATGAAGTCAGCCCGTCCAGCAAATAGTGCTAATGGTGCTGCTGAGGAAAACGAGTTAACACTAAAACAAGCGCTTAAAGAGGCCTTCAACCACAAAGGTTACTGGCTTATCCATGCAGGCTTTTTCGTGTGTGGCTTCCACGTAATGTTCATCGCAACACACTTACCAAGCTACTTAGCTGATAAAGACCTTCCTGCTAGTAGTGCAGCACTGGCTCTTGCCTACGTAGGTATCTTCAATATCTTTGGTTCGTACTTCTGGGGTTTGATGGGCGATAAGTTCAGTAAACGCCATGTGATGTCGATGCTGTACCTATTTAGAACGGTTGTGATCGCTGCGTTTGTGACGATGCCTGTCACAGAGCACACCGCAGCGCTATTTGGTGGTGCCATCGGTTTTTGTTGGCTGGGTACAGTACCGCTGACGTCAGGCCTCGTTCGTCAGATCTTCGGCGCGCGTTACCTATCAACCTTGTACGGTTTGGTGTTCTTTACTCACCAAGTAGGCAGTTTCCTTGGTGCTTGGGCTGGCGGTAGGATCTACGATTACTACGGCTCTTACGAGCCTATCTGGTGGTCAACGGTTGTTCTTGCTTTTGCCGCCGCGCTGATTCATTTGCCAATCAATGATAAGCCGCTGCGCCCAATTGCAACGGCAACTGCAACTGCAACTGCAACCGCCTAGTTAACGCAACACAATCTCACTAAGCCAACGTTTATCCGTTGGCTTTCTTCTATTTTTAAAAGGTCAGTGTGACTTCAATCGCTAACTTCGATAGTTGCGACTTTTCTCCTATGGCAAGAGAGTGAAAAGTTTCCTAGCATTAGAGCATTCACTCATACTTGGAATTACATTGTGGAAATTGATCAACAAAGTCCCGTAGAAGACTCGCAACTCGTCAAATGGCTAACGAATAAGCTCGGTGACCTTTCCCCAGCAGAAAATACAGGCGCTGAGGCATTAGACCGCAGTGATATCTTTGAGCTGAGTAAAGTGATTTCTGACTTCTTCGCCCAAGAGCATGTCGCACACAACGACAAAAACTACGCCATTGTTTACGGATTGATCACTGGCTACCGCACCGATCAGGCGGTATCTCATCAAGAGATGTTGGATTACCTCACCAGTTGCGTATTTCTATTCCAAAACTAGCTCGCTATTACAAGCAACACGTACGACTAACGTCAAACCTTTAGCGAGGTTTGACGTTTTTGTTTGTATTTTTCAACAGCGAAACTATCAACAAGCTCACTTTTTACAGGCGAAAAAAAGCCCTTCACAAGGAAGGGCAATAGTACCATCGCTTATAGTTATAGTGATATGCCAGTAAATTCTGTCATTCGCTAATGCTGTGATTCAAAACGAATCGTGCGATAAATGGAAATTGTGTTCAAACAATTGCAAGCCTTACGCTGTCATTAACCAAAGTCACCGTTTACGTAACCTTGAGTACGGTCATCACTTGGGTTAGAGAAAATAACCTGAGTGTCGTTGTGCTCAACCAGTTCGCCCATTAGGAAGAACGCAGTGCGGTCTGAAATACGACGCGCTTGCTGCATTGAGTGAGTAACGATAACGATGGTGTAGTCTTTTTTAAGCTCTTCCATCAACTCTTCGATTTTGTGTGTCGCAATTGGGTCAAGTGCAGACGTTGGCTCATCCATTAGGATAACGTCAGGCTGCATGGCAATTGTACGAGCGATACATAAACGCTGCTGCTGACCACCAGACAAACCAAACGCATGTGACTTCAAACGATCTTTAACTTCGTCCCAAAGTGCTGCGCGGCGAAGCGAGCTCTCTACCACTTCGTCAATGTGCTTTTTGTCTTTGATACCTTGCGCACGAAGACCGTAAGCAACGTTCTCGTAGATGCTCATTGGGAACGGGTTTGGCTTCTGGAATACCATACCTACTTTGATACGTAGGTCTGCAACATCGATGTTGCCGTAGATGTCCGTGCCATCCATTTCTAGCAAACCGGTAATTTTAACGCCTTCGATAAGGTCGTTCATGCGGTTCAAACAGCGAAGCAGTGTTGACTTACCACAACCTGACGGACCAATTAACGCTGTTACTTGGCGAGTTGGGATCGGTAGGTTGATCGCTTTAAGTGCTTGGTTTTCGCCGTAGAAAAGGTCTAGGTTTTCAATGTTAAACTTGTTCATGTCTCTATTCTCTAAATTCTTTGTCGTGTTAATTCGTGTAAATTTGATGGCTTGGCTCTTTATGGTCTGGCCCCACCATCAGTCGAATTGTTCTCAATTAGTACGTTGCTGTGTTAAAGCGGCTAGCGATAAACTTCGTTAGCGTGTTGATAAGTAGGACAACCACAATCAGTACAGTCGCTGTACCGTATGCTTGGTTCCACTCATCCATGGTAAACAGCTCCGTTGTGAGTTTGTACAGGTGAACCGTTAGGGTACGACCTGAATCTAGCAGTGAGTCTGGTACACGTGCCACCATACCTGCTGTTAGGAATACCGGTGCAGATTCACCGATAACACGACCAATACTTAGAATGACCGAAGTAAGAATACCTGGGGTTGCACTTGGCAGAATAAGACGCCAAATGGTGTAGATTTTCGATGCGCCCAAACCGTAAGAACCTTCACGGTAAGTTTGCGGTACCGCCATTAGGGCTTCTTCTGTCGTACGGATAATAACCGGTAGAATCAAGATACTTAGAGTAAGTGCACCCGATAGAATCGAGAAGCCAAAGCCCATGATGACTACGAAGAACGTCATACCGAACAGACCGAAGATGATCGACGGAATACCTGCCAACGACTCAGTACAGAAACGAATAACCTTAACCAGCTTACTGCCTACCTTAGCGTATTCGGTTAAGTAGATAGCCGTCATGATGCCTAAAGGCGCTGCAACTGCAATCGATGCGATAACCATGTAAACGGTCGAGATGATCATCGGGAAGATGCCCTTCTCTTTACCCGTTGCAGTGTAGTTATCAGTGATAAAGTTCCAATCTACGTGCTGAAGACCATTGGATAGGATGTACCAAATGATCCAGAACAAGAAGCCTACGGTCATTGCCGCTGCTGCCCAAACAAAGGCATTGAGAATCGCGTCTTTTTGAACACGCGCTTTCTTTAGTTTTACTGTATCCATAATAATTACTTCGCTTTCTCGCGGTTCAAGTAAAGGAGAGCTGAGTTGAGCATCATGATAAATACCAGAAGCACAACACCGGTCGCGTATAGAGCATTTGCGTGAACGCCACTTGCATAGGACATTTCAATTGCGATGTTTGCTGTTAGCGTACGGGCTGACTCCAAAATACTGCCAGGCATTGCAGGCGCATTACCCATTACCATGATGATTGCCATGGTTTCACCTAGAGCACGACCAATACCCAGAATTACGCCAGTCATAATGCCTGAACGAGCCGCTGGAACGAGAAGTTTAAAAATGGTGTAAATCTTTGATGCACCTAAAGCCAGTGAGCCTTCTTTGTAGGTGCGTGGTACAGCGCGAATCGATGTCTCTGAAACGGTAATTACCGTTGGAAGAATCATCACGCCTAGCACGATGATACCCGCAAGAATCGTGTTGCCCGCTGGTACATTAAATACCTGTTGGATAAGCGGTACGATAATAATCAGACCAAAGAAGCCGTAAACAACCGATGGGATACCCGCCAATAGTTCAACCGCTGGACGGATAATATCCGCGAGACGCTTTGGTGCGATTTCTGCGATAAAGATAGCCGTTAGAACACCAATTGGAACACCAACGACGACAGCGCCAAGCGTAGAGACAATCGATGCCACGATCATGGTTGCAACACCGTAAAGCGCAGGTGGTAACCAATGCTGACCTAATACGATGCCACTCACACCCACTTCTTGGAATGCTGGGATACTTTCTTTAACGATGAAGTAAGCAATAATGGCAAGAGATACGATGCCGATTACTGCGCTGGTTAGAAATAGTCCGTGGAAGAATCTCTCTTTCCAATCAACTCGTGTTTGAGCCTTAAGGCGGCGAGCTTCAGACTGAGTCGCTTCATTGTTCATAAGCTTCTCACTATTTGTTGCGATGGTCATAATATTGCTTCTATGTTTAATTACTTCGATAGACGCGCAAAAGGCTCAGCCCTAAAAGGTGGGCTGAGCAACTTAAATATTTACTGGTGTAGCTTAGTTAACAGTGATGTAACCTTTCTTAGCTGATAGTGCTTGAGCTTCGTCAGCAACCATCCAGTCTAGGAATTGTTGAGTTTCAGCTGAAGGTGCGCCATCTTTGTAAAGAACAAGGAATGGACGAGCAACTTTGTAAGAACCGTTCTTTACGTTGTCTACTGTTGCTGCAGCGCCGTCAATTTTTAGAGGCTGAACTGTGTTGTCTACTGTACCTAGAGAGATGTAGCCGATAGCGTATGGGTTGCTTGCTACAGATACTTTCAGTGCACCGTTACCGTTAGCAACTTGAGCACGTTGAGAGATAGCCGATACTTTCTTACCGCTGATCTTCATTTTCAGTTTCATGATGTCTTCGAATGCACCACGAGTACCTGAAGCCGTATCACGAGTGATAGCAACGATTGGCTTGTTTTCACCGCCAACTTGGCTCCAGTTAGTAATTTCGCCTTTGTAGATGCTTGTAATTTGCTCTGACGTTAGCTCTTTAACGCTGTTGTTTGGGTTAACAACAACTGCGATACCGTCACGAGCGATAACTAGCTCTTTAAGGTCTGCTGATTTTTCTTCTGCTTTAAGGTCACGAGAAGAGATACCTAGGTCTGCGCTGCCATCCTTCGCTGCACGAATACCTGCTGAAGAACCTGGTGCTTGGATTTCGATAAACACTGGTTCGCCTTTGTTCATGTAAGTTTCTGCAAAAACTTCAACCAGTGGAGAAGCACTATTAGAACCTACTACAGAGATAGTTTCTTTTGCTGAAGCTGATGTCACTGTTAGTGCGCCTAGTAGAGCGATTGCACCGATAACTGTCTTTTTCATCACAATTTCCTTTAGTGGCTTGATTGCCTTGTTTCGTTTGAACGCTGACAAGATTAGAGGTCGAATATGACAGTTGTGTTTCAGTTCCTTGAAAGGTCTATGACAAATGAGAATTTTGAAGATGGGGGTTTATGGGAGAAGATCACTTAAAATCAGTACTTTATCATGGGTAATTGAGTATAGACCCCAATATGACAGTCAAAAATTGTACTGTAATCTTTGTCATAAAGTGGTTTGTTTGCACAAAAGTTCGTCAATTTCAGCCTTTCTAAACGCTAAATTAACTCTAAAACACGTACTCTTTTGTCGCCGAATGGCAAAAAACCAGAGGAAGACCTCTGGTTTTTGATTAAAATTTGTACCCGATAGAAAGACTGCCCTGCGTTTGATCCTTCATAATGCCGCGACTTCTAAATGGCGCCCGCTCCAATCGAGTATCAACATAAATCCCCAAAGCAGTGTTCACTCGCGCACCAATCGCACCCGTCACTGTAGAGCCGCTCAATTTTTCAGATCCTAAGGTATCCAAGTTATCCGATGGCATCGTATTGCTTATATGATTAACTTCAAAATCGCCACCTTGAGTCGCGACGCCCACAGCGACGTAAGGCTTTATATCTACCACCCCAAGGTCAAACGCATAACCTACCTCAGCTTCTATACCTGCTCGCCAACCGTCGACTTCTGCTTCTGCTGCCCCCACCACCGGCGGTAGTACTTGTCCCATGTACGGCTCAGCTGCATCAAAGGCATACTCCCCTTGAGTTTTGCCTTTGAGCCCTTGAACATAGCCATTCACTGAAAATACACGGTTAACATCGTAGCCAAGCTCTAATCTCGGTTGAGCACCTAAACCACCAAGTTCTGTCGCTTACCCCATGGTCGCTCCCGCACCAACACGAAAACCAGAGTATTCCGTACCTGCCATCGCGATTGAAGACATGCCTGCAACACACATTACTATTAACGCCTTTTTCATTTTATTCACCTCTAAGTTAATTCGGAATTAAACAAATGTTTACAACCCCTCAACCCCGCACGAAGGCGGGGGAATGAAAAGTGACGTTATTGATGTCTGCTCTTTGAGCGGAAAAAGCATTTAAGCTTTGAGCGAATAAGACTCACTAAAGGTTTTCCCAAAATGGCTATTGAACCAAATAGAATCACCTCGTTAATAACAAACCCAATTCCTACCACCGATACCGTTTCTGCTGCCGGCCAGTCCAGGGCGGAACCCAGTGCCCCCAAGCCCGCCGGTACGACAAACATACCAATATTGGTAAGAATAAAGGTGACCAGCGCCAACTTCTTTAGTGGAGTATCAGCCAGCGAATACAGGTTTAAATCAGATTGATTTGACATGGAGGCCTCTTTACTTGACTGAGTTATTTTTAGTCGCAAAACGCGAATAGAGAGCCAAATTTAGCGAGACTTTGCGTTGATAAGATTTTGCTGGGTCTATGTCTTTGTTGTTGGTTGATTTGATGTCAGTAGTCATGGTCTTTACCTTCTTTATGTCTAATAAAGCGCATCCATTCCACTATGTTGTCAAAACGATTGGTCTCGTTTTCCCCTCTGACACCGCTTATATTAGTCATCTTTACTGAAATACAAATTCATTAAACCTTAAGAATAATTGACAGGTTGTGTTTTTATTCCTCCTTGAGTAATCATCTTGCAAACATCACTCACTTAACTAACCTTAAGGAATACAAACATAAAGACCATTAAAGGTGTAAGCTAAACTGATATGTTAACCGTGAATTTGCTACAACTTCAGGCCTTCGTTCTCTCGGCTGAAACCGGTTCTTTTTCTGCTGCTGCCAGAAAAATGAAGAAAACGCACTCTGCAATTAGCATGACGGTCTCTAATCTAGAGCTCGACGTGAACCAAGAGCTATTCGATCGTTCTACGCGCAACCCCACGCTGACGCCCGCTGGCGAAGTACTGCTAAAGGAAGCCAAGCTTATCTTGGCACAGTGTGAACACTTTGAGCGTCTCGCAAATGAGTTGGAGCCTGAAGAAGAGACAGAGTTCATATTGGCCGTTGATAACGTCTATAGCGTCCCGAATGAGAAAGACATCCTCCATATGCTGGCAAAGGATTTTCCGAGGCTCAAGTTAAAGCTCCGAGAGATGCCATCCTCAGAGGTTGTTTCCGCGGTTGTTAAAGGAGAAGCCCACATAGGATTTACGCTGTTGGAGCAGCCTATTTTCAGTAATCTCGGCGCAATTTCACTCCCAAGTGCGGAGCTGCTCTATATTGCTAGCCCCGAGCATCCACTAGCTAAACTCGATTCTGTCTCTTTGGTGGATCTACAACGTCACAGGCAAGCTTATCTGTCACATAATCGCAAAGCCTCAGACACGGCAATCTCACCCAATATCTGGGAATGTGAATCTATTTCAGCGGCGAAAACCGCCATTGGTTACGGACTGTGCTGGGGAATCGC
Organism: Vibrio sp. DNB22_10_4; assembly: GCF_052879755.1. Taxonomy (NCBI): domain Bacteria; kingdom Pseudomonadati; phylum Pseudomonadota; class Gammaproteobacteria; order Vibrionales; family Vibrionaceae; genus Vibrio; species Vibrio sp. DNB22_10_4. The sequence goes on along the minus strand of NZ_JBNNXW010000001.1, from coordinate 619,498 downwards.
GGTCGAACCTTTTATTCGTCCGCAAATAGAGTCAGGTCAGATTGTGAAGTTGAATGTGGAGCCATCATTGAGAAAAGCAATCCCAGCGGCGCTCATTTGGAAGATAGGAAGTGAGTCTGGAAAAGTGCATAAAGCTATACGAGCGTTATATAGCTAACGCCTTAAAACAAAAAAGGCCTCACCAATATATGGTAAGGCCGATTACTTTATTCGCTGTCTGCAGCTGGCTTAGGCTTTTTCTTCGGAATGAATACCGAATCACCCACAGCCACATTTTTATAAAAGGTTTTATCGCGATTCGCTGGTTTCTTAGGCGTCGCTTTCTTCTGCTGTGCTTTACCTTTAGCAGCCTGTGCTTTCTTATTAACGGCTGGTTTCTTAGGACGGAAGCCTTTGAATTTACCTTTCAGTCCTTCTAGTACCGAGAAGCCAATATCTTGCTGAAGGAAAGCCTCAACACGTTTAAAGCTATCCCAGTCCTTTGGACCAACCAAAGAAATTGCATCACCTTTGTTACCTGCACGGCCGGTACGGCCTACACGGTGTACGTATTCCTCGGTGTGCTTTGGCATATCGAAGTTAATTACGTGAGTAACCGTTGCGATATCTATGCCTCGAGAAGCTACATCTGTGGTCACCAGGATCTTAAATACATGACGTTCAAACTGACTCATAATGGTGTTGCGCTGAGTCTGGTTTAAATTACCGCTTAACGCGATAGCCTTAAGCTGCTTTTCATTCAGCCATTTAGTCAAACGATCGGTATCAACTCGAGTTGCAGTAAAGATGATCACCTGCTTATACTCGGCTTCTTCGAGGATACGCTCTAGTAAAGCTTCTTTATGATCTAGATGGTCACAAAGGTAGAATTTCTGAGTGATGTCTTTGTGTTCTTCGTTAGAGACACCAATCGATATACGTTTTGGCGCATCCAGCATCTCTGCTGCAATGTCATTGACTTCAGCGTGATCAAGCGTCGCAGAAAACATCAACGTTTGACGGCGGCGGTGTTTCGCAGCGTTGTGGATGCGGCGAAGCTCTGGAGCAAAACCGAGATCCAACATACGGTCAGCTTCATCAAGAACCAAAGTTTCCAAACCGTCGAGAAATGTTGAGCGATGCTCTAAATGGTCAGCTAGGCGTCCTGGAGTCGCTACAATAAACTTAGGATAGCGGCGCAGCGCTTTCACTTGGTCGTTAAAGTTTTCACCACCTAGAATGAGCGCAGCCTCATAAGACAGACCACCCAACATTGATTTAAGCTCACCGTACACCTGCTTCGCTAGTTCACGCGTTGGTGCCAGAATCACACCACGTGGATCTTTTGCAGAAAATGCTTTGTTCTTAAGAGATTTATGCAGCATCGGCAATACAAATGCCAAAGTCTTGCCAGAACCCGTTTTTGAAGACGCCAGCAAATCCTTACCAGCAATCGCTACCGGAATAGCTTGCTTCTGGATGTCGGTCGCTTTTTTAAAGTCGTAGTGACTTAAGTTCTTCAATAGTCGGTTATCTAGGCCAAGTTCTTTAAATTGCAATGCAAGTTCTCCTCAGACGGTTGCAGGCTAAAAATGAGGGCGCATGATACCCGATAATTCTCCTTGCCACCAGCGAACAATCGAGGTGAAAAACAAGGCATCTAGACACATTGTAGGAGAACTCTGAACCAAAACTGCTCATTTCTTAACCTAAAAAAAATAAAATCAGCGGTTACAGAGACTTATAATGAGATGATTCCATCTACGTGACATAGGTCACATTAATCCTGCTGAGGTTAATCTCATAATTAAGACAAAGGAAGATTAACCCCAAAATGGCGTAATTTTTTGGTTTTTCTGACTTTTAAATAATTTGCGTTCTTAAAATTAGGCACTAAACTCAGAAATAGCCTTTATGCGAACATTCACGTTGCAGGGCTGTTCTAAATACTAATCCTGAAGGAGCTTATAATGAAGAAAGTTTTAATTGCAGCTGCAGCATCGTCAGTTTTACTACTTGCAGGTTGTGCGTCTGGTCCAGATGAAGCAACAACAGCAAAAATGGATGACCTAAGCAACCAAGTTAGCCAGCTAAGTGCAGACGTTCAAGCGCTTAAAAACGAAGTACAAGCAGGCAACAAAAATGCAATGGCAGCTCAAGAAGAAGCTGAACGTGCAAACGAGCGTATCGACAACATCGCTCAATCTTACACTAAGTAAGATGCTAGCTTAAGACAATGAAAAACGCCCACGATATCGTGGGCGTTTTTTTATATCTGCTTTACAGTGAGCAACCGCATTATATCGGTCGCTCAAGATACCGTTACTCTAGGTCATCCATCGCTGGCACCACCTCAATAGGCACGCCGTTCTGAGCCAATACCGCCGCACGAGCAATTTGATCTCGGATCCCGTACTCTTCTAGCCACCATGTTAGCTCTTGAGGAAGTTCCATCGCTTTTTTGGTGCCGTCGCTACGGGTAAGTGGTTCATGAGCCTCGATAAAGACGCTTCTATCCGGCTCAAGCGCTATTTTGATTGGCTCGTCAATCACTTGAACTTTAGTGCCAAGCTTCACTTGATAGAACAGCCAATCGATATCTTTAGGATCCATTCGAATACAGCCAGCACTCACACGAAGTCCAATGCCGAAGTCTTTGTTGGTACCGTGAATCAAATAACTACCTGTACCGTAGGCAAGACGCATTGCGTAATCACCGAGCGGATTTTCGGGACCTGCCGGCACAACATCCGGAAGTTCAACCCCTTTAGCTAAGTAGTCTTTACGGATAGAAGTGGGTGGTGTCCAGGTTGGGTTCTCACGCAATTGACTGATCGTAGTGGTCATTTCAGGGGTGTCTTGACCTATACGCCCAATACCCACAGGGAAAATGTGCACCAAATTCTTGTCCGGCTCAAAGTAATACAGACGTAATTCAGCCAAATTGATCACGATACCTTCGTAATCCACCTCAGGCAGAATGGCCTGAGACGGTATCGTCAATACGTAGCCTTCGGATGGCAAAAATGGGTCGACGCCTTTGTTGGCGGCCATCAGTGACAAAAAGCCTACATCGTAACGCTTGGCAATGTCAGACATGGTCTCGCCCGCTTCAACACTGTGGTACTGGAGTGTTCCAACCATATTACTACCATCGGTTGGAAGCTCAAAAGTCGCTGCGCTTAACCACTGAGAAAATCCTAAGCAAGCTGCCAGTAAGGTCTTACGTAACATCAATATTGATCCTTAGCTTCTTTGTATAGTGCTAAGGTTATCTCTCTTTGCGTCTTATGATCAACTATTGGTGCCGGATATGCCACACCATCGAAGTGCGGCCACATCCATGGCTTATGGATAAATTTGTTAGGCACATCACGAAGCTCAGGCAGCCAAGTGCGAATAAATTCCCCTTGGGTATCGAATCGCTCACCTTGGGTGATGGGATTAAAAATCCGAAAATAAGGCTGTCCATCACACCCTGTCGACGCACACCACTGCCATCCGCCGTTATTCGCTGCGAAGTCGCCATCCACCAGTTTGCTCATAAAGTAACGCTCACCTCGACGCCAATCGATGTTGAGGTCTTTGGTCAAAAAGCTCGCGACAATCATTCGCAGTCTATTGTGCATCCAACCTGTCTGGTTAAGCTGCTGCATCGCCGCATCTACGATCGGATAGCCTGTTTTTCCTTCACACCAACGTTCAAACCACCCATCCTCTCCAGGCCAGCGCAGCCCCTTCTCCCACTCTAGATAGCCTTTATGCTTCGACAGCTTTGGTTCAAAGTGGATGAGATGTTGGTAGAACTCGCGCCAAATAAGCTCACTGAGCCATACTTGCGCCCCTTCAGACAAAGGCTCACCCTCGGCATCATAGTAAAGGCGCGCTATGCATTGACGCACGGACAACGCGCCAATCGCTAGATAGGGGCTTAATTGACTCGTACCATCAATCGCCGGTATGTCACGTTCATTGTGATAATTGCGTACTGATTCATCAGAGAACTGCCTCAAACGGGTCAATATTGAATCTGTCGATACATGATATTGACGGCTATCTTGCCTTGGATAAGTAAAGCATTCCTCCAAAGAAGTTAAACCATGAAAGTCGGCAGTGCATGGTGCAGAGACGGGTGGCTTAACAACTTCAACTCTTGAAAACTGATTTTGCCATGCCTTTCTAAATGGCGTGAAAACTTTAAAGTAACCACCTTGTTTGTTAAGAACGCTACCTGGCAACAACATGCACTTGTCATCAAAGGCATTCACATTTATGCCATTTTTAGCCGCCAGCAACTCTAGTTGCTCTACTCGCTGACGTTCATTGAACTCGTAATCTCGGTTTAAGTAGATATCAACGATATTATGTTTGGTGCAGAGATCTACAAGCCACTGATTGGCTCCATCGAAGTTATCTGTACTCGCCACTATCAAAGGTATGTTCAGCGCACTAAGCTCGTTTTCAAGCTCTCTCAAACGTCTAAATATCAGATCGGCTTGGATAGGAGCAAGGTCATGCTCAGCCCATTGCTGCGGCGTAACGATAAAACAGGCAACCACAGGTGTGACACCATCAATAGCAGCGATGAGCGCTGTATTATCAATGGTTCTAAGATCACGATTAAACAGCATTAGTTTCATGACAGCTTACCCGCATTGTTACTGATTAAGTGCTCAATGACTGGAGACAGTAACCAAGCCGGTTTATCCTGCTCGCGCTGCACTCGAATTGCATCAAGTTGTTTTTCAGACAAGGATTTCTCCGCAAAGAGATGTACCGAGTCGAAATTCACTGAATCCAGCTGAAGCGCCGACACATCTTCGACCCCATCAATGAAGGTGACGTTGACGCCCTGTTCAGACAACCGTGCATAATTCAGCCAGGCAAATAGATTGCCGGTGACATCCATACTCACCAGCAAAGTGGATGTTGAGCGTTTTCGTTTGCGCTCTACATTAGCCATGATGGCAAGCTTTTGAATCATCGCTGTTTTAAACAGTGACTGCTGTATCGCTTTGGGGCTTAGTTTCAAGTAGTCCGTTGCGTTAAGGACTGGGATAACAAACTTCATCTCCACCACATCTAAAGGATACTCTTTCAACACAGTATCAATAATGACGTCGACTTTGTTACTGCTTAAAGCGCCAAGGGCATCCAGTAACGTCGTAACTTCTTCCAACTGCTCGGTTTCAACATCGGTTTGAGACAATGTATCGGAATCAATGAGCGCCTTAACTTTACCTATGGAGACTCCTTTACTGAGCCAGCTTTGGATATTGTTAATACGCTCAACGTCTTTCTCTGTATAGAGACGATGCCCTTTGTCAGTTCGCTGTGGTTGAATCAAGTTGTACCGTCGTTGCCAAGCCCGAAGCGTAACGGGCTTAACGCCCGTAATATCCGCCACTTCACGGATCGCGTACATGGTATTACTCAAGGTATTACTCAAGGTATTACTACAAGCCATATCTTAAACGCATCTCCTCTGGGTGGGGCTGCAAAAATTGCTGGTGCGCCAAATAGTCATCTGGGTAAGCATTGAGGTAATGTTTAAGAAGCGTCAATGGCGCCAAAACCGGCAACAATCCTGTACGGTAGTCGTCGATGACATGAGCCAACTCCGCTTTCTCGTCTTTATTGAGCGAGCGCTTGAAGTACCCTTGAATGTGCATGAGCACGTTGGTCACATTTTTTCGGCTTGCGCGGTTTTTCAATCCTTCCATCAACCCTAGGCGATAGGCTTGATAAAATTCGTCTGGCTGGTAGTCGGCCTGGTTTGCAACTAAACGTCCAAGACTCTTATAAGACTGTGGATCGTGTGCCATGAGCGTCAACTTGTAGCGAGAATGGAAAGCGACGATTTTACCTGGCGTTGGCTCTCCACCCATTGACGCATAAAAATCCTTTAAGCTGTAGACTCGCGCTACAAAGTTCTCTTTCAATACAGGATCGTTAAGTCGCCCATCTTCCTCAACTGGCAGCCAAGGCATTTTTTTCATTAAGTGCTCGGTATATAAGCCAACACCATCGGTTCGAGCATGACCACGAGTGTAAACCTTCACACGCTCCATTCCACAACTTGGAGATTTGGCGCAAACGATGTAGCCACACATTTCTGTATCTTCTAACTCGGCGACTTTTTCTCGAGTAAAACGCATCATGCCATCTGTGTGATCATTTGATGCATCTTTGGTATCCACAAGAGCAATACGCTCTTCGTTGCTCATCAATCGAATCGTTGGTCTTGGTACAGGTAAGCCCATTCCTACTTCTGGGCAGACGGAAACAAAGTCAAAGTAGTCTCTAAGTTCTTTGTTGACGTACGTGCTCTGCTTATGACCAGAATCGAAACGCACTTTTTCGCCTAATAGGCAGGAACTGATCCCTACGGTAATTTTCTCGCTCATCGTCCTTTCCTCACAACTTGCCGTCGCTTACATTGTACAAAATACGCTTATGTATAAGTTTTAGATCACTTTCTTAAGTGATACAAAATTTTCTTTTGTACAATTGTATGGTTGCCGCAGACAAATGGTTCACTCACGAGACAAATATTTCCCCCACTTTCAATCATCGATAAAATCGATTGCTCAGCCACTTTCAACAAAATTAGTTATCATCAATCGAATTTCTGTTCGTTACCGACAAATTTGTGACTAAACTCTCACAGAGCCCTTGCTAGGCCAGTTAAAATCCTCACCAACAACGAACATAGCGTTCAACATAATTAGTTAAAACTTTAGGAGCGACCCCCATGGCAACCCCTCATATCAATGCAAAACCAGGTGATTTCGCAGAGACAGTACTAATGCCAGGCGATCCACTTCGCGCACAATACATCGCAGAAACTTTCTTAGAAGACGTAGAGAAAGTGTGTGACGTTCGCAACATGTTTGGCTACACAGGTACCTATAAAGGCAAGCGAGTGTCAGTGATGGGTCACGGTATGGGCATCCCTTCTTGCTGTATCTACGTTCACGAACTTATCAAAGATTACGGCGTTAAAAACGTAATTCGCGTGGGCAGCTGTGGTGCGGTACGTGACGACGTAAACCTAATGGATGTTGTGATCGGTATGGGCGCGTCAACAGACTCTAAAGTGAACCGTATTCGATTCAATGACCACGATTTTGCTGCGATTGCTGACTTCGGTCTTCTAGAAGAAGCCGTGAAGCAAGCACGCATTAAAGAAGTACCGGTTAAAGTAGGTAACATCTTCTCGGCAGACCTGTTCTACACTCCAGAAGCAGATATCTTCGACAAAATGAAGCACCTTGGCATCCTAGGTGTCGATATGGAAGCGGCGGGTATCTACGGCGTTGCTGCAGATCTTGGCGCAAAAGCTCTGACGGTACTGACGGTATCTGACCACATCATCCGTGGTGAGAAACTAAGCTCAGAAGATCGCCAAAAATCGTTCAACGATATGATGGTCGTTGCGCTAGAAACAGCGATCAACCTATAAAACAAGAAAGCCAGCTCAAGCCTGAAGTGAGCTGGCTTTTTTCTAACTGAATCGCTTTCTAGCTGAATAGTTTTCTAACGAATTAAACACTTCATCGAGCCCTATAACAATATTCAAGGCTTGATGTCACCAAACCATAGGGGGTGAACGTGTCAGAAGGCAAACTGCCGATGGCCGCGGACGGGTTACAGCTCAATTTTTGTAAAACATTGGCGTGTGACAATTTTGGACAAAGTGATGCAAACCTCTATATCCTGCAGCACCGTAACCCCAAACGGCCAGCGATGGTATGCCGCGAATGTGGCGCGTTTCCCCCCCTACTTAACAATCGAGAAGTCCTCAATGAACTGACTCGATTGAAGCAGCATCATCACGAAGGGCTCCCTTCGTGTAAAGATCCGCAATGCGAACACTTTGGCCTATCGGTACATACTCACAAAGATCGTTATCACTCTTTTGGGTTTAGTGGCGATCGCCAGCGGTATCGCTGTAAATCTTGCCAAGGTACCTTTGTCGATAAATGGTCGGGCAGTAATAAGAAACTAAGCTTCCAAGAATCGTTACTTGGGCTTCTGTTTACCGGATACTCGGTGCGCGAGATCTGTCGAAAGCTGAAAATCAATCCAAAAACTTTCTACGATCATATCGATCAAATTGCCAGTCGCTGCCGTCGTAAATTAGCGGATATTGATGGTCGTTGGATAAAACACACTGATACTTTTCATTTAGCCTCACACTATCGACCATTGCAGCCACAAAGCCACAACGGCGTATTTTGGTTTGCAACCTGCGATGCCGATTCGGGTTATGTGTTGTGCCAACATACTAACTACAGCTCAGCCGATGCTGAAAATACGCTAGAAGATCACGATGCCTACGTAGCGGGTACGCAAGTACTCCCGAAAAACTACAGTGCGGAGACCAATCATGAGATCAATACCACCGCGACCGATTTAAAAGGACAAATTGATATTACCTATCAAAACATCCTTGCGCGCAGTAACGTCGAAGATCCTCTAGGTAACTTTGCCAAGTTTCATTACCCTGCCGTAGGCTCGTTGATTAGAGCCCCCTACACGTCTTATGCTCACTACTTATCGATTCTAGAATCACTAAGCTGCGAGTCTGGAGAAAACAGCAAGCGTGTGACGGTATACATGCCACAAGATCCCGTGCTGCGCTCTGCCGCGCTTACTGTTTTTCTGGGTGAAATCCAATACGGTAACGTGGAGCTAATGTACGTAGAGCAAGATGAACATTGGCAAGATGCACAGTCATCCGAGCTTATTGACGTGGTACTGATGGGATGGTGGCGCGATCGCTGGGCGGTCACTCATCAATCTTCAGGGGCAAGCAAAGGAGTGTGTTACCTAGCGGGCAATAACCCGAATGTCTCTTATTGGCTACAAACCGCCTCAACCAAGCAAGTCACCTTTTATCAAGACCGTTTCCACTTGCTGTTTGAAAGCTTTGTGAATGAACCAAGACGAAAGTTAAGACCTGCGGGGATCCACCCACTGCTGGATATTTTCCGTGCTTGGCACAACCTGTGTTATCAAGACAAGCAAGGTCAAACAGCCGCTCAAAGATTAGGGGTCACCGAGGCACCGATGACCCTTCGCTGCTTACTTGAGTAAGCAATTCGATACAAGCAAGTATTACAACCAAGCGCTACAAAAAGAACAGCGAAATCCCAGCGAGCGCAAATAGAGTACCGACAACACTGCGACGTGAAATTGGCTCACCACGGATGGCATAGATAATCAGAATGAACAATGGACTGGTGGCAATTAAAGTTTGTGCGATAGCGGGATTAGCATGTTTAAGCGCAACCTGTTGTAGCCACAGGGCAAGGAATGTCCCCACAAAAATCGCCGCCAGTAACCAACACCAGTTTTTCTGACTCATACCTTTGCTCTGCTCAACCATCTTTCGGTACGGTTTTTTCTCAACAAAACCAATCAATAACGCCACCGCTGCGACACCAATAGTGAGACGAATCAAAGCGCCCAATAACGGTGGTAAGTCTCCTTGCACCAACGCAAAATGGGAAATGACAACACCACTTGCCTGGCACACGCTGGCCAGCAATCCAAAACCAATACCTGACAAATTCGCCTTTTGATTGTGCTCATCGGCAGGTTGAAACACGACTGTGGTCACCGCAATGGTGGTAATAATAACGCCTAACCAACTCTGAAACCCCAACGCCGTGCCAAGCGCCACCAATGCAAGAACACCTGATAGCGGCGGTGCTAATGATTCCAGCAATAGCGTTTTGCTGGCACCAATACGTTTCAGTGAAGCAAAGTAGGCACTGTCACCAATCGCGATGCCTATGATGCCAGATATGCCGAGTATCCAGACATAGCTCGCCTCTAATTGCACATCCGGCATAGGAACGAAAGGCATCACCAGTAGCATCATTACCGATGCCAAAATACCCTTAATGATATTTAGCTGCATCGCAGAAAAGTGATGACTGAACTGACTGTATATCCATGTGGCGACTGCCCACACAATTGCAGCACCAATGGCTGCAAATTCACCAAGAAATTGCACTCAACCCTCTAATATTTATCAGTTTGCTATTGCATAATACATAATTACAACAAATACTTAACCAACGTAAATTGATTACGCGATTCAATACTCTTCACCAAGGATGCATTATGTTTTTGGATTATTTTGCTTTAGGGCTACTGGTATTCGTTGCCCTGGTTCTGTTTTACGGAATCATCGTCATTCACGACATCCCCTATGAGATCGCTAAAGAGCGAGATCATCCTCATCAGGATGCCATACATGTTGCAGGATGGGTAAGCTTATTTACACTACACGCCATTTGGCCATTTTTGTGGATCTGGGCAACCCTATGGCGCAATGAGCGTGGCTGGGGCTTCCATAAACTCGAAGAAGAGCAGCACGATTTGCATCACCGTTTAGAAAAGCTCATTGACCAAGTCGATGAACTCAAGAATGAAGTAAGCTACCTCAAGGGTAAGCAGGCTCAAGAGAAAGCGGCGGCCACTCAAGTCCAGGCAGAGGAGAAGTAACCTATGGATCTATTATTGGTATTAACCTACGCCGCACTATGTATCGCTATCTTTAAGATCTTCAAGATCCCTCTCAACAAATGGACAGTACCGACTGCCGTGTTAGGTGGCGTGGTTCTAGTTGGGACATTGATTTTATTAATGAACTACAACCACCCGTTTAGCCAAATTGGCGGCCAGTTCTATTCCACTACGCCTATAGTTTCGAGCGTACGCGGTAAAGTCGTCGAGGTTGACGTCGAAGCTAACCAAAAACTTAACAAAGGCGACGTACTGTTTCGTATCGACCCTATCCCTTTTGAAGCAGAAGTGATTCGAGCTAAAGCCGCCCTAGCCGATGCCGAGCAGGATGTACTGCAGCTAGAAAGCAACTATAAAGCGTCTCAATCAGAGACCATTAAAGCGCTTGCCGAACGTGATAAAGCTGAAAGAGAGTACAATCGATATCAACAAGGCTTCAAAAAAGGTGCATTCACTGAGCAACAAGTCGATACTCGCCTACAAACCTTCAAAGCGAACCAAGCTGCGCTTGAAGCGGCACAAGCACAAGAAGAGAGCGCTCGACTTGCATTTGAATCGCAAATTTTCGGTGAGAACACCATGGTTGCTCAGCTGAAAGCTCAGCTGATTCAAGCCGAGTTTAATCTGCGAGAAACCACCGTTGTTGCTCCGACCGATGGCTACGTAACTCAACTAGCTCTTAGACCGGGTATGATGGCGGTACCGCTGCCACTGGCACCACTTATGACCTTTGTTCACACTGAGCAAGACTTTTATGTGGGCGCTTTCAGACAAAACTCTCTGCAACGTCTTAAATCAGGTTTTGAAGCGGAGTTTCTGTTTAGAGCACTGCCGGGCAAAGTCTTTAAAGGAAAAGTTGTCGAGGTTCTGCCCACCATCCCTGAAGGCCAAATTCAAGCAAGCGGTACGTTAAGAACCACTCAAACATTCAATACCTCTGGTCGCGCTATGGTTAAGCTAGTGATTGAAGATGATATGAGTCAGTACGTACTACCAACAGGCTCTAACGCAGAAATTGCGGTGTATTCTGATAGTTTCACCCACGTATCTATCATGCGTAAGGTACTGATCCGAATGAAGAGCTGGCAAAACTACCTCTACCTGGATCACTAAGTTAGCACCATCAAAAACGGCAACCAAATCGGTTGCCGTTTTTCTATCGAATTGGTCGTCATAAGTATTGTTTGATCATAAGTATTGTTTGATCATAGTGGTGATTTTGTCATCCGTTGGAGAAGTGCCTGTCGAAAACACACCGACGACATTGCCATCTCGCCCTACTAAGTATTTATAAAAATTCCATTTCGGAGTGACACCGCTTTGCTTGGCGATTTCAGAGAAAACTGGATTGACGTCAGTACCTTTTACCGAGCTACGCGCCATCATTGGAAACGTCACGCCATAATCGAGATAACATACTTTGGCGGAATTCTCTTCGCTACCTCTATCTTGATTGAAGTCGTTGGAAGGAAAACCAACAACACTAAACCCCTGATCTTTGAACTGATTATGCAGGTTTTCTAGCTGTTCGAATTGGCCGGTAAAACCACATTGGCTGGCCGTATTCACTACCAACAACACTTTGCCTTGATATTCGTCACACAGGCTCACTGTATCGGCCGAGTTTAGTTTTCGCTGAGTAGAATCTAGGAGGGTTGGACAACTACTCGCCAGTGTTTCCTTGGCGAAAAGGCCAAATAACAGTCCGAGTATAAGTGCTTTAAAAACCATGCTCATTGCCACCTCCTTATTGCGAACATTTTCTTACGGGTAACGTTAAGAATAGTTCAAACCCCAAGAGGGCGCTATTTAGAAGCCTGTTTGGTCTCTAGTCGTAGACTAGGTATTATCGCATAGATAGCAAAACAGCCACGGTATCGTGGCTGTTTTGAATCCTGCGAAACATTTTCGTTATGCAAGCGTTGCTTTGAACTGCTCAAGCAGTTCACGTTGCTTATCAGTAAGATTCGTCGGAGTGTCTACCTGAATTTTTACCAATAGGTCACCCGTTTCACCTTTACGACTCGTCACGCCACGGCCGGTCATTTTGAATTTTCGACCTGATTGCGTTCCAGCAGGAATTTTGAGTTTAAAGCGGCTATCCAACACATTGACTTCCACTTCACCGCCCAAAGCTGCCGTGACCATAGAAACTTTGGTCAAACAGATAAGGTCATTGCCATCACGCTCAAGAAAAGCATGAGAACGAGTCGCGATGGTCAATAGCAAGTCACCAGCTGGGCCACCATTGATACCTGGGCGACCTTTTCCAGAGAAGCGGATCTTCTCTCCGTCTTTAATGCCAACCGGAACTTTTACATTGATCTTTTTGCTCTCACCGTTGATTGGCAGTTCAACTACCTTTTCGGCACCTTGAATCGCATCGACAAAATCAACGGTTAACGTGTATTCCTGATCTTGACCTTTTTCGGCTCTGGGGCGGCCACGTCCGCCACGAGCTTGAGAGAAAATGTCCTCAAAACCACCAAAGCCACCGCCGCCGAATCCGCCGCCACGCTGTCTAAATGCATCACCGAAAATATCATCAAAGCCACCACCGTGACCACCGTGACCGCCGTGACCACCAAAACCGCCACCTTCAAACGCCGCATGCCCAAACTGGTCATACTGACGACGTTTATTAGTATCCGTTAGCACCTCGTAAGCTTCTTTTACTTCTTTAAAGCTCGCTTCTGCTGCAGTGTCTCCAGGATTTTTATCAGGATGGTATTTCATCGCCAAGCGCTTATAGGCCTTTTTGATGTCCTTTTCTGAGGCTCCTTTCGAGACACCTAGCACGCTGTAATAATCTCTTTTCGACATGCTAAAACCTCACTCACTCTCTTACTCAAACATAAAAAGGGCGTTCGAGTTTCCGCGACGCCCTGAATTCCGATAAGTTTATGTATTTATGCCCATAACTCAACTTTTTCTTAAATCTCTTACTCACCGCAGAGCCAACCAATATTCAAACAACCAAGATTCTCAGTCAGCAATAAAGCGAGATGCATGACCATGCATAAACCACTATCATGCACGGCGCTGTTTCAAACAGCCCCACATCGAGGCTAACTCTGTCACCGTGATGTCACACAATGTGTTTAGTTTTACTAGTTCACTTATTCAACGCAGAACGGAACTGGCGTTTGAATCCTACCCCATTTTCTAGATAACCTAGTTCTCAATTACATCTCATCCTCAATGGAGTGTGATTGAACATCAAGATTATCTCTTTTGATAAAACTTTAGGTTTTATGGGCTAGATTGCATAGTAAAGTTCTGTTCTGATAGTAAATGATTTAACGACGTCTTTGAGTGTATTGGTCATAGAGAGCTTATCCATAGAAGGTTTGCCACACATCACACTCCCCCAAAACGTCTTTTGTGCTTGTTATATAAGGAGTTATACAATGCCGAAGGAAAACCAATATTCCCACATTTCTAGTAATGCGCGTTTGCGTAATACCACCGCGATGATTTTAGCGGGTGGGAAAGGCACTAGACTAAAAGAACTCACCTCAAATATCGCAAAACCTGCGGTATCCTTTGGCGGGAAGTTCAAAATCATCGATTTTACACTCTCCAACTGCATCAACTCGGGTATTCGTCGAGTTGGCGTGCTTACCCAATATATGGCGCACGATCTAATAAGCCACATCCAATCTGGCTGGCAGTCGTCTTATTCTGCGCTAGGTGAAGGGGTCTACATTATCCCTGCTCAGCAACGTGTTGGGGAAAACTGGTATCGCGGTACGGCCGATGCGTTGTACCAAAACCTCGACCTCATCAAACGTGTCGACCACACTGAACGTGTGTTGATCTTGGGCGGTGACCACATCTACAAAATGGACTACTCGCGCATGATCAACTTCCATGTTGAAAGCGGTGCGGATGTCACTGTTGCCTGTATCCAGAAACCAATTGAGCAGGCGTCAGAATTCGGCGTAATGGGTCTTAATGAAGATGGTGACATCATCAACTTTGTAGAAAAACCAGCCAACCCAACTCCAATGCCAAACAATAAAGATAAGGCGCTCATCTCAATGGGTATTTATATCTTTAATGTAGACGTGTTGGATGCCGAGCTTAGACAAGCCTTAGATGATCCAAACTATAAACACGACTTTGGACACAACATTATCCCTAGCCTTATTGGCCGCAAGAAGGTCAAAGGTTACGTGTTCACCGAGCGTGGTCATCCTGGTGCCAACGGCTATTGGCGCGATGTGGGTCATGTAGACGAGTACTACGCTGCAACAATGGACTTGCTTGCACCGACACCAGAACTTGATCTTTACGATACCAGCTGGCCTATCATGACCAACCAAGTGCAACGACCTGGGGTGAAGTTCTTATTCAATGACCCACAACGCCGAGGTTTCGCTGTTGACTCAGTCCTTTGCGCAGGAGCTATCATCTCCGGTGGTCAGGTTGACCATAGCTTGGTTTCCTCGGATGTTCGCGTCGAAGACTTTGCGGAAGTGAAAGACAGCATCTTGTTGCCGCGAGCCGTAGTTGGCAGTAGCTGTAAGCTAAAGAAAGTGATTGTTGCGGAAGGGTGTGTCGTCCCTGATGGTACTGTGATCGGCTATGATCTTGAAGAAGACCAAAAACGTTACACCGTCACTGAAAGTGGTGTGGTATTGGTTTGCTCTGAGATGTTTGAAACATGCAATACCGCTTCTCACCAAGAAAACCCTGAAGCGATTGTTTCGTAAAAACACCGACTCTGAGTGGCTCCTTCCCTCAGCTAGTTAGCTGGTAACTAGGGAATTAGACAACAACCATTAGAAGCAAGTACCAGCAGCAGTACTTGCTTCTTTTTTACTCAACAAGCACTCTTATAGAGCTTGAGCGCATCATAAAATGCCGCCATAGTGGTGTAGTGAGCATCGAATAGCTCATCGGCATTGACGCGGCCACGCACCGCAGTCAGATACTGCTCGGCAATCGCATCGGTTTTCGCTCGATGTATCTCAATCAACTTTTTACCCGGTTCGGTGACAGCAAGTATCTTTTTGATTCGTCCACTCTGTTTGATCTTGGTTGCCGTCAGCAACTCCGCAGACTCAAGTTCACGTACCGCTTTATTCACTTTCGAGGTATCAGCAAGAAAAGCTTGGCTGATCATATATTGGGTGCATTCTGTCGAGTCTTGTTCTGAACATTTGTCGACATATTGAAGGACAAAGAAGTTGAACAGCGACAGTTTAATGTTGATTGATTCCGAGAGGATCTTCTTGAGGTGTTCCGTCACCAAATAGCAAATATATCCATCACTGGGTAGCGGGCTCATAATGTGTCAGCTCCAGAGAAGTAAATGGTGTGCCCAATATAACAGCCGGTAAGTGCTGAGATAAACAAAAATATTTTGTTACACCAATCGTGTGATTTGACCATATTTTTGACACTATTTGCCATTTATGTACTACAAATGACTGATTTTTTCAGTTATAGAAAATTACGCTCATATCGTCATAATGGACTTACCGCGTCGATAGTATAACTTGGCTATGGCCGTCACAGCCAAACCAAGTGTTCTCTCTCTTGATGCGATTAACCCTTTGAAGAGGATATGCCTCTTCGGATTGTATTGCGGAATTTGATTTATTGAATAACGTTTTGGCGGGCGAAAATGCCCGCTTTTTTTATGCGCCTTCCAAGCACCACTCTCCAGCCCCAAATGTCACATAGTCATAAGTTATAATTTAAGTTTTACTCAATAATATTGAAGACTTGCCTTAATCCAGCTACGATTTTGAGTCAGCACGATGGCGTGTTTTGCAATAATATGATGGAGAGCAAAGGCATGACGAATCAATATGTTCCACCTATAGTTTGGACGCACGATAGCGAAAGTGGTGGTCAGTGGGCTAGTATCAACCGACCTGATTCAGGAGCAAGACACGAACAGCCGCTTCCCTCTGGCGAGCATGCGCTACAGCTCTATTCGTTAGCAACACCCAACGGTCAAAAAGTCACTATCATGCTTGAAGAACTACTTGCGCTTGGTAAGACAGAGGCGGAATACGACGCTTACACCATCAAAATCGGTGATGGCGACCAATTTGGCTCTGGCTTTGTAGCCGTGAACCCAAACTCAAAAATTCCAGCTTTACTGGATCGCACTGGCGACGAGCCAGTTCGCGTTTTTGAGTCGGGGAATATTCTGCTTTATCTCGCTGAAAAGTTTGATGCGCTGTTACCTAAAACAGCTAACAAGCGCGTAGAAGCGATGAACTGGTTATTCTGGCTGCAAGGTTCAGCGCCTTATTTGGGAGGCGGTTTCGGCCACTTCTATGCTTATGCACCAGAAAAATTCGAATACCCAATCAATCGCTTCACAATGGAAACTAAACGCCAACTTCACCTTCTTGATGCGCGCCTAGCTGAGAATCAGTTCCTTGCGGGAGACGAGTACACGATAGCAGATATTGCTACCTGGCCATGGTATGGCAACTTAGTAATCAACAATCAGTACGACGCTGCCCAGTTCCTAGATGTTGAAAGTTACCCTAACCTAATACGCTGGGCAAAAGACATTGCAGAACGTCCAGCGGTGAAACGAGGCCGTATTGTTAACCGTGTGTGGGGAGAAGAATGGGAAACGTTAGCCGAGCGCCACAGTGCATCCGATATTGACGAAGTCCTCGCCAAACAGCCTAAATAAAATATTACTGACATTGCAACAAGGTGCACAAAAGGAGCCTACCCTTAGAGAAAGCCCTCATTTTGTGTGATAGGCTCCACAGAAATAGCGGTGTTGAATATCGGCACCCCGCTATTTTTTACAAGGAGTGTGACAAGGAACGTTGATATAAATGTCTAAAGAAGAATTCTGTCATCTGGCAAGCTTTGAGGCATTCGATGGAATGGATGTCATCAACGCACAGTTTATCGATACCACATTTGGCAAACACGCACATGGTGAGTTTGTGATTACGCTTGTTGATGCAGGTGTTCAGCAATTCTTTCATAAAGGTGCTACTCACAATGCCATCAGTGGCGATATTTGTGTTATCAGTCCAGACGAGATCCATACCGGCAGCAAAGGTTGTGAGCAAGGGTGGCGATATCGCGGTATCTACCCAAGTGAACAGCAAGTGCGCGATATCTATAAAGAGATGTACTCGAAAGATGGGTTGCCATCATTTCGTGAAAGCATCATCTCTGATGACAGGTTAAAACGGCAAATGCACCTACTGCTTTCTACTATTCATAGTGGTGGAGAACAACTTGAAGTCGAGAGTCACTTAGAGCTGTTACTAGTAAAAATCATCTTGCAATACGGCTCATCTAGACTCGCGAATACTAATGGTTTGGATGCCAAATCCAACATCATTATTGCCCGTGACTATCTTGCTGACAACTGCACCAATAAGGTTTCACTCGATGAGCTGGCGCATTTAACCGGCGTAAGTAAATATCATTTGATCCATGAGTTTAAACGTCATTTAGGCGTTACTCCTCACCAATTTCAAGTCCAACAAAGAGTCAGCTACTCTAAATCCTTGTTAAAGGCAGGACACAAGCCCATTGATGTCGCAGTAGCCTGTGGTTTCCATGACCAAAGTCACTTTCACAAAACCTTCGTCAGCGCCATGGGGATCAACCCAAAGACCTACCAACAACAATTTTTTACAAGATAACTGACCCCAGGCTCATTAGAGTAGCGACTGAATAAACAAATAAAATAACAACGTCAGTAGCTAGGTTAGTTGGAGTAAATAACAAAATGGAGTTACATCAAGTCGAGTTCTCGACAGAACGATCTCGTTCGTACAAATTAGCTTTGAATCAATTTCCTGAGTGTTGGAAAGAAGACACGTTAATGATGTATGACTTTCTTTCCCCTCAATGCGGTGAGTCAATACTAGAAATTGGAGCGGGAAGTGGCTTTTTCTCATTCGATATTTCTACCGCTATTGGTCCTGAAGGACGACTATTTGTCGTCGACCCTTCTCCAGACCAATTAAGACCCATTTACGAACGAGCAGATGAAAATATCACCATCATGCAAAGGCCTGCAGAAGATATTTCTCTTTCTGAAGGGGTTCAGCTCGATGCTATATGGTCACGCGGCGCTTTCCACCATGTAAAGAGTAAAGAAGCCGTCTTGAGCAACTTGGCGCAGTTTGCTAAGCCCGGCGCACGACTGGTGATTTGTGACATTTTCAGTGGCACTAAGCTATCAGACTATTTTGATGAGCATGTGGCTATTTCATGCACTACGGGCCACGAAGTCAGCTTTTTGAGCAAACCTTACGCCAAAAGTTTGTGCAAACTTACTGGGTGGAGCGAGCCTAAGTTCACTGATCTTGCACTACAGTGGCATTTTGAGCGAAAAGAAGATATCGGTGTCTTCCTGTCACTCCTTCATTCCAATAAGCCTGAGTATTCTCACAAACACAGTTTGGATGATGCAGAGCGCCTACTTGGCATTCGCCGTACACCAACGGGGTGGGCACTCAATTGGCCAATGACAGTGATGACGGCCATTAAGGAATAAGATGGAAAGTCAGCTAGCGTTTATCACCATTTGCATAGCTTCAGCCGCATCTCCGGGACCGGGGATGCTGGCGGTATTGAGCAACAGTTTAAACCAGAATATGCAACGGACGATTCCGGTCATACTCGGTATTTCTACCGGGCTATTGCTGGCATCAATACTGTCGAACTCTTGGTTGTTGACCTTAGTCCACACGAATGCCCTCGCCTACCAAGTCATGACCGGATTATGTAGCAGCTACATTATCTACCTAGGCTGCTGTGCGATTTACTATTCAACAAGCCAGGCGCTGATTGAATCACGCACCTATGGGTATAAGAGTGGCGTGCTGATCTCGTTGCTAAATCCAAAAACCATTGTCTTCTTTGGTGCGCTGTTTCCACTTTTCGTGAAAGGCGAGCAGTACTTTGCCTTGCAAGTCACGCTGCTAACTCTAGAGCTCGTGGTGATTACTCTGTCAATACACCTGTTACTGTCGCTCGCAACGGAAAAAGTAGCTCGGTTTCTTAAACGATATGTCGTGACAATAAATCGACTAACAGGGCTGTTGTTTATTGCACTTGGGTTGAGCGGATTGATGCTTCAAGTATAAAAAAACGGCCAAATTAGTGGCCGTTTTTCAATTGCATCGATTGCGCTTATAGAACCGTAATAATATCTTCTTGAGCTAGACGAGACTTAGGTAGACCGTAGTTATAGTCTTCACCGTCTTTGTGGTAGCCAAGTGCAAGCGCAAAGTCACACACATAACCACCTAGTTCATCTTTAAAGAGCTCACCAATCATTTCTGGATCCACACCTTCCATTGGAGTCGATGCAATACCCATACGAGCAAGCGTGTGAAGTACGTTGCCAAGCGCAATGTAGGTTTGTGCTTTTGTCCACTGACCGTTGAAGCCACTTTCATCCGTGTTTAGCTCTGCAAAGCCAAACGCACCGTTCAACATTTGATCGTACATGTCTGCTGGCAGGTGACCCGATGTCACTTCGACATCAACCACTTTTTTATAGTCGTCTTTAGTAAAGTGTGGGTTATGTGCAAACAAAATCGTGTGAGACGCTTCTTTCGCATGTGGTTGGTTGAACTGGTGCATATTCGCAAACGTATCGTGGAAACGCTGTTTCGCTTCATCACTTTCGATCACAATAAACTTCCACGGCTGAGAATTGATTGAAGACGCAGACAGACGAATAGCCTCTTTGATCACGTCCATATCTTCAGCAGAAATACGCTTGGTAGCATCGTATTTTTTCGCGGTATAACGAGTATTCAGATCTTTGATAATTTGATGAGTCACTTTGCACTCTCCACTCTATATTCTGTAATGACTATTTCTTAAACGACTTAGCTAGTTCGCACTCTTTCCGACAGTGACATAAGAGTCAATGCGGCGGTGCTTAACCGAGTGCCAACATTGGCGATGAGGGTAGATTAAAGCCAAAGCTCCATCAGAAAAATAGACAAATCATCCAGACATTATGGACAAAACCACCCACAATGAGCCAAGAAAAGGGGAACTCATTGTGCCTTTGATTAATTTATCGCCGAACCGCGATCCCATCGACAAAAAAATACGCCACGAAACGCTATGCTTTAAGTAGGTTTAGCAGCAAGAGAGTATGGTCATGAAATATAAACATATCCTTGTCGCACTGGAGCTTTCCGACGAGAGCAAAGTGTTGATTGATAGAGCCGTTTTTCTAGCAGAACTGTTGGACGCAGATGTGTCATTTATCCATATCGATGGTACACATGGTGAAATTTATCACGAGCTGGTTGATTTAGTCACCGATCCCGAACAAAGACCCTTGACCGTCGAAGCGACAGAGCAATTACACGGCTTCGCCGAGTATGCTAAGTGCACTTTGAAGCATTTCATCGTTGGAACTGGCGATCTTGGCGACAAAGTAAAAGTTGCTATTGCAGAAAATGACTTTGATCTTCTTATCTGTGGTCACCACCACGACTTCTGGAGCAAGCTGATATCCGCATCTCGCCAAGTCATTAATAGCTCTCCAGTGGACGTGCTTGTTGTTCCTATGGAAGATTGAGACACAACACCATTCGAGCCCAAAGCTTGTTGCTCGGTGCTAAAGATAGAGCACTCCAGTGTTTGGGCTTGCATTAAGTATGCTCTGCTTCTTTAAATAGACATTGCTTTGACGGCGGTGACGTTGGAGCTGTTATTTATTTAAAGTCAGCATTATGCGAACAAAGCTATCGTCTTCGTATTGGATCTGGTAAGCAAAGATTTCGTTGGCGTAAATGGCTCCGAGGAATAGATGTTTCTCACGAACAGTACCGCGAAACAGAATCGAAACATCCGCAATCATTTGATTCTTGCTGCCGAAGTGGGCATTAAGATCGTTAGACAGTACACAAAGCAAGCAGCCATTTTCATCGTGGCTTAAATCGACCTTTTCCGGCGTTGATAATAGCGCTGTCGTACCCAGCTTTTTCTCCAGTTCACGTATCAATAGCAGATAGCTATCAAGGTGAGGCTGCAAAGCTTCTGGTTTGGCTTCTATACCTGTTAGCAGTACGTCTTCTAAATCGACTTGAGATTTCTTAGCTTGTAAGCTCATTGTTTTCAGTTGCTTACGTATCGATTTGTACTTGTTACTTTTAAGTTTCGGTTTCAGCCAGCGAACCAAGAGTTCATTCTTTTTCTCACGATCAAAGACCTGTGATTTGCGATCAAGTTTGTGAAACTCTATAAATAACAGGGCGTGCAGAGACACCTCGGTCAAAAGCTGGATTGATTCCGAGTTAGACGTACTCATTTGCTTTGAACTGGATCCTTTGTTCTGCATCGTAGTCTGTAGGTAATATAAGGAAAGGAGTAATGGTGCCGAGAGAGGGACTCGAACCCTCACACCAAAGGCACTAGCACCTCATGCTAGCGTGTCTACCAATTTCACCATCTCGGCATCGATGATACGTTGCTTGCCGTATCCATTGACGTCCACTTAATTAGCGGATGTTGAAATATTAACTGACGATTTTCTGCTTGTATAGCATTTGCTTGGATAAATGCAGCAAAATCAGTTTGTTCGGTGAATAATTCATCAGTTTGAATATTTGACATCCACTGGTCTATTCCCATCAGCATAGTTTCCTATAAGCCCATTTTCTATAAACCTATTTTTCTACAAACCTATTTCCCCATAAACATAGTGCAGATTCGCCCAAAGCCAATCATTGACGTTGCCATCGGCTAACACATAACTGGTGTTTATATTTGAACTCAATTTTGCGTTATGTATCCAAAGGAAACCCTTGGTTATACTCTCTTTATCCAAATCCCAATCACCCAAATCGCTACGGATAGCCTGAATCAGGG
Source organism: Vibrio sp. DNB22_10_4 (assembly GCF_052879755.1). Lineage (NCBI taxonomy): Bacteria > Pseudomonadati > Pseudomonadota > Gammaproteobacteria > Vibrionales > Vibrionaceae > Vibrio > Vibrio sp. DNB22_10_4. The sequence continues at coordinate 597,124 of NZ_JBNNXW010000001.1, read as the reverse complement.
AACAAACATGTTCAGACTAATAAAAAGAGCGTTACATTTTAGTACTAAGTCCGCTGTCATCATCGGTGGTTTTCTCTCTCTGAGTTATATGTTTGCTCAGCTCTCTACGGTTCATGGTAAATCACTGCCTGCCGACTATTTCTCACAAGACTTGCCTAGCATTCTTGGCCTATTAAATTCTGAATTCTTTATGGGCGTGATTTTTGTTATCACACTATCCATCATTACCTATGTGCTCTACCTTCTGTGGCAGTTGCACGAAGTTGCAGTACACCGCAGCCAATACATGCAAAGCGCACAAGCGAATTTGGTATTTGCTCTGTCTTTATGCGGCCTGTTCATCGACAAACTTTGGTGGGTATTGGCCATTATTATTGCCTTCACCAACTGGGATGCGGTCGCAAGTGCTGTGAGTAAGGTGATTCACAGTGGCATCCATGGCAACAAAACATCAGAGGACGCGTAATGAAAGAAATCATGCTTCCTTATGTGCTGATTATTTGGCTGCTGGTCAAACTTGGCGTTATTAAATGGACACTGCGTAATGCGGTTATTAGTGTCGGGTTTGGTGTATTCCTCGCATTCATGCTGTTTACCGCGCACCGCTTTTGGTCACCGGCAGATTTAACCGATAGCACCACAGTTAAAGCGCCGCATGCGGTGTTGAGCCCGTTATTTGGCCAACAGGTGAAAAAAATCTACGTCACCCACAACCAAGAAGTGAAAAAAGGCGATTTGCTGTACACCTTGGAATCGGAAGATACGGATCATGAACTAAAAAGTTTGCAATCGAGTTTAGTGGCAGCGGAACATCGAATTACCAGCATTGAAGAGCAGATTGCTATCGATGAAAAAAACCATCTCCGCTTAATCAATCTCGACGAGTTTAGCTCCGAGCAAGAGCGCGATGAACTGCATACCCAAATTCAGCAAGGTCGTGCGGATCTCATGGCTGCCAAATCGGATATGGATGGCATCAACGCGCAAATCAGTCAGAAGCAGTGGCTGAACGACCGGAATCAGGTTCGTGCGCCATTCGACGGAATTGTAGGCGTTATAAACATTGCTGAAGGCTCTAGAACTGGCAACTTGCATCTGTTCGATACCAACCGAAAGTTTGTTGAAATGCGCGTTAGCGATCAAACCTATCGCTATATTGAACAAGGGCAATTTGCAGAGTTTTTTGTTAACTCTCACCCTGGCGAAGTGTTTCGAGGCCGAGTACACAGCATTACGAGCAATACTGGTGAAGCCACCGTCTCTGCACAAGGTTCCACGCAGCATGTAAGACAGCACGTTGGCAATAACACGAGCAGCCATGGTCGTACAGTCATCATCGAGTTTAACGAACCAGAAGGCTACAACGTACCACTTGGTGCAACTGGCTCTGGCTGGATATCTGCCAACAAGCCGTCACCTAAACTCGGTTTTATGGACATCATCGGTGGTGCAACTGTTCGACTGAAGGCGCTAAAGGCCTACTTGAACGCGCTATAACAGAGTTTGGTATTAGCCCTTTGAGACCCGAACGTTATTGGAACTCTGATTGGAACTTGGAATGGAAAATTGGGTCTACCGCACCTCAACATTGTTGAGGTGCTTTTTTTTGCATTGAATCTAGTAATTTAACGCCTCTGCTACAATTTTTTCTTGCCGCTTTCGATACTCTATGGCTTTTTTCTGACTACCAAAGCACCCTTTTTCATAAGGATTAAGTTCTCTTTTTGTCAGCTCTCCGTAGACACTATCCATTGTCACTTCCTCACCATTAATCATGGTGCTGTTTTCTGCCACACTCCCCTTTTGCAATGCACTACACAGATCATCACTCGCAACACCTGACACTTGATCTATAGGTGCACTGCAAGCGGTCAATAGAATGAGAGTAGATAGTGTTACGGTTGGCTTCATCGGTATTCTCCATGTTTTGATATAACGCTTATGGGTATGGTGTCGCTTAGCTCCTAAAGCGATGTTTTATTGCGTGTTTCATTTTTAAGTTTAGGTGAGAGAGGTTTAGAGTGATACTTTGAATCTATCGTAAATCTATTAGCCTTGCGCATTTACCTCCTCTAACTCCCCCGGCTACGCGCCCCGTTATCAAGGGGGAGAAATACAGGCTCGCTCCTATCGTCGCATCACTTAAGTTAAATAGCGATGCGTAGAGAGCCAGTAGCTCCTCCCCTTAATAAGGGGAGGCTGGGAGGGGTGCTCTTCCAACAACCAACCAATCAACCAATCAACCAATCAACCAATCAACCAATCAACCAATCAAAATACCGAATACTTCCTAATTTAGTCACATTTCATTTTTTAGGTACCTTTGTGCTGCTCCAATTACAGGGGCAAAAACAATAATATAGGTAATAACGAAATGAAAAAAACAGCAATCATTCTCGCAATCACATCTGCATTCTCTGCAGGTGCAATGGCAGAAGGTGTAACTGGTGGTATTGAACTCGATGCTAAATTTGTTGATGGCAAAACAGAATACGTAACCTCTAACGGCTCTGGAATCAAAGCATTCATCGGTTATGAAGGATTTGGTCTTTCAGCTAAACGCAAAGCAAACTTTGAGAACGAGTACAACGTTAACTACATGCACGAATTCGAAAGCTTTTGGTTAAAAGGTGAGTACGAGTTTGTTGATAAGAAAAGTCGCCAACAACCAGCTAATGATCAAAACAAGTTTGGTGTAACAGTAGGCGGTAACGTTGCTGATATGTTTGATACATCATTCCGCTTGCGTAAAGATATCGACCTTAACTCAAACAATGGCACTGCTCGCGGCGACATCACTCGCTTTGACCTAGCTGCTGGAAAGCAACTGACAGAACGCATGTATCTAAACGCTAAAGTGGTAGGCCAGAAGCAACACGAAAAGAAAGTGATTGCTGGCGACCAAAGCAAAGACATGACCTACAACGTTGAACTGCGTGCGACATTTACTGCTATCGACAACATGATCCCATACGTTGAGATTGGTAACGAAGGTAAACACGGTGATGACAAGCGTAACACCTATGGCAAAGTAGGCATTGTCTTCCCGTTCTAATCTCCACTAATTCCCAATAAATCAAAGGTATTCGAGGGAATGAATATCTTCTCTCCTTTCTTGATTAGAGCGTCCCTGCTCAATGAAACTCTTATACCACACAATTAGAACTGGTAGTTAAATTCCACTCTTTGGTCACCATCAAAGTAATTCTGCTCCTGCGTCCAATTAGCAAAGTAGCGCACGTTAAAGCGCGGCGTAAACTGGTAAGACACCGCAAACTCGTTGGTAAAGATAGAGTCCATACCCGGTCCATACGCATTCTCAACATACGATTTTGAGCCTGAAATGGTCGTCAACCACATTGGGTTATAGTTAAGCCACAGCTTATCGGTAATCGCATACTTGGTGTAAGCACCTACAACTGCATACGTGCCTGGAATGGTATAGCCAATGTTTTGCTTCTCAACTGGGCAATCAACATTTGGCATATTTTCACAGCCTTGAAACTCGCCATTTCTCACATTGACGCCTAGACCGGCTAGCGGATAGAGATTTAGGTTACCCAGCTTTGGTAGCGCTTGAATGAAGCTGTAGGAGGCGTTTAAGCTCTCCTGCTCCACGTTGTAGTTCAAATCAACCTGAGAGCCTCGGCCATTCGTCGTGTTTACACTGAAGTTACGAAAACGAACACTATCAATGGAATTATCACGATGGCTTGAACCTGACCAGCCTAAGTACTCACCAACCACGCCTTTAACCTCGATGATATTCATCGCCATGGTCTCTGGGTTACCCGTGTCATAGGTACGGCCTACTTTAAAATTCAAACCTTTGTCAGAAGCACCAGCACCGGCTTGGGTGTAAACCGCCAGAGGGTCTGACATGTCCTGAACCTGTGTATCCGAGTCGTTAGCAGCATAAGAAGAAAAAGAGAAGCACGCAGCCACAGCTGCGCTTAAAAGGGTAATGCTCGCGCGCATGAAACTAATCCTAGAAATAAATGACGCGAGCAGACTAAGGGTCGAGAGGGGATAGAACAATTAACCCAAGGTTATAGCATTTATTACGCTAGCTCTATTGACCTTTATATTATCAATAGAGTTCAGGGAGTTATGGTCAGTTATACCGACAAAAGAATTGACGAAAACCTCGACCTGATCACTACCATCCTTCGTCTAGCGCGCTGTCAATTATGACTTCGTCGACGACTCGGTCTTCATAATCCGCAACTATCACCTCGTCAACAATCGCCTCATCCACTAACGCATCACATTCTGCTTCGTCGTATGCGCCATCAACGATGCCAGCTGCACCACCAATCATCGCTCCTGTTTTGGCATCACCAGCCATCGCACCAACCACACCACCAACAACAGCACCTTCCACCGCATCGGTAACGGTATTGCCAGGATCACATGGGTGATAAGCAAGTGCAGGGGGCACGCCGACAAGCATCATGGTCGTTACTAACAGTTTTTTCATTCGAGTTTCATCCAATTAATTTTAGAAAGGAGTGCCACTGTAGCGACAATAAAACTCACGGGAAAAATAGCTCCTATTTCATCAGCAAATACATAGTCACTAAATTAGCTCCTCAGACACGATGTCAAACCTTGCTATTCGAACCTCAAATATTTGCTATTTAGTTTGCTGATAGAACAGTCAGCCGATCAATTGTGATTAAAAATACCCAGGCGTAAACTCGGAACAATTATTCACCAATGGGTAGCTAACATGTTTAAAATGTTCATAGAACGGCCTAAGTTTGCAATTGTTATTGCGCTTTTAATCTCTCTTATTGGAGCTATCGCTGCCGCCAACTCCCCAATAGGAAGGTACCCCGATGTTGCGCCAGTGACCGTAGAAGTCACCACGTTTATGGACGGTGCTAGTGCTGATGTTATGGCGAAATCTGTCGCTCCTGAAATCGAAAAACAGGTGAATGGAGTCGCTGGAATGGAGTATATGAAGTCCACCAGTGGTGCAGACGGCACCTATACTCTCGAAGTCGTTTTTGAAAGTGGTACTGATTCAGACAAAGCCGTTAACTTGGTACAAAATCGCGTCAATCTTGCCCTTCCGGAGCTACCCGGCGATGTGATGCGAAATGGCGTTAAAGTGGAGAAGCTCTCTAATGGTTTAATGCTCGGCATCTCAATTACTGATCCGTCTGGCGAGGCATCGGCTATCGAGATAAGCGCGTTTGCAGGCGGCCCGCTAAAAGAGAGAATTCAACGTATCAACGGCGTGTCAAAAGTCGATGTACTTGGTGAAAAGAAGTACTCGATTCGTGTTTGGCTCAACCCAAATAAAATGAAACACTACTCGATCAATGTCGATGAAATCAATCATGCTATCGCCACCCAAAACAAGATCGCCTCTGCTGGTAGCGTGGTCAACGATCAGTTAGAGTTCCCAATTACTGTCGAGGGTGGCCTAACCTCCCCTGAAGAGTTTGGCAACATCGTCGTTCGCTCAGACGAGCTGGGAAAAACCATCTTCTTAAGAGACATCGCAGAAATCGAGCTAGGCAGCGAAATCTATACCGCCAATGCTTATGGTGAAAACGCTAACGGTGCGGTGCTATTCATCTACAAGACTCCAGAAGCCAACGCAATGGATGTAGCCTCCGGCATTAAATCCCTTCTACAACAGCCTAGCGATTACCAAATCAAAACCGTCTACGATGCTACCACTTTTATTGATGGCGCCATTTATAGCGTTGTAGAAACCTTAGTCCTCGCGGTTGCCATTGTTTCCTTGGTCACGCTCCTTTTTATGCAAAATTTTCGATTGACCTTGATTACAGTAACAGCGATTCCAGTTTCTCTTATTGGCACGTTTGCGGTCATGAGCGGACTTGGTATTCAAATCAACATCATCTCCATGTTTGGTCTGGTGATGGCGATTGGTATTGTTGTGGATGCCGCTATTATCGTTATTGAAAACGCCGAACACCAACTACACGAATATCCTGAGATGACGGTTAAGCAGGCAATATCTAAAGCATTAGATATCACCTTCTCTCCGATTGTCGCTTCTATGCTCGTGTTGCTTGCCGTTTTTACTCCATCACTGTTTATTCCAGGCATGGCCGGCACTATCTATTCTGAGTTTGGCATCGTCCTATGTGCCTCTGTGGTAGTTTCAACCTTAGTGGCGCTGACATTGACTCCCGCGCTTTGTGCACTGTTTATGAAGCCGCCGAAGAAAAATGCCATCGCAAAGTCCGTTGAATGGGTTATTACACAGAAAATCCGAGCGTTTACCGGTCTAGCATGGACCGCAACTCGCTTACCAATACTGACCATCGCGCTGCTAGTTGGTGGCCTCTATCTATCGGTAGAGCGAGGCGCGAGCTTACCAACCGGTCTCCTACCAGAAGAAGATACTAGCGCTATCTTTGTGGTTGGAAGCTTCCCACAAGGCACGGCATTGACACAAACCGACCAATATCTAGCTAGCCTGACCCAGCAGCTCAATGCGCTACCAGGTGTTTCCACCAGTGTTGAAGCATCCGGATTTAACCTGTTAACTGGAACCGCAGAAATGAGCAGTTTCATGATGTTAGTGTCGCTTGATGATATGCAAAACCGAACCGCTACAGACGTCGCTATCACAGACCAAGTAAATGCCATTTTAGCTGAAAACACCAAGATTCAAGCCTTTGCTTTTAAACCACCTGTCATCCCTGAGCTAGGAATGGTCGATGGCGTAAACTTCGTTTTGCTTGCACCGGAATTAACACCCAATGAACTTTACAAGCTCACAACGGACTTTAACGCACGACTAATGGAAGACGAGCGAATTGGCCTAGCGATGGCTCAGTTCGAAGTGACAAAACCTTCCATGAAGCTCAATATCAAGCGCGACGACTTGCTAAAATATGGCGTTACGTTCGCGGATGTGGTTGAAGGCATGCAAACGCACTTTGGTGGTATGTACATCAACACATTCAATATGGGTGGACGAAACTACAAGGTGATGGTGCAAAATGACCCCAATTATCGATTGGATCCGACAGCTCTGAAACAAACAGGATTATCAAAATCAAATGGCAAACGTATCACCTACGACAAGCTCTTCGATGTAAAACAAATCAAAGTTCCGAATTTCATTGCTCGTTACAACGCTGAGCAAGGGGTATTCATCGACGTTATTCCAACCGTCGCTACAGGTCAAGCTATCCAGGCGATACAAGAGCTTGCTGAAGAGTTTGGTTATCGCGTTGAGTTCACCGGCGCAGCAAAAGAAGAGGTCAGTGCAGGCAATACGGTTGCCCTTGTCATGGGGCTTGCTCTGCTAGTCACCTTCTTAGTGCTAGTAGCGCAGTATGAATCTTGGCTGATCCCTCTCGCGATTATGTTGACAGTTCCAACAGCGGTTATCGGCATCGTTGAAGGCGTGATTCATATTGGTGGCAACGTCAACATTCTTACCCAGTTATCTGCCATTTTGTTGATAGGTATGACGGTCCGAAACGCAATTCTTATTGTCGAGTTCGCGAAAACGCTACGCGATGAAGGTGGACTAACCATTAAGCAAGCTGCAGTACAAGCACTGCGCTTGCGCGCTCGCGCAGTATTTATGACCGCGTTTTCTTTCGGGGTTGGATTGATACCGTTGATGCTTGCTAACGCTGTCGGCTCTGGCGGCCAACAAGCTCTGGGCTGGGCGTCATTTGGTGGCATCGTCACCGCCACTTTTGTTGGTTGCATTATGGCAAGTGTATTTTTTGTGGTAATTCAACAAACTCGTGAACTGTTCAAACCCGCAGCCACAACCCAACTATAAACACCCCAAAGACTTGCCACTGTTTTATTAGGTGGCAAGTCGACCTCATTCCAATCCTACCCTGCTCGGACTTTCCTAAGTGAAGATAAAGAGAATCCCGTTACAAGCATTGTGCCACTAATAACCAATACAGTGCCGACCACAGTGTTTATGCCGATAGGCTCACCCAAAAACAAATTGCCCCATAGTATTCCAAACATCGGAATTAGGAAGGTGACCGATAAAGCAGAAGACGGCCCAATATCTGTAACCAATCGAAAATAGAGCAAATATGCCGCCCCAGTACAGACAACGCCCAGCAATACTACCGCTAGCCAGACCTCTTGAGTCGGCGCCTCTCTCATCGGTACAAAGGGTATCAACGGCAACACGATCAAACAGGCTGCCCACATGCTGCCATGCGCATTATTAAATGCCGGTACGGAAGGCGCATTCTTTGCGTAATTGGTCGCAATGCCATAACAACACGCAGCCATCACGCCTGCAATAATCGGTAGCGTCGCCTCTTCACCTATCCGCACCGCATCCCAACCGACTAAAACAGCAACACCAATAATACCTATCAATAATCCAAGCGCTCCGCGCTTTGTTAGTGGTGTTTTGGTCCAAAATACGCCAATCACCGCCCCCCAAATGGCAGCGGTTGAATTGAGAATCGATAATGTGGAGGCATTCAACGTTTGCGCGGCATAAGCAAACAATAGAAACGGCAGCGCCGTATTGAACAGTCCGATAATGAAAAAGTGTCGAGTATGCTTAGTGAACTCGAGTTTCTTCTTTAGATAAATACTAATGACCAACAGAGCAATGGCCGCAAAAAATACTCTCGCTTCAATCAGTACCGCTGGCCCCATTACGTTGGCAGCTATGCGCATAAATAAAAAGGAGCCGCCCCATATTGAGGCAAGAAGAATCAACCTTAGAAAACTCGCTAAATCCATTTGTCTATCTTTGTATCAATAATTTTTCCCTACTTTGCGCCATGGTTATTTAAAGCACAACCCCCACTTAGGTCTTATTTCAGTTAGAGATCCGAAAATGACCGATGGTCTTCATCAACATTAAGCATTCAAATGTGTACGCTTAAAATTCATTACTGTCTCTTTTTGAACTATTTTGCGCTCGGTATCATGCAAATCCCTGCTCCCTGCAGCGTCGCTTCAATATTTAGTTGCCAACCATACTGTTAGGTATGCCTACCATCCTGGCTGCAAAGAGTCTTCCAGATGGTAGCTCCTTCCTAGACGCTTAGATGAATACCGCGGGACAGATGCTTCCATCTGCCTTATTATTTCTCGCGATCGTCGCACCTAAAATTCGCCTCTTAGTGACTAAAACCCTTCTAGAGCCAGAAGCGAAATAGTCAGCCTAACCACTATCAGATGTTCAAAATGGCTTTCATCAAACGCCTTGTTCATCGGCCTATATTCGATATAAGGCTGTAACGTAGGTTGGTATTGTTGTTAAAGACAAGGTCTGATTCAAGCTGCTTCTGAACTGCATCGTTATATGAAAACTCCGCAGCGTAACCTAGTTAATTGCTGTTTATCTGTAAGAAAGCGGTTCTCACTCCTTAAATACCGCTCAATAGTTTTTAGCTTGGTTTGTAATAACAGCTATGCTTCAGGCTTGTCTGGCGACTTTTCATTTCCTGATAGCTTTATTTGGCGATTAAAATCTCTATCTGCAAGTTCTTGCTCATCATACAGCTCCTCCAATACCACTTGATCCATCGCCATCACGTCAAAGAACTGATCTTTGCAATAATCTCCACTCCATTTAGGCAGCATTTGTGGGTCACTTGCGATCTCCTTGACATGATCCGCAGCAAAATGTGCATAGTGCTCAAACAGTTCTTCATCGGTGCCATTTGCTACCCATGCCAATTTTTTAAACCACACGGCTGATTGTTCTTCGGATATGTGCTCGTTAACTTTGCAAACCGACATAGCCACCAGAGATTCAGTGTAGTTCTCATAGTGTGGCAAGGTGTTATGGACGTGAGCACCACAAGCAAGAGCCAAAGTTGGAATCATTCCTGCCAAGCTAAATACGATTTTTTTCATAACGTTGTCTCCTCTGGTTGAGCACACATTTGGTTCACATGCCCTTTGTGTTCAGCTTCCTGAATCAATTTTTTGCCAAGAGCAACACCTTGTAGATATATTTCATCGTCTTCGCTGAAGGTATAGGCCTCGTGTAATACTTCGCTTGATAACCCCTCGATAGTTTCTCGAATCATGGTGGCATTTTGAGTTGAGTATTCGGAGGTCATCGAACCAAGCTCAACGCAGTAGGTGTTTACTGTCTCTACAGCGGCTGCGGCCATAACGGCATTATCGCGACTAAAGAGTGTGTCATGTTCATGTTGTGCTGCATGCACTGCTGTGCCTGTCAGGCTCATACTTATCAATGTGAAAGTGGTCAATCGTCTAAACATAATGTGGTCTCGATAAAAAGCGGTTGGAGCGCGGGCATCGTATGTAATACCCGCTAGTAAGGGTTATTGTTCTTTGGTGTTGTCTTCGCGAGTATCACGATATGGATCTGAAGACGACTTTCTATGGACTGAACGAGGCTCTAGGCCATGGGCTTTACGCATTTCATCCACCATTCTTTGCTTCTCACCCATGCCGCGTTTCATGCTATCTGGCAACACTTCGGTCGGTACGATCAAGTCACGATCCAATGGCCATTCTTTAAGCAGTTCAGGGTGATACCCCTCTGGGTAATACAATGATTCATCGATTTCTAGGTCTCGAATCTCTTGCTCTTGAATATCGGCTCTCGAATTTTTAGGCACTGGTACTCGGAACACTTCACCGTCATTTAAGTTGAATTGAGGCGCTCGGTTATTCGGAAAGTCTGGAATAATCCCCTCTCGAACCCACGCTTTGTCCGGAGTAATGTTGGCGACGATCATGTCTGGAGCTCCGAAATGGTATGGCCCTTTCCAATGTTCACGAACCTGAGCTACCGTCTCGTTGTTGTAATAAGGGTCAAACTCCATGTGTGTCGTCATGAACAGCCTTGGCTGTACCTGATTTGCAAGCCAACCTGCCGCGTAGCCAGAGGTGTGGTGCGTATCGATGGTGTAGCGCGTCAAGAAAGCAGGCACCCCCTGTACGATAGAAGCAAGCCCTACTAACTCGGTTTGTACTTCGGTAACAAACAAATCACAGCCTTTACCATATTCAATATCAAGCTCAGTTGGTCGACCATCACCTGTCCATACAAAACACAACGATTCTTCTTCATTGATCGTCCAATCCAGCCTGTACGCAGATGCGCCATCTTTAGCGTGTGAACGACGCCAATGAGAAACTTTTACGCCATCCACGTCGTAAATCACACCGCCATCATCTTTGAAGTCGTATTCCACCACCTCAATATCGTTACCAGACGGAAACACATCGAAGGCATCTTGGTGCCACGAAAGCATCTGCAGCATGCCTTCAACCATATGGCGCGTACCATCTTCTGGATTACGACCAGAAGGACCATAAATCGTCAGCGGCTTTTCCCAGCGACCGTTCCAACCACCAAACTGATACAAATAAGGTAGTGAGCCAAAATGGTCGACATGCAAGTGAGTGATGAACACCTTATCAAGTTCGTTCAAAGCGACACCGGCGCCAATGTAGTTGGCAATGGACGCTTCGCCAAGGTCAAACACAAAATTATCGCCATTGCCAAGCTCTACATAGATGGACGTATTGGCCTGTCCAGGTCGAATCATGGGAGAAGTACCCATGAAGGTCACTCGCATTTCATTGTGCTGAACCTCTTCCGTTCTTGGGAACCAGTTAGCAGCGGTAACCATATGATCCATCGGCTCAATACCATCAAACATCAGTCCTTCTTTCCAAAGCTCTTCTCCTGTTTGAATGTCGGTCTTGAGGCCACCTTGTAAGATTGCGTGGATTTCCTCAGGAGAGGAGTATATCTTACCGCCTTGCTTCATCAGCTCGTCCGTACTGACATTTTGTTCGTAGTTGTAGTGTTTGTAGCCTGAAAAACTGGCTGAGTTTTCTGATTGATAGTGCTCAAACGGACTCTGCGCTAGAACCGCACTCGACATGAGGATCGCACCAGTCGTAACGCTTAATTGGTGAATTTTTCGCATAATGATCTCTCCACACCCGCAATGTAGGGTTGGTGATTAAAAAGTTAATATTTCAGGGGCGAGCAAGCTCGCTAGATTTGGTTTAAATAGACGCTATAAGGGCAGTCGAAAACCGACTAGGAACGTATTTTCAGGTAAGAAACGGGCATCGGTGTGTGAAGTGTGAATGTCGGTTTTAAACTCGGCATAAACAGGCACTTCTTCGTGCTGAACTCGAAGACCAATATTCGAGCTAAAACCAAGATGACCATCTCTGTTCATACCCTCTATTTCGTTGTTCATGACACCTGCCGTCATGCCTCCCTCTACAAAAGGGCGAAGTTCAAAACTGTTTGGTAAGGCGAAGTTGTAGCCAAGCTCCAAAGCAAAACCGCCACCGGTATAATCAATGCTGCTATCTGTGCCTTTGTAGAGATCGAAGTTAATCCCTAAGTATTGATTAAGCTCCAACCCCACTGTGGCATTGACTGCCGAGTGGTTACCTTCAAGGGAGGTATAACCCAAACCGCCTCTAAACTTTAAGTCGGAATCTGACGAGTGAGCATTGGCAGCACCAGTAAAGACAAGCGCGGACAACGCCATAATGGAAATGATACGAATATTTTTCATAGTTGAATTCTCTTAGTCTCTGAACAAGCAATCACCTCCCTGTGCTGTTGAGAATAAGCTTAAGCATTCATGAAAATAATATAAATAAAGTAAAAAACCCATAAAACATAAACTGAATTTATACATCACTTAGTATGGCGCTCTCACGAAGCAAGCCATCTCACCTAATTGACAGCAACTAACCCTCTGCTAGGATAGAGATATCATCTATCAGATCAGTTTGTTATGGACTTAAACCTTCTATCCACTTTTAGCGCAGTGTATCGACACCGCTCTATTACTCTAGCTGCAGAAGAACTTGACCTTACTCAGCCGGCGGTAAGTGCAGCCTTGAAACGATTAGAAGGTGTGGTGGGAAAGACGTTGTTTGTTCGTTCAGGAAGGGGGATCGCACCAACTGGCGCGGCCGTGGCACTGTCCGACAAAATCGAAATGCCACTCGCGGTACTTGAGACGATAGAGAAGCGACAAGAGATCACTCGAGTCTACTGCAGTGAGAGCCTAATGCATCTGGTTTGTGACTTACCGGGGCTCTCTTTTGTTGAGGCACCGCTTAGTGAAAAACAATTGCTCGCCGATATAGACTCACAAAAGGTTCACCTTGCGATCGATTTCGCCACAAGCACCAGCCAAGCACACGTTGTGGAAGACATTATTGAAGAACCAGCAGTTTGTGTGTGCAGAAAAGATCATCCAGATATCGGTGACTCGCTCTCTTACGAAGACTACTATCGAGCCCAACATATCGCCCTGAAAATTCGTCGCAACAACGCCAATATGATGGATTATTTGTCGCAAAAGCCCAGCCCACCAAGAGTCATCAAAGCAGAAACAGGATCGGTTTCCAGTATGCTTGCTCTCGCAGCCACAACGAATCTACTAGGTGCATCAACGCTGTCGCTCGCCAAACATTTGGCTCCAATGTTAAACCTGAAAATATTCCCGATTCCACTGGAAATACGCAACGTACAGCACCGCATGATCTACCACCGACGTTTTGTAAATGATGAAGACCACAAGGCGGCACGAGAAATACTGAAATCGGTGATTCAAAACAACCAGTATCAATAGAAATTAACACCATCGCTTTGGTCTAATTGTAAGCTAGGCAAGTGGGGACTTTGGTGAGCAACATACTTGACGATAAGTCATCGATTAAGTAACGGTTAAACAAACATTACTTTGACTACAAACATCTAGAGGCAATACTTTTATGTATTGCCTCTTTGCTATCTGCTATAGAGCCATCAGGTTTAGAACTTCCAAGATACACCTAAGTCCACACCTACTCCGACATCCGCACCATCGTTAAATTTAACTTCCGGTGTTGCAAATAGATCGACATCTAGGTTTTTTACTGGCTCCCAGCGCAGACCAACAGGGGCATGCACATCAACACGTTCGCTGTTCCAGTTATAACCGACACCACCTTCAACAAACCAGCTGATGTTATGTTCCGCAGAGATTGGCTTTTCTAGAAAAGCGAAACCACCATTCACATAGTTGTCTTTTACACCGACTATCACTTTATCGAACTGAAAGGTCACACCGCGTCTTGTATCTACACCCAACTCAAACGCTTGTGCGGTTGTTGTAAGTGCCAGAATACCAGTGGTTGCCAATGCTAATTTCGTAATGAATGTGTTTTTCAAAGTCGTTGCCTCAATCAAGCCATCCTAAGCGGTTAAATCCTCGTTTATGAAAGTCGGACACTTATGCCATTTGCTGCAAAAAATTGTTACTAGCAGCTGTGGCTTCAAAGTAGTGCCTATGACCAAGTGATGGAGCGTATTGTAGGGCTAGATAATTTTGGTACTTACCATTTAGCGCCATGTGATGGAAAACAACTCGACGTTAGCCAGGAAGCATAAATATGATTAATGATAAAAACCAATATGGCTGCCTATATCTAAAGTGATTAGGTAGTTATTCTGCTCAGCGAATCCTAAACAAGAGAAAATGATGACGACACTGAACCCTTATGAGCACTTTCATCAAGACAATGCTCACGCGTCGCCAATCTGGATCGGTACACAGATGCGAAATGTTAGACAGGGAGTCGCCGCCGCTAATCGGCAGGAGTTGGAATATATAGAACGCGCTTATCAAAGCTGGGAGAATCTTGTCTCGTACGGCATGACACCCTCGATGATCTGCCATCTCGCTGACATAACACCTGCTGATTTGATTCATATTCGCTATCTTGCAACGCGAAAACAAACATTAGAGAATCAAAGCTAGTCAAAAACTGAAAAGGGTAGTATTAGCCTCATACTACCCTTCCTGTGGAACCTGTTCACGATAAAGAACGAAACCTGTTGAGCTTATGGCTCCTGAGACTGTTTCCGTATCCGTTCAATTTCCTCTTCACCAATATTTAATGACTGTAGAAACTTGAGATGCCCCATTGGCTCCATCTGCTCGAAACGCTTATGCCAATTCGACATGTCCTGATCGTTCATACCAGACTCTCTGAGGATCTCTATCCAACGCTGTTTCGTTAGCTGACCTTGGTTTAAAAGCTCAGGCTCTTTGAGTAGTGTCATAATAGAGCGCTGCTGCTGACGCAGTTTCTGTATCTCCACATCGAGAGCGGCAAATTGTTGGCGTAACATCTCGTCTCTGTGCTCTCCCTGAGTTTGCTGAAGCAGTACTTCAATCTCGCTTACCGAAATACCATACGACCGATAAACGAGTATGGCCTTAAATCTGTCTAACTCTTGTTGGCCATACAGTCGATAACCGTTTGGCGTTCGACCGGCGGGCGCAATCAGCCCTTTTCTTTCGTAATACAGAACCGTCGTGCGAGATACTTTTAACTGTTCGCAGAACTGTTTAATCGTTAGCACGTCAGATGCTCCTTACTCATTCTTTGACTATATGACCAAACCAATGGAACTAATGCACTGGAAACAATAACAACAGTAAACAATGCCGTAGAGATCAGCGCAAGCGCCACACCTTTGCCTACAGGCGGGAAACGGCTCACAAAACGCATAAACCTTGAATGCCCAACAGGGATATTTGTCAGAAATTGAACCACGAAAAGCCCCCTATAAATGCAATACCTATTAGATGCGGGAGCTTAAACTCGATACCTGTAGACAGGTCAAACAACTAAATTCGGCGCGCTAGACATCGTTGCGAAAAGTCTGGCGAAACTCAGTTTCTAGACATATTTTTATATGTGGAGCACACATGGGTAATAAGCATTTATCCGACTATCTAGAAGCGACAGAAGGCGCAGTGGAGAAATTTACAGTCAATGAGATGACGCAGATAGCTTAACGTCATTAGCCACTTCTAACCGGAAGTTGAAACCTAAATAAAGCCCACCTTCAGCATCACAAGGTGGGCTTGTATCATTTCTACCAAGGCTTTCAACTGTTCAACTTGCTGTTCTACTCACCCGTCTTTATCAACACCGCGCCCTCATAAGGACGAAGTACAAGCTGGTTGCTCTTTGGCATTAAACTTCCATCCCAATTCACACGTTGATATTGAGCGGGCAACAGAATGGTTTTACTCTCTTTGTTCCACTTAGCCTCATCGCGCCACATATCACTGTCAGCTCGAGGCTCACCTGCGAAGTAGACCACTAAACCACGTTCAAATTGGCGGCCAATGGCTTGGTACTTTTCAGGCCAGAGCCAGCTTTCATCGCTTTCAAGCCAAAACCACCCAGAATCGATAGTATTAAGAAGCTGTTCAACCAACTTCGCCTCAGAGCTATCTTGCGTCAACCAACCCAATGAGGAGACCGTTTCAGTAATTGGCTCACCTAGATCGTGACTGAGCATATCGGTCGGTCGATAAACCTGGTTTTTAACCTCGCCGCTTTGGTACCAGTTATTGTTATCGGTTGGATTGCTGCTGTAGTAAAAGGTTTGATTCCAACTGTGATAGTGAGTTTGTTTGGGTATATGGAATAAGTAATAGAGTGCCAGTCCCGTGGCAATGTCTTGCTGCCATGCCAGCTCATTTTGGGTATCTAGCTCGCTGCGGCCAAAACGGGTTGTGGTCATGACAAGACTCTCGTCTCCCATAGCAGAGAGAGCAAAGTGCTCCCAACGCTCGCGAAGTGCATCCGTTCCCATTGCCGCATACAGGTAGTGCTCCCTTAGCCAAACATCGAAAACACCTCTGAGTTCGGGCGTCCATTGTGGGTAGCGCCACAAGTTTAACTCAGAGATATTCGCTGCCAATTGCGCGTTAGGTATATGGTCTTTGAGCTGTGAGAGGAAGCTCGCCATTTGCCCAGCATAATTCAAGGCAGCCTCATCAGTGCCGACCTTGCCTGGCAACTCGGTGATAGCGCCTCCTTTAAGCACTTGATATTGATTACTACCAAGCAGCTTTGCCATATCATCGTTGTAAGCGCCGCTCAGTCCCTGCCGCTGCCAATCAAACTTATACCAATCCATATGTGCTTGATTGGCTGATGGATGAGAAAAGTTAGTGCGTTGCCAGCAGGTCCCTGGCCACATATTGCCTACAGGGATAAGGCGAGCTTGTGAAGCGTATCGCGCTTGCGCTTCTAGATTTACTCTTTGACGATACTCGTTATCATCCAAATACCCATCGCCATTGGTATCATTACGCCAATCCCAACCCGGTATCTCCACGTGTTTCGCTTCCTGACGCAAACCATAGTCAACAGACAACGCATCTATACTCTGCGGCTTTGACCAACTCAACCGCACCATATACACGGGCATATCTAAATCGAGTGCACGATGGCCGGTATTGAAATGATATTCGCCAAGCCAAGGAGCAACTGCTAGCATCTGCTGCTCGATGGTAATACGTGACAAAGAACCTGTAACAGTCGGCTCACCAATACTCAAAGGCTGCCACTCACTTATCGGCGCACTATTTTGCTCTGGCCTAGCAAGGCTAATCGATAGTGTATCGCTAGAGGGTACATTGATAGCCATAAAAGGCTGGGAGGTGACGACAATGAGCTCTTCATTTATAGACAGCTTTAGCGGCAATCGTGCAGTCTTGAGCACCGTGCCCTTTTTCACCATCATATGAAGTGGCTTTCCGTCGAGAAATTGCTGCGCCTTTTCAGATAGATTTTCATAGGCTAAGTGCGTCTCTTGAGAAGCATGCAGATAAAGGTGCTCTGGGTTAACGCCTTGCTGCCACAGTTGTCGATGAAGCCACGCTTCTTGTTCTCCAGCAAAGCAATCCAGTTTCTGGCTGTACATGTAGCCAAGAGCCGTAGTCTGTTTGTTTAGCTCTGGCGTACCCAAGCTGCCAAATACAATATCGCTATTCTGTGATTCCCATTGTTGGATCTCTTTTGCGCGACTACCCCAAGCTTGCCAACCACCAGGTAAAACCAAACCCATGGATGGCGCAGCTTCGACCTGGTGCCCAATCAAGGAACTGGCCAATCCTGTGACGATACCACTGATTAACAATCTGATTTTCATAGCAATCCTCCTAGCAACAAGTATAGGATAGCCTGCTAACTATCACAGGAAATACCATCGCAGAAGTGACGAGAGACCGCTAAGTAACCTCTGCATTGATGGCTATCAATCAGTTCACCGCTGTACTAGAGTTACCTCTAGGTATTATCCGTTTTTAGATTAGAAGGGAATCTTTGTGAAACGTGTCTTATTACTTTTTACTCACTTAGCAGCATTGTTTGCTGGTTTTATGTTGGGAACCTATGTTCTACCTATTCTCACTCAGCCAGACTCACCATCGATTGAGGCAATTGAGTCGCAAACCTCAGCCATTATATATCAGGGAGAATTTAGCAAAGAGCGAGAAGACAGTGACTTTCTACATTGGGGCGAAGGTAAAATCAGCTTTTCCGGTGAGAGTGCAATGTTTATCGGCGAACTCGCTCCGGGACCCGATTACAAACTGTACCTCTCTCCTACCTTCATAGAAACAGAGGCAGAGTTTGTCGCCAACAAAGCAGCCATGCTTCAAGTGGGAGATGTAAAAACCTTCGATCGTTTTTTGCTGACACTTCCAGAACAAACCGATTTAACTCAATACAATACGGCTATTGTGTGGTGTGAAAGTTTTGGCGAGTTCATTACCTCAGCCAAGCTAAAATGATGTCACAAAATAACTGTGAGAGCGGTTCCAACTGCCAATGACGTTGACATTTCGCTCACCGTTTACT
This sequence comes from Vibrio sp. DNB22_10_4, assembly GCF_052879755.1. Classification (NCBI taxonomy): domain Bacteria; kingdom Pseudomonadati; phylum Pseudomonadota; class Gammaproteobacteria; order Vibrionales; family Vibrionaceae; genus Vibrio; species Vibrio sp. DNB22_10_4. Next base: position 578,446 of record NZ_JBNNXW010000001.1, on the reverse strand, counting down.
GACAAAACCAAACGCAACTAGGCGCATTATGATTTGGCCTTAAGCACCTAGAACTTGTGTTATGTGTGTAACTCGAGGCAATACCGTTTTGTATTGCCTCTTTTTTTGCTTTCCCCCAAAGCAACAAACCCAACGCATAAGCGTTGGGTTTGAACTTTTATAAGGCCATTTGACTATTTAAGTAAACCCACTTCTTTGTAGTATTTCTCAGCACCTGGATGTAATGGCGCCGATAGGCCATCTTTGATCATCTCTTCTTTCTTCAAGTTAGCGAATGCTGGGTGCAGGCGCTTGAAATCATCAAAGTTTTCAAACACAGACTTAACGATGTTATACACCACATCTTCTGGTACTGCGGTAGATGAAACAAATGTCGCACCGACACCAAAGGTCATCGTGTCTTCAGGATTACCTTTGTACATACCGCCTGGTACTGTTGCAACGCGATAGAAACTGTTGTCTGCCACCAGCTTGTCAACCACAGAGCCGTCAACGGTTACTAGCTTACTGTCACAAGAAGTTGTTGCTTCTTTGATAGCGCCACTAGGGTGACCAACGGTATAGATCATTGCATCAATTTTATTGTCACAAAGCGCTTTAGATTGCTCAGAGGCTTTCAACTCAGAGGTCAATTTAAATACATCCGTACCCCAGCCATAGCCATCCATAAGTACTTCCATCGTACCGCGTTGGCCAGAGCCTGGGTTACCGATGTTCACTCGTTTGCCTTTTAGGTCTTCAAACTTCTCAATACCTGAGTCAGCACGCGCCACAACGGTAAACGGTTCTGGGTGGATAGAGAACACTGCACGGAGCTCTTTGTAAGGACCAGCATCAGCAAATTTGCTGGTACCATTGTACGCATGATACTGCCAGTCTGATTGCGCGATACCTAAGTCCAACTCACCCGCGCGAATGGTGTTAATGTTGTAGATAGAACCGCCTGTACTTTCCACAGAACAGCGGATCGAATGATCTTTACGGTCTTTATTTACCAATCGGCAAATCGCCCCTCCAGTAGGATAATAGACGCCTGTTACACCACCAGTACCAATTGTCACAAATTGGTCTTTGGCGTGCGCGAAGGTAGCGCCGCCCATTGCCATACAAACAGCAGATACGGTTAACATGGTCTTTATTTTGGTCATAATTATTCCTTTTCCTGTCGTAGGTATCCTGACCGGTGTACTCCTTAACAACCGGTCGAAGTGAGATGATTTTTTAATCTTTCTGTTGTCATAGGTTTGATGTTGAGCGCTGTCGCCGTATCGACAAGTTGAGTCACTAAAACAGCATTGCTATCCGCGATAGCACCTTGATTGTCATAATGATTATTTTCAAACCCTACTCGTACGTCAGCCCCCATAAGCATAGCAGCCGTCAAGCAATTATGTTCAAAATGACCAAAGGCACACACCGCCCAACGGTGATCCAGTTCAAATAATTGTGTTCCCAACATAGGTGCGAGATCCTGCGGATGAGCTAACTGCCCGTCGCGATAGCGCCCTAATACTAATAACAAATGATGGTGGTAATTGGGCAACAATCCGCGCGATAACCATCGCAAATAGTGCTGCAAGTCTTGTTCGTCATAGAGGATATATTGCGAGATGATGCCTTGCTCTGCGACCCAATGAAAGAAGCGACTCGCCGATGTTAGGTGCTGCTCATCAGGAATAAGCTCTCGAAGCGCAAAAGACGCGGCTTCCGGTTTGATTACTTTAATTAATGTCTGCTGCTGCTCCGGAAGATACTGACCGACAGCCTCCGTGGTCAGTTGCACTAGAAGCGTGTCACCCACCCGCTCCTTTAGCGCTCGGTAGAGGGGGAGGTTATCGTCAAGCTCAAGCGAGTGCCGACCTTGTTTGTCGCGAGCATGCAAATGCACCATCGCCGCTCCAGCATCTCGACACGCGATAGCTTCATCAATAATACTTGGCAGATCCAAGGGAAGATTCGGATGATCGCGTCGAGTTTTACGAGCCCCGTTGGGTGCCACGATAATCGCCGACTCAGAAAATGGTTGGACAGTCATGCTATGCCCCCCACTTTGCAGCGGCCAGCTCAAGTGAACTAGTCAGTTTAACGACCAACTCGTCGAGCTCAGCGTCAGCTATGATGAACGGCGGTGCGAGTAAGATATGATGTCCTTGTTTGCCATCGATAGTGCCCGACATGGGGTAGCACATTAATCCTTGCTTCATAGCAACGGATTTTACCCACTTATGCGCTTGTGTTGACGTGGGCAGTGGTGCTTTAGTGACTTTATCCGCCACAAGCTCAATGCCAATAAACAAACCTCGCCCACGAATATCGCCGACAAACGGCAAATCACCGAGTGTGCTATCTAGCTTATTAGATAACCCTATCCCCTGATTGGTGACAGCAGAGAGTAGATCATCGTCGATAATCGTATTCACTGTGGCAAGCGCCGCCGCGCATGCAATGGGATGCCCCATAAACGTGTGCCCATGCTGAAAAAAGCCAGACCCATTGGCGATGGTCTGATAGACCTTATCCTGCACGACCACGGCACCAATTGATTGATAACCTGCTCCAAGCCCTTTCGCTATGGTCACCATATCGGGTACAACACCTTCTTGTTCAAAAGCATAGAAAGTCCCCGTTCTTCCTACACCACACATCACTTCATCCAAGATCAGTAGGACTTCGTACTGGTCACAGATCTCTCTAATCCGTTTAAAATAGTCCTTTGTCGCTGGGACAGCGCCAGCGGTCGCCCCCACAACTGGCTCTGCGACAAACGCCATCACATTGTCCGCACCGAGTGCCAGGATTTGTTGTTCCAGTTCGTTGGCCGCCCGCATGCTGTAATCCGTTTCGGACTCATACGCCATTTGCTCGCGATATGCATAACAAGGCGCGATATGGTGACTCGTAGTGAGCAAAGGACGAAACGGCTCACGACGCCATTCGTTTCCCCCCACCGCCAGCGCGCCTAGTGTGTTGCCATGATAACTTTGCCGCCGAGCAATGAACTCTGTTTTCTGAGGTTTTCCTCTCTCAACAAAATACTGACGAGCCATTTTAAGCGCGGCTTCCACCGCCTCCGAACCACCACTTACAAAATAAACCTGCTTTAACGGCTCCGGAGCTAAGTCAACAAGACGCTTTGCTAATAGCTCACTGCTTTGTGTGGTAAAAAAGCCAGTATGCGCATAAGGCACGGCATCAAGCTGATCGCGGATAGCTTGTTTCACTTGGGGGTGATTGTGCCCCAAATTCGATACTGCCGCTCCGCCACAGCCATCAAGGTACGCTTTACCATGAGTATCGAATAGATAGACACCTTCACCATGACTCACTGTTGGCAGTTGGCCGTGACAACTGCGGTGGAATACACTGCTCATTGATTAATCCCTCAAAAACACCAGCCTATTTCCTAATAGTTGTAACAGCTGTCGGGATTTACAAATTTATTGTTTAAAAATTGTTCGCCCATTCAAAACAACTAACACATCAAGATCGATCACCAACGCGAGCGGTAACTGCGGTGACAACTGCGACAAGTAGAGTTAGCGGCATCAAGTCCAGCTTCTACCGACTCCACAGATTGAGATTGAACGCCGTCCACGACCTGTTGATAGCCTTGCTGCATGTCGGTAAGCAACTGCTGAAACTTCGCAGGTTTCTTCCAAACCGACTCTTTCGCCTTACTCCCTTGCTGGCTACCCACAGGGAAGGCCGCAGACAATAGCAAACTGTCTTCTAGAAGCTGTTCACTGGCCACTTGAAGTGCCTGCCAATCTACTTGTGACTTGCTCACTTGATCAGCAACCCGTTCGGTCTGACTCTCAATACGCTCAAACGCCGATTGACGTGTAGCGATAGACTCGGCATGGCTCATCGCTTGAGCGTTTTGCACCATAGCCAATGACACAAACACCAATCCACATACTGCAGCTTTAGAGCAAACCTTTTTCACTAGCAACATACATCCACCTTTTTTTTGGAGTTAACTTGAATGCAGATTAATTTACACAACAATAGTTGCTTACGCAACTATTGTTGTGTAAATTAATCTCACTTTTTCGATAACGAGTAGATATTATGAGAAACATTAAAGTCTGGGATGCCGCGACTCGCATTTATCACTGGGCACAGGCGTTACTGTTTGTGGCGTTAATGGACACAGGGCTTCAAGATACAGGGCCACATCTTCAGCTTGGTATGGTGTTATTTACTCTGCTGGTTTGGCGTATGTGCTGGGGCATTGTTGGCAGTGAAACCAGCCGCTTCAAACAATTTGTTAAAAAGCCGAAACAGATAGTTGACTACCTAACAGGTATACAGCCTGCCACTGCGGGGCACAATCCATTAGGTGCCCTTATGGTAGTGACTATGCTAGGCCTTCTTATTATGCAGTGTTTAAGCGGGATGTTACTAGCCGGACTATTTGACGGGTTAGAGCAATATGGCGTCGCAATCCCAGACACCTTTTATGATGCTGGAGAGCAAGTTCATCTTGTATTGGCGCAATTGCTACCTTGGCTGATCGCTGCACATGTCGCGGCGATCGTTGGATACAAGTTCATAGGTAAGCCACTACTCCTTGCAATGATAACTGGCAAGCAATGGATGACACACCAGAGCGCTGCTCCAACGCTCGTAAGCCAGCGCCGCGCATTTTTAGTGCTAATTGGCGCCATTTTAGTTACCATCGCAATAGTTGCCCCATCAATGATATGACTCATTGGTTACCAATCACGGTGACAGCTGAGCTTTCATTGCCGGGTTTTTATTAAAAGATTTGCACAACGGAAATATGATGAACAATGAATTTGAACGCGAATCCAGTTTCGGCTGGCTGCTCAACGTAGTCGCCAATCACGCATCTAAAGAGTTTGATCAGCGCCTCAAGGAAAAAGGACTAACATTAGCATTGTGGCCAACGCTGATGTGTTTATGGGAAAAAGAAGGGATCAATCAACGAGAGATCGCTCAGATGTCTAAAGTAGAAAGTTCGACGACAACACGCACTATCGACAAGTTGGAGACCCTAGGCCTTGTGGAACGTCAACCAGATCCGGAAAGTCGACGTTCATTTAAAATCTACCTAACCGAAGAAGGACGTGCGCTTAAGAAAGAGGTGATCCACTTGCCTCTCGAAGTGAATCAACAGCTTCTTGCAGCGCTTACTGACAAGGAACAAGCGACCATGATCCAGCTTTTACAAAAGCTAGTCGCGAAGCTCTAACCACTAACCAAGATGATATTTGCCGACATTTTCGTTGGCTCGGTAGAGGACGTCCAACGGGCGGGATGCTGAGAGTGAATGGCTTTCCGCCACGCCCACATCAATAGGAATAGTTAGGGCGTGGTGCCCAACTTCAATCTCTGTGTTGATCAGCTTTTCAGTCAACTTTTTCGCCACACTGCAGGCTACTTCGTAACCTGTATTTGGCAATATGGCAACAAAGTCGCTGCCTTCAAAGCGATATAGTTTGCTTAACGGACTAAGGTGTTGCTGGAAAAAATCACTCAACAGCTTGAGCAGGTTTTCACTGCTCACCAATCCATAGTCTTTTTTGTAAGTTGGGTAATCACGTACTTCGATGTACAATAACGAATATGGCGATGACGAAACCACTTTGTTTCTATAAGCATGACGCAAATATTTAAGCAGCGAACGACGACTACGAGCACCAGTGAGCGCATCCATTTCAATTAGTGCTTTAATTTTTTGCTCTCGACTAATAGTCAGTGTGATATCACTACTCAGCCACATCACCGCACTCGCCTCCCCTTCCCAAGTTGAAATTCGCGTCGCTTTTCCCTCAAACCAGAGCGTATCATTTGGCCCGGTTAAGGTTTGAAACTCCGGCGCCAAATCAGCAGCACTAACAGGGTGGACAATTGTCTCGGTAAGATCAGATTCGAGGGCTTTGCTGATGTGGTTTTGAAGTCGCTTAGCAAGTTCAGGAGACAACATCTGCTTTAGACTTAATCCAACCAACGATTTGTAATCAAAACTCGTTACCGTGGCTTCATTGCCGACAAACGCCTCGATACAATCGCCTTGCTCAGTAAACACAAACGCATTGTAAGGAAGAGCACTGAGCAGTGCATGACTTTGATTATTAGAGATATTTTTAAGGGCTACTGATTTTTTCATTATCACTCAATGAGAACAACTGACACGCATCCTGCATGTCTCTCTCTTTTAATAACTAAACCAACAATAGTGTTACAAAAAGATATCCTAGCACCATATCATTGATACTGACAAATTTAACAGTAAGTAGCTGATATTAAAAATATAATACTTCATAATTCTGGACTAACAAAAAACACAAACCACTCCGAAAAAAGAACCAAGTGAGGTATTTGAGTACCTTATAACCAACATGGTACTGCGACATAAAAAACGGCTTTGAATCTTAGTTCAAAGCCGTTTCTTATTTGGCGAGAAAAGTTATCCCACAAAATTGTAACGTGCTGACATGGAGCCTATCGACCAAACATACGTGCCAATGTGCCATCTTTATCAATAACTTGATGCTTAATCGCGCCTAACACATGCAATGCAACTGCAACCATCAGTACCGTCGCACCAATACCATGTAGATTGCTGCCCAGCGAGCCAAGCCATTCGATCTTATCGCCCTTGCTATAAAGAACCCAGCCAAACACATCGATCCCTCGTCCGCCACCAATGCTCATCATGATGCCAGAGGTTGGCATCAGCAATGTGCCTAGCAGAAGCAAGTGATGAATAGATTTGGCGGCGATTTCCTGCAATCTAGGCATAGGCGCAGCGCTTTCGATAGCGCCCTCCTTGAATCGCCAAATCACGCGTGCAGTAGCGATCACAAGTAAGATCACACCCAGTGATTTATGAATCCCCAAGAGTTCGAATTTTTCTGGACTACGCTCCATCGATTCAAAGACTTTACCGAGTACAAAAATCCCGATAAAGGTCAGTCCCGTTAACCAGTGAAGAGCAATTGTCGGTTTTGATAGTTTTTTTGACATGATTATTTTTCCTTAAAAAAGCCAAGGACATTATCAGGAATTTGCAATTGTTAGGCGATAGTCAGGAATGTAAAGCTAAGTAAAAGTTCAGGTTCGACGGTTCGACGGTTCGACGGTTCGACGGTTCGACGACTCGACGATCCACACCTAGTTTATTGGAAGCTTTGTCTTTCGTTTTACTTGCCCGAATGCAAAGCTTGATTCAATAGAAGCAATATTGGGAAGCGGAGTAAGTTGGCGACGAATAAACTGCTCATAGGTTTTCAGTGAACCACTCACCACATGCAGTAAATAGTCGTGATTACCTGTCATCAAAAAGCACTCTAGAACCTCGTCCATTACTTCAATGTGCTGCTCAAAGTCACGCATATTATCCTCGGTAGGCTTTTCTAGCTTAACCAGCACAAAGACGTTAACTGGCAAACCACATGCCTCTTGATCGACACTCGCATGGTAGCCACGAATAATGCCTTGTTTCTCCAATGCCCGCACTCTGCGAAGGCAAGGAGACGGTGAAAGAGCGATGCGATCGGCAAGCTCTTGATTACTTAATCGAGCGTTGCTTTGAAGCTCTTTCAATATCTTCTTATCAATCTCATCCATTGGCAGATTCCTTCAACTTTAATCATGTTCACGCAATATTATTGCGCCATAACCCGTAAATAGTTAGCACATCGCAATCGTTAACATTTTTATAACACTAAACTTTTAAGAGGTAAAATAAAGGATGGAAATATGAATACCTCGACTCAACTCAGCCCTCTAAGAAAAACAACCAAACACGAACAAGCAGAGGCATTGGCAATAGAACAAGCCCAGCACTTTGGAATCGATCCGAACAGTGAATACGGAATGTCGCTGGTCGAGCTTGCAACGACCTTATATAAAGCGAACAACAAGACCCATGATCTTTGGGCAATCACCGTCGAAGGCCTATCTGATCTCGACAAAAGCGATCGCATCGCTTGGTTTAATGCCAAACGATTTTTGTCGTTCCAGATCGCGAAAATCCTCGATAACCTTCAAAACCCGATGCGGGCCACTTACCAATCAATCGCCACCAACAATGGAAACTTCGCTTCCAAAGGGGCATACCCTATTTTTGACAACGTGGCCGCTATCTTCTCTGCAAGCCCAGTTATCACTCGCACCGCGACCTACCTTTTCGCGTGTACTGAATGGATTGAAGATGCGTTTAACGGCAAAGAGCCGTTGCACGATATCTATTCAAGACTGCTCAACCCAACATCGATTGCTCTTGCGAATCATATGGTCGACTTAGAAGCGGGTGAAAGAGCAAACCAATATCTTGCTTGGAACTTCAACTCCGGGATGGCAGCGATTGATGGTCTACTTAGTCACCTGTTGGGCTATGAAGATATTGTTCTAGCATCGCGAAACATCTATGGCGGATCGTATCAATTGCTTGAAGACTGGTTTGCTAAGCCGTCGAATCTCAATGTCGCAGTTGAGTGGGTCGATGGTTATTCTGGTGACGACTTCGCCAAACGCTTAGATGAAGTGACTGAGAAATACGCAGACCGAATAGCAAACGGCAAACGCATCTACGTCTACCTAGAATCGCCTTGTAACCCTCACGGGTACGTGCTGGACGTCGCGGCCATTAGCCATGCCTCACACACTCGCGGATGGGACGTGATTGTCGACTCAACCGTTGGGACACCGATGCTACACCCTGTGCTAAAACGTGACGATGTTATGGAACGTCCCGACTACGTCATTCACTCGTATACTAAGGAGCTAGCGGGATCGGGAACAACGACTGCTGGAGTGGTCATAGGTCGAAATGAAACCATGTTCATCCCTAAAGGTGAGAGTGTTCCATTCACTAAACCTAATGGCGATGACGTGACTATTGAGTGGAATAACTCACTGTTTTGGAACGTTTACTATATTAAAGGCGCCTTCCTCGATGCGGACAAGGCGTTTGAAGTACTCAACGGCATGAAAACCTATGAGATGCGTGTGGTGCAAAAAACGATTAATACACTAACGCTGGCCAAGATCTTCGATGCGCACCCCGACATCAATGTCTCATGCCCTGCTCTACCTGATAGTGATAACTACCTTCACTGTCAGAGGAATATGTATCTAGGTTTACCAGCAGCGCTGTTTACCATCGACATGGAGGGCAATGGAAATCGAGCGCCTATCAATCGAGAAGTGTTTAAGCAGTTCTTTGACATGCTAGAGCCAGCAGTTGGTATGCAAGTTAGCCTTGGGCAAACCAACACGGTCGCGCTGTGCCCAGCTCTCACCACGCACTCAGAGCTTAGTGATTCAGCGCTATCAGAGGCGGGGATAAAGCCTACCACCATGAGGCTTTCCATTGGCCTAGAAGACCCGCGTATGTTTATCGCCCACATCATAGAGGCGGCAAGCCTATCTATTGATAATAAGCATCCCGAGTTTTCACAAAGTTTTCCAAGTGCTGAGCAGATAGACGACATCTACCTGCAAACCTACACGCAGGTTCATGACAAAATCATTCGCAATCAACCCAGCTTCAATACACTAAGGCGATAGTTCCGACTGTCAGAGATGAGATAAGCGAGAGCATTGGCTCTCGCTTTGTTTTATTGTCAACTATATCGTTTAATCAGATAGTTACATTATCGACATAAAAGCGTCATACCACTTCTCTAAAGTCGGCGAGTCTACTTTCAAGGAGGAAACATGAAACACACACTCGCTCTATCTGCCCTAGCTATAGCTTCTGCCAGTTTACTGGGCTGCGCCTCAAGCACACCAACATCCACAAGTCAGCCATTCTCGGCTGTGAAAGATTTTAATATTCAATGTCTGGCTCAAACAGCGCCACAGCCCAGTGAGATGACGGTCAGTGGTCTTACTCTTGTAGGAACGTCTGTGGCTGATGCACCGTTTGCTAGCTCTGCCGCTGAAATCGTCAGTTACGATAGCTGCACCGACAAGCTTTATGTCGTCAATGCTCAAGGCAAAACTGTTGACGTCATGTTGCTTGACGAGGCGAGTGCACCGACTCTGTTCGGACAAATTGATCTTAACTCAGCTGCAGCACAGTCAGATATTGCCATTGGTGCAGCAAACAGCGTTTCTGCGCATCAAGGATTGGTCGCAGTCGCCATTGAAAACGCGAATAAGCAGCAAGCGGGTCTCATCGCATTGTACCGTTCGGATACTTTAGAGCTGATTACTACTTACCCAGCAGGCGCACTGCCGGATATGGTGAGCTTTTCCAAAGATGGACGATACATCGCCTCAGCCAATGAGGGTGAACCAAACTCGGATTACTCTATCGATCCTGAAGGCTCAGTAACGCTTGTCGATTTAGGCAAAGGCCCACTCAATGCCGAAGTGACGCAAATCGACTTTAGAGACTTCAATCAAGGTGAGTCCAGACATGCTGAACTCAGTGACAAGGTTCGAATCTCACACCCGGAAGCTAGCGTCGCGCAAGATCTGGAACCAGAATACTTAACCTTTGCGGACAACGGTCAAGTGTATGTCGCACTTCAAGAAAATAATGCGCTGGCTGCCATCGACGTTGAACAAAAACGTGTAGTCAGCATCTACGGACTTGGTGGCAAATCCTGGAAAACCGCTCAGCTGGATGCATCAAATAAAGACAAGATTGTTGGCAACTTACAAAGCTACCCTATGCTAGAAGGGCTTTATATGCCCGACAGCATTACCAGTTACCAAGCAGACGGTAAAACCTACATCGTGACAGCAAACGAAGGCGACGGCCGTGAATATGGGTTTGATACCACTCAGGAGCAGTGTGACCAACTAGGCTATAAATGGGATGGCGACGAAGACCAATCAGCAACGGATTACGCGGCCAATCAGGACTTCTGTATTGCTTACGTGGATGAAGTGCGCGGTAAAAAGCTCAAGGTTGCTGACGACCACCCTCTTGCCGAGGCGCTCAAAGACAACAAACAGCTTGCACGTCTTAAAGTCATCAATCCAAAGAGTCCACTGCAGGCTGACGAAAAGGTACAAGCCTTTGGCGCTCGTTCTTTCACGATTTGGAATGACCAAGGAGAAGCTGTTTACGACAGCGGTGATGAGTTCGCAAATATTGTACTGATGAGCGACAAAGCCAACTTCAACAGCACTAACGACAACAACACATCAGCCGATGATCGTAGTGATGACAAAGGTGTTGAGCCAGAAGCCATTGAAGTCTCCTCTATCAATGGCCGTCATTACGCCTTTATTGGGCTAGAGCGACAAGGCGGTATTATGGTTTATGACGTCACCGTTCCTGAGCAAGCGCTATTCATCACCTATGTGAACAATCGTGACTTTAATCAACCGGTTTGCACTCAAGTAGACGACGGTGATTGTGCGAACGATACCTACAACCCTAAAGCCGGAGATCTTGGTCCAGAGTCCATTAAGTATTTTACAAGGCAGGGTCAACACTTCATCGCAGTAGGCAACGAAGTGAGCGGAACGACATCTGTATTTAGGCTAGATTTCTAACTGCGAAGCTCAATAGGTAAAGGGCACCTCTTTGTGAGATGCCCTTTTTATTAGATTAAGCTAGAACACCACATCCTTCACCCAAGTCCGCTGGGCGCTTCCAAGTGTAGAGGTATTCATCAAGAAACTTACCGCAAGGGGATTCTGTACGCTGTTTTAGGACTTGATTGCCGCCGAGCGACTCATAGAAATGAATGGCATTGGTATTATCGGCGAGAACCTCGAGAAAAATACCATTGTCCGGGTAGAACTTTTCCGCCCATTCGACGGCACGAACGATAAGCTGTTTAGCGACACCGCGACGCTGTGCTGGAGGCGTGACATGCAGGTTATCGATGATAGTGCCGAAATCGACGTTATGATTGCCAAAAAGACAAATAAAACCCACCAGCTCACCGTTGTCTTCTGCAACAAGCACATGTTGACTGAAAGGTGGATTAAGCAGCCTTGTTTGCCAAATCAGTTGTTTATCTTCTAAAACCGAATCGTCAAGATACGATTGGCGCATGATTCCCTTATAAGCGTGTTGCCAGCTCGATGCGTGTAATTGAGCCACATTTTGAAAGTCAGCATATTCTGCTACTCTAAATTCCATTTTACAGTACCTAGTGCTTTAGTTTTTACATTTCCTTAAATTACATACTAGTTATCTGTAACTAAATTGCAATCCATGCTGATTACATTCCGTACAAATTGGACAAAAAAAGGGAGATCTCTCGCGATCTCCCTAGCAGTTTGTCGATATTGCATCAGTTTTTGTTCTCAAACCTAACAATAGGCACGAGCAAACTTACCTTGGCAGTTGACAGAATAGTGCTTGGTAAAAGCCGGAATGAACATAGAATGCCCGCGCTCCAACACAGCAACCTCACCATTTTCATGCGTTAAATGCACTGGCTCATCGAGCGCAAACAAGATCTCTGGCGTTTCCACCGAGAGCTCACGCTGGTGCTGATTCGCATACACGCTAAATTTAAAGTCTTTTACTGGCACCAAATAGTGCTCAGCGCCGTTCTCACGGTGGGGAGTCGATAGCAAAGCTTCACGGCGTTTTGGCTCAAACACTGTACAAGCTGCCAACTCAGCAACATCAATATGCTTTGGCGTCAGGCCAGCGCGAAGGACGTTGTCGGAGTTAGCCATAATTTCAAGACCCGTCCCTTTACAATAGGCATGAGGAGTACACGCATCTAGGTACATTGCCTGGCCTGGCTCTAGGGTGAGAACATGCAAGATAAGCGGCGCGAATAAGCCGATATCACCAGGGTATCGCTCTGCTAACCAAGTAATGAGCTCAAATGTCTCATCACCTTGCTGACTGCTAGCAAAACTTAATAGGGCGTCAATGGCTCGGCATTTGATTTCCCCTTCCAGCTTCAGCAACCCGACAAAGAACTGCTCAAGTCCCTTAGGGTTCGGCTCAGAGTTGTATTTCGCAACGAGCTCAGACAACTCCAAAATATCCAATGTATTAAAGTACTTCAGTATCTCTTCATGGGGCCTAAAACCGTTCATCGCTTGATAGCGAGTTAAGGCATAAACCAATTCCGGTTTGTGATTGGGATCTTTGTAGTTTCGACTGCCCGCGTTCAAAGCCAAGCCATTTTGCTGCTCCAACAAATAGCCTTTCTCAGCTTGTTCTTTACTCGGGTGTACTTGAATCGAGAGTGCATTTTCTGCAGCAAGAACCTTGAACAAGTACGGCAACTCACCAAATTGCTGCTGTACAGAAGGGCTGAGAATAGACTCAGGGTCACCAGCCACCCATTGGTCGAGGCGAACCAAGTGATTATCGATGAAGACCTGAGAACAACCGTTAGGATGCGCACCCATCCACAGTTCAGCTTGCGGTTTATGCTTAGGGTTCTCGATACCAAATAGCGTCGAAATCGAGGTCTCACTGCCCCATGGGTAATCTTGGATAACATTACTCATAGGTAGAAAATGTTGTTGCGTCATGAAAATTCCAACCAATCATCAAAGGGATCTTGATAGCGGACTTTTTCAAAAGAGCGCTATCAAGATCCAGATCTGCTAACGGAGTGCCCGCCACTTGGAATAAGTTAACAGAACTTAATTTAAAACTATATAGTTTTAAATTAATAAATGATCAATACTTTCGACAAGATCAAAAATTGACAAAAAGATCAGAAAAAAGAAAAGCCCCCTCGGGCTCGAATCGAGGGGGCTTTTTAAACGGGAGACTTTATCGGAGCGATAAAAATCTGTGGAAAGCTGGGGGGATTACTTCGCCACATCTAAAATGATAGCTTCTAGCTTATCTAAGCCTTCTGCTAAAACTTCTGACTCTATGGTTAGCGGTGGCAATAAGCGGATCACATTCGCTTTCACGCCACACGACAGTAGAATAAGACCGTTTTCTTGAGCCTTAGCAATCACCGCTTTGGTGACATCTTGCAATGGCTGCTGTGTTTGAGGGTCGGTAAACTCAATCGCCATCATTGCGCCAATAGTACGGATTTCACCAATGGCTGGAACTTGCTTTTGCAGCGCTGTCATTCGAGCATTAACCACTTCACCGATACCTTGAGCTTTAGCACACAATTGCTCTTCTTCGATGATCTTGAGAACTTCTAAGCCCGCAATACAACCAAGTGGAGAGCCCGCGTACGTACCACCAAGGCCACCAGGAAGCGCTGAATCCATGACGTGCGCTTTCCCGACTACTGCAGAGATTGGGAAACCGCCCGCAATCCCTTTCGCCATCGTCATCATGTCAGGTTCAATACCAATGTGCTCTGTTGCGAACATTTTGCCTGTACGGGCAAAACCAGTTTGGATCTCATCCGCAATCAACAAGATACCGTGCTTGTCACACAGTGCACGTACCGCTTCGGCAAAGTCTTGAGGTGCTTGATAGAAACCACCCTCACCTTGTACTGGCTCAAAAATGATCGCCGCAACACGGCTAGGCTCGATATCACAAGCAAATAGATCTTCAAGCGCCTGCAGGCTGTCTTGAGTGCTAATACCATGAAACGCGTTTGGATACGGCGCATGGAAGATCTCGTTCGGGAACGGCCCAAAACCCGCTTTATATGGCGCAACCTTACCGGTTAGACCCATAGTCATATTGGTACGGCCGTGGAAGCCACCTTTAAAAGCGATTACGCCGCTACGACCTGTATGGGCACGTGCCACTTTCACCGCGTTTTCGACGGCTTCAGCACCAGTGGTAAGGAAGATCGCTTTCTTCTCGGTATCACCCGGAGCAAGCTCTGTGAGTTTTTCAGCCAGCTCCACAAACGATTCGTATGGGGTGACCATCGCACATGTATGAGAGAAGTTTTCAATCTGCGCTTTCACCGCTTCTGTAATGCGTGGGTGGGAGTGACCGGTATTGGTTACTGCAATACCTGCAGCAAAATCGATGTATTTGTTGCCATCGACATCCCATACATGGGCATTTTCTGCTTTCTCAACATACAATGGGTAAAGTGCGCCCATACCTTGAGCGATAACTTTGCTTCTTCTTTCGTGCAGTTGTTGATTTTTCATTGTTCAGTCCTTTATTCGTTATCGCTAATTAATTTCCACCAAAACATAGGTATTTGACGTCCATATACTCGTCGATACCTTGCTTCGCGCCTTCACGGCCAATACCTGATTGTTTCACACCACCAAATGGCGCAACCTCAGTAGAAATAATGCCTTCGTTAATGCCAACCATGCCGTATTCCAACGCCTCCGCCACTTTCCATACGCGATGAATGTTTTGGCTGTAGAAGTAACTTGCAAGGCCGTAGATAGTGTCGTTGGCCATCTCGATCAACTCTTCATCCGTTTCAAAACGAATTACAGGAGCTACCGGGCCAAAGATTTCTTCTTGAACGATATCCATACTGTGTGACACGTCTTTTAGCACCACTGGCTGCATGAAGTTGCCTTCAAGGGATTTAAGCGCTGTGACAGGTGTTGCGCCCTGTTCAATGGCACGATCAATCAGAGCTTGGATACCCTGTTTTGCACTTTCATTGATCACAGGGCCAATGCTAACGCCTTCATCCAGACCGTTACCAATTTTGAGCTGCTGTACCGCCGCATCAAATTTAGCCACAAACTCGTCATACACTTTGCTATGAACATAGAAGCGGTTTGCACAAACACACGTTTGGCCTGCATTTCGGAACTTAGACGCCATTGCGCCTTGAATCGCAGCATCAATATCTGCATCGTCAAAAACAATGAATGGCGCGTTACCACCTAGCTCCATCGACGTGCGCTTGATGTCCTTAGCAGACTGCGCCATCAATACACTGCCCACTTGAGTCGATCCTGTGAATGAGAGCTTTCTTATCAGAGGATGCGAAGTAAAGATTGCCCCAATTTTACGTGAGCTTTCACCCAGCACGACTTGCAGCGCGTCTTTTGGAATACCTGCTTGATAAGCCAGTTCCACGATGGCGAACGCAGACAGCGGCGTTGAATCAGACGGTTTCACTACAAAGCTACAACCTGCAGCAAGAGCAGGACCGGCTTTACGCGTGATCATAGCGATAGGGAAGTTCCAAGGGGTAATGGCAACAGCAACACCAATGGGTTGCTTGATAGTCACGACGCGCTTATCGGCCGTTGGACCTGGGATCGTATCGCCATAAGTACGTTTAGCTTCTTCCGCAAACCACTCAATAAAGCTCGCGCCATACAACACTTCACCTGCAGCTTCGGCAAGTGGTTTGCCTTGCTCCATTGTCATGATTCTAGCAAGATCATCTTTGTTTTCTAGAATAAGCTGGAACCAACGGTTGAGCATACCGGCGCGCGTTTTTGCAGGTACTTTCGCCCACTCTTTTTGTGCTACATGGGCACGCTCAATAGCGTCCATCACTTCTGCATCACTTGAGCGTGGCGCAAAGCCCACTGTCTCTTCGGTTGCAGGGTTGGTTACTTCAACAGCGTTGTCGGCTGCTGTCACCATAAACGCCAATAGGCTTTTGTTGTCAATTTGCTGCATGGTGAATCCTTTTGCTTTTTTGGCTTGCTTCTATTAAGCAGCCATTTTGTTTGTAAATAGAGTGAGTCAGTAAACCGAGCCCTAAGCTGGGATCTGCTGAGTAATACAATGTATGTTACCGCCACCTAACAACACTTCGCGCGTCTGAATACCAACGATTTGATAATCAGGCAGTGCTGCGGCCAAAATCTCTATCGCAATGCTGTCAAAATCACTGTCTAGCAGCGGCAGAAAGACATGCCCGTTAACCATCAAAAAGTTAGCGTAAGACGCACTTAATCGTTCTCCCGCCTGACGGTTCATACCATCGCTAGTTTCCACGCCAGACGCCTCTTCATGAGAGTAGTATAACGGTCCAGGCAATGGCACTTTGATGACTTCGATAACACGACCCCTAGCATCCGTTTGCGTCTTGAGTGCTGATAACGCTTCCCTAGACAAAGCGTATTGAGGATCGAATGGATCATCTGTCCAACTCAATACGACTTTACCGGGTGCAACCACGTGAATCAGATTGTCTACGTGTCCATCGGTTTCATCGTTAAACAGTCCCTTAGGTAACCATACTACTTTCTCGATACCGAGGTATTCACTCAATTTGGCTTCAATCTGCGTCTTAGACAGTGATGGATTACGTCCCGGGCTCAGCAAGCATTCTTCAGTGGTGTACAGAGTACCTTCACCATCAGTGTGAATAGCACCACCTTCGAGGACGAACGGGGCACGATAGTAATCAAGTCCCATGACATCACACACTGCCGCCGCGACGTTATCATCGTCACTCCAGTCATCATAAAGGCCATTGAACTCACCACCCCAAGCATTGAACTTCCAGCTCACGCCGCGCCTGTCACCCTTAGCGTTAACAACGACCGTTGGACCAATATCTCGCATCCAAGAATCATTGAACGCCATCTCCACCAGCTTTACTGAACGGTCAAGCATAGCGCGAGCTGTCTCATACTGAGAACTGCTCACTGCCACGGACACGGGTACAACATCGGCAATTGCATTGGCAACCTTTGCGAAGGTTCTTTGCGCTGGCTTAGCTTTGTCTCGCCAGTTGTCGCGGCGCTCAGGCCAAGCCAACCAAACTTCTCTTACCGGCTCAAACTCAGCCGGAAAAAAGAAACCATCTTGTTTTGGTGTTGTGGTGAGTTTCATTGGTCACCTCACTACTTTGCTAGGCTAAGAATGTCTTGGTATAACTCTGGACGGCGGTCACGGAACAGACCCCAGGCGTGACGAGCTTTGGCTGTTTCTTGAAGATCGATTTCCGCATAGATGATCGCTTCACCTTCACGAGGTGCTTCCGCTAGCTTACCACCTGTGTGATCTGTGATGAATGATGAGCCATAGAACGTCGTCTCAATGCCGTCATCCGCTTCTACACCTACACGGTTAGAAGCAATCACCGGCACTAGATTGGCTGCAGAATGGCCTTGCATCGTACGTTGCCAGTGATCTCTAGAGTCCAGTGACAGGTCTTGCGGCTCTGAGCCAATCGCTGTTGGATAGAAAATCGCTTCTGCGCCACTCAGAACTAGACTACGCGCAAGCTCTGGGAACCATTGATCCCAGCAAATGCCAGCACCGAAGGTACCAAATTGCGTTTCCCACACTTTAAAACCGGTATCGCCAGGGCTGAAATAGTACTTTTCGCTGTAGCCAGGGCCATCTGGAATGTGTGACTTGCGGTAGTTCTCAAGGACAGAGCCATCGGCATCGATCATCACAAGTGAGTTAAAAAAGGTGTTACCCGCTTTTTCGAAATAGCTCACTGGGATAACGACATTCAACTCTTTTGCCAATGCACTAAGTTCATTGATTAGACGACAGTTGTCCGTCTCTTCTGCAAGCTCAAAATACTTCGCTTCTTGTTTTTTACAGAAATAAGGGGCAGCCATGAGCTCCTGAGGCACAATCACATTTGCACCGTTCGCTGCTGCTTCACGAATCGCGCCTTTAATCTTTTCTAGGTTTGCATCTAGGTCCCAAGTTTTGGTCAACTGAAGGGCAGCAAATTTAACTACTTTACTCATAGGATCTTCCTTTATCTCTTTTCATCTAAGGGCTGACTGAGTGCCCGTCTTTGCAGGCACTTCTTTTTGTCTAGTGGTGTTTGTCTATCTTCTTGGGATTAGATTGCGAGTTTGTCGCGTAAGGTATAGTAAGCCGCACCCATCGCCGTAAACGGAATCGCAAAATGGCGACCGCCAGGGAACGTTACGTGGGTAAGGTCTGCAAAAGCATCAAAGCGCTCTGCGTGACCCGATAGAGCCTCAGCGAGCAATTTACCGGCAAGGTGGGTACACGTTACACCATGGCCACTGTAGCCTTGTAAGTAATAGATATTGTCGTCAAACGAGCCAAACTGCGGCATACGTGAATAGGTAAGTAGGAAGTTACCAGTCCACTTATAATCGATGCCGATGCCTTTAAGTTGCGGGAAGATCTTTTCCATCTTCGGACGAATCAAGGCTTCGATGTTCTCGGGGTCACGTGCGCCGTATACGACACCACCACCAAACAGCAGTCGCTTGTCTGCACTTAGACGGAAATAATCCAATAGATAGTTACAGTCTTCAACACAGTAATCTGATGGTAGGATATCTTTCAACATCGCTTCGGATAGTGGCTCGGTTGCCACAACTTGAGTACCGCAAGGGATCGCCTTGTTACTGATGTTTGGTGCCAAACCGCCCAGATACGCATTGCCTGCTAAGACAATGTATTTAGCTTTTACGCTGCCTTTTTCTGTGTGAGCAACAGGGTTCACGCCTTTTTCAACGCGAGTTACGCCTGATTGTTCAAAGATTTGTCCACCAAGAGCTGTGATGGCTGCCGCTTCACCCAGCGCTAATTTTAATGGGTGGATATGACCACCACTCATATCCAGTAGCGCACCTTTGTAAGCTTTTGTACCAACTGTCGCTTCGACCTCATTGGCATCAAGTAGGCTTAGCTTGTCGTTGCCGTAGCGTTCCCAATGCTTTTTGTGCTCTTCAAGGCCTTTCATTTGTTTGCTGTTCAGTGCGGTGAACATACCACCCTGTTTGAAATCACAGTCGATGTTGTGTTTATCGATAAGGCCGCGAATGATGTCACCACCTTCAAAGATCATGTCGCACAGTGCTTTTGCTTGCTTTTCGCCATAGCGGCTTTCAATGACATCCACATCGCGGCTGTAGCTATTTACAATCTGACCACCGTTGCGACCGGTAGCGCCAAAGCCAACCTTAGCATTCTCAAGTACCACAACTTTGAAGCCTTTTTCAGCAAGATGCAGTGCTGAAGACAAGCCCGAGAAACCGGCACCAACCACACAAACATCACATTCAATATTGTCTTGCAGTTGTGGGTACTCACTTACATTTAGGATCGAGTGAGCGTAGTATGAATCTGTATGTTTATTCATCATTCTATTCCTTGTAATAACGGCTTCGGGCTTAACGGTGGAGACGAATCCAGGTTGTTTTGGTTTCGGTAAATTTTTCAATAGCATGGATGGACTTGTCACGTCCGTTACCACTCATCTTGAATCCACCGAATGGGACGGTCATATCGCCCTCGTTGTAGTTGTTCACCCACACAGATCCTGCCTCTAATTGCTTAGCGACTCGGTGTACGCGATTGATGTTGTCACTCCATAGCGCTGCGCCCAGACCGTATTGAGAGTCGTTGGCGATAGCAATGGCTTCTTGTTCAGTTTTGAAAGGAATAACGCAAAGTACTGGGCCAAAAATCTCTTCTTGAGCTACGCGCATTTGGTTATTTACATTGTCTAGGATGATCGGTTCGACGAACGCACCTTTTCCTTCAACATCGCCGCCGCAGCGCACAACCGCACCGGCTTGCTCGCCAAGTTTGACGTAGTCCAACACTTTAGCTTTGTGCTCACGGTCAATCAGCGCGCCCATTGAAGACGTCGGATCCATCGGATCTTTAGGCATGAAACGTTGTGCTGCGCTGATCACTTTATCGATAAAGGCATCTTTAATGCTCTCATGCACTAGTAGTCGAGTGGCCGCCACGCAGACTTCACCTTGGTTGTAGAAACAGCCTGCGGCCGTTTCAGCAGCAGCGCCATCAAGGTCGGCATAATCTTCAAAGACGATATTGGCATTCTTGCCTCCCGCTTCTGCCCATACGCGTTTTAGGTTAGTTTCACCAGATGCAATCATGAGGTGACCAGCGACACGTGTAGAACCCGTGAAAGCAATGCAATCAACCCCGTTGTGACGAGCAAGTGCTTCACCCGCTTCATGACCAAAGCCAGTAATGACTTGGAATACCCCGGCAGGGATCCCTGCTTCATTCGCGAGCTTGCCTAAGAAAATGGCCGTCAAAGAGGACTTTTCAGATGGTTTAAGAATAACGCTGTTCCCTGCCGCCAGTGCAGGACCGAGCTTCCAACAGCCAATCCACAATGGGAAGTTCCAAGGAACTACAGCCGCTACCACACCGATTGCTTGATGAGAAACAAACGCGTGGACGTCTTTCTCGGTTGGAGCAACTTCGCCATATACCTTGTCGATCGCTTCTGCATACCAACGAATCGACTTAGCGGCGCCTGGAATGTCTGTTGAAACACTGTGAGAAATAGGTTTACCCGTATCAAGGGTTTCAAGAAGTGCTAACGCTTCAACGTTCTCGTCGATAAGATCAGCAAACTTGATCAGTACAGATTTTCTGTGTGCTGGAGAGCTTTGGCTCCATTCGCCATTTTTAAAGGCTCTTTTCGCGTATTCAACGGCAAGATCGACGTCGGCAGATTTACAGCGAGCGATGTTCGCGATGATCTCATCTGTGGCTGGGTTAACCACCTCAAGTGTCGTCTCATCGACAGCGGCTGTGTATTCGCCGTTAAGAAAAGCGCGCTGTTCAATTACCTGCGCTTCTCGTTGTTCAATCCATTGTTGTTGCGTTTTCATACGCTCTCCTTGGTTACCTCAAGGCGCTAGAATGCTTTTGGTGTATGAGCACTTATCATTCTGCAAGCCTTATCGGAGTAATTAGTAAATTTGTGTGGGATAGTCGTGTCGATAACATAGGATTCGCCTTCTTTAATCAGATAGGTTTCACCGTTGTACTCTAGTTCGACTTCACCGCTCAATACGGTGCCGACTTCCTCTCCGTCATGCTTAATATTGGACGCTCCAGTGGTGCTGTTTGGAGCGTATTCCTCTATCAAAAATCCAATTTCTTGTTTGTTGCTGCCATTGTTGACCAGTTTCATTGATACCGTCTCGCTACCAATTTCAATCAAGTCTTCTGGTTTAATCACAACCTTTACTTCTTTGTTTTCTTGCTGCTCGAGAGTAAAAAACTCCGAAAGCGACAAGGTAAAAACGTTCACTATTTTTTGCAGAGAACTCACCGAAGGACTCACTTTGGCATTTTCAATGGAAGAGATAGCGCTATGTGTAATGCCCGCTCGCTCTGCCAGTTCTCGTTGTGAAAGTCCGCGCTCTTTTCTTAGTTGAGCAATATTTTTACCAATCTGGTGGTTGTCCATGCATTCAGCCTCTAAATCATTGGGAAGCTGACATAATAAATTCTTTAAACAAAATTTGTGAGAAATGATTGTGTTTTGCTTCCCATTCTGGGTGCCACTGCACGCCAACAAAGTATTTTTGCCCCGGCAAGCTAAACGCTTCTATAAGGCCATCCGGTGCTTTTGCTTCCACTTTTAATACAGAACCAAGCTGTTTAACGCCTTGGTTGTGAAGGGTATTAACTTCAAACTTGCTGGTATCTTCCCATTTAGCGTTTACCAACCACTGTTTGAATACACCACCATCTTCAACAAACACCGGGTGAGCTGGCGCGTATTTCTCAGTAAAGTCTTTCGACTCATTTTCACGATGATCTTGATAGCCTGACTCATGTACCGCCGGATCTAAGCTACCACCCAGTGCCACGTTCATTTCTTGGAAGCCGCGACAAATACCCAAACATGGAATGTTCATGTCTATCGCACGGCGTATCAGCTGAATAGAGAGCTCATCACGCGCTTCATCTTTCTTTTTCTCTTCGTGGCTACCGTTATAGCGATGTGGCGCTACGTTAGAGTGGCTTCCTGGAAACAACAGTCCGTCACAGACAGTCAACACTTTATCCAATTCATCCGCTTCTATTACTGACGGCAGAATGATTGGTGTACCGCCGAAGTCTTTCACCGCCTGAAGGTAGAACTCATTCAATGCCTGTATTTGATAGCCAGCGAGCTCCTTCTTACAGCTTACGAGTCCTATTATTGGTTTTCTTATCTCAGACATTGTCACACTCACGTTCGATTTATTTAACAAAAACCGTACAACCCACGTACATAATTATCAACAGTAGTGTTCAAAATAGATTCCAAAGCGTGATTTTGATCTCTATTTTGGTCAAAAAAAGCACTAATTTCGCTCGATATATTGAGCAAAAGCCGATCAACTGTTACAAATTAGTTAACGTTTAACACGGTTGAAATAATCACCAAGTTAAACAAAGTAGAATAAAAACAATTATTTAAACTTACAATTCAGCCAAAAACCCTCATAAGCTAATGGTTATTGTGTTCAATTTGTTAAACACCGCCAAAATTAGCGTCAGTCAGACAGGGTAACTAGGAGTAGTAAAGATGGATACCTATTTACAGGAAGTTAAAAATTTTCGACAAAACTGGCCAGAGATTCAGTATGTAGACGTCATATTTACCGATCTTAACGCCACGCCTCGCGGCAAACGCATTCCAGTAGACGCGCTTGAAAAGCTCGCTAAAGGTGTCGCCCTACCCCTCTCTACTATTACTCTTGATACCAAAGGCGCTGTTGTTGAATCGGCTGGATTGGGTGAAGACCTTGGTGAACCTGATAACCTTTGTTTCCCTGTTTCTGGAACACTATTACCGACGGCGAAAGAAGGGACGGGGCAGGTATTGCTTTCTATGATGGAAGATGACGGCAAAACGCCACATCGTCTATTTATCCGCAATATTGTTGAACGTATGGTGGATACCCTACACGCTAGGAATCAATTCCCTGTCGTTGCGCTAGAGCTTGAATTCTATCTTATCGATAAAGTGCGCGGCGAGAATGGTGAACTGCAAACCGCCATCAATCCAACTAAGAATAAAAGAGAACGTGACACAGAAGTTTATGACGTAGATGGTCTTGATGACTATGCAGACTTTTTATCCGAGCTAAACGCAGCGGCTGCCGATCAAGGTTTAAACACAGCAGGTGCACTTTCTGAATCCGCTCCTGGTCAGTTCGAAATCAACTTCAACCACTCTAAAGACGTACTACGTGTTTGCGATGAAATTGTCTTCTCAAAACGTCTAATCAAACAAATCGCTCACAAGCATGGTTTTGACGCCACCTTTATGGCGAAACCTTTCCTTGAAGAAGCAGGAAACGGTCAGCACATGCACATCAGCCTCATCAACGAGCAAGGCGATAACCTATTTACTAATAATGAGGATGACTCAGCGAGTCCGTTGTTCTTCCAAACTATGGCAGCGATGTTATCCCAAATTCCGGACGCGATGGCGCTACTTTGCCCGAACGTGAACTCTTACCGTCGATTTGTACCTGGTGCCTATGTACCAACACGTGCAGATTGGGGTGAGAACCACCGAGGAGTCGCACTTCGCGTACCGATTAGCGATGGTAAAAACCGTCGTATTGAACACCGCATCGCTGGTGCGGATGTTAACCCTTACATTCTCGCTGCAGTAGTACTTTCCGCAGTATTAGCGAGTGATAACTATACCCAAGAACAGTGTCCACCAGCCCTAAGTGAAAATGCCATCGATCTGCCAACACGCATGTCCGATGCCCTAACGCAACTGGATAACAGTGAGTTAGGCACGTATTTCTCCCAGGACTTTATTGATATGTATCTCGCTTGTAAACGAAGTGAACTGGCCGAATTTGAGCGCATCATTACCCCGCTTGAGATCGACTGGATGCTTCACTCTGCATAACAAAGGAATAAGTTTATGACTACGCAGACAAAGGCGCTGGAGGCGCCGCTCAAAATTAGCAGTAAACATTTGGCGGTCAGCCTAACTATTGTCTTTTTGTTTATTACTTTTACCTCAATTGGATTAAATCACGTGGAAGGCGAAAGCTACGGCTGGTTAGCTTTGCTCCCTACCTCGTTAGTATTGGTGTTCGCACTTACCACTCATAGAACGGTTGAAGCACTGTTTAGCGGCACGATTGCCGGTGTGCTCCTTCTCGACCCAACGCAAGCCGTTGAGCAAATCGTTGGCATTTCTATGGATGTCATGATGAATGAGACCATTGCATGGATTATTCTCGTGTGTGGCTTGATGGGTGGTCTGATTGCCATTCTAGAAAAAGGCGGCAGTATCCTTAGTTTCAGCGACATGTTGGTCAATAAGGTTAAGAGTCGCAATCAGTCACTACTGATGACCTTCTTCTTGGGTATCTTGATCTTCATTGATGACTACTTGAACGCGATTGCTATCTCGTCATCTATGAAGAAAATCACCGATGGCTACCAAGTCTCACGTGAAAAGCTGGCTTATCTTGTCGATTCAACAGCAGCACCTATCTGTATCCTAGTTCCTATCTCAACTTGGGCTATCTTTTTCAGCTCCCTTCTAGAGGCCAATGAAGTGGCAGAACCAGGACAAGGTATTGCGGCGTACATCCAAGCTATTCCTTATATGGCTTACGGTTGGGTAACGCTTGGTATCGTTTTCCTCGTAGCGATTGGCAAAATGCCAGACCTAGGTGCGATGAAAAAAGCAGAAGAGCGTGCACGCAACGGTCAAGTAAAGCCTGAGGGTGCTGTAGACATCGATTTTGGTTCAGACATCAAAGCACACTCTAATCCAACAATGGGGCTTATCAACTTCCTTCTACCAATGGTCGTGCTTGTGGGTGCATCTTGGTACTTTGGAATCGACCTACTTGCAGGTGTATTCGTTGCTATCATCTTCACCATTTGCTTCTACGGCTTCCAAAAGCTGGTAACCATGAATGAGCTGTTTGATGCGGTTTATGACGGTATCAAAGTCATGTTGCTTCCACTCGCAACAGTTATTGGCGGCTTTATGCTAAAAAGCGTTAACGACTCGCTTGGTTTAACGCAATTTGTTATTGAGACCGTTAGCCCGTACCTATCTGCTCAGTATTTCCCGGCTCTTATCTTCTTGGTAACTGGCGGTCTAGTATTCGCGTCGGCGTCTTCTTGGGGTACGTTCGCAGTCGCTATGCCAATCATTTTGCCACTCGCTGAGCAGATTGGTGTGCCACTGCACCTCACAATTGCAGCAATGCTTTCTGCATCGGCGGCAGGTAGCCACTCATGTTTCTTTAGTGATTCAACAGTACTATCCGCTCAAGGCTCAGGCTGTACCTCGATGCAACACGCAACAACGCAGTTCCCATACGCGCTTATCGGTATTGTTGCTACTACCCTATTCTTCATTGTGGTTGCTTAACACTCGTTAGCAAATTCAATGAGAATCCAAAAGGGATGCCACTCAGCAGGCATCCCTTTTTTATATCCTTACTTTTGATAGGATTTTCCTATCGACAAGATAGAAAATGTCAAATTTTCAAACCGCCAATTGCAACTCATAATGAATGTAGCAGTTAGTTTTAAGCGAATAGTTTTCAACAAATAGTCTGTAGCAGATATTGGTTACGCGAATTTAC
This sequence comes from Vibrio sp. DNB22_10_4, assembly GCF_052879755.1. NCBI lineage: Bacteria > Pseudomonadati > Pseudomonadota > Gammaproteobacteria > Vibrionales > Vibrionaceae > Vibrio > Vibrio sp. DNB22_10_4. The sequence continues at coordinate 552,298 of NZ_JBNNXW010000001.1, read as the reverse complement.
ACTTATTGTGAGTTTAAACGAGGCTATTTCTGCTGCTGTTACATAGAATCAAATAGATTCAGGCGTCCATCAGAATAGCCCATTGAACCAAAAGGAATTCTGAGGTCTTTCGTTAGTTCACAGTTTTTAAAAACTGGAGATGAATATGCAAAGCGATAACAATGCTCCTCAAGGCAAATGCCCATTCATGCACGGTGGTAATACACGCACCGGCGGTCGTGGTACTCAAAACGTGGATTGGTGGCCAAACCAACTCAATGTGAAAATCCTTCATCAAAACGATCGTAAAGGAAATCCTCATCACGAAAGCTTCAATTATGCGGAAGCCTTCAAAAACCTCGATCTGAAGCAAGTTAAACAAGACATTGAACATATCCTGACGGATTCTCAAGATTGGTGGCCAGCCGACTACGGTCACTACGGTCCATTTATGATTCGTATGGCTTGGCACGCTGCCGGTACTTACCGTACCGCTGACGGTCGCGGGGGCGGTAACACAGGCAACCAGCGCTTTGCACCTCTTAACAGCTGGCCTGATAACGGCAACCTAGACAAAGCCCGCCGTCTACTTTGGCCAGTGAAGAAAAAATATGGCCAAAGCCTCTCTTGGGCCGATTTGTTTATTCTTGCTGGCAACGTATCTATCGAATCCATGGGTCTAAAAACCTTTGGGTTTGGCGGTGGCCGTGAAGATATTTGGGAACCAGAAGAAGACGTTTACTGGGGTATGGAAAGCGAGTGGTTAGGTGACAAACGTTACTCTGGTGACCGCGAACTTGAGAATCCTCTTGCGGCGGTACAAATGGGTCTTATCTATGTAAACCCAGAAGGCCCGAATGGCGACCCAAGTGTGCTTGCATCTGGCCGCGACATTCGCGAAACGTTTGCTCGTATGGGCATGAATGATGAAGAAACCGTTGCGCTAGTAGCAGGCGGACATACCTTCGGTAAATCACACGGTGCAGGCGACCCTGAACTAATGGGTCCAGAGCCAGAAGCAGCACCAATGGAAGAAATGGGCTTTGGCTGGCGTAACGGTTTCGGCAGCGGTAAAGGTGACGACACTACGACCAGTGGTATTGAAGGTGCTTGGACACCAAACCCTATCCAGTGGGATAACGGCTACTTCGATATGTTGCTTGGCTACGATTGGGATCTCGTAAAGAGCCCAGCTGGCGCTTGGCAATGGGTTCCAGTGGGTGTCACTGAAGAGCACATGGCACCAAAAGCACACGACGCTTCTCAGCGCGTCACCACCATGATGACGACAGCCGACATGGCGATGCGTATGGATCCAATCTACGGTGAGATCTCTAAACGATTCCACCAGAATCCAGATGAGTTCGCCGACGCCTTTGCTCGCGCTTGGTTTAAACTCACGCACCGTGATATGGGACCAAAAGCTCGTTACCTAGGTGAAGAAGTGCCTAGCGAAGACTTGATCTGGCAAGATCCAGTTCCAGCTTCAACGTCTGCACCTATCAGCTCTGAAGATGCAGCAACATTGAAAGCGAGTATTTTAGCTTCTGGACTGTCAGTTTCTGAACTGGTTTACACCGCTTGGTCATCGGCATCGACATTCCGTGGTTCTGACTATCGCGGCGGCGCAAACGGTGCGCGTATTCGTCTCGCCCCTCAACGCAACTGGGAAGTCAACCAACCAGAGCAGCTTAGCCGTGTATTAGATATCTATGAGCGCATTCAAGCTGAATTTGGCAAGCCAGTTTCCATAGCTGACCTGATCGTTCTTGGCGGTAACGCGGCCATCGAAAAGGCTGCGAAAGAGGCCGGTGTGTCCGTAGACGTCCCATTTGCCGCAGGTCGTACCGATGCACTTGAGTCTCAGACTGATGCTGAATCATTTGCTGTACTTGAACCTCTTGTTGATGGCTTTAGAAACTACAGTCAGAAAGCATTTAGTGTGTCTGAAGAAGAGCTATTACTAGATAAAGCTCAACTACTAACGCTAACTGCTCCAGAAATGACGGTGTTGATCGGTGGTCTGCGCGTACTAGGCGCAAACTATGGTGACAGCGACTTTGGCGTTCTAACTGACCGTAAAGGCCAACTAACCAACGACTTCTTCGTTAACTTGACGGATATGGGCACTGAATGGCGTCCAACCAACGATGACGCGACTGAGTTTGGTGGCTTTGACCGTGCGTCGGGCAGTCAGAAATGGAAAGCGAAACGTGCTGATCTTGTGTTTGGCTCTAACTCACAGCTTCGCGCAGTGGCTGAAGTCTATGCATGTGATGATGCTAATGAGAAGTTTGTTTGTGACTTTGTCTCTGCTTGGGTCAAGGTTATGAATGCGGATCGGTTTGATGTTTAGTCGAACTATTGGATAAGGGGAATGTGCTTTTAGATTAGCGCATTTACCCCTCCCAGCCTCCCGGCTACGCGCCCCGCTTTTAAGGGGAGGAGCAACAGGCTCGCTGCGCGTCGCCTTGCTTTATAAATAGAGCGATGTGACGAAGGAGCTAGCCTACTGTTCTCCCCCTAATATAGGGGGAGCTAGAGGGGGTATAAAACGTTGAACTCACAGCAAATGATTAACCAAATATCATCAACTCCACTTCAAAACTCGAACCTCATTCCCCTCTTCCGGCTTCTTTGGAATATTCAACGACAACACCAACGACACAGCCGCCATTGCAGCTCCAATGTAGAACACACTCGACGGTGAAATCAGCCAAATAAAACCAAACGACACCGGAATCACTACCGCGGCAATGTGGTTAATCGTGAACGACACCCCAGCAGTCGAGGCCATATCGGCCGGATCAGCAATCTTTTGGAAGTAAGTCTTGATAGCCAGCGCTAATGCAAAGAACAGGTGATCAATCACATACAGCGCGGCTGCCCATTCGGCGGTTTGTACTAAGCCATAGCCTACGAACACGAAAATCAGTCCTACGTACTCCACCATCAGCGCCTTACGTTCACCAACGATACCAATAAATCGGCCAATCTTTTTCGCGAATAAAAAGTTAAACAGATAATTAATCAAGAACAGCAAGGTGATATCCGACACGCTGTAACCAAACTTCTCGACCATCAAAAAGCCCGCGAATACCGTAAAGATCTGACGTCGTGCACCACTCATAAACGTCAGGGCGTAGTAAAGCCAGTAGCGCTTCTTGAGCACAAGCTTCTTGGTTTGAGGGGTATCTGTTTTAAATTGAGGGAATGCAAAAGCGATAAACAGCACCAAAACAAAACCAACACCGCCAGAAATACCGTAAACCCATACGTAATCGAGCTTGAAAACCTCAACCATCACCCAAAGACCTGCGTAGGTCAAAAGCGAGGCCAATGCGCCCACTGAGATAAGCTTACCCAACACCTCAGGCGCCTCTTCCTTGCTGAGCCATTGTAAGGAAAGCGATTGTTTAAGGGTCTCAAAGTAGTGAAAGCCAGTAGACATGATCAGTGTCGTAATGAGCAACCCTGCCACCGATGGGAACAAGCCTGTTATCGCGGTACCCGCAGTCAGCAGTAGCAGCGATATGATCATGAATTTTTGCTCACGAATAAACAGTAGAACAAAGACCGTCGTAAACGCTAAAAACCCAGGAATTTCACGTACGCTCTGCAGCAGTCCGATATCTGAGCCGTCAAAGTTAGCTTTTTCAATAACAAAGTTATTGAGCAGTGCCATCCAACTGGAAAAGGCGATGGGCACTATAATCGATATAATAATGAGAAAGTTCTGCGGCGTTTGCCAAGCAGGTTCGGTTTTTGCTTGAGACATGATGATTCCTTTGAAAGCGTTATTCTTATATGCTCACTGACGACCTGAAACAATGTGACAGGCATAAGCTGTAATGGAGTCTAATACTTTGACACAAATAAATACATTGAAAGTCACCACCTGCAACTTATGTAATTTTGTTGAGCCGCCCTTCGCTTTCTATGAGATGGAAAACATTTACTCCGAAAAGCAGTGGCAGCAGAAAACCACTTGGTTGAAGAACACATTGCGTGAACTAGGCAGTGACATCATAGCTTTTCAAGAAGTGTTTTCTATAGAAGCGCTGCGTACCCTCACCGCAGAGCTTGGCTACGAATTCTTTGAGTATAACCAACTCCCTGCGATTGAAGCCGATTACATCTATTCCAAGCCTTCATTGGCGTTTGCCTCACGCTTTCCAATGAGTAGGCACGCCAACCTTGCTCTATGCGAGCCATTTAGCGGCGGGTTCAGTCGACCACCTCTGCATGTCTCCTTATCGATCCAAGGACTCGGCGACTTTGATCTTATCAACGTACACTTAAAATCTAAGCGAGCGACCATAGAGGGTGAAGAGTCAGGTGACAACGTCACTGAATGGTTGAAAGAGCTAACAGGCTCTGCACTCTCCACTCAACTTCGTCAGCAAGAAGCCCTATCACTGCATGCTCAAATCGTAGGTCATAAACGCGAAGCAAAGCGCCCTTTCATTTTGCTTGGTGACTTTAATAATGTGCTCAACGCTGATGAGTTTGCTCCCTTTCGCTCGCAGCAGCGCCATCGCAGACGTGATTCTCGCGCTGCAATCGCTCCCTATTACTTCCACGACAGCTGGAAGCTGATACCCCAGGGCACACCCGTTCGAGATCAAGATGCTATCAAGCCACCTCGCAGCCACTACTATGGTGAATTAGGACAGCGCATTGACCACATATTGGTCTCTAGTGAATTCGTCCCTGAATACGAGCACTCAATGTACGAACTCATCGAGTATCAGCTTACCGAGAAGCACATTGTTAACCCTAGGTTTGGTGTCGATGATGTGGGCTCAGATCATGCCTTAGTGTCCATTACTTTCGAATCGCGACACTAACCACACCTACGTCGATAAATCGCTTGCTACAATAAGAAAATTCAATTAGTTATATAATCAAGTATCCAATAACATCGATACCCAATACCCACATATAAAGACAATAGCGGAGCCGTCGATGAACGTATCTATTCGACCTACTGAGCCAAAAGATGCTGAAGGTTTGCGAGACCTCTTTTTGCAACCAAAAGCCATGCGGGAAACACTGCATTTACCCCACACAACCCTCGCGTTCTGGCAAGAGCGACTCAACAATATCCCGGTTGGAGTCTATTCGTACGTAGCAGAATTGGATGGCAAAATTGTCGGCAATATCGCATTGACTCAATCACAGCGCCCAAGACTGATGCACAGTGCTACCTTTGGTCTTGCCGTTCATGATGACTACCACGGCATGGGAGTAGGCAGTCAGTTGATCGAAACTGTGTTAGATCTCGCAGATAACTGGCTCAACCTACTCAGGCTACATATTGAAGTAAACACTGATAACAAAGCCGCTATCGCTCTTTATTCAAAATACGGTTTTGATATCGAAGGGGAAGCTCTGTGTTCCGCATTTAGAGATGGCGAGTATATCTCCACCTACTATATGGCAAGGCTCAAAGATCAGCAGTAGACGCTAATATCAAAGCGAGATTTAGCTAACCCCAAATAAACAGGATGCTAATTTGTAATTATTTATTAACTTGATATCACAGAGCAAAATACTCATCTGAGACAGTATTGAGTACGCTCCATTTCACTAGTAGTTTTGGAACCCACATCACACTACAATGATAAAATGGAGTAACAGCATGTGTGAACATGGCGTCCGCTTACAACGTCAAAGACGAACTCGAGTAATGAAGCTTTTAGGAGTCAAAGAATATTATATCTGCAGCAACTGTGGATACGAATTGTTAATTGGCAGTGAAAATAAGTTTATAAAGCGTCTGACGTATGCTCTTTACCCCAATCAGATTGTTGGGTTTAACAAATCTGACCCGACTCATATTTAATATCCTGTTCAACCTGCAAACAAACCTCTGCTACAAGCATAATCCCTCTGACCATGTCCTCAAGTAGCATCGAAGGGGAAGCAGTTCGTTCATCCGCTTGTTTCATCAAAGGAACATGGATGAAGCCTTGAGCAATCGGCTGCCCTGTTAAATGATGTTGCAGTCCATAAAATAAATGATTGCAGACGAAAGTACCGGCGCTATTAGACACTTCACAAGCAATACCGTTATTCTGCAAAGCTTGAGTAATGGCTTTGATGGGCAAGGTTGAGAAGTAAGCGTTAGAACCATGCGCTACGATAGGTTCATCTATAGGTTGGTTACCCGCGTTATCGACAATACGAAAATCATCAATATTGATCGCAACACGCTCAGGAGTGATGGCAGTTCGTCCTGCCCCTACTCCGAGGTTTATCACCACACTCGGCTGATGCTCGGCAATAGCACTTAACACGCAGTCGATCGACTCATATCGAGTCACTGGTACTTGGCAAGTGACAATCTCTCCGCCTTCAATCATCACGCCCGAGAGCCGCTTGATGATCTCTAGTGACGGGTTAACCTCATCACCTCCAAATGGTTCGAAGCCAGTAACCAGTACTTTTTTCATCGGTTTTTATGCCTATTGTTGGTTTCTCTGTTTAACTTAGGTAGAGTACGCCACCAATGATATCAGTCAAGCGATAGAAAACGATGAACATTGACAACGAAGTAATTGAAACATTAGAACAACTAGAGCAATTCCTGATCTTAGTTGAAAGCGGCGCGTTGGGTTTGCAAGGCGTGGCAGGTATTGCATTAGCGACCTCAAACTCTGACGGTCGTCCATTTGTTGCGGTACTGAGTGACAAACACGAACTGTTACTCGGTCGCTGGATATCTCAAGATGTCTATGAAAATGGCAAAGACATGGTGCGCAACGGTCCACGTCGCAATTAATGCCAACGCCTAAAAAGGTCTAGTTTCAACTAGACCTTTTTTGTTGGAATTTAATAACGAACTTGATAATTGATTGACACAGTTCGTCCACGTCCTTTGTAATTATACAGAGCTTTATCCCCATATAAGTGTTGAGCTTTTTGCCCCCAGACTGTGGTGTAATCTTCATTAAACAGGTTGTTAATACTGATCGCTAGATTGCCGACTGGCAGATCCACGGTTGTGACAAAATCAACCGTCGTATAACCATTGAGCGTCTTACCTTTTTCATCAGTACGACTTAGCATTGTTTGGCTTTGCAAACGCGCAGTATAAATACTTTCGTTCCAACCCAGCCACGCACCTACCTTGGAGTTACTGGCGTTACCAATATCTGTTTTCTCCCACTTACCAGACGTTTGAGATTTAGTTTCGGTCTCAACCAAATGACCGTTAACACCGACATCCCAGTTCTGAGTAATGTAATACGCAAGCGCAGCCTCTAAACCGTAGATTCGCGTATCTTGATTTTTAACGACGACTTGATAGTTGTTTTTACTGATTGTCTGATCTGACAGAGAGTAATACGCGGCAGTTTGGAAAGAGACATCTGTAGTATCGATTCTATAGCCAAGCTCATAGCTATTGGTTTTCACCCCTTTCAACGTCGCGGTGTTAATATCGTAAGACTTCACCAATTCTCTGTGCCCATTAGCTCCATTTTTATACTTGCCCTGCCCATAATATTTGGCAGCGTCCGGTAGGTCGAAACCTTGCGACACATTACCCCAAATACTGCTTGCTTCATTTAACTTGTAGATAGTCCCAAGGTTAAAAAGCCCAATATCATAAGTCGCATCTCCGCCCTTTATTACATCGGCAGAGTTTGCTTGGCCAAAGGCAATTTTGACTTGCTCACGATAATCAATAAAGTCGTCCACTGTATTTTTCATGCTTTGAAAGCGATATCCCCCCGATACACTCCACGCGTCGGTGATGTTGTATTCACCTTGGACATACGCCGCCAATGAATCAGTTTGAACACCTGGATAACGCCCTGTAGAGAACACTGGTTTATTGACTAACCCGCCTGACGCTGCACTTTTAGCAGGATCATAAACCGTTTGGTTAGAACTGAATCTGTCATGGTAGCCGTCCACACCATAGGTCAGAGAGAATGCATTCCATTTCTTTACTAGAGCGGTCTTAAAGCTAAAGACCTCTGATTTCTGCTGTGAAGCACTCATGTAAGCGACATCACTATTACCACTCGGATCGAATGAGCCTTGTGACACTCTTAAGTAGCCAGGACTATAGGTATAATCTTCATTTCTATATGATGCCTGAGCCAATAACTGCTGCCCAAAGAACGCCTCGTCGACATATTCAGCATTAATGAGTACGCGCTTTGTTCCCATTTGACGATCAGATTCAAAGCCTTTTCTAACTTCCGGTGATTGAGAATAGTTCGGACCACGATATAAGCCGTAAGGGCTTTTTTGCTGGCTACTATAATACTGAGCAGTAAAGTTCAGCTTTTTCGTTTCGGAGACATCCACGGTCATGTTTCCCATCGCGTCTACCGTTTCATTAAACTGCAAAGAACCTTGGGTCATATCAGGGACGACCATTTTGCCATCTGCATCGTAAAGGCCTTGAGTTTTGCCATAAACGACAGCCGCGCGTCCTCTAACTTTTTCATTGCCTCCACTCACCGATTGAGCCAACTTGAAATCACCATCTTCGCTGGAGTTAAAGCCAGACTGACCACTAACAAAACTCTCAAACGTAAGCTCTTCCGCTTCCGCTTTCTTAGTCACAATATTGATCACACCACCTGTGGCTCCTGCACCATAAATAGAGCTGGCACCAGACAATACCTCGACCCTTTGAATATTAAATGGATCAATGGAGTCAAGTTGACGACTAATTCCTCGTGACGAGTTCATCGATACGCCGTCAATCATTACCAACATAGGTCGACCGCGTAGGTTTTGTCCGAAATTGGTTCTTGCTCCACTCGACATATCGAGTGACGGCACTTCTTGTGCCAATATCTCACCAAGTGTTTTACCACCGCGATTACCGCGCTCGATAGCTTCATTATCGACATACCAAACTGTGGCGGGGATTTCGCTGATACTTTTAGGAGCGCGACTAGCTACTACAACCATTTTCTCATCAGCGAACTTCTGATTTTGTTTTGGCTTGGTCTCTGTCGATGCAAAAGTGGGAGCGGTAACGCCTGCAACTAGCAGGGCAGCTAATATTTTGTTGAACGGGAAACAGTTGCTTGGGGCTTTCATTTTACTAACTCTTATCGTTTGTCATATTTATCGTTGACTTCATCTCTTGCCGTAGCACGAGAAATATCCGAGATAGTAAATGCTAATAATTGTCATTGCCATTTATATTAGCTATGAGTATATCCCCCCTAATTTTTATTAGGCTGTTGAATTTTAAGTAGTTACCTGACTGCAACACGTACCGACTTAACGTTACAGAGCGACTGAATATTTGCAAACAGTAGAAATAAAAAATGGCGCTAATAAGCACCATTTTTAAATATTGATAAGGTATTTTTAGTTTCCTTTCCTCAATAACAATAGGAAGTATGCACCACCCACTACCGAGGCCATCAGTCCAGCAGGAAACTGCCACGGAAACCAAATCGTCCGTCCAAGCCAATCCGCACTCACCATTAAGATCGAACCCACTAAGCAGGCAACCAATAGCTGATTCTTCGCATTGTATTGCCCAAGCGCTCTCGCGATATGAGGTGCCAACAATCCGACAAAACTGAGTGGCCCTATGACAAGTGTAGAAAGTGCCGTGAGCAAAGATGCCATGACTAACAAGAACAAACGAGTTTGCTTCGTATTGACGCCAACCGATACCGCAGAGACTTGACCCAGATTCAATATATCCAACCAACGGCTCGCTGCGTAGGTCGCACCGCCAAATACCACAATACCAAGCCCTAGAGCGAGGACATCGTTATAACTTGCTAGATACGTCGAGCCCGACAACCAAGTTAGCAGCGCTTGCACATTATCTTGACCTGACGATAGTGCGACTCGAAGAATGGCATCAAGTGCTGCACTTACCGCAATCCCCGTCAGAAGTAACTGCGAGGGCGCGTAATTAGACCGCTTGCTAAACTGCAAAATCACAATCATGACCAAGGCCGCGCCTACACCACCATAAAGGATCTGTTCGATTCGCGTTGGAGTGAAGCCAAACCACGCGCAAAGGACAAGAGCAAGTGCAGCACCCGAACTGATCCCCATTACTTCTGGGCTTGCCATCGGGTTAACTGTGATTCGCTGAACCATAGTGCCAGCGAGTGCGAGTCCACACCCCGCAAAAATCGCTCCAAGAACGCGAGGCGTGCGCAGATCTAAAATGCTCAGATCTGTGCTAAAACCCCAACCGATTTGTGTACGGCCTAACAGCAAAGCCAAGGTTGTCACAATGGCCAATAACAGAGTCAAACACAAAACTACCGAAGCAAAAGGTTTAGGGTTGTAGACCTTGTTTGTCACTTCTTCTGCTTTAAAGCTTGAAGCAAACTTTTGTTTGGTTAACAACCACAACAGACAAGGTGCACCAAACAGAGCGGTCATGGCGCCTGTTGGTAGTAGTTCACTGGACACGCCTGAAAATGGCTGAATGATCAAATCGGCAGTAAGCAGCAATAGTGCGCCCACCACGCCACTGAATAGTACGCGTTGAACAAATTTTCTTGCGCCCAGCATTTTGGCTATGGTTGGAGCCACTAAACCGACAAAGCCAATAACGCCAACTGTCGCCACTACGATAGATGTAATCACAACAGAAAGTCCGAGACCAAAAACTCGAATTCTGGCCACGTTGACCCCTGCCGATTCTGCAACCTCACTGCCTAGCTCTAATGCAGACAAAGGCCTTAGCATCAAAAGAACTAAAGCAAGCACAGCAGCTAATACCCAAAGCAACAAAACAGAGTTATCCCAGCCTTGTTGGGCAAGCGCGCCAGCGCCCCAAACGAATAAACTGCTGAGCTGCTGCTCGTTTAGCATCACTAGCATCATGTTGGTTGCCCCTAGAAACAAAGTGACAACCATACCCGCTAAGACCATCTGCAGAGGTGCAAACCCCCTTTTGGCAGTAAGCAAGAACACGAGACTTGCTGCAATCATGCCTCCACCAAATGCGTAAGCATATTGAATGACACTGCCGCCAACCACACCCACAAGTAAACTTGTGGTCATACCCAGTTCGGCACCCGCCGCCACGCCTAGCGTTGTTGGTGAGGCAAGTGGATTTTGCAACAAATGCTGCATCAAGCAGCCCGCAATCGCCAGCGCTGCACCACACAGCAGTGCCATACCCAGACGTGGAAAAAAGGTGAAGTGTAAAATGAGCTGACGATAGTCGCTGTCATCACGACTAAAGAAATACGTTTGCCACTCACTAAAAGACAAACGATAAGGCACCGCATTTTGGAAAAGCCAAATAAGTGCGAACGCGCTGACAAAAACAAACAGCGCCATTTTACCAAACGGCGCTGTATCTCTGTGGGCTGTTAACTGCATTAAAAACCTACTGCTTACCCAATGTTGAAACCTGTGTTACTACTTCGTCACTTAATCGCTGCATCGCGACCAAGCTGCCAAACGTCCACACTTTCGGTACAATCTTAACTCTGTTTTCTCGAGAAAACGCCATGGCCGCCCACAAAGGTGAACCATTTAATTGTGCTTGCTCGGCATCCGATAATGGGCCGAAGATAAGCACATTACTGTCTTGGTATTGAGCAAGCTGTTCCACACTTGCTGACGAAAAACCCCAGCTGTTGGTTGGCCCTTGCCAGCTATTATCTAGCGACATAGCCGAGATAGTGTCATTCATCAGCGAACCAGTACTGTGGACGCGAACGTGCTTGTCTCCGATAAAGCGCACCATAATAAAAGGCTTACCGTTGGTCATTTTTGCTACCTGTTGACCATTTTGGCTCAGTTTCTGACTCGTCTCATCAACAAGCTGCTGCGCTTGATCTTCCCTATCAAAAACTTCACCTAGCGTGGTAACCAAGGACTTAGCATTCTCATATGGCTGCTTTTTGTCATTGTAAATGCTCATTACTAGAGTCGGAGCGATCGCGTTTAGCTTTTTGTAAGCAGGAGCCAAATGCCCACTCATCAAAATCAGATCAGGTTTTAGGCTCGCTATTAGCTCAAGGTTTGGTTCTCTGCGTGAACCGACATCAGTAACATCGCTAGGCATGTTTGGTGACCCAACCCAATCTTGATAACCTTTAACATCCGCTGATGCGATTGGATTGACACCTAAGGCAAGCACAGACTCAGCAAGCGCCCAATCCAGTACAACAACACGTTTAGGTGGCTCATTGATTTCAATGGTGCCAAGCTCATGCTGATAGCTCTTAGCCAACACAGCGGTTGATGAGAAAGAGGCCAACAGAGCCACTAATGCGACCGTCACATGGGCGATTCGAAATTGAGTAAACACGATAATAATCCTTTAATAAGTTATCTAACGTAGCTAATGATTTGTTGGGTGTTTGGATCTTTGAACGTCGAGAGTGGCATTCCATAGATTTCCGTCAATGACGCTTCGTTCATGACATTATCCGGTGACCCATCAACAACAATTTTTCCACCTTTAAGTGCGACCAATCTGTCACTAAATCGGGCAGCCATGTTGACATCATGTATCACCATAATCACCGTCAGCTTTAGGCTCTTATTGAGTTCTCGTATCAGCTTGAGCAACTCATACTGATGAGCAACATCGAGTGCTGAAGTAGGTTCATCAAGCAAGATACACTCACTCTGCTGAGCAAGTAGCATCGCCACCCATGCTCTTTGACGCTCACCACCAGACAAGGTACTCACAAAACGCTCGGTAAAGGCAGTCAACCCAACTCTTTCAATCGCTTCATCAACCAACTGATGGTCTTCTTTGTTATAGCGACCAAGCACACCTTTCCAGGGATAGCGGCCGAACATAACCAGCTCACGAACCGTGACACCATCAGTAATCGGTGGGTGTTGGGGAAGATAAGCCACTTTTTTCGCGTACTCTTTTGGGGAGTATTGTTCGAGTGGTTTTCCATCAAGCATTACGCTTCCTGAAGCGACTTGATTTTGACGACTAAGAAGCTTGATGAGACTGGATTTACCGCTACCGTTGTGTCCAAGTAGTGAGGTAACTTCTCCGGGGATAAACTGCAAGTCAAATGGCGATAGAATCTCAAGCGACCCAATGCGGTAGCTCGCTTGTGTAAGTGAAAACATAATTAATCAACATCTTATGATTGATACAGGCAATGGTAACTGCAAATGAGAAATATTTGTATCCGCATTGTATTCGTTTTACCGTGATATGTCATTATCGGCTTCACAAAGCCGCTAACGACCGCCTTTTGATTGTGATACCGCTACCGCGAAGTCGATAAACGAATGAAAAAGACCTCAGTGCTTTTCGAGGAAAATCGCAAACTAATTATGCAATCGATTGATCTTATCGTTTTTGTCCTAATCTAGACTTCGGAAGCGGAAGCTTCCGCAAACGTCAGTAAACTAAGGATAATTATGAAAACAGCAATAAAACTTACATTGGCGATCGGTACTATGATCTCAATGACCGCTCCTGCATATTCAGCACAATGGGGGTACGGTGAAGGGGATGGCCCGGCGACATGGGGCAATATCAGTGCAACCTGTGAACAGGGACAAAACCAAAGTCCCGTTGACATCGAAACCAATACACTCACCAGCGCCAAAAAACAGCCCCTTGCTTTTGACTATCAAGGGCAGGTCAAAGACGTCATCAACAACGGCCACACGATTCAGGTCAATGTCAGCGGCAAGAACACCCTTCGTATCGACGATCAAGACTTTGAGCTCAAACAGTTTCACTTCCATACGCCTTCCGAAAACACCATCAACGGTAAATCGGCACCATTGGAAGCGCATTTTGTTCATGCTAACGAAAAAGGGCAACTTGCGGTGGTAGCAGTGATGTATCGAGAAGGTGAGCGAGAGAGTGCGCAATTAGACAGTATTGTTAACACTCTGCCTGCAAAAGCGCAAACCATCACGCTGGAGAAAGAGGTAAACCTTGGTAACCTTTTGCCACGCGTAAAAGACTACTATCGCTACAACGGTTCGCTGACTACCCCTCCGTGTAGTGAAGGCGTGCGTTGGTTGGTACTACGTGATCCTCAGTTCATCCCTAAAAATCAGCTAAAACGTCTGTCTAGTACCATGGGAGAGAACGCAAGACCGACACAAGCACTCAATGCTCGCCTTATCATAGAATAACCCTCGTCGTGCTCACTTGTAACATCTCCAAGTGAGCACGCCTTGCTATCTTGATTCACATTTCTTCACACAAAAGGATGATTTGCCGATAATTTGTGAGACTAACCTTCCATAAATGCATTTTGAATCTTGGCAAAAATTCACTATTTGAACTGCTTCAAAGTTTACCGTACGAATGATGTGTAGCTTAACCGTTAAACAAAACCAAGAACATGTTGCAATGATGAGAAATTAAATAACATGCTATTCAACTGCATTCCCTACACACAGTGGTACGGTTAGCCTTTGAGTAACGGTTAGTGAAATTTGGGGGAAGTAGTATGCAGCAGTGCGAAATCAACGTGTATGACTTGAGGTGCGAGGAGCAATCCATCGTGCTGAATATCGAATTTTCCGATGCGACCAAAGCCGATTTTATGTGGGGTAATATGCCAACCACGTCGTGTCGTGATTATATATCCCACCTTGTCGTGGCGGGTAATGTGGTTGCCAAAAAATACATTACTGAAGACGAGCTAAGCGATATGAATCGCGCGTCACACTACACGCTTTCGATGACATGTTAAAGCGGAGCTGTGGGCTCCGCTTTCATCACTATTAAAAAGTAAGTGATTAACTAATCACCACTTTAACGAGATCTTCTTTCAAGCCTTGCGCTACATTCTTAGCAATCAAAAGTTTGCCTTTCTCGTTACTACCTTCTGCCGATGTCACAATTAGGTCACGCATTTCTTCGCCACCAAAGCCAACCATAGTTGGGTTTTCTGAAGGGACATCAATCACCTCAAGTACCTCACCGGTTGGAGAAATCTTGACGATAGATTGACCCGCGTACATCGCAACCCAATAGTTACCATCCACATCGACACTTGCGCCATCTGGGCGGCCATTGTAATCGGTTAAGTCACAGTGCAGCTGCTGCTCACCGTATTGACCCGTGCTTACATCATAACTGTGCTTGAAAACTTTGCTTGTGCCAGTGTCTGCCCAATATAACCATTGGCCATCTGGAGAAAATGCCAGACCGTTACACGTCCACGCAAACATAGGTAGTGCTTCGATAGTGCCATCTAGGTGTAGCTGATGGAACTGACCTTGGTCACCCTCTTTTGCACCATTTCGAGTACCAGCAATAAAGCGTCCACCTGGCGCACCGCGGCCGTCGTTATAGCGCATACGTGGAAATTCAGAGACCAATGGCGCTAGCGACGTCATCTCTGCATCCCAATCTTGGATGTGGTACATACCGGATTTAAGCGCCACGATAAAGCCTTGCTCACCATGCAATGCAAAGCAACCCAACATGTCGTTAAACTCACGTTTTTCACTCACGCCATCTTTGTGACGCCAAAGCTCTCCGTCACAGATGTTCACCCACATCCACGACTCGGTGCGCCAATCCCAGCGCGGGCATTCCGCTAAATCAAAATCTAAATCGACGAACTTTTCAAACTGAAGAGACTGTGCCACGTTGATGTCCTTTTTATACTTGTTGCTATTGGTGAGGTGCCCAGCCAGATTCGCGAATATCTAGCATGGAATTTATGGCCACTGTTGTAACAAAATCAGTGCTTAGGTGCTAGCACTGATTTGTGTTTTAACCCGATAAACTGTTGCTAAAGATAAGGCGAGAAAACTCGTTGCCTTAGCCTTGCCCATCACCCGCTAATTTAAGCGATGTTGGCGCTTGCGTAAGACTGTCGGGATTTAGGTAGGTCGTCGTCGAAGGGAACGCAAACTCAGCACCATGCTCATCAATCACGCGATTAATTTCCATCAGCAGCTCTTGTTGCGTATTGAGAAAATCTTCCCTGTCGCGAGTATCGATGTGGGCGAACACATCAATGTCTAAGCTGTAGTCACTAAACGAGGAGAAGTGAACCCGAAGCGGTGACGCTAAGACCCTAGGGTGCTGTGCTAAAAACTCTCGAATGTCGCGAGTCACCGCCACCATGGTCTCCATTGGCGTTTCATAGCGCAGGCCTAATTTGACTAAAAATGGATAGCGATCTCGACGACTAAAATTGGTAATTTGCATCTTCACCACATCGCCATTAGAGATGGTGATCAAAGTGCGATCTTTGGCTCGGATTCGTGTAGAGCGCACTCCAATCTGCTCCACCACACCGGAAACACTGCCTACCGAGCAAAAGTCTCCCACCGACAATGATTTATCCATAAACATGATTACGCCACCAATCAGGTTCTCCATAGTAGGTCGAATCGCAAGCGCAATCGCCATACCGCCTAAGCTAAGTCCGGTAACAATGCCATATACCGGTACCCCCAAGCGATGCAGACCATATCCAATAACACAAACAGCGCAAAAGCTGCCAGCTAAGGTTCCCGTGATCTGCGCCAGGCTTTTCTTTAGACCCGTATTGATTCGCTGTCCTACCATCAACCAACGGCAGCACGACGCACCAAGCAAATAAGCAGTTTGGGCGATGAGCGGCCAGAACATCAGCTCACCGATCGTATTTAGAGTTGTCATCAATGTGCCGGTCAGGTTGAGCTGATAGTCTGCCGTCCAATCAAATACAAATAACCCAAGCGCCATGAGGACAGGTTTTAGCAGTACATGTTCAACCTTTTGGTACACCCAATAGGCATAAAATGCCAACACAAATACCAGCAGAATCAGCGCGACCCATTGCCATATCGCCTGATCACCAAATTCAACCATCATCTGCTCTGGCATCGCATCGATGAATGCAAACCATGGTGGGGGTATTAAGCGACCTGCACTTAGAGAATAGTATTCATAGTAATCGGGTGAGGCTTGAATGTTGGAAGGTAGATGGCTCACTAAGCGATAAAAACTATGCAAGTGTTCGACGGTCTCGCTTGAGAACTGATACTGGCCTGAAGGCTGCTTAACGATATAAATACTCGTATTCGGCACTGTCCAACGCTCAACGTCCGTGTTGTTAGGAATAGTGCTCGTATCGAAAGGAGGTACACGATCGAGCACCTCTTTTAGCAGCATGACAGACTCAATTGCCACACGATTTTGACTCGAGGCAGACACTTGAGATAAGTCAAACGTTAGCGAAGCTCGTTCAAAAGAAGAACTGATCATTTGACGCTGGGACTCAGTTACATTAGACAAGTCACGATAAATGATTCCCAACTCTTTATTCGCCTGTGTCACCGCCACTATATAACTTTCGTAAGTTTGCTTTGGTGTACTGGTATCAGGCGGTGCAAGCGGAAATCGCTCCTGTGCATTTACCCAACAAGCCATAACGGCAAACATTGTTACCGCAGCTCGTTTCAACCCTATTTTCATCATCCTAGCCCTTTTAGTTGTTATTCACTAAATAGCATAGGATAGATTGAAAAACTGAGGTAAGCTGACCATATGTTTTGCCAACTATTCAGCTAGCTATGACCATAAAAACCTTAGATTCAACCGTCGTCTATCAAAATCCTTGGATGTCTGTTCGTGAAGACAAAATCGAACGTAAAAGTGGTAACCAAGGGATCTACGGTGTTGTCGACAAACCCGATTGCGCAGTGATCATTGCTATCGACAACGGCAATATTCATCTGGTCCAGCAATATCGTTACGCTGTCAGCGAAACTTTTTGGGAACTGCCGCAAGGGGCATGGGAGTCTAATCCGGATGCGAGTCATTTATCTCTTGCAAAAGGCGAACTGCAAGAGGAAACCGGCCTTATCGCTGGCTCTATGACCTATGTTGGCAAGCAATTCATCGCCTATGGGTTCCTTAATCAAACCTGTCATATCTATCTCGCAACCGACTTAACCCAAGGTGAGCCGAGCCACGACAGTGAAGAAGAAGATCTCATCGCAGGTGAATTTACTATTGTTGAATTTGAGCGCATGCTCATTGACGAAGAGATCCAAGATGTAGTGACAACGGCAGCGTGGGGACTGGCAAAGCTTAAAGGGTTAGTTTAGAGGACTGAGCGCTTCGACAACGGCTTCAATGCAACGCTCCTAAACCGATTAATGATCCATGTCTCATTTTTTAAAAACAAGCTCGACTTTACAGCATACTGTTCCAGTATAAACCAATGCACAAATGAAACTTTATGCACAAGGAAGAAGCATGGATCCACTCACCCTTCAAGAAACGCTTATCTCTACCATACGGCAGCTGGAACGCTTTAAACCGAATATCAGACTTAGCGAAGAAGCCTATGATCTCGAATCCGCCGTCAGTAAACTTACCGAGCAGCTGTTTAGCCTCCAATCGCTCAGCAGTTTTAAAGGCTCGGAAAGCGATATTTCACTGTCAATTGAGCTGCTCAAATCACTCTCAAACAAAGCACATAACTCCATTGAGCAAGGTATCGGCCTTGATGACCCTAGGTTAATCATTAACGAGTCTTTGCGGGTAAACTCTCAGCTATCGAAGATAACGCTTGGTGAAATGAACGCTCATTAACCATTCAAAAGTTTAATACGTAGAGTGCTTAACTGATTAATATGCCAATATCTCAACGCGCACATTACATCTAACGCCATGTTTTAAAACATTAATATTGATATCGTTTAATTCTTAAACGCCACGTTACCTATTGATTTACATCATACTTCTCATTAAATGCTCATGTTAGCTTACCGCCATTATATTCATCATGACGAATAGCAAGGAGCATTCAAATGAGCAGTACTATTATCCTTCCATCGACCAACTTGTTAGGAAAAGAGTGTCTAGACAAAGCATTGGATATTATCCAGCAACAGGGATTCACAAAAACACTCATCGTAACGGATGCTGTATTGAATCAAATTGGCCTTGTCGCTCAAATTACAAAAAAACTCGACGATCGTCAGATCGCATCTGCTATCTATGATGGAACTCAACCCAACCCTACTATTCAAAATGTCGAAGCTGGCCTCGAAGTCCTAACAGATGAAGGCTGTGATTTAATCTTATCGGTTGGTGGTGGTTCACCACACGACTGTGCGAAAGGCATTGCGCTTGTCGCCACCAATGGCGGAAAAATCACAGACTACGAAGGCATTAACAAAGCGACACTCGCTCCATTCCCACTCATGTCTATCAACACAACGGCGGGTACAGCATCTGAAATGACAATGTTCAGTGTGATCACCGATGAAGAAAGACAGATCAAGATGGCGATTGTGGATCAAAAAGTCACGCCACTGATTTCAGTTAACGATCCTAACCTGATGCTCGCGATGCCAAGCTCACTCACTGCAGCAACCGGCATGGACGCACTGACTCACGCTATCGAGGCTTATGTTTCAATTGCAGCAAACCCAATCACAGATACGGTGGCGCTTAAAGCGATTGAGATGATCACCAAACACCTGCCTACCTGTGTCACTGACGGTGATAATATCGAAGCTCGTGAGCAAATGGCCTACGCTCAGTTTATGGCGGGTATGGCATTCAACAACGCTCTGCTTGGCTATGTTCATGCAATGGCACATCAACTTGGTGCCACGTATCACCTGCCGCACGGAGTTTGTAATGCCGTATTGCTGCCACACGTGCAACGTTTCAATGCCAGTGCCAACCCTGCCAAGTTTGCTGATATTGCCAAAGCGATGGGCAAAGACACATCAGGCTTGAGTACTGAACAAGCGGCGCAGCTTGCGATTGAAGCTATGGAAGATCTATCAAGTAAAGTAGGCATTCCCGCCACCCTTAAAGAGCTAGGTGTAAAAGCGGAAGACATTACTAAGCTTGCCGAGAGTGCGTTGGAAGACGTGTGCTGTATGACGAACCCTCGTCAAGCAAGCCAAGAGGAAATTGAAGCGATCTTTGCAGCTGCAATGTAATTTCTTCTCTAACTGATACCAAGTCAGGTAGCACCACCCTGCCTGACTTTTACATTGTAAACTCACCAAATGACTCTATAAAACCCACACTTTTACTGCGTAATATTTAACCGCTTATCTGATACCTGCCGTACAAGTTTGTCATTGATTCGTTTTAAACAAACCCAGCTAGGGCAACAATGGAGACGCGCGATGAATACTAAGATAAGCACACTGGAACAATACGCCCAATTTGACAAGCTAGTCATACATTCGTTAGAGATGTCACTTTACCAAGCGTCAGTGATACTGGACGGTGAGGAGCACTACGTCACCCATGATAATGGATCGCTGCTTCGCGCGCACAACGTGGTGGACATGCGCCGCCTTTGTCAAAACCTCTCTGCAAAGGAAGTCGTTCTAAGACAAGACAGCGCTTATGATGAAATGGTGGGTAGTCCGATTAAACACGGTCAAAATACCCTTGAAGTGCCTCTCGGCCGTCTCGATTCCGTTATGTAAAGATTCCGCCCCCGGTTTAAACGGCGCCGTGCGTTCTGGCTCGTTTCACTCCGTCAAGTGCGAGAACGAATAGCGCCATCATCACCAGTACATAAGTTGGCATGTCCGAAGGGTCGACGCGTTCGCCAAGCAGCAGTCCAACGGCAAACACTAAGACAGGCTCAACATAACCTAGTAAACCAAACAAGGACATTGGAAGCGACTGCGACGCGTATAGAAATAGCAGCATAGGCACTGCACCAGCAACCGCGAGGCCAAGGTAGTACAACCAGCTCACAGCCGGCAACGCTTGGATTTGCTCTACAGGTAACAGATAGAAAATCGCAAAGAAAGTTAGCGGCAACAAAAATACATTGTCGAGGGTAAAGCCAACGTCACTCGAAACAGCTAAAGTCTTGCGATGAATAAAGTAGATTGGATACCCCAAAGCAATCAGCAATACAATCCACGATAGACCCTCAGCCATCACATACGCATAGCCGACACCAATGGCAGCTAAGCCACAAGCAAGCAATTGCAGTCGTGACAACGAATCTCCGTAGACGAATTTACCGACAACCACCAGCACCAGAGGTAAGGTGAAATACCCTAGTGCGACAGACAGCGTCTCACCGTACAAGGGTGCCCAAACAAATACCCAGTATTGGGGGGCAACGAGCAGCGCCGATAATAAATAGCGATGCCACAACCGTGTTTGCCTGAATGCCTGCCAAAATTGACGAATACGCCCCGTCACGACAAGAATGACCATCATGAGTCCTGCACTCCACGTTACTCGCTGTGCAGCCACCCAGTGCCCCTCACCACCACTCACCTTGAACGCGCCAAGGTCCGGTTGAAACTGCACATAAAGCGGCAGTAAGCCAAAAAGGCAAGAAGCTAAAATTGAGGCAACAACCCCTTTTGAGGTCTGAGAAAGATCATGAAATCGGCGCAGCATTGTCACCATCACCCTAATATGAAATGTGCGCACATTATCGCAATTTTGTTCTCTGGAATACTTTTATTTCATAGAAAACGTGAATAGACAAAACTCAGCTATCAGATGGCATTCATTCGTGTTTTCCACCAACGTCACCCCATTAGAGCAAACTACCTAATAAGCCAACACAACCTATTCGAATAGCCATTAGATAGCAACGTTCGATGGGCTATCATTGCTAGTAAAATGCTCGAACGCTGACAAATATGACGTTAATATACCGATATAATTGGAAAAATCGCAGGGAGCACTTTTACCTAAACACTATTGAATTGTTAGATGTATGATAAATAATAATAGATCACTTCCGCTATCTCTCCTTGTTACCGCTCTATTGAGCAGCACCGGCCTTCATGCAGGCATGATGGATAACTTCATTGACCCTAAAGACGGACGACTGGATGGCAGTCAGTTTATTCTCGATAATGCCGTCGGTTTTCTACCCATGCCATTAACAGTTACCGACCCTGCCGTTGGCGTCGGTGGCGGTGCAGCACTACTATTCTTTCACGAATCAGAAGAGCGCAAACAAAAGCGTCTTGCTGGTGAGGAAGTAAAAGACATTCCTGCCAGTACATCCGGATTGATGGCTCTGGGTACCAATAACGGCAGCCAACTTTATGGTGGCTTCCACTATGGCAACTGGATGAACGATCGTATCCGATATTTAGGTGGCTTATTTGGTGCCAAGTTCAACCTCAAATACTATCCAATGGCATCATTAGGATCGGTTGATCTTAGCCTCGAAGGCGTCTACTTCTTCCAAGAAATGGACGTTCGTATCGGTGATTCAGACTTCTTTATTGGCGGTGCATACAGCTATATGTCTTCGAAGCCAACACTTGATGGGATAAGCGATCCACTTTTACACTCGAAAGATGGACGCCTCGGCTGGAGAGTTATGTATGACACACGTAACAACCAATTTTCACCCCAACAAGGCACCAAAGCGGGTCTAAAAGTCGATTACCACCGCAAAGCGTTTGGTGGACAATTCGATTATCAAAAATACAACGCCTATGCGCAGCATCATACTCGCCTATCTCAAAACTGGGGACTCGGCGTACGAGGTGATGTAAAGTCGATTTCAGATAATGTCGAGTTCCCTGCATCCATCTACGCCAGACCTTACATCGAAATGCGGGGGATTGCTGCAATGCGTTATCAAGCGGACAATACCGCATTAGGTGAGGTAGAGCTAAGCTACGATATTGACGAGCGTTGGACAGTACTTGGTTTCGTGGGCGCAGCAACGGCCTTTAACCACGATGAAAGCATTGCCAAAAGTCAGCTCCACTATACCCGTGGTGGAGGTTTCCGCTACCTCATTGCTCGTCAATTAGGTTTGCGTGTGGGTGTGGATGTAGCGAAAGGCCCTGAAGAGTGGACAACGTATATCCAGTTTGGTAGCGCTTGGAAATAGCCCTGCAATAATATGATGATGCCACAGACAGTTGCGGCATCATCCCCCTACTCAGGGCTACTTCGTTGGCTTTTTCATCCAATATACCGACAAGGTCACCAAGCACAACCCAACAAAATGATACACAGTGAACGCCTCAGACAGCACCAATACGGCCATAATAGCCGTAACACCAGGGCCAATGTTCGAGGTAATACTCAGCTCTGTCGCGGTTAAGCGTGCCATACCCGCTGCGACAAAATAAGACGGCAACACAGTACAGAAAATCCCCAGTAAAACACCAAGCACGACAAGTTCAAATGACCAACTGCTCATCGACGCAGAAGAGACAGCAAGTTGGATCAGAATGGCAACACCAGCACTTCCCATACCAATACTGGTAAATAGCTCGCTGCCCATCTTGCCAATAATACTTTTACTCAGCATTAGATAGATGGCAAAAATAAACGCGGATGCGATAGCCAAGCCGCTACCCTTCCAAACTTCATTACCCAATGATTGAACATCATGTAACAAGATGGCGACAATCCCTAAATACCCCAGGACAACCGCATGCACAACATTACGCGTAGGTCGCTGACCAAGGCACAGCCAACTCAGCAACACGACAAAACTTGGGAACAAGAAAATCAGCAATCTCTCCAGCTGAGCACTAATATAGGCCAGTGCTGCAATGTCCAAAAAGCTCGCTACGTAGTAGCCGAGGATGCCAACGAGTGCCGCTTGCCAACCATGTTGACGCACCAGTGAACGCTTTTGCCCATCCCGGCACAGCAAACACAACACGATGAGGTAAAAGGGTAATGAACTCAGTGCGCGAAGCGACATAATGGCCGTCGCATCGCCACCATATTGATAGGCTATTTTGATGAAAATCGGTTTGATTGAAAAAAGTGCGGTACCGACTAACGCGTATACTAATCCCTGAACTTGCTGCTTTTTGTCGTGATGAGCGATGTGTGTCCTTGAGTTCATTCTCGTTCCTTTTTTAATTTTGGGCTACGAGAATGAAGGTGCGATTCTGGCTACAATCAACTCGTAGCCAGGCACAGGGGATCCTACCGAGCTACAGGCATAGAGAGTGTGAGCCAGAGGTAAGAAATCGTGTGATGCATAAATAACCTTTTTGATGAAATTTCAGGCTACAAGAAGCTAGCCTGATATGCAACTTACGATTTGCTAGATACGCCAATCCATTAAGCACTTAAATCAAGGCGGTATTAATTCAACTAGACGCGTAAATCACGCAAATAACAGCAAAGCCACTGAATAGCAGGATCGTTGATCGCTGCTCGATTCCAAACAACGCTATAAGCTACTTTGCCATATTCAAATGGCAGAGATTTTACCGTCAATCCCTTCGCTTGGCTGGCGACGTCAGCCCACTGTTTTGAACAAGTAAACAGTAACTCCGACTGATGACACATCACCGCTGCGGCGCCAAAATCAGGCACAATCATTTTCACATCGCGAATACCGTGCTGCTGTCTAAGCGTCTGTTCAAAGTACGGACGACTCAACTCCGACTCAGCAATGCCAATATGCTGACTGTTAAGGTAATGCTCAATCGTTAGATCAACCTCCGCTAATGGGTGGTCAGGTGACATCAAACACACCAACTCATCCTCAAGCACGACTTCCCACACCAGCTCCTTGGTATTAGTCGGTGGCTGACTAACATCGTGTGGCAAGATAATGAAATCCACTTGTCCACTATGAAGTGCCCCAAAGCCGAATTTCGCCTTGGTCATAATATTGAGCTTAGCTTTTGGCGTGAGCTCAGTCGTCAGCTTTGCCAGTGGTTTAGCAAACAGTTCAAACGTACTTTCGCGCATTGATAAACTAAAGCGACCTTCAAACACTTGCGGCTCAAAGCGGGCTTGATTAAGCAAACCATTCATACTCGCTAGCATTGAATGTACGAGTGGTGCGATCTCTACAGCATAGAGCGTAGGCGTTAATGACGTGCCATCTCTAAAAAACAGCTCATCATCAAGAATGTCGCGTAACTGAGTAATGGTTTTACTTACGCTAGAAGGAGTAACAGAAAGTAGTTCTGCCGTTTTGGTCACGTTGCACGTATCTAGCATCACATGCAGCGCCAGTAAATGTTTAAACCCGACTCGATTGAGTCCTTCAATATCCATTTATGTTAATCCATCAAATTGTCTGTTAGTCGCTCACAAATCCGTTTGAGCACCATTGCCTCCTCTGGATCGAGCTTGGCTTTACAAGCAATCGCTCCGGGTATCGACATTGCTTTCTCGCGAAGTGCATTGCCCTGCTCAGTGACAAAAATCATTCGAGCACGCTCGTCGGACTCACTGCGCTTACGCTCCACCAAACCTTTTTGCTCTAGGCGTTTAAGCAACGGCGTTAGTGTACCGGAATCGAGCTTCAATTCTGCCCCGATATCTTTGACATTCATAGGCGCTTGTTTCCAAAGTACCAACATCGTCATGTATTGCAGATAAGTGAGATCGACTTGTTCAAGAATTGGCCGATAGGCACGAGTCACTGCATTGCTAGCACTGTAAAGTGCGAAACAAACTTGCTTGTCTAAATCTAAGGCTTCTGGACTATCTAATTTCATATTTGGCCGCGCGAGTGAATTAAGTTGTGCACAATATACTTGCAATCATCCAACTTTAACAATATAGTTAGCGCACAACCTAATTTTACGCAATTAAAAACGATAGAAGGATGAACTTATGTCAGCACTTTACTCTACTTCAGCAACTGCAATCGCCGGTCGCAATGGTCAAGTATCAACGGACGATGGCTTGCTCGATCTTGCGCTTTCTTATCCAAAAGAGCTAGGTGGAACTGGCGCTGCAACTAACCCGGAGCAGCTCTTTGCGGCAGGTTACTCAGCGTGTTTTTCTAATGCCATTCTTCATGTCGCTCAGCAGCAGAAACTAGCCGTAAAACAAGCACCGACCAAAGCAACGGTCGCATTAAAGGCCAATGAGCATGGTGGGTTTGTTCTTGATGTCGCTCTGGATGTGACTTTGGATATGGATGATGCCGCAGCGCTAGAACTGGTTCGTGTCGCGCACCAAGTTTGCCCATACTCGAACGCACTGCGTGGCAACGTCGACGTTGCTGTTACCGCTAACGGTCAAGCGATCTAGCCAGTGGATTGGGCAGGCACTTCCTGCCCAACTCTCTAAGCTCTTCAGGTGTTGCCGCCAAGTTCCCCTCTCTAAACACCCCAAACTTGTCCTTTATTTTCTGTTGAAAATTTTTCTTGTTAAAAAAGCACCATCTGTTAACAAACACTCAACACCAATGGCAAAAGGCGATCCCGATCAAGAAAAAAACGAAAATTCACAGAAAAGTAATAGCCGTGTCGAAAAACTTTTTTTATAATGCGAATTAATGTTTCAGAACACATTAAATTCTTTTATTAGGGGATCAACATGAGACTTATTCCATTACAGAACGCAGAACAAGTAGGTAAATGGGCTGCTCGCCACATCGTTGAGCGTATCAACGCTTTCAAACCGACAGCAGAAAAGCCGTTTGTTTTGGGTCTACCGACTGGTGGAACGCCTCTTTCAACGTACAAAGCACTTATCGCTCTGCACAAAGCGGGCGAAGTAAGCTTTAAACACGTTGTGACGTTCAACATGGATGAGTACGTAGGTATTGACCCAGAGCACCCAGAGTCATACCGCTCTTTCATGTACAACAACTTCTTCAACCACGTTGATATCCAAGAAGAAAACATCAACCTTCTTGACGGTCTTGCAGACGATATCGACGCACACTGTGCGGCATACGAAGAGAAAATCCGTTCATACGGCAAGATCAACCTGTTCATGGGTGGCGTAGGCATCGATGGTCACATCGCGTTCAACGAACCAGGTTCATCTCTAAACTCTCGTACTCGTATCAAGACACTGACAGAAGACACGCGCATCGCAAACTCTCGTTTCTTCGACAACGACATCAACCAAGTGCCTAAATACGCACTAACTATTGGTGTTGCAACATTGCTAGACGCAGAAGAAGTGATGATCCTAACTATGGGTCACAACAAAGCTCAAGCTCTACAAATGGCTGTAGAAGGCTCTGTAAACCACATGTGGACAGTGACTGCGCTACAAATGCACTCTAAAGCAATCATCGTTGCTGACGATGCTGCTCAACAAGAGCTAAAAGTGAAGACAGTTCGCTACTTCAACGAGCTTGAAGTTGAGAACATCAAAGGTCTATAAGCTTTTATAAGCCTTCAGATGCAAGGTAGCGGAACTTTTCTTCTGCCTTGTGTCTAACAAATTGTTACCTCTTTGCACTTTTAGCAAAAGGCAGCAAAAGCGATGGAAACGCACAGTATTCCAAAGCTCCGTATAGGTCGGGCTTATATGCCAAGCTAAGCCCGACTTTCTCTCGCTACTTCCCCACTCCCAATTACTCACTGCATCTTGAAAAAGCCTTGTAACAACAAGACTGACCTCAAGTCGTACAACTCTCACGACATAGTTCCACAACCACATTGAGTATGACCGCGCATTATCTCGATGAATGCTTGAAAACCCACTCTGCTCCTGACACACTCTCACGCTGTCTTCCCACTCTGCGATAAATCCAAAGCTTCTATGATGCCGAACACTCCGACCGCGACCCCTTTCACTCCCAATGAACTGCTGAAATCTCTTTTTGGTTACGATAATTTTCGTCATCAACAAGCGGACATTATCGACTCGTTGATGTCGGGAAATGATGTGCTGACACTAATGCCAACTGGCGGCGGTAAATCTATTTGTTATCAAATACCGGCTATTCTGAGGCAGGGCGTTGGCGTTGTGGTGTCTCCACTTATCGCACTGATGCAAGATCAAGTCGACGCTCTCCACCAAGTTGGCGTTCGTGCTGCTTATCTCAACTCAACATTGAGCCCGTACGATCAGCAAGTCGTAGAACAGCAAGTACTCACCGGTGACATCCAGATCCTGTATGTCGCACCTGAGCGACTGTTAATGGAGAAGACGCTTCGTTTGTTGGAACAATCAAGCCTGTCACTATTTGCTATTGATGAAGCGCACTGTGTAAGCCAGTGGGGTCATGACTTTCGCCCAGAGTATCAACAGCTCAGCGTGCTCAAACAGCGCTTTCCTACCGTGCCAAGAATTGCGCTCACCGCAACCGCCGATCTAAAAACACGCGAGGAGATCATCGCACAGTTAGCGCTCGAGCAAGCCGATGTGTATGTTCACAGCTTTGATCGCCCTAATATCACTTACTACGTCTCCGACCTTGGCAATGCCAAACAAGAGCTATGGCGCTTTATCGATACTCATCATCAAGATGATGCCGGTATTGTCTATTGTCTATCGCGTAAGAAAGTGGAAGAGACAGCGCAGTGGCTATGTGACATGGGCAAAACTGCTTTGCCTTACCATGCGGGACTATCGAGTGACCAACGCGCCAATCATCAGCGCCGCTTTTTGAGCGAAGACGGCATCATCGTCGTCGCCACCATCGCATTTGGAATGGGGATTGATAAGCCCGATGTTCGGTTTGTGGCGCATTTAAGCCTGCCAAAAAGTATTGAGGCCTATTACCAGGAAACAGGCCGCGCCGGACGCGATGGCATGCCTGCCAATGCTTGGATGAGTTTTGGCATGCAAGACATGGTTCTACAAAGGCAAATGGTGCAAAACTCCGAAGGTGCGGAGCAATATAAGCGCGTATCCATTCAAAAGCTGAATCGACTACTCGGCTATTGTGATTTGGCCACTTGCCGCCGCCAATCTCTACTCGCCTACTTTGGCGAAACGCTATCAAAACCTTGCGGTAACTGTGATAACTGCCTAACACCACCCGAAACCTGGGATGGCTTACAAGCGACACAGAAGGCTCTTTCTACTGTATATCGAACCGGCCAGCGGTTTGGTGTGAGCTACTTAGTCAACATTCTCTTGGGTAAAGCAGACAGTCGAATTACCCAAAACCAACACGATACCCTGTCTACATTTGGTATTGGCAACGACCTTTCCGCTAAAGAGTGGCAAGGGGTATTTCGTCAACTGCTCGCCATGAACCTTCTCGAGGTGCACGGTGAACACGGCAGTTTGCAGCTTACCGAGTTGTGCCGTCCTTATCTCAAAGGCGAGCAGCCCATCGAACTTCGCAAACTGCGAGTCTCGAAAAAAGCGGCGAAAGGCGCGAAAAAGAAAAGCTCTGGCACTTTGTCCGCAGCCGACATGCCGCAGTTTGAAAAGCTTCGCGAAGTTCGCGCAGAACTAGCCAATCAGCAATCGGTACCGGCTTACATGATTTGTCATGATGCAACGTTGGAATCTCTCTCCAGCGTGCGCCCGCAAACCCTCGATGAACTTTCGACTATCCCAGGTTTTGGTGAAGTTAAAATAGAGAAATACGGCGATGCCTTTATCGCTGCTATTGAGCCTAAATCCGAAGCCGAAAAGCAGCTATCAGATACCGAACTTGAGTCTCTTGGGCTTCTTAACAAAGGCTTTACCGTTGAAGACATAGCGAATGAACGCGGGCTAAAAGCAACGACGATCATGTCTCATTTAGCTCAAGCCATAGAGCTGAACGCCTGTGAGTTAAACAGCGTGATCGCTTTGAGCGACGAAGAGATCCAAGCAATTACACAGCAAGCTATAGCATTTGATTCACTAACACAGCAGGCCATCAAGCCACTATTCGAGCACTTTGAACAGCAATACGACTACGGCACATTGAAATGTGTACTCGCGAAAATGGCTTCACAAGGCCAATAAAAATGGAATATCAGATTGCACCGTTGACGATGTGTTTACCACTTTAGGCTAGTGTTTCCATCGAGATGATGAATATATGATCACAACATCGCTACAGGAAAGTAGCTAAAGGGATATTTGAGATTGTAGAGCGTGGGAGACTCAGCCCTCCCGAGTTTACGATTACTATCTTTGACGCCAAGACCGATTGTCTTGGCGTTTTTTTTGTGTACTGAGATCCTATCGAAAAACGGTATGGCTCACCAACAAATATTGAAGTTTTAACCTTACCTATCAGGTACGAAGTAGCTCTAATGGTTGCCAAGTTAACATGCCTATAGGAAGCTAAGTTACTCAAAATAGCATTAAACAGTGAAAACACTCTCGTTAACCTTAATGTTCAAACCAAGGTCTACTAATGGAAGAAAACCAGCTACTAGAAAGCTGGTTTAATAACTGGTTAATATATTACGCAACCACTTAAAATACTACTTACACAATAATTTAAACTCGCTCATCAACGTGTGCTTGCTAAACTTTAGCTTTGCAAGAAGAAAAGGTACCGATGACCTTGGTTGTCTATGGTAATAGTCGGCTCTTGATACCAATACTAAAATTCACCACCACCCAACGCGAACGGAATGATCCCTTATATAGGTCGGACAGCACTCTCTAGTGAACGTGCTTTCATGTCAAACCAGGCTCCACCAGTACCCTAATCATAAGAGAGCTGTACGTTTCATAATAAGTAACTAGCAGCTCAAGCATATAATTTACTAATTTTTAATAATCTATTCTTGTATGAATCACACTTTTATTAAAAGGGTTTCTAACATTTAGCTTAGCCCGAAGAGTCTAGGTAGTGCTAATGACAATACTGGGAAGTAGGTAATCAGCATCAAACCAATAATTTGAACTGAGAAAATTGGTAGCAAAGGCTTAATTACACTTGTAATTTTCTCACCAGTAATTCCACATGAGACAAATAATACCGTCCCAACAGGAGGTGTCACTACACCCATAGATAGATTATAAACCATTATTACGCCAAAATGCACTGGATCAACACCCAACCCAGTAACAATCGGATATAAAATTGGTGTAAATATTAACAACGCAGGCGACATATCCATGAACACACCAACAATTAATAGTGTGATATTAATTAGTGCCAAAATAACATATTTATTGTCGCTAAAGCTTATTAACATTTCCGCTACAGTATCTGGAATAAACGCAAAAGTCATACTCCAGCTCATGACACTAGAGCAAGCTATTAGAAACAGAATAACTGCAGAGCTAATGGCTGAATCATAGAGAGTTGTCATTAAGCTCTTCCAGTTTATTGTCTTATACAACACAGACAATAAAAGGCTATACGCTACTGCTATACCAGATGCTTCAATAGCGGTAAAAACACCCCCAATGATTCCACCAATAACAATAAAAATTAGCATTAAGCTTGGTAAAGCACCCCAAAGAACATTCAAGAAAGCCTTGTGGTCAATAGACGCTTTAGATACTGGGTAGTTATTTTTCTTCGCATAACCATATGCGACAATCATTACACTTAAACCAATGATAATCCCTGGAATATAACCTGCTACAAACAATGCAGCAATGGAAGCGCCACCACCAGTAATCAAAGAGTATACAATGAACACACCAGTAGGAGGAATAAGCATTCCCGAAATTGAAGACGCAGCATTGACAGCCGTACTAAATGGCATGTCATATTTCTTTTCTTTTGCCATTGGAGTAATTATACCACCAATAGCAGTTGAAGCAGCAATGGCTGAACCAGAAAGTGAACCAAACAACATATTGGCAACAATGTTAGTTTGCCATAGGCTCCCTGGAATCCTCCTGCCGATTAGCATTGCAAAGTTAATCAGCCTTCTCGCAATACCACCTTGATTCATTATATTTCCTGCTAGGATGAAAAAAGGTAAAGCTAGGAACCCAAAGTTATTTAGAGATGCAAAAAGTGTCTCGCCAGTAGTACTTACTAACTCTGAAAAATTCATTTGTAAGCTAAGCGTCATTAACCCCGCTATACCTAATCCGACAGCAATAGGCATACCAATTAGCAAGAAGAAAAAGAAGGAAATGAACAATACAAAAAACGAAAGCATTTCAATATTGTCTTCAATGTAATCCATTGAAAGCTCGTGAGACTTAATTTCAGAATATGCTAAAAGTAATAGCCCCACAAAAATAGAGATAACAATAAATTTAGAAAAATTATTGCCATTCCTAATAATCAATTTACTAAGTTTAACAGCGCTAGACAAACAAATAATCACACCTAGAATCATTACTACTGATTGCAATAATCCCAGACTCATTTTCAAAATTGGTGTAAACGCCTGATTATCTAAGCCGACATAACCACTATAGGTAACAATCCCACCAAATAAGAACGAAGCTATAATTGTTATAATTGATAGAGTATCTTGTTTTCCTTCTGATACTTTATCTAAGATAATAGGTAAGTTTAGATGTTTAGACTGTAGAAAACACGCTGATGCTCCAAGTAAACCTAGCCATATCAGCATATAAGTGAGTAACTCAGAAGACACGTTACTAGGTGAATTTAGTACATACCGACAAAATACTTGATAGACAATCAAAATGCTCATAACACCTAGTGTCAATATTAATGTCGGTTTTAGCATCTTGTTAACCAACTCATCAAACTTATCCAAAAAACAAGATTGATAGCCACCTTTCATCACATTGAAATTTATCATAATGAACTCTTCGCGTGGAGGTATAAAAGGCCGATAGGTATCGGCCTCTATAATAAATTAACTACGGCCCTGAAGGGTAAAGATCACATTTAATAGCTCATGCTTCTTAGGATCTTTTAGTGCATCTTGATACATAGGCTGAACGGCCTCAACAAAAGGCTCAATGTCAACTTCGTTAATCGTTACACCAAGCTTTTCAATACCAATTCTCTCTGACTCTGCTTGTGTATTATCAACAAAAGATAGCGATTTCCTACTCACTCGATCAAACTCATTATAAACTATTTCAAGATCTTCTGGAGAAACTCTAGATTTAAACTTGTCACTAATTATAACATAGTCACTTAGGCGAGTATGGTTTGTGTGCGTACCATATTTTGTAACTTCACCATACTTGATCTCCCAAAGAGCGGCCACACCACCTTCAGCGCCATCAATGACACCTTGTTGTAAAGCCGGGTACACTTCACTGAATGCCATCGGTGACGGTACTGCACCGAATGACTCCAACATTCGAATGTAGTTCTCGCTACCCATAGTTCGGATTTTCATCCCCTTGAGGTCATCCATAGTCTTTATTTCCTTGGAGGTCATAATTCCACGGAAACCATTACTTAAGAAACCTAATGGATTCATACCTTTCTCGGACAGAGCTTTATCAATTAGTACCTTGACATTGTCATCGTACATTGTGTCACTGTACTCATCTAAACTCCTAAAGATATATGGAAGGTTTAGCACGCCCATTTCTGGTGCAATATTTTCTAATGTAGCTGTATTTGTAATACCCGCTGAAATAACGCCACTTTGGACTTTCTGTAAGTAATCACCTTGACTCCCAAGTGTACCATTCCAAAATATTCTAAAGTTTACGCGTCCATCTGTTTTATCTTTTACTGAATCAGAAAACTCTTGAAGTAGAATACCAGGAGCTCCATCACTAGGAATATTTGTAGCAAATTTATACACTTTAGCACTTGCTGTTGTCGTGAAAGCTAAGCAAACACTAGCAAGAATTAGTGAGTTTTTTAAATTAGACATTTTGTTTCCTTTTGTTATTTAGTTTTACTCTATTACCAAAAGAGCTTATTATGACCAAGTGCGCGTACAACAGCTTCAAAATAGTAGTAATCACCATATGGAAGCATAGCATTTGCTAAAAACTCTTTATCTAACTCATGAGCTTGGTGGACGTAAGAAGCTGAATTAGACAACAATCCTTGAGCTTCAATATTTCCCGTTAGATCATAATTATTTCTCAATGCCAGCAGCATTTTTTCGCCAAAATTTCGATATTTTTTAGCTAACTTATCTTTACCTTGGGTTTCCAATACTTCAGCAAGAAGATAAAGGCCTGCGGCGGTAATTGAACCTGCAGACGTATCTTTATATTGTTTCTCTTCTTTTGGCAGACGATAGTCCCAAATAGGAACAAAGTCATCAGTAATATTTCCCATAACAAAATCTGTTAGCTTCATACTCAGTTCAGAGTATCGCTCATCACCTGTTAATAGCGCCATTTGAGCAAACCCATGAATAGCCCATGCTTGTCCGCGGGACCAACACGATTCATCAGCGTACCCTTGGAAGGTCTTTCCAGCGATAGGCTGATTTGTCTTGGTATCAAAATCATAGGTATGGTAGGTACTAAAATCATCGCGAACCAGATATTTTAGGGATGTTTCAGCTTGTCGAATCGCGACCTCTTTATAAGATTCAATATTGGTTTCAGAATAAGCCCACATCAGCAAAGATAGATTTTGCATACAGTCGATAATGATCTTGCCTTGAACCAGTTCAGCATGAGCTTGACCTTCTGTTCCTGCGGTCCAAGCCACTAGATAGTTACCATTCCAATTGAACCGACTGCGCAGCGCATCAGCAGCTTTTAGTGCGAGATCACGAGCGGTTTCATTACCCGTCAACTTGTAGTCCGCTACAGCTGTCAACGAAAACTCAAAACCCAAATCGTGATTCAGCCACATTGGATTGTTTAAGATTTCTCCAAAATGCGTGTAGCGCATACGCGCCATATTTTTGTACTCTTGCTTACCAGTCAACATGTAAGCTAACCAAAGTTCACCAGTCCAAAATGAGTCAGTCCAGAAGTAATTTTCTTTGGGGTACTGCCACGCAAAGTCTTCGGGGCCTGCGCCTATCATTGGATTACGATTACCAATTATGGGAGCATTACGCTCGATACTACCCAGAATATCATTCTTAATTTCTGTTAATTCTTTAAACATAATTTTTCAACCTAACTAACTTTCAACAGATTACGTGGTTTCGATGAAGTGGAGTTTAAAGAACGAAATACCAAAAAAATGTGATTCAGAACACGAAAAATGCAACATCGCATTCTAATGACTTGTTTCATTGATTATAAAGTTTGAGTCGTGATGCAGGTCATATGTCACTTAATAGAAGAGTACAACGAGATGAGTATTGAACGAATTGCACAAATAGCTGGGGTGTCTAAGGCCACTGTTTCTCGAGCGATTAATAACCCAACTATCGTAAAAGCAGAAACCGTTGAAAAAGTTAACAAGGTTATTGAGGAGATTTCTTATAAACCAAGAATTAAGAAAACCTTATCTGTAAATATCTATTTCAGCAAAATTTCAATTGTCATTCATTCCTCTGTTCTTCAACCGCATAGCTTTTACTTTACAATTTATGAACACCTAAATAACGAAGCTAAGAAATTTGGCTTAGATACAGAAACTTTCATCGTAAGCTCAGATACTGAAATTTCGGCTATGATTAAGAAAATCAAGAATTCTGAAGCAGTTATTATCGCGGGCATGACCGACAGCGAGCTCAATAACACTATGTTTCAGTCCAATGTCCCCACAGTTCTCATCAACTGTTTCGATGATCTAATGAGACTAAGTAGTATCAGTCCAGATTATGAACTTGGTGGTTTCTTACTCGGTAAGTCTCTGATAAATAAGGGTTATAAAAGTCCCAAAATCCTCACAACTATCCCTCGCTTAACCATTCAGCAAAGAGTAGACGGTTTCTTTCGAGCAATGAAGATGCATGAAATAAACTTTGAATATGCCAAGGACGTGATCGATATTCGCTCCTATGCTGACACACAAACATTACAACTTATGAATAATGATACGGCTGGGCAGGATTTGGGTAGTAGCCTAGTTATGGATAAAATCGTTGATTCTGGTGTTTTTGAAGATTGTGATGTCGTTTTTTGTATTTGTGATTTAATGGCGATCTCTTTGATTCAATCTCTTAAATCAAAGAACATTTCAGTTCCAAAAGACATTGCAGTTGTTGGCTTTGATGATCTAGATATTTCATCTTTAGTCTCCCCCTCCTTAACAACGATCAGACCTGCATATGGAAGCCTCGCAAAGTCAGCTATCTACAAACTGATACACTTAAGTAATGATGTTCAAGAGCCTACTGTTCGTTCCTATACCGAGGTTAGTTATGTAGAAAGAAACTCTTTATAGATCTAAAAACAGAACTCTTTAGCAATCCTGACTATACACTGCAACTCATTTGCTCGTTACAAATTTATGGAAGTATTAAAGTAAGACATTGTTACGTTGATATTGTTAAGAGTTGCAAGCTAAAATTTCCCAAAAAAAACCGCGCTCGAGAGCGCGGTGTTACCTTGGGCTTGGTAATTACAGTGTTTTATCTTTGTTGTGATTTTAATTTGAGTCGCATTGCGTGCAATACGGGCTCAGTATAGCCATTGGGCTGTGCGCAGCCTTCGAACACCGATTGACAAGCGGCAGAGAACGCAATGCTGCTGTCAAAGTTGGGGGCCATATTGTTATAATTTGGGTCGTCAGCATTTTGTTGGTCAACGACTTGTGCCATACGCTGCATGGTTTTCATCACTTGAGATTCAGTGCAAATACCATGTCGTAACCAGTTAGCAATATGCTGGCTTGAGATACGCAGTGTGGCGCGATCTTCCATTAGACCGACATCATTGATATCTGGTACTTTGGAACAGCCAACACCTTGGTCAATCCAGCGTACTACATAGCCGAGAATGCCTTGCGCGTTATTGTCTAACTCGCTTTGAATTTGTTCTGCTGTCAGCTTTTGCGAACCTAATAGTGGAATCGTCAAGATATCATCCACACTCGCACTCACACGCTCACGAAGCTCTTTTTGACGGCTTGGCACGCTCACTTGGTGGTAGTGAAGCGCATGTAAAGTTGCTGCGGTCGGTGACGGTACCCATGCTGTGTTGGCGCCTGACTGTGGATGACCAATCTTAGCATCCATCATTTTTGCCATGTTATCTGGTTCCGGCCACATACCTTTACCGATTTGCGCCTTACCTTGCAGACCACACGCCAATCCTAGATCCACGTTTTGATCTTCGTAGGCGCCAATCCAGGTCATGGTTTTCAGCTGAGCTTTCGGAGCAAATGCACCTGCTTCCATGCTGGTATGAATTTCATCACCCGTTCTGTCTAAGAAGCCAGTGTTAATGAACACGACACGCTCTTTCGCAGCGTGAATACACGCTTTTAGGTTAACCGAGGTGCGGCGCTCCTCATCCATAATGCCGACTTTGATGGTGTTTCGTTCCAGACCCAACGCATCTTCGACTCGAGTAAAGAGCTCGTTGGTAAATGCCACTTCTTCAGGGCCATGCATCTTTGGCTTAACGATGTTGATGCTACCTGATGTCGAGTTTTGGTACTGGCTGTTCCCTTTAATATCGTGGATAGCTATTAGCGAGGTGATCATGGCATCCATGATACCTTCTGGTACTTCACGGCCGGCGCGATCAAGAATCGCTGGGTTTGTCATTAAGTGGCCGACGTTGCGAATAAACAGCATACTGCGACCTTTAAGATGGATCTCGCCGCCGGTCACGCTGGTGTATTGACGATCCGGATTTAAGCTTCTGACAATCGTTTTGCCATTCTTTTCTAGGCTCTCTTGCAGATCGCCTTTCATCAGACCTAACCAGTTACGATAGGCCAGCGCTTTGTCCTCGCCGTCTACCGCTGCAACCGAATCTTCACAATCCATAATGGTAGTAAGCGCCGCTTCAACAACCACATCTTTGATACCCGCCGCATCAACACGGCCAATCGGTGTATTCGGGTCGATTTGAATTTCAATATGAAGATTATTGTGTTTAAGAAGAATACAAGATGGCGAACTGGCTTCTCCCTGATAGCCGATAAACTGAGTGCTATCCATTAGGGTCACTTCCTCACCATTGGTAAGAGTGGCAGTTAGCGTGTTACCTACACTGACATTGCTGATGCTGTACTGAGCAACTTCTCGGTGCGATACACCGTTGAGTGGCGCTGCTGAGTCAAGAAATTCACGAGCATAGGCAACCACTTTTTCACCACGCACTGGGTTAAAGCTGCCACCACGTTCCGCTCCGTCCTCTTCGCTAATCACATCCGTGCCGTAAAGCGCATCATACAAGCTACCCCAACGCGCATTCGCTGCGTTAAGTGCAAAACGGGCATTCATAATAGGTACCACCAGCTGTGGTCCTGCTTGAGTCGCTATTTCTGGCTCTACGTTTTCTGTGGAGATTTCAAAATCATCAACTTCAGGGACTAGGTAACCAATCTGCTGTAAGAAGGTTTTGTACTCGGTTGGATCAATTGCCTGACCCACACGCTCTTGATGCCAAACATCGATTTGATGTTGTAAGTCGTCACGCTTTACCAGCAGCGCGCGATTTTTAGGTGCTAGGTCAGATAAAATTGACTCGAACGCTTGCCAAAATGCGCTGGCCTCAATACCAGTGCCGGGAATGATTTGCTCATTAACCAAATTGTAGAGGGTGCTATCAATGTTCAAGCTTCCCTGTTGAATACGATTGCTCATAAAATTTCTCTCGAATTAGTCGATGACCACTGCTTAAAAATCTACGTAACTGAGGAGAATTTGACTAATTTATGCCACTTATAGTTAACATTCATAGAAAAAATACCCCTATTATTGACGTACAGCCTTACTCCGTTACGCCACTTTCTAGCTCATTGGCGACACTTTTTATTAAGCGGCGCATCCATTGGTGATCGGGATTACTTTGCAAGAGTGGACTCCATGCCATCTTGACTTCAAACGGCTCTATCGCAAATGGCGCAGGTTTGATAAGCAGCTTAGGGTTGTTGCGCTGTGACTGCGCCGCCTTACTTGGAATCGTCAAAATCAGATTCTTCTGCTGCGCAAAAAGGATGGCGGATAGGTAGTGGCGGGTAAATACCGTGATATTGCGCGTTTTACCTATCTTCATCAACGCCTCATCAATCCAGCCCAGTTTCTGCGCTTGACTAGGGTTGACGCCGTGCCCGGTACCCATCCCGGTTTTACTCACCCAAATGTGCTGCGCCTTTAGATAAGAGAACAAATCAAAGTTATCGGCAATGGGATTGTCACGGCTGAATAGGCAAGAAAAGCCATCGTGCCACAGGCTCATTTGGTGGAAGGACTGAGGAATATCATCAAAGCGATTGATAACGATATCGACGGTACCTTGCTCTACATCCTGATAACTCACATCACTTGGGGTCATGATGTCCAAACGTATCTTAGGTGCAATTTCGCTGAGCTTTT
Source organism: Vibrio sp. DNB22_10_4 (assembly GCF_052879755.1). Classification (NCBI taxonomy): domain Bacteria; kingdom Pseudomonadati; phylum Pseudomonadota; class Gammaproteobacteria; order Vibrionales; family Vibrionaceae; genus Vibrio; species Vibrio sp. DNB22_10_4. The sequence goes on along the minus strand of NZ_JBNNXW010000001.1, from coordinate 513,463 downwards.
CCAATAACGGTTGAATAATAGTCGACTCGGCATAGTCACTCGCCATGATACGAAACACGCGCTCGCTATCCTCAGCATGAAACTCGGTCGTGGTTTGCATCGTCTTTTCTACATTGGCAAGAATATTTCGAATCTGTGGCTGGAGCTTCTGAGCGCGCTCGGTTGGGATCATCCCTTCACTAGTTCGCACTAAAAGCGGATCTTCAAACAAATCACGCAGGCGGCGCAATCCATTACTCATCGCTGGCTGAGTGATACCCAACTGGTTCGCAGCGCGGGTCACATTACGCTCTCGCAGCAGCATATCTAAATACACAAGCAAATTAAGGTCAATACGAGCAATATTCATAACAAAAATACCGAGTATAACAACTATAAATTAACAAAATTATCACACAAGCGGCTAGGATTTGTCCATAACAACAAGTTAATACTACAGGCCACTGGCCACCCTATATCCAACGTGAAACTAAGGAATAGTTATGTCGCAAATTAATCAAGATATCGAAATGATCGAAGTTGCAAAACGCGCTGCAGGTACGCCATGGGATGCAATCGATGCTGAATCTGCTGCTCGCATGCGTGCTCAAAACAAATTCAAAACTGGCCTAGATATCGCGCAATACACGGCGGATATTATGCGTGCAGACATGGAAGCGTACGACGCAGACAAATCTCAGTACACACAATCTTTAGGTTGCTGGCACGGTTTCATTGGCCAACAAAAAATGATTTCTATTAAGAAGCACTTTGGTGGTAAGACTGACAAACGCTACCTCTACCTATCAGGTTGGATGGTTGCCGCACTTCGCTCTGATTTTGGTCCACTTCCAGACCAGTCAATGCACGAGAAGACGTCTGTCCCTGCACTTATCGAAGAGCTATACACTTTCCTTCGTCAAGCAGATGCACGTGAGCTAGGCGGTCTATTCCGTGAGCTAGACGCAGCACGTGAAGCCGGCGACGTAGCACTTCAAGACCAAATCCAAGACAAAATCGACAACCATCAAACCCACGTTGTGCCAATCGTTGCTGATATCGATGCAGGCTTTGGTAACGCAGAAGCCACTTACCTACTGGCTAAGAAAATGATTGAAGCGGGTGCTTGTTGTCTGCAGATTGAAAACCAAGTAGCCGATGAGAAGCAGTGTGGTCACCAAGACGGTAAAGTAACCGTACCTCACTCAGACTTCCATGCGAAACTGCGCGCGCTGCGTTATGCCTTCCTAGAGCTTGGCATCGACAACGGTATCATCGTTGCACGTACTGACTCACAAGGTGCTGGCCTAACCAAAGAAATTGCGGTAGTGAAAGAGCCAGGCGACCAAGGCGATATCTACAACTCTTACTTAGACGTTGAAGAGATCGATGTTGCTGACATGAAGCAAGGCGACGTTTGCTTTAACCGTGATGGCAAGCTAGTACGTCCGAAGCGTCTTCCTTCTGGCCTATATCAATTCCGCTCAGGTACGGGTGAAGACCGCTGTGTATTTGACTGTATCGAAGCTATCAACGCAGGTGCTGACCTACTTTGGATTGAAACTGAAAAGCCACACATCGGTCAAATCAAAGAGATGATGGATGGCGTACGTGCAGTTCACCCGAATGCGAAGCTGGTTTACAACAACTCGCCTTCGTTCAACTGGACGCTTAACTTCCGTCAACAAGCTTATGATGCAATGGTTGAAGCAGGTGAAGATGTATCAGCATACGACCGCGCAAACCTAATGAGCGCTGAATATGACGAAACGGAACTATCGAAAAGTGCTGACGACAAAATCCGCACGTTCCAAGCAGATGCTGCACGTGAAGCTGGTATCTTCCATCACCTAATCACACTACCAACGTACCACACCGCTGCGCTATCAACAGATAACCTAGCGAAGGAGTACTTCGGTGAAGCAGGCATGCTTGGCTACGTTAAGAACGTTCAACGCCAAGAAATCCGTCAAGGTATCGCATGTGTTAAACACCAAAACATGTCTGGTTCAGACATCGGTGATGACCATAAAGAGTACTTTGCGGGTGAGAACGCGCTAAAAGCGGCTGGTGAGTTGAATACTTCTAATCAGTTTGACTAAGAGCTTACCCCTCCTAGCCTCCCCTTATAAAGGGGAGGAACTAAAGGCTCGCTGCGCATCGCCTTATATTTTTAATTCGCGATGCGACGAAGGAGCGAGCCAGTAATTCTCCCCCTTAATAAGGGGTAGCCAGAGGGGGTGCTCTTCGCTCTTCGCCCTTAGCTCTTAGCCTTCAGCTCTAAACTCTCACCACCCCACCCAGCTCTCCAAACCCAAAGAGGCCGCCCATGACCCCAAAACACCTAAAAGACACCCAAACCCTACTAACAAAAACCGGTTTCACCACCAGCAACACCTGGTACCACGGCACCTCTTCAGCACTCGTCGCCTCTATCCAAGCACAAGGCTTAAAACGCTCGGGAGACCTAGCACTCAATGACGTCGCTAAAGCGACCATGGCAACCATAGGAAACAACTTCCAAGACGTTACCGAGCCGGTATTTCTTACCCAAAGCAAAGAACTCGCCTACTACTGGGCCCAGCAAACAGTGCGCGAACGTGGTGTGAGATTTGGAGAGAGCGAAGAACCTATCGTATTGCAGATTAACCTCAATGCAGATCAGCAAAATCGAGTAAAACCTGACGTAGGTGCAATGAGTCTATTAATGATGCGTGACGGTGAAGCCTTTATGGCTCACATCGCCAAGATCTACCAAGAAAACAATCTCTCAGTGCCTGAGATTGACCTTCGCGATGCCGACCGCATGGATTTCTTAAACATTCTTGGCATGGCTTACATCAATGAAGATATCAGCCGAGGATGCATCGAAGAGTTGCTAGAACCCATCACAGGGTGACTCAACCACAACAAGCTGTTACCTGCTCATTCGATAGAGCTTACCGATGCAAGGGTAGCTTTTGTCGAACAAACGCGTCTGCTGAGCTAAAAACAGCTCAGCGGTGGCGATGGCATCGATGAGTGCCTCGTGACCGTTGTATTCCGGCAGGCCATACCTTTCCCGCGTTTCTGCAAGGCGCACATCAATAGAGCTATCAGCGTTAACAGCCTTGGCCATCGACTTTTCAATTGCCAAAGTATCAATCCACAGTATGGGCACGTCCTTCAAGCCAAATCGGTGACTTAAGTACTCTTCAACAAAGGACGCCTCAATGACAGCACCATGGGCGATCAATATTCTGTTCCGCGCGGCTTCAAATAAGCGCTGCATCGCCTCATCAAGGGGGACGCCATCTTTGAGCATTTCTGGAACAATGTGATTCACCACCGCGCCGTCGGCATTCACACTCGCTGTCGTGTCAATATACAAGTGCTGTGCGGATGCTAGATCAATGCTAAACCCATTCACCTCAACCCAGCCCACGCTTAAGATGCTGTCCGTGCTGGCATCCAATCCTGTCGTCTCGAAATCCACGACCAAATAGTTCAATTGACTCCCAGCAGACTCGATATCAGGGAGTTGAGCACTCGATAGTCCACTCAACTCTTTTGGTAAGGAAACCTTTGAAGAATACTGTGTACGCTTTTTTTCAAATTGATGATACGCATGAACACGATTCATCAATTTCCAAACGGCTTTCAACACAAGTTACATCCTTCCTGCAAAGCGAAGTTTCGCGGCATCTTGAAGACCAGAAATGATCAAAAACGCATCTTTTAGATTACCACGCTCGAAACTGCCGAATGTATCTGGGTTAATATGGCTATCTGGTTGCCCGCCCTGTTTTAACGCTTCTAACTGATGATGTTGCCTAAACATAAGCACATATTGGTAGGTATTGAGGATATTCTTGTACGCATCATCACTTAAGATCCCTTGCTCATTAGCTCGCGTGAAACGCTCTTTGGTATTAGAAGAGTCACACTCCACCGCCAAGCCGTAGATTCGCGCTAAATCTATGATCAAGTTGATCGCATACTTCTTAATATTGAGGGTTTTCTTATTCTCGCCTGTTTTTTCCAGCACGAGGTTTTTAAATACTCCAAGAGGGGGCTGGGTATTAATGGCATCTCGCGTCAAAATCCCCAGAAATTCACGGTTTGATTTTATCTGGCTGTGCAGTTCATCTCGCAGTTCATCGGCGTAACTCGCTTCACCATAGACGGAGCGAATTTCTAAAAACACACTAATATTCAAAAGTCGCTCATACTCAGGGTTCGATACCCATTTGCGATAGTATTCTCTCCACACGGATTGTGGCTGACACCATTTAGGCGTCGCTGCCATGTAATTGCCAGGACAGAGAGGATAGCCACATGCGTCTAGCCCTTTAACCACGTATTGGGAAAGTTGACGGAAATAAACTTTATCGTTTTCTGTCGCGTCGTCACTGAGCACCAATGCACTGTCTTGATCAGACAACATGTGGACTTCATTTCGGGCATGTGACCCCGCTACAATCCACGAGAACTTGCAAGGCGGCTCCCCGAAGTGAGAAATCGCCAATTGGATCAGACGTCGATTGTAAGCATCCATCATCATCGCCATCACTCGGCCGGTAATATCTGGCGGCACTTGTCCTTCAATGAGTGCTTCGAATATCGCCTGACGCTCGGTATTGAGCGCTTCCAAGTCTTCAACTGACTCTGCATACTTTATCTTCTCAATTAGGAAAATAGCTTGCATGCGATGATTTTGAACTAAGTGAGAAGTGGTAAGCAGTCCAACGACTTTGCCGTCTTCTACAACCGGTAGGCTGCGGATGTTGTGTTGCATCATCAATGACGCAGCATGCAAGACTAAGTCATTGGGGCTAACGGTCATAGGGTTGGCTGTCATGACTGATTTAATTGGCGCAGTGAGGTCATACCCGTCCGCAATAACACGTTTGGTCATGTCTCTATCGGTGATTATGCCAATTAACTGCCCGTCGTCACAAACTACTGCTGTGGAAGTACGCTTTTTATAACGCATCTCCTTCGCCACCTCTTGGATAGACATTTTCGCATCTACAATAGCGATAGCTTTACTTGCGACTTCAGAGACCGTGCGAATAAACAGACCTTTTTCTTTATTCGACCACACGACATCCAGCGCAGACTTCAGCCTTGTTTGAGCTTGGGCAGCGAAATGTTCTGCGAACTCTGGAGAGTCCTTAAAAATTGACGTCAGTGCCTTGTGGGGGATCAAATATAGTAAGGTGTTCTCCAAAGCAATGGCTTTGTAACCCTTTTGCTCCGAGACACTGCTGTCTAGAAAGGTAAAGCCAAACACATCCTCTGCACCCAATCTTGCACGCAATACACCGTCAGCCTCTCTTTGCTCCATGGCACCCGAGCGAATCACGTACAAATACTTGTCTTGTTTCTCTAATTCTCTCGTCTCAACAGGTTGGGTCGAAGCACTATTTAAACAAGGATCAAGGATCTCACCTTTCCCCACATAAGTGATTTTAACGGTGGATGCAACCTGGCGCACCAAGGGCTCAGGCATTTTATTGAACGGATCTACGTTATTAAGAAAGTGAGTAATATTGGGTACAAGAGCATCAGTCATGTTTATCTCCAGACTTCCATTTTGTATTACAATAGCAATTATTTACAATTGGGACTAGCAGAAATAAAAAAAGGCAGCGTAAATGCTGCCTTTTTAACTGATTAACTCAGATTCTAACTCGCCACTGGAAGGCGGTGATTTTCCTCACGAAGGTGGTTTGCAGACGCGTCTCTTGCTTTGTCTGAGTCGCCAGCCATGATCGCTTCGTAAATGCGGCGGTGTTCATTAATACATGTCGAGCCGCCATCGGAAGAAAACTGAAGAAAGTTCACAAACATAGTGGTTAGAATGTTGCCAAACGGCAAAAAGAAGTCATTGCCTGTCGCGTTAAAAATAAGCGAATGGAAACGCGTATCGACATCCAACCATTTCATTTGATCGAAAGGCTCTGCTTCTGAGACCTCAACCATCTCTTGGAAAGTTGCAGAAAGCTCAATTCGTTGCTCAGCAGATGCAAACCTTGCTGCTAGCGCACAAGCCTCTGGCTCAATAGCGCGGCGCAATCCAAGAAATTGGCCACAAAACTGCTCAACGTCACTAATACCATCCATCCACTCGATCAATTGCGGATCAAGGAAGTTCCAATACGCACGGTCAACTACACGAGTACCAATTTTTGGTCGTGACTCCAGTAGCCCTTTTGATGTTAACAGCTTAACCGCTTCACGAAGTGCGGTACGGCTGATACCGAACTGCCCACACAAAGCCATTTCACCCGGGATGATTGAACCCTCAGCCAAATCACCAGAAAGGATACCTCTGGCTATGTCTCTCGCTACCTGCACATGGATACTGCGCTTGGAGCCCGTTATTGCATTGAACTTACCTGACATAATGCTACCGATGTTAAATTGAATATGTATTATTTTAGTAGATATCTTACCACTAATAGACATTGAGTAAATGTGACCTTCCGCATTTATTGATGATAATTCATTAAGTCCAGTACGTTATAAACATTCTAACTACTGTAATTGACTGAATCACAACTAAATCACTACTCATCTCCAGATCTGACTTATTTCTGCGAACTTCGTATTTTGTGACACTTCAATCTACATCTCACCTCAAATAAATGATATTGTATTACTAATTGTATTTGAAGGCTATATATCAAGCATTTAGGGAATATTGATCACCACAACGGAGACATCAATCGTCATAACACACCGCTGTTACGGTCCGCAGATTGGAAGTTTGTGCGGTCTCAAAACAACCCTACGAGAACAAATATAGACAAAGGAATGATCATGCTCTCAAACAAGCCAGCTGAAAACACTGATTCTGTTTCAGCATCGGACTCAGCATCGAGTCACCGAGTATATGTACAAGTAGCAAAGGAAATTGCGACAAAGATTTTAACCGGAGAGCTGAAACAAGGTGAAAAGCTACCATGCGAGCACGACCTTAAAAGCAAGTTTGGCATTAGCCGCACCTCGCTACGCGAATGCAATAAATTGTTAGAAGCAAAAGGGTTGATTTCCTCCAAACCCAAAGTAGGTACAAGCGTCGAAGTGCGCCAACAGTGGCACTTTCTCGATCCTCAGCTTCTTGATTGGATCAAAGATGCGGACAACGTACAGCGTTTTTTAACACAGTTTCTAGGGCTGAGAAAAGCCATTGAACCAGAAGCGTGTTCTATTGCTGCACGCTCTGCATCGATAGAACATCGAAAAGCGCTATCGATTAGCTTTCAAAACATGAAGCAAGCTGCGGCATGTGGCATGGACGATCAACGACCATCAGTTTCATAAAACGATTTTTCTGGCGACTGGTAACCCTTTTTACATACCGTTTGCCAATATCCTTGAATCACTATTCAAGACATTTATCGACGAATCCTCTACCGGAGGACGTTTTTGTCTGGAAGAGCACGAAGCCATCTACGACGCCATTATGATGGGCGATGCGTTTAGTGCGCGTACCTCTTCTCAACTCTTACTCAATGACCATAACCAGAAGCTCGCGTTAGTCACGCCGAGTGCGGTAACACTTTAAGGAAACAGCATGTTTGTTTACAACACAATGACCCGCTTCGAAGACGACAAGCGGATCCTTTCATTTGAGTATAGTGGCCTGCACACATTAGTGAGGGAGACCTAATTTCACTATTTTGTGCTAGAGGCAAACAGTGCGCCACCTGCAGACATGAAGAAGCCTCCCATCACCTTGTTAAAGCGCTTGATGTTCTTTTTACTCGATAACCAAGGGTTAACCCTAGCGCCAAGCCTTGCATACACCAACATGACTAGAGTATCGATTACAATCCACGTCAGAGCCAGCACGACAAACTGCGTAAGTTGAGGTGAATTCACATTAATGAAGTTGGGAAACAGTGCGGTAAAAAACAGCAAGTCTTTCGGATTACTGATACCTACCATATAGGCTTTCTTGAGGATACCACGCTGAGTAAATGCGGCTTTCTCTTGCTTAGTATCAGTGCTAAATGCGGACTCAGTACCCGTGTCTCTCCAAGTCTGGTACCCAAGATAGACCAAATAAAGCGCCCCAAAGATTTTCAGCAACAAAAATACTTCCGATGATGCTGCCAATATAGCACCCAAACCGACAGCAGAGAGGACCATCAGTGTCAGAGAAGCAAACGTTCCACCAAACACCGTCGCTAGCGCACTCGATTTCCCGTATTTCACACCGTGGGCAATGCACAGCATTGCTGAGGGACCGGGAGATGAGATCAAAACCGTAATGACCCCAACGTACGCCAACCATAAACTCCATTCCATTTTAGTCCTCCCTGTTTTTAAAGTATTGCGTTGTGCTATGCCATGTGGCACATACCTCCCCCAACCTTACCGCTCTCCTTACGACAAGTCGAACAATAAATGTACATATCTCCCCTCTTAGCTGATCACCATCGCGATATAGCCAAGAATCAACACGAGAACCGATGTCAATGCATAAGGGACGGGATAACCAATTGCAGGCATGTCACTTTGGGTAGCATCTTGCGCCCCTTTCATTGCTGGTGTGCTATTTCGACCACCAGCACAAGCGCCAGCAAGAATGGCTGGGTTCATCTTGCGAATGTACAGCCCATATAACCAAGCCAATAAAGGCGGAACAAGCGCAGCAGTGACACCGAGTAGCGCAATTTTAATCACGATAATGCCTTGAAAAGATGCGAGGATTTTGGGACCTACGGTTGCAGCGAGCACCGCTACGAACAGATTAAGCCCGATATCTTGCAAAAAGCTTCTCGCTCCTTCACTCATTGGACCGCCAAACGCAGGGTTTCGAGTTCGCAAGAACGAAAACACAATACCGGTAAGCATACAGCCAGCCGAAGTCCCTAATGCAAATGGGATACCCGCAACCGTTACGCTCAAGTGGCCGAACACATAGCCCACCAGTAGAGCAGTGGCTAAATAGAACGTTTCGGTCACCGTGCTTTCGACTATTGGCACGCTGTTAAGCTGAGATGCGGTCTGTTCAACACACCACTGAGAGCCGGCAATACGTACCACATCTCCCACTTCAACGGTGGTTTGAGGCAGTAACGGCTGTTGATGCCCCTGCCTAAATAGTGCTTTAAAATAGACACCGAAGCCAACCTCAGCGTGCAACTGAGCGACAGTTTTACCTGCATGTTCTGACTTGCCAACATGGATATCAGCCACTTCAATATCGACATTGCGGGCTCGAGGCTCATCCACTTCATTGCCAATATCTGCCTCACCTTCTTTGATAAGAGCACTGTACTCGCCACGAACACCGATAACATCGCCAAGTTGTAATATTGGGTTATCCGATGCATCCAACACTTCATCACCGCGCACAACTTTTAGCACAACAGCATCGGAAAACCGTTTATAAAGATCCTGAACCGACTGCCCAACCAACTCTTCATGCGTTACTTTGTAAGCACGGACATCGATGGGTAAAACACCAACATCGGAGAATCCAAAAGTGCTAGGGAGTTTTTCATTGTCATCACCGCTAGAGAACTCTTTTTCTGCATCTTTACCGGCTTTGACAGGATCAATACCAAACATAGAAGGTAAGTATTTGATCAAAAGAATAATTAAAACAGTAGACAGCACATAACTGATAGCATAACCCGCTGCGATGTTAGCGCTGACTTGGTCTGCACTCATACCGGCTGGCGGTACAAAAGCGCCAGAGGAGATCGCCGATTGAGCCACGCCCATAACCGCTGTAACAGTATAACTTCCCGAGATAATGCCTGCCGCATACCCAGGCTCTAGCCCCAAGAGCTTGGCACCCACTACAACAATGGCGAAATTACTAAAGACTACAATTAGCCCTATCACCACAAAATCTAAGCCACCTCTTGCCAGCCCCGAAAAGAACTGAGGACCGACTTTCATACCGATGGCATACATAAACATCATTAAGAAAATATCGGAGACTAGCCCCGGCTCTTCAATCTTTAGTCCATATACAGAGAAAGAGGTCAGCGCCAATGCGACACCAACAATCAATGTACCTGCCGTCGTCCCCAGGCTCACGCCTTTAACAGTAATGCGTCCTAATGGGTAACCAATTGCGAGTGATAGAAATAGAAAAACAAAAGGGTTTTCAGATAAGTAATTAAATAGAAAAGACATGATCTCACCTGCGACATTGTGATTGAAGCAGCAGAGCGATCTAAGAAATCACTCTGCCGATTACCTAGAGCAGCCGAAGCATTAACCGTGGTTAAAGTTACTCGACTCGTCAGCATCACTGCCGTTAACCACTGGGTGCTTATCAAAGAAATCAACGCAATGTTGCAAGTCAGAGATCAATAAATCCGCCATGTCCCGACTAAACCCGTGACGCACAAGAATACGCATGATAACCAGATCTTGGCGATCAGCTGGCATTGCATACGCCGCAATCTGCCATCCACGAGATCGAATGCGATCCGACAAGTCATACAGGTTGAAACCTGGGTTTGCATCTTTCTTGATAGACCAACTTAGCGCTGGTATACCGCCATGACCATCGTAAATGATTTCAAACATGCCCATTTTCTCTACCTCTTTGGCAATGTAGCGAGCCGTTTCGTAACAGGCATCATGGATTTTTTTATAGCCTTCTTTACCCAGTCTTAAGAAGTTGTAGTACTGCGCAACGATTTGTCCGCCAGGACGAGAGAAGTTCAATGCAAATGTCGGCATGTTACCGCCCAAGTAGTTTACATTGAAGATCAAATCCTCATGTAACGCATCAGCATCACGCCAAACTACCCAACCCACACCCAATGGAGAAAGACCAAATTTGTGGCCAGAAGCATTAATCGATTTAACGCGTGGTAAACGGAAATCCCACTCTAAATCAGGATCACAGAAAGGCGCTAAAAACGCACCACTGGCGCCATCAACGTGAATAGGAATATCTAATCCGGTTTGTTCTTGAAGCTTATCTAACGCTTCATGTACCGCTTTGACGGGTTCATATTGGCATGTGAATGTCACGCCCAATGTTGGCACCACACCAATGGTGTTTTCATCACAACGTTTGATCACTTCTTCTGGCGTCATGATCAGGCGCTCGCCTTCCATTGGGATCTCACGAAGCTCAATATCCCAATAGCGCGCAAATTTATGCCAGCAAACCTGCACTGGACCACAAATAAGATTCGGTTTATCGGTTGGCTTGCCTTGTTTCTTCATTTTCTCACGCCAAGCCCACTTTAATGCCATACCACCAAGCATTGCAGCTTCGCTTGAACCCGTAGTAGAACAACCCATCGGGTTCTCTGCATCTGGCGCATGCCAAAGGTCAGCTAACATATGGACACAGCGCGACTCGATCTCGGCCGTTTGTGGGTATTCATCTTTATCAATCATGTTTTTATCGATGCATTCATCCATCAACTGATGAACCTCATCCTCGACCCATGTTTGACAAAATGTCGCTAAGTTCTGACGTGAGTTACCGTCTAACATAAGCTCATCGTGAACAACTTGATAAGCGTGCTCTGGGGCGTGCTCATTCTCAGGAATTCGATACTTAGGCATGACCACAGACAAGTCTTTTGAAGAGTAAACATCATCTAACATTGAACCACGAACAGCTGACTTTTTATGAAGAGGCATAATCAATCCTTTTTTTCGCAAATACTATTGAGTAGTTAAATAGGTTTAACAGACGGAATAACGTGCCTTAAAACTAGTCCAGATTTTGTTGCAGTGCTAGTTTCATATTCGGTTGATAAGATTCATAATTACGTGGCTTGTATCATTAATATTCGCCACAATATGAAGCCATTCATCTGCCCATAATGATGCCTAGTTTGTTGCTATGACTGCGTCTACGACAAAAGTTTTGCCCCTTTCTCAACCTCCTCTTAAGAAACACATTCCCCCTTCAGGAAGGCAATGTCTTACAAGGTGCTCAGTTTTTTATCAGTGACGAATATTCTCAGCGCGATATTCAAACGACGCCATCAGCTCAAATTCCAATTCGCTCACAATTATCACTCAAGTTTCTTGCTAAAAAGGTAGAAAAATTTATAGTTTTATTAAGTAAACATTGAGAATCGATATGTCGTTACAGAAGAAGCAATCTAAAGTATCACTGAACATTAAGATTTCATCAGACTTAGATTTTCGTCTTAAACGAGCGAGAAAAGCAGCGCGTGAACAAGGATTGATGTTCAACGTTTCTAAAGAAGTTGAGAAGTTCCTTGAGAAGGAAGTAAAGAAGGTTGAGCGCCATCTATCAATCGATGAAGAGATTAAAGGTAATTTAGAAGATCTTGGAGGACTGAACATAGATAAGCTAATGAAGTCTATGGATTAACTATAAAATTGCCTTGTTATGAATTAACAAACTACACTTGGAGATGAATATGGGAACGATAATTGGACTGTTAGTCTTAGCTGGGGTCGACATACTCCTAAAGCGTAAAACAGGACTTCATCTACATCAGTGGATTGCCAAGAAATACCGTGATTCCCACAAAGACAAGTGAATCATTCTTATAGAAACCGCACAATTTACCACTTCACCGATGCTACTGAAAAAACACTTCTACTAAAAAAGCCAGCAGTAAAAACCGCTGGCTCAAACACTAATTCACTTTAACGCCTACTTTGCAGCAAACTTGCTGTGCGATTTCTTCAACTTGTAGAAAGTCGCTTGGACATAGTCATCTGGATCGCCAGTGATGTTTTGGTTGTAAACACCGGCTTTAAAGTACATGTATTTGCCACCAACATCGTATCCGCTGTCCGACATATCAACAACTTGGACTACATCAGGCTTACCTTCACGCATCAAAGTCACAGTCATTTCGTTACCGACCACTTGAATGCGATAACTAAAGGTCTCACCGAGTTCAATACCATCACCGTCTTTTGGTACACCTGTCATATCACCGACTAGATTGTAATAATTGTCGGTGCCTTTATTGGTGTTTTCATGAGCAAAGTAGACCGTACCTTTGTCGTGGTTTGGTAACTTACGGTAGTAAAGTCGAATTGGCTCATCGTCTTTATCGTGGATCTGAGCAATGATAAATCGACCAACTTCATTGAGCTCACCCGTCGTTGTCGTGTGATCGACTTTAAGTGTCGCTTCGAGAACACCGTCAACGCCACCAGCGGCTTTTTGATCTTCCATTGGTGCCGAGCTGAATACCCAGTTGTTTTTGTTTACGCCTTTAGTATCAACGCTCTTATCACCTTGGCGCAGCATTTCTCTCATCTCTGTACGCGCAAACTTAGTGTTTTTCGATGTACGCGCGCCCTTAATAAAGGTCTTGAACACCAGGCCACCGTCATCGGCAGTATAGAAGAGTTCTGGATGCTCGTACCCGTTGGCAAGATCCCACTCATACACATTGTCTGGCTTGCCATTTTTATCATGGTCGAACGGCATAGAGATGTACCATGAAGTGAGGTCAAAGTTTTCACCTGGTTTGTTACCCGCTTGAGGCGTACTCGGTAACTTAGGCTCCGCTAAAGGCACATCCCAGTCACAACTTGTCGCACAAGGTAGGGCGACAACCGCGCCAAAGTTGCCTTTACGAAGATCTTTGCGTTTATCATCAACTTTCGCGGTGGCTTTGCGCTTCTCTTCAGCCGCCTTTTCTGCCGCAATGACATCTTCAGTAATAATGTGATTAGTTGGGCAAGCATTAATCTTACAGTTCAAAGCCGCAAACTCAGTGACACTATTCCAGCTGCTCTTTGAGTTACCTTTACCCACATAACGCACGTAGCGAGCTTCTACCGGAGCAAACTCGAAACGCTCATAACCATTAACGGCACCAGAGCTCATGCCACCTTCAAGTGCCTTGCTCCACGTATTACCATCAACACTGACTTCAATATCGAACAAAGTCGAACGCGCATTACCTTTATGGAATGCTAGGCGCACGGCATCAAACTGATTAATGCTGCCATAATCATAGGTGGCCGTCTCTCCTACTCCATTGGAAGACCAGCGAGTCTTGATATCTTGGTCAAACAAACGCTCTGGACCATTGCCATCGTGGCTGGATGATTCGATGGCGACAGGCGTTAAAATATCAACTCTTGGTAGCTCTTGGTCGGAACAGTAATCACTCTTACAGTTAACCCCGATAAACTCCGTCACACTATTCCACGCGCTGCTGCTGTTTCCTTTACCAACATAGCGAATGTAACGCGCTTGGGTCTCGGCGAAATCGAATCGTTCTAAATCTAATTTTTTACCTGTGCTTTCACCATCGGTAATGACTTTTGTCCAATTTGTACCGTCTAGGCTAGTTTCGATATCAAATTTGGTCGTGCGCTTGTCACCTTTGTGAAATGATAGTTTAACGGCATCGAAGGCGACCGTTTGTCCATAGTCAAACGTCATGGTTTCACCCACACCATTTGCTGACCAACGCGTCTTGGCGTCGCCATCTAGAACCATTTCAGGGCTGTTCCCATCGTGGCTGGAGGCTACAACAGAGGTAGGTTTTGGCGTTTGTATGGTGGCGTTGTCACCGGTTGATACACAACCGGTCAGAGCGATAACAATGGATGAAGCGAGTAGGGTTTTAAAGTAATTTTTATTCATGGTTCCATCACTTTTGAGTTGTCCAATCAAATTGAAAACAATAGGCGTCACCAATACGAAGTGTTACGTTGATGCCTTTATTGTTACAAATAATACTCTCATATTTTTGTATTACAAATAAGACAAAAAACTCTCAAATGAGATAACGGTCAGATCTTTTTTATAACCTGTGAATTGTTAATTAACATCAGAACTATAGGCCAGAAACAACAAAACCAGCATGTCGCTGGCTTTGATTATTTGTATGATTGTAAAATGGACTCTATGCGAAATTGTCAACAAGAATCGCACGTCCGGTTCACATGACTACTCCAAGATTTCGATTGAAGACGGGCTAAACTAATACCGCTTGCTCAATCGCATAGAAGCCAACCCATGAATAGGTTTTACCTGCTATCTTCGCGTGATTCACACTATCACAGGTCACATTAGGGTCATTACTTACCATTAAAGTGAATCGCGTTTTCTCTGTCTCAATTTCCACCACAGAGGCGGAACCTGAATGTCCGATAACTCGAATCTCTTTTGCCACACCACGAGCATTGACGGACTGTTCAAACTCTTCATTAAAGTAACCATGAGTCTCAACCACGGACGCAAGTAAGGTATTTTCTCCATGCGTCCGGAAAATAAAGCTCTGCTCGCTACGCAGGTTGAAACTTGGATCGTTAGCGCCAGTGCGGGTGAAAAAGATTTGCCCATTTGGATTTGAACTGGTGCCTAGCCAGGTGTAATAACTATTTTCTTGAAGCCAACTCACCAATGCGCTACCTGAAACGTTACCCTGTGCAATATTCCAAAGATGGCGATAGCCTAGAGCATCACTGACCACATTCAGCTCTTTGTGTGCTTGATAATCAAAGTTGGTTCTGATGATCTGACCGTCAAACTGATGTGAGTAATCATATTGATGAGCACAATCACTGGTCAGTCGAAACAGATCAATGAGTAAAGGCGCTTCAAAGTCTTCGTGCTTCAGCATAAACACACTGCGTTGCTGACCAATACCATCATAATGCGCATTGGCAAATGCACTCATACCGACCATTTGTTGGTGATCAGCACAGAAGAAGTGGGGCTCACCGTGCACGCTATCGGCGCGCTCCACATCAAAATAGTTTTGACAGGTTTCATCGACGGTTACTGCATTGTGAGCAATCGTCTGACGTGCATACGTCTTATTTTCATCTAAATAGCGACCGCCAAATTTCGGTTCAACGTTTACCCAGCGACCAAAGCCATACTCACGCAGTACCTCTTTGCCGCGGTTAAAGTAAGAGATACCCAAAGTATCAAAGTTGCCGTGCCCCATACCATGCTGACCATAGTTCATAACCAACTGGAACACATCTTTGTCTTTATCTTGGACGCGCATGAAACCCTGAGCGCCGCGATCGCCAGTCGGGCCTTCATTCAGCTCAACGCTTGGCCAGAAAGGCAGGCCGACATCACTCTTGCTCTCAAACGCGTTCGATAACGTTAAACCACATCCATTCATCCATACTGAGTCTTGGATCTTGGCCATACCAAGTAGGTTCTCATCAATACCATAGTGTTCGGCATATTGACTAACAGCCACTTGAACACCAGCATCATTAATACTCATGGTTCTAGAAGCATCATTTAGCGCAGGGAACTGACCGTTTGGATACGCCGTCGCTAGCATGGCCTCGACAGTTCTACCAATCACACCATCTTTGTAATTGAAGATATCGAGTTCTGGCATATGACGATGCAGAACTTCAGCAAATACACACAATGGACGAATTGCGTAACGGTGATAGTAAGGCCCTTCCATGTAGTAGCCTGAAGGCGCAAACAGCTTACTGATCTGAGCCAGAAAACCGCCACTTCCATCTCGATCCAGACCATAGACCGACATATCAAGAAACTCGCGACGATTCACAGCCAAGCCACAGATACCCACAGCGGCCACTGCCCAAATACCGTGATTGTGAATTCGGTCGAAGTCATGACCATACTTCACTGTAAACATATCAAGCATTGGATTGAAAAGATTATCAATCACATGTTGGCGCTCATCTTCTGTCATGGTCGATGCAACACATGAGTACGCCAAACTGCTAAACATCAGCCATACATGTTCGTTGAGTATTTGGTGGAATAAACGTCCGGTTGGATTGGTATTTTTTTGTACATGAAAATCGAAGGTCAAGTACGAGTCAGCATACGATGCCAGTAGCTCACGCACTAACTGAGCATAACGCTCTTCACCCGTGATTAAAAACAAACGACCAGCAAGATTCATATAGGTGTAATTTTGCTTGTGGCGGTTGTGCTCGTAACCACCAGCCTCACCATGCCCTGGAACTTCTAGTGGAAGTCTCATAAAGGCTTCCAGATCCGTAACATTCTTGGTGATAGTTTTTCCCATGAGCGTATCACGGCCGACTTCTTTACTGAGTTGCTTTACTTCGCTGTCTGTAAACAGTATTGGCTGAACTAACGTAGACATTTTCACCTTCAATCTGTATCCCGGACTTAATCCCCATAAAGTAATACAATATAGCTAAAATTTAAATCTAATCATGGGAGAAAGCAGACTTCAATCACATAGAAAATATAAACATAAGTGTCTTACTTAGCCCGAAATACAGTGATTAATCATCATCTACTTTGAAACCAACTCTTTTCTTGCTCTACGTAGATTCAATTCAACAATTTCATGAAATGTATTACAAATAACCACTAATGTAACTAAAACTGGTGGATACAAAAAAAACCCGCAAAGCGGGGCCAAGTGTAGTGCCTGGGGGATATACCGTCTAATACGTGGGGGCATTACTAGACGTATTTTTGATTAAGCGTCTTTTTTCAACTGAGTAAAGTAGTCAAAAATAACGGGTACATCATTCAATGCTAGACCAGCATCTACTGCAGCTTGCAAGCTTCGTGATGTTCCTTCTGCGATAAGCGACTCGGTACCTAGATCCGATACCATTTCTAGGAAGTAACCTAAGTCTTTATTCGCATTTGCAATAGAGAAGCCTAGTTTCTCTTCACCATCCACTGCATAGAACTTACAGAACTGCATAAACGGAGAGTTTGAAGGACCTGCTGACATAATGTCAAACAGCTGTTGACCATCAACGCCAGCAAGTTTAGCTACAGCAAACGCCTGTGACATGGTTGCAACTGTCGTCATACCCATGAAGTTGTTAACAAGCTTAGTGACGTGACCAGAGCCTAGCGCACCTAGGTGGAATACATTCTCACCCTGTTCATCAAGTACTGGTTTCACTTTGTTGAATGTGTCGATATCACCAGCGGCCATAATATTCAGCAAACCGTCTTTCGCGTGAGCCGGAGTACGACCAAGTGGTGCGTCAATCATACCTGCACCGCGTGCTGCCAACTCTTCACCTATTTTGCGAGTAGAAGCAGGGATAGATGTACCGAAATCAATCAGAGTCGAACCTTCTTTGATACCTTCAAGGATACCTTCGTCACCGTAAACTACTTTCTCTACAACGGCAGACGTTGTTAGACAAAGCATGACGATGTCGCTGTTTTCAGCTAGCTCTTTAGGCGTCTGAACAGCGTTAGCACCACGAGCAACACATGCTGCAACTGCTTCTTTGTTCAGATCCATTACATTGAGCTGAAAGCCGCGGTTTTGCAGGTTTTCAACCATGTTTCCGCCCATCAGGCCTAGGCCGATGAAACCAATAACTGGTTTTGTCATGTTTTACCCCTAAAATACTATTGTATGACTAATTGTGTGATTTACTATATATCGTCTATTTTGGTTTCGCAATTCCCATTAGCCACAAAAATGAAACCAGACGTCTAGATTGAGAGGTAACGCACATAAAGTCAGACAAATAGACAATATCACAACCTAAGTTACTGTTTTTAAATAGTGCAAAGTTCTTGTTATTCCTTGGCTGGAAGATCGACCGAAAGAGCGTGACACAACCCTTAGTTTAACAACTAATTTTGTATTACAATACCACTTTGCTTTCTTCAATTTGTCGATACAAGTCAAGGTTTTTCGTGTCTTCTCAAAACTATATCCGAACCAATTTCACCATTGCATGGCCTCTCGCGTTAAACGCACTGCTTATGCAATCGATGCTAATGATTGATATTTGGTTGGTATCTCCATTGGGTGAGAAGCCTCTTGCCGCCATGGGGATTGCAACGACTATCGTCGCCTTTATTCTGGGAATACAGATGGCGTTAGCCAACGGTTCTCAATTGGTACTAAGCCGCGCTGTCGGCTCGGGAAGACCTCAAGCGTTATCGAGTGCAGTATCTTCAGGAATGCTCATTAACTTTGCAGTAGCACTGCTTTTTTGGACATTGCTTTCCCTATTTGAATCACCGCTACTTGCTATGATTACCCAGGATTCACAACTGCAAGCAGAGATAAGTGATTACCTGAGCGTCTCGAAATACTTAGTGTTGTTTACCGCTATCACGCAGATCCTCATCGCGCTATTCAATAGCATGGGGCGAAGCAAAGTGCCTTTTAAGGGATACCTTATTGAATTGCCTATCAACGCCGCGCTCTCGTATGTGTTGATCAATGGGATTTCGAGCACCGACGTTATTTCATTCCAAGGTTTAGGCGTGAGTGGTGCAGCACTTGGCAGCGTTATCGCCATAGCGATACGTATGATGTACCTCGGATGGAATGTACGACAAGAGCCCATGTTTCGCAGCCACGGAGCTTTATTTACTACCCCAACAAGAACCAACTTAAGAAAACACTTTGTTGAAGTATTCCCAGTCGCTGCCAATGTGACCATCCTATCAATCGGCGCAACGGCGTATCAACTGCTCTACTCTCAGCTTAGTCTTCATTCTTATGTTGCTATCACCATCATTTTTCCGTGGATCCGAGCAGGCACTCAGTTTATAACGGCGTGGGCGCACTCTACGGCCATTACCATTAGTCAGGCAATTGGCTCCCGAAAAACCGACGGTATGGCAAAAAACATCGATACCAGTATTGATGTGGCTATCTGGGCATCCTTTGCTTGCGCGGTGTGCTTTGCTGGACTCCACTTTGTGCTTGCCGATATCTACCCAGAACTGGATCCCGCGACCTATGATGCGCTATCGGTCATCGCTCCGTTGTACATATTTCTTCCTCTCGTTCGTGGCTATAACACAGTGCATGGTCACGTGTTGCGTGCACTTGGCAAAACGACCGCTGTGTTCAAAATCAACTTTACCGGTCAGTGGCTTATCTCGATTCCACTGTGCGCGTTTATTATCTTGGGTTTAGATGGGTCGATTTTTTGGGCCTTTGCCGTACAGCCAATCGAAGAAATAGTTAAGGCTTTGCCATTTCGAATGCTTGCTAGACGCTCGCTTGCTGAATTTGATAGTAAGCAGATGGATAAGCTGATGTTTGATAAGTAGAAAGTCTTTATAACGGAATCACAAAAACCGCCGACTATGAGTCAGCGGTTTTTGTTTCGTCATCAATAAAATCGATACTAGATACGGATATAGCCCGATGTCTCTAGACCATCGCCCTCATGAATGATTTTGCCGTCGATGTTGATATGCTCAGGACATTCCAGTGCTTTACCCCACTTGAGTTCAAGTGGTTGTTCAGTACTGCCTTTATAGAGACAAGTTTTCACCTTTGTACTGACATAATCGCGTATAACGACTTCTTTCTCACCGACATAAGCCCCGTAAGTCAAATCCTCACTGGTCGCTGACGAGAAAGAAGACACCGAAATCAAGCACGCTGCCAGTACACATTGAGTTAATTTTTTCATCGTAACCACCTCACCCCTATATCTGTAGTGAATAGCCGAATACTCCATCACCCCGCCTGTTATGAGCGAATATAACGAACAAGGGCTGACCTATAAAAACAGATACCATCAGACAAACTGATGCCTCTAAATAACTTGTTGATTTTCGACATCAGGTGCAAGGTAAAACCACAAACGCATTCGATATTCCAATAGTTCGAGAATGTTTGTGCCCCATTCAATGAGCGGTAACCTTTTCTCACTCTTTCGCTTTCAATTAAGACACCCAACTGAAATATTGATGTGATAACGTGCCGCATCGATTTTCAACCAGAGCGCTTACATGCTTTCGATTCATCCTTACCTTGCACTCTCAATAGCCATCGGCCTCGAAGTTTTCGCTACATCTTGGCTTCCTAAGACTGAGCAATTTACCGCGCTTGTTCCCACGCTCGCCGTGTTGATTAGTTACGGCTTGGCGTTTTACTTACTCGCGGTCGCAGTGCAAACCTTGTCACTTGGCGTCGCCTACGCCATCTGGTGTGGCGCAGGTATTGTCTTAGTCGCCGGCCTTTCTTGGTTGGTTTACGGGCAAAAACTTGATCTCTACGCGATAGTGGGGATTGGCTTTATCCTAGTGGGCACGATGATCATAAATGTCTATTCGTCTTCGGTGAGCCACTAACTTCGCTACCAAGACATTAGCAGGCTGTCGTGTGGCAGCCTTTGCTGCTGTTAAGTAGAGCTTTACTGAAGCTTAAACCGAGCAATGATCTCGCAATCACTGATCGCTTGCATGCTTTCGACATGTTTTGCCACTTGCGGATTTGGGTGTCGTTTTAAGAAGCTTACCAAGGCCGATTTGCAGCAACCAAGTGAAGAGATAAATCGGTCACAATTCACTTGATGACATTGAGGAATCAAGGTCATGATCTCTTCAGACGCCAACTGCAGATACTTGAGCTCGTAATCACTGTCACCTTGAGCACGCCAGAAGTCTGCAAGATTGTGGCAAGACATGACTTTGATCGCTAGCAGATCTTCGAATTCATCCGAATCACTGATCGTCACGTCCATCTGTTTGGACTCAGAAAGCGCCGCTTGATAATGCGTCACGGCCGTCATTAGTTCACCTTGCTGATTCGCCTCATCGGCCAACAAGGTGTGCTGCTCCCACTTTGCTGTATCCACAACATCATCTCCATCGTAATCAAAATTCATTAAATGATATTGATTATCATTTAATTTTCAACCCCATTATTTTTATGGTTTGCTGATTGATCAGTAAAACTAAAAAAACAGTAGATCTTGCTATCGATAACAATTATCATTTGCGAACGTTATAACATAACAAAAGGATCGTATAATGAAGCCAAATATCCACCCTGATTACAGAAAAGTCGTTTTTCACGACACCACTGTAGACGAATATTTTATCGTAGGTTCTACGTTACAAACCGACCGTACGATTGAATGGAAAGATGGCAAGACCTACCCGTACATGACTATTGAGGTTTCATCAGAATCTCATCCGTTCTACACGGGCAAGCAGCGTGTTATTAGCAAAGAAGGTCGCGTAGCCAACTTTAACCGTCGCTTTGGTGGCATTAAAACTAAGTCATAAAGGCAGGTATCATGAAAGTTCTTAGTTCACTAAAAAGTGCAAAAAAACGTCATCCTGACTGCCAAATCGTCAAGCGACGTGGCCGAATTTACGTTATTTGCAAATCGAACCCAAGATTTAAAGCGGTTCAAGGTAAGGCCGGTAAAAAACGTTAAAACGTGATACATGTAAAGAGTTTGTTAATGCCACCTTGAGCAGTGCATCCGAATGACATTAGACTTGAGTGGTAGATTCATGCAAGGAGGCACAATGGACGATTTACAGTTTTACTTGGTTAACGATTACTGCCCGCGTTGCAACTCAGTGACACCGCACGACGCATTCGAAGTAGACAATAAGCAGCACAAGGACGAAGCTCAAGTAGAGCAAGTGTGTGAAAAGTGCCAAGGTCTCGAACTTTAGCCCAAACTTTGATTCAAATAAAAACCGCCCTATCAAGGGCGGTTTTTCTATAGTTTCTACATCAATACTAAGATGACATGCGCCTATAATTGATGTTGCGCTTATCAAGGTACTCTAACTGAGCAGCGACTCTTGGCAAAAAACGTTGCCAAGACTTGTTCTCGCTGGCTGTCCATGCCACTTCCGCGACAGCGAACAACCTTGGATACAGCAAGTACTCCAATGTGGCTCTATCTTTAACGAACTCCGTCCACACCAATGCTTGGGTACCAATGACTTGCTCACTGTTTTCAATACTGCCAGGTTCAAAATCGTAAGCCGTTTTAAGATCAATGGCGCCAGCCCAAAGCACCCCTGTCTCATTAATGTCCTTGTTCCATGCCATATCGAGATAGGTAGCCTGAGCAGGACACATAATAACTGGATATCCCACTTGCGCTGCTTTTTGCCCTTCAGCTCCGTTTGACCATGCACAAACAGTTGCATTTTTGGTGATCTTATTGCCATGACTGGCTTCTTCCCACACGGAAATATTTCGGCCTTTCTGGGCTAGATATTGCTCTAAGTGAGAAATCAAATGCCCCTCTAGCAAGCGTACATCGTCCAGTCCCATTGCCTGCGCCTTGGCAATACACGCGGGAGATTTCTCCCATACGTGTTTCGGTACTTCATCGCCACCCAAGTGTATGACTTGGGATGGAAATAACTCGCATACTTCATCCAATATGGTTTCCAGCACTTGATAGGTGCCGGGCAATCCTGGATTGAGCACATTATCTTGGTATTGCTGAATGGAGACATACTCAGACTTGTCGTCAGCTTCGCGCAGCAAATGCGGTAACGCCATAATAAGGGCACGGGCATGACCTGGAATATCAATTTCAGGAATCACCGTGATTTCTCGTGCTTTTGCGTACTCAACAACCTCTTTGATCTGCTGCTTAGTAAAAAAGCCACCATATCGCTTTGGTCCGGAGCCAAATTGAGAAGGCTGCAACTCTCCTTCGCCTCGCCACGCACCCAGTTCCGTGAGTTCAGGAAAAGCGTCGATTTCTATGCGCCATGCTTCGTCGTCGGTGAGATGCCAATGGAACGTATTGAGTTTAAGCCACGCCATTTGGTCGATAACTGACTTCACAGTGTCGATGCCATGAAACGAGCGCGCACAATCTAAAAACTGCCCACGGTGATGGTATTGCGGCGCGTCGATAATGGTAGCCAAGGTGACCACACCTTGACCTGTAACCAACAGCTGCGCCAACGTTACCACGCCATAAAAGAACCCTGCCGATGTCGCCGCTTTGATCTGTATAGACTCACCGCCAATCGTCAACTCATAGCCTTCAGGTTTGATGTGCTCTGCACTTACCTTCAATAACGACAGCGTCGCATCACCTTCTGTTTTGACAAAGGTAACCTCAGGAAACTGATTTGAAAGCCAGTCGATGGCATTACTGGTTTCTGAACACTCAGCGTTGAAAGTCACTTGATTGGCTAGTCGAAATTCACCCTCAGTAGCCTCAATAGACTGCGGCTGAGGAATAACACCAGAGCTTGCTGCGGGAAGCGTCAACACACGAAGATCTAAGTCTTCTGGCTGGCTCATCTTATGTGTCCCCATCTCAACATCGACTATTGTTTCTCCGAGTCGTAAATAGGGATGATTTGGGCGCTCAGAAAGATTAAACAAACCACAAGTTTGACTTTCTATGGTGGTCTGCCAACGCTCACCTTTTCCTATCGCAGTATTTGCCGGAGGTGCCATCTCAATGTGCGACCCAACTTGCGAGGTAACGTGTCCATTGATCACGGTTTGCTTGTCGATAAAGCGAGGCATATCAAAGCAAAGCACAAAATCTTTAAGTTCCGTGTCTGTGCTATTTTCTAGGACGATATTGAGCTTGAGCGAGTCATCTGCGCTGTTAAGCACATCAAAGTGTAATCTAGGTTTACTCACGACAAATCCTTCTTACTTTATACGCGAACGAGCGTTGATTGCGGGGAGTGTAACCACCTAGCATATCAATTGCTCAAAACCCTGTGGTGACACTCGCACAGCAGAAATCCAAGAATGCGGCGCACCTTAGATTATTGACTTGAAGAACCAGATAGCTATTGCCAATTCGAACTCTTTCACGTAGTCGCTAAGATACTCGTTAAATCGATGTCTGACATCTAGAGAGCTAAGAAACATCCTAAATCAGTTTAGTAATATCAACCTCATCAAGTTGCTCGTCCAGCATGTACTCTTCCGCGAATCGTAAATACACACCCGACGTTAAAAATAGCTCAAACAGCGATTTGTCCAAATGGTTGTCCTTTACCATATAGCTCATGATTTGCAGCGATTCCGACAATGACTTCGCTTTTTTATAGGGACGATCGGCACTGGTAAGCGCTTCAAACACGTCGGCAATAGCCATGACTCTCGCCGCTAACGGCATTTCATCCCCTTTTAGCCCCATTGGATAACCGGTTCCATCCATTTTTTCATGGTGACCACCTGCAATCTTGGCAACATTTTGCATGTGCGCAGGGAACGGCAATGACTCAAGGATCTGAATCGTTTGGATAATGTGATCATTAATAATGAAGCGCTCTTCTTCCGTTAACGTTCCTCTCAGTGTGGCGAGGTTATATCTCTCTCCTTGGTTTGCTTTGTATTCTGTTGGTTTCATTGTAAAACGAGGATCATTGGATAGAGGCGAATCCCACGGGATGAAATGCTCTGGCCTATCCGATAGTAGCGTTTCTTGTACTGGCAATCGCTCTTCTACTTGGTGGCGCTGCTTTTCAAGCCAAGAAGATACCTTAACGTATTAAAAAGACGACGTTTTTCCCAGTCATGCTCTCAGCCTTAACTCATAAACCTCTTTTAAAGTTAAGGATATAGAACACGGTTTTGCTAACTAATCTTGGTTTTAAACTTAGGTTTTTTAGACGCCGTATTTGAGCTCGCTATCTGACACAAAGAAGTTAAGCAATAAGGATATTACTAAGACTCTCATCCGTAAGAGAGTAGAACGAGCAGGAAAGAGAAAAACAAGAAAATAGAGCCCTTAGGGGAAGGGCTCTAGGGTTAGGAGCTTACTTAGGGCTTGATTACGCGACAACTAACGTCGCTGCGTTTTTCATTGCCTCTTTGGTTGAGCACTCAATCACATTCGCGTTGCTGAAGCGGTGTGCATCTTTCACTTGAATGTCGTGTGCCAAAATCACCAGTTTCGCGTTCGCTACATCTAAGTCTGTAATTCGATTTTGAATGCCGTTTTGGCCTTGCGTTTCTACTTTAATTTTCAGACCTGCTGCCGCACCAGCTTTTTCTAGTGCTTTTGCAGCCATGAAGGTATGAGCCACACCAGATGGGCAACATGTAACAGCTACGATGTCGTACTCGCCTTCTCCAGCGACTGGCGCAGCTTGTACAGGGGCGGCTTGTGCTGCTTCTGCTTCTGATTCTTCTTCAGCAACAGGCTTCCAGAAGCCAACAATCACTGCTGTTGTTAGTGAGCCCAAAGCGATGCCTACTACGTACATTGGAATGTTGCTTGATACAGGAGCAGTAATCAGACCGCCCCATGGCGCATGCAGCAGAACATCTGTTAGGAAACCAAATACACAGCCAACAATACCACCCGCTACGATTGAAGGTAGAACACGCATAGGGTCGTTCGCTGCGAATGGGATAGCACCTTCAGAGATACCGATTGAGCCCATAATAGCCGCTGCTTTACCAGCTTCTTGCTCTTGTTTCGTGAACTTCTTCTTGAATAGGAAGGTCGCTAACGCCATGCCTAGTGGAGGCGTACAAATCGCGATACCAACACCACCCATTAGCCAAGGTTGAGTATCTACCTGAGTTTGAGCAAATAGTGTCGCAACTTTGTTGATTGGACCGCCCATATCGAACGCTGTCATACCACCAAGAATGGTACCTAGCACCATTTTTGAAGCACCAGCCATCGATGCCAAGAACTCATTCATCGACGACATGAACAGTTTGATTGGCTCACCAATGCCCCACAATACGATACCCGCAGAAATAAGCGTGCCGATAAGTGGGTATATGAAGTAAGCACCTAGCGCTGTCATGTTGGTAGAAAGTGGTATCTTCTTAAGTTGATAGACAACACCACCAGCAATAAAGCCTGCCACGATGCAACCAAGGAAACCGCCGCCCATATCTGCCATGATGCCAGATGCGATCATCGCTGGTGCCAGTGCTGGTTTGTCTGCAATTGAGTAACCGATAAAGCCGCCAAGAATGATTGGGAAAAGAACCAGCCCTTTGATACCAATGTTTGAGATGTCCGCTAGCAAACCATCTGCTGGTACTGCACCTTTACCCGATGCCATTACCGCCAATGCCAACAGTACACCACCTGCCACGATAAATGGCAGCATATGAGACGTACCGAATAAGAGATGCCCTTTCATTGTACTTAAGAGCTTTTTAAAGTCGCTACTGTCGTTAGTAGCTTGTGCTGTTAGAGTGCTCATAGTTTCTGACCTTATGAATTAATTAGAATATCTAGGATCTGAGTTTCATCTTTCGCGTTTTGGATATTTTCAATAAACGAGTCTTCAAATTTACCGAACAGCTCTTGAAGAACGTAAATATGGTGGTCTGCACCGTTATCTGGTGAAGCAATCATGAAAAACACGGTTGGTTTAACACTGTCTTCATCGTCGTAATCAATACCTTCACGTTTCACACCCACAGCAATAGCTGGCTCGATGACTGCTTTGCTTTTCGCGTGAGGGTAAGCAATGCCATCCATTGAGGTAACGCTCATCGCTTCGCGAGTTAAGATGTCATCTAAAAAAGCGGCTTTATTATTAATGCGCTGGTTGTCGAGTAGCATTTGCGCCAGTTCGTCAAAAACCTCTGTTTTCGAAGTCGCACTAAGTTCGCGCTTAATAAGTTGGGTATTGGTTAATTGGATAAGCATGTTTTAACTCTTCTATATGTACTTGATGAGTTAAATTTAAAAGAAGAATGAAATTTCAGAAATAGGAATAAAAAGTCATCAATAGCAGTTTTGTATCATGGGTTTTGAAGTGTGATTTATGTCTAATCTAAACCTTTAGGCAACAAAAAAGCCCCGCTAAATGATAGCGAGGCTTAACTGTTAGAGCCTTATTCAATAATAATCACGAGCCACTCGACCACTGCAGGTGACTTCATATTTCTAAGTGTAAGGCGGAATAAATACTGACACCCCTTTTCAATACAACGTATTTAACACCCGTATTTACCATGACGCTTCGACTGTAAGTTAAAGTGATTAGCTGGATTTTTGTAACATCGAAATGAAAATGTGATCTACCGAGATAGACGCGGTATAAGTAACATTGTATATCTATGCGCTAGCTTTCTTTGTGCGATTTTGAGTACGAGTTATGAACTTCCAAGCAGTCATCTCATCGGTTTTAGAACAGCGTCAGCCAAACCAAAACATCTGGTTTGCGGGCAACTTTCACATCCCTCCTACGTTTAGCTACCAGGTCAACTTCCCCCGACTCGAGATTGTGCTAGATGGGGAGTACATCAATGAAGTGGAAACCCATGACCGCAAGGTAGAGAAGATCACCGCAAAAGCTGGGGATGCCTTTTTTATCCCACCAAACTGCTGGAACAAACCAGACTGGGAGCAAGGCTGCACAGTGCTGAGCTTACTGTTTGGTCGTAGCCAACTTGGTTTGAGTTATGTGAGCAAAACTAAGGGTGAAGCGGGCTTTAGTGATATACAGAAACACAGCCTGCAAACACGCTCTGGGTTTGCGATTGATAACATTCTGGAAGCGCTGATATCCCTATCTCGCGAAAGAATCAAAAAGCCGATGGATGAGCTGCTATTCCAAGCGTTGCTGCAATACAGTAATACTATGCTTGATGCGCCAATTGCAGAGCCACAGAATCGCGTTAAAGATCTCTATCAAGGGATTTGCATCTACATTCAAGAGAACTTCCATCGTCCTCTTAATCGTGACTGTATTGCTGAGAGGTTTAGCTTATCGGCCAATCACCTATCACGCTTGTTCAGACAACAAGGCCACATGACGCTTGCCGAATACATCACGCGAGTACGGATAGACCGCGCTAAGTTTATGCTCAAGAAATACGACTTCAGGCTCAATGAAGTTGCGGAGCGCTGTGGGTTTAAAGATGTGAATTACTTTTGTCGTGTATTTAAAACGCGTACAGGAATGACGCCAAGCGATTATCGCGGCGCAAGTTAACCTCTAAATAAGCCTTGATGTTAGGTACATCAACAACGCTTGAAGATCGACGCTGCTACGGGTTTTCTGCAAGCGTTGAGTAACGTGTTCATTAAGTAGGTTTCTTGTCAGTGTGGTAGCGGCGATGATTTGCTCTCTGCTCGGTGTGGTGGGGAGCACTAACGCAATAGCGACCGTCACACCGCCCATCCGAGAGTTCCAATCTATTTCATCTTCGGTAGTGATCACCGCAATAGACACCTCCTCGACATGTTCAAACATCACATGCGGTAGTGCGATACCCGGCGCGACGCTAGTCGATGAACGCTCTTCACGTTTGATAAACGAGAGCAGTAACTCATCGGGCTCAGCAGGGTAAACCAGCTTTGCCAAGCCTTTAAGACATTCGAACTTCGTGAGCGCTGTCTGCGCTTTGGCATGAAACCATCGAGTCTCACACAAGGGGCTTATCTGCGGAAAGCGTTGGCTTAAATCTGTCGAGAACTCATGGGTGATTTGTGAACCCACTAGCACATAATGCTCAGCGACGAGATCTTTTAACACAAAGCAGGCCAGCTCAGCATCAATGCCTGTCGCCGTGATCTGAACCAAGTCTCCTTTTTTCAGAGCCACTTGCAGCATCGCAACAGACTTTGATAGGTCAGCGTCACGGTTTTGAGTAATGTTGATGATACGTAGCGTGCTTTTAAACTGACGCGCCAGTTTGCACAATGGCTGTGAAGCACGACTGGTCGCAGCGGTGTCTTCAACCAAGAAAGTGAGTTGGTACTCTTTATTCATCGCTATGCTATGTTCACCTAGAAAACTCATAGTTGACGACAGTGCTGGATAAACACTTTTTCGACATTAAGCAGCACATCTTCCATCTCGATATAAACAGTTTTGCTGGCATCAAAGCGATGTGGCTGCTCAATCTCAATATCAGACACAATCAACACCTTGTCAGCATGAGCGATATCGACAGCGGTAAGCTGATGTTCCACCCCCATTGCACCCTGTGTTTCAACCTTAATGGAAACATTCAGTTTTGATGCCATTTTAGTTAATGCGTCCGCTGCCATGTATGTGTGAGCAATGCCAGTAGGGCAAGCTGTTACCGCCACAATCTTCATCGTTTATCTTCTCGGTAAAAGTAGGTAGTAAAACAAAAACCCCTAAATTTTATGAGGAAAACAAAACCAAGATAACGGTGAAAATCACACTCTTAGCCGTTGGTTACAAAAATCCAGTTAATCGGTGTTTATTACTATAGTTCCTGAGGTCATCGCTCGGTAGTCTGTCGATTGTTTGAGTAAGAGTTTTCGCTATGGACATAACCGACTTCATCGACCTAGACACCATTTGTTTGGACTTAAAAGCCACCACAAAACAAGCCGTATTCGAAGAACTAGTGGATATGCTCGACAGCACAGGCAAACTCGCAAACCGAACCTTATTTCTCGATGCACTCTGGCAGCGTGAATACATCGGCAATACGGGCTTCGAAGATGGCATTGCGATTCCTCACGCAAAAAGCAACACCGTCATCAAGCCTTGTGTGGTGATTGGTATTAGTCAACATGGTATCGACTATGGGTCGGAAACGGGCGAATGCTCTGATGTGTTTATCATGCTTGCCTCCCCAGACAATAACGACGAGCACCATATTGAAGTCCTGGCGCAAGTTTCCACAAAACTGATAGAAGATGGTTTTGTTACAAAACTGAAGTCAGCTCAAACCAAAGCTGAAGTGCTAGCACTGTTCTCAGATATGGACTCTAAACAGCAAGCACCTGAAGTCCAAAACGCCGTTGAGCCAGTTCTCTCTGCCACTCCATCCAAAGCCTTCTATCTTCGACGAATAAAAGAGCACCTGCTATTTGGCACCTCACACATGATCCCTTTTGTGGTTGCTGGTGGCGTACTGCTTTCGCTGTCTGTAATGCTCAGTGGTCATGGTGGTTTACCGGAATCCGGCATCCTGGCAGATATTGCTAAAATGGGACAAGCTGGACTTACACTGTTTACCTTGGCATTAGGTGGATATATTGCTTATTCCATTGCCGACAAACCCGGCCTTGCTCCAGGCATGATTGGCTCATGGATCACCGTTGAGTATTATCAAACCGGATTTCTCGGCGCCATTATCGTCGGTTTTGTCGCGGGCATAGCGGTACAAACACTTAAACGCATTAAGCTACCCGATAGCATGACCGCGATAGGGGCCATTTTTATCTACCCGTTAATAGGCACTTTCATCACCTGCGGCGTGGTCATGTGGGGCATTGGCGCGCCAATCGCCTATGTGATGGAACAAATGAACTTACTGCTTGCGGGAATGGCAGGTTCAGGAAAAGTGGTGCTTGGTAGCGTATTAGGCGCGATGACCGCGTTTGATATGGGCGGCCCAATCAATAAAATGGCGACACTATTTGCACAAACCCAAGTCAATACCCAACCTTGGCTCATGGGTGGAGTCGGCATCGCCATTTGCACCCCTCCGTTAGGGTTAGCATTAGCCACCTTCCTTTCCCCAAACAAGTTTAACCGCGAAGAACGTGAAGCCGGTAAAGCTGCGGGTATTATGGGGATGATAGGTATCAGTGAAGGTGCCATTCCATTTGCAGCAAGCGATCCAGCTCGTGTCTTGCCAGCAGTGATTGCAGGGGGAATGGTTGGTAACATCATCGGTTTTGTGTTCAACGTAATCAACCACGCACCTTGGGGCGGTTGGATTGTTCTTCCCGTCGTAGATGGTGTGTTTGGTTATGTGTTAGGGACGCTAGTGGGAGCGATGACCACAGCAATAATTGTTATCTCCCTCAAGAAAAACGTCGACCAAAATGAAGGGGCATTAACCGCTCAAAATACCCTTAGCTCAATCACCAGCGAAGGTGTGGCTGACGTATTGGCCGTCACCTCATGCCCTTCTGGCGTTGCCCATACTTTCCTAGCAGCTCGCTCACTTGAAAAAGCCGCCGCCGAGCAAGGCATTAAGATCAAAGTCGAAACCCAAGGGGCGAATGGTATTGCCAACCGAATTACCGCCAAAGATATTGAGCGAGCTAAGTTTGTGATTCTCGCTCACGATGTGGCGATAAAAGACGCTGACCGCTTTCATTCGATGACTATCATCGATGTAGAAACCAAGGACGCGATTTATAGTGCGAAAGAGCTTGTCACTCAGATCCGATGATATTTTCTAAGACTATATTACTGTGTTAGACATCGTCGCATCGGCACACAAGCCAGGCTTTGAACGTTTTCAGCTTTTATGTCAGATTGACAGGTGAGCTCGTAAGTTCAATTTTAGCCAAATCTCACGTCCTATAAGCGCAACTAGAATCACCACTTGCCAGTTGCGCCTAAAGGATACCGTTGTTGTAGTTCTACCTGTTTATGTGCTTATCAAAAAACAGTCCAATCTCCTTTAGCGCATCTTCAGACTCTGGTACTTCAGTGACTAAACCTGTCATGTAATCAGCGTGTGCTTGTCCGTCATATACATGCAAGTGTGTGTCCACATCGACAGCCCTGAGTTTGCGGTGCATTCTTACCGTATCACTCAACAGCAAATCTCGAGTGCCCGAAATGAAAATGGTCGGTGGAAACGTTTCGATCTCTGCATATATTGGGGAGATTAAAGGATTGTCCATTCTTTCTCCTCCAGCATACACTTCAAAAGCCGCATCTATCGCACCTTCTCTCTGCCCTAGAGGATCAAGCCCTCTGAGAACATGCCAAGAGTCCGAGGTCTCTTTCAAATCAACAGCCGGCGTGCCCACAAATAGTGCCCCTGGGGCTGGTAATCCAAGCTCTTGAATTTTTAATGCAGTGGCTAAAGTGATATTGCCACCTGCAGATGTACCGAAAATAGCCGTTGATTCCGGTGACTGTGTTTTGGTTAGCTCTTTCCAAACTGCCACGGCATCGTCAATTGCTGCTGGGAATGGGTGTAATGGTGGTTGGCGGTAATCAACAGAAATCACTTTTGCTCCGATGCCATCTGCCAACCAAACAGCTTCACGAATTGCTGCTTCACCTCCACCTAACACGAACGCACCGCCGTGGATATGTATCAACCATTTGTCCGCATATTCGGGCGCAATATTCTTTGGGGTTACGAAAAAGGTATCGACACCTGCAAACTGTTCTTCTTCGACGCTAATTCCTAAACGCTCGACCGCTTCTCTAGCCATCTCTATTGACGGTTGATCAGCGACTAAGCGTGCATCTAACCATTCCTGTGTGTTTTTTGGAACTGGCATAACCGGTGGCATCACTCGATTTTCAATGATGTGTGCTAGCTCAGTAGAAATTCCTGCTGGTGTCGGGATGTCTCTTTCATCCATTTTTAAGTTGGCTACTGCCGCAGTGCTCAAACTAGCAAGAATTAACGCTGGAACAACGATATTTAGTTTTTTCTGTTTCATCAATTGGAATACCTGTTAAGTAATTGGATTAAGTAAGTATTTCACTCACAGCTAGTCTTCCATTACCGCCTGTTGTGCCCTGGTAAGTACTTTATAAGATGCGAAGATGTAACGAGATGAATTTCAGTAATGCGTTTTTGCCGCTTTAGTAATCATTACTAAATGAAATAAAAGGATAAACCCACCTTGGTTCTCTAAGGCAATTGGATTCAATCGAGTCAAGGTAATTACATAAAAAGTCAGTTGGCATCGGGTCTACTGACTTTTTATTGCTTAAAACTGATAATTCACTTCGATACGGTGGTCACCATCAGCGTAATTGGTCCGTGTACTCCAGTTTGCGAAGTACCGAACGTTGGTTCGTGGGTTAATTTGATAGCTCAACGCCGCTTCGTGCAATAAGACACTATCTTTTCCTTCCATACCATAATTTTTAAAGGCATCAGAGCCTGACATGGTTCCTGTATACATCGGATTGTAGTTAAACCAAATGTTGTCTGTTATTTCTAACTTGCCATACAGACCCACCACGTAGAAGGTACCATGTAGGTCCCAACGATCTTGAGCTTGGGCTTCACCAGATCCGGAACCATCAAGCGGCGCACCAAATGCCACACCAGCTCCCGCCAGTGGGTATAAATTGACAGGTCCCATCGTTGGAAGCGCCTGAATAAAGCTATAAGAGGTGGTGCCTTGTGTGCCTATATCAGTAAAACCTAAGTCGACATCAATTTGTGTACCACGCCCCTTTATCAAATCAACGCTGTAGTTACGAAAACGAATAGAGTCGATGCTATCGTCTGCACCACGTCCATTCCAACCCAATGCCTGCCCAGCAAAGCCTTTCACTTCGAGAACATTCATACCCATTGTTGCTTCGTTACCTGTTTCATACGTTTGGCCAAATTTTAAATTGAGTCCTTTGTCGGTGTAACCTAAACCTGCAACGGTATAAACCGCAAGTGGATCCGACATATCTTGGACTTCTGTTTCATTTGCCATTGAATATGCAGAAAGGGTTACCGCACCAGCAGCGCCAATACATAGAAGAGTTTTACTTGTTTTCATTCGATGTGCCTTTGATTAAAACTATTGGCACGTCCTTGTGCGGATGTTGAACCGTTGTTTGTTTAATTTTTTAAATACGGCGTAGTTACCACCAATAATGATCTACGGTTGCTCAGTTTATTTTCCTAACCGTTGGTGATGACCAATTTTCATATTTATCAAGGTCTGGGTTGTAAAGGCGCATTTGTAAACTCAGCTCGAGGTCACTGCGCTCGATAGGTAGCCAGTTTTCGGCAGGAACGCCTTCTGGACGCTCAGTTGCGATCACAATACGGATGCCGCCATCCTCATCTAGTTTGTAACCAGAATTCTCACCTACACTGTATTTCTTATGCTCGTTGGGGATGAAGAAACCCTCTCCTAGGTCATACAAGGTAAGAGACCAAAACGCGTTAGCGGGTGGCATCTCACTGGCTGTCATAACAACCTCATAGTCGTTCATCGCATTCATAGTCTGCCCATCTTCAGTGATGAGCTGTGGATAAAGCGCTTCCTTGGCTGGTAAGCCAATAGGCCCAACCACGGAGAGTACTGCCAGTAGTTCAGGGCTTATTTCACCCTTAGGCATGAAGACATTGCTAGTATTGACTGCAAGGTAGTCGGGAGCGCCCATTTTTGCCCAACTCGCGGCTGCAAAACGCTGCGCCGCTTTGCGCAGCGCTGCACCGTCGATGTCTGCAGAATCTTCTGGGTTATAGGCTTGACCCGGTTTGATGCCTAAAGGGGTCAGAGACTGGAGAAGTGCTTGATCAGTCGAATTATCGGCATCGAAAGTAGTGTGGTTGACCACAAATTGCATGACCTCAACAAAACGTTCTTCAAATATCTCGAAGTCAGAGCCAAATTCAGGGAAGCGAGCTAAATCTTCTCCAATACTCAAGCTACTATTGACGACTTTAGGTTTGACCGCATTTAAAGGCTCTAAATCTGCACTCGGCTCACTTAAAAACTCAGGTAGGGTGACAAGATTGACGTTATTCAAAGCTGCGCGGTTTGATTCTAAGCGCTCAGATTCCACCACATGTGGCATGACACGCAATACTGCGCTGACAAAGTCACCAGAAACCTCGAAGACCTGATCCACACCTTCGATTGGCGTACCATCGTAGCCTGGAGTGCGTTCGCTATAGAATAGGATGGTGGAGGGTTCACGAAAATCACCTTGTGAGACCGACATTGGCACATTGACGTAGTGATCATAGCCCGTGACCATCAATGAAACGTAATTAGAATCGAACGCGGGAAATTCCATCACTATCGGCTTTTCAGTAACGTCGACCAAAGCAACTCCGTAGAATGTATCGTTATTTGGTCGCGCGATGGCTTTCAAGGTATGATCAGCCAGTTCTGTATTGGCGCGGTATTGGTTGTAGCCACCGGTATTTAAAGGATTACTTTTGTCGAGGGCGAACTTGTTGTTCACATTAAACATAGCCACGTAGGGATACGATCGCATGACCAGATTGTCCATCTGTTCATCCGTCAATTCCACACGTTCAGTTGAGTGCACCACCCCATTGAAAGCCAACCCAGAGACCAGCGCCATAATAGTCGTCAGTTTTTTCATATTTCCTCTTCGTTCTGATCAATTTGTTTTTATATCGATTGTTTCATTGTTTCTAACTAGTAGTTCCGTCAAACTAAATTGGTGGAGAAAACTCCAAGCCTTGAACTATTTTAATTTCATAGTCTTCAAGCCAATAAATATCTGCCAATAGCCTTATATCGCCAAATAGTTCATCACGTTGAATGTCGTCCAGCGAGTCTATTTCACCATTCCAACATGTCGATATATCGATGATTATCATTCGTTCTAAACCAAAGAACTGTTTGCTAAGGTGCTGATAAAGAGACTCTACGTTCATCGAATAGCACAGCACTAAGGTACATTTCCCTTCGCCAATGTCGAAAAACCTATATTTACGGTCATTTAAATATATTGTGCAATCCACTTAGACTAGCTCCGCTTGATAATTCAGCCTCCATTATTTTCCACGAATCGATCTACCGCGAGGAATTAGAGAAATTCATATATGAACAATTAACCCGAACCAAATATGAATTTCTCTAACCCATAGTGGTAATGAAGCTCAAGAACTAACATTGCTCGGTAACCAATAGTTGGGTTTATTGTTGAAGCCAAAAGCATCCTCGATAACCTTCAAAACCCTTAGTTTCAACTCATACATGCTGAGTGGCTGTATTTCTCTATCCAAATGCTTGTGTAACTGCTTATAACGTACTGAGCTTATTAGCATGCAACTTTGGAGATTAGTCTGGCTTTAGTGGTGTGAGTTAATTAATAAGATGTAACTAAAATGAAGTTAAAGCGCTCAATCACAACCGTAAATTATTCAGCTAAATGGAAGGTCATGATTCTTGTAGTGTCTGTCGCACTAATGCTGCTCAGCGCCCTACCCTCAGCTTTCGGTGAACGAGAAGCTTTGCACATTTCAAACCAAACCGACCCGGCACGCGCAGATGAAGTCTATCGTTACCTAGCGAGCAACAATATTGATGTGCACAGCGTCACCGAAAATAACGATATGTTGGTGGTGACATTTGGCTCAAACGGACAGCAAGCCGCCGCACAAGCTTTGATGACAGAGTTCATTCATTCGTCGGAGACCGTTGCTCTTACACTAGAGCCTTCCGCTCCTTCTTGGTTAATCTCGCTAGGCTTTAAACCCATTAAGTTGGGGTTAGATCTTCGTGGTGGCGTGCAATTTCTCTTGGAAGTCGACCTAGTCCCCGTTTTCAACGCTCACGCACAATCGATTATTAACGACCTTCGTCAAGAGTTTCGCGTACGTGGTCGTGTAGTCAATGGTGACGTCGTACTCTCTCAATATGGTGACGCACACCTTGGCGATATTCGCGCTTACCTAAGATCACAGTATCCAAATTGGACGATGAGCCAATCCGGAAGTCGCTTAGCTATCTCAATGGACGAAGAGGAAAGACGGGCGATTCGAACTTTGACCGTGACGCAAAATCTTCAAACAATGAGAGGTCGTATAGAAGAACTAGGGATCACAGAAGCAGCAGTACAACGTCAAGGTGAACATCGAATTCGCATCGAACTACCAGGTGTACAAGATCCAACATCAGCAAAAAACATTATTGGCGCTACCGCATCATTAGCTTTCTACCATGTAGAGTCCGATGCCAGCGTGCGAACAAAATCCATCAATGACCAAGATGGTAGACCCGTAATTCTTCATAGAAATAGTATCTTAGGGGGCGAGCATATTATCGATGCTCGTGCCAACCTAGGAGACATGGGCACCCCCGAAGTTAACATCACTCTTGATAGCACTGGGGGACGGCTAATGGCCAATCATTCGCGAAACAATATCGGAAACCCGATGGCAACGCTGTACAGCGAGTACATGCAATCGGAGGAAGGGCAGTCTATTCAACAAAGCGAAGTCATCAGTGTTGCAACGATTCAATCCACACTTGGCAATCGCTTTCGGATTACCGGCGTAGGGTCAATGCCTGACGCTCAGAATCTTGC
The DNA here is from genome assembly GCF_052879755.1 of Vibrio sp. DNB22_10_4. NCBI lineage: Bacteria > Pseudomonadati > Pseudomonadota > Gammaproteobacteria > Vibrionales > Vibrionaceae > Vibrio > Vibrio sp. DNB22_10_4. The sequence goes on along the minus strand of NZ_JBNNXW010000001.1, from coordinate 475,896 downwards.
CCTTCTACTGAGAGCCGGGTCGCTCACCGCTCCCGTCACCATTGTTGAAGAACGCACAATAGGGCCCACTCTGGGCGCTGAGAATGTCAAAAATGGCTTTGCCGCCCTCGCCTTGGGTCTAGGCTTTACTTTGGTGTTTATCGCCTGCTGGTATCGACGACTTGGCTGGGTTGCGAATGCTGCACTCACTATTAATTTAATCTGTCTATTTGGTCTTTTGGCTCTTATTCCAGGAGCCGTACTCACCCTTCCGGGTATCGCAGGCCTCGTGCTAACGGTGGGAATGGCTGTCGATACCAACGTACTCATTTTTGAACGCATCAAAGACAAAATGCGCGAAGGGAGAAATTTTTCACAAGCCATAGAGCGAGGCTTCGATAGTGCTTTCTCTTCAATTTTTGATGCCAATCTCACCACCATGATCGTCGCCATCGCCTTGTATGCAATAGGTAACGGTCCGATTCAAGGCTTTGCTATCACACTTGGACTAGGGCTATTAACTAGCTTGTTTACCGGCGTATTTGCATCTCGAATTATTATTAATTATTTGTGGGGAAGAGACACCTCACATGAGGTAAAACTGTAATGACCAAATCAATTAACGTCACCAAAATACGTCAATTGATGACGATGATATCTCTGATTCTATTGACACTTTCTATTATTTCTATCGCTTCAAGGGGATTTAATTGGGGGCTCGATTTTACGGGAGGTGTTGTTGCCGATATACAAACAAAATCAGACGTATCTCAAGTTGATCTTAAATCTCATCTCGACTTGGCACTGAACCAAGACGTTCAAGTGACGGCTGCGGGCAGTGAAGGACATTGGCAGTTGCGTTTCAATGATACGAATCTCGATTTGAGAGAAGTACTGAACCAAGCATTGTCGCCAGTAGACAGTCATTTTCATATTACCAACAGCAGCGTGATTGGCCCTCAGGTTGGTTTAGAAATGGTAGAACAAGGCGGATTGGCCATATTAGCCTGCTTCGTTCTTACCTTGCTGTACTTGAGCTACCGATTTGAATGGCGATTAGCGTTAGGCTCGATTGCAGCATTGCTATACGACGTTGTCATTGTACTCGGACTATTTGCAGTGACTCAAATCGAATTCAACCTAACTGTGTTCGCCGCTTTGCTAGCGGTAATGGGCTACTCCCTCAATGACTCCATCATAATTTCAGATCGAATCCGCGAGGTGTTTCGCGCAGAACCAGACGGTAAAACCGACGCCCTTCTCGATCAGTCAATAGCATCAACGTTATCAAGAACACTCGTCACATCAGGTACCACCTTAGTCACCGTCTCTGCATTATGGTTACTCGGGGGAAGTGCCTTAGAAGGGTTTGCTATCGCACTGTGCGTAGGTATTTTCAGTGGAACCTGGTCTTCTATCTCTATTGGCACACTCTTGCCAACTCATGTGGGATTACAACCCAACCACTATAAACCTGAAGAACCAGAATCCCTTGAACGCATGCCTTAGTGCATTGCGAATGTAAAACACTGCTAAGCGACTTTCGGTCGTGTGATAGCAACAAAGAATTTCTCTAATTCATAGTCTGGGTCACCTGCAAACATTAAGTTAGCCAAGTAGTTAGGCGCGTAGCCCAGCACCTATTGTTATTTATGCAAAAGCTTAAGCACATAACTTGAAACGAACCGTTTGCTGCACAGGAAATTGCAGCCTTCATCCGATTTAACCTCGTTAAAGGATATTAGCGAGCCTTCGGTTACTCAATAAAGGCTCAACATGCTCAACGCACTCAAACAAGAATACAAGCTGCCGCTTGGTATTGTTGCCGTTCTGTTTTTCAAACTGGTCGGTGATAACTTACTCACTGGAGAACTCTCTCAATTCGCCTATATATCGATTACCGCGGTGCTGTTTTACGCGGTAATGAGCGCGATTTTTTCCGTTGTTCGTCACTCAGATGCTCTGGCGATAAAGCTGGGTGACCCATACGGTACACTTATATTGACGCTGTCAGTTGTTTTGCTCGAAGTCATTATGGTCTCATCCGTTATGTTGACCGGGGAATCTAACCCCTTCTTAGCGCGCGACACCATGTTCGCGGTTGTGATGGCAGTCCTTAATGGCTTTGTCGGTATCACCTTATTAATCGGTGGGATGAAATATCATACCCAAACCTACAACCTTGATGGAATAAAAGCCTATTTGGTCGCCATTATTCCACTCGCCTTACTGTGTTTGGTTCTGCCTAATTTCACCACAATGGATGCGCTGGGTAATATGTCGACCAGCCTAACTTGGACATTGGTACTCGCTTCAATCGCCTTATATGCGGTATTCCTATTTATTCAAACACGCAGTCATACCGATTACTTCATTGACGGTGACAATGAAGATCATCATGAACATCACGGTCCTCTACATAGCAATATATTCCATACCATTATGCTGGTGAGCTATTTGGGAGTCGTCATTCTGCTCGCAAAAAGTCTGGCCATCCCGATTAACGATGGCATAACAGAAATGGGGGCGCCTGCAGCGCTAGGTGGATTGATCGTAGCCTTGATCATTCTCGCTCCCGAGGCCGTTGGTGCGATTAAAGCGGCCGTGACTAATCAATTACAGCGTGCGATGAACCTCTTCTTTGGCTCGGTTCTCGCTACGATAGCACTCACCGTTCCTGCAGTTCTGCTTATTTCCGGAGTCATGAATGAACCCATTCAACTCGGACTAGCTCCCGCTGAAATGGTGTTATTGGGTGCAACGCTATTAATGACAAGTGTCAGCTTTAGTAGCGGACGAACCAACTCGCTCAATGGAGCGACCCATCTCATTCTATTCTTTGCCTACATCATCTTAATGTTTGATTAAAACACTTTGTGGGTTCTGGCGTTCCATAGCCAGCACCCACGTTAACTTGGAGTTTCCATGCAAGAGATAATTTCCGCAATTTGGCTGCAAGACTTTGATGCTTTGCTTGAATTGAACTCACTGCACGTCTTATTGCTTTTGCTTGGTGTTGTACTTTTCCTTGAATCGAGTTTTGTATTTTTACCCCTGCCTGGTGATGGTTTAGTGTTATTTGTTGGGGGCATGGTGGGTTTGGGGGCAATTGACTTTTCAAGTGCTCTAATACTTCTCACCTGTGCTTCGTTTTCAGGCAGCATTATCGCGTACTTTCAAGGACGTTGGTTGCACAACACTCAGTTCATGCGAAAAGCTGAACAAACACTTCCAGATGGATCGTTACCCAAAGCCAAAAAGCTATTAAATCGATTCGGATTTCTATCCCTGTTCGTATCACGATTTATCCCATTTGTTCGTGTACTGACCCCGATGCTCATGGGTGTAGCCCAGCTCAGCGTCATAAGAACACTCATTGTCAGCTTCACTAGTTCGATTACATGGGTTTTCAGTCTATTACTGTTGGGGAAATGGGTGATGCGACACCCTTTTGTCTCTCAATATCAAGAGTTCATTACAAAGTGGTTTTTAATGGGCAGTTTCATTCTGATGATCGCTGCATTCATTGCACTTTTCATTAGACTTGCGGCCAAAAAGCGACCGCTACAAACGTCTAATTAAACCAAGCGTCAATCACATTTAACTCATTGTCAAAGGCCTAAAATATGACATTAATTACCTTGGCTTTTTCGTCAGAAGGTGCGGAGAATCTGTACTTAGAAATAATCGGATGCTTTATACCCAAAAACGCGAAACGGCTGAACAAAGCCATTCTAGGGGCGGAACCTTCCGATCTGCCTTCTGTGTTAAGGAATCTCTCTTACCCGCAGCGTATCGCTACTTGGACTCTACTAAGCGAAGTAAACTCAAACCTTGCTGCTAACTTACTGGATCACTTATCAGATCCTGAGCTTCTGTGGTTGTTCAGCCAGTTACCTGAAACCACCAGCATTGTGTTGTTTGAGTATCTGCATTCCGCAGATCGTCGGTTACTACTCAATGAACTGCCCAGCGAACTAACAAAACAACTCAAACTTGCCCTACCTTCAGTATGGGAAGACGAAGAGCGTGCCGCCTTGAGGTACCCACAAAACTCAGCGGGAGGTATTTGCAAGAGCGAAGTGCTCAAACTGCCAGCAGAGGCTACCGCCGACAGTTTGAGCGCAATACTAGGTACAGAAGAACACGGTTTGGATCGACTAGAGTGGCGCTACGTTTACTTACACGACTCGGAAGGCAATTATTTAGGCGGACTTAAAATACGCGATGTGTTTTTGCTACCACGTGGTGTATTACTAAAGGAGTACATTGATGCCACACTGCCAACCATCGCCCCTACCACTGATCTAAATACGATTAAAAGTACGCTCGATACAACGTTGCACCCGGTGATACCCGTCGTTGATGATCAAGGTTTCCAAATTGGTATTGTTGGCTTTAAACACCTTAACGAAGCTTTATATCAACGTTCGAAGCAGCAAATGCTCGAACAATCTGGTGTGTTCGGCGGCGATGAATCTCGCACTATGCCAGTACTCAAACGCAACCTACGCCGACTCACTTTTTTAATGCCTTCGGTTGCATTAAGTTATATTGCAATTTCAATTATTGCTGTATACGAGCCCATCATAGAGCAAATTGCCGTCCTAGCAGCGGTGTTGCCACTTGTCGCCAACCTTTCCGGTGCCGCTGGGAATCAATCCGTAGCAGTGTCTATACGTGAATTATCCTTAGGGCAGATCTCAGCCAAAGATCTGTTATATGTGGTGGCGAAAGAGCTCCCCATTGGCGCGCTCAATGGAATGCTCATTGGTGGCGTCCTGGCTCTTCTCTCGTTTCTAACACTTGGCGGAGAACACGCTGGATTGCCAGTGATCATCGCCATCGCGTACACACTATCTTCCACCCTTGCAGTCATGATTGGTGGCACATTGCCTCTGTTACTCAAGCGGCTCAACTTTGACCCTGCAATGTTATCAAGCCCGGTACTGACTACTTTAACCGATGCCATTTCATTCTTTAGTGTTCTTTATTTCGCACATGTTTTTTTACTGTGATTTTACTTTTTCTCTCACCACAACACGGAAACTCTTATGCTTTTAGAAACACTACTCACCTACATGACACTCACCATTATCGGTTTGTTACCGATAATGAATCCACCCGCTGCTGCTGCCGTTCTACTCGGTCTCAGTAAAGGTCGAGATAAAAGTTACATCGTCTCTCAAGCCAAAGCTACAGGGCTCTATCTGTTTATTGCCCTGTGTATTACGTTCTTTATCGGCGCCTCTGTACTCGAACTCTTTAGTATTTCCATTCCTAGTCTGCGCTTAGGCGGTGGCATTATTATCGTTGCGATAGGGTTTAATATGCTGTTCCCACGAGTTGAAAGTACTTCTACACCCTTAGGGCAAGATTCTATCGCCCTCGTACCTTTGACCATTCCTTCACTCTGTGGTCCTGGTTCGATGGCGGTTATCATCAGCTTGGCCGCTCAAATTGCTACGTACGAAAATCACACAAGCATGACGAGTGTCTATGGAGGTGTTGTGACAGGACTTGCCATCGTCGCAATGATAGCAACGTTCACATTAACCATGGCGTACCCTTTGCTCAAAGCATTAGGTCAAAATGGCATCAATGCATTTACTCGCATCATGGGCTTTCTATTGATCTGTATGGGTGTGCAGTTCTTTACGCTTGGTATTCAAGAGATTGTTGTCGAACTTAATACGCTTCTATAGTGCTTTTAGGCTGAGGACGTGACCATTATTGAATGAAAGCAAAAATGCCCTTCATTCATAGTCGTTAGTCGGATGGCATGAGTAAGCCCGCATTGAGCGGGCTAAAATTTGTCTTTGCTAATGATAGGCTAGAAACCAAGTCGGTATGAGACAAGAGAAAGATGGTCCCCTTTGTCGTATTTGTAGGTGTAAACCAAACTCTGGTTGTTATTAATCTTATAGCCCGCATCCGCGATAAGATCCCAGTATCTGAAGCTGGAGCGATGACCATTGTCCTCCTTAAGGTCATTGACGCTGTAGGTATAATCAGGTGTAACGCTAAACCAAACGTTGTTAATTGTGTTGTAAACCATACTTAAAGACAACTGAGTAAAGTATGTTCTGTTCGACATGTATTGATGCTCAAATGACCCAAAGGCTAACTCTGGAATTAGACGAACCTCATTGTTGAGTTGTACGTTTACATGCACACCAATTTCGCCCGTATTCGCTCGGATGTCTCTATTGTCGAAGTTCGAATCATAGTTATAACCAACAAAATAGCCCACACCAGTGCCATCGATAACATTAAGTCTTAGATCGTGATTGTCAAAGTTTTCGTCACTATGATACGTACCTAGTAGATTCCAACGGTTATTCACCTGGCTAGCAAATTGCGCACTTACGTCAAAGTCATTACTGCCGTACCCAACAGCAAGGCCATTGTACAATTCATACGGATTTGAGAAGTCGATATTTTTATTTGCTAGAACCGATGTTGAAGATAACGTTGTTAAAATTACTGCGATAGTGGCTACTTTTTTCATGGATGTATTACTCTATGTGTAATTCATCCATGAAACAGTGAGCAATCCATCGCCTGTATATTATTGAATAGAGCTACTTTAAGTTTTATGGTCGATGTTTTCGATGAATTAGAGAAATTCAAATTAGGGGTTCAAAGTACTAATGTTCGGTTTGTTTCTAGTAAGTACCCATACTTAAAATCAACATATCCAACGCTAAGCGATACTAGTCACAATTTCATGCCATATCTTTGTGAGCCTTGTCAATTACTCGTAGTACATACCAGCCATAACCTATTGAAAAATTAGAAATTGCCCTTATTCTTAAAAAATGCCACCTATTATCATTGCGAAAAGGTAACCCATGAAAGAACTGCAAGACCTAGATTTAAATCTGCTCAAGTTACTCAAGGCGGTTGTCGAAACTCGTAATACTCATGCTGCCGCTGACAGACTTGGTATATCTCAAACAAGTGTTAGCAGAGGGATGGCAAAGTTAAGAGAAACCTTTGGTGACCAGCTTTTTCTCCGAAAAGCGCACGGTGTTGAGCCTTCGGAACTCGCAGAGAAACTCGCCGAAGCAGCGGATGAGATGTACTCCCCTCTCATTAAGGTCGTTGAGTCATATCACAACTTTGACCCCGACCAGTTTACCGGCGAAATCACTATAGCCTTGAACATATTTTTGCTCGAATTATTTGGGGACCGTATTTTTGCAAATCTACAGAAGGCATTACCTAAGGCAAGTTTTAAACTTGTGTATTGGCAAGATAAAAACCTTGCTGATATGTTAAATGGTCAAGTGGACTATCTATTACAACTTACCGGTATTCCTCTCCCACAAGATATCTACTTACATAAACTTCAGGACGTGAAATTATGTTTGATAGCACGCAAAGATCACCCAGTGTTACAAAAAAGTAGTCAATGGGAAGACATCCATCATTTACCACTGACTAGGATCTTGATTGACGGTATAAACGCCAAGAGAGCACCAGTAGAAGATGTATATATTTCAAAAGGATACAAGGCAAACATTGCTCTTTCGACGCACAGTGTCACGGTTTTACTGAGTAAACTTAAAAACACTGATGCTATCTCTTTTGGTAGCAGTATTATGACCGATAGCGAACCGGAACTTAGTTGTTACCCACTTCCTAAGTTACCTAAAGAGCTGCGCCAGATCGGAATTGTTGGAGGTTACCTGCAATCTAAAAGGGGTTTCCCGCTCCACCAGTTATTGCATCAAACCATGCAAAGTTTCTTTGATAGCGTAGTTCTACCTGATGAGCGCTAGTGAGCAAGTCCATCCGTCCTGACTATTTGCTATCAGCTATCGTACTTAAAACGCTCCAATGTTCACTTTAGGTAAAGAATGTCTTAAACAACATTAACTAGAGTTCGGGCGCACGGCAGACGTTGCCGACGGGTACATAATGGTATTTTTAATCTCATACTTGTACTCGTAACTAAAATCAGGAAACGGGAAAGCTTGGTCTTCATGCCATTGGGCAACCACCTGCTCCGCTTTCCTTTTTTGTTCTTGATTGTCTGCCGATACCTTATCGAACAACTGATACTGCGTAGAATGGGCAATCTTCGCGCCAACACTTTCAACCTGAGTTAGCATAGAAAACAAAATGTCTTCTTGCACCGCCATGAATTCCTCATGATCACGACAACTGATATAAGCCATCATATTGATATTAATAGAGTATTCCCCTACTCCCATCAATCGAACTCGCACTGGTTCTTCTTCTATCATAGGGTGCTGTAATAATAAGCGGCGAATACTGACAATGAGCACCCTCAGTTGCTCGAGTGTTGTTTCTGAACGAAGTCGAATGACATGCTCCATGCGTCTTTTATCTCTTCGCTCCAAGTTATCAATTTCCATATTGGCAAACTCAGAATTAGGGATAGTAATCAAAGAACGCTCTAGCGTCCGAACACGAGTCGACCGCAAGCCAATGCTCTCAATAGTGCCAAGTTTATCCCCATAGCGACAAAATTCTCCAAGCTTCACCCCGCCATCCGCATATAGGGTTAAACCATTAATAACGTTTTCCAATATAGGACGAATCGCTAACGCTACGGCCAAGCCACCAACACCTAAACCAGCAAGAATTGGAGAGATAGAAAAACCCATAAACTCAATTACATAAATGCCAAGAATAACAATGGTAAGGCCGCCAAAAATGCGAGCGAGTACTGTGATCAATGATGAATCAACATGCTTTCCTTTATGCTTTTTAAACGCGTATATGTCGGCGAAATAGTTAAAAATCGCCATGATCAACCATGATACAAAGAAAAACTGAGCAAGCAAAAACGCCGTGGTGAACAGTTGGTAAACACCCCCTGTAATCCAAACACCATCGTCAATGATCCATCTCGCAATAAATAATAAGTTCACAACACCGACGAGCGAGAACAATCTGCCCGTCCGCCACTTAAGCCCTCTGCTCTCCCAGCGCAAGTTCCAACGATCCCCTATATGAAAACTGACCTTTATTAGCAATCGGCACAGGATGAGTGTTCCAGCAAGCGCAAACCATTGCCATAAGGGCAAAGAGCCATGGAGCCTATTAAACGACTGGGGTAAAGATTGGATGAGCTGCTTGGAGAAAAGCGGTCCAGGGCTAATCAGAAACTCCTGATAATAATCGGGGCGCTTTTCTACATAATAGGGCGACGCTGACATCGTCCGATACCAACGAGCTAAGCTTTGAATAGTATTAGAACTAAACAGAAACTGATCCCTACGCTCCCCTTCCATCTGACGTGAAATGACGATTTCCGTATTTCCAAAACGCCAGTGTTCAATACCTTGTTCTTCGACTTGTTCAAGATTAGGGGCGCGTTGAAGCGTCTCTTGCTCTATTCTATCCAGTAGCTCTCTTAGCAAAATCACTTTTTCCATCACTACAACGGTTCTACTGCGATTTGGCACCATAGAAAGATCCATGGTTCGTTGAACTTGGGAATAGGCGTATTGGGCTTCTTTTGAATGTAGAGACTCTTGCTGCCAGTGCTCAATGACAATGCTTGAGTTTCGCATGAAGCTGGCTAGCGTTTGGTTAGGACTAGAGGTACCAGATAGCTCAAGGGTTGTACTTGAAACCACTAATGCACTGAATATCGCTAAGTACAACCCAAGTAGTGTTTTGAATAGAACTCTAGTCACCCTTTTCTCCTGATAGTCTGTTCGGATAATTCCATCATCGGAGCTATTGAATATGTATGATCAGATAAGGATTGATGCTGAGAATAATGGTAGCTTGCATGCAATAACGTAATGATGCATCTGAAAACAGAAGCGAATATATTGGTCATCACAGCCTCCTAAAATGAGAAGCCACATCCCTGTGAATAATTGTCGGCGAAAGATCAACAGACCCTAATAATTGATGTGCTGATTAAAAAACTTCCTGAGTTCATTAAGTGCGTCATCTGACTCTGGCATGTCAAATAAAAGGCTATTCATATAATCGCCATGGGATTGCCCATCATAGATATGAAGATCGGTTTCTACATTTGCGCTACGTAGATGGCGATGCATTCGAACCGTGTCGCTGAGCAAAAGGTCACGAGTACCCGAGATGAATATCGTTGGTGGATACTCATCAATCTCGGCATAGATCGGCGAAATAATTGGGTTATCTAAAGGCTCCCCGCCAGCATAAAGTTCAAATGTTCCATCAATCATCCCAGCTCGCTGACCAAGAGGATCAAGTCCTTGAAGCGTTAACCAAGAATCCGATGTTTCTTTCAAATCCACAGCAGGCGTTCCTGCAAACAAAGCACCTGGTATTGGAAGCCCTAACTCTTGAAGTTTAAGGGTGGTGGCGAGGGTCAAATTACCGCCAGCCGATGTCCCAAACATCGCCGTTGACTCTGGCGACTGAGTCTTAATCAATTCTTTCCAAACGGCTACTGCATCATCTACTGCAGCGGGGAATGGGTGTAAAGGTGGTTGGCGATAATCAATAGAAATTACCTGTGCTCCAAGCCCATTTGCAACCCATATCGCTTCACGCAACGCAGACTCTCCACCACCGAAAACGAATGCCCCACCATGAATGTGAACTAACCATTTATCTTTGTACTCTGGTGCGACATTCTTTGGAGTCACTAAGAATGTATCAACACCTGCAATTTGTTTTGTTTCATAAGTAACACCCGAACGCTCTAGCGCTTTACGGGTAACTTCGATTCCTGGCGCATCAAACTGAGTTTGCAGCGTTAACCACTCTTCTGTGTTAGTCGGCACTGGCAATGGGGCTGGAACCGTTCTGTTCTCTAAAATTTGAGCAAACTCTGACGAAACTCCCACTGGAGTCGGCATTGTTCGCTCATTCATAGTGATAGACGCAAGAGCTGTGCCAGTGGATAAGCCCAAAAACAACGTAGGGATAAGTGTGCGCAATAATTTCTTTTTCATCGTGACTCCAGATTGAACGTGCAAACCAACATTGGTTAAGTGCGGCTATTATTCGCTCTAAAAATCAAACTGACGATGAATTACAGTAATTCAAATTTGTTTACATCTCTTTCAATAATGAATTTCTCTAATTCCTATTCAATACTCCGCACTCTATTCATAATTAACTGACAAACCTGAGGAGTGATAATGAAGTATTTACCCGCCTGTATAATATTTATAAGTTACTTAATATTCTTTTTCTTTTTTGTGATCAGGCTAAGTAACTAGCCAAGCCACACTACGCCTAAATGAGCGTTTACTATAATTTGATCAGGAATTTCTAAATATAAAAATGGCAGCGCCTCGGTGAGAACGCTGCCACTTTAGTAAGACACTTTAAAACTCTATTATCGAGTTCTAATCTTTAATGTCCGCCTTCCGACATTAAGAGTCATTACTCAACCGTTACCGCTTTCGCTAGGTTACGAGGTTGGTCAACATCAGTACCTTTGATCAATGCTACGTGGTAAGACAGCAGTTGCATCGGCACTGTGTAGTAGATCGGAGCAATGATGTCGTCGACATGAGGCATTTGGATGATCTTCATGTTCTCATCGCCTTCGAAACCTGCTTTCTCGTCTGCGAATACATACAGTAGACCGCCACGTGCGCGTACTTCTTCAATGTTCGACTTAAGCTTCTCTAGCAGATCGTTAGTTGGTGCTACAACAACGACTGGCATGTCCGCATCGATAAGCGCTAGAGGACCGTGCTTCAGCTCACCTGCTGCGTATGCTTCGGCGTGGATGTAAGAGATCTCTTTAAGTTTTAGAGACGCTTCCATTGCTATTGGGTAGTACTCGCCACGGCCCAAGAATAGTGTGTGGTGCTTATCAGCGAAGTCTGTTGCTAGTGCTTCGATCTCTTTGTCGAACGCCAACGCTTTCTCGATGTTTGCAGGCAGTTCGTGCAGTGATTTCACGATTTCTGCTTCGCGCTCTTCTGTCATGCGATCTTGAAGGCGAGCAATAGACACCACCATCATTAGCATCGCGGCTAGCTGGGTGGTGAAGGCTTTGGTTGAAGCAACACCGATTTCTGTCCCTGCACGAGTCATGAATGCAAAGTCAGATTCACGAACTAAAGAAGAGCCCGCTACGTTACAAATGGTCATTGCAGACATGTAGCCTTTCTCTTTCGCAAGACGAAGTGCTGCTAGAGTATCTGCTGTTTCACCCGACTGTGACAGAGTCACAAGTAAGCTGTTTGGACGTACAACGAAGTCGCGGTAGCGGAACTCAGAAGCGATTTCTACGTCGCAGCTCACACCAGCCATCGACTCAAACCAGTAGCGAGCTGCCATACCTGAGTTGTATGAAGTACCACAAGCGATGATTTGAACGTGCTCTACCTTCTTAAGGATATCAACCGCGTTCACACCGATCGCTTCCGTCACTACCGCTTTATCCGTGATACGACCTTCCATTGTGTTGATTAGTGCACGCGGCTGCTCGTAGATTTCTTTTTGCATGAAGTGACGATATTGGCCTTTATCACCTGCATCATGTTCAGCATTCGATTCGGTGATTTCACGCTCAACTGGATTACCTTCAACATCAAGAACCTTAACTTCACGGCGAGTGATCTCAGCTACATCGCCTTCTTCTAGGTACATGAAGCGACGAGTCACGCTAAGAAGCGCAAGCTGGTCAGAAGCCAGGAAGTTTTCACCAACACCAAAACCGATAACGATTGGGCTACCAGAACGAGCGGCAACGATACGGCTTGGGTCTTTACGGTCAACAACTACTGTACCGTAAGCACCGTCTAGCTGGGCGGCTGTTTTTTGTAGCGCTTCAACCAGAGTTTCTGTTGTGCGACGTTCCCACTCAACTAAGTGAGCGATAACTTCTGTATCGGTTTGAGATTGGAACACGTAACCGCGCTCTTGAAGCAAGGCACGCAGTTCTTCGTGGTTTTCGATGATGCCATTGTGTACAACCGCAATATCACCAGATACGTGTGGGTGAGCGTTCGCTTCAGAAGGTTCACCGTGCGTCGCCCAGCGAGTGTGTGCAATACCTGTACCGCCAGTTACATCTTGTGAATCGACTGCATCAGCAAGCTCTTGTACCTTACCGAGGCGACGAACGCGCTTAAGCTCTAAATCCGCATCAACAACGGCTACACCCGCTGAATCATATCCACGGTACTCCAGACGGCGTAGACCCTCTACCAAAATTTCCGCTACGTCACGTTGTGCTACCGCACCTACGATTCCACACATATCAACTCTCCATTAATTTTTAAGTTTCTGTTTCCCTCTATGAGTGCAAGCAAGTCAATAGAAGAGGGATAAATTATTTAAGCGCAAATCACCTTCACGCCATTGGATTCAATTTGAGCTTTTTGCTCTTTTGTTAAGCCTTGATCGGTCACCAGCACATCAATGACATCCCACGCTAATTCTAGATTAGGAATTTTTCGGCCAATTTTCTCGGATTCAATCATGACGACGACTTCGCGAGCGACTTCGGCCATCACATTACTTAGGCCAATTAACTCATTAAACGTCGTTGTGCCGCGAGCTAAGTCGACGCCATCTGCACCGATAAACAACTGGTCAAAATCGTAAGAACGCAGAACGGATTCGGCGACTTTGCCTTGGAAAGACTCGGAATGCGCATCCCAAGTACCGCCTGTCATCAGCAGCGTAGGTTCGTTTTCCAATTCATTAATCGCATTAGCAAGAGAAAGTGAGTTGGTCATCACAACCAAACCTTTCTTATTCCCCAAGCGAGAAACCAAGGCGCCTGTTGTGCTACCACAGTCGATCACAATGCGGTAGTGATCGTTAATCAAAGCGACAGCGGCTTCAGCGATGTTATCTTTCGTTTCTGAGGTAGCGACCGATTCATTGAGCACTTCGTCGACCGCCTCTTGTGGAAGCGAAACCGCACCGCCATAGCGACGCAGTAGCTGACCGTTTTTTTCAAGCGAAGTAAGATCTTTTCGAATCGTCACCTCAGACGTATCAAACAGAGCAGACAACTCTTCAACACTGACTTCACCACGCTCTTGTACAAGCTGGGCAATGGAATGACGTCGAACTTGAGTATTACGTTTTCTCACTTTAACTTTCGCTTCAAAACTTAATCGATGCAAAAATTATTTCACAACGTAAGATATACCGCAAGAATTTGACTGTATTATTTCTAAGACACGGTTTAACTGGCGTTTATTTAAACAGAAAAGTTTCGTTTCGAAACTTAATGGGGAGGATAGATAGAAATCAATGCGAAGGATAAGAAAGGAGATACAAAAAAGCCCCAAGCGGATTAAGCATTGGGGCGATTATCAATCAGACAAGTGGGTTGTCCCTACAGAGGGTCTCTACCATTTCGGTGATTGCGAGGATTATCGTGGACTTCACTCGCTGATAATGACGCTCTAAAAACATGTCTAGCATCACTGCATCAAGACCTTTGGTCATACTGTCGTCGTACTCAATGGGCATCATCTTTTGAATGGCACTGATTTTATTGAGCTCGAACAAAACATCGACTTCAGTAAAGCTGACCTTGTTTTCTTGGTGTTTTGTCCACTCTCTCAAGGTGACAAAAATATCGATGTCATCGAACACTTCTTTAGAAATTACGCCAAGACCAAGAAGCAGTTTGGCGCGAACAAGAATGTCGCCTAAAGGACCATCACTGGTAAGAAGGGGATCAACAACATACTTCACTGCGTAGTCGTCTTTATGAAAAATACTATTGATAAGGGTATCGAGAGTGTCGTCTATAGCATCATATGCGGCCATAAGACACTCACTCGCGTCCTTTGCTTCGGACAGAGCTTCTAATAGTTCAGTTTCATTGGGCGGGTGCAGTGGCATAACATCTCTTAAAACAAAGGGTGCCACTTGCGTGGCACCAACAGCTTGAATCATTTGAGCGCTAAATACGCTTCGTGCGCTAGTGTAACAATTTCTGAATCAACATTCAGCTCCGAATAATGAGCCAGTGTTTTTTCAAATCCTTGCTGCGCAAACATAGCTTGAAGCTCAACCGCTTGTGGGTCATCGTCGTTTTTGTAAAGGAATGCTGCTGCGATACCTTTTAGTAGGTAACTATTTGGCAATCCATATTCTAGCGTACCGTTAAGAGGCTTAATCAAGCGATCTTGTGGGCTTAACTTACGGATTGGCTGACGACCAACACGATCCACTTCATCGCGTAAATATGGGTTTGCAAAACGACCCAGAATTTTTTGAATGTAAGCCGCATGCGCATCTGCATCAAAACCGTAACGACGGATCAATACTTCACCACTTTCCTGCATGGCCGCAGTCACATCCGCTAGAATCGCTGCATCTTCAATAGAGTCTTTAATGGTTTCGTGACCAGCTAGTACACCAAGGTAAGCTGTGATCAGGTGCCCTGTGTTAAGCGTGAACAGTTTACGCTCAACGAATGCCATTAAGTTATCAGTGCATTCCATGCCTTTAATCGCAGGAATGTCACCGACAAACTGAGTTTGATCAACGATCCACTCACTGAACGTTTCAACGGTTACCGCTAGAGGATCCGTTTCACCCTCTTCTGCTGGCGGTACGATTCGGTCTACTGCAGAATCAACGAAGCCAATATTCGCCTCTGCAAATGCTTGAACATCTTCAGATAAGTGCTCGAAGATCATCGCTTTTAGCTGGCTAGTGCCGCGTACCATGTTTTCACATGCGATGATGTTAAGTGGTGCGGTATTGCCATTTGCTGCGCGCTTTTCAATACCTTGTGCGACAGACTTAGAGATGATCTTCAGTACCGTTGGGCCAACGGCTGTCGTTACCAACTCTACGTTAGCGATAAGGTCAATGATGTCGCTGCTGGTTGAGTTTACTGCAGTAACGTTTGTCACTTCTTCGACTACTACATCTTCACCAACAATTTTTACCGGGTAGGATTGACGTTCAATCAGAGCGTTAACTACGGTTTCGTTTACATCAGCAAATGTTACGTGAATGCCTGCATCTGCGAGTAGTTTTCCGATAAAGCCACGACCGATATTACCTGCGCCAAAATGTAATGCTTTCATAAGACGTCTTCCTAAATAACTCATTAAAAAAAGAAAAAGAAAAAATCAAAAATGAGACCAACAAGGGGGCTGTTGGTCTCGTTTCACTTAGGAGCTATGACTCAAAGCCAAGGTGATAATCACCATTTCTGCTACTTACCACTTAGGATGCGAAGGACATCTTCTGCATTAGTGGT
Source organism: Vibrio sp. DNB22_10_4 (assembly GCF_052879755.1). Lineage (NCBI taxonomy): Bacteria > Pseudomonadati > Pseudomonadota > Gammaproteobacteria > Vibrionales > Vibrionaceae > Vibrio > Vibrio sp. DNB22_10_4. The sequence goes on along the minus strand of NZ_JBNNXW010000001.1, from coordinate 459,731 downwards.
AGACTTCAAACATTCGACAGCTTCGTCGTCATCAAGTGAATTCGTAATCGCCGTGATAACCTGAATGTGTTCATCACCTTGCGCCGCGATACCAATCACCATCTTAGCGACATCATCTTCGTCCTCGCCCCACTGAACACCTTCAGGGAACTGACAGAACACGATACCTGTCTTGTTAACGAACTGTTTTGCTTCAATAGTGCCGTGAGGTACTGCAATCGACTCACCTAGGTAAGTAGAAACCAACTCTTCACGAGCCAACATGCCTTCAACATATTGCGGTTCTACATAACCAAGTTTTACGAGTTGCTCACCAGCAAACTTGATAACTTCTTCTTTGGTCTTCACTTCCATGCCCAAGAAGATATTTTCATTTGATAGCTTAAGCGTTCCTTCTTCATTGCTTGAGCTAGTGTTTGCTGGTGCTTCAGGCTTTTTTGGCTCTGCACCCGCTTGTTGTGCATTGACTAAATCTGCAACTAGACCATCGTACAGAGCACCATCTAGGAAGTTACCTAGTGAAATGTGGTGTGCATCTGCTGCGTGAGTACGGGCACGGTCAGTCAAGTCTTTATGAGTAATAACAATGTCCGCACCATCAGGTAGGTTGTTGATCGCTAGGTTAGTCACTTCAATACCAAGGCCTGCTGCTTCTACTTTCTTACGAAGCATGCTTGCGCCCATTGCGCTTGAACCCATACCAGCGTCACACGCTACGATGATTTTGCGCACTGCCGCTAGATCTAGAGCTGCACCAGCTTGACCTTTAGACGCCGCTTTCATGTTCGCCATTTGGCTTGCTGCTTTTTCTAGGGATTCTTCTTCGTCATCCTGTTTAGACGTTTTCATTAGTAGAGATGCTACGAAGAAAGTAACGGTTGCAGAGGCAATCACTGACAGAATCACACCGATGAAAGAAGACTTAGGTGTCATCAGTAGAATCGCGAAGATTGAACCTGGTGATGCTGGAGATACTAGACCTGCATCAAACATGGTTAGAGTGAACACACCTGTCATACCACCCGCGATTACAGCGATGATTAGACGTGGGTTCATCAGTACGTATGGGAAGTAAATTTCGTGGATACCACCGAAGAAGTGGATAATCGCTGCACCCGGTGCTGACTCTTTTGCATTGCCACGACCGAAGAACATGTAAGCAAGTAGAAGACCTAGACCAGGACCTGGGTTTGCTTCAATCAAGAAGAAGATAGATTTGCCCATCTCTTCTGCTTGTTGGATACCCAGTGGCGAGAAAATACCGTGGTTGATTGCGTTATTTAGGAAAAGAATTTTCGCAGGTTCAACAAAGATAGAAGTTAGAGGCAGAAGACCTGCGCTAACCATCATGCCAACACCCGCTGCTAGCGCAGTTGATAGCACTTTCACTGCAGGACCAATCACAAGGAAAGCAAGGATGGCACAAAGCATACCAACGATACCGGCAGAGAAGTTGTTAACCAACATCTCGAAGCCGCTCTTCACTTTGCCTTCAACCGCTTGGTCGAATTTCTTAATCGCTAGACCGCCTAGAGGACCAACAATCATCGCACCCATAAACATAGGGATGTCGGTACCAACAATCACACCCATTGTAGTGATTGCACCCACAACCGCACCGCGATCGCCAGCGACCATCTTACCACCAGTGTAACCAATCAGTAGTGGTAGCAAGTAAGTGATCATTGGGCCAACCATTGAACCCAACGTTTCGTTTGGAATCCAACCAGTCGGAATAAATAGTGCAGTAATCAAACCCCAAGCGATAAATGCGCCAATGTTTGGCATCACCATGTTGGAGAGGAAACGACCAAAGTTTTGTACTTTGATTTTTGCTTCAGGAGATAGCATAAGATCAACCTCGTTATCAGAAAATATGTCCAAAGGACTAAAAATGTTTATTCAAAAGTCCATTAAAAAGTAACACATGATTTCCAAAAGTCCGCATAACGGCACTTTTTGTGACTTAGATCACCACTACGACTCAAAGCAACAAAATTAACAGTGATCCATGTCACATCATTCACTCGTTGATAAATTACACAGCCACTTTAATGGTAATAGTTATCACTCAATAGTGATCTTCATCACCATTTACCCACAAGACACCCATAAATAGTTGGTGACACAGATCACACCAATAGCAAATCACTACTCCAACACCCATTCATACGAGCAATTCAAGACTACACAAAGAACAAAATCCAACCAATAAACCCTCATTCTGTAATAAAATTACAGAAATGACATTCCAATTTCAGAGAACTTCTGACAAAGTATTGCGGATAAAATAACGTGAAATAAAAAGGAGCATGGCAATGTTCAAAGCACTACTGTTCGATATGGATGGGCTTATCTTTGATACAGAAGCTCTATACAAAATTAGCTGGCAGTATGCCGCCGAAACGATGGGGTTTGATTTAATCGACGAGTTTTATCAGCGATTCATTGGGGTTCAAGACCCAGACTGTGAAAGAATGCTCGCTGAGCATTTTGGGGAGGGCTTTGACCTCGCTGAATACAGAACAATCCGAGATGCGCATTACCACGAAGCTCGCAAAGCCGGAATTGCGTTTAAAGAGGGATTCCACACACTATTTGCCGAAGCGAAATCTCAACAACTGACTATCGCACTGGTTACTTCATCTGCCTTACCCGAAACCAAATTAAACTTCGGTAATACCGACTACCTAAACCAGTTCGACCTTGTTATCACAGCGGAAGATGTTGCCAACGGCAAACCTGAGCCAGACTGCTACGTTATGGCCCATGAAAAACTTGGACTGTCGGCTAAAGATTGCTTAGTACTTGAGGATTCAAACAATGGGATGCGTTCTGGTAAAGCTGCAGGATGCTACGCCGCGATGATTCCCGACATTGTGCCTCCGCACCAAGACGTAGTAGAAAGTGCTGACTATATCTTTGATTCGCTCGACCAAGTAACTGCACTACTTATATCGCAGAAGTAATACCATAAACAACAAAGCCCTGAACTATCATCGACAGTTCAGGGCTTTTTAATAGAGTGTGGCAATAACTAGCTCACTACGAATGGCGCACTTGCCGCGTTGAGTGGGAAAACCTCAAAGTTCGCTAAGCCATCAACAAGCTCAATAGCGGTTGCATCTTTATCGGTAAACACTCGACTTGTCAGCACTTGCTCACCACCATTTACGAAGAGCTCAAGCGAAGACTCATCAGATAAAATGCGCAATGACACTTTGTCACTCGTTAAAGTCACTTCTCGCTTTGTGTCACCTTCGCGGATCAAGGTATGAGTTCTATCTAACAGCAATGTGCGAGTTGCTTCATCTAATCGAATCGAAACAAACTGCTCATCTTTAGCGTGCAGTCGCAACTCACTCCCCCAATCTAACTCAACACTCATATCAAACGCTTTGTTGTTGAGTTGCTGATAGCGCTCGTTATCAAGGGTGAAACGCTGTTTGTCTTGATACAAACCCTCAATCTCTGCAATTGGCATTTGGATCAAGCGTCCAGCTTTGTTGCTAAGTTCACGTAGTGCGGTCAATTGATGCACCCAACCATTATCTGTGGAAGGATGATCGATTTCATCCGGCAGTCCCATCCAGCCAGAAAGGATGCGTCGGCCATCAGCGGTTAATAGGGTTTGAGGCGCGTAAAAATCAAAACCTTTGTCGAGATTTCCAAATTCCGACAAGGTAATTTTATCTTCTGCATCTAACTGAGCTTTCGCATAGCCATTGTGATGGGGAATGGTATGAAGAGCACTCTCCGATTCAATACCCTGCGGTCCAACAACAGCAAAATACTCACCGCCAAGATCAAATAAATCTGGGCACTCCCACATGTAGCCAAAGTCCCCCATCTCATCACCGCACAAGGCAACGAACTCCCATTTAAGGAGATCCTGCGAACGATAAACGGCTAATCGACCTTTTAGATCTGTGGTTTGTGCGCCGAGTAACATCAGCCAATGATCGCCATGTCGAACAATTTTTGGATCGCGAATGTGTGGTGTGACACCTTCAGGTAGATCAGGAATCACTGGACCCAATTTTTTAAAATGAATACCGTCATCAGAGACTGCCAAGCACTGGGTGGTATGACGGTCTCGTTGGTTACCAATTCGGGTGTTGCCTGTATAGAACAACATCAATTGTTCACCCTGGCTCAGTGCATGCCCCGAAAATACCCCATGACTATCAAACCAATCAGACGGTGTTAGTGCCAGTGGCTGCCAGTCCCAATTGACTAAGTCACGGCTCGTCAGGTGCGCCCAGTATTTATCTTTGTGAACACAGCCATGCGGATACCACTGGTAGAAAAGGTGATATTGTCCTTGATGATAGATAAAGCCGTTCGGGTCATTCAACAATCCTCTAGGAGGTGAAACGTGCCAAGTAGGACGATGTTCACAGGCAGCAGGCTGACTTGCGTCAACAGCGAGTCGTTTTTGTTGCTCCGCAATCACAGCACCTAACTCAAGTAAGCGCATCTCATCAAAATGTTCAGGCATGGAGAAAGTAAGTTGCGGCTTACCTAGCACCTCCTCTACGCTATAGGATGGCAAAGAGTCATGAATGAGTGATAGGTCATCAACTTCAATAACCAACTGTTTGTTGGGGTATAACACACGCGTGATATTGGCTTGACCACCGAGCATTGTTACAAGATCGCTAACTGAGAACATGTTGGCTTATCACCTTAATACTGAGGATTCTTTTTTGGGAACGTTTGCAATACTAATTATAAAACAGGACTGATACAAGCGCATTCAAGATGAGTGACTCGTTTTGTGACCTGAAACACGTCTCGCCTCCGCCTAGTATTAATGCGAATCTCAGAACTTAGAGGCGATTAGAACGGTTGGTGAAGAGGCGAAACTAGCAGGTTTCGCGGTCGATAGTTTGGAAGGTAAGGACAATCTTACTCATGCTCGCTGGCTCGCCACTAAGCAAATCCATCAGTAGCTTCGCGGCACTTTCACCTGCTTTATCAAAAGGATAGTTAAACGTAGAAATACTTGGTGACGACACAGAGCCAAGCTCATCATTACCTACTCCTAGTACTTTGATATCCGATCCCGCAGTCAAACCGAGTTCTTGAATCGCCTTTACCGCACCAATCGCAATTCGATCGGTTGCACAAAACAAGCCATCCAAATTAGCATGCTCTGCCAATAGCTGTTTCGCTTGCAGGTAGCCCGACTCAATCGTAAATTCGCCGCGGCTATGAAATAGTGGCTCACCTTTGCGCTTAAATTGCAGCGCCTGCTCAAGGCCTTGATAACGAAGTTTGTCTACCGCAATATCTGAACTAGCCACCCCAATAAAGCCAATATTTCTACAACCATTTGATAATAAACGATTCCCAGCTTCAAATCCTACTCTAAAATCATCATGAACGATGCTTGGAATGTTAAACAGTGAGCCATCCTGCCCCACCAGCACCACAGGTGCAGCGGATTGCAAAATCACCTCAACCAATTCTTCGTCTAAGTGTGTTGCATACAGAATAATGCCCTCAACGCGCTTTTGGTTAAATAGGCGAATGAACTCAATTTCTTTTTGAAAAGATTGCTGCGTACTGGCAAGCAATACCTGTTTACCTGCATTGTCAAACACACGACTTAACCCGTCGACCCCTTGTGAGGTGGCGCTTGACGCAACCCTTGGCACAATTACACCAATAAGGTTGGTCTTTTGTGACTTAAGCTCTTTCGCCACTAGGTTTGTTTGATACCCCAGTTCATCAATGGCCTTCTGAACCTTATCCTTCGTTGCTTGCTTTACCCCATACTCGTTATTCACAACTCGAGATACAGTAGATTTGGAAACGCCAGCGAGTTTGGCGACATCATGTAAGCTTGCCATGGGGTAAATGTCCGATATTTATGGGAATGTTTGCAAAGAATACCATGAAAAACGAGGTTTGAATAAGCTTAGCTACCAATCAACAACTTGCTTATTACCCCATTTCGACCGAAATTCTTACAGAGCGCACACTCTTATCGAGCCTTATATGACAAGAGATGATCGCAATCACATTGTGGCACTTTATCTTTTGACACTTATTCGAACATGCTTATGATTCGATCTTGCAAACGTTCCCAAAAATGTATTCAACACACTTTATTGAGAACAACATTAGATAATAACGCACAAAATGTAACCGGAGCTCGTTATGAACTATCCAGTCATAGCCAAACAACTACTCGCGCTGCTTGGGGGAAAGGACAACCTCTCTGCCTTGGCACATTGCGCTACTCGCTTACGCCTCGCTGTAAAAGATGAATCGCTGATCCAAGAAAAAGCAATCGACGATCTAGAAGGCGTGAAAGGACAATTCAAAGTCGCTGGTCAGTATCAGATCATTTTCGGCTCTGGGATCGTTAACCAAGTTTACGCTGAACTCGCTAAACTGACTGGCATGTCCGAAATGTCAACCAAAGACGTAGCCTCCGCGGGTGCCCAAAAGCAAAACTGGCTGCAACGTGCAGTAAAAGGCTTATCAGACATTTTTGTACCTATCATCCCTGCTATTGTTGCCGGTGGTCTATTGATGGGTATCTTCAACTTGCTGACCGCACCAGGCCTGTTTATTGAAGGACAATCGCTGATTGATGCGAATCCTGGTCTTGCCGATCTGGCCAGCATGATTAACACCTTTGCGAACGCACCATTTGTTTACTTACCTGTTCTGCTCGCATTCTCAGCTTCGAAGAAATTTGGCGGTAACCCTTTCCTTGGCGCAGCCCTTGGTATGTTGATGGTTCACCCTGATCTATTGAACGGCTGGGGCTTTGGTGGCGCAGCAGTATCAGGTACGATCCCAACTTGGAACATCTTAGGCTTTGAAATCCAAAAAGTCGGTTACCAAGGCTCTGTGTTACCTGTACTGGTATCGGCGTTCATTCTTGCTAAAGTAGAAAATGGCCTGCGCAAGTTTATCCCATCTGTTTTGGATAACCTGCTAACACCAATGCTCGCTATCTTTATCACAGGTTTCCTAACCTTTACGGTTGTCGGTCCATTCACTCGTGATATTGGCTTCTTACTTGGTGATGGCCTTAACTGGCTATACGACTCAGCAGGTTTTGTTGGTGGCGCACTATTTGGATTTATCTACGCACCGTTTGTTATTACCGGTATGCACCACAGCTTTATTGCTATCGAGACTCAGCTTCTGACTGACATTGCGATTACAGGCGGAACGTTCATCTTCCCAATTGCAGCAATGTCTAACATTGCACAAGGCGGTGCAGCACTTGCGGTCGGCCTAACCACGAAAGATATCAAGCTTAAAGGGATTGCAATGCCTTCTGGCGTTACTGCTTTACTAGGTATCACAGAGCCGGCAATGTTTGGTGTTAACCTAAAACTTCGCTACCCGTTCATCGCAGCTATCATCGGTGCGGCAATCTCAAGTGCTTTCATCACTATGTTTAACGTGAAAGCACAAGCACTAGGCGCGGCCGGTCTACCAGGCATCATCTCGATTCGACCAGAGAATATCGGCTACTACGTCGCAGGTATGGCCATTTCATTTGCTATCGCGTTTGGTCTAACGATTGTTCTAGGGATGCGCAGCAAGCAAACCGCTGGCAATCAAACCGAGGCATCGGCTTAGTCGTCACCTATTTACCCTATAAGGATAGACCCCCTACCTACCCAAAGGCTCACACAGTGTGAGCCTTTTCATTTTCATCCCACCAGCGCTCTTGCCCAATTACTTTTAGTTCACGAAGTAACACCTTTTGGCCAATCTTTGGACATAGGAAATCGACTCCTAAGCGTCTGGCTTCTTGCTCTGCTCTAAGTAGTGGGTCATTCCAAACATGATAAGAAAGGTCAAACGTCGTATTGTGGATTGGCAGCATCACTCTACCCTGTACATCCAAGTGGGCCTGAACACTTTGTTCAGGAAACATATGGATGTCAGCCCAGTTCTCATCGTAGGCTCCGGTTTCCATAAGCGTCAGGTCAAAAGGACCGTAACGCTCACCAATCTGTTTAAAACCAGAGAAATACCCTGAGTCACCACTGAAATAGATGTTGGATTCTTGCCCTTGAATCGCCCAGCTTCCCCACAACGAACTGTCGCGCTGTTTAAACGAGCGTCCAGAAAAATGCTGCGTTGGCGCAAATGCAAATCGAACACCACTTATCTGCATCGACTGCCACCAATCAAACTCAAAAATCTTGTTATCCGGTACGCCCCACTCTAACAAATGGCTCGCCACACATTTCGGCACCAAGAACACGCCTACATTATTGTGAAGTTGTTTGATGGTTTGCTTGTCTAGGTGGTCGTAGTGGTCATGGCTTATCAAACACACATCGACGAATGGCAATTCATTTACCGAAATAGGTAAGTCGTGATAACGCTTAGGGCCAGCCCACTCTAGCGGAGAAGCTCGATTACCCAACACAGGGTCAGTCAGGATGGTGATCTTATCGACTTTCATCAATACCGAGGAGTGTCCCAATCGATAAACACAATCGCGAGTCTCAGCACTGACGGTCTGAGAACACATGGTTTCGACAGGAATTGCTGGCGCTTGAAAATTGAGGATTTTATCAAGATTTAGATAGGAGCGTAATGTGGTAATCGTATCTTTGAACGTCGGGTTATAAAGGGTTTCGGAGTTGGTAAATCGTTGGGGTGTTGCGCTATTAAGCTTACTTTCCGTGAGAAGGGGTAATAGTCGAGTCTTTACATTCCTTGATAGCGACGCTGGCATAGTGAGCTTCCTATTGAGTCATTGTGCCCATCCAGTGTTGCGGGTTTAAGTGACACTTCAATGCCAGTTTGACGAAAGCTATGTGTCGATAACATGAAGATACTGACACATTTAATGCCACAAAACTGACCTCAGTCTTTGCAGCAAATGAATCAAAAGTACTAGTCCTCAAGAGGCACTTCGCACTTTATGCAACCTAACTTATATGACTACCTACACCATGCTAGCATCTCTCGATATTTAGTCTACGTTAGAGTCCGAAATGGGAAAGCCAGCCGCGCGAATCGGCGACAATCATCAGTGTCCAGAAACCACAGCTAAAGTCTCCCACATCGGAGGTCCTGTTGCTGCTGGCTCGTCCAGTATCACCATCAATGGTATGCCTGCCGCTCGTAAAGGCGATAAGCTGATTTGCGTTGGTCCACCAGACACGATTAAGGAAGGATCATCTTCCGTATTTATTGATGGCAAACCCGCAGCACGTATGGGAGATGGCACCGCGCATGGAGGACAAATTGTCGCCGGCAGCGGAAATGTCTTCATCGGCAATGCTGGCAAATCGCCTGCAGCTTCATCAAGCTCTGGTAGTAAAGCAAAGACATCGGAATCTAAACAAAGTGAGTCGAAGTCCGAGTCGTCATCAAATCCTTCATCACAAAGCGGCTCATCGCAAAACAGCGGCAAAAGTTCTAAGGCTGAAAGCCGCGTATCACAACCTTATAGCGCACATGATCAAATAAACACTGCAACTAACTCGCAGAACGAGGTTGAAGAAGTCGCTCTACCTATTTCAATTGTCCCGATTCGTTATGCTTACGACACCGAGTTCTTAGCCAATCCACCGCCAGCACCTTACGCACAGCATAAGCTTAATAAAGTACTACCAAAAATTACCCGCCAGCTCAGAGATGGCTGGGTATATGTGTTTAACGAAACCACTAAAGAACTCAAAGAGCATCAGATAAATGGCGCGGTCATAAGTAACGGTGGCATCCAATATCCTGAAGGCACGACACTGAGTCTCGCGTTCTCTCTGTTTCAATGGACACCGCGAATCAAAAACACGCTTAGTGAGCAGGCGTATCTTAGAACTCGTTTTATGCGTCGGATCCGCTGTCAGCAAACCCCTCAAAAGCACACCAGCAATGCAGAAGGTTTAGACTCACTCGCGGATAATCATGTAGAACATCAATTCGCTCACAGCTCGGCGTCCGCTTCGGGACAATCTGAGCACCCACTAAATCATGTAAAACCAGCCTTCGACTCAGCACAGTGGCTAGCCAATGCAACAACCCCAGACAAGCTAGTCGTTGCACTTGATGACCCTTATTCTGATCTTCAAGACCTGACTTATCCTATTCTCCACCATGTTCGAGATTATTTGATGATCACTGAAGGAGATGAAGAGACACATCACAAGCTATTGATGGCTGGGATAGTGCGCAACCTTGCTCGCGTCCAAATAGACCAAAAACACTGGCCATCGAAGGTAACTCAAGAGAACTATGTCCAGTTTGAACAAGATCTACATCAGTATCTCGTGGCACTCGATGTGGAAACGATGGCTAAGCAGGTAAAAAACACTAACCTCGCCAACACCATGAGACATGGCAGTCAACACTCAACAAAAGCTCGAGAGAAACTTTTAAACGTATGGGGGTATCGGCCGAGCGGTGATATCCACGCGCAATGGGCGAAAAAGAAATCACTCAACAAATACGTTGACTGGTCAAGGCTCGACGCCTTCTCTACCCAGTTAGACCAACAACTCGATCGAGTCGATGCGCAGTTGGGGCTCAGTATTGACCTTCTATGCGCACTAATTCGAGATCTCGACGACGATCCTATTTCTTTGGGGATCGACAACCAAACTAAACAAGGTGTCGATCAGTATCTCGACCTTATGGATCTTGTGGTCACAACTTTAAAAACAGGAGCAGAGCATAGAGAAAAAAGCCAATCTAGTGTCAATCGTTTGTTGAGTGAACGTACTATACTCGCCTACGCCCCTTATGGAGGCAGTAAAGCTCTTGCTCAAGCCATAGCGCGAGATTTCAATCACGATGCTGATTTTGCTGGTATGTCTCGGTTCTCGGATCTTCTTGGCGTTACCAACAACTTCAGCGCTTGGGTTGAACAGCCCGATGTCAGAGAACAACACTGGTTCAGTATTCTCGACGAGCATTCTAAAAAAGTCATGCAGGCAATTACCTCCTCCGTTGTAGATTCGACCTCAGGTGCTTTTGATAGGATTTTGCTCGCCCTTTTCCCATTGACACCCAGTACCGGTTCCCAGCCCAAACGGCTGCTACTTATGTCTCTTTGGGGTGCAACCGTTAATCGCTTTACCCTCAAAATCAACCGCGACTATATTCAAGCCTCACAAACAGCACGCCAACAGCTACGCGACATTATCGAGCACAAAAAACGTCTATACGATGAAAAAATCATGAGCAGAAAACTCTATCAACAACGCGCCCTAGAGCTGCTAAATCTACAAAAGCGATTTGCTAAGACACTACAAAACACTGACTTCATCACCATAGTTAACAACGACCGAAGTACTCAGTTTAGGGCTGAGGTGAGTAGGCAAGTCGAGCAGTATGTGAGTGCTTCTTATAATAACTTTAAGGAGAAAGCAGCTCATGGCGCTCAATCTGTCGGCGGATTACTTAATTCCACTATTGTTCTAATAAACTTGCTCAATCTGCAAACATCTATGGATACTCTTCGATCACTGCCGGAGGAATCGAAACAATATAGAAAAGCATGGGAAGATCTGAGTATTAGTTTTTTGTGGACTCTACATGCTATTGGGGCGACTGCAGAGAGTGCAGCTAAATATTGGTTAGGTCGTAACACACGTATGAACCTTCTGAAAGTCAGTATCAAAGAAGTTTCCAGCATCGGAGAAACGACCTTGACGAGTAGAATGACTACACTTTTATTTAGGGGGATAGCCGTGGGATGTTTCGCTGGGGCAGCCGCAGCTATTTGGGACGCTTATCGAGACCTAAAACGAGCCCAAACAGAAAAAGCCCCTCTCTTAAGAGCATTAATCGTAGGTAGATCTGGCGCTCTTTTAGCTCAAGCTCTAGTGTTAATTCGTTACTTTGATAACGTAATTCTCAAGCGACTACCTCTATCAATAGCTCTCCCAACCTGGGCTCCAAGCACGTTGTTTTGGGGTAGTGCCGTTTTTCTTGTTCTATCAATTTTAATATACCTTTTGGAGAAAACACCTTTGGAGAAGTGGCTAAGTCAATCCAAGTGGGGAGCTGACTCAAAAAGCTGGCCAAAAGAAATAGAACTAAATAAGTATTATAGTTTAATTTTCCAACCCACAGCCAAAATACAAGACATCCAATATACAACGTACATCGAAGATATAACGTATTTCGGTAAAATCCCTATCAAACCAGAATCCTACATTGTAGATATTTCTTTCATCAAACTAAACCAGGCTCCGTTCATCGAAGTTTGTGATACAAACGTCGCCAATTTATCTAGCAGCAAAATCATAGATGTAGAAGGCTACCAAGTAGTCAGGTGTTGGATCAGTACTAAACTCAACAAGGTAAAGCTTCGCGTGGGGTATGAAGGGGGCTCATTACCAGAGTTCATCATCACACTTAACAGTCAAAAGAAAGTAACTATTGTTTCGAATACAACCACCTCTACTTCCACAAGTGGAATTACATTAGCGAGCATATGATGTTCAACACAGAAATAAAAAACAATAATTTAGAAAAGTCCACAATTGATACTCAACACGGCAATGCCAAGCACAAAACGTTAGACGAAGCAAAATCTATATTTAATTGGACAGTAACCCCTAGACGTGTGACTAGCGACTATATATTTATCGGATTTTTTGTCTGCCTGTCTATTTCTACTGGTTTGTATTTATATATTAACGATGCATCAATAGGTTTTGCGTTGTTTTCCACCACTATATGGCTTCTCATCTGCCTTTTTGTTTACTCTACTATGCTCAAACCTCAAACGTATGATTTTGAGCTTACTCGACACGGAATTCGAATAGGTACAACAGACAACGCGCATGAGATGTTCTACACCGCAACTCGAAAAGCAGCTTGGGTTGGATGTGGAGTTTGTATACTCGCCTTTCTTGTTGTTGGCCCATTGGCTTTTGCGGGTGGAGCGGCATTCGCTCTAATGGCACCTAAGTTTACTCAGTTTAAAAGACAAACCGTGTATAGCTCTTTCCATTTCCATGAAGTTGTCTCATTCAAATACCATCGCAAATCTTGGTACATGTCGATCCATCCTCACTTCCCGACTGAGACGCGACAGTCCGTGTACTACGATCATATGTCACCGTACTACTTTTTTATTGAACCCAATAAGCTATACCTTTTTATCTCAGCACTCAAAACCGTTGCTTCAATTGAGGAAGCCAAAGAAGTCGAAAACCTCGATGAGCTTAGACCTATCTTCGACTTCCCTACAAATCCTCGACAATGAGAAACTAAGCTTACTTCGCAAAGCGCGTATATAGTTAAAACATCCCCGCTACGCCATGCGAGATGATTATGAAAGAGTTAAAGCAAATACAATGGCCCGAGTACTTCCACCCCAAAAATGCGCCGGTGCATGTAAGAAACGAGAAGATTGTGCCTACGGACTGTGAACAAGTCTGGAATTGGATAGTTCGCGCGCCTTGTTGGCCGAACTGGCAGCATCGTAGGACACAAGTGCAAATTGTTAAAGGTGACAGTAGCGAGCTGCACAAAGGGACGGTATTTAACTGGGTGACTAAAACCATGCATTTTGAATGTACGGTAGTTGAGTATGAACCGTTTGAGCGTATTGCATGGCGAGGCAAGACAGGTGGAGTCGATATGTACCACGCTTGGTTGATTACACCTTGCACCCAAGGGTGCCACATTATCACAGAATCGACACAGCGAGGCGGACTTCGCTGGCTAACCGGCCTGTTTGTTAAAAAGCAAGTCGACGCCTACCACCAGCATTGGTTAGAAACACTGGCGGCTCAAAAGAAAAGCTAATTGGACATTGTACAAACTGAGTTTAATGTTTATAACGTTTTCAGCATCCAAACATCACAGCCATTATGTAGCGTGCCCGGATAAGGTTTCGAAAGGTGCTCAAAGCCTGCAAGCTCATAAAGCTTGATAGCGGCCGTCATTGAGCTCAGCGTATCAAGGTAGCAGCTTTGATAGCCCTGCTGTTTGGCAAATGCCAAACATTGCTCTGTTAGCTTTTTCCCCAATCCATGCCCGCGACTTGTCGGCAGCAAAAATAGCTTCTTCAGCTCACAAACCCCAGCGTGCTCACCAAACGGAGCAATACCACCGCCACCAACCACTTCGCCATCCAATAAGGCGACCAAGTAGAGGCTTCCCTCTCCTTCATGGTAGTGTTCACTCATCGCCAACACTTCAGGATCCGAAGGACCAAAACCATCACCTATCGCTCCATATTCTGCGCCAACTGTTTTAATCACGTCACAAAGCGCTTCATCATGCTCTGCGGCCACTTTTACTACTTGTACATCCATTGCATTTTCCATTGTGATTAAGAGGGGAGCGACGACGCTCTTCTGAGTAATATATCTTATGAACAATTCTCTGTTTAGCTAATGTTGGCATCGGGTTAGGATTTACTACTGATTTTGATAGGCTTTGACCATGAGTTTTTAACCATGAATAGCACCGTTACACTCTCCTTTGCCGCCATGACGGCGTTTGCATTCAATTCGCTACTGTGTCGCCTAGCGCTTGGCAGTAGTGCTATCGATCCGGTGAGTTTTACCTCAATTCGTCTTATCAGCGGAGCCGCTACACTTATTGTTCTCAGTACCTTGATTGCCCGCAGGCAGGGGATCAAAACTCAAACACCAAATACATCCATTCCATTAAAACAATCGCTGGCACTAGGTGCTACTTTGTTTGGGTATGCGCTACTGTTTTCTTTGGCTTACATTACACTGGATACTGGCACTGGAGCGCTGATTTTATTCGGTACCGTACAGTTTGCACTTGTCATTCACCATCGTCTTACTGGACATACCCTCACCCCACTCGAGATGGTCGGCATGTTCGTCGCTGTTGGCGGATTTATCTTGCTGCTACTACCGGGGGCAGCTCAGCCATCTTGGTTGGGAGCAAGTCTAATGGTGGCCTCTGGGCTCTGTTGGAGTGGCTTTACGTTACTAGGAAAGCAGGTTAATTCACCGGTTATAGCAACGAAGCAAGGTTTCATCGTCGCCAGTGTGATGGTTTTCGCTTTTGCGATTCTAAGCCAGGTACTGTTCGCTTTACCAAGTACATTCACTGCGTCCGGCATCTTATATGCCCTGCTTTCTGGCGTCATCGCTTCTGGGCTCGGCTATTATCTTTGGTACCGCCTTCTGCCAACTATCGACGTACTGCAAGCGTCATTGATGCAACTAAGCGTGCCAGCAATCGCTATGTTTCTTGGGTGGGGATTGCTGGCAGAAACGCCGTCTCACCTGTCGTTGCTGGCGACCGTATTGATTCTGACCGGAATCGCCGTTGCGACATGGGCGAAGTCGCGCTCGTCTGTGAAAATCGATAAATAGCTGTGATTGCCAAATAGAAATCTAGATAAGATACAAAACCTTAATTGGTATCTGAGCGCAATCTGCACTAACTTATAGCCAAGATAACTTAGTCCAAACTGCCTATTGAGATGCCAATGAGAACTCTATTTTTACTCACCCTCGCCACCTTACTTCCGATCACAACCACATTCGCTGCCAGCGATGACACGATAGCTACTGCTCAGCCTTCTGATGACGAAACTGAACAGCCTTTGGTAAACATAAACATGATGCTGGATCTCGACGGCATCGAGCAGTCAATCAATCGCTCTAGTGTTGCCATCGATAACTTAGCAACATCACTAACCTTACTATCACAAAATGAAAGCTTGAACGAAGAACAGCGCCAAGTGTTGGTCGATACAATAGATAACATTAATGAACTTACGGAGATGTCTAAGTCATCTCTAGCAGCCTTACCAGGAGCGCTTGAGCAATCTCAGAACTCTATTGCCAACAGCACGAAAAAATTTGCTTATGATGTTCGCTTTAACGTACTGCTGCTGTTAGCACTGTTGGTGCTGTCAATTGTATTGGCATTGGTAGCGGCATACTGGCTATTGCTACGTCCAATGCAAGGCACCATTTTGCACGCAACTCGCAACGTTTCCAAAATGGCGACGGCGATTCACAAAACCGCTGAATCGCTTGAAACGACCACCGAAAACCAAAAAATCATCACCCAGCACCTGCATGAGACTGAGTCTATTCACACTCAACCTGCTGACCAAACATCCCGTAGTTGAGGCCAACCCCAAGAGGTGATCTCAACGCCTTTTATCACACCTTCAAAGCTCAATGTCTGCCTATGGTGGAACATTGGGCTTATCACCCCTTCATGAATCAACATAGAACCAAACGGCTCTAGTTCAGTGAGATAATCTCTGGCCTCGCTATTAGCACGGATCTGGTTGATCTCTTTAATAAGCCAAGTACTCAGTTCATCACCAATCGTCGTATGAAGAACAGGATCACTCAAAAAGAACAAGAGCGCCGAAACCTGATAATTGTCATCGAGGTTGAGACTGCTGAGCACCAACTCTTCTTCAAACCCTTGGTTGAATGACTTATCAATAAACTCATCAAAGCTATAATCATGCAGGATTGCCTCTACCCCTTGCTGTTGTAAAAGGCGTTTCATTGCCTTAGCACCGCGAGTGATCCCCGGGTGATGATAGAAAGCAATACTCAGCGTATCGGGTAACCGTGTAGTATTAGAGCTAAGACGTTTAATCGGCTGCCAAAAAGGGAAAAAGTTGGTCGCATTTTGGGCGCCAAACTTTTGGTCGTCCCGTTGCAATTGCTTCCAAATTTGTTCTCCACTAAGCGCCTGGCTCAGCCAGCGGCGTTGGTCATGATTCAGGTTGGTGTTCCGCTGATTAAAAATCATGAACATACATCCGTGTTCGATACGAGCTTTCGAATCCGTTCTCCCCTCACTTTTACCTTCGTCCGCTAAATAGTCGAGCTCTGGATGTGAAATCACGGGAGTCGCTTCATGACCTACACTGTCGGTGACTGAATGATTGCAACTGGTGGACTCTTCCGAAAACAGATCCTTCTTAAGCGACCATATTGATACCTGATCGGTCAACGCGCGCAAACCGTGGTAGCGGTCATTGGCGGTAAGTTCCATCTTCTCCAAAGTATGTTCCGCCAGCGAAAATACACCGCACCCAATCACAGGTTTGGTTGTTGAACTCGATGCCGAACTCAATGACTCTCTCGGCTCAATGGAGTATTTGAGATCAGTAAGTAATGCAGCAAACCCTTTGTCTTGCCGCGTCAGCGTTACCTCAAGAGTATTTTCTCCCACCGCTTCGATACTCACCACATGATCTAACTCATTTCGAAAATAAGGTAACGATTGTGCATAAGCCAAGCTTTCCGACACTGCTTTAGCATGCACAGGGCTACCATTGTGGAAATAAACCGATGGGCGAAGGTAGAATCGCCAAACGTGAAAGTTCTGTTCTGCCTCCCAATGATGAGCAATATCTGCGACAACGTCTCCTTGCTCATTTAACGTCACTAACCCAGCGTGCACCTGACGAATCAAAAATCGCTCACTATTGCGATGCGGCCGACTTGGCGACAACGCAGTAAAAGGGCGGTTGTAAGTCAACTGTACTCTTACTTTACCTTCAGAAAGCTGCGCACCGGCATTTTGTTGCAGCAATTGACCAAAAGCGACTTGGTCATGATGCAGAAATTCTAACGCCTTATCGTACTGACTCGACTTAACCCAGCCCGATGCCACATCTCGTTTGACCTCGTCATCGCTTAACGCACGAATTAGAGTTGAGCGTTGATTGCGCCCCACTCTTGGAAGCCATGATATCCAGCGCTTTTCAGTCATCATTTTGAGAATGGATCTTGTGTGCCGCGGACTGGCGAACAGCATCTCCGACACTTGTCCTAGAGTCACTGCGTGCTCTTTACCCAACTCCAAACCTAACAGGCGCTGATAATAGCGATAGAGATTAATAGATTCCAATAATAGGCACTCCCAGCGAAAAGTAGCGTTCCTTATTTTAGCTCCAAGCGGAGGATTTAGCTATGAATTCGCTATATAGCCCAAATTAAGGCACCGATTTAGATCTAATCGCTCTGTTTTTCGCTTCCCTATAAAGACTCATACTACGTACATGTTCAAAGACAAGCACAGCCAGAGCCCGCAAATGAAATCCAATAGCCACGCAAAGTCAGCCCATCCATTGACAACCTATTACCTAAACCAGATTGCCAACCAAAAGCATCGTCCACGTTGGCAAACTGAAGCGCTAGTTCAACTAGCTAAAACTTGTCAGTTCCTGAAATAAACCGAATTGCGATAGCTGGGGAAGCATGTTTATGCTCCCCCCCAATTAAACATTTCTATTTCCCCAGCTATCGCTTCTTCACGACAACTATTCGCACAAAACAGTTCAGACAAGAAAAGTCTGACACGCTACCAAGTAAACCAACCGCTCGAAAATCACCTGCAATTACTCACAGCAAAACACCGTGAGCACAACGAGCTTTATAGCGTTCAGATAGGTTGACATCTTTATTCACAAAAATCTGTCCATGGGCGAAAAACCACGTGCTAGACTATGCGTCTTTTTTACTCAACCATTACGAAAATGTCTTTCACACAACGTGTTGCAATAACAGCCTCTGTTGGCCTGTCAACGATAATGCTAACGCCAATTTCAAGCGCTACAGGCCTTAATTTTTGGGAATCATCCACTTCTAATAGTGCCCTAGCCAGTGCAAACGGTGCATCCGCGGTCGACGCCAGTATCTTGGCGACAGCGCCATCGAGTATGACGCAGTTAGAGTCGACTACGGTAACAGCGAGTGTGACTCGTTACCAAGTGGACACCGATTACGACATTTTGGGAACCAAATCCTCCTACTCTAAGGCCAACCCCATCCCGGCCGGTTTCTTGGTGATACCTCTTGAATCAAATTGGTATGTCGGATTGGCCGCATACAGCCGTACGGCAGCAGATATTTCGATTTCAGAATTTAAACTTCCACCTCCTCTTAACCTGCGTATCTTGGATCAAGCTCGTGTTCGACCTATTGTGGTCTCTTTTGCACCAAGCGTAGCGTACAAAATGGGAGATGTGAGTCTCGGTGTTGCTCTCGAGTATCAATACGCAGACTACCTTCTTGAGCGCAATGACTGCAATTTCTGGGGAAAATGTAGCCTAGAAACAACAGAAGGGAATACTAATGGTTGGAGCGGTGCGCTAAGTGCAACATGGCAAGCTAACTCGTGGTTAACACTGGCTGCTACACATAGACTAGCGAGCGATTTCGGGGACAGTAATATTCAGTTTGACCTGCCATCTATAACCAGCGTCTACGGCACCATCGCAATCACTGACAACTGGTCTTGGCATAACACCTTCAGCTTGTCGCGTTGGGATGGGCAAGGTGTGACTTATGCCGATTACAGCGATCCTATCCAGCTACTCAAGGGATCTCGTCATAGCAAACGTTATGCAACGTCGATGGAATACAGAATTGGTGATTTGGCACTGCGTGGTGGCGTAAGCATCGATGAAGCGATTGATTCATTTGGTGGCGAAGATGTGCGTTATCGCCTAGGTGCCGCTTATTCGTTCAGTGACAATCTAACCTTAGATTTAAGCGGTTTCAGTGAGCACTACGCGAGAAAGAACGTAAAGGTGAGTAACGATCTTCAAGTCGACGTACTCAATCAAGGCTATGGCATCAGCTTGGGCATGACTTATCGCTACTAACTACCATTTAGTATGACGAGTGTTTTGAAGCTACAAGTGTTTTGAAATAATTGGTGCTTTACGATACATGGTGCTCTGCTATCTCAGAGCACCTAATTTGCAGTCAGAGTTGTTCATCGTTACCAACGAATGTAGATAGGGGTGCCTATTTTCACCAAAGAAACGAGTTCATCCATCTCTTCATTAGTGATGGCGATACAGCCATTCGTCCAATCAAAACTCTGAATAAACTGTGCCGCTCGGCGATCGCCATTTTTTAAACCGTGGATCTTGATGTTACCACCTGGGCTCACCCCCAAACTCTCCGCTCGATTCTTGTCTCTGAGGTTGGGATAGCTTATGTGCATTGAGCGATAAAAGGCCGAATCATCCATCACGAAGTCTAAGTAATACTTTCCTTCTGGCGTGCGGTTGTCCCCTTCTTGGATCTTATGGCCGCGTGGACTCTTACCCAGAGCAATACGATACTCCCGAACCACAACGTCACCGTCCATCAAATACATTCGCCTGACAGACTTTTTCACTTCCACGCGATCAACCACTGCCTGTTTTTCAAGCACAAAACCTTGAGCTTGCGTAGGCAACGCGATGACCATCACCAAAACTAATAACCACTTATACATCAGTCTTTCCTCTCGTACCCCAAGCAAACCAAGCCTTGGGAGGCCGATTCTACCCCTTCCCACTCTAGGTTCCAACGAAAAGTCCTAGTTATGGGTTGAGCTCTGAACGCTATTTGATGCAAGCGACTGAATACATTATAGGAATAGATTTCTCTTGTTTTTGTTGTCATATGACAACACTGTTTTCATTAAATCCCCATATATCAACAATAATAAATTGACTAAACTACTTAGCAACTTCACAGAGAAGTCCAAACAATCGTTAAGGTGAACACATGAAAAAGCTCGTTGTTATTACAGGTGCCAGCTCTGGTATTGGTGAAGCTATTGCTCGTCGTCTAAGTGACGCTGGCCATCCTCTATTACTGCTTGCTCGTCGCGTCGAAAAACTTGAAGCACTAGAATTACCAAACACTTTGTGTGAAAAAGTCGACATTACTGACAAAGCGACTTTCGAAGCAGCGATTCAAAAAGCGGAACAAGCTTTTGGCCCTGCTGACGCGTTAATCAACAACGCAGGTGTCATGCTACTTGGCCAAATCGACACTCAAGACGCATCTGAGTGGAAAGCCATGTTCGACGTCAACGTGATTGGCCTTCTAAATGGTATGCAAGCGGTGCTGGCACCAATGAAAGCACGCAATGCTGGTACTATCATCAACATCAGCTCCATTGCTGGACGTAAAACCTTTGGTAATCACGCTGCATACTGCGGTACTAAATTTGCCGTGCATGCTATCTCTGAAAACGTGCGTGAAGAAGTGGCTGAATCTGATGTACGTGTTGTCACTATCGCTCCAGGTGCCGTTGAGACCGAGCTGCTGTCACATACAACTTCTCAAGAGATCAAAGACGGCTACGATGAGTGGAAAGAGGTCATGGGCGGCGTACTAGCGGCTGATGATGTGGCGAGAGCCGTTGAGTTCGCTTACGCGCAGCCTCAAAATGTGTGTGTTCGAGAAATCGTTCTGGCGCCAACTCGTCAGCAGCCATAGGCGCTTTTTTTAACGGTGGCGATGCTCAGTAGCATCGCCTTTTTTATGACCATTTTTTAGCCATTAAAGCCAATCCAATTTAAAAAAATACGTCTGAAAAGCAGCAAATAAATGAATCGAAACACTTTGAATATAAGTATTGCAAAACGTTTATTTTGTAATCAGTTGTAATTCTATGACGCTGTCTGATTTTTCAGCATATAGTTGCAAAAGCTTTATTATTAGTAGCGTCATATCGCAAATCCCTTCTCTTCCCTGGCGTAAAATAGCGTTAGTCAATAACGATTCCTGAATGAAGGAGAAGTGAAATGGATAGAATTATCAATACCTTAGGCTTATGCATCATTGCAAGTAAGTACGCTATCGTGCTCTTAATGGCGGGTATCACATTCAGTACTGGTGTGATAGCAGCAGAGCTACTTTACACAGGGATGGAAAACTCTGAATAAGCGGTTTGTAGGGAATATATCGCGACAGACCTCTATTTAACCTTTTCGTTGCTTTATATTGTATTTGGGAGCTTTTGCTCCCATTTTTATATCAATTGAACTTTGGCCGTTGCTCGTGGCATTTACAGAGCCTGACCTCGTTACACAACCTTCTCACAACGCAAGATTTATCTTCACCTTACTATGCCGCTTGGACTAAGTTGCAGGTACAATGGCCACTTATTCGCATTGTTGTTTGAAAAGGGACAACCCATGTTCGCTGATTGGTTTAGCCAAACATCGCTTATTGCCATGCTGCTCATTTTTGTTGGCTCCTACGTGCAAACCGCCATCGGTTTTGGGCTGGCCATTGTAGCCGCGCCTTTGCTCTTCCAAGTATCTCCCGACTACGTGCCTGCGCCGATCTGTTTAGTTGCACTCTTTATTTCGATCCTCAACGCAATGAAGCATCGCAGCAGCATTGCCATTGGTGGACTCAAAATGGCCATCATTGGGCGTATCCCGGGTTCTATTGCTGGCGCTGGGCTTCTGCTTTATGTATCAACGCAAGTATTGTCACTTTGGTTAGGGTTACTGGTTGTCTTTGCGGTTGTCGTCAGCCTGCTTCCTGTTCGCATTGAGCCAACTCCTGTAAGAATGGGGATCGCTGGTTTCTTCTCGGGCTTTTTTGGTACCAGCAGCGGCATTGGTGGCCCACCAATGGCATTGTTGCTTCAACACCAAGAAGCTAATCAGCTGCGCGGCAACCTCTCTGCATTTTTTGTGTTTAGCTCGTTTATTTCACTCCTGATGCAAGCACCCATTGGTTTTTTAACCACGCACCATTTGTTTATTACGGTTCCACTTATCCCAGCAGCATGGCTTGGCTACCAGTTAGCTAAGCTCACCACAGACTCGTTGCCGAAAGAGAAGATTCGCCTTGCAGCACTAGTGCTATGTTCATTAAGTGGCATCACCGCCATTTGGCAGAGCTTTTAGGTTCGCCTAGCTACTTTTACTCGTACCTACCTAATCAGCAAACACAAAAAAAGGAGCGAAATCGCTCCTTTTTCATCGCTCAAATCAAACTAGATCAAGCATGTTTTGCGTCAGCAGAGTGATCTGATGATTGCTTGTCACGCGTTACAATCCAAATGGCAACAAACGCTATCGCTGTCAGTACACCAATCGCGACCGGTAGTGCGCTCCAGCTAAATTCTTCAACGGTAAAGCCACTGATTGCGCTACCTGTAGCAAAACCGATTGAGATGAAGAACATCATTAGACCTTGTGTGTAACCTGCACCAACACGCGTCAAACGTGATGCAACCGCTGGTGAACACATGTCTGTAACGGTAATACCTTGCAGGTAAATAATGACCAAAGCCATTGGCAGAATCACTGTAGGGATAAACTGAAGCTCTGCGATAAAGTATAGCGCCGCGATAACCACAATCGATGCGACAGTACATAGCTTAAATAGTGCTGTTGGACCAAACTTCGCAGAGAAACGCTCTGCTGCGACAACAATAATCAGACCTAGTACCGCTGAAATTGACAGGCTGGTTGCCGACAAGGCTTCTGAAACCGTGAAGGCATTTTTCATTAGGTTAGGGAACTGGGCTTGGAATGCACCTTGACCCGCACACAATGCCGCTACTGCAAATAGAAACAGACCAAACTTAGAGAAAATCACTTTGATTAGGTTCACTTTCTCTTGAGCTTCTTCTGCCGCCGCCTTTTCACGCGCTTCTGCCGTATCCAGCACACGCTGACCCGCTTCTTTATTGGTTAGAAAAGTAATCACTGACAGCACCGCAACAGTCGCCATCATAGTGTAGAAGCTTGTCTCGTAGCCAAAACCACCATCAGTTAGGGCAGCCAGTGCGCCGCCACCCAATAGCGTACCAATGATTGCAGCTTGCGCCATACGTCCTAGCTTTAATGCTTCCGTCTTATTGTCATAACCTGCAAACGCGATAAACACTGGGTTAAGCATTAGCAATGTCGCCGAACCTAAACCAAAGAACACCGAACCAATTGCCATCATGTTGAAATCTGTACCCGCTGCGATGTAGCAGAAACCCGCAACGATATACGCAATCATACCAAGGAACTGTGCTAGGCGATGCGCCTTAAATTTATCGGCCAATAAACCAATGACTGGAGCTGCAAGACCTGCAACACCGAAGAACCCCATTGCTAGACCAGCGTTTGCAAAGCTGCCTGTGCGCTCTGCAACAAAGGCAGGCATGACAATCGGAATGAAAACTAGCTGTACAAAGCCGTAGGCAAGGTGGGCAGAGAACCAAAGTTCGATCCCAAGTTTGTTAAATAGATTTTTTAGCATAACTATTCTGCGCATCCCTCTTGCTTGTCTGAAAGCACTGTTTGCTTTCATACCGCAAAATTTCAGCAAGCATCCTTCTGGTAAATAAGTAGGCCACCGTGGCCTTTCATTCTGACTGGTATCAAACAAGTACAATAACCCTACGACGACAGATTAAATGTTACTTCGTGTGTAACATTTATTTATGTTATCTATAGAACATATCGCTTTGCTTGTTGATTATTAACTTACTACCAAACTTAAATATTGAAATAGCCTGAATCAATATTTTGAAAAAATAGTCATGCTCAATGTCTCAAAATTATAAAATCCTCTAATTTGAAAAAGCCAATTGCTACACAAACGTAAAATACCTATCCAAATGGGGTAAATAAAGTTATAAAAAGGTTAAAAATAAGCATCTTTTATAGCCACATTGACCTATAACGATGAAAAATAGAACAATATGTCATCCAGCAAAAATTCGAATAGAAGTGGGTAAATTTAATTCCGACCTAATTTAATTTCCAATAAAAATACCACAGTAAAATACCCAGGTAATTTACTGTGGTATTTTACTACTTGGGGAAATGAATTTATTCATAAGTTGATTTCTATAGCTAGATATTCAAAATGATAAAATAAAACAAAGGATAAATATCGAATACAAAAGTTGAACCAGCAGAATGCTGGTTCAATCGGATTAAAGTTTTTTCATGTCTTTCGGGCAGGTATCGAGATGAGTAGTTACCACCAGCCCCGTATCAGTTAAACAGATATTGCCTGGTGCACCTGCATCATCAGCAAAAGCAAAAAACGAACATACCGTGCTTAGCACGAACACAATTAATGACTTCATTATGAAAACTCCTTACTAAAGTCTTGTTCTACGAGGCAGTCTCCGTGCCTCGCTTTTTCAGCATAGACAAGATTTTCAAAGATCAGCAAAGAATTAGCATCATTTAACTGTATAAATAACCACCACAAATAACAAAGACCAATCCATTCACTCACCCAATAAATCAAGATTGTCTATTTACTTTCGCGCATTTTGACACCACACATTCACAACAATAATAAGTCTGACCCAACCATTACACAGCACTGTCGGTTTGTTCCTACACTTGGAAGATCTCGATCCACTGGGTAAACGCTATGCTATTGAATAAAAGACTGCTGATTCTAATTCTGAGTGCCTTTTTGGTAAGCGGTGCTAGTATCTTTGATCTGAACAACTCTCCTAGCCAGCATCAGCTTCAGGCATACGCGAACGTGGTTAAAGATACTTACGAGTCCAAGCTATTCTCTCTATCTCCCTATAAACAAGGGCATTTTGGGTTACGTATGTACCGCCAAACTCAAGACGAGAAATACCACACTACTATTTTGGTCGA
Source organism: Vibrio sp. DNB22_10_4 (assembly GCF_052879755.1). Classification (NCBI taxonomy): domain Bacteria; kingdom Pseudomonadati; phylum Pseudomonadota; class Gammaproteobacteria; order Vibrionales; family Vibrionaceae; genus Vibrio; species Vibrio sp. DNB22_10_4. The sequence goes on along the minus strand of NZ_JBNNXW010000001.1, from coordinate 434,368 downwards.
CCTTGCAAATGTCACTGATCGATTAAATCAAATAGCTGCAGAGGTCACCACGCCCAAAACAATTCGTCAGCACTCGCTTGCTCGCTTAAATGAATACAAAAAAGGTAAAGATGAGCGCAGTCAGCGCCGTTATGCCGCAACCAAAAACAACCCAGACTACTTCTATATGGGGCTCGACCTTTTACGGTATCTTGCCAGATTACAAGAATATGGAGTCACCCATAAGTCTGATCAAAAACTACGCAAAGTACTTCGAAGCTACGATTTTGAAAGCGTTCTGACTGACAAGACAATGATTACCGCATGGGCTGCGCAACTTGCCAACCAAGCGTATTGGTTGCGACAGATCGGGGAGCAAGATTTGGTTTCTGAGTTTGTCGACGCGTTCCAACGCACTTACCCAGATAGCGAAGACTACCGCCTAAGCAAGCAGCAGTTTGGCAACAAACTCTATGGTATGACACACATCATTTTAGCGGATTCGGGTTACTATCAACGCCCCGTCAACGAAAAAGATCATCAATGGATTTATGATTATTTCCGTCGCAACATCGATGACATTATCAAGCACACCAAGGAAGATATTGTTGCTGAAGTGGGGATCAGCTTTTTGTTAGCAGGACTTCATGATGATCCTGTTGTAAAGAAAGCTCGCGCCGCTATCGCTCGTGCCGTTGATAAGAAACATGGCATGATCCCATCAGTATCTGGCGATTTCGATTTTGCTTATGGCGAGCATCGCAACGTACTCGCCATTATGTTGCTTGACTGGAGAGCACCCTATATCGGTCCGAATGTGTCATCGGATCCAAAGCTCTTCAAGCAGTTGCCTTACGGCGTGCGGCCCGCAGCATAGAAAGTAGAAGCGTCAGCCGCTAATTCATTCACGGCTAGGTTCAAATTGTCCTACCTGAAGAAACTGCACTATAAGCCCGGTCACATAAGGATCTCGGCGCAACCTGTCATGCTTAATGTCGACTTCGATAAAGTCTTGCATGCCTTTTAACTTTGTTGATTCAACGGACACCAAACCATCATTGGTTTTGGCAAACATACCATTGAACACCGGGTAACTTTGTGTGCCAGCGATAACGCCAAAGTTATAGTTGGGAAGCGGAAGACGGTTCGGAAAGCTCTCTGGGTTTGTCGTCAATGATTCTGCGGTTCCACCCACTAATGACAACATCCAGGTATCAGAAAAGAAATCAGCAACATCACTGCCATGATTAGGTGTGCCTACAAAGACCACATTACCCATTTGCTCAGAATGAACAAAGTCAGGGTGCTCAGCAAGATAAGAGCGAATCACCAAACCACCCAGCGAGTGACCAACAAAATGGATTTTGGCGTGATTTTTTAGCGCAAAATTGGTAGGAACGTGCTCACCAGAAGCATGCTGCGCCAATGCCTGATTATCTCTTTTCTGAGTAGAGTCATTAAACTCTGAGATGCAGCGTGACAATTCATCGGCACTTTTATCCAAAGTATTTTCAATGGGCTGACGCAGCGTTGGATAGTCTACAACACAAACTTGATAACCCTGATCTGCAATGCCCTTCGACATATTTTGCATCGACCAAGCGCTGCGAGCTAAACCATGCACTATCACGACCTGCTCGCCATGATGAGACTGAAACTGCGCGTCACTGACATCCATTTCGGGTTTGCTACATCCTACAAGTAATATTGCGGGTACAAACAGTGCCCAATTCTTCCGCATCATGTTACTTCTCTCCAAACCACCGAACCGCTTTTAGCATATCAAACTGGTACTACCTGTACTAGAAGGGGATGAAGGGATTTTTGTTCCAAATTACGACATATTAGTGGTCAATAGAACATTGAGAAAACGCGTAGCACAACTTATTGATATAAAAACTATTAACAACTGATAGATAGCGAAAGGTGGGCTATCTTAAACGCTATACGACTTACCCCAATAAGCCCCCTCAAGTGCGGAACCAAAATCATAGTTTTAGCTCCAGAGATCATTGGCTTTGCACACTTAGATTAGCTCCGACTTCATTTAACCCCTAGAGAGACAAGGCCTAAATAGTCAAAACCGTCACTTTCTCGTTGTTAATATAAAAAGCGACAATAGATATTCAATTTACTTACCCGACTCAATAAACCATTCACCAGACCAATATAAACCCAGTTTGATATATAAATTAACTTCGCTATGTTGAAGGTGAGTGCACTCCTATTTTCAATATCCACCGCCAAGTACGCTTGGCGGTGAAGCTTTGCTTACCTATAAATAAGGAGTGGCATTATGTCCACAACCATAAAAAAACGAACACTGGTGATGGCCGTTGCGCTTGCCTGTGCGTCGACAACAGCGTTGGCTAACGATACCGATGGAGATGGTATCAATGACAGTTTGGATGTTTTTCCTTGGGATCCAACCAAATGGGCTCTGCCGTTTCATGAGCTCCCTACCGTCATTGAAGCGGAAGACTTCGATCTCGGTGGTCAAGGTGTTGCCTACTCGGATCGAGAAGTGGATAATCTAGGTTCAAAGAATTATCGAAACGAAGGGGTGGATTTCTCCACTCACGATGGCAAAGTCCATGTCGGCTGGTTTGGTCGAAATGAATGGATGAACTATACCGTGAATGTCTCAGAGTCTGGTTATTATGAGTTCTCAGCGTGGCTTGGTTCAACCTCGACAACAGTTCGCTCTGTCGAGCTGCATGAGGGAGGGGATGTCTTAGTGGAAATGCCTTTCCTATCCAGTTCAGGGGTAGTACGAAATTTTGAGCAGACCGAACCGCACACGCTTTACCTCACTGCAGGCGAACACACTTTCACCTTATTTGCCCGAGACGGCTCTGTGCGCGTCGATAGAATACAATTCGACCTGTCACCACTATCAAAGGATTCTGATGGTGACGGTGTTGTCGATGCCGAAGATGCCTTCCCTAACGACCCAACAGAAACTAAAGATTCAGACAAAGACGGTATTGGTGACAACCAAGATCCCGATGATGATAATGATGGTGTACCCGATGTCGATGATGATTACCCACTCGACCCAACACGCTCAGAAAATATCACCACCAGCACTCAGCCGGATCAATGCGTAGGCGCTGAAAATCAGCAGTTACTGTGTGACGTGCTCGCCAATGATAGTGACCCTGAAAACGATCAACTCACCATCATTCTGTCAGAACAGCCAACCTACGGCACCATTAGTGTCGCAGAAGGCAGAGTCCTATATACACCTTCTGTAGATTTTGTCGGTCTTGATGAATTTAGCTACCGCGTTGATGATGGTTTCAATTTATCCGAATCAGAATGGGTAAGCGTCCAAATAGATCGCACGACACCTATTGAGGATGCAGCCCCTATTTACACTGCCGGCTTCGAAAATGGTGACCCTCAATCTGGGTTGAATCAAGCGCTGACTGCTTCATTTTCAAGTAGCTATGACTCACTGACAAAAGAGCCAGCCAGCTACCACTATTACCAAGTAGAGAACGTCCCTTGGGCAAGAACCGGTGAGCATGTGCTCAAATTTTATGGAGAGCCACCCGCGTATCGTAGTGAAATTGCCTTTATGAACAGCGATTACAACTTCGCGCCGGGGGATGACTACTACTATAGTGCCAGCATTCGCCCTGATGCATCATGGCAAAACATCACTAAGTACTCCATCATCGTTACGCAGTGGAAATCCTTTAGTTCAGGGCCACATGGTGCTATTAGACTGAGCAACAACGGTGACTTTAAACTGACCTACCACGCTAAAAATTACCCCACAGTAGATCTTGGCGTTGCGCCGCAAGACACTTGGACGGACATACGGGTCTATTTCAAAAAGTCGTTAGATGCTGATGGTCGTGTGATGATCTGGGTAAATGGTGAGTTGAAACTCGATCGTGCGGGTAAAACGCTGCTGATTGGCAACAACGGTTATACCAAGCTTGGTATGTACACTGAGATTCGTGACGCGAGAACCGTATATTTTGACAACGTCTCTGTGTCTAAAGCCATTAACCGCTCGTTGGAAGAGTGGGGACGGGCACCCGTAGATGGTATTTATAACGATAGTGACAATGATGGGGTGAGTAATGGGCTTGATCCCTATCCTTTTGATCCGAATCGATAACCAATAATAAGCAGATCGGCGAACCGTCACTGACGATTCGCCGATCTAAAACAAAGTCGCTCTGCAGCCTTAAGTGAGCCTAAAAATTTCAGTTAATCTAAAAACTTCGCCACGTACCAACAGTCTGCTTCAATATCAAACTGCTCCGCGCGAGCCCATTCCAGCCCCTTATCAACCAATTGTTTGGCGATACCTTGCCCACGAAATACTTCAGGTACATAAGTACGAGTAAAGTTGATGCGGTTACCGTTTAATTTATACTCCAACACACTCTCGTGGCCATCTTTCGCAACCACAAAACGTTGACGCTCTTGTTGGTGTTCAATCATAAAATCTCCAAATTCACGTCGGGATAGAAAGGCAAAGACTACAGAAAATCAGCGCGTCATGAAAATAGAAAACCAGTATTAGACATCAATCGTACCCCTAATTAGGGTCATAGCTTGTCCACACAGCTCAATTCGCTCGCCTTTCACCATCATACCGACGTAACCACCTCGCTCTGAATCCTGGTACCCCACAAGGGAACACTTTCCGAGTTTCTCTGCCCAGTATGGGGCGAGAGCGCAGTAGGCGGATCCCGTGACCGGGTCTTCATTCACCCCAACCCAAGGAGCAAAGTAACGGGCAATAAAATCCACATCGCTTCTCGAAGATTGCGCCGTAGCGATCACTGCCCGACCATCCGATTCTAATAACGCATTAAAGTTTGGACGAAGATGGTGCAAGCTGTCTTCATGTTTCAACACTAGGAAATCTTTCCCGCCTTCTACTTCTCCAACAAACTCAATATCATCGCTGCTTAGCCCTAACGCTGCCAAACGCTCGACTGAAATGGATGCCCGCGGGAGCGGCGGGTACAAAGGAAAGTCCATTGAAATCCGCGCACCAGATTTTTGAGCAGACAACTCTCCAGACAGAGTTTGAAAAGTAAACTCCCCTCCTTCTCCTAGCAATCCAAGCTCATCTAATACATTAACCGTAGCCAAAGTGCCATGACCACATAGCGCGACCTCGACTTGCGGTGTAAACCAGCGAAGTCGGTTATCGCTAAGCGACAAAAATGCGGTTTCTGAAATCGCCATTTCCTTTGCGATATTGAGCATCAATGATGCTGGCAGCGGCTGCTGCGTAACACAAACCCCTGCGGGGTTGCCTTTAAACGGCTCGGCGGTAAACGCGTTTACCTGATAAATATCGAGTTTCATGAGAATGACCCTTTTACACCACTGCTGTGTAAAGAATAGATAATAAACGAGCGAATATCTCAATAAACCTGACGCAACCACGGAATCATAGTCACATTTGCACCTATCTGCGGCCAGGTTTCGTATATCAACTTACCTAGCTAGACGTGAGTGCCCTATGCACAGCAAAGCCCACCTCCCAAGTAAATTGTGTCCTGTGTGTCATCGCCACTTTAACTGGCGCAAGAAATGGCGACGCTGCTGGGATGATGTAAAATATTGCTCAAAGCGCTGCGCTTCTAACAAACATCGATTACCACTCGATCAGTGAACCGTCGAAGGCAAGAAACTGGCCATTGTTCTCGCGCTGCAGCGACATCAACACACCCATGAGCAATCGCGCAGTTTTGTCCGTTGAAAACAGTTTGTGCTCGGGCACATTAGCTTGAAAGGGTTTTGAAAGAGAGGTATCGGTTGTCCCCGGATGAAGAGCAACCGTGCAGGAATTGGGCATTAATCGCCCCCACTCGATACTGATATTTTTTAGCGCCATATTCAGTGCAGCTTTCGAGCAGCGGTAGCTATACCAGCCCCCTAAACCGTTATCACTAATACTGCCAACGCGAGCTGAAATCGTTGCAAAACGAGGCGCAGCGGATCGCCTTAATAGAGACTGTAAATACTGAGCAAGAAGCAGGGTCGGCAATGTGTTGACTTGCATCGCTTTTGCAAACCGCTCAGCCTCAATAGATTTGAGATTTTTCTCTGGCTGCGCTTGGTCGATAGAAAGCTGGCCAACGCAGTTTATGACCCAATCTAGGCGAGCAGGCTGCTCAACGCCCTTATCTTGCACCCCGGATAGAACCTCTGTTATCCCTTCAACCAGAGGCGCGTATTGTGAAGGCTCGCATACATCCAAAGGCAGCCAAACAATGTCACTATAGTCTTCCGCTTCTTTCGGGACACCTTGTCGATAGGTTGCCATTACTGTCACGTTGGGAAGTGTAGACAGAGTCTTACATAGCGCCCATCCAATGCCTCCTGAGCCGCCAACAATCAAAACGTTCAACCCTAAATCTGACATCCCTTGCTCCTAAACAGTTTCACGACTTATAGCTCATCAATTCGAGCTAAGTTGGCTTCTGCGGTCGTCAGATGCTCGTCTTGGACTTCCGGCGCCATTCGATCCCAGGTGCGATATATCATCGCAACACGTGGGTTTCTTGCTAGTTTGTCACGATGTTTGTGCATAAAACGCCAGTAAAAGCCGTTAAACGGACAAGCTTGCTCGCCGCTTCTCTCTTTTACGTTGTAATAGCAGCCACCACAATAGTCACTCATCTTATTGATGTAGCCACCGCTTGAGCAATACGGCTTTGTCGCAATAAGCCCACCATCGGCGTACAAGGCCATTCCCCGCGTATTTGGCATTTCGACCCATTCGATGGCATCGACATAAATTCCGAGATACCATTCCTCGACTTTGTCGGGGTCAATTTCCGTCAATAGTGCAAAATTACCCGTGACCATAAGGCGCTGAATATGATGCGCATAAGCAAACTCTAGCGATTGAGAGATGGCATGCTGCATGCAGCGCATTTTCGTTTCCCCAGTCCAGTAGAACTTGGGTAAAGCCCGATGTGCTTCAAGGGCATTTTTGTGCTGATACTCCGGCATATTGCTCCAGTACATTCCACGAATGTACTCTCGCCAACCCAATATTTGACGCACGAAACCTTCCACCTGCGCTAGGCTAATCGAGCCCTCTGATTCGGAGTAGGTATTGATAGCGGCGTACAACACTTCCAACGGAGACAACATTTTGCTGTTGAGTGAAAAAGACAACCGACAGTGATACAAACTCCACATCGACTCATGCTCCGCCGTCATCGCATCTTGAAAGCGACCAAAGTTAGGTAGGCAGATCTGGCAAAAATGGGCGAGTAAGTTGAGCGATTGCTCCCGATTAATAGGCCACAGCAATTGTTGGCCGATCTCTCCGATGGACTCGATATCGTGTCGAACCATGCGATCGATGACATCGTCCGTCGAATTGGCAAAAAGGAGAGGCGCAGGTAAGTCATTTAAGTCATTGCTTTTAAGCTTATTTCTGTTGTCTGCATCAAAGCTCCATTTTCCTCCAAGCGGTTTATCTTCGCTTTCCATCAACATGCCGTGCTTCTTGCGCATTTTCCGATAAAAGCGATCCATAACGATGGCTTTCCCTTTCGGAAACAGTGCTTCTATCTCTGAAAACGGCAACAGAAAGTGCTCGGTATCCACCTCTTTCACCGCAATATCTGGCAATGCGATTTGTCTCAGTTGCTCGAGCAAGCGCCATTCGTCAGGTCTTTGATACTGAAAATAGTCAGCGCCATGATGTAGACACTTTGCGAAAATGAGTTCGTCTAGCGATTCAAACCGAGCGCTGTCATCAAGCGTTAAATGTTCCACATGATGCCCTTGCTCTGCCAACGTATTAGCAAAGGACTCCATGGCGAGGAAGAAAGCGACCTGCTTTTGAATGTGGTGTGTCACATATTCTGATTCTTGTTTTAGTTCGGCAATAAGATAGAGCACGCCATTTTCAACATCCGAAAACCAAGAGTGCTGTAAGTTGAGTTGATCACCCAATATGAGTCGAACCGTCTGATACGCCATCGCTACTCTCCTTTTCTGTTGTATGGTGGCAGTCAGTTTTGCCCGTGATATCTGACTCAGTCTGTATGATGCGACACCTTATTCGTGTCATTTAGCCGTTATCGAGTGGCCAATCCACCATATCTACTGCATCTACGCTCATAGATATGCCATCACCTTCCCATTTACGGATGAAAACTTCATCAGGATCATAGAGTTGTGTCTGTTTTTGTAAGTCAAACTTACGATGACCACGGGGATCTGCCCCGACACCTGCCAAGTATTGCCAATTCCCCCAATTCGAGGCCACATCGTAATCAATCAATGTGTGCTGGAAGTAATTAGCGCCGTATCGCCAATCAATGGCGAGTTCGTGGACAAGACAACTGGCCACCAGCTGGCGGCCACGATTAGACATATAACCTGTCTGTTTGAGCTGACGCATGCAAGCGTTAACAACCGGATAAGGAGTGGTGCCGTTTACCCACTGCCGAAATCGCTGTGCATAAAATGAAGTTAGAGGTGACTTGTGTTTAATACCTGAAAACGCAAACAATCTTGCACCATGACAGCGAGCGTACCAATGAAAGTACTCACGCCACAGCAGCTCAAACACAATCCAGTAGGTCGACTCGTTCGCGCCAAACCGCCTTTCAAAACGATGCAGTTGACTGACAATCGTTCTCGGTGACACATTGCCATTGGCAAGCCACAACGAAAACTTAGTCGAGCTTCGCCAGTCATCCAGCGCATTGCGTGTTTGCTTGTAACTAAGCGCGGCATCCGTCTCGAAATATCCTCGCACATGTGCCAGTCCTGCAAGCTCACCACCACGGACGCCTTGTTCTCCAAAATCTAACGCCTGCTCGAAGCATCCGTACGCTTCTGGTAGTCCTTGGCGGTTGTTAATCGGAGGTGGTAGCTCAGTCACCGTACTACCGGGAAGGGTAATGGGCTGCTTTTCTATCAGTTTTCGAAACTTTGAAAATGAATCGGGCAAATCAGATAAGTCGAAAGGGAGCGTGTTTGCACTAAACAAGCTGTGGCTTTCTTCTCTATGTACATTGAGTCTTGGGTGCTGACGAGCCAAATGCTCCACCACGGTCTCAGCGTACCAGCTGGCTGTTTGTGCAACGAACAGGTCAGTAATGTCGTAGCGGCCAATCAACTCGCTTAACTGCTGCGATGCTTCCCCAAGGCTATCGGCCTCCAACTTGTGGAGCACTTGCCCAATCTGTCTGAGGGACTGATTTAGCTCTCCGACGGACTGCATTGCAAAGTGCTGCTTAGCATCATTATTGATTTCAACCGGCAAAAATCGACGTTCAAACTGCGTTTTTAGTTCCGGGAAAAACACACAGTGAAGAGAGGTAACCTCTCTGGCCGCTTTAGCAAGCAGTGCATTGTCATGCAGCCGCAAGTCGTTATAAAACCAATACAATCCTCGTTTGATGGCCATCTTTTTCTCGCTATGTTCGTTGCGTTAAGCGTGGGCAGTCTTTACACATACGTACAGACGCGCTTGTTAGCTTAGTCAATGAGTGGGCGGTTCGCGAAGTACACACGTAAAAAGTATGTCTAAACCATAAGAGGCTAGCGTTATGGCACTCAAAAAAACACTCGACAATCTCGCCCCACATTTTGAACCAGGAGGAAAATACCAAACTTACTATCCACTGTATGAAGCTGTCGCCACCCTTTTCTATACACCTGGCCACGTAACCCAAGGCCGCACTCATTTACGAGACAGCATCGACTTAAAACGCATCATGATCATGGTGTGGGTCGCAGTGTTCCCAGCCATGTTTTGGGGAATGTACAACATAGGTAATCAAGCGACAGCGGCACTTAGTGTCACCTACACGCTCGATGAACTGGTACCAGTTTTTGAGCAAAGCTGGCGTCTATCTCTTGCATTTGGGTCACCGGAGGCACTGGCCAGTGCTGGTTGGGGCAGTGAAATGTTCTACGGCGCACTGTTCTTTCTGCCTGTCTATGCCACAGTATTTATCGTCGGCGGTTTTTGGGAAGTGCTGTTCTCTATCGTCCGCAAACACGAAGTCAACGAGGGCTTCTTCGTCAGCTCTATCCTGTTTGCACTCATCTTACCCCCCACGATTCCGTTGTGGCAGGCAGCGCTTGGCATCACCTTCGGGATAGTGGTTGCAAAAGAAGTGTTTGGAGGAACAGGACGTAACTTCTTAAACCCTGCGCTCGCCGGGCGGGCTTTTTTGTATTTCGCCTACCCCGCTCAAATGTCTGGCGGTACGGTGTGGGTGGCTGCTGATGGTTATTCGGGCGCAACGCCACTGAGCCAATGGTATGAAGGTGGTCAAAGTGCGCTTATCAATAATATGACCGGAGAAACGCTATCTTGGAGTGATGCCTTTATTGGCAACCTGCCAGGCTCCATGGGCGAAGTATCGACGATGTTCATCATGCTTGCTGGACTATTCTTGATTGCGATAGGCATCGCCTCTTGGCGTATTGTGCTTGGCGTCTTGATTGGCCTAGCCGCTACCGCGACTTTACTCAATTTGATTGGGTCAGATAGCAACCCTATGTTCTCCATGCCGATATGGTGGCACTTTGTGATTGGTGGCGTCGCGTTTGGTACCTTCTTTATGGCGACCGATCCAGTTTCCGCTGCATTTACTGACTCGGGAAAACTGGCTTATGGTGTGTTGATAGGCGTCATGACCATATTTATACGCGTACTCAACCCTGCTTACCCAGAAGGCATCATGCTCGCTATCTTGTTCGCGAATCTGTTTGCTCCGCTGTTCGATCATGTCGTCAAAGAGTCTATGGTTAAACGCCGAACACGTAGGATGAACAAGCTTAATCAATAACGTTCAAAAAGCGTCCAATGCAAATTGTAAACTGCAACAGCATTTATAAGAATGCTGTTGCGGAAGCAAGATCACGCCTTTTTTAGTGTCTATTTTCAAAAACTGAGGATCCGAAAGTGACAATTTACTCATCTCATTGGATAATTGGATAGCTATACAGTAAAAATAACTACAAGAAATCATGGCATTTATCGGAATGAGCTAAGGACAACGAAGGGACTATGAAGAGAAACGATTTTCAGAAATCGGCCGCCAACCTAAAAAAGGCGGTGCCGCTGATGGTTAAACATCACGTACCGGCGACACCGGCAAATTACGCGTTGTGGTATACCTATGTGGATCAAACCATCCCTGAGTTAAATGCCGATATGGACGCCATACTCAAAGATTACGAAGTCCTCCCGCCTGTCAATTCTGCCTCACTTTATCGAAACCATATTGCTGAAAAAGCAGAAGTGGATCTTCAAGGTTTAAAAGAAAACCTCGAAGCGATTGTGACTGAAATGTCGAGCTCGATGGATGACGCACTTAACGATACCAGCGATTTTTCACAAGCACTTGAAGATAGCTTTGACGGCTTGTCTTCAAGCCTGGTTGCCGAGCGCGCACCTACCCTTGATGAAGTCATGCCTCTCATCAAACAATTAGTCGATGAAGCCAATGACATTAGGCACTCCACAGACTTTATACACGGACAGCTAAAAAACGCCAGCGACGAGATCAGCCGACTCAAATCTCAGCTAGCAAAAGTCCAATGCAACGCCATGTTCGACAGCTTAACCTCGCTGTATAACCGCGGTGCTTTCGATGCCGACTTGACCATGTTTTGCGAAGCCAAGCAGCCACTTAGTTTGATTTTGTTAGATATCGACCACTTTAAAAAATTCAACGATGAAATGGGACACCTGTTCGGTGACACCATTTTGAAAGGCATCTCTCAGCGTCTGAAGCAAGCTTGTCGTGGTGGCATTACTGCCTATCGATTCGGTGGCGAAGAATTCGCGCTGATTGTACCGAACAAATCACTACGTGTAGCAAGACAAATGGCTGACGCCCTGCGTTTGGCCATTGAGAAAATGACGATTAAAGATCGTAAGAACGGCCAAAAAATCGGCAACATTACCGCCTCTTTTGGCGTGGCAGAATTCATTGCCGGTGACAGCTACGCGTCGCTGGTTGACCGTGCAGACAAACAGCTTTATGACGCTAAACGCTCTGGCCGTAACCGAGTGATGCCGTTCTAAAAAAACGCCCCACCGTTAAGGCGGGGCAATACTACCAAAGGAAAATACGGTAATAATAAACGTGCTAGCGTGAATTAAAATGCGAAGCTAAATCCTAGCGTATAGTCATCTCCATTTTTCGCGGTGTACTCTTTGTCCTCACTACAAGCGCGTGGTCGTCCTTGCTCATCACCTTTCACTAAACTAACCCAGTGACGAATTCCCGAGGCGTGGCAGTTTTCTGACTGACCAAACGTGGTACATGTTTCCAATTGAATATCTTCAATTTCTACCAGCTCTAAATTGCCGGTACCTTTACGACGACCAATCATTACCTCTAGGTGAGTTCCACTTTCATCGCGAAGCAAGATACCTTCTGGCGCGCATTTATCGCCAAGGTATGCCACAAAATGCTTGGCGCGCTTTAGTCCTGTGTGCTCACCATTTTTGAAATACGCCTGTACGTGGCGATAATCAATTTCGTAACTCACCACGTCCTCGTGTGAGCCTTTTTCGAGTGGAAACAGGGTGTCTAGCAGCTGTTTCGCCATCTTTTGTTTTTCCATCTGCTCATCAGCTTTGACCATCTCGACGGCGAACACGGCTTCTGCGATAAAGGTTGAATGGTTCTTATGAAGTTCTGTTTTATCGAATGTAAGCATGTTCATAGTCTGTCCCTCTTACTGCTGCTAGATCCAATTTAGAGTAATAAATCCAAACGGATGTTTAAATTTATATTCGTTTTGTGATTTGTATACTTTGTAGACTAGCGTGTTTTTGACTACAATTTCACAACAAAAATTTTACAATGTGAATTTTACAAAATGCCAGTGTCAAAAAGTCTGATCCGCCAGTCCCATTTTTTGGGCACCAAAGTTCGTAACCTACGAAAACGTAACCACTTAACCATGGAAGATCTGTCTGCGCGTTGTATTAGAGTCAACCCAGAGTACGCGCCTTCCGTCTCTTACCTGTCGATGATTGAGCGTGGAAAGCGTGTGCCAAGCATTGACATGCTGGAGGTGATCGCCGAAGTATTTCAAAAGGATCCCGCTTGGTTTCTCGACAATGAACCCGAACCAGATGAAATTACCCCAGTAAAAGGAAATCGCGGCGGGATAAGTGGTATGGCACTTGAGCCAAGCTTTTTGTTCTCCAATGACATTTTGCAAATCGCCATTCCCGAAATGCTCTCGCAAACCGGGATCACCGGTCGTCAATTTGCCCACTTGTTGATACGTGCTCATCAGGAAAGCCTGCAGAACCACTTTCCCGACCTTGAACGTGCCGCAGAAGACGTTGGCTTAAAGCGACTCAACCTCTCGATTGAAGATCTCATCGATATTGCGAGCGATTTAGGGCTGCGCGTGCAATGGGTAAACCGGACACCAAAAGATGTGGTGGATGAGCTCGGGGTGAACGCCAAACAATTGGTGACGTCGTTTTTCGAGCCACCAGGCACTATCTACCTCAACGAAATCCTTAAAGCCTACCCAACACGTCTAAAGTACGATTTGGCGGTGTATATTGGCCATCGCATTCTGCATCGCGATGAGGGATTAAAAAGTGTGCTCAGCGTTGGCAACCAAAATACTTGGGACGACAGTGCGGCTCATCAATCTTCTTCTGCACTCAACTCTCAGGACATCCTCCAAGCATGGCGCGATTTTGAATCCAGTTTCTTTGCAGGGGCTCTACTCTGCCCCAAAGTACCATTTAGACAACTGCTCGACCGAAGCGGCTATGAGATTGATGTTCATAAACGTGTCGGAGTGTCCCCTTCGGTCGCCATGCGCCGCATGACCGTTGTGTCCCCATATCCACACTGGCACTATTTCGATGCTTATGGGCCGGGGAAGCTAAAAGCGGTCTATCGCGGAAATGGTATTCCGCTTCCGTGGGGAAATATGCGGATGGTTAATGACCCCTGTCAGCACTGGGCAGTATTTAGAAGACTGTCTGAGCCGCAAAATGGTTCATCGGCGCAAATATCTATATTGAATGTCGGTGATGAGCCAAGGATCTATTGTTGTGAGTCCATCAACATGACCGATCCTGCGGGTAATAATCGAGTACTGTGTGCAGGTATCGATCTCAATCCAGCAATTGATGCTCAAGGTGGCAATGCATTAGACATCGCCAGCGAACTTAAGCGCTCGTGCGTTGAAGGCGGTGGCAGTGTCATCATTCCACGCCATATCAAGAAAGATCTGCAAACCGTCGCTAAGATACTGAATATCAACTGGGTGGAACGTGGTATTGAAGGCGATGCTCGATTAATCTGCTCTCGAGGCGCTGTTTGTCCACGTAAGCCAAGTTGCTATGAAGGTTGTCAGGATGACGCTGGTCAAACACTTGGAGACATTGTTTGATACGTACAAGGCGTAGCAAGCGAAAGATTTAACAATGGAAGGCTAATCAGACAAAGGGAAGGAATAGGCTTGTAAATAGCCTTTCTGACCTCAGAAAGAAAAAAAGCCAGCCACAAAACATGTGTGACTGGCTATATACAAGTGTGAACAAAATAGGTTCACTAACAACGTCAGTTGGCTAGGTGACCCTCGGCTTAAAAAGGGTCGCTATATTTAATGCAGTATGCGTGCCAACTTTTTAAAGTCTGTTTTTAATTGATTTTGGCCAAATCTACACCAATTTCAGGGAAATAGCGTTCATATAGCCTTTGCAAAATGCAAATACAAATGCAATTTGCAATCACGGCGGTTTTCATAGTAGGAATAGTGATTCAATACGTACCCCACAAGCGTTACCAGTTGCATAGATTGAGGTGTGAAAGAGTTAAGTTGTCGTTAGGTCAGCTCGATTAAAGACACCCAACACACAACCTTCCAAATTTCAGCAATTTTCGGCCTCTAAATTGAGCAACCTAAGTTTTCGCTCCACACCACCAGCGTAACCAGACAACTTTCCATTTTTACCCACCACTCGGTGACATGGCACAACAATAGAGAGTGGGTTTTTACCATTCGCCGTCCCAACCGCCCTCACCGCTTTCGAGTTGCCTAGCCGATTGGCCAGTTCTTGATAGCTGATCGCTTCTCCATACGGAATCTCGCAAAGAGCCTGCCAAACCTTACGTTGAAAGTCAGTACCTATGGCAGCTAGCGGCAAAGTAAACGTTTGACGCTCACCAGCAAAATACTCTTTTAGCTCAGTTTCTGCTTGTTTCAGTAATGGATGACTTGGGTTGTGTTCCCCAAGCTCATCAGGGCAGGTTGTATGCTGCTCAAACCAGATACCCAGTAAGCCTTCACTATTCGCTTGAACAGTAATAAGCCCTAGCTCACTTGTGAGCACAGTGTAATAATTCATGAGAAATGACTCCAACAGTGAAGAGTGGCATAGCTGCCCCACGGTGCAGTATGCTCTGCTTTAACTTCGCTATGATCAACCAAGTACTTTTTAACAATCAGATCTGAACTAAGTAGTAGATCTGGCGCCGATAAACCGCGCATTTTTGCATAGTTGACTGTCCACGGCCCGATACCTTTTAGCGACAACCAGTTATCGGGATGATCGTCTGGGTGTTCGCATAGGTGGCTAGCAAGTCGCAATAAGGTTTCTTTTCTGCTTTCAGGCATGCGCAAAAAACTAAGGTCTTTGCCTGCTATAAAATCGGGTGTCGGAAACACCTTCTGACCAGAAAGACACTGACCCATAGTATCAGTCAAAAGATTGAGCTGACCTATCGCGGCTTTTACAGATACCTGTTGTCCAAGTACCGCTCGAGCGCCCGCTTCCCAAGTGGACCAAACTCCAGGTAACCTAAGACCCGGCTTTACAATAAGCACCTCATCAACAGCATGTAGATGGGATTCGACGGCAGTTATGTCAGTATCAAGATCGAATACACGCTTGATACCACTCAATAAGCTGGCCAACTTGGTGACCTGTTCCAATTCAAACTCGACTTTAACCGTCTGCGCCCCCTCAAAATCTGCAAACAGACGAAACCATGCGAGCGTCCCATCGATATCTACGTAGCGTTCATAACTTTGCTCGGTCACTCGCTCAACCCCACTGATCGCACGCTTTTGAAGAAAGCCAAGCATTGCAGACCAATCATAAGCGCCGCGATAAGCTAAATAGACTTCGTTCCGGGTAGTGACTTTTCCGTCTCCACGTCGCAATTCCGATGGGGTTAACTTAAGCGTCTTCCTAAATGCATCATTAAAACGCCTTACGCTATTAAAGCCGCAGGCAAAGCCAATATCCGAAATCGATAAATGACTATGATGGAGAAGCTGCTTCGCAAACATCAATTGATGGTACTGAGCGTATTTCTTGGGCGAAACCCCTAGGTGCTCTTGAAATAACTGACGCAGATAACGACTGCTAATACCTAAACGGTCGCTCAGAGCCTCGCAACTGGACTGATTTAGCGCCCCTTGCTCGATAAGCGTAAGAGCACGGCGAAAACTAGTTTCTGCGCCAAGCCAAGCCCATGAATTGGGTGCACTTTCTGGACGACAACGCAGACAAGGACGATACCCCGCCTCAAGGGCTGCATGAGCGTGCTGGAAATAACTTACATTGTGCTCTTTTGCCAAGTTCGCAGGACAGATCGGCCGACAAAATATACCTGTCGTTTTAACACCGACAAAAAACACGCCATCAAAACGGGCATCACGCGCAAGCCTCGCCTGCTGATACTGTTCGTTGGTCATTGAGATTACCGCCACTTTGTCGCCTCGTTGTTTTTGTCGTTAGTGTCCAGTGTAAACCAAGTTGGTTCAGTGACTAGCCATTTTCGGAACTCAACACAAGGTAATTTTCGCAAGGAAAGCTTCATAGCATTGTCATCTAAGTTTCAAATTTTCGCGTGAAAGTAACGACTTACTAAATGCTTAAATTAATCGTCTGGCAAAATTTCAAAAAACGCCAAAGCTCTGTCTATACTGAGGCAGAGTTTGATGAGAAACGTCATTTTATGAGGGTGGCTATGTCTAATATAGATTTTCGTCTTGGAAAGAAACCGTTCTACGACAACAAGCGGTTTCAACGTGGGTTTGCAAAATCCGGAGACTTTACTTTAGCTGAAGAGGAGATATTGATCCGCTTCGGAGATACGATGAACTTACTTGAAGGCGGCGAGCTCGCGCCTGAGACCGAAGAGGAACGCCATTTTCTTCAAGTCGTTGCCGATGAGAAGCAAGCGGAAAGCAAGCTCGAAAAAACTTGGATCAAGTACATCCATCTCGCTCGAGACCGGAAGAAGTTCCATACCCTAAATGGGAAAAAGGCGGCTGCGAATGAAAGCGTCGAGGAAGAGTCCGATTATGATGACAGCAATGACGATATTGGTAATGACATCGTCGATGATGAGCCGCGCTCAGACGACTAAACCCAGTTTTGCGAACAACAGATCGTCTGAAGACTTTAGCCCAATTTGGATATTGGGCTATAGCTGTTACTCGTAAGCTAAAAGCTAAGTGTCTAAACTGGAGTTAACTTCCATTCAATAACCGAACGAGATTTGGGAATACGACAACAATTACAATAATAGCTTACATTGCCGCACGCTTTCATGGCATCCAGCTTTGTATCGCAATCAGGGCAGAATGGTGATTTATCAAACCTTACCTGGCACTGAGTACAAGTACGACCCTGTTCATTTTTCACTTCAATCTTGCATGTTGGGCAGGCCAACGTTAGTGCTTGAATCGCTGCGTGATCCATGTTCTACCTTTTACTTAGCGCTTCTCTCAACCTGTTCAAGAAGGCAAACAACTACAGATAGCTCAGTATAATTCCTCACCGACTTTGATGACAAAACCACCAAGCACTGACAATTGAAGTTTTAAATAGGTACGGCTGGCAAGTATTAAAAATCTTGACTCACAGCTTCCCCCTAGTGCATTGATTCAACTAATGTTGATTAGACTAATATTGATTTAATACAGTTTTATCGATTGCCACCCCAAAAATGAGAGTAAGAGTCATTTACAATTAAAAACATTGAAGATGCGACATCTGCCCATTCACTGCGGGTAAGGAGAACACCATGACCACAGCAATCACTCAATGGTTAGCACGAGATCCGGATTCAAAAACTCGTCAAGAGCTGCAACAGCTTATCGATAGCAACAGTCAACAAGAACTGACAGATAGATTCAGTGCCCGTCTAGCTTTTGGCACTGCTGGGCTCAGAGGCAAAGTCGGCGCCGGTCCCAACCGAATGAATCGACTCGTTATCCAAGAAACCGCCACAGGGCTTGGGCAATATCTGCTTGAGCAAGTAGACGATGCGGGCACGCGAGGCGTTATCGTCGGCTATGATGGTCGAATCGATTCGAAACAGTTTGCTCACGATACCGCCAGCGTACTGACCGCAATGGGTATTAAGGTCTATTTGACCAGCCAAGTAGCGGCAACGCCGATTGTCGCTTTTGGCGTGAAAAAATTTAACGCGGCGGCGGCGGTCGTCGTCACAGCGAGCCACAACCCACCCGAGTACAATGGCTTCAAAGTGTATTGGGAGAACGGTGCACAAATCATTCCGCCTCATGACGCTGGTATTGCTAGTAAAATTGACCAAGCCACGACCAAGCCCCTCACTCTAATATCTCTAGACCAAGCGAGTGAACAAGGTCAGTTGGAGTGGCTAGAAGAGGATTACTACCAATCTTATCGCAATGCCATCAATGTCAGCCCACTGTTGAAGAGTAACAACCACACTGACATCTCCATCGCCTACACCGCAATGCACGGTGTTGGCGCCGAGATGGCGGAAACCTTGCTCGCCGATGCCGGATTTAATCGCGTCGCTAGCGTTGCAGAACAGCGCGAGCCAGATGGTACCTTCCCCACGGTCAACTTCCCAAATCCGGAAGAAGCGGGCGCTATGGATATGGTGATGGCGCTCGGAAAAACGCACGACGCGGATATCGCCTGCGCGAATGATCCAGATGCAGATCGCTTCGCCGCTGCAGTAAAACGCGAGAATGGCGAGTATCAAATGTTAACTGGTGACCAGGTCGGTGCGCTGTTTGCCGACAACCTTCTACAGAGTCAGCCCAATGCGTTGGTCGGCAATACGATTGTGTCTTCCAGATTATTGAATGCAATAGCTAAAGCGCATGGCGCCCAATACTATCAAACACTCACTGGCTTTAAATGGCTCACCAACATCGCCATGGAGCAGCAAAACGAAGCACATCCGTTCCTATTCGCCTATGAGGAAGCACTAGGCTACACCATTGGAAATCAAGTGTGGGATAAAGATGGGCTGTCCGCACTGGTTACGTTTGCACAATTGACGGGCGAACTAAAAGCACAGGGTAAAACCATCTGGGACAAGCTCGAAGACTTGTATCGACAACATGGCTTCTACTGCAATGCGCAGCGCAGTATTGCGCTCGCCCCTAACTCACCACCGATCGGTGACAAGTTACGCCAACAACCACCAACCCAGATTGCAGGGCAAAACGTCACCGTGATTGAAGATCTTAAGTCTTCAACACGATTCTTAGCCAATGGTTCGACAGAGACTATAAATCTACCATCCAGTGATGTGCTCATCTATATCCTAGAAGATCAGTCACGAGTTATCGTGCGCCCTTCAGGCACCGAGCCTAAGTTGAAGTGTTACTACGAAATGATCAGTGACTTTCCGGATACGATGAGTTACGAGGAAGCGAGTAAGGCTGCAGAAGAAAAAATGAATGCGCTCATTGCTGCACACCAGCAGAGTCTATAGAGACGAAAAGGGGGGAGTGAACGATCACTCCCCCTCGACTTCTAGTTAGAATCGGATATTCATGAATGTGTTTAGCTTAGCACTGGCACTTCAAACACGAGACTCTTACATTTAGTACCTAAAACGACGGATCTGACTATCCAACTCAGTCGTGTTTAACGTAATGGCTTCAGCCAATGTTTGCAGTTCATTGTTAACATTTCGCATATCTGCCGCGCTGGTATCAAGCTCGCGCATGTCCCCCGCGACGGTATTGCTCACATTGGACTGCTCTTCACAAGCACTTGCGACAGAATCAACCATAGCATTGATGCTGGTCACCGCTTCAATCATCTTAGAAAGTGCAAGCTGTGCTTCATCAGAGCTCACTTTGGTGAGTTCCACCAGCTGCTTCGATTCCTGAGTAGCATTGAACGATTCCGTTGCCTCTTGCTGCAGACTTTCAATAATGGATTCGATTTCACTGGTTGAATCGTGGGTCTTGCTTGCAAGCGCTCGAACCTCATCAGCAACAACAGCAAATCCGCGGCCACTCTCACCTGCACGCGCTGCTTCAATAGCTGCATTCAAGGCTAGAAGATTGGTTTGCTCAGCAATCGCTTTAATCACTTCAACGACACGGCCGATGTCGTCACTACGGTTCTTAAGCGCGTTGGCGCGCTCGGCGGCAGTCTCAAGGTTAGCGGACAGGTCTTCTACATTTGAGACATTTTGCGTAATCGCTTGTTCGCTTGAAGCCCCTAGAGAAAGAGCATCATTGGATTTGAACAGAGTATTCTCTGTATTGGCTGCAATTTCACTCGTCGCCAAATTAAACTGCTCAATCTTGCTCAAGCTTTCATGAGTCAGAGCCAACTGATTTTCAGTTTGTTGACTTACTGAAGCGCGCACGGAAGTTATAGCAGAACCATTCTGCTTTAAGCTTTCTGTCGTTCGAGCTGTATCAATAACGATCTCCTGCACTGTTTCAACAAAGCGATTGAAGGCTTTTGCTAGTTCGCTCACTTCATCGTTTGAGGTCGCTTGTACTCTCGACGTTAGATCGCCACCACCAGCTGCAATATCGTTCATGCTGCTCGCCATCCCTTTTATTGGGGTCACAACCAAGCGATCCATAATGTACCCAAGAGACACGATAACCACTAAATACAAGGTACCGAACATTAGCATCGAGCGGAGCATCAAATTTTCTAACTCATTGCGCGCTTGCTCACTATTAAAACCAAGTGAAACCGAGCCAATTGGCAAACCATCCCACTCAATATCAATGCGAGATTCAAACTCAGCCGCCTGCTCGCGAATCTGGCTCATTTCTTTACCGTTTTGATCGCGAACCACGATGCTCGAAATGGTGTCATTCTTGATGTATGCCTCAAGAATGCTGCCAATCAGAGCTTTGTCATACACATACACTGGCTCTTGCAAGATAACTTGCAGCTCTTGCTTGATCTCTGCGGTCACTTTAGCGAGATCCGCTTCCACATTTTGCTTAGTCAATACATATTGGGTCGACAAGGCTATCGCTGTCACCAGCGTCATGACGAGTGTCACCACAAGAATAATTTTTTTGGTCAGTCTGTTCATGTTACACCTGTGGTTACTTAGCTAGAGGGTCAAAGAAAAAGTGATCAGGGATGGCTTTCGTGGCAGCGGTGACGTTAGGGTTTTCCAACTCAAAGACCACACGCTTACTCAAGTTCGCTTGTTGCAATGCGGCTTTGATCTCATTGTCCGCAAAGAACATCGTCTCGTAGAGTCCTTCGTTGTGGATTTCGAGCATGATGTCATACAGATGCTGTTTTAATGCATCGTTGCCTTTGCGCACAAACAGAAGGTAAGGCATCTTGTAGCGAAGCATCACGTTTCCATCTACTTCCAATGGAAGATGAGGGTGAGATTTCACTTCAGCCCAAGGCTCCATTACACCACGCATAAAAGCATCGCAGCGATTGCCAGCGGCCAACATATCGAAGATATTTGGGTACTTAAGCGACTTCGCGATGGATAGTCCATTCGCTTCCAGTATCTGTGTATCCGCCCACGTTTTGCCTGAGCAAAGTGATAAGCGCTTTAGATCGGCAACAGAGTCAACCGTTGCTAACTTATTGGTTCGCTCTGTGCTCACTAATCCGATACGCATGCCCAACATGCCGCGATAAATGGGAAATGGAATGGCGTCAAAGCGCGTTTCAAGATCCTGGTTTGTCGCAGTCCACACCACATCTAACGTGCCGCTTTCTAAATCAGCAAGTAATCGAGTTCCTGCGGGTTCGCCGGATTTGGCGTAGATAAAATCGATGGAAGAGTACTGCTCGGAACGAGAAATGATCTCTTTCAATAAGGTTAAGTGGAGTTTATCGTCGTCAGGCTTACCAGCAAGCCTAAGCGGCTGGGCAACAGACGACAGCGACAATACCCCACACAAAGTAGCTAAAAGCAACTTCTTCATGGTGCACCTAACATTCTGATACTAATAACAACCACCGCCATTTATGAACAACAGCGGTACAACGGGTTTGTAGGGGGAGGGATTCGTCGCATTTACGATCTACGCCGCAGTATGCCACTGGTTTTTTATTGTGACAAAATGTAACGATAGAACGATATACAGTCAATCATTCGCTGAGGCAGCAAAGAGAGATCAATCGGACTTTATGACTGCCATCATAGACTGTAGACCAGTTATTATTTCACTCATTAGACATAGGCCAAAACAATAAACCAAACAAGGCTAAGTATTAGTCACAATAATCGCCCTGCCATATCTGGCTAAATTTCATCCAACCAACATAAATATGCGAGGCACCTCTAGTATTGAGCATGAGGCGCCCAGGCGAACAATGGTTAATGTTAAGGCGAATCTGGTTTGTTCTCAGGTGACGCATCGTCATTTTCACCGTCTACCCACTTCATAAATACTTGATATCCCGCAGTCAAAAATGCGGCACCTATAAACATGCCGAGAATACCTCCAGACATCATGCCGCCAATCGCACCAATAAGTACCACGGGCATAGGGACACTTAAACCTCGCCCAAGCACCATAGGTTTGAGTATGTTATCAACCAAGCTAGCGGCGATAATTAAAACAGAAAAGATAGTGTTATGTACGGTTGAACCATCGCTACTCGACCACAACATCGCTACCGCAACAATGGCAATGATGGTGACAGGCAGTTGTGTAATCGCAAAGACTAAAGCAATCACCGTTAAAAATGCCGCAGCGGGGACGCCAGCAAGTGCGATGACTGCACCAAAAATGGTTGCCGTTAGAAATGCGATACCAATAACGCCCACCGCCACTTGGCGAATGGTTGCCGTGGTCAAATGATGCAGCTCTGGCCCTTTGTGCTCATCGGAAAAGCTATTGAAAATCCGGCGCATCGCTTTGGTGCCGTCTTCTGCCCAGGCAAGCATAATACCTGCAATGATCACCGCACCAATCAACAAAAAGACACTCCCCGCAGCACCGCTGGCTTTATCAACAAACCAGGCTGACGCATTCTTCAGCTGTGGCTGATATTTATCGATAAAGTTCGGTAAGTCTCTCGCCGCTTCACTCCACGCAGAATAAGTATCTTCACCAATCAGCGGCCATTCTTTCACCTTTTGAGGAGGCGCTGGAATGTGAAGCTCACCTTGCTCATAATTTTGGTAGGTCTGTAGCGTTTTTACCGCGAGTGAGTTACCCACCAAAGCGACAGGCGTACCGAGTACCAACACACCGATCAAAGCGATGGCGGTCGAACTTCGTTTAGTCGTCCAACCAAACTTGGCTTTTAAAAAGTTTCGTACTGGAAACAAAGCTATCGCCAGAACCAACGCCCAGAGCAAAATAGGTAAGAAAGGAGCGAATGCCCACCAGCACATCAATACAATGAAGGCTATGGTAGAAAAACGTATTAGAGAGGCAGTAAAGGCCTGGGATAGGGCTTGCTTAAGATTGTCCTTGTCGTTGTTCACGTCACACTCCATGTACTAAGGAAAAATATCAGACTGGCCGCTCTAATCAAGCGACTTACTTTGAACTATAGTCCATCGGAAATGGCCAACAACAATACGCTAACTATGCAACAACATCTTTCGTTAACGCCCCAAAAAAAGAAACTCGACCCAAATCACATTTAACCGAAGAAAGTAGAAATATTACTAACCGTACGTTACTTAGAACTGGTAAATTTACTCATATTAAAACGACGTTTCAAATAAATTCATACCACCTATTCATTTTGCATAGCCGGTACTAAAGAAAAGCGCAGAACAAATGTTGACTGCTTCAATTCCGTACCTAAATCACTTGCATTAAATACAGTTAACCATCTGTAAAATATGAATTTAAACTTCTAAAACTTAGTAAAAACGGGTTAAACCGGTCACTCTCAAGCTGGATATTTGACTATGAGCCAATACAAAATAGCGATCATCGGCGAATGCATGGTGGAGCTACAACGCAAAGAAGATCTACTGAAGCAAAGTTTCGGTGGTGATACATTAAACACAGCGCTGTATCTTTCTCGTTTGACGAAAAATTACAACATTTCAGTAAGCTACATTACCGCACTAGGCAACGACCCTTTCTCATCTGAAATGCTAAAAGCGTGGTCGGAAGAAGGCATCGACACCGACCAAGTGTTGCACCTAAACGACAAAATGCCCGGCCTGTACCACATCGAGACAGATGAAACCGGTGAGCGCACCTTCTTTTACTGGCGCAGCGACGCAGCAGCTAAGTTCGTGTTTGATCAACCAGAAAGCCAATCACTCGTCGATTCTTTGATGGATTATGATGCAGTTTACCTAAGCGGTATTACCTTGGCTATTTTGACCGACTCTGGACGTGACACTCTGTTTAGCTTCCTAGAAAAATTCAAAGCCAAAGGCGGCAGCGTCTTTTTTGACAACAACTATCGTCCAAAGCTATGGGCAAGCCGCGATACCGCTCAGCGCACGTACCTTGCGATGCTTGGTTTCACTGACACCGCACTGCTTACCTTCGAAGATGACCAAGACTTGTTTGGCGACACATGCCTAGAAGAGTGCATCGAGCGCACACAACATGCAGGTGTCAGCGAAATTGCCATTAAGCGCGGCGCAAAAGAGTGCCTAGTGCTTAGCGAAGGTCGCGCAGAGTATGTCGCACCTAAGCCCGTAAATTCTGTGATTGATACCACAGCCGCTGGTGACTCATTCAGCGCCGGTTATCTTGCCAAGCGCCTAACCGGTGGCGACGCCTTTAACTCAGCCGCAATGGGACACAAAGTTGCGGGCACAGTAATTCAGTACCGCGGTGCTATTATTCCTAACACAGCAACGCCAACTCTTGATTAGTAGGACAAAGACAAATGACAACCCTAAACGAACAGCTAGCAAGCCTAAAAGTAATTCCTGTAATTGCCATCAACAAAGTGGAAGATGCTATTCCTCTAGGTAAAGCACTCGTAGACAACGGCATGCCATGTGCAGAAATTACCTTCCGTACCGAATGTGCAGCCGACGCGATTGCTGCGATGCGTCAAGCGTACCCAGAGATGCTAATTGGCGCTGGTACCGTTCTTACTAACGAGCAAGTCGATCAAGCGATTGAAGCAGGCGTCGATTTTATTGTAAGTCCAGGCTTCAACCCACGCACAGTTCAATACTGCATCGACAAAAACGTACCAATCGTACCGGGTGTTAATAACCCAAGCCTAGTTGAGCAAGCAATGGAAATGGGTCTGCGTACATTAAAGTTCTTCCCAGCAGAGCCATCTGGCGGTGTAGGTATGCTAAAAGCGCTTACAGCCGTTTACCCAGTGAAATTTATGCCAACAGGTGGTGTAAGTCTGAACAATGTAGATGACTACCTATCCATCAAGTCTGTATTGGCATGTGGTGGTACTTGGATGGTTCCAACAAATCTTATCGACGAAGGTCGTTGGGAAGAGCTTGGTCAGTTGGTTAAAGACGCGGTTGCTCACGTTAACTAATCCAACATTTGAATAAATTAAATCAGCCCCACGAAGGTTCGCTCGTGGGGCTGATTGCTTTCTGCTGGGCGGCTAACTCGATAAATCCATCTCAGCGACCTCAGCCCTGTCCTCTTGAACTGAGTTTAAGCCCCACTCCATCACGTTGCTACTATCGCCATGATGATACAGCTCATCGCCATTAGCATGATTGAGTATTTTCGCTGCTCGCCACGCCGCTAGGCTCAATTGTGGTTCAATGATTCCATGGTTGTGAGTACCTGAATTCACCACAAACAACTTGTTATCACAAGGCTGTTTCCAAAGGGCTGCGTACTCAGAGTTAAGTAGCGGTCTAGAAAGCTCATCCAATTGCAACTTATCGGCCATGCCTAGAAGGCAGGGTGCCAACACACGCTTAAAGCCTGTACATAGAATCACAACGTCAGCTTCAAGCACTTTCTCGTGCTCCGTGACTCCATGACGAAGTCGTAACTGATGTTGTTTACCTGACAAGTTTAGCCCTACAAGCTCCTGATGCGGCTGAACTGTCCACCACTTCGGGTTTCTCAACACATACTTGTCGTGATACAAACTTTGATAAATTGACGTCAAACAGTCATCTGTGATCCCATCACTGGTGAGCTTTTGGCGAGACACCTCACGCGCTTGTCGCTCCTTATCGAGATGGTAAAACTGATTGACATAATCCGGCATAAAGAACTGATCGCTAAAACAGCTTTCATCCAGCCCCTCAAGATTTGCTCTGCGCGACACCCAATCAAGCTGTCTCGGCTTACCAAAGTCACCAGCAAACACATGCTGGAAGATATCCGCTCCTGTTTGCCCACCTCCGATGATTGCAATGCGTTTACCTGTTAAATCTGGCTTACGCACCATCATTTCGTGAGCATGGAAACAGTGTTCGCTAAGCTTACCTTCCACGCATTCTGGCACCACTGGCTGCGTTCCCGTACCAACCACCAAATGACGGCTGGTCACCGACTCGCCATTTGCAGTAATCACGAAGTGATCATCGGCAAAGCGCACCTCACTAATGTCGGTGGCGAATTGGGTGTTCGGGAGTTGCTTGGCTGTCCATGCCATGTAATCGGAAAACTCTAGCCTTGATATCATAAAATCACCACGTGCGGTGAAGGGATAGAATTTTTGGTTCTTCACCAAGTAGTTCATAAACGTGTAAGGACTTGTAGGGTCTACGGCCGTAACCAAGTCCTTTAAGAATGAGGTTTGCATCTTGGCGTGATTCAGCAATAGTCCAGGATGCCAAGCAAATTCAGGTTTACGTTCATAAAATTGGCTTTTTAACTCTGCCTTGGGTGCAGCTAACGCCGCGATACTCAAATTGAAAGGACCAATGCCCACTCCAACCAAATCAAAATCAACTGTTTTCATTGTATTTTTTCCTAGCCTGATAGGTACTTTCTTGTCTGCTTAAATAGCGTAAGCATCAAAGAAGCGCTGTCGTCGACATTGCAGCATCGCTGCTCTTTTGTGTGGAAAATCAAAATCGAAAAGATGTTCAAACCCAATTCGCTCTGTCAGTGCCAACACTTTGTTATTATCTGCACGAGGTTCACCCATCACATTTTGAGTGTTGAGATCCGCCAAAAAGCAATAGTGCACGATACTTCGCGACCAAGCAGAGAAGTAACGCCAGCCTCGAAAACGAGCATTCGCTGAAAGCATATGAGCACCGCGGTCAAACTCATCAACATCATAGAATGGTCCAAGTCGATCTTCCGCCGTCCAATAAATCTCAAAGTAACCAAACGGGATACCGTCAAACTCACCAATAACTGGGAATTGATGTGGGTCGCTTTCCATCTTGCTCAGATACTGCTGATGGGAGGCTTTGGAACCGTTGAGTTCCCAAACTGGCGCGATCGCTGGATCGTTGTGCCAGCGATGGAAACCATTAAGATCCCTTGGCAACTGCGCTTTTCTAAAAGACACCACTCGCTTCTCTCGGTAGAGGTAACGTTGATAGAACACATCTTCAGGTTTTGCCGGGCGCGTTGGATACTGAATTCCATGCTCAGTTCGCTGCTCTAATTGAACATCCGGATTACTGTCTGGGCGATGCCAAATCGGGGCATGCTGCAGAAATGCTGAACGACTAAGCAGGCATTTCTCTTCCAAAACATGACTCATAAATGAGGGGGCATCTGGGCACTGAACCTGCGCCACATCGAAATGATAAAAAACATGCTCGATGGCAGACCACCACACCAAGCTTTCTTTCGCAGCTATCGTTACCGTCACCAAATCGTCACAAAGGTCAGCACTGACGCGGCCGCGCTCAATCGAGTTAGAAACCAACGACCACTCATTATGCTTAGTTGAATAAACGCTAATGCATGTATCATCTGGCAGTGGTTTAGTACACAGGGGCAGGTTTCGCCCGACTAAAGGATTAGCAATGTCACGATAAATTTCAGCCGGATCGGATAGTGTCGCTTCATTATTTTCTTCCAAGAAGCACAAGAAATTCCGTTTCCAGCGTAGAGTCGGAGAGTTCAACAAATAGTCATAGAAAGAAGAATCCAGAGGATGAGCTGCCGCCAGTCGGGCTAAGTGCTCTCGGCACACCTCATACAACTTTTCTTCTGTTGCTAAACCGCCTGCCGCAATCGCAGACACCGTATTCATCAAAGAATTACCGATAAGATAATAAGCAAGGTACGGGTTCACCTGCTCACTCGGCATAAAGTATTCAGGATCAACATGTTCAAACACCGACGCAAAGCGCTGTAATGCGAGCTCAGTGATACCACTTCCCTGACAATCGCGGTACATCATGCCAAGCGGCAGACCATCCTCGATTCTTAGTACAATATTCTGCTGGTGAGCGAGAAGGATCAAACCATAGTCGCTGCGAGCGATGCACAGAGGCGCCATCACATGCTGCATAAACTGCCCAACCCATGAACAGGCCGCTTCTTCTACGTTAATTGTTTGCGCTGCCGCTACCTGCTTAACCCAGCTAACGACTTGAGCCTCACTTTGTCCAACACAGATCTGGTTTGCAGTCGCAAGAAGATGATGACCCTCTGTTTTGTCATGAACGCCCACTTCATGTTCACCCACTTCATGCTCAGAACGCGATGTGAAAAACGGATTATCACGAAAACTCACTAGTGGTAGATCAAGTTCCTGACCTTGCTTGGAGCAAATAGTTATCCATGCGGGCTCTTCAATAAACGTGGTAGTTGGCAGCCTTTGGACAAGTTCTTGACCTGCATCATGACAAAGTAGCTGACTAAACAGCGTGCCACGTTTTGCCTCTCTGGGCGTTAAAAGCCGCAGTGAGTTGGTCAATTTGATCGGTAGTGAAACCTTCAGCATCCATGGCATATCTGGGTGATAGATAGCGCGACTCGACGATGTCGCCTGCCAACCACCGCTTTGCAACTGCAAATCAGCAACATCATCTGCAAGCTCTTGTGCCTCTTGAGACAATCGCCAAGCCTTTGCCTGTAAAGGGTGCATAGGGTAAGGCAGATAATCATCTGCAACAGTAGCTCGCCTTTCTTCTGGTACTGATAATTCAAACAAGGTTCGCAAATGATGTTCAAAAGTCTCGACCTGCGCCTCGCCTACAAGCTGATGCTTCGCCACCGCAAACCACTCGATAGCAAACTCAGCTTCGAATTCAGGTAAGAAGTCTGCCTGTTCGCCGTGAGACAGTGGCGCGCAACTTTTCGGGCTTGGATGCATGCTGTGCCCACCTACAAGCGCTTGCTCGGATTCAATAAATCGGGCTGGCGCAGCCCCTGAGCCATGTCTTGCCTTGTACGTTGACGCTCGTTGAATATAGTCATTGGAATCGCCGATACGTTGAAATAGGCGATCACGCTTTGGTGAATTCTCTATCTCGAAAGATCCAAGTACAAGATCGACTGCATCAGGAAAGGCTACCTCAGAGACTGATCCATCATTAACGTGGTAGATTTCGTTCGTATATCGATGACGACTATTGGTAGAGACGTAACTTAAGGGGAGCCACAGTGCGCCGTTCGATAGTGAAAAGCACGCGCATTTTCGCGGTTTACCCGCAATGTCGGTCTCGATGACCTCTGCTTTAATAAACAGGCCATCCATATCAACAAAAAGACTATTAAAAAACGATTGAAAACTGAGTGAATGTGCCATTTTATTTCTCCGTCATCCATGCACTTAACTTATTGGGTGCTTGCCACACTTGAGTGTATTGGCTTGCGTTTGCTCTTGGCTTCTGTCGCACTTCGATAGGCGTACCAAAGACCATAAATCCGACCGGATAATGCTCACTGCCAAGACCGAGAATTTCACGCACGCCCGGCAGTTCAACAGCATCCGTGGAGTACCACACACCACCAAATCCCAAACGGTCTGCTGCCAGCAGCGTCATTTGACACGCCGCCGCCGCAGACAGAACCTGATCTTGTTGACTCACTTCCTTGTGCGGTTGAACACGCGCCGAGATCAATACTAGGCTGGGCGCGTTGCTAAGGTAGTCTGCCAATCGATTCGCTTGCACGGGTGTCACTTTAGTGTCATGGCTCAACCAAGCATCTCGCAAGTGACCCACTAGATTGGTGATGGAGTCACCTTCAACGACCAAAAAATGCCATGGACGTAACCGCCCATGATCCGGAGTACTCATAGCCGCTTGCAATATGGCCTGCATTTGCGCTTTATCGGGCGCGGGTTTGCGCATCTCATGAACATGATAAGAAACGCGCTGATAGAGGGGGTTAAGTTCGTGCATAATGATTTTTTCTATAGCCATGTGTACTGACCAATGCGGCCACCTCCCCTTTCGGGAAGGTGCCACTTGCGTCGCTCAGTAGAGTTTTACCCTGAATGTCTAGGGAGAGATTGAAAAACTGTAGCGACATGACGGTTAAAACTCCGCACTATAGCTAAGTGCAAAAGTGCGGCCTTGACCGTTGTAACGGAACAGTTCTGGGGCAGAGATCGTTCCGTAAAGAACCTGAGCACGCTGGCTCCAAATCGTTTCGTAAACCGTGTTAAATAAGTTCTCAATACCGAAATTAACTTGACCAACCGGCAGTGCGTAGTAACCCGTTAAGCCTGCTAAATGGTATCCATCTAGCTTGTTGTTATCCGCATCCTCGTAATCAGCCAAAGATTGCAAGTACAGCTCAGCACCATAGTTTAGATTGTCGTAGCCTACTCTGGTCACCGCACTTGACGGACTAGCAAACTGCACTGACATGTCTTGCCACGAACCTTGGTTTTTCTCTTCACTGCGGATCCATTGCCCTTGAATACCGGCATAGATGTTTTGCGTGAAGTAGTAATCAAACTGGCCTTCGATACCATAAATACGGCTCTCTTCATTGCCGACATCTAAGGTCAGATCGCTGGTATTGATCTTCTGAGTCTTATCCGACAATGAGTAATAACCCGCCACTTGAGTCTGATAGCTCTCCCCTGCGGCACGCCAACCCAGTTCAATCGAATTGGTCTTTACACCCGGTAGCGGCGTGTTGTTAATATTGACACTCTTAACTAAGGTCGCTCGCCCTGGATTTGAGCTATAATCGTATGTCCCTTTGCCGTAAACTTTTGCTGGATCTGGCACATTGAAACCTTGGCTAAAGTTCGCCCATAGCTGCTGACGATCTGACAAATCATAGACGCCTCCAGCGTTAAACAGCCAAACATCTGTCGACGAGCTACCACCAGGTATTGCATCCGCACCAGAAATTAGCCCTTGAGCGACATACTCTTGTTGAGACAAACCAACGAAATCGCTAACGTCATAACGCGTTTGTTGATAACGAACTCCACCGGTTAACAACCAATCCGGCGCTACACGCCAATTAGCTTGAGCAAACAATGCGGCATTTTGAGTATCGATATCCGGATAGCGCTGATGCTCACGCAGTTTTTCAAACGTCATCGCACCTGTCGCCATTGCAGTCGCGAGGTCAAACACACGCTGCTTTGCACTAAATGTCTCAGATGCGTATTCGCCACCGTAGTTTAGTGACACGTTTTGCCACTCTTTTTGTAGCATCAACTTGCCACCAAAAATGCTGGTGTCTTGCTGAGATGAGCCATACATAGGCGTTTGAGTGTCCGGGAATGGAAAAAAACCTAGCTCTTCGCTGCGGTAGTAGAGTTGAGCTAGCAGTGCATGAGACAACACATCATCATGCTTGTACTGTGCATTAACGAAGGTACGTTTTGTTGACGGCTGTTCATCAAGCTTCAAACCTTTTCGAATTTCAATGAACTCAGGAAAGCCCATAATGCCTGCCAAATTAGGGCCTAAATACGCGCCATACTCAGTATCTTGCTGACTGTCGTAGTATTGCGCTGTCAGGGATAGTGACTGTTGCTCATCAAAGTTAAACTCTAGATTACCCATCACATCAACGGCATCGTTGAACTGCATATCTGTTTGCGTAATGTCGGGCATAATCATGTTGCCATCACCATCAAACGCAGCCCCTTTCCCCTCATAAGCAACCGAAAGGCGACCAGCCACCATGTCATTACCACCGGAAATAGCCACGGCTGCCTGCTTGGTAAGATCTTCACTGCTGTTGAAGCCAGACACACCGCCAATACGAGCCTCAACGCCTAACTCTCCAGACTCGCCTTTTTTGGTAATGATATTGATGATACCGCCCGATGCACCCGCGCCAAATAATGCGGTAGCACCCGATAACACCTCAACACGCTCAATGTTAAATGGGTTAATACTGTCAAATTGGCGGCTGATCTCACGCGTCGAGTTCAGCGACACGCCATCAATCATCACCAGCGCTGAGCGCCCACGTAGATTCTGTGAGTAGTTAGTACGACTTCCGCTGCCAAAGTCAAAGCCTGGAATCAGTCTTCCAAGGGCACCTTTTAAGTCAGCGCCCGCATTGATCTGCTTTTCGAGTTCTTTTTGATCGATTACCCACATGGTTGTTGCAGAATCCGCGATCGTGCTTTGGATCTTTGAGCCCGTTACAATCACCGTTTCTAGGTCTGATTTTGGTGAAGCGTAAGCGGCACTGTGAACCAAGATGGCCAGTGTGGTGAGGGGAAGACCCTTTCTCACTAAAGTGTTCATGTTGTTCCTTTACTTTCTGATATAGAGGTGGTTAAAAGCGAGCGAGATGTCGATACTACGACCCACATCAGACTCAAAATAACGAGCGCGAACAGGCTAGATGCATAGAGGGCATTGATGCCAAAACTCAGGCACAGTGCAGCACTTACGGTGCCAACTAGGTGCCCTAATGAATGACTTTGAGCCAACAATCCACTGGTCTCCGATACCTTACGCCTAGGCTCTCCACGTCGAAACGCGACTTGGCTGTACCATGGTGTTAATCCCGATACGGATATCGCTATAGCTAAACCTGCAAGAATAAATGTCATTACATTCGGCGCTGGAATGAGCGCAAGAAAACCGAAAGTCACTAATCCTGACGCTATGATGAAAAGACGAGCCTTTAGCCATGCTGACAGACGAGGCATGACCCAAACCTGTAGTACGAACAGCAATATCGACAACCCCAACATCAATAGAGCAAGCACCTCACTCGCCTCTTCAGCATCCCCTATCAGGGATGTCATTTCGGGTGCTAATGCAAGTTGAAAGCTCGCTACTAATGCGGTAGTGGACAGCGCTATAGTGAGTGGCCAAAGTAAAAACAACGGCAGTGCTCGTTTCTTTGGCGCAGTAGTCCGCTCTGGTTCCTGACCAGAAACAGGGATGGTTGGGCGCTGAAACAAACTCCACAAAATCGGTAAAAAAGGGATCGCTAACACCCAGAGCCAATCAACTGGCAATAGAGCGAGACCCGGTCCTGCAAGTCGTCCGAGTGTTAAAGCCCCGCTTATTTTTGAGAGCTTCTTGTACTGTTGCTGCTCACGTGATGTCTGTGCGTAAACGCTTCCCTGAGCAATCGGCAAAAATGCGCTTGAAAAGAAACCCATAAATAAGCGAGACATGCCAATTAATGCCAGAAGCTCAATACTGAACTGGGCACTATTGGTAGCGACGATAAGCAATGCCACAAATAGTGCATTTGATAGAAAATAACCCGAGATGGTTATTTTTGCGCTAGACAAATAACCAAATCGAATAATTTTACTTGGCCAAAATGCTGAGCCAAAAAAGAAGCTCAACATATTTAAGTTCAGACAGATTATTACCAACGGCCAAGAAATATCAGAGCCTTCAATACTGAATACTGCCACCAATACTGGCAACAGACTGAATAACAATGTTTGATTTAGCCCGACCGAAAGTAAGGCACCACGCATCCACATAGCAACAATTACACAACACATTTAATGAAAATGATAACAATTATCGTTATGATTGTTGATCTCAAGTGTATTTGTCAATAGATTATTTACATATTCGAAACGAATTCATATCTACATATTTATCAATTAGATAATGACAAAAAGGGACAAATTGTGACAAAGCAGTACTGGTATCAAGCAAATCAAAAGCTAATCGCAAAAGCAGTTAGTGAACTTGATTTTGAAGAAATGTTTGAGTTTGACCATAAGACCACCATAGGAAAAGGCATTGAGCGAATAGCGCTTGTTTTAAATAACGTCAGGTGGAAGTTTGATGCGCAGAAGAATATCTGGGGCACGTACAACCCTATTTTAGGGTCAATAATCAACGACAATACAAATAACCCAACAATCAGTAGGTTTTTAGTTGACCTGCAATCAACAATTAAAATTAACGATATTGACCTTTCGGGTCTCATTGAAGAAATGAATCAAACTTTATTCAGTGAAGTGGAACGAGTCAAAATACTCGAACATGTCACCGCTTCTGATATCGTAAATTGCAATGAAACTCAGAGACAACGTTATCTCGATGCTCACCCAAAATTGATCGCTAACAAAGGTCGATTAGGCTGGGGAGAAGATGAGCTACAACGCTACTCACCGGAAACCAGTGTTGGCTTTCAGCTACGCTATTTGGCGGTACACCGTTCATTGTGTCACAGTGGATTTCGTGAAGATTTAGGCTCTGACGATTTGATTAAAGCGACCATGTCGCCCAGTGATTATGCCGATATGCGAGCGCAGCTACCAAAGGGAAATGAAGCGGACTACCTGATGATTGCCATTCACCCCTGGCAGTATCAACGCTTTATACGTATTCAGTTCCAAGACTACTTTGAAGATGGGCAGTTTATCGATCTAGGCTTCTCACAGGCACTATGGCAGCCTCAGCAGTCCATACGTACGCTGAGCGCCTTGTCCTCGACGACCCAATTTGATATCAAAACGGCAGTCACCATTCTCAATACCTCCTGTTATCGTGGCATCCCAGGCAAATACATTCAGCAAGGTGCAGCCATATCAAAGTGGCTGGCTAACGTCACCAAGAGCGATCCACTTCTTCATTCACTCGGCCTTAAAGTGCAGCAAGAACTTGGGGGCATTTTCGTTTCTCACCCTTATCAATCAAAAATTGAAGGGGCATATCGATACAATGAAATGCTTGGCTGTATTTGGCGAGAGCGAGCAGAATCTGTCATCAGCTCAACGCAAAGACCCATGGCGATGGCAACCTTGATGCAAGATGATGGTAAAGGAAACGCATGTGTCTTAGCATTGATCGACGCCTCTGGCCTCTCGCATGAACAGTGGTTAAGTAAACTGTTTCGCCATGTCGTCATACCGCTCTACCATTTAATGTGTCAATATGGCGTTGGGCTTGTCGCCCACGGGCAAAATGTGACACTCACTCTTGAAGATAATCAGCCGGTAGGCTGTATCATCAAAGACTTTCATGGTGACTTAAGGTTGGTAGATGAAGACTTTCCTGAACTCAACTCACTTGATGATGCCATCAAACAGAACCTGTCACGCCTACCAGCTAAATACCTCGTTCATGACCTTCTTACCGGACATTTTGTCACAGTACTGAGGTTTATTTCTCCATGGTTCGAGCAAGAAGGGATCAGTGAGACTAAGTTCTACGGTTTACTCGCCAAAGAAATTCAACGCTACCAAGCAGATCACCCTGATCTAAATTCTCGCTTTGCGGCCTTCAATCTACTTAGTGAACGCATCGACAAGGTTTGCCTAAACCGCGTGAAGTTTAAAATTGGATATGGGGAAAGCAATCAAAGGCCACTTCCAGAGCTTGGTGAGCCAATAAGGAACCCTTTGGTGGTGGGCTTGAAACATAACTAAGCTAAAATTGATATACTCGATTGCAGTGACTGAAAGTCACTGCAACTGAAAATACTGCGTTAAATTCAAACAGCAAAGCTCTGAATTGCAATAAACATGATCACTGTAGAATCATCATCGTTGCCAAACAAATAAGGATTGAAACCGTCAAAATCCACAGGACACATATGTAAGCAACAGAAATATTTATGAAAGTACGAGGGCATACAGAGCGTATTTTCGTCAGTCGCCGCTTCTTCGCCCATTTGGGAAAGGCGACAGCAGTAAGCAAAGCTACACCGTGTATTAGTGCTACGAAGTGGAACCCTCTAACCAGCACAAGCTCTCCTCTTGTGTAATGCTCAGGGGAGAAAGCATATTGAATAACTCTCTTTGGAGTAAAAAAAGTCAAAACTCCGCCAACCAATATAAACCACACAAATAGCAGACCACCAAATGCAAAGAACAATATAAATGCCCACTCTACAACTTGCATACTTTATTTACCCCAAGGTTACTCACTAAATCAACATCAGAAAAATTAGATTTATACAGATTGAGCACGGCTTTACCCGAATAGTGATTCGCTACTGATGCCCCAGCAGCCAACAATATAGATCCAACCCAGCCGACAGGGGTTGCAAATACTAGTAAAGAGATCGTGGCACCACCAACTAGTCCCATTACTGTACTTGTTGCCGTCTCAACCATGATCTCATTCCTTTTGGCCGTGCTCTTAGCATTGGCTATTTCGTGGCAAGCTACGCCAATACCAACGACAGTCAATACGGAACCGCCTCTAGAAGCAACCTTCGAAAGTTTCTCAAGACGCAACGTATTACTTCTCAGCGCCGCAGTTGCAGGAACACCTCCTTTGCGGGATATTCGCATCGACTCTTGTACTTTCTTCCCTTTAAAAAGAAGCTTTTCAACCGGACCTAAGTTTTTCGCCACCGTATCGAGTACTTTCTTTCGCCTGTAGTCATATTGGCCCCTTGTCAGCGCACCTGATTTATATTTCTTATAAACCTCCTCAATTTCAGCCAGTTTCTTGATATTGCCCCGTGAGCTATCGCCAAGCAGTATCCCCATAGACGCAAGCGTCACCCCAGCGCCCGTACTCGCCGGCCCCCAGGCATCCTCTAACCACGACAGAGCCCAAAACATATCTTGCTGCTTCTGAGGCATCTGCTTCATAGTGCGCTCAAACTGCGCTTTATCTTCATTTGAAATGACCGGGTTTGGCGCGAATTGACTCGCGACGGGAGAGGTGGGGGTGGGTTTGCTATTTAGAGGACGAAGAGAAATCGCTTGGCCAATACTGACTTTGTCAGGGTGTTTAATTTCTGGATTGTCAGTGAGGATTTGATCAAGCGCCTGACGATAGCCATCACTACCATAACGGTATTGGTAGATTTTGAGAATGACCTTGCTTAATGTGTCTCCGGGGCGGATGTTGTCAAAATATCGATAGCGATTAACGCTGTTAAAATACTCACTATTCATGCTGAACATACCATTTCAAAAAGTAAACTTAATATGCAACTTTAAGAGAGCTTTTTTGTAGTTCAATATCAGATTTTGGTTTTGAGAGTGAGTAAAGATTGCTGATGAAATGGAGAGAAATTGACAATAAAATCAGTTCATTATTGTCGATAAAAAAAGCCAGTGATAACACTGGCTGGAGAAACCCCGATATGGACATCAAAACAAATAATAAAAAGCCACTACGTGGTGCAACGTTTGATTAAAGTAACCCCAAAGACAAGGATTCGAGGGGCTGAGGTTACTTGAAATCAAATCAAACTAGTCAATCAAAGTGCGAACGTATTCCGCAATCTCAGTCACTTGGCAATTTGCAAAGAAACACTCTTGGAACTGAGCACTGCCAACAGCTTGCTTAACAAGATCTTGATCAATCGCTTTTAGTGACGCCACAACGTCTTTACAAACAGCAGCTTTAACTTCGCTAAGAATTGCCGCATTGCGTTGCTGAGGTTCTGCACGTTCAATTGGGTACCCTTCACCACGAGCGCCAGTAAATGCCTTTTCGAAAATGTAACGAACGTTCAGCTCACCAGCCCAGCCAAAGCCTTTCGCAAAGGCCAATGAAATCGCATTGCCGTTGTTAATTTGGTTGAAAAGGAATGCATCTGATGGCTCTAAGCAGTAGCCGCAAACAACACCTGGGTGAAGGTTACTTGCCATCAACGCGCCTTGGCCTGTACCACAGCCAGTCACGACAAAGTCTACCGCTTTTGAGTTCAAAAGAATGCTCGCCATGATACCAAGATGAATGTAAGTCAGGTGATGGTCATTTTCATCTGTCATACCGACATTGAAAACATCGTGACCTAAGTTGCCTGCTACAAGGTTTAGTTCAGAAGCAACCATCGCATTTTTCGGCGCTTGGCTGTTTTCCATCATTAGTGCAATTTTCATAACTTATCTCCAGCGACTTTCGCCGCCTATATTCCAAATTTCTTACCAAATAACTGATTCGTTCTCAGTCGCCACGCTCATCTTTTACTGTGACGACTGCGTTTGACTCACTACCATTTTGTCATCGATATTCATTCTATAAATAGTCACCGAATTAGTGACAATCAATGTCGCTTCTAACAACGTCCCGCCAATCGAACCCACAATGATATTATTAATTAACCAACATATCGCCCCTATCAAAAAACCCACTCGCATTGCAATACCTTTCAGCATGAATACACAGTATGTACCGATAGCAGTCCCTAGTATTGGCCAAATGTGAACCGCCCCCTCAGAGAAAGAGAGGCCAAATACCACTGCAGCCACAATGAATGCCCAAGCGACGAGTCTCGATTGAGTATATATCGATGCTAGTGTTCGACTTGCGGACAACGCCGATGCAACCACTGACACCAACGAACCCAGTAAAAAGTAGTGAATCAGATGATTGATGTTGAAAGCCACCATTAAGACTTTCAGTTGCTTGTCGTCCTTTTGGTAAAAGGTCGCCATGCCCAAACCAAAGCTCAGAAAACCGAGTAGTTGACCGACAAACAACAAATCAATCATCGTTCTTTTATTCCTACTAGCGAGCTAGCCAACCACCATCAACGGCGATGGTGTAACCATTAATGTAATCAGACGCTTTCGATGCGAGGAATACACATGGACCCGCGAGATCTTCTGGCGTCCCCCAACGGTCGGCTGGAATGCGCTCCAAGATTTCTGCATTGCGTTTTTCATCAGCACGTAGCGCTGCAGTATTGTTAGTTGCCATATAACCAGGAGCAATCGCATTAACATTGATGCCTTCTTTTGCCCACTCATTAGCCATAAGGCGAGTCACACCCATTACACCACTTTTTGATGCGGTATAAGAAGGAACGCGAATGCCACCTTGGAATGACAACATAGACGCCACGTTAATGATCTTGCCGCCTTCACCTTGGGCAATAAATTGCTTAGCCACGGCTTGAGACATAAAGAACACTGACTTGATGTTAACGTTCATTACGTCATCCCAATCTTGTTCAGAGAACTCAATCGCGTCATTACGACGGATAATACCGGCATTGTTCACCAGGATATCGATACGACCTAGCTCAGTAACTGCACGGTCTACGATGCCGGGGATGTCGTCTAACTTCATCAAGTTAGCGCGAATGTCGATAAACTTACGACCCGTTTCTTCCATAAGAGCGATGGTTTCCGTTGGCTCAACAATGTTAACACCGACAATGTCACAACCTGCTTTTGCTAGCCCTAGTGCCATGCCTTGACCTAGGCCAGTATCACAACCAGTGACGACCGCTACTTTGCCCTCAAGACTAAATGAATCAAGAATCATAATCCGTTCCTTTATTGGTGATGAAGTGGTGAACAAATCGGCATGCTCACTAAGTTGAAACTACATTACACAAAAAACACTGATGTTGGAAGATTTTTTTGAAACAACGTTTCAAAAATCACCATAAATCATCAAAGAGGTGACACCGGTCTCATAATTTTGGTTCTAAAATAATGAAATGGCTTTTCGAAATTGCTGACTGAGCGAGGTATGTCCGCTATAATCATTTGAATTAAAAATTGATTTCAGAGAGTGAAATGGAAAAATCAAATCAACCAGAAGCGGTGTCTTCTGTATTAAAAGTGTTTAACATCCTGTCAGCACTCGCCGAGCAAAAAGAGATTGGAGTGTCAGAGCTGTCTCAGCGATTAATGATGTCTAAGGCAACGACCTATCGTTTCTTGCAGACAATGAAAACACTGGGTTACGTGGAGCAGGAAGGCGAAGCGGACAAGTATGCGTTAACTCTAAAGCTATTCGAAGTCGGAGCAAAAGCCCTAGAGCATGTTGATTTGATCAAACTGGCCAACCGTGAAATGGAGACGGTACACAAAGTGACTCAGGAGACACTTCACCTTGGCGCACTAGAAGAAAATGCCATTATTTATCTGCATAAAATCGACTCCAGCTACCAGCTTCGCATGTATTCTCGCATCGGTAGACGCAATCCACTCTACAGTACTGCCATTGGTAAGGTTCTTATGAGTGACTTGCCTAAAGAAGAAGTCTATGAGTTGCTTAAAGATGTGGAATTTGTCAAACATACCGAAAAAACCCACGCCAGTATTGATGAGCTTTGGGACGAGCTTTGCGTTGTTCGCGAACAATTCTTCGGTGAAGACAATGAAGAGCAAGAGCCAGGGCTGCGATGCATTGCTGTGCCTGTTTATGATCGCTTTGATAAAGCCGTTGCTGCAGTATCGATGTCGTTCCCAGTCATTCGTTTTGATGAAACAAAAAAAGCAGAATATGTCGCGTTACTTCATACCGCTGGTCGCAATATTTCTGAGGCATTAGGCTGCGAGAATTACCCTGTGTAAACCTTCTTCAAGATCCACCTTTACATCAAACAAAGAGCAAATAAGTAAGGAGGCACAAAATCTCCTTACTTGATCCCCACCTAACGAATAAACACGCTCGGTTGCGCTTCGATTTCGCGTTGGATATGGTAAACAATCCAATGTCTTACCAAATAGTTAACCATGAAGTATCCAAAACCATTACAAAAAGGCAGTACCCTCGGTATCACCGCATTCTCATCCGGTATTTCACCAAAGCACAATGCTCGTTTTGAATGCGTCACCAATCACCTAAAGTCGGTTGGCTTTAACATAGTGGTTGGAGACTGCTTATACGACCAAGGAAAACATGTCAGCGGCTCGGCAAAGCAAAGAGCCGAAGAGCTGATGTCGATGCTACTTGATGACAGCATTGATGCGATCTACCCACCTTGGGGCGGAGAGGTTGCGATGGAGCTACTGCCGCTGATTGACTTTGAAAGACTCAAGCAGGCTCGCCCTAAATGGATTCTGGGATTTTCCGATGTCAGCACGATATCGGCTACCTTTGCGTGCAAACTTGGCTGGGCGACAGGGCATTGTTCAAACCTGATGGATCTCGCGCCCAATGCTATCGACCCTCTCACTTCAAGTACGCTTCAACATTTTGCAACGGCAAGTGAAGGCAGTTTCACTCAAGAGGCGCTTAATCACTATGCTAGCCGATGGCCCAACTTTGTGAATGCTCCGGAATCTGGCCTTGAGTTAGACACAAAAACATGTTGGAAATGGCTCACAAGGCCTTCCCACGGAGACACTATTCAAGGACGACTCATCGGCGGATGCTGGGACACGCTCTCACACCTTTTTGGCACTGAGTACCTTGATTTAGAAGCCATGTCCAAACGTCACCTCGAAGGACTCATCCTATATTTGGAGAACGCCGAAATGCCCCCAACCGAGGTGGCTCGTACGATTTTAAGTATGAAATATCGAGGCGTGTTCAATCACATCAATGGACTGCTGATTGGCCGCAGCGCTGCTCCTGCAGGATCGGATGTAAACGGCCTGAGCTATGAAGAGTGTTTAGTGAATTACTTAGCCGACATTAACATTCCAGTAATCATCGACCTCGATATCGGCCATAAGCCCCCAAATCTAACTCTCATTAACGGGGCTATGGCGACTGTATCGTTAAGCCAAGACGACCCAGAGTGGAAAGGTTCGATTACTCAGGCGCTGTTGTAATCAAGACAAAATAACCACATTTAAACCTTTGCACCCGAATTGATTTGATGAGTGGTTATTGAGTCTCGTCGGGTATTCAAGCTCTCCCTATACATTTGTAGCTACAACAAGCCCCTTCAATTGATCCTCAAAAAATACAGCATCACGAGAAGCTATTGCCAAGAGTTATGTTATAACATAGCATTGCAAGCTCAATTTTTTGGACTGAGTTTAATTAGGGAAATATGCAGTACTCTACAACCCCATCTTGGCTGGCAGTGACGATCGCCGGCGTCCTTTCTACGCAAGCTTTGGCAAACGAAAAGCCGGTAGACGAAACCCATGTAGTCACCGCCACCTCATATGAAAAAAAGCTATCAGATGCACCTGCGAGTGTTTCGGTGATTACCGCTGAACAGTTGGAAACCATGCCTTACAACAACCTGTCTGATGCATTGGTAAACACGGTTGGTGTCAATATTGCGGATATTGGTCAAGGTCGAAAAGGTATTGAAATCCGAGGAATGGACACGTCACAAACGCTAATTTTAATTGATGGTCGCCGCACAAGCCGCGCGTCTGACTTAATGGGTCACGCAAATGTAGAGCTGCAAAATATTCCTGTTTCGAACATCGAGCGAATCGAAGTCATTAAAGGTCCTATGTCGGCACTTTATGGTTCGGACGCGTTGGGTGGCGTTGTCAATGTCATTACCAAACCGATTACCAATGAATGGCAGTCCGTTGTTTCAACTCACGGTGGGACTGCGGTTTCAGATGGCGGCAATCGCTTCAATGGCGAAGTTCAAACATCTGGCGCGCTGATTCAAGACAAGTTGTTTATGAAACTCGCAGCGGGTAGCTACTACCGTGGTCTTGTCGAGAACCGCAACGACCCTACTGAGACCGACATCTCAGGCAATCGAAATAAATACATCGATGCACAGTTGAAAAGCATTATCAGTGACCAGCAAGAGCTCGATGTTGACCTTAAAGTGGCTCAACAACAAACTTGGTATGACTACATTATTGGCAGCGGTAATGGCACAGGTGAACTGACACGCAGCACAACCGACTACGACACTCTTGACTACGCCATTACTCACTCGGGCTATTGGAACAAATTTGATACACAGCTTCGTGTTTATGGTTCACGCGTTGAGCAGACAAACAGCAAGACCGTTGGTGATATCAATACTTCCAATACAGTGGATGAGAACATTATTGATGGTCAAAGCCAATTTCATATCGGTCAGCATCAACTGACTGTTGGAGGCCAGTGGCGCCATCAAAGTTTAAAAAGTGCAGATCTGACTTCTGGCAAAGGCTCAATGAGTCAAGGGGCTCTATTCGCTCAGGGTGATTTTGAAGTGACAGAAACGGTTTCCTTCCTTGCCGGAGCGCGTTTTGATGAACACTCCGAGTTTGGTTCGAACTTTTCACCGCGTGCCTACGTTGTTTATACCCCAACTGACAA
Organism: Vibrio sp. DNB22_10_4; assembly: GCF_052879755.1. Classification (NCBI taxonomy): domain Bacteria; kingdom Pseudomonadati; phylum Pseudomonadota; class Gammaproteobacteria; order Vibrionales; family Vibrionaceae; genus Vibrio; species Vibrio sp. DNB22_10_4. Next base: position 390,965 of record NZ_JBNNXW010000001.1, on the reverse strand, counting down.
TTGGACGCTGAAAGGCGGTTATGGTGAAGGTTACAAAGCACCGACAATCAAACAATTGTCGCCTGAATACTTGAGCGTTGGAACTGGTCGACCATTTGACATTATTGGTAATGAACACCTCAAGCCAGAAAAAAACAAAAGCTACGAGATTTCGGCAGAATATAACTCAACACGCTGGTCTACCGGTTTGACACTATTTCAGAACAATGTTGAAAACCTCATCGTGACTCAGTGTGTCGATGGCTGCTCGGGCAGACCGATGCCCGGCAAAACCATCTATCAATATATGAATGTTGAAGAAGCAGATATCAAAGGTTTGGAATGGCAGGGACATGTAGACATCACCCGTTCTGTCTATGTCGATGCCAACCTAACACTGCTTGATGCAAAAGATGCTCAAACCGGTGATAAAATAGAGAATAAGCCGGAATCCCAAGCATTCGCTTCACTCAATTGGCAGGCCTCTGAAGCCATCACAACTCAAGTATCAATGAGGCATGTTGGTAAGCAGACTTATGAGTCAAACACACTCCCAGACTACCAAATCTACAACTTGGCCGCGAAATACAGCCGTGGTGATTTCTTAGGTTCGGTTGGTGTTAATAACCTGTTCGATACCTACCTTCAAGATAGTTCAGAGCTGTTCACCTACGCGGTTCAACCAAGAGAAGTGTACTTTAGAGCGGAGTATCGCTTCTAACTATGGCTATCCGATATGCTTTAGCACGGCTGCTCACCGCAGCGTGCTTTTTCACTTTTGCAAGCAGCAGTATCGCCGCCAATGTGGTGCTGCTGCATACTGACTTTGTATCAAGCAATAAAATAAAACTGCTTTCCAGCATCGCACATGACAATGATGTTGAGTTAGTGGCAACCAAAAGCCCCTCAGCCGATGTACTTGCCAACGCTGACTTGATTATCGCTGATGCGCCGCGCACACCCGATAGGATGCGATTGCAGCATGTTATCAATGAGCTACCTAACAACCTACCTTGGGTACTACTCGGCTCCAACACCCAGAATGCAGCGACTGAACTTTCAACAGATTTCGTCAACAAACTCTCCGACTATTGGCAAAACGGCACTCAAGAAAACTACCAGCATCTATTTCAAATGGTGCATGCATGGCGTTCAGGGGACAGCCCTGCTGATTTCCCTGCGGCAGAAAAGGTGCCGTTAAATGGTATCTATCTCAATCATGGGTTTGTAACGACATTAGCTAAGCGCCTCGAGTCAGAACCAAGTGCAGAGCGCCCTATTGTTGGTCTTGTTGTCAGTCGCAACGTGTTCACCGATCAGGAGTTCGACTATCTCGATAGAATCACTCGATTGGCAGATGAAGCAAACGTCACCGCCGTTTTTTACTGGTTTGATGGTCGTAAACAGGGTTTAGACTGGCCTTGGTTAAGATCTAGTGAGTCAAAGCCTGCCGCTTTGGTCAACCTTACTCACCTTCATAACGGCCAAGCCCGCACTGACGAAATATCAAAGCTTGGAGTACCGGTGATTCAAACTCTCCACTATCGCACAGGCGATGCAAGAGACTGGCAAGCAAGCGACGTTGGTGTAGACGCAGGTCTTGCCTCAGTGATGTTGTCGACAACAGAAGCTTGGGGGCTGATAGACCCGATGGTGATATCTGCGGGTAGCGATGGTAAGAAGCAAGTTATCGAGCCGCAATTGACCTTGCTTTTCGATAAAGTGAGCGCTTTGCACAGACTACAAACTCACACCAACCAAGATAAAACCGTGGCACTGATGTATTGGAACGCGCCAGCGGGTGCGGAAAACATTTCCGCTTCAAACCTCAATATTCCAAGCAGTATTCGCAGCATATCCTCAGCGTTACACACCGAGGGCTACCAAACTGAAGTGTTGAGTGAACAGCAAACGATTGATGATGCTAAACTTTTGCTATCGGGCTACTATCAGCCGGATACCACATTAGATCTGCTTGAGCGAGGCTATGCTACCAGCATCTCCCTTGCTAACTACCAAACTTGGTTCAATGCCTTACCTCGCAAACAAAGGCAGTTCATTTTGAAATGGTGGGGAGCACCGGATAAACATCAAGCACTGCGAGAAGTAAACGGCGAGCTCGCTTTCGTTTTTCCTATCAAACAATATGGGCACCTGTACGTATTGCCTCAACCACCGCGCGCTGGCACCGTAGGTCACGCTATCCACAACACGAAAGAGCCGCCAGATCACCTCTACCTCGCCGTCTATTTATGGTTGCAACAGCAACATCAAATGGGGGAAATGGACGCGCTAATCCATTTGGGTACCCATGGCTCACAAGAATGGACACCGGGCAAAGCTCGTGGACTTGCAGCCAGTGACTTCCCATATATGACATTGGGTTCCCTCCCGGTCATCTATCCCTATATTCAAGACAACATTGCTGAGGCACTACAAGCCAAACGACGTGGTCGCGCGACCATTATCAGTCACCAAACTCCGCCTTTTGGCCCTGCGGGTTTATATGGCGACTATGTTGCACTAAATGGGTTGCTAGGTGATTACTTATCCGCACCAGATGGCGCTGTTAAAGACAAACTGCAGCTACAAATTACCGAGCAAATTGACAACTTGAACGTTGCCGCTGATATAGGCCTCACTCGTGACACTATTGACAATCACTTTGATGAAGCCGCCAGTGTTTTAGAGGAACACTTTGAAAGATTGGCAGGCGAGGTCGTACCGCTGGGTTTACACAGTTTTGGCCAAGAGAAGTCACACCAAGATGTCGTTTATACCTTGCTACTCCAGTTAGGCGATGCGTTCATAGAACATTTTGAGCCTTCGGCAGCAGAGTTTTGGCAACAGTTTGATGGTGATTTGACGACGCTCGAGCATTCAAAACCAGCACAGTGGGTATCAGGTGTTGTCAACGGTAACGCCTCTCCTACTCCAGAAATGGAAGAATACGCAGAACTCGTTACGCAGCGTTATCAAAGTTTGGCCAATAATGGCGAAAGCGATGCGCTATTGGCAGCTTTAAGTGGGCACTACATCAAAGCAGGTTCTGGAGGCGATCCCATTCGCAATCCAAACTCCACCAGCGGCACCAATCTATATGGATTTGACCCCGCTAAAGTGCCTAGTTCAGCGGCTTACGCAGCCTCCGAGCAAGAGCTAGAAAAGCTCATTCAAGCACATCGAATGGAAAAAGGTGAAACACCCAAGAAGATCGCGTTTTCACTTTGGGCTGGCGAAACCCAGCGCCACTTTGGCATGTTGGAAGCGCAGATATTAAGAGCCTTAGGGCTAGAGCCTGTGTGGGATAGAGGTGGCAATCTAAAGCAGCTCAAGATCATTCCAACCGAACAGCTTGGTCGTGAGCGTATTGATGTCGTAATTCAAGCAACATCCGTCTATCGTGATCAATTTGATGGTTTCATGCGAAAGCTATCTAATGCGATAGAAAAGATTGCCAAACTCGATGATGACAATGCGATCGCTCAAAATAGTCGGTCTGTGGCCGAGGATCTCATCGCTAAAGGCTACAGCCAACTCGATGCACAGCGACTTGCTGCTGTCCGTATCTTTAGCAACGCACCGGGCGACTATGGCTCCGGCGTTAATCATAAGGCGGTTGAATCACAAACATGGGACAGCGATGATGCGCTCGGCCAGCAGTTTGTGACTCGCTTGCAGTACGCCTATGGTGGTGGCATGTGGGGTGAAAAGCAGACCGATGTGAACCTGTTCGCTTCCCAACTCGAAAATGTCGATACCGCCATCATGACTCGCACCAGCCGCCTACATGGTGTGCTATCAACGGATCATCCATTCGAATATCTGGGCGGATTAGCCAGTGCGGTCCGTACCGTTTCAGGTCAGTCTCCCTCTTTGTACATCAGCGATTTGCGACAGTCAGAGGGAAGAACCGTTGCCGTAAGTCGATTCTTGGCCGAAGAGCTCAATGCACGCTACATGAACCCTACTTGGCTCAAGGCGATGAAAACGGAGGGGTACTCCGGCGCTATCAACATGCTAGACGTGACCAACAATATCTTTGGTTGGCAAGTCACGGCACCTGAAACCGTTAGAGATGACCAATGGGAAACTCTTAGTGAAGTCTTAATTGATGATAAATACCAACTCGAACTGAATGAGTGGTTCGAACAACATCAACCAGCGGCACAAATGCAGATCATCGAAAGAATGCTGGAGGCGGTACGCAAAGGTTATTGGGAGGCCTCTGAAGAAAGGCTTCGCTCTCTTATTGAACGCCACCAAGAGTTGGAGCCGATGGTCGAACATCACAAAGCACATGACGTGACAGAGGCTTACATCAACGATCTCGCGACTGGTTTTGGAATGCTAGGAACAGCAGCGGACGTGAACTCGTCTCCAACTGTATCGGGCAACGTCATGAGTGAAGTCGAAAACGTAAACATGCCTGAACTCGAAGATACTAAGCTGCTGCTTCTAATTTTATTCTCCCTCGCGTGTATCGCCTTTGGTGCACTACGCCAACATCGACAAATGAGAGATTAACCGATGAACCAAATTGAAACCCTTGTTTATCAATTTTCTACTTTATTCATGCAACCCATTATGGTGCTGATACTGCTGATTGTCCTTTACTCTCTCTATAGCCTTGGCCGCTTCCTTATGGAGTTTGTTCAGCGACGTTCAAGCAATTTCAACTCAAGTCTTGTTCGCTATGCACAAAAAACTGAGAACTTTTCAGGCGAACACCTAGAGCTAAGAGTGATCAAAGAACTTGAACCTTTGCGCCTAATCAGTCGATCTGGCCCTATGTTGGGACTCGTGACAACCATGATTGCGATTGGCCCGGCTTTGGTCGCCATGGGGGAAGGCAACATTGAGCGCGTAGCAGAAGAGATGATTGTCGCTTTCTCAGCTTCTATCCTTGCGCTCATCGCTGCCAGTATAACCTTTAGCGTAATGACGGTTCGACGTCGCTGGCTACTTCAAGACATGGTTCGCATTGAGGTAAAAACAGAGCAATGAGATTCCTAGAAAATGAAGAGGCCGACGATCCTATTCTCTCAATCGTCAATATGGTGGATCTTTTTGCCGTCGTCATGGCATTTCTGATGATGCTCAATGTCACCGGGGCTCAGTTACCGGATAACAGCATTCTCGTGGAAAATCCGGGGGAAAAAGACATGCGAATAACAATAAAAGATGGCGAGACGTTAACACGCTACGAGAGCACGGACGAAATCGGCGAAGGAACGGGAACAGTAGCAGGGCAAACTTATAGATTGGATGACGGCCGTCTGGTTTACGTTCCTAAATAGTCAGCACTGGTGACTAACGACAAAGGCGAGCATTCCATCATGAATGCTCGCCTTTAGTTTTTTGTGAACCCTAGCTTATTGGCAACCCAAAGAAATGAAATAAAGAAACAAAAACTACAGCGATAACCTAGGCTGGATATACTCAATAAACGCCGTAATTCGACGCGCGACCGACGACGAACGGTAGTAGACCGCATTGACTTGCTCGCGCCCCGTCGTAGTGAGTTTTTCTGACTCAAGAAGTGGTACCAAACGCCCTTCTTCAATATCTTGTTTGACCATAAAGCCCGACATGCAAGCAATCCCATTACCTGCTATGGCAAGCTGACGTACTGTCTCACCGTTGCTCGACACCATGCTTGGCTGAATCGTAGGGTTACCGGATAGTGGCCATTGGTTGAGTACCTTCGCACCGACAAAGCCGATTAAACTATGAGTGCTTAAATCAGCAGCCGATTTTGGGTAGCCACGCTGTGCAAGGTAATCGGGTGACGCGACGAGATACAACAGGCTCTTTCCTAGCGGTTTAGCATGCAACGTTGAGTCGGTTAACTTACCTATGCGGATCGCAACATCGGTGCGCTTCTCAAGTAAATCAACAAACCCTTCGTTGGAGGTCAGCTCAAGCTCAATATCTGGGTACTCTTTATTAAACTCAGCAATAAGCGGCACCAGTTGATGCAGTACAAATGGGCTTGCGGCATCGACTCTCAATCGCCCTTTTGGCAACTCACCTCTAGCCACAATCTCCTCTTCGGTCTGCTGAAGAATACGCAGTCCTTCACGGACACCCTCGACAAACTGACGACCTTCGTCGGTGAGCTCAATACGGCGAGTGGTACGGTTTAAAAGCGTCACCCCAAGTTGGGTCTCAAGCTTACTCACACTGCGAGACACCTTCGCAACTTGAATGTCGAGCGCCTCTGCGGCAGCGGAAAAACCACCACTATCGACAACAGCGAGTAATATTTCCAGATCATCAGAACGAGTGAGCATATTTATTTCATAAATTGCAAAAGTGATGCCTTAGAGTATATCAATTCGGCAATGATCGGCGAGAAAGATCACGAGCTAAAATAAGCGCCAGTCCGAGAATTTGCAGAAACACTGCGATGTTTTTGTAATACGCCATGTCTTCCTCAACGCTTGCTAGCGTTTCTGAGAGCTCCAAATTGTCTAAATAGAGCCCATCAATCAAATCACGCTGCGTATCTTGCGCGCTATTGATCATAGCCATCAATTCAGGGAGGTGTTTACGATGAATCGGAGGAACTTGAGCGGTCACCCATTGAGATAGCTGCCCTCTCAACATATCCGCAATATCAGTCTCTATATCATCACCATCAAGGTGCAGAAGCAATGCTTCGCGCTTTCGCTCTAGCGTTTCCACTTGATTCCACGCAAGCTGCATCGAATACAGATTTGCGTCTTTACGCTCTTGAATCAGAGCAATATCACTCGACATCTTATCCAGTACTTGGCTTGAAAGCACAATCGCCATCACGTTAAGGATAAGGCCAATAGAAACCATCACCCATGCAGGAGGAAGTAGAGCGCGCGTCATTACAAGAGCCTATCAAAAGGAAGGTAAAGAAGGTTTGAAACAATAAGCCCCGCCATTGCAAAAATAGTGATTTGCATTCCTCTTACCCGACCTTTGAAGCTTTTGTTTAGTATCCCGTGAGCATGCAGACAGCGTCCCACAACAAAGCTTACCCCAATAACATGAATCCAAATCGCAGGCGCGCCGTTGTACTCAACAAAAGCCATGAGAATTAGAGTAATAGGAATATAGTCGACGGCATTCCCTTGTGCGCTTCTCGCAATCTGCAAGGCTTCCACGCCTCCATCGGCATAAGCGACCTGATTCGATCTTCGCTGTTTGATCACCTGGAATGAGAGCCAAATCATCAATGAAGCAAGAAGAGAACCGTACAACGCAGTTATCATCAATAAACCTTATTTTTTATTAAGTTAAGTCTATTGAGTGTAGACAAGAATCTCGCTATCTCCACTGGTAATGCCGACAGCTTTAGATAAGACTCGAATGAAAAAAACGCCGCGAAGCTCAGGAGCAGCGACGTTAAAGACAGGGGATTTACTTGTTGAAATAGAATACTAACTTCGTTCTCTAAGCCGTATTTTGCAAATCCAATGGCTTGAGTAACGCATCCGATTCGGCAAGCCATTGCTCGACAATGCGGTTGAACTCCTCCGGCTGTTCGGCCATCACCCAGTGATGTGTGGACAGTCCCACCACTTTGTTGCCTTCAATGTCGGCCATTTTTCTCTGCCATGGACTTGAATGAAACATACCTACTTTGTCTTTCCCGTAGATAAACAAGAAAGGTACCTGAATATCAAGCGGCTTGGTTCCCAGTTCGCGCTTCATGAACACGCTACTCCAGCGCCAATGATAGGGATAATTCATGCCAGAATGGATGCGAGAGGTGTCGCCCGGCGCGCCGAAGATTGTCGCCATTTTTCGCGTCATCCAATCACCGACTTTTCCGCCTAAGTTCCATGCCAGCATTAACCAGAGCTGGTAGCCCAATAATATTGCTTTGGCTTTCGCCGAAAGCACTAAGTCTTTTGAGCTTGCATCACCGATATCGACACCAACAATACGATTCACCTTTTCAGGGTGGCGCATCGCATATTGGTAGCCAAACACGCAGCCCCAGTCATGAAGCAGCAAGGTCACCGGCTTGCCTTCTGAAATGGACTCTATGATGGTATCGAACAGCGTCAACATAGAGTTTAAGTCATGATACTGACGTGCCTGCCCAAGCTCATAACCCGGCAGCGAGAACCTAACACAGCGATAGCGTGATTTAAGCTGCACCACTTGGTTATCCCACAAGCGATAGGTATCCGGCCAGCCATGAATCATCACTATGGTGTGCTCGCCATCGCCTTCAATATGAACATCAATGTCTTCAATAACCTGTCGTTGTTCCATTGTTACCTCCCACCCCAAGATAGGGGTCAGTTATTGATTATATCTAAAATACAGCGACTTAATGAGACAGCATGGCTTTCTTCAGCGACTTATCCGTCGGTTTATCACCTAGCCAAACCGCTAGCAGCGCTTGGCGAAACGCGTCGTCTTCAACCAATACGCGCAGCTCACCATTTTTGTAGCTATAGATTCCTTGACCCGGAACGCTCATCAAAGTGAACTGATCGCCCTCCGTCACCTCATCAGCAAAGGTCAACTCGACAAACTTTGCAATACTGGCATCGATTGGCGCCGTGTTGCCACCCGTCGCATTGTCAAAACCTTCGTTAAGCGCATCGGCCAATTTTTCTTTGGTGATCATGCTAGAAGTAATGTTAAGACGAATTGCGGATGCCTGTTCACCACTAATCAATGGCGCGGCCTCGGTTGCAGGCAATGAGGTAAACAGTGACCCTACATACAAGTCCATAAAAAACTTACTGCGCACACCAGCACCATTCAAGGAGAGTTCTTGTTGCTGCGTCGTCAGGGTATCGGGCACTTCGATACCACTGATGGTTTTTGCTTGTGCAGTAACAGAGACAGCGGCGAGTAAAGTCATTAATAATGGTAATTTCATGGTTTCTCCTTATGACCCCTAGAATTAGGGGTCATGTATTGTCAATGAGTACTCAAACGTTAGAAGGCGTAGTTGTATTCAAGCCATACTTTGTCCGGAGCATCACTGTCAGAGAAATTATGGTAGTTAAGACGTAGGTTTTGACGGTTGGTGATCTGGTAACCGAGCGTCAATTCGATTTGCTGAGGACTCAGCTCTAAACCGCCCTCAGAAACCGGTTTGTCCCAGCTCTTACCGCCAAATTCATCGGTGTAAGTCCAAGCACCCAACACCCACCAAGAGTCATTGAACTTGTAACGGCCATAGACCTTAACCGAATAGATAGTCGACGCCCAATCAATGCCACTGCTGCTTAGATTGTTGGCGGCGGCCATGGCAGGATCATAGCTTGCAAGTTTACTGGTGTTGTCCTCCATAATGACGCCACCCGCCATCAGTACTGGCCAGATAAACGCATTATCACCAATCGGTAGCGTCGCAACTGCGCCCGCTTGAACCACTGCGGTTTGACCGTAGAAAGGATGATCTTTGACCACCGCATCCACCATGTGTCCAAGTCCGTTGGTGGTATTTACCGAGCCATAGCGGAAACGATAGTTACGGTTGGTGGTCTTATCGTTCATTTGAGGCACGACCATCCCACCGATGGCTTTAGTGCCTGAGAATTTTGGATCGCCACCCTTTTCATCAAACACGTCGTTGAACTCAAGGATGAAACCGGATTTACGGTCAGAGTCGGGCTCCGACAGCATGTACATCGCTTTTAGGTTCATCCCTTCGTTACCGTAGCCTACGCCTAATGCGGTATAGGCTTCGGTTGGGCTCGACATGTCAATTTGTTGCTCAGCCTCCTCGTTAGCAAGGGCAGCACCAGAACAAACAAGGGCGATTGAGGTCATTGGAATTAGGTAAGATTTCATAATTTGGCTCCACTACAATAATGAGTCATATAACTGTTTTTATTACAAATTTATTAGTATTAAGAGAGAACTGACGCCATACGCTGTTCGCGCGTTTTTCTAAAGAACAACCAGGCATAGATGCCGTTTGCCACAAAGCTCGCCAATCCCGCTAATAACATGAGCTCATCGTTGCGCGGCAGCACCACCACGTTGCTTTCGTACATAAATGGACAACTGAAGTAATACATGAAGGAACCCGCCAGCGTGAAGGCGCGCGCCTGCAGCCAAGTACCCTTCTTGATAAACAGTGATGGCAAAGTCGCCGCCACCAGAACCATGGCTTGCGCTGTAGCACTGCCAGGGAAGTTGAGGTAAACAAACACAATGTTCCAGATGTCGTAAGCAATGATCCAGAACGTGGTCATTGCAGGCCACACCATGTCTCTTTGTTTCGATTTGTCTGCTTGGATCTGTGCCCAGCCTGCCAACGTGATGATGGAGAGTAGACCACCGGTCGCATTAAGAATGTTGGCCATGTTGCCCATAGTGAAGTCTTGCAGCACCGCTTCTGAAATATTCAGCGCCAAGAATGCAGCAGCGCCAAAACGTGCCCATTTTTTATCGCCAATAGGGGTAAATCGGATAAGGGTAAACAGCGCAGCGGCACCGACTACCGAGTAAAGCTTGACCCACTTGAACCAGTACGTAACACCGTAGCTGCTGAACAGTGGAATAAGAGCAATCGGTAGCACGAACCAAAGTAGGTAGTTCGCCCATTTCACATGACGGCAAAGCTCATTAAGTGCAATCAAGCCAACTAGGACAAACAACACATGCAGATAAGCACGGGTTTGATACAGTTTATGGAAGTTGCAATGACTGCCATCCTTGGTAAAGCGCATCTGATCGCGATCGGTATACGCAAAAGTCGCGTTATCAAAGTCGGTGATCTCATCGCCAGCATTGCTGCGGATCACAACTTGACCCTCTTCAATGTACCAGTTTTGAACTTCAGTCTTGTTAAAACCACCAGACTGTCTAAGCACTTTGACTTTACCGTCCGCCAGGAACTCAAGGCGATAAAACAGACTGCCCTCGCCAGGGTCGCCATCAAATGTCCCTTGCCAAGTTTCACCAATAAGTTGTTGTTCGTTATAGCCTTGATCGGCAGCAGCAAGCGGAGACATAAACGCCGCGCACAGTGTTACCAACAACGCCAAAATCTGTGTTGTTAATCTTTTCATACCATCACCTGTGTCAGGTTTTGAAGTGGTGGCCTAATGACGTCGTCATCAACTAGGCCACCGGGGGAGAGCCTTTAAGCTATTTGCCTATTTGGCTAGCGCTACTTTGTCGGGTGCTTCGTCATACTCATTGACGCAGTCCGTTTTCAGCGGAGGCTGGTTGTCGCCATACGGTGGTTCTTTCTGCTCGCGCTGCTTTTTGAAGTACCAGATGACAAATGGAATGTGCATCGCAAGGTTGATAGCGCCCCACCAATAAAGCACGCTCTCATTACGCCATGCACTGGAGTCCATGACCGGGGTGAACACATCGTGGATAGCACGCACGAAAATGTGGAACGCTAGCGTGTAAACACGTGCAATGATGTAGAGCTCTGGACGTTTTTTGATGACAGGATAAAGCTCGGCAGCAATCAAAATACAGAAAGAACTCGCGAAGAAGCCGGTGTTTTCGCCATACACAAACGCCAAGTTCCACGTGGTGTATAGGAAGTTCCAAGCCGCTGTAGAATAGAACAGCAAGTCATTCGGCTTGTCTTTAGAGATAAGCCAGTACTGACGCACGCCGTTCTTGTAGCGCGGGAATGGAATGGTGATACATAAAATCACGCCACAAATGAAGTTGAAATAGTTGCCCGTGACCAGATCTTTCATTGTCGCTTCAGCAATGTTGAGAAATAACACGCCGTACAGCACTTTCAATACCCAGTCGCCGCGGAAGAAACGCAATATCGCGTTTGGGTTTTCTCGGTAGTACCAAGCAAGTCGAGCAAGACCGACCACCAAAGCTGTCGGAATAAGTACGCTCACGGTTTTCGCCCAGCGGAACCAGCCATCCAACTGATCAGCCCACAACGGCGCTGTAAATAAAGTTGCGATCCAAATAAAGGCCGTCAACCGGGGAGTCCGGCGCATGCCTTCGATGAGTAGTAACAAAAACACTATGTAAGAAGACATAGATGCCACGTATTGCCAGGTTGGTATGTCCATAATACCTCCACGTTAAATTATTGGTTTTAATCAAAATTCAGCTAACACACACGAAATGTTCTTTTTATTTTTCAGAATCTTATAATAGAGCAAATACTCTATGTTTGAGTAATTACTCTAATTTTATTTTACTCAACGTGTTGGGATCCTTTTCACGTTTTCAAAATTGGAAGATAAGATTGGTGGCGATTTTTTAAACTAATCACACATTTTAGGTATGGTTTTTAGAATCCTATGAGGGCGATCACAGAATGTGCGAGGTGGGTACTTTGGGAGCATAAGATCAAAAAAACGAGCACTAAGCTCGCTTTAAAAATTAAAGTCCAATTTCTATTGCAGCTGCTCTACATACTGCTGAGCAACCATAATCTTCATTGATTAAACTATGTGTATTGGCTAATGATACCCTGCAAATCTTCTACTGAGTAAGCAACATGGTCAGGCTTGGTATCCCATAGTTTTGGTTCACTGCGGCTGTATGCCGCTGCCACAGAAATAACCCTAGCGCCATCACCAATAGCTTCTTGTATGTTGCGAGCAAACCTTGTATCCGCCTCATGGTCACCAATATACATAACAAATGGGTTATCCAAATGACCCAAGATCGACTCGATGCATTTAATACCGCCAAATTGATGAGGCTTTTGTTTGCCATTTGATACATCGTCGTATCCGACAATCGCCTTAAATGGGGCATCAATACCATTATTAATCAGCATGCGACGAATATTGTTCTGTGAGTTCTGAGAGCAAATACCATGCGGCAGCGCTGAAAACGCTTCGACGATATTTTTAATACCTTTAAACAGAGTCACTCCTGTTTCATTTTTTTCCTGATGCTCTGCCCACATACTGCCAGCTAAGATCATTTCGTCGTGAGTCAGTCCATAGTAATCGACATACAATTCCTGCCAATTTTTTGCCCCATGATTGGCTTCATGGTAAGCCTCTTCATCACGTAGGTATTTTGGCAAGCTGTCCCCAGTTAGATGTGGAGCGACAATAGTGAGAATGTTCTTGGTAATATCAATATTTTTAGGCACTGAGTTCACAAGAGTCCCATCGTAGTCCCATAGTATTGCATCTAATTTCATTATTGTTCTTTGATCTCTTCTGCTTGGATTAAATAAAAGTTGGCTCTAAATAATCTTTGTTTTATTTGCGGTCGCTAGTAAACATCGTTTTTATGCTCTCTCGTAACCACGAAATCTTAGTATTATGAGCATTGCGTTTATGCCAAATCATGGTAAACGGAATGGCTAACTTCTCTTGATACGTTTTTGATACTGGTATTGGTAGGCACACCAAATCTTGATGTACCCTTGAGGTGTAACGCTGGCAGTATTGTGGGGCAATGGTGATCATGTTGTGGCCAGGTTGAGCTGCCATGAACAGAGATTGCTCAAAATTCGACATCGTAAGGTTGATCTTTCTTTGCTTTCCTAGTTCGCTCAATATCTCATCCAAAGCCCAAGTTTCACTTTTTTCCCATACAGTATTTATCTGGGCATAAGACAGGAAAGCGTCAAAGTCCCACTCATTTTGCAAAGCCGGGTGATCTTTATGCAGATACACCACTGGCAAATCATAAAATAGCACTTCAAAGTCAATGAAGTATGGCAATAGATCCAGTAACTCTTTAGAGCGAGGATGGCTCTCACGCCCAGTAAGGCCAACATCAGCATCGCCTCGAATAATTGCCTCTAAAGAATCGTAATCCCAATTGCTGGTTTTTACCTTCGCTTCTAGATATCGGCTCTGTATTTTGGGAAGCAGCTCATTGAGCACCGTTAAGAACAACGGTGACTCTGCCATAATATGAAACTCAAGCCCTTGTGGTGCATCACCACCACGCTTGTTCAGTATCTGCACACTGACCTGAAACCACTCATTAAGATCCTGTTCCATGCTTTGAACAATAGGCGTAGCAACTAGCCCCTGAGGGCTTTTGACAAACAATGGATCGTCAAACCAATCCCTTAGTTTGTTAAGAGATTTACTGACGGTAGAGGGAGTCACATTAAGTATTTTTGCCGCCTTAGAGACACTTCTTTCCTGTAAAAGCAGTTGCAATGTGGTCAATAAATTCAGATCAAGACGAGTATTGGACTTCTTCATGCGTATCACTTTGTGTCGGTTTAGGAGCAAATGAAATTAACATTGAGCAAAGTATACTACTCATCGTCAAAATAATGACCAAAATGTACTGAGCGCTGATATTACATGTTCCCATCAGCCAGATGTAAAACGCAGAAATACTGACTTGGCTCACTCCCACAATGGAGCTGGCGACGCCTGAGCGACGTGAATAAGGGCTGAGCGCTTGATTCATTGTCGCACCATACCCCATAGCAAAAGCGACACATATCAACCCAAAACAAAGCAATGACCACTCGTAGCCCAGGTTTAGCACCTTCACAAGGCTCAACATGATAGCGACAAGCGCAAAAATTCCCTGAGTCGCCAACATTAAGGTATTTTCCTTGACGTGTTTCAAAGCAAACGGTGCCAAAAAGGAAGCTATCATGCTGATGAGAGAAGTGACAGCAATAACGGATGAGTAACCTTCACGATCAAATCCTAATTGCCCCATAATCAGTATTGGAGAGACATTTACATAAGTTAGCAGAACCGTACTACTCAAAGAAGCTATCGTGACGCGGCTAATAAAATGATAATTGCAAAACGTCTCCTGAAGCAATCCGGTCTGCGGTAGTGGTGAGTAGTTATCAGGCAATTCATTGGGTTTGGTTTCCCTTAGAATCACAACGGATAGCAAGAATACAATCCCCCCCATACCGGCCATGACACTAAAGAGGTTTTTCCAAGGCGAGCTCAACATGATCAAGTGGCCAATCACAGGAGCGATGACAGGGACAATACATATAATACCGTTGATCACTGAAAGCGCCTTAGCTCTGCGCTTGTCGTCCAACGTATCCCTTAACACTGCAAATGCGACCACATAACATGCACCTGCGCCGACTCCTTGAGTGAACCTAGCGACCAAAAATTGAGTCACCTGCTGTGCTTCGCCACCTAACCAAGAGGCCGCTACAAAAATAATTGACCCGATGACGGCAACCGGTTTTCTGCCAATGGAATCCGCAAGCTTTCCCGCCAACAGCATGGTGGCTGCCATTCCTCCTAAATATACCGAGAAAGCAATATGCAGTTGTGACTCAGTGGCATTAAGATCCGCAGCTATTTGTGGCAAACCAACCAAGTAGAGATCGATGGCTGTTGGATAAAGCAAGACTAGGAAAAAACTGCAAACGATAAATCTGAACATGAGAACCTCACAAATTGGTTCTCAGAATACTAATGGCTCGACAGACCACTAGCGAGTGAGAAATAGGACAACAGTAATGTCCGCTGACGACATTACTCCTCATTGTGCGCACTAACAAACAAAAGATAGTGTTTTAGCTAGCACAAGCCTATTGCTTGCGATTGCTACCTAAAACTCACTTTGCAATACCTGTAGTTATTGACTGTTCTCTAAGTTTAGCGAAATCACTGGCACGGAAATGTCCAGAACAAAGCTTACTGGAGATGTAATACGAATTTACCCCAAAGTCTTTTAGGCCACAGAACCAAAATGCCCACGAGATCTGGTATCCCGTGAGCATTAAAATTATTACTTATCTATTAAGAGCATTACTCGTAATCAGAAGCGTAAGTGTCTTCGTAAGAGTGAGAGTAGAACTCAAATAAATTACCAAACGGGTCTTCTAGGTAAACCATTTGTGCTTGTTTAGAATCATCTTCTGGGTGGTAACGGTGAATATCCATGCGCACTTTACCGCCAAACTCTTCTACACGTTTGATTGCTGATTCAAACTGTTCTTTTGGAAGCTGTAGACAGAAGTGGAAGATACCTAGGCGAGAGAAGTCAACATTATGACGCTCTTCGCGGTCAACCATTTCGAACAGTTCCACACCAATACCATCACTTGTCACTAGGTGAGCAATGTTGAAACCTTTAAAGCCTTCACCAAACACGGCAATACACATACGACCAATTGCAGATTCGCGCTCTTCGATAACTTTAGTGTTGTTCATAACAACGCGAAGACCAAGCGCTTTAGTGTAGAACTCTACCGCTTTGTCCATATCGCCAACCATGATGCCTACATGATTCATTTTCATAACTTTCTCCAAAAACTGATTTGATTAATTGTTTCGTGTTTCGTTTCGATGTGGAGAAGTATAGAGATGAAGAGATAAAACTTAAAATTATCGATAGTTATAAAAACGATAACATAAAATTATAATTAAACTTAGTAGTGATGTGTGCTGACGAAGCTAAGTTAGTTCAGTTTAACCCGCTACGACTGGAGTGGTTTATTAGTCCCATACTCTAAAATAGGTGGCAAAGTATCAACAGTAAATGAGGTGTTCAATGACAAAACGACATCGACATACATTTCCTTCTAAGTTCTAAGTAGATGCCGAAAGCTTGGTTCCGGAGCATATCTAAGGTGGCACGCTCTTTAGACATAGGTGGAACAACCTTACTCCGTTTGGTCGATCAACAAAAAGTTGAGCGTGGCGGAGAAACACCAAATGCTAAAACTCTGAAGTCAGAGCAGCGGAGGAGCCAAGAGATGGAAGCTAAGATTAATTGCTGAGAAAGAGTAAAATCCATATTAAAAAAGCTACCGCTCTTTTATGTATCGGACGAACTCGAACATTCTCGCTATCTGAAAGCTTCAAAATTGGACGGTTCAAAGTACGAAAGCCTATGAAAGAAATTGAGCTGAGCTGATAAGCAAACAGCTAGGCTTGCATCGTTATAAGCAGTCTAAGTCGGAACGAGCACATATCCCAATGGGTTAAAGCGTGAGCTCCCTGATTCAGCGTTGTTCTACAAGACCGCTGAGAGGAACTAATGTTTACCAAAGACTACTGCATTGTGGCGGAATCTCAGTAAACGAGCTAATGCCAAATCAACCGTCCCACACGCGTATCAAGATTCAAAATCATTTTGCATTTCTTTTTGTGAAACATCTCACGGTGCATTTTTATTTCATTTGACCATAAAAAGTGTTGTAATAGCGCAATAGTTACTACAACGGTGTGGATGCATATGAAAAAGGTTACCATCTCTGATTTATCTGATATGACGGGAATATCTCGCAGCACTATTTCAAGAGTACTAAACAACAATAGTAAAGTAGACCCAAAAGTAAAGAAGCTTGTTGAGGAAGCTGTGATTAGC
The DNA here is from genome assembly GCF_052879755.1 of Vibrio sp. DNB22_10_4. Classification (NCBI taxonomy): domain Bacteria; kingdom Pseudomonadati; phylum Pseudomonadota; class Gammaproteobacteria; order Vibrionales; family Vibrionaceae; genus Vibrio; species Vibrio sp. DNB22_10_4. Next base: position 373,745 of record NZ_JBNNXW010000001.1, on the reverse strand, counting down.
TCAGGTTACAAAAAAAAGCCTGCGAAAATTCAGTTAACTACCACTATAAAACATGTAAGCATCGTATCTAGCGTTCCTGTTGAATCAGTTGACCAATTTTACTCCAATATCGTCGAAAAATTTCAGATGAAGTTTAATCAGATGAATATAGAGTCAAAGCTCATTCTACTCAATGAAGACAAAAGGCTAAATAGAAAGAAGCTAGAAAATTCGGAAGCCGTTATACTACTCGGACCAAACCTAGTTGCTATCGCCCATGAATTAGCAGATGAGGGAATCCCTGTAGTGTTGGTCAATAGTTATGACCATAGTATGCGTATATCCAGTATTTCAATCGATCACGAACTCGGTGGAGAACTAGCTGCATCATATTTGCACTCTCAGGGTCATAAAAATGTAGCGATGATTACCGCGCAGATTCATGACTCAATAAAAGATAGAACCAATGCTTTTATCAAGAGAACTCAAGCTTTGGGCGTTGATGAGATGAAAATAATTGACATCTTAGAATGTTGTGAAAACCTTAAAAATGAAGAGTTACTTCAGCGAATTAAAAAAGGAGTTGCAGGCTCTGACTTTGGGGCGAGTCACATTTTACCAAGCATCTTGAGTTCTGGAACATTAGATAACATTACCGGAATTTTTTGCCTCTGTGATAGAACTGCGATAGCACTGATAGAAGAACTAACGAAGCAGAACAAGCGTGTCCCTGAGGATATTTCGGTTGTGGGATTTGACAATTTATCTATCAGCTCTATGATTTCGCCTGCACTAGATTCCATTGGCTACGAAATTTCAAGTATCGTGGAGTCAACGGTTTCTCGTCTGTTTCACGAAATAGAGCATAAAAATGATTCTTGTCAAAGAGTTATGCTAGGCGTTAAGATGTTCAAACGTGAAACAGTAAAGAGCTTAGACTGAATACAATAACAATTCCATTGATTAACCCATCAATCTAGTCCAGTCTCTAAATCAGAGATTGGACTTTGCGTTTATATTCTCGAAATCTATTCCAAGCTTCACAAACTAAGTTTACTATATCGTTATGACTTTCAGAACACCGATTTAGTAACTGATATTGACGTAGCTATTACCATCGGTTCCATGCTTTTTTCTTTCTATTCTCCCTCACCATATACCTTAGGTTCAGTGGCATTAATAGTTAGGCGCTTAGTTGCGCCTCTTTAAGAGATTTGAAGCAGACTTCGCTCCCCTTAGTGCGGCGACTTATGCAGGTATATAGAAGGACAAACCATGGAACGTTTACCAATATAAAGCCTTGTAGCACCCTTAAGGGCAAAGGAAAGACACGCTTTACCATGAGAGCCGTTGTAATCGCTAGGTCACTTAATAGTGTGGTCTACCATACTTTCTTGTTTACGCTGTTTTCATTAAGCAATCTCCTATTCGTCAAACCTGTGTATCAATAAACATCGGTTGAGCTTTTGCACCGTCGTCAGTTGATAGCTGTGTAGTATTTCTTTGGAGCTTGAGACCGTCCCACCAAAAACATCGCATGAAATATTTCACTATTTCACATATATTTCATTTGGTGACTCGTATCACTGTATCTCAAGCCGTTATCAGGAATAATCTGAAAAGTGATAACTTTTCAATTGGCCTCCGTGCCTTTCTAGCTTGATATGGAGATTATTAGAACGAATGAAAACGCTAAAAATAATTGGTACCGCAGCACTATCTCTTGCACTCGCAGGATGCGGGAATGAAACTCCGCCCCTGAAAACCCCAGAGTGGTGTAACTCGCAAGGACAATGCGAGATGATCTACCTTTACCATACTGAGGAAGTTCCAACCTATGGTATGGATTGGTGGGAATGGGGGTCTGGAAGTGAGTATGCCTCATCAAATGGCGTAGTCACGATTACTCCAGGCGCTGTGAATTCTGCATTGGTGTTTAACCCAAATAGCGGGGGAACTATCGATGCCAGCTTAGTTAACACTTTTAAGTTCACGGTTAAAGGCAGCACCGTAGGCGCAATCAGAGTACCTGTCAAAACGGATATAGACAGTGAATCGGTAGAAATAGCTACTGACATCTCTGAGGGTACAAGCCTGGGTAATGGCTGGGTGGAAATGATAGTGCCAATCCCAAGTTATGCCAATTTGAAAAACGTCGGCTTTATTATTCCAGGAGCAGGGGAAGTTCAGGTTAAAGATATCTATCTAGCTAAAGATGACAACATTGATGACAGTACGCCAGAGCCAACAGATGGTACCTTTGTTCTGATCTCTGATGTTGATAACGAGTCAGATATTGAGTTTGACCAGAATGGCCAAGATACCACTATTAGCACGATGGGCACCTGCACTGATATAAGCCTCAATATACAGCATAACGGTCAAAATGCTTGGAGCATTACAAAAGAACCTACGGATGAGAACGGTGATGATGTCATTGATGGGAACGATCCTAGTAACTGGGGAGCAGCTTTGGGGTTCATGGATGGTATTAATCAAGACCTAAGCAAATATGAATACCTAGACATCGCAATTGCAGCTGACAGTGTATTTAAGAGCTATACCATAGGACTAAGCTCGGATGGCGTAGAAAGTGAAATTGTTCTACCAATTGATAAGAGTTCTCCCGAATGGCAGTCTGTGCGCTTAGATCTGGACAAGCTAGGACTCAACAATAAGAGTATTGATTATGTCTCAGTGTTCGCAGATGCTGATTATGATGTTGGTGGTACCTTTTATGTATCCGATTACAAGTTTGTGAAATTGGGTGAACGTGAATACGATTCAAACACGGAAGATGAGTTTGTGTTTAAGCACAGCGAATTGGACTCTAACCTGATTGAAGATAACGACGACTTCGATAATACAGGTAACATTACCTTTAGTGATCTGGGTACAGGCACAGTGCTTGGTGATGTGACTTATCTAAGCAAAGAGGCGTGGAGCCTAACGGCTGCCAATGCTGGCGATGCTGTTCTGGCATTGCAAGGTGATATCTCTGATGGGTCTACTATCGATCCGTACAAGGTCGATCTATCTCAATATACTCATTTAGCCCTAGATGTGTCTTCATCAGGTAGTTTCTCCAAATACGCTGTATCTATTAAAGCGCGAGGTACCGGAAACGCTGAGATAGAGCATGAGGTAGAATTCTCACTAGCTAAAGCAAACGAATGGAATACTATTGTCATCAACCTAGATCAGTATGGTGTGAACCTCTCCAATGTCATTCAGGTAAAGGTCTCTGGTGTTACTAATCAAGATGGGGATAACATCCTGTATGTAACAGACTTTTACGCCTATGATACAGGTTACCACCCTACAAAAGGCAAGGACTATGATGATGCTTTTGTCTTTATCGATGCTAACCAGCAATCAGCATGGGATGGTTCAGATGTCATTATTGATAATGCAGACCACCTTAATGACGGTAATGCGACCATTAGTAATTGGGGTTCGGGTACTAAGTTTGATACGAATGCTAGTTATCTGAATAAGGGCGCAGTGTCGTTGACTAAGAATGGATGGGGGACTGTTTTAGCCTTTAGTGGGGACATCTACGGTGAAATCCAGACATTTGATTTCGATACAGATGTGTATAACAAGCTGCAAATATCTTTAGCAACCGACAATTCAGCTTTTAACAGCGCGAGGGTTAGATTCGTTACTAAACAGGGTGATTTGGAGCACAACGTTACTCTAAGTGGCTTAGATACGAACTGGCAAGACTTCACTATCAAACTAAATGAGTTACCGATAAAGGCTAAAGATATTTATAAAATTGCAGTAATGGGGGACGGTGGCTCTAACGGGGACGTACTATATGTGACTGACCTAAAGGTTTCGAAATAATCAGCTCCCAATAAGTAATAAATTTGTAAAGTTAGAGATTAAGCGGCTGAAAAAGCTCAGCCGCCTATATTCTTGAAGCTTATCAAGGGGCAATGAAGACTAAGCTCCGAAGTACTAGCCCTATACGATTAAGTCGCTTTAACAGTTTCGTTAAAAATCATAGCAGACAGCTTGAAGTCTAAACTTTTTTCATACGAATTCTATTAATTAACTCATCAATCTAGTTCTGCCACTCAAGCAAAGGTGCTGGACTCGCTTTTGCCTTCTCAAAAACTGTTCCAAGATTCTCATACTGACTTCACTATATCGTCATAGTTTTCAAAACACCGATTCGCTAACTTGTACTGGCGAGCCATTGCCAAACTTGCTCTGTCAGGTTTAAGGCTGGTGGATAGGGCGGGATATGGCTTATCGTCATGCTCTGAAAGTGATTGGATAAAGTGGACTCTAATTGTTGCTGTTGAACGACTCTAGGTCGAGCTCCTTTTTCAGTCCAAGTCTAGTTTGCAGTGTTACGTTAACTAAATCTAACTTCGTCTTGAAACCAAAAGAGCATTTCTTGTAAGTAGATATAGCGAGAGATACTAAGGGTCGTTTCTACTTGGAGTTCATTAAAAAGGTTCTTGGACTTTTATCGATTGATACATACTGAGACAATTGACTTTAAGAAATGAAGCTATTTCGATTCGGTTTTACCTTTGGTGAAACAAGATACTGGGGGTTTAGTGCTAACCTTGCGCTAAACGTTATGCTGATACACTTTGATAAGTCTGAATTAATACAAACTCCTCTCAGAGTCCATATGAGGTCACAAGTTTAATGGGGTTGGTATTACGCCTCTTGCGCCTTGGTTGTACGAGTTGAATATTTTCACCAGCTCTTTGGGACACTGCGACATCTTCAGCTTAGCCAATTTATGCAAGTATACTGAGGACTCACTAATGTGACGTTTGCCAACCCAAAAATAGAGCCAATAATGCCATTTAGTTCCCTTAAGGGTAGGAAAAGATGCGCTTTACCTTAAGAGCCGTTGTGAACGCTAGGCTACTTGATAGTGTGTTACACCATATTTTCTATGTCTAGGCTGTTTTCATCAAGCAATCTCCCTTCGTCAATTCAGAGCATAAGTAAACATCAGTTTAGTAAAACTTATGTACTGTCGTCAGTTAATAGCTCTGTAGCACCCATAGAAAACCACCACGCCAGTGAAATATTTCCTATATTTGCAATATCTCAACTTGGTGACTCGCATCACTGTAACTTAAGCGGTTATCCGTAATAATGTCAAAAGCGATAACTTTACAAAGGACTCCGTGCCTTTTTAGCTTAATATGGAGATGATTAAAACCAATGAATGCACTAAAAATACTTGCTACTTCAGCACTTACGCTAGCAATTGTAGGCTGCAGTACTTACACACCAACAAGTGCCCAACATAATCCTGTAAAATCCCAGAGTTCGAGCAACTTGCAAGTACAAGGCGACACTGTCTACCTTTACCATGCTAAGGAAAAATCAACATTTGCGATGAAATGGTGGGAATGGGGGACTGGTAGTAAGTATGACACATCGGATGATAAGGTAATCAGCATTACTCCAGGAAGTGGCTGGGGAGGCCATACCTCCGCGCTGGTGTTTGCCAGTACGGACAAGTCAAACAACCTAGTCCCTGTTGATGCCAGTATGGTTGATACCTTTAAGTTCAAAGTTAAAGGTAACACTGTTAGCGCAATGAAAGTACATGTTAAAACCGACAAATCCAGCGAACAGATAAGGATTTCTACGCACACTTCGAAAGGCAAAGACCTTGGTAATGGCTGGGTACAGATGGCAGTGATGATCCCTAGCTATTCAAATTTAACACAGGTAGGTTTTTCTATCCCTGGCTCAGATGTAGTTCAGGTTAAGGATATTTACCTAGTTAACGCTGATAGCTAAGTATGATGCTGTTTAAGGCTGACAAACTGCTATCCGTATAGATCACAATCGTGATTGTAGGTAAATAACCAATATGCAGCCTAATTACAGTTAAAGCGTAATTTATCAGATAACAGATTAGAGTCTAACCTCATGGTTAGACTCTTTTTTTAGTATCGAATTAATGATCTACTACCAACAATCTTTCCCTCTTACCTACACCAATAGAGGATTGGACTCCCCTTTTCGCTGACCGTAGGCTAGATAATTCTTAATTTGCAACATAGAACTGAAGTCAGACACGAAGACACTATCGTTGATATAGACTTAGCAAATAAAGTAATCCAAGTTTGTATTTATACAAACTAAAATGCACGTTCCACCACATAAATAACACCGAATGAACTGACTTATGGTCAGCTAGTTCTACCTGAAGAAATTGCCACCATCTATGGCCATAGTGTATTTTGATTCAGCAAAGGAGCCATGACATCGACAACCAATTAACGACATAGGTGCGCATTCCAAAGCAGTGAGTAAAACTATGTGCAAAGCGTATATAGATAGACGAAACCTGCCACTACTTAAATATTTCAGATCACAGATTAGACTCCGTCATAATCGCGCTAATTGCCCTTGTGGTGGTCAACTAAAATTAGACAAAACCTCGAAGGTTCATGATACAGAAAGTCTATAAATCGCACATTAAAAAAGGTATCCCCTAAGGAATACCTTCTAGTTAAATACTAATTATTACTTCGCTTGGAATGTAAGTGTAGCAGCTTCACTCTTATTACCTGCAAAATCGAAAGCATAAATTTCGACATTATATTTTGTATCTGCTTTCAAACAATTCAACACTGTAGATACTCTATTGGAATCACTGACCATTTTTCCATCTAAGTATACTTCATATTTCTCAATCGCAAAGTTATCAACACTAGGTCTCCAAGAAATCACATGATGTTCTTGTTCTAGCTTATTATATTCAAGCTCTTGTGGTGCGTCTGGGGCGATATCATCATCCATCTTATCTATGTGCATATCCCAAATACGAACATAGTCTACAACCATCTGAGAATAATCTTCTATTTGGATGTCTTCACCTCCCCACCATCCGCCAACTGCTACGTTTAATAAAACATACATTTTCTGGTCAAACGGCCATGCTTCCCAATTATTCTGTTGCTCTGCCTTTGTATAATTGATCGTTTGATATAGCTCATCATCGACAAAGAACTTCAAGCTTCTTGGAGTCCACTCAAGAGCATATTCATGGAATTTAGTTACGTCATCTACATCATATGTCTCACCCTTTTGTGTCCCTGTCATATGATTGTAAGCTTCAGTATGAATGGTGCCCTTAATAGATTTAGGGTACTTATTATATGCATACTCCATGATATCTATTTCGCCACTCTTTGGCCAACCACCGTAAACTTCCTCAGTACCTTTCATCCAAATAGCTGACCATGGACCTAAATTGTTAGGTAGACTTGCTTTAACCTCTATTCGGCCGTACAGGAAATCACCTTTATATCTAGATTTTAGTCTAGCTGAAGTATATGGATGGGAAGGGACAGTATCATCTGGCATAGCTCTTATGTGAAGCTTACCATTAGCTACTTCCGCATTTTTTATTGAATCAGTGTATGTCTGGACTTCTCTATTGTGAGGCCAAGGCCCTAAGTCATAACTCCATTTATTTGGGTCTGGTTTACCTTCGTAGTTAAACTCATCACTCCAAATCAAATTACCCTTCACCTCATCAAATACAGATTGGTCTGTTAAATTTGCTTCCTTAGCATTAACACTAAGACTAGTTAACATCATACTCATTACAATCGTTAACGATACAGTTTTGATCAAAGTCTCATCCTCTTAATAAAAATAGCAAACAATAATATCTCAGTTAATATAAAAATATTGCATGCAAGGTAAAAGTCACCACATGGTGAAAATTAAAAAATATTAAATTTATAAAGTTGAAATGAACGAAGTAGTGATTAACAACTTTAGTACGTAAAAACTCACACTAAAATAGACAAATAAAAAGACAGCTATTAAATAGCAATTCAAGTTACCGACTAACTTCATACATCAATCGAACAGTTACATGATACATTTCGGGCCGGAGAATTAGTATAATCCGACCCAATAACTCATTAATTATTGAATAAATGACATCTTGTAAAGTGGCTTGGTGCAACTTCTACAGGTTCTGGTAAATACTCCCTGCATGCTTGTTTAGTATGAGGACACCGAGCTGCGTATGGGCAGCCTTTTTTATCTGGTGACCACATAGGTGTTTCCATCGAACGATGCGTTGGCAATTTTTCATGGATACTACGACTAGGATCAGGTACGGCAGCCAATAATAATTTGGTATAAGGGTGTTGTGGGTTTTGAGTAATCTCTTCAGTCGCTCCCCACTCTACCATATGCCCACAATAAAGAACTACAGTATCTTCTGCAAAATACCTTGCAGTAGCGATATCATGAGTGATGTACATAAACGCTTTACCCATCTCTGTTTTCATCTTATTCATAAGGTTTAGTACACCAATTCGAATAGAAACATCAAGCATGGACGTTGGTTCATCAGCTAATATTACATCTGCACCAATAGCCAAAGTTTTAGCCAGAAAAACGCGTTGCCTTTGCCCTCCAGAAAGCTGGTGAGGAAACTTATCCAAAACCTCTTTAGCTGGGGTAAGGCCTACTTCGGTTAAAATTTCTACCATTTTCTCTTCAGCCTGTTTTCCAGGAACTAAATCATGATATATTTTTAACGGACGTAATAAGTGGTATCGAATCGTATGCAATGGGTTCAAAGAGCTAAATGGGTCTTGAAACACCATTTGTACATCTCGGCGATACTGTGCTAGTTCCTCGCCACCCTCTATATCATCAATATTTCTTCCATTATAGAAAATCGCACCCTCTGTAGCTTTATGAATCTTAGTTGCAATTTTAGCACTGGTACTTTTTCCGCAACCAGACTCACCAACTACCGCCAAGCAACGACCTTTTCTTAGTTGAAAATGTAATCCATTAACAGCGCGTAGATACTCTTTGGGGCCGAAAATTGATTTTCGCTTCTTTTGAAAATCAATCGTAAGATTTTTGGCTTCGAGCAGCACTGGGTGCCTAACTTCAAATTCGTTATCTATTACACCCATAATTATGCTTCCTCAGGAGTATTTTCTAATATAGGACTATGGCAAGCGACCCATCTATTTCCACCACACTTGATTAACTTAGGCTCTATCGAAGTGCATGTTGTAGTTGCTTTAAAACAACGCGGGGCGAAGCGGCAACCAGATGGGACATTTTTCAAGTCTAATGGTGTACCTGGAATTCCTTTCATTTCTTGAAGTTCACCATGTAAAGTAGGAAATGAATCCCCCAGACCATATGCGTATGGATGATTAGGATTACTAAGTATTTCCTTCGATGGCGCCAACTCAACGAGTTGTCCCGAGTACATAATACCAATGCGGTCACAAAGCTCGACCATCAAACTTAAGTCATGGGTAATAAATAAAATGGAAAACCCAAACCGTTCTTTTAACTCATAAACCTTTTGGAGAATTTCTCTTTGTACGACTACATCAAGCGCGGTTGTAGGCTCATCCATAATTAGTAGTTTTGGCCTCAATGCCAAAGCCATAGCAATAACAACACGCTGACGCATGCCACCAGAGAACTGATGAGGGTAGTCATACAAGCGTTCGGTAGGAATATCAACAATTCTCAAAAGCTCTTTTGCCTTCTCTACTGATTCCTCCCGACTTTCTACCATGCCATGAGCATCAAAAATATCCCAGAATTGGTATTCAATTGTTTTTACGGGATTAAGGCAGTTCATAGCGCTTTGAAACACCATAGAGCTATCTTTCCATCGAAAGTCTCGTAGCTCCTCTTCATCCATTTTCAGTACATCTTGCCCATTGAATAAAATCTCCCCCTTAGATATCAGTGCAGGTGGACGATGTAAACGCATAAGAGAAAACGCTATTGTAGACTTACCACATCCGGATTCGCCAGCTAGACCCAATATTTCACCTTCGTTGATGTCAAAACTTACATCATTAACCGCTCGTACTCGGCCATCAAAAGTAACGTAATCTACACACAGGTTTTTTACTTCAACTAATTTTGTCATTGTACTTGCCCTGCTGCTTGAGGTGTTTTATTAAAGCTTTTTTTTGCTAATTTCTCTGCCTTCCTCTCTTCTCGACGGAATCGTTTCATAATACGCTGTGCTTTTAATTTCGGGTTTGAAATTTCATCAATAGAGAAATTTATTAGAGCCAAACCGATGGCTACGGTAGCTAATCCAACACTTGGTCCCAAGATTTCCCACCAAGCGCCAACTCGAATGGCAGAAGTTTGACTAGCGTTATACAACATCCCGCCCCAAGTAACGCTCAGGGGATCTCCAAGTCCAATATATTCAAGCGTTGCCTGGGTCATAATTGCGTAAATAACTGTACCAATAAAACTTGACGCCAAAATAGACATCATATTGGGCATTATTTCAGAAAAGAGCATCCTTTTTTTGGTTTCACCCATAACTTCCGCCGCATGTACAAATTCTCTGTTACGCAATGCTAAGGTCTGGGAACGTAATACTCGAGCTCCCCATGGCCATGAAGTGGCTCCTATGATAACAGCAATAACTAGCGGAGATACCTGATTCAAGAATGCAGCCAAAACTAACATTAAAGGTAAGCTTGGAATAACCATAACTAGGTTGGTTAACAGTGATAATACATTATCAACGACCCCGCCAAAATAACCAGAAGAGATGCCAACTATCATTGCCATTACAATAACAAAAGTACCAGCAACAAAACCTACCATCAGCGATACACGACCTCCATACAGTACTTGAGACCAAACATCACGCCCCATTCGCGTAGTTCCCAAGATATTTTCCATGTTAGGAGCCTGATGTGGACGCCCAACTCGAGCTGTAGACGCATATTCCGTAAGAAACGGAGCAAAAGCACATAATAGGCAAACTATTACTACCAGTGAAATACCAACAAAGGCTTTCGGGTTATCGAAGAAAAATTGTTTAAGATTTTTTAGACTATTCATTTTTTTTTCCGACGTTATTAATCTAATTCTGTACGAAGACGAGGATCTAGCACGAACAACAAGCAATCAGCAACGAAATTCGCGCCCAACACCATGGCGGTCATAATAAGTAAGTAACCCTGAACAAGCGGATAATCACGAGCCAAGATTGCTTGGAACATGACTTGACCAAGACCTGGATAGTTAAAGATAATCTCAATGATCAAAGAACCACCAAAAATTCCGCCAACTGACATAGCAAAACTCGTAATCATAGGTAACACCGCATTACGAGCACCGTATTGCAACATTACCTTTTGGTCTTTAACGCCTTTGGCCCACCCCATTACGATAAAGTCTTCACCAAGTTGGTTTATCATGTTTGAACGCATTCCCATCACGTTACCCATTCCAAGTGCCACCATACAAATCAGAGGTAACGATAGGTGATACAGCACACTACTGATAAATGGCCACGTCAAACCAGGATCAAGTTGAGGATCATACGCATAAGCAGTTGGGAACCATTCTAAGCCTGACGCGAATACAAAATACATGACTACTGCCATAACCACCGAAGGGGTAGACGATATTACAACTGAACCGACAGTAATCACCGAGTCAGCCCAAGAGCCACGCTTCCAAGCAACATAAATACCCAGTAAAGTCGTAATCGTATAGGACAGTACTAAGTAGCAACCTACCAAAAGTAGTGTCCACAGCATTCCTCGCGCCAGAACATCAAATACCGGTTGGAAAAATCGAGTTGATGTCCCCCACTCGCCTTGCATTATCGATTGAACATAACTCAAAAATTGCTCAAACAATGGTGTATTGGTGGAGTAGCCGTAAAGCACCTCTAAAGATGCAATCGTCTCTGGACTTATTTGTCCTCCGCTTTGTGCAAGCCTTGCCAGAAATGATTGGATTGGGTCACCCGGCATCATGCGTGGTAAAAAGAAGTTAATTGTTACGGCGGCTAGAAAAGCCAACAAATAGAAGCCAAATCGGCTAACAATATATTTCATAGAAGCCTCGGAGTTTCGAGGGGGCATATCTTCCCCCCTCTACTCTGCTTAGTTTAAAAATGTATTAAGTTCTAGGTTTGATGTGCAACACGTGAAGTAATCGGTTTTGACTATATGGTCCAGGGTGTGCCACTGGGTTGTCTTCATTAAAGAACCCGGTAAATCGGCTATTATTATAGGAATACCAAACAGCATTATAATAGAGCGGTATTTGAACAACATTTTCTGAAAAGTGTTGTTCAATTTTACCAACAAGAGCTTTTTGCTTAGTTTTATCTAAAGTAACACCTAGCTCTTCGATTGTGTTGTCAAGCTCTTGGTTTACATAATTGGTCATACTGGTTGACCACCACTGAGGACCTTTAGCATTGCGGGAGTGCATAGTGTAGTCATAAAACTTCCATGGAGAAGTTGCCATGCTGCCTGCACCAAAGGTGGCGTCAAAATTACCGCCGGTCCAGTTTTTAGCATATGCTGATACTTCTGGGGTAATGATATTCGCCTTGATACCAATCGCTCTCAAACCCTCTACAGCAATTGTCGCGTTATTAACCATCGGGGACCAACCACTAGGTACTTGAATCATGAATTCAAAACTGGAGCCGTCAGGGTTTTCTACATAGCCATCACCATTGGAATCCATAAAGCCACCTTCAACTAACAAAGCTTTCGCCTTTTCAAGGTTATACTGGTCATACTTAGACCACGCTTTATCGGCTTTGGTGTCGCGCCATGCGCCTAAAGCACTTGGAAGGTTCGTTGCAGAATTTCCTAATTCAACGTAACCATAAGCACCTAATTCCCTCATAGCCTCACGGTCCATAGCCAAGCTAAATGCTTTTCTAAAATTCAGATTATTAAACGCTTTTCGCGCGCCGTCATTTTTTGTCTGAAAATTCAGAGTGATCCGTACACCATCACCCGAAGGGAACCAATAGTGATTACCTTCGGCCGCTTTTACATACAAACGGTCGATGTCAGGAACAAATATATTATGCCAATCAGTTTGGCCTTTAGACATCATTTCTAACGCTGCATCATTAGAGGATACTTGTGGAAACTCAATACAGTTTAACGCTAGTTCTTCGTTCCAGTAGTGCTCATTTCGACACTGCACATACACCTGAGGGGTAAAGCGTGAAATTTCGGTAAACGGTCCTGTACCTATTGGCTGTTTGACAATTTCTTGTTCTGGTTTATCGACCAAAGACCAAATATGTTTCGGAATAATTTTAGTCTTTAGAATGTTAAGGTATGAAAAAGCATTCTTTTCTTTTAAGTGAAATTTTACAGATTCACTTTCAACCAACTCCACTTTATCTACTAATGCACCAACGCCGGTTATATCGATAGAAGGGTTTTCTTTAATATAATTAAACGTAAAGACCACATCTTCAGCAGTAAAAGATTTTCCATCTGACCACTTGACCCCACTACGAATGTCTATAGTCAGAGTTTTAAGATCCTCACTTATTTTGTATTTGGTTGAAAGCCAAGGATACTCTTTTGTTGCATCAAGCTCGTTAAAAATAAATAACGGCTCATATGCATACGCGGAAGAAGCCAAGCCACCCAACCAAGGGTTGAAATTATTAGTCCAAGACGTCGCTTGTTCATCAATTATTCTGAGATTTGGGACGTCTGACTCAGATGCTACTGTTTGCAGTGCAAACGCACTAAAAGCTAAAGCCATCAATGTTTTTTTCATTTGGGACCTTTTATAAATTAAGTTTTGTGTTGAACTCAATACCTGCTAGGTAATAATATTGGCCAGAGGACGATATGGCTATTAAGTAATATTCACATGCTCACATTTGAATAACAACCCTTCTAAAAACCAGACATTAGCAAGGTTGCTTTACGTCCTAAACAAAGCTCATTAAATAATATTTAGTTCAGACTAATTGCAATATTAAATTAAACTTCAAGACTGGATCTAACCCTAATAATACAAGTTCGAAATCGAAATTAACAAATAATATAAGATATTATAAAACATGGTGATACAATATTAATTCCAGAAAAAATCCTTGTGGCCAAGTGACCGCATAACAGCTTCAAAATAATAGTAATCACCATAAGGCAACATACCATCAGCATAGAACCTTGTGGAAGTACCTTTCATTTGATTTACAAACGAAGCACCACCAGATAGCAGCCCTTCAGCATGCTCGATAGAAGTTAAATCGTGCTGCCTACGAAGGGCAAACAACATCATCTCCGCATACTCTTTATATTTATTAGACTTTCCTAATTCACCTGCTTTCTTAAATACGTCCGCCAAAATATATAGCCCGGCAGAGGTTACAGAGCCAGCTGATGTATCTTTGAACTGAGGTTCTTCTTTAGGTAGTAGATAATCCCACACCGGTATCATATCTTCTGTAATATGCTCAATAACGTAGTCCATTAATTTTGCACTGATTTCAGCGTACTTGAGTTCACCTGTAACTTCAGCTAAATGAGCGAAACCATGGATAGCCCATGCTTGACCACGGCTCCAACATGATTCATCTGCATATCCTTGAACGGTCTTCCCGCCTCTAGGTTGATTAGTGTGTGGATCAAAATCAAAAGAATGATAAGTGCTAAAGTCATCTCTAACGATATATTTTAATGTAGTATCAGCCTGCTGCAGGGCTGCTTCTTTATATGATTCGATGCAAGTTTCACTATATGCCCAAAGCAACAAACCTAAGTTTTGCATACAATCAACAATAATTTTTCCTTGCACAACTTCAGCTTGGTTAGGATTATTTGGCCTAGCATTCCATGCAGGTAAGTAACGGCCATTCCAATTAAATCTATTACGCAATGCATCAGCAGCACGCAATGCCTGCTGTTTCGCTGACTGAGAGCCTGTCAATTTATAATCTGCTACTGCAGTTAAGCTGTATAAGAACCCCATATCATGGTCAATCCATAGAGGGGTCGCTAATATTTTATCCATGTGAGCAGAGCGCATTCGTGCACTGTTCTTAAACTTACTTTCGCCCGTTAGACTATAAGCGAGCCAAAGCTGTCCAGTCCAAAATGAATCTGTCCAATAGTACTCGCCGGGGTAATGCCAATCGTAATCTGGAGCACCATTACCAATCATTGGGTTGCGACTACCAATTCGTGAAATATTTCGCTCAATTGAGTTCAAAATATCTTGTTGAATATTAATCAATTCTTGCTTTCGGGCCATGTTATCCTCGATGAGAGCTGAAACTTAAGAACTTGTGATATTATTGCTGATAATCACCTCATATACAGTGACACGTGTCACCATTCTGAAATTTCACGTATAAAGAAATATTTCACAAGAATCACTACGATGCCATTAGCTGACCCAAGTTCAATACCCACAGATCAGCTAAGGTTCACTCAGGTTTTGGATCGAAGAAGAAGCAATAACAGACTAGAAGAAAACTAAACAAAATGAACACGGTAGACCACAGCTATTTACTTATCTAGCGGTCTCAATGGCTTTCTTGGTAAAGCCGCATGCCACTGGATTCACATTACACGGTGAGGGTAAGTGAAAACGCATGGAACAGATGATAAGCGTTGAGTTCGGCTTAAACTTCACCCAGCAGTTGATGCTCATTCCCATAGAATTGATGAGCTGTTTGACACTTTCAGGAGTCACAGGTGTGAAAGCAATTTAAACAAACACGACGTTCAATCAAACAGATCTCGGGAAATAAAGCCAACAATGCTATAGAATGCGACTAGATAATTGGGGTATAGCAATTGATAACTCTAATTCCTCCTCTTCTTGAGGGAGCAGTTTTTTAGGATGTGATCAGCCATGTAACCTAGCGATTGACTGCCAAACGCTATATGGATCGAGCAAAAAGTAGAAACAGAAGTCTGATTATAATAGGTGTTACTTGTCCAAGATTGCTATCCATCGCGTAAAGCTATTGGGCTCGCAACAAACACTACATGGTTATATGCACAAATTGAAGAGGCCAAGTCAATGATCAAAGCAGTCAATAAATAATCAGGGAAAGCTATCCGAAAACTCACTATATCGTTAAAAACCACAACAATTTAACTATCACCCGCTGTATGATTAAGCTCAGTTACAAAGCCTCGATCGGAATCAACAACTCTAGGGTTAGTAGTTAAGTTCAAACTACGGTATGCATTATTTAGAAATACATACCGTAATCGTTTAGTTTATGAAATTACCACCATACTACAGTTTGTATGCCTACTAAGTACTCAGGCTCATCTCTGTTTGTACCATCAAGATAGGTTGCCAAAAAACGTATCTCAGGCGCAATTGATCCAACACCACTATGTACTGTGATAGTAGGCGCTACCGCAAATTTCCAAGTATGACTATCACTAGTGGATCCTGATTCTTGCTTTCTATATCCATATTGGTAACCAAGTTCTGTGAGAACTTTAAAATTATTCACAACTGGGAATGATGGACGAATCGTTGCCGATGCCCATAAATCCTCACCTCGCTTTTCTAGATTATTATATTGAGCTTGGAATGAATGCTGGATTCCAATCCCATTATCAAAACTATATGATCCTGCGACGATTCCGCGTGTAGAAGTATCTCCAGAGTCAACCATCTTCATTTTATCTGGGCCTGCTATAGCCCCAAAACCCGGTTTCCAAGCATTATAAGTCGTGATCGTACCACCTAATAATTGTCCAGAACCTAAACCTTTACCAGTTTGAATGACGTATTGTGTTTTTCCTTTTTCAGTTAACCCAAAAACCGAATTTATCCTGTAGATAGCTGTAACATCAAATCCAGAATTAGCGTACGCTTTAATTGTACCTTCACCATCTTCTCCATCAACATCAACCCAGTTATTCGGTAAAAACTTCGCGTTTGCGTGAAATTCTAAAGAGCCAAAAACAGCTCCAATGTGACCCATATGCATCGGGTTATTTAGGTTGGAACCGTCACCAAAATGATTACCTTGTGCGTTGTCGCTCGCAATATAAGCAAAGTCCCATGTATTCCTACCTAATTCTATACCTTCAATACCTGCGCCAAGACCGCTCATGTCAGTGTAGAAAAAGTCCGTAATAGGAACTAGATTATGTTTACCATAATAACGCTTCCCTCCCCAAACAGTCCCTGTATCTGATATTCCATCAAGCTCAACATATGTCTCAATCAAACCAATTCCACCATTGGAAGCATCTGCATTTGTACCTAATTGATGACTTTTAGATGCATAGTTGTCAGACCCAAAACGTGTCTTAATCCTTATTTCATTTCCATTATTTTGAAAGTTTTTTTGTAAGGCCAATTTATAATCATTATCTGTCTCTATACCCAAAGTACCCAGCTTTTCCTTGGTTCCTGGAAATGTAGAGCGCGTAAAGTCTTCTTGTACATCATAAAATGCACCGACTCTAAAATAACCATGAAATTCAAAGCCCTCACTTTTCGTACTTGCGGAAACGTTTGTACTAATAATGCTTAACACTGCTAAGGAGCAGATAGATGAAGATTTTATAAAACTCACAATGAAACCCTTTCAATTAATCCAATTATCTACATAAAACATACTTAAAAAACCTAAAGACCAGGCAATAACATCGAAAACAAGTAATATATGATTAAAATGACCTCATACGAAAAATTGGTTTAGACAAACCCAGTAATTTAGATAGCTATGTGTTGGGAACGATTACTGTTACGCCATAATGCCCAGTTGAACAGAACACCTCCGCTCAGAAGTCAAACATAATTCTCTATGACGTTTTCACTGATACCTACACTACTTAAAAAATAATGTAGCAACCAACAAAGTTTCCTTCTCAGTAAGACTTAGTTAGCCAAATTAAAGTTAGCCTTGTGGTTCAGTGATTGTATTGTTAACTTAACCAAAACATCTGAAATACTTTACTTTGTTTGAATGCTATTTATAAAACGCATTTTATCGTTATAAAAACCTTTGGTTTCGATCTCACTGTCTGGTAAAATTCGCAACGACTATGGCATAAGATTCAAACATACCAACGTTTAGGATTTTCCGATGTCACTTACTATTCGTTATCTCACATAATAGATAGTATGGGACAGATTTAATATTGAATATTGAATTCATCAATCCAAACGTCCCCACAGACATTTACACACGACTAAACCATTAGTTTTCATTGACCAAAGAGTAAAACCCTCAATCGTCATGAAAATATAAGATCCAAACTTTTCAATTAAATAGGGATTAAGTCAAATATGAAAGAACATAAGACTCAAAAACTTAGATTGTTGTCGTAACTATTCAGATGTAACTTGATCTAAAATCTCGGCCATCAGGCACCCTAGTTACTAAATCCATTATACTAATGCAAATCATGACACCCTATATAGTCAAGATAGATTTCAATCATTGGTATACTCATAACTTTATATCTTGAGTTGATTATGCACTATCACCTATCCCACTACCGTGAGCAAGATCCAATATTGTGAAATAAATAATTTTTGTGAAATATCCCGCGCAACCCAAATCTGTGTCACTTCGTGTGGCGAAACAATTCAGGGCTGCTATTTTTTAAATCATCGCTAAGATACCGTGACTTGCTATGTTTAAAGAGCTTAGTGTGGTTCATAGCTCAAAGACGCTTCTGGTAAAGTTTCTTCTAATCGATTGTTTGATGATGCTACTAAACTCTGTAATTGCCAAGAGCCCACCCTTTTTGTATGTTTCATTAACGAGTTGATACGACTACATAGTTTATCACGTGCGTAAGGTCACATTCTCTTGTTAATAGACTTCAGTGAACACATACCACAAATTCAAACCGTAACTTCTCATAGAGCATACGACTTGAAAATAGAGGTTGTACTCCGTTAATACCATATCGAAAAAATCGGCTCTCTGAGAGGATGTCAAATCTGTAAACAGACTAGTGCAAGCCCTACATACCGAAAATCAGAGGAGCGGTGGCCTGAATCTGGTTACCACAATCGTTCAATGTGTTAGGGTGTAATGTCTCGATATAAAGGGTTAACCAGATGAAATTGAGCGTGAAATGTTACAACACTCAATTCGTTGAAATCATGTTAAATATTGGTGCTATGAAAAAGTCATAGCACTAAGTATGCCTTCTAGAAACTAACGGCGAGTCACACACGGCATCGTTGCCTTTAGGTTAACTTTGTCAACAATGCCGTTTCCGTCTATTCCCTCTCGGATTCGGGTCTTATCATGTAAAGACAACCTCTACTTGATAGTGACTAGCCTCCTCATACGGAAGTCTAATTCCATTGATAAGTTCACCGTTAACATGTATCGAGCTTTGCTCACCACGTTTAAATGTAAACTCATAAGTAGAATTGCGAAACTTACGTATACATGACGCACTAGCCCAGTGCTTTGGAAAACAAGGATTGACGCACAAACCATTACCACTAGCTTTTACACCAAATAAACCTTCGATCACAACCAACAACATCCATGCAGAAGTCCCTGTTCCATAGTGCATGCTCGAGCGACCAAAGTTTGGAGAATCTTTTAACCCATAATAATAATTGGATATATACAAAGGAACCTGCAAACATTGCTCTATCGGATTTTCTGGATTGGTAGGTAGTGTTTTGGCTATTACATCATATAACGCGTCACCATCATTTTTAACTGAATCAGCAAAAGCTTTAAACATAGAAGCATGGCAATAAACTGACCCATTTTCTGTTGTGCCTGATTTTTTAATGCTCACACGACCCCACCTATCATCCCAACTGTCAAAAGCAGGATCTAGTAGCAACGGACCAAACGGTGTGTCTAATCGTTCAAGAGATTTTTCAATAATTTTTTGCTTCTCAAGTGATGCGACTTTTGAAATAATGGCCCATGTTTGAGCATTGAGAAATAAGCGATCATTATCTTTCTTGCTACCATAAGCTATTGCATTATCATCAAAACCTGCAACGTACCACTGCCCATCCCAACAGTGCTCATTGATTGAGTTTTCAAGCTCGCTCCGCATACTCTCTAAAGCAACAATTCTGGTTTTCATGTCATCAGCGTCAACGATTAAGCTTAGATATTCGTTGATGGAATAGATCAATGCCATAGTAGACCATGTCGATTCTCCTTTCCCTTCACGACCCACACCATTTATAGGATCATTCCAGTCACCATCACCAATCAGACATAAACCATGCCTTCCACGGTTCTGATACATGAATTCGATAGCATTAAATAGACGCTCGCTAATTAAGAAATCTTCATTATAAAATAGTGCGTTACTTCCTTGTTGTTTAATAAGTTGTACTAGACAAATTACAAGCCAAAGTGGTCCATCCGTATGATTTAAAAGGCATAATCCAGTTGGGGGGGTGCCGTCGGTGAAATGCCATTGCTGAATAAAACCATCTTCTCGCTGTTCCTTTATCACGTCTAGCATAAACTTTTCAGCTTCACTAGGGTTGATCATCGCGTATCCCATCGCGTCTTGTAACTGATTTCGAATAGGACAATATGTAGTGCCGCGGTTCTGGCGACAAAGCAAAATAACTTGCTTTTTAAGCCAGTGATTGACCAAATAATTGATATTATTATCAGGGGTTTCTACAGAAAATCTTGAATATTCTTCTTTCCAAAAGTCAATAGTGTCGTTATATTTTCTTTCAACCAGTTCATGATTCAACAATGAGCTCTCTAGATCAACTTCAGCTTTAGATTTCGCGATTCCAAACTGCAGGTGAATAGACTGACTTTCACCAGGTAACAACTTTAATGAATGTTCCATCGCTGCTACAAAATCTTCCGCTTCACCTTTTACATTATTACATTTACCATTTCTAACTGATTGCGGTAATCTATTCAAATTATCGCCACCAAAAAATCTCCGCTGACTCATATCAACGCTGCTTGGGGTTTCAGAACTAGTTAGATATAGATAGCTAGGTTTATTCTCTGCCGAATCCTTCTCATGGTAAAATGTATGGTAAGGAAAAGCATACTTTACAATTGCATTGGAGTTGGGATGATAGTCACACTCCCCTCCCATAACTCCATGATCATATAATCCAAAAGCAGAAAAAAAACTTAAATCCTTGAATTCATTTGTATTATTACTAAGCGTGATCGTCCAATATTCCTTCTTACCACTTTTAGGTACAAACACACGCAAACTAATACTAACACCATTCTTTTTGACTATTAAGTTAGAACTAGTCGTCGAATGATCACATTGATAGTCATCAAAATCAGATAAAGATGATTGCTGGTTTACATCAATCAACTCTCCGTTTACTTTGTCTAATAAATAAAAATTTCGATACTCTCTTGATAAAGCATGGCGCGTATAACCTTCTACATAGTAGCTATTAGCTTGAAGCCTCTGATCTACCTCTAAAAGATATTCGTCATTAAACAAAGGGTTCATCCAGCGTGTTGGTGTATCCGGCGTTTCAATGCGGAAAGTTTCGCCTTGATTTACAAATTGTCCATACTTCATTTATTCTTCCTCGTAATTGAGATATTTATAGTAGCAAAACAACTCAAATTTAGAGCTTCCCTTGCTACTTTTAACCTAAATATTACTTACTTTTTAAATTACTTAATTACACATAAGCATCAATATTATAAATCTACAGAAAACTTACTTTTTAGTTTATGTTTCCCTGCTTTAAGCTTTGTTAGCAAAAAGGGGACTGATGCTCTGGGGTGGACAATATTTGTATGAATACGAGTACTAGTTAATGGTGTTTTCTCATAATCATCAAGACTAATTATTCCAGAACTTTCCGTACCAACATTAACCTCAATCCCAATCTGTGGTTCCATTGCTTTCTTTGTATCAGGTTCAGAATACCAATGACCAATGGCAAAGCCACTTTCTACTACCCAAGCATCATTTAATAATTCAAATGAATGTGTGCGAACGCTCTCTCCATTATCTAATACTTCAATCTCCGATTTAACAATTACCGAACCTGATGTCCATTCGGTTACGATGGACCTTGGATTAGTAACTGTATTAATATTCTTATGGCGCATTTGCCAATTGATACCCTCATCAAAACTAAAGGCTAATATATTATCTCCAAAACTTAGAGTATCGGCATAAAGCAAGGAATGGACATCCACACCACTCCAAGTAGTATAAGCAAATTTATTATATTTATCTTTCTGAAATAAAATATTTATAGGACCAGAGAAATGAATAATTGATTCACCTTTATATCGTTGAGCAATACTCTGACAGGAAGGCATGGAATACACCTGTTCACTGACTGTAAGCTCTTTTTCTTCCAACTCCCAAAATATCGATTCATCGGGTAGGCATAATGGTAGGAATGCCTTCATACTCCAGTAAGGTGATGTAGGTGAGTTATAATACTCACACATCATTAAGTTTGGATAACTGTATCCTCTAGTCAACAAACCTCTATCATCAAATATAGACTTATCTTTCCAGGATCTGATTTGCCTACCCCACAAACCCTTAATTTCTGATAACTTATCTGTATCAGATTCAATAAGCGACAACGCTCCCCAAAAGCCAGATGTTGCAAAGCGATAAACCATAGAGCGCCCTAAAGGAAGAACGTCACCTTTTTCAGAAAACCAGTATTTGAAAGGTTCGAAAAACTCCTTTGCCCTCTCAATAAATAGTTTTGTCAGTCGGGGATTAGCATTCTTAACAAAGATTGAATAGAGGATGCTATAATAATGAATAGCGTAGCCACCGTAATGGTCGATAGTATTAACTGCACCATCGCCATACCAACCATCACCCAAATAATACCCTTCAATTAAATCAAAGTGCTTATTTTGCACCACTTGGTCGACTAAATCCCCTCTGCCAACATTTTTCAACCCTTCCTGAACTAAAATAGTAAAGAATAACCAGTTATTCTCATGTATCTTACTTTCTTGGATCTTAGCCAACCAATGGACTAAGTTTTCACGTTGTTCTATATTTAAAGGGATATACCCATGCTCAGGTAATGCGACAAGTAAAAATCCAATTACTGCCATTTCAACTGCCCGTTGGTCATGGTCTTGAATTTCTCCCCAAAAATTCTTATGTTCGGGATCAGTTCCTTCAATAATGGCTCTTCTTATCAAGTCCCAATGCTTGAAATCACCCCCACCCAGAACTAAAGGTATAACTCCCCAAAGTGGTCTTACAGCACCTTCTAGAGAGCTAGCTTTCATATCAAACTTTGCTCCCCCATTTTCAAAATCAATAAGGGCTCCTTGTTTGTCATAGAACGGCACTAAAGGGGTAAATAAATCATTAACTAGATTTTGGAAATCTCGTTTTGATTTAAGATTATTATTTTCAAATGGATTTTTCATAATGTTTAGCTTAATAATAATTTAAAAAATTTTGAGGCCAATAACAGCAAGCCTATCCTTTGTTACAACAATATACGAGGTAATGATGCATTCATCTTTATCTATTAGTAATTAAATGTGTAGAAACACACTCGTTAATAGAAAGGTTTCCTATTCCATATAATTTTTTATATATTCATAAGATACTTAATAACGTTAAACTGGCGTGTCGTTGTTAAACCAACACTAAACTAAAGTTGTTATTATACTTATCATATTTGGTAACTTAGCAAAACTTAGTCTCTCAATATAACCTTATATTATCACCATCAATCACACCCTATCGTTATCACGGATATGCTCACCAATTACTTTTAGCACTAAATGTAGTTTGCACTTCGTGTGGTGCCAATTTTCATACCTTTAACTTCATCTATTCCTACTGAATACTCATTTGTCTTTCTTTTACCATCATGTCCTCGATCAAAACCGGACAACTAAGAAGTCAACAACATTATCACTGATGATCGAGAAAGATACAGTGATACACGTCAATTTATTGAGAAATTTCACAACCAAAGAAACATTTCACATGGAATTGTCATGCTCATGAGCATTTGACGTCTGTACCTACGCTACAATGTCAACAATTGGTGCCGGTAAAATGACTTCGATTGAATAGCCATAGACTGTTATCTTCGAAGTCTCTGGTCTTAGAAGCAGGGGGCTACAGCGCTACACTATGATAGTCGGCTGATTTACCCAAATTTAGTAGCGTCAGTAAGCCAAATTAAAAAATCGACAAGAATGACGTATCGGGTATTATTCAAGGTTTATCACTACTAGATGTTGCATTTGTTTCTGGAAAATCTGTAGCGCAATAGGAACTTCAATCCCCAATGCGGATCATAGAAAATTGTATGACGCAAAATACAGCGCATAAATCCGATCATTGCTTTACTGTCCGTGTTCAACATCAAAGTGTCGAAGAACCAACGTACGAGCGCATCAATTCAATTAGCTCATCGATTTGCTCGTCGTCGATGACAATAAACCCGTCGCGGCGCAGATTAAGCACCGACTCGTGAGCTCTGGCGACCAACACATCATGCGCTTGTAAGTAGGCTTGATGTAGCGCTTTATCGCGCATCATGATTTCGGGCATGCTAGCGTGGAAGAAACGAAAGAGCCAGATACTGCCAAATACTTCTTCGCAAAAGCGCTGCAGATAAGCCTCCGCCGGTGTGTCACTTGATACCGGAATAAAGGACTCTCGGACGTAAGCTATATAGTCGGAAAACTCGCTTCTGCGGCATCTTGTTATGGCTAGATGCCATACACTACTTCATCGTGTGACAGCGACAGCACGTAGTTTTCACTATGCGGATAAACAAGCAGGAATGTGATGGTATCGTGATGATATTTGCGATGAACTCGATCTTCTTGAATGTACGATAAGCTGTCATGCATCCAACCCATATTCCACTCAAACCCAAAGCCTAAGCCACCAGCAAAGGTTGGCGCAGAAACGCCTGGGAAAGCTGTCGATTCTTCAGCGATCGTCATGGCATTCGGGATCCACTGGTCATGACTACGTGAGGAATCAAGATACAGCATCGAAGCCACTGCATCGACGCGGATGCCATACATAGAGCTGGTATCTGTAGATGAAACCTATGTGGATGAACAAGGTAACCGTGAGAACGATTACGCAGTGCGCTTAGGTTTTGTGATGAACCTATAGTAACGAAAGAAATCAGAAAAAGAGCAGAAGTGAATTAAAAACTGAGCAGCACTTTGCCGATTTTATCAACGATATTAAGGATATGGATTTGCGACTCTCGACTGTAGAGAGAGATACCATCCACTTGCTCTTCCAATGGGACATTCAGGTGGCTAGATTGCGCTAAAGTAGAACCTTTCCGACTTATCCCCATCACCTTCAAACCTTTTCTTTTGGCGTTGTGCGCCATTTCTACGACGGCTTGTGTTTCACCGGACTTACTGATTAACAACACCGTCCCGAGTTCAGCTCTCGTTAGCTGGTGGATATCAGTGATCACCAAGTGAGGAACATTAGCCAGAGAGAGGAAACGCGACAAATAGTTCACACTCACAATCGATGCGCCGCGAGAGTACAGATACACTACGGGAGAGCCACTCAGTGTCTTTGCCACTTGTGAAATGACACTTTGCTCGCACTTTTCACCGTCTAGGTTCTGTGCCTGTTCTTTTAACTCATTTGCCAACTTATATCGCAATTCTGTGTAGCTGGCATATCCCATTTTTTTACAAACTCGATTGACCGAAGTTGTCGTAGTAAGAGCCTTGTTGGCTATGGTCTTTGCCGAGATCTCATGTAACTGACTGGCGTGCCCAATCAGATACTCGTAAATAACGCGCTCTATGCCTCGAAAAGTATTCATCGCTTTTGACTATTATTGAGGAAACTGTCGGTATTACGCTTGAAAATGGCCGCGTTGTCTTTGCGTCGGATCACAGATGTATCGTGATACGTGAGTTGTATGAGGAAACAATATCTGATCCGAATCGAGGCTCATATACTGTCCACAGTAAGAAATAACAAGGTAGATACCCATGAGTAAAAAGAAGCTGGTTGCAGTAACTGCCTGCCCTACAGGCATTGCACATACCTTTATGGCAGCTAAAAAAATCAAAAGCTGGGCTGACAAGCATGGCTACGAAGTCAAAGTAGAAACCCAAGGCAGCGATGGTGTGAAAAACCGTCTAACTGCTCATGATATCGCAACCGCTGACGGCGTCGTGCTAGCCGTTGACGTACCGATCATGGATATGGAACGTTTTGACAATGCCAATCCTTTAAAGGTAAGAACTCAAGAGCTAATCAAACATGTGGATGCTTTGTTGCCATCGGTTTTTCAACGTGGCAAAGAAAAGTCGGCAACATTGAGTGAATTACCACTCGAAGAAAAACGCTCGGCGTATCAGGTTGCGATCGGCCATATCATGACGGGCATCAGTTACATGCTCCCTGTGGTGGTTTTAGGCGGCCTTTTAATGGCGGTAGCGAAGATCACAGGTGAGTTCATTGATATCTCTGACACACCGATTCAAACCCTAGATAAGTTGGGCTTCATGACCATAAAGTTCATGTACCCAATCTTTGCAGCATACCTTGCCTATTCTATTGCTGGTAAACCCGCTTTGATTCCGGCCTTTATTGGCGGTGTAATGAGCGATGAAGTATACAAACGCTTTTTCGACCTAGAGGGTTGGGCGCCTTCTGGTTTCTTCGGAGCCATCGCGATAGGTTTTCTTGTCGGTTACCTTGTCCGTTTTTTAAACGATACTATCAAGGTGAAACCAGATTTCACGACATTGAAAACCATGCTTGTCGTACCCGCGATTACTGGAGTGGTGATGGTGCTAACGATGGAGTATCTCATCAATCCATTCTTTGGCGCTTTGAACATAGCAATGATCAACCTGTTTACCGAAGCGGGTGATGCTGGTCGTGGTATTTACTCGATGGTAATTGCTGCTGGTACTGCATTTGACTTAGGTGGGCCTATTAATAAAGCTGCGGGTTCAGTGGCACTGGGTCTTAATGGCATGGGTGAAGGGTTTGACTTGCTCGCTCGTGAATTAGGCATCGTTATCCCACCTATCGGTGTTGGCCTGGCAGCTTTGCTCGATGGTAAATTCCGCCCACGCGTGTTCTCTTCTGAAGAGCAGACTGTCGGTAAAACCTCTTTGATGCTGGGCTTAATTGGCATTTCAGAGGGGGCAATTCCATTCATCCTTAAGAATCCGAAGATGATTCCTATCATGATCTTGGGTTCGATTATCGGAACACAACTAGGTGTATTGCTTAACGTATTCCAAAGCTTGCCATTACCAGCCGTATGGGGATGGTTCCTATCGTCCGATCCTGTGAGCTATACCATTTCCGTTCTTGCAGGTTCGATGTTTATTGCTGTTGCTCTGCTGCTTTGCACTAAACCTGAGCCTACTCAAGCTTAACCATTTTCAACGGAGGAAGATGCGTCTTCCTCCAATAAAATTCAGACCAAGATTTAGAGACAACGCCAATGGCTAAAGTACACGTAATTCCTCACACTCACTGGGACCGTGAGTGGTATTTCACCCAACAGGATAGTGATGTACTCGCGACTTACAATTTTACAAAAGTGATTGAAACGCTCGAAAACACCGAGACTTACACCTGTTACCACTTAGATGGCCAGTCCTCTATTGTGGAAGATTATCTTAAAGTCCTACCTTACATGCAGGAGCGCATGGCTAAATTGGTTTCAGGGAAAAAACTATTTATTGGACCTTGGTACACCCAAACAGATACCTACAACGTCGCCGCAGAGTCGATCATCCGTAACTTGAAATACGGTATGCATATCGCTGAGGGGCTTGGCCACTGTATGAAGGTGGGGTATTTACCAGATACCTTCGGTCATAACGCGCAAATGCCAACCATTTTTAAAGGCATGGGTATAGATAACATTATCTTCTGGCGCGGCATTGACTATGACCAGCAAGTTGAAAAATCACACTTCTTCTGGCGTTCTATGGGGGGAGATGAGATCTATGCTTACAACCTAGTTCACGGTTATGGCGCAGCAAAGAATATCAACGCAACACCTGATCATCTAGATAAGAAAATCTTCCCGATGGTAGAGAAGATCAAATCACTCTCAGGTTTAGATGAAGTGTTGATTCCATCGGGTGGTGACCAAGTTAATATCGACCCTGAGTTACCGAAAACCTTACAAGCCGCGACTGAGCGATCAGGTAAAGATGTCTACGTGATTTCGTCAATGGAAGCATTTGTTGATGTATTACGTGAGAATGGTCACACGTTTGAGACATACCAAGGTGAGTTCAAATTGCCACGTTACACACGCATTCATAAAACCATTGGTTCAGTGCGTTATGACATCAAAAAACTCAACTTTGAAATAGAACAGTTCTTATTGAAGAAACTTGAAGTCGTGGTTGCTATCGCTAAGGCGCAAGGTATTACTGTACACACTGAGTTAATCGATATTGCTTGGAAAAAAATCCTTGAGTGTCATGCCCATGACAGCATGGGTGGATGTAATAGCGATGCCACAAACGCCGATATCATGCATCGCCTCAAACAAGCGGAAGAGATTTGTCACGGCCTTTACAACCTTGTTATTAAAGAGATTGCCAGCGCATGTAACGACGATGAGTTGATGCTATTCAACGGTCAAATGACACCTTATAACGGGATGGTTAAGGCGGTTGTATTTAGTGCGAGTGAGAATATTGCGGTTCTGGAATCGGGTCTGCCCCTGCCTATTGAAGTTCTTAATAAAGAAACGTTAAGTGGC
The DNA here is from genome assembly GCF_052879755.1 of Vibrio sp. DNB22_10_4. Taxonomy (NCBI): domain Bacteria; kingdom Pseudomonadati; phylum Pseudomonadota; class Gammaproteobacteria; order Vibrionales; family Vibrionaceae; genus Vibrio; species Vibrio sp. DNB22_10_4. The sequence goes on along the minus strand of NZ_JBNNXW010000001.1, from coordinate 345,257 downwards.
GGTAAGATCATTGAAGTAACGAAAGACGGCGAGAAAGAGGTCGACGTACCACCATACTACCGATTTGAGCTGAATGTGCTTGTTTCAGAATTACCTGCAATGGGTTATCGCGTATTTGAAGTTCAAGCGTGTAAGCAAGCTAATATGGAGCAAGTGAACAGCGAGCAGACGGTAATTGAAAACCAAGCGTTACGAGTTTCTCTAGAGCAAGGTCAACTGCGCTTAGAAGACAAACTCAATGGTCGCGTTATCGAGCAATTGCTGACGTTTGAAGAGCAAGCCGACGATGGCGACTCCTACGACTTCTCACCACTGGAAGGTGATACACCAAACTACAGCACTTCGCTTGAGTGGTTGTCATGTACCGTTGGTGAAACGCAACAAAGCTTATCTGTTCGAGCAACGTTAGTGGTGCCGCAAGATCTGACGGCACGCCAAAGTGGTGAGCAAAATAGACAAGCGGTATTCGACATCACGATGAGTCTGGTTAGTGGTGAGTCCCAGCTTCTGTTTGATATCAACACCTTGAACAACACTTGCGATCACCGTGTTCGCGTTTTGATTAACTCAGATCTTCAGACGGATACTTCAATTAGTACTCAACCCTTCGCACTGATGGAGCGTCCTGTTGCTCCTGACCTAGCGCAATGGCGTGAAAAGTACCGAGAGTGTCCTGTCGATATTGAAACCACAGATGGTTCTGTCGCGATTGCGGAATCGGAGCGATCTCTGATTTTAACGGGACGTGGCCTTAAAGAGTTTCAGATATTGAAAGGCTCAGAGAGCGATAAGATCGCACTGACTTTGTTTAAGTCGACCGGACGACTTGGTAAGGATGACTTGTTATGGCGTCCGGGGCGTGCATCTGGCATCAACAACACAGTGGTATATACACCCGATGCTCAACTGCAAAAAGCGATGAGCTTTAGCTTTGCTCTGGCTCTGTGTGATAACGCACAGCACAAGACCATTCGTCAGTTAGAGCGCCGGTATTTAGACCAGCCTTTTGGGTACCAAAAACAATCGCTGAACAGCTTTGAAAATCGTCTTGAACGCTTCCAAGTTCGCTTTGAACCGAGACAGCATTCACCTTCATTCAGTCTGTTCTCATTACCGCAAGCGCTGGAACTATCTAGCTTAGGACACGCCTTCTACCGCGATAATGCGATCATTCTACGCGTGTTCAACCCAACTGGGAGCCCAATCGAGCTTGACCTTGATTCGCTAAAGCACTTTGCTGACGTTGAATTGGTGAACTATCGCGAGCAGCCACTCGATGGCGCTTACATTGTGCGCCCTAACAACAGCTTAGATGTGCGTTTAACGCTTGGTCACAAAGAGAAGTAGGAGAGAGTCATGATTACTAGTGCGATTTACAACAAAGTTGCCAAGCTATATGGCAACGCCGATGCGACAGAAATTACCGATGATATTCTTGCTCTAATGAAAAAGTGGCAAGACAAAGCACCGCAATATCAGAATTGGGTTGATCAACGTACCTCTTACTTGATCGCTTATGGCGACAGTTTTTCTAATCAAGGAGAACCAACGCTAACGACGATGAAGACATTCGCTGATCGCTACTTGAAGGCGGCATTGAGCAACATTCATATTTTGCCAATGTTCCCTTATACCTCGGATGATGGTTTTAGTGTGGTCGACTACCGTCAAGTGGATTCTAATCTCGGTAATTGGGAGCAATTGAATGCACTATCTGAGAACTTTGACCTGATGTACGACTGTGTCATCAACCATATCTCGAAGAGCAGTGATTGGTTCCAAGGTTACCTAGCAGGTGATGCGAAATATCAAGACTACTTTGTAGAGTCGGATCCGAGCCTTGACTATTCAAGTGTAACGCGCCCCCGTGCGTTGCCGCTCCACACTCTGTTTAGCAAGGCATCGGGTGAGGCTGTACATGTATGGACGACTTTCTCGGACGATCAAATCGACATTAACTTTCACAGTCCGAAAGTGCTTTTGGAAAGCATCGATATCTTGTTGATGTACGCGGCAAATGGTGGACGTTCGATTCGCCTTGATGCGATTGGTTTTATCTGGAAAAAGCTCGGAACTACATGTATCCACTTAGAAGAAGCACATGAAATCATCAAGCTGTGGCGAATCATTTTGAATGAAGTGATGCCAGGGACGCTGTTGATCACTGAGACCAATGTGCCGCATAAAGAGAACGTATCTTACTTTGGGAGCGGCGATGAAGCGCATATGGTTTATCAGTTCCCACTACCGCCATTAACGCTGCACGCCTTGATGAGCGAAAATAGCGAGACATTGACGCAATGGGCGACTTCGCTGACAAATGAAGCAATGGCGCAACTCGCTCAAGGTGATAAAACTACCTACTTTAACTTCCTTGCCAGTCACGATGGGATCGGGGTTCGTCCAACAGAAGGCATCCTGACGGACGAAGACCGCCAAATGATGTGCGCGCAAGTCGAACGCAAAGGCGGTCGAGTGAACTACAAAAATAACGGTGATGGTACCCAATCACCTTATGAGCTGAATATTAACTACCTCAGCGCGATTACAGAGCCGACCGATAGCATTGACGACAAAGCGAAGAAATTCATCGCAGCTCAATCTATCTTGCTGTCCTTCATAGGTGTTCCAGCGATTTATTACCACAGCTTGTTGGGTAGCGAAAATGACGTACAAGGTATGCTCGATTCAGGGATTAACCGACGCATCAACCGTGAAAAATTGGATTTAGCGAAGCTAGAAAGTGAGCTGGCAGACGAAGACTCACTGCGATCAAAAGTATTCAAGCCAATGACGCGCTTATTGAGCCTTCGTCAGCAGTACGTCGCGTTCTCACCACAGGCTTCTCAACAAGTCATGAATTTGGGTGATGGTATCTTTGCATTGCAGCGTGGCGAAGGTGAAGAAGCCATTCGATTTGCGGTTAACCTAACATCACAAGCTCAAGCTGTAGTGTTAGCGGATTCCGGCTTTGACCTCATTAGTGAACAGTTCATGCCAACAGAATTTGAGTTGGCACCATACCAATTTGTTTGGCTGACACAGCAAAAATAAGGAGCACATCATGAAACTTGCCCAACTTACAACTCCTGAGCTGATCATGCTTGATGCTGTGTTTGGAGATCGCTTCGACGCCATCAATGCACTGACGGACAAGCTTGAACAAACAGGCAAACTTACTAACAAAGCACAATTTCTTGAGGCAGTATTAAAGCGCGAAGAAGAGGGACCGACGGCCCTTGGCGAATACTTAGCCGTGCCTCATGGTAAATCAGAGGCAGTGAAAGAGCCTGTCTTCGCATGTGCATTTGTGAAAGATGAGCTGATGTGGAAAGGCCTAGATGGCGATGAGCCAGTCAACATGATTTTCTTGTTAGCGATACCGCCAGCAGAGGCAGGTTCGACACACATGGAGGTTCTGACTACGTTGACGTCATCGCTGGTTGATGACGATTTCCGTGACCAGTTACTCGCTGCGCGAAATACTCAAGAGATCATGGCGTTATTTGAAAAAGGTGATGCTGCTAGCGAGCCTCAAGTTGATAAATCAGAAGCTGAATCAGCGCAACAAGACAACGTCGCAAAAGACATCAGCCATATTGCTTACCCGGCAGTGCTCGGCATTGGTGTCATCATCTCAGCATTTTTGTTCTTACTGCTTTAGATTGGTGCACTGCCAAGCAGGTTTGTGGGTGCATTGAGAAAGGCTTTGCGCAAGTATATCCGCAGGATTAATACAAACACCTTCCCCTCGCCGATGTTGGCGAGGGAGCCTAGGTGGAAGTACAACTAACGACGGTGGTACTAGAAATATCGCTGCGACTCTCAAGTTGGGTGCGTCGGTACTACTACGCCACCGCCTTATACTTCAATTTCAACTTAGTCAGCACTTCTTTACCCTTGTCGGTACTATAAGGCCACAATAAAACGATAAACTTACCCACGCCGCGATTCACATCAGCTTTGGTTATCGACTTGCCCACTGAGTTTGCCATTAAGTAACTCACCCAAAAGCCACCAACTACGCGCATCAATTCAATTAGCTCATCGATTTGATCGTCGTCGATGACAATAAATTCGTCGCGGCGCAGATTGAGCACCGACTCGTGAGCTCTAGCAACCAATACATCATGCGCTTGCAAATAGGCTTGATGCAGGGCTTTATCGCGCATCACGATTTCGGGCATGCTGGCGTGGAAAAAACGAAAGCGCCAGATACTGCCAAACACTTCTTCGCAATAGCGCTGCAGGTACACCTCCGCCGGGGTGTCACTGGATACCGGAACAAAGGACTCACGGACGTAGGCGATATAGTCGGAAAATATCGACTTGATAATGTCTTCTTTATTGCGAAAGTAGTAATAGAGATTGCCAGGACTCATCCCTAGGTGGGCAGCAATATGGTTAGTAGTAATGGCGCGTTCGCCTTTCTCATTAAATAGCTTCAAGCTGGCTTGAATGATTTTATCTCGGGTCTTCATACTCGTTAACGAATCTACCTCTATCGAAGAGCTTAATAAACAAAAGCCCCAGCAAAATGCTGGGGCTTCAACTCATTTAGCCTTGGTACTTGTAGAATACCGTTGAAAGCGGCGGCAGACGCAGTGAGAGAGACTGAGGCTGCGCTTCACTCTCAACAGTCTCCGTTTCTGCTACCTGAGCTACACCAAAACCACTGCCGGCATAGAGGCTGTCATCGGTATTTAGCAATAGCTCATAACGACCCGCTAACGGCACACCCAATCGGAATGCTTCGTGTGGTACTGGTGTAAAGTTGCTGACAACCAGCACACGTTCGCCATCTTCACTAATGCGCTCGTGCGCCAAAATACTCGCTTCTGCGGCATCTTGTAATCGCCACTCAAAACCTTGCGGATCTGAGTCTTGATCAAACAACGCTTTTTCACGGCGATACAATAAGTTCAAGTCTTTAGTCAGTGCTTTCACACCTTGGTGACGTTCAAAATCAAGCAAGAACCATTGAAGCTGGTCATCGTGGTTCCACTCACCCGTTTGACCAAATTCCGCACCCATGAAGTTCAGCTTCTTACCCGGCTGAGCATACATGTAACCCAAGTAAGCACGAAGGTTCGCTGTTTGTTGCCACTCATCACCCGGCATTTTGTTATGGATAGAGTGTTTGCCGTATACCACTTCATCGTGTGATAGCGACAGAACATAATTTTCACTATGTGCATAAACAAGCGGGAACGTGATGGTATCGTGGTGGTATTTACGATTAATTGGATCTTCTTGAATGTAGGACAAGCTGTCATGCATCCAACCCATATTCCACTTAAACCCAAAGCCTAAGCCACCAGCAAAGGTTGGCGCAGAAACACCTGGGAAGGCCGTCGATTCTTCGGCGATCGTCATGGCATTCGGGAAGTGTTTGTACACTTCTTCGTTCATCCATTTCAAAGTTGCAATCGCATCGTAGTTTTCACGGCCGCCATCGACATTCGGGATCCACTGGTCATGACTACGTGAGTAATCGAGATACAGCATAGAAGCCACCGCATCCACGCGGATGCCATCGATATGGAATTGCTCAAACCAGTAAAGGGCGTTAGATACCAAGAAGCGACGAACGTGCTCGCGTCCAAGATCGTAAATGTACGAGTTCCAATCTTGGTGCCAACCGCGACGTGGATCTGGATCGTGGAACAGCGGCGTGCCGTCAAAGTTCGCTAAGCCGTGATCGTCCGATGGGAAGTGCGCCGGAACCCAGTCAAGCACAACACCAAGGCCAGCTTGGTGACACTGATCGACAAAGTACTTGAAGTCATCGGGTGAGCCAAAACGGCTAGTCGGTGCAAACAAACCTACTGGCTGATATCCCCATGAACCGTAGAACGGGTGCTCAGAAACTGGCATCAATTCAACATGGGTGTAGCCCATATCGGTTAAGTAAGGGATCAGTTCATCAGCAAGTTCGCGATAATTTAGGAAGTCGCCATTGTCATTACGTTTCCAAGAGCCTGCGTGCAGTTCGTAGAATGACAGTGCTTCTTTGCGTTTTTCTGTTACCGGACGCTGCTGCCAGTTGGTATCTTGCCAGTCATAGCGGTCATGGTTATAGGTAACAGAAGAAAACGATGGGTATTGTTCAGAATAAAAGCCCCATGGATCCGCTTTGTGCGGCAGACCTTCACCATCAGGTCCTTTGAGCTCAAACTTGTATTGAGTGCCTTCAGGTAGGTTTGGAACAAACAGTCCCCAAATACCGTAATCAAGTCGCTGCATTGGGTTACGACGACCATCCCAAGCGTTAAAATCACCGACTATACTTACCGCTGTTGCATGCGGTGCATACACTAAGAAACGCGTACCTTCGATGTTTTCACCATCACGTTCTTGGGTAATAAATTGCGCCCCCATGTGGTGATACATCTCTTTTGGTGTATGCAGTTCTTCATATTCCGCATACAAACCGTGATATTGGTACGGATCATCGAGCATCTGCTCGGTACCATTCCAGTCAACAGCCAACTGATAGTGGGTAAATCGTAAATCGAGATCCGATTCAAGGATAAATCCAGATGCTTTGTCTCGAACCATTGGCATTCTGGTGCCATCTTTTAAAACAACCGCTGCGGCGTCCGCACCGGGCATCCAAACCCTTAGCGCATGAGTCTCATCTTGTAGGTATGGACCTAGGAATGAGAATGGGTCAGCAAACGATGCACTCGAGAGTCGATCGTACGCCTGTTGTTGTCTTTTAAGCCCTTTTTTGTTCAACGTTCATCTCCCTCGACCTAACACTGTACCCCCCCTTTTTATTGTTGAGTCCCAGCCAATGGCAAAGACGTCGGAGGCACAAAATAAAAAGCCCGCGATATGCGGGCTATCTTTAAGATTTCATTGTACTGGAAACATCCTGTACGGGAAGTGACAAGCGCCCAATTTTGCATTGCAATCGGCCTATTTCACCGACAATTTACAATATAAATTTGAGAATGATATAACCCAGCCGCCAAAACGAAGAAAAGCACGACTCTTTGGAAATGACAGAACAAATATCCAAAAGAGTCGTGCTTTGTTAGCGATTCAATAATCTATGATTAGCTGGCTTTCGCGCGTACTTCCGTGAGGCGTTTAGCGATGCGATTCACCCCTTCTTGAGCGAAGATTTCTTCAAGATTCATCGACAATTTACGACGCCAGTTCGGGTACTCATTAACCGTACCAGGAATGTTTACTGGCTTATCCATCTCTAGCCAGTCTTCTAGCTGAACACTGAGTAGTGCAGAAGAACCCGCGGCTACGTGAAGCTGTAGCGCTTCGCTCAAATGCGCGTCCATAGGGACAAGACTTGCATCGCGACCCACACCTTCAGGTAGATAACCATGCCATGCGACGCTATCAATAATGCCTTGTTTGCACACTAGGCGGTCATCAAATAGACCCGCTAGCTGTTCTTCATTTGGATACAGACCAATCTCGCGGCCCATCTTCAGGTCATCACAGTGCCAGAAGCCACGTAGCGTTGGCATATCGTGAGTACACAATGCAGACATTGATTGATCCGCATAGTGCTCAGGAGAGATAAAGCCGCCATCTTCTGCTGTTTCGAAGAAGAACACCTTGTAGGAGTGCACGCCAGCGTCACGCAGAATTTCTACGATTTCATCTGGCACAGTACCCAAGTCTTCACCAATAACGCTACATTGATGACGGTGTGACTCAAGCGCTAGAATTGCTAGCATGTCTTCTACTGGGTAGTAGATGTAAGCACCTTTCGTTGCGTTCTCACCTTTTGGAATCCACCAAAGGCGCAGAAGACCAAGAACGTGGTCGATACGCAATGAACCACAGTGCTTCATGTTAGCACGCAGCAATTGGATGTACGCATCGTAAGACGTAGCTTGCAATACCTGTGGGTTTAGTGGAGGTAGACCCCAGTTTTGACCCAGAGGACCCAAGATATCTGGTGGAGCACCGATGCTCGCATCCATCACTAGGTTGCCATTGTCTGCCCAAGTTTCAGAGCCAGAATCTGCAACACCTACAGCTAGGTCACGGTACAGACCTACTGCCATACCCTTCTCTTCAGCTAGTGCTTGAGCTTCGTTGATTTGAACATCAGCGATCCACTGCAAGTACATGTAAAGCTGAACTTTGTCTTGGTTATCTGCAATGAACTTCTGTGTTGCTGCATTTTCGAAACGGCGGTACTTCTCTGGGAATACTGGCCAGCCCCACATGTTGCTGTCTTCTGCATGAAGCTCAGCGTGGATCGCATCGAATGCGGCTTGATGCAGTAGGCTCTCACCACCTGCTTCAATGAAGTCTAGGAACAGTTTCGCGCGCTCAGAGTGTTTGTCTAGATGACGAGATTTGAACTCATCGAAAAGCAGCGGCAATACGTTCATCTTAAGCTCAGCCACTTCGGTGTAGTTCACCCAGTGTGACTCACGCGCTTTTTGTAGACGTGCTTGGAACTCAGAACCACCAACGATTTGTTGTGCGTCTGCGCTCAATGCAAACTCCGCGACAGAGCTTACGTCGATATAAAGAATATTTAGCCAGCGACGTGAAGATGGGCTGTAAGGGCTCGCACCTTCTGGGTTCGCAGGGAAAAGCGAGTGAATTGGGTTAAGACCCACAAAGTCACCACCGCGTGCAGCGATATCAGCAACCAACTGTTTAAGGTCGCCAAAATCACCGATACCCCAGTTGTGCTGGGTACGAAGCGTGTAAAGCTGGATACTTGGACCCCAAAGCTTTTTGCCGTCGTCAAATGCGCTTTGCTTGTAACATGCACGAGGTGTGCGAATAAGCGTCATCTCGTAAGGCGCTTTGCGGCGCTTACGCTCTAGGTAAAGCTTGTGATAACCCCATGGAAGGTTTTTTGGTAACGCAAATACTAAAGGGCCACCCTCAGCACGTTCATCACGAACGATCTGAGATTGAAGATAGCCTTCAAGTACTTCTCCTTGCTCGGTCTCTAGACGCCAGCTGAAATCGCTTTCTCTCGCGCTCACACCTAAATGAAGTTCTACTTCAACTGCATCACCGTCTTTAACAACCAGTACTGGATCCAGCACTTCTTTCTTGTGCTTTTTCTCGGCAGATTTTAGTAGTGATTCATCATTTGTCGTGTCGTAGCCTAAAGACGCAAGCAGACGAAGAATGGTTTCGTCCTCAACTTTGGCTGCATCGCCCCACGCACTTACGTAGCTGTCGGCTATTCTTGCCATCTCAGCAACTTGTTTTAATGCTGTTTGTTCTGTCATCGCTCTCTCCGAAGGACTTCTCTTAACCTTCAAATCGGTAGGGTTATTATTAATTCAAGTAAAAACCAAGGTACCTTTCGGTACCTTGGTTAAATTTGTTAGCGTGAAACTGATTCAAGCTTCCAAATGTTATTCACGTAATCGCGAATCGAACGGTCTGAGCTGAACTTGCCAACTAGCGCCGTGTTTAGAATCGCTTTCTTCGCCCAACCCGCTTGGTCACGGTATTGCGCGTCCATGTCTTCATGCGCCTTCACGTAAGATGCGAAGTCAGCAAGACATAAGTACGGGTCACCACCATCTAGTAGGCTGTCGTATGTTGCACGTAGTAGACCTGGTTGACCTGGAGTAAACTCTTCACCTAGCAGTAGGTCTAGAGATGCCTTCAGTAGTGGGTCAGCGTTGTAGAAGTCGTAAGGGTTGTAACCTGCCGCTTGCGTGCGTTTCACACCATCAACCTCTAGACCGAAGATGTAGATGTTCTCGTCACCGACTTCTTCACGGATCTCAACGTTAGCACCGTCCATCGTACCGATAGTTAGTGCGCCGTTAAGAGCCATCTTCATGTTACCTGTACCTGATGCTTCTTTACCTGCCATAGAAATTTGCTGAGAAACGTCAGCAGCTGGAATCAACATTTCAGCCATACTTACACGGTAGTCAGGAATGAATACCACTTTCAGCTTACCGCCTAGGCGTGGGTCGTTGTTTACTTTCTCAGCAACCTTGTTAATCGCAAAGATGATCTCTTTCGCTAAGTGGTAACCCGGTGCAGCTTTAGAGCCGAAGAATACAACGCGTGGCGTCATATCAAATGTTGGGTCATTCAATAAACGGTGATACAGAGACAACACGTGTAGCAAATCAAGCTGCTGGCGCTTGTACTCGTGTAGGCGCTTGATCATCACATCAAAGATAGCATTCGTATCTAGCTCGATACCCATGTTCGCTTTAACCCAGTCAGCTAGACGCTGTTTGTTCTGCTTCTTAACAGCCATGTAGTCTTTCTGGAACTTAGCGTCATCAGCGAATTTCGCGATACCTTCCAGCTGCTCAAGCTTAGCTGGCCACTCAGAACCAATCTTCTCAGTGATAAGAGCCGATAGACCTGGGTTACAGAATTTCAACCAACGACGTGGTGTCACACCGTTCGTTACATTATGTAGACGAGTTGGGTACATCTCGTGGAATTCAGGGAACAGATCTGTTTTCACTAGCTGAGAGTGAAGTGCTGCTACACCGTTCACTGCGTATGAACCGATAACACATAGGTTAGCCATACGAACCATGCGGTGGAAACCTTCTTGGATGATAGAAAGCTTCGCTTGTTTCTCACCATCACCAGGCCACATTGCACGTACTTCTTGTAGGAAGCGGTGGTTGATTTCAAAGATGATTTCCATGTGACGTGGAAGTAGACGCTGGATTAGCGACTCAGACCAAGTCTCTAGTGCTTCTGGAAGTAGAGTGTGGTTTGTGTATGCGAAAGTCTTAGAAGAAATCGCCCACGCCTCATCCCAGCTCAAACCTTTCTCATCTAGAAGGATGCGCATCAGTTCAGGGATAGCAATGGTTGGGTGCGTATCGTTAAGCTGAATGGTTTCTTGCTTAGGAAGATCCGCTAGCGTGTAACCTGCTGCTTCGTGACGACGTAGGATGTCACGTACAGACGCCGCTGAGTGGAAGTACTGCTGCATTAGACGCAGAGTCTTACCTTTCTCGTGGTTATCGTTCGGGTATAGAACCTTAGTGATGTTACCCGCATCGATTAGCGCGTGCTGTGCTTCGAAGTAATCACCATTGTTGAAGCTCTCTAGAGAGAATGGAGCAATTGCCTGACATTCCCAAAGACGCAGTGGGTAAACTGTATCTGACTCGTAACCAACAATTGGAAGATCCCAAGGCATTGCTTTTACAGACATACCAGGAACCCATTGACGTACTTCTTTGCCATCAACGTTTACAACTTCAACGTGACCAAAGAAACCAATCTCTTGTGCAAGCTCTGGACGAGCGACTTCCCACGGGTAGCCTTCAACAGCACGCCATGCATCAGGCGCTTCTTTTTGACGACCATCTTCGAATGACTGCTTGAATAGACCGTATTCGTAGTGAAGACCATAGCCTACAGTTGGGAATTCTTGAGCTGCACATGAATCCATGAAACATGCTGCTAGACGACCTAGACCACCGTTACCAAGTGATGGGTCACGCTCTTCTTCTAGAAGGTCAGTTAGGTTGTGACCTAGTTCAGCCATTGCATCTGTAACTTGCTCGTACAGACCCATGCTGATTAGGTTGTTACCTGTTAGACGACCGATTAGGAATTCTAGAGATAGGTAGTTAACACTTTTCGCGCCCTTGATGCGCTCGTCCGCTTCAGTTTCAAGCAGGTCAAAAGTCGTTAGCTCAGCAAGCGCACGACCCATTGCTAGATACCACTGACGTTCTGTCGCAGTTTCTACTGTCGTTGCATACGTTGCTGATAGGTGTTTTTTAACACTTTCTTGGAAAGAAGCTTTATCAAATTTTTTCTGTTGCGCAGGTTTCATTACGAAATCTCACTTTCAAGTTTTATCCATCTGTCACATATCGTGCATGGTGACGTATCCATAAACATCCTCCTAAGTCCGACTCCCTGGAGGATGAGTGAGGAGGGCGTAGAGGGCGTACTCCCCTCCACTTAGTGATCGATCTCCCATTCCGCTCTCTGATTCGGTTTTTTCAGGTGATTGCGATCACGCCAAGCTCAGTTTTTAATCTAGCCACGAACTAAGAAAGAAATACTATCCGGCGGATAACTAATTACAAAAATTGTTGTGAAGATCACAGTTACCCGCAAAAAAGAATCAAAATTTCCCAAAATTTTGTATACATGGCAGACCAATCTCCCCTACCACATCAAGGATATAGTGACAGAGATCACAAATCCGAGGCGTAGTCGAGGGATTGACCACACAATAATCAAAACCGAGCGCTTGATCAAAAACTGTATAACCTACTGTTTTATATCTTCGAGCTGGCTCAACAAAGCTGTGGTAAACACGCCCTCCACCCCAAGGGCATTGAAAATAATAATCGTAGGAAATAACTCATGTGGATTCCTTCAAAGTTGACTCGACCTGGCCGCTTACACAATGCCATTGTTCGTCCTCGAGTTTTAGACCTGCTTGCACAGGCGCCTTTCTATAAACTGGTATTATTTCGCTCGCCAGCCGGTTACGGCAAAACCACCATGGCCGCTCAATGGCTCTCGGACAAACCTCATGTAGGTTGGTACAGCATTGATGAAAGTGATAATGACCCATTTCGCTTCGTCAACTACCTGCTGCAAGCCATCAACAAAGCCACCAGCAACAGTTGCCCAAATGCGCAAAAGTTGGCAGAGCGCCGACAGTTTTCTTCTTTGCATTCCCTGTTTAGCGAGGTGTTCGCTGAACTAACCAGCTACCACCATGAGTGTTATATCGTTCTGGATGACTACCACCTCATCAGCGACGAAGACATCCATGAAGCAATGCGCTTTTTCCTAAAGCACATGCCAGACAACATTACTTTGGTCGTCACCAGCCGAGGTAACCCACCACTGGGTACAGCGAACCTGCGCGTTCGCGATCTCATGATTGAAATTGGTAACGAGTTGCTTGCCTTCGATACTGAAGAAACCACGCGTTTCTTTAGCCAGCGCCTTGCCAGTGAGATCGATAACGAAACCGCGAATACGCTTCGCACCTATGTGGAAGGCTGGCCATCGGCACTGCAGCTTTTCGCCCTTCAAGCACAACATCAAAAGCGCACACTGGCCCAATCGGTAGAGACTATCTCTCAGTTCAATCACGCACACCTTTGGGACTACCTTGTTGAAGAAGTGTTTGATCTACTTGATAAAGAAACCCGTCATTTCTTAATGCAGTGCTCGGTGCTTGATCACTTCAATGACAACTTAGTCACCGCACTGACCAAACGTGACGACGCACTCAGTATGATCGAGTCACTCAACCGCTTTGGTCTGTTCATCTATCCATTAGAGGGAGAGAACAACTGGTTTAGGTTCCATAACTTATTTGCTGAGTTCTTATCGCACGAACGTAAAGCACGAATTCCACAGCAAGAGAACGACTTGCACCTAGCCGCGGCTAACGCTTGGCTAGAACAGAAAGTCCCTCACCAAGCACTACGCCACGCGCGCCTTGCTAACAACGCAGATTTGGTGGCGAGTATCTTGCTGGAGTTTGGCTGGAAGATGTTTAACCACGGCGAATTAACCACCCTGGAAGATGCCATTGGTGTGTTAAGTGCTGATCAGCTTTACAGTCAGCCGAAGCTATGTGTATTGCAAGCTTGGTTGGCACAGAGCCAACACCGATACAATGAAGTGGGCGAGCTGATTGCCAAAGCTGGTGAAGAAATGGCCGCGCGCAAAGTCAATTTGAGCAAAAAAGAAGAAGGCGAATTCCACGCGCTTCGTGCTCAGGTGGCAATCAACCAAAACTCACCAGACCAAGCCATCGAGCTAGCTGAACTCGCACTGAGCGAGCTCGACCATTCGGAATATCGCAGTCGTATTGTCGCTACCTCAGTCGTTGGTGAGGTGAACCACGTGATTGGTAATCTCAGCCGCGCACTGTCGATGATGCAGCAGACTGAAAAGCTGGCGCGTCAATATCACGTGTATCATCAAGCCTTGTGGGCACAGCTACAACAAAGTGAAATCTTGATCGCTCAAGGTTATGTACAAGCCGCGTTCGAGATCCAAGAAAGCGCCTTTAAACTCATTGAAGAGCAGCAACTGCACCAAGTCCCACTGCACGAGTTTCTATTGCGCGTTCGTGCACAAGTGCTTTGGTGTTGGAATCGCCTTGATGAGGCCGAAGAGTGCGCTTACAAAGGCATCGACGTACTGGGTAACATCGACCCAAGTAAACATCTGCACAGCTACTCCATGATTGCTCGTATTGCTATCGGTCGTGGTGAGCTAGACAAAGCCTCGAAGGTGATTGAGCAAATTCAACACCTCATCAAACAATCTACCTATCACGTTGATTGGACGGCGAATGCTTCATTGTCACTACTGCTGTACTGGCAAGCAAGAAACGACATGGAATCAATTGAACAGTGGCTAGAAACCGCTACTCGTCCAGACGAAGCATGCAATCACTTCTCTCAGTTGCAGTGGCGTAATATTGCCCGTGCGCAGATCCAGTTGGGACAGTATGAGCAAGCGCAAAGCACGCTGAACTTCCTAGAGCAAGAAGCGAGCAAGCATCAGTTAGTGACCGATCGCAATCGTAACCTGATTGTCGAAGCGATCCTCAATGTGCACAGCAAGAATGAAGACCAGGCCAAACAACTTCTGAAAGAAGCGTTAGTACTGACTAACCAAACAGGCATGATTGGCAACTTCCTGATTGATGGCGCAACTATTGGGCACTTGCTGGCTAACCTAGTGTCGAAGTCCGATCTTGGTGATCTTGAGCGTCACCGCGCTCAACTGCTAATGAAAGACATCAACACCACTCAGCGTAGCCGCTCAGTGCACTTTAACGAAGAGTTTGTCGAGAAGCTGGTCAACCACCCTAATATCCCTGAGTTAGTACGTACTAGCCCTCTGACCCAGCGTGAGTGGCAGGTTCTTGGATTGATTTACTCTGGATTCAGCAACGAGCAAATTGCTCAAGAGTTGGATGTTGCAGGCACAACGATTAAAACCCACATTCGTAACCTGTACCAAAAGCTCAACATTGCTAACCGTAAAGAGGCGATCAGCACCGCCGAGAACTTGTTGCAGTTGATGGGTTACTAATCTTCCCTATCTTCCATTAAACAAAGCCCGAGCATCATTGCTCGGGCTTTTTGCTTTAAAAGAGCGCTCACAGGAAGGAGCACTTGGGTCAATGGCTTTGCATGAAGCAAACACTCTGGACGGCAGCCTAATACCCGAATTATTCCTCGATTCCGCGAATCCTCATATTGCGGCGCCGTAGATACTCTAGCGTCACCAATAGCAGTACCGACATCAGAATTAGTAGCGATGCCACCGCTAATATGGTCGGGCTAATTTGCTCGCGAATACCAGACCACATCTGCCTCGGCACCGTGCGCTGCTCGGCGCCAGTGATAAACAATGCCACAACCACCTCATCAAACGAGGTGCCAAACGCAAACAGCCCACCAGAAATCATCCCCGGCCGGATCAGCGGAAACGTCACGGCGCGAAAAGTGTACACCGGATTAGCGCCTAGACTTGCCGCCGCTTTGGTTAAGCTATGGTCGAAGCCGCTCAATGTCGCGCTGACCGTAATCACCACAAACGGCGTACCCAACGCAGCGTGCGCCAGTATTATCCCAGGCATAGTCTGCGCAAGCCCAAATCGGGTGTAGAAGAAGTACATTGCCGCGGCCGAAATGATCACAGGCACTATCATCGGTGAAATCAGTAGCGCCAATATCGCATTACGAAACGGTACTTTCTCGTTGGATAAACCCAGTGCTGCCAGAGTTCCCAGTAACGTGGCCAAAATGGCCGCCATCAGAGCGATAAAGGTGCTATTTTGCAAGGCTTGACGCCATTGCTGGTTTTCTATCATCTCTTGATACCAGCGTAGCGAGTACGCTTCTGGCTCTAGATTCAACATCCCCTCAGTGAAGGTGAAATAGGGCGTCGCATTAAATGAGAGTGGGACAATAATCAAAATGGGGGCAATGAGAAATAACAGCACCAAGGTACAAAAGCCAAGGTAAGCCCAATACCCCACCTGCTCAGTTCGCGATGCGTAAGTTGGTAAAACCATGCCTATCCTCCTACTCGAATGTTGTTAATGCCCACCAAGCGGTTGAACAGGTAAAACAGCCCAAGCACCAAGAGCAGCAGCAAACCACCGAGTGCCGCCGCCATGCCCCAGTTGAGAGACGTCTGCATGTGATAAGCGATCATGTTAGAAATCATTTGCCCGCTGCGCCCACCTACTAACGCTGGCGTAATGTAAAAACCAATGGAAAGAATGAAGGTCAGCAAGCAGCCCGCACCAACGCCAGGTAGCGTCAGTGGCATATAGACTTTGGTAAAGGCGACTCGAGGCGGTGCGCCTAATGAGCGCGCGGCTCTAAAGTAAGTCGGGCTAATGCCCTTCATCACGCTGTAGAGCGGTAAGATCATAAATGGCAATAAAATATGCACCATGGACACCACGGTGCCAAAGGTGTTGTGAATAAGCGCTAATCGCTCGCTGGACAGCCCACTCCATATCAGAAGATCATTGACTACCCCCTGATTTTGCAGCAAAACAATCCACGACGTTGTCCTGACCAGAAGTGATGTCCAAAACGGTAACAACACCACAATTAACAGCAAGTTTGCATGTTTGTCAGGCAAGTTGGCCAATAGGTAAGCCAACGGATAAGCAAGCGCCAAACAAGCCAAAGTGATCACCAACGACATCCATAAGGTTTTGTAAAACAGGCCTAGATAGATTTGTCTCGACGCAGATTGCTCGGTGATTTCGCCGTTTTCATCCACCTTCAAGTCCAATGCGGCAAGATAGAAGTGAGAGGTATAGGCGGAGTTCAAATTCTTAATCGCAGCCCAGTATTTAGGCTTCTGCCAGCGTTTATCGATAGCGACAAGCTGCTCATAGGTGACTAACTTTCCGTCCAGTTTCGCCAGCTTGCGACCCGTTTTCATAAGTAAGCTACGCATGCCCGAAATTTCGATATTAAAGCGATTGGCGACTTTTGGCAGCTGCTTGGAGAGATAAAGCGCAGTGAGCTCCTCACTAAACGTATGAACAAGACGCTCACTCGGCACTGATTGAATATCCCAAGAAGCAATTTCAACCGTGGTATCAGGCAGCGACTCCACCACCAAAGAGTTATCGATGCTGCGATAGAGCATCTCGCCGATGGGAAACGCAAAGGACAGCAAGATAAAGCAAACCAAAGGGAGGGTAAGAAAAAGAGAGCGTATCTGCTTACGTCTTTCTGCTTTTGCCAGTTGCTGGGCGAGATCAGGCGTGTGATTGGAGAGCTGCTTTTCCAGCTCGGTCACCGACTCCAAGGATGAAAGCTCGCGACTCATAACGCTTCCTCCACTTTTGCCCCATCACGAGTAGTCTTATGGCCTAGCCCAGAGCGATTCTGCGCCTGAGAATCCGGCTCATGAAAATCTAAGGCATGACAATCCTGTTTTCGCCAACCTATCTCGACCTGCTCCCCCACCCGCACCACCAAGCCTTGCCCAGAGTCATTAGGAACTTTAACCACCAACTTGGCAAAACCTGATACTTCAATAATCAAGCGGAAGTGATCACCATGATAGATCATTTCATTCACTCGACCGACAAACCGATTTTGCAGCTCCGGCCCTTGAGGATTAATGACGATCTTTTCCGGCCTTATCGATAATGTGGTGAGCGAACGTTCATTGGCCACTTGCACCGACTTTGCCTGAACTTGGTACGAGCCGACTACTACCTGACAATACTGATCTTCTAGCGACTGCACTTGGCCGACTATTTGATTATTTTCGCCAATGAACTGAGCCACAAACGCATTGCTTGGCGATTCGTATAGCTCGTTTGGTGAGGCTAGCTGTTGCACTTGCCCATCGTTAAACACCGCGATGCGATCGGACATCGTCAGTGCCTCATCTTGGTCATGCGTGACATACAAAATGGTGATGCCCAGTTTTTCATGCAAGTGTTTGATTTCCATCTGCATAGTTTCACGGAGCTGTTTATCAAGAGCGCCTAATGGCTCGTCCATCAGAACCAGCTTAGGCTCAAACACCAAAGCCCTAGCCAAGGCGACGCGCTGCTGCTGACCACCAGATAGTTGCTTGGGATAGCGATTCGCCACATGAGAAAGCTCCACCATAGACAAGATGTTCTCAACTCGCTCAGCGATTTCTCGCGCGCTCATATTGCGCACTTTCAATGGAAACGCCAAGTTCTCGGCGATGGTCATGTGTGGAAACAGGGCATAGTTTTGAAATACCATGCCGATCTCGCGTTTATGCGGAGCAAGATGGTTCACCGGTGTACCATCAATAAAGATTTCACCATGCGTCGCTGTTTCAAATCCCGCGAGCATCATCAAGCAAGTCGTTTTTCCTGAGCCAGATGGCCCTAACATGGTGACAAACTCACCTGGGGCAATGTCGAGGTTAAAGTCCTTCACGACCAAGGTTTTTCCATCGTAGGTTTTCTTTACATGCTGAAAACTCACATAATCCGTTCGATTCGTTTTCATAGTCTCTGCCTTGATTAGGTTAAGTTAAGAGCGCCCGTGATGAGCGCTCTGTGCTATTAGTTCTTTGCGCCATAACTAAAGCTGGTACTTACTCAGATCGGGACGAGTTGCTATAGCGGCTTCAACAAGCTGAATCACCTCTGCACGCTCAGCGCCTTGTAGCAATTGACGTGGTGGACGCACCTGCTCCGAACCACGACCGCAAACTTGTTCAGCTAGCTTGATGCATTGGACTAAGGTCGGAATCGTATCGAGTTTAAGAAGTGGCAAGAACCAGCGATAGATTTCGAGCGCTTCGGCATAACGGCCTTGGCTCGCCAGCTTATAGATAGCGACTGACTCCGCTGGGAACGCATTGGTTAGGCCAGAAATCCAGCCCGTAGCACCGAGCATTAACGACTCGAGGGCAATATCATCCACACCACCAAATATGGTAAAGCGCTGATCGAACTTGTTATAAAGCTCAGTAATGCGGCGCGTGTCCGTGGTCGACTCTTTGATTGCAACGATATTGTCGAACTTTGCCAGCTTTTCCATGATGTCCAGATTCACATCCACACCATAAGAGACTGGGTTGTTGTAAATCATCATCGGCATCTCAGGTGTTGCTTCCGCGAGCGTGCGGTAGTATTCATACGTCTCAGTGTCTGACGTACGATAAACCATGGCTGGCATGACCATACAACCGTCAACACCAATGGCTTTCGCATCTTGCATGTAATCAATCGATGCGGCTGTAATTGACTCTGCGGTGCCGGCAATAAGTGGCACTCGGCCATTAACGACTTCTTGGGCGGCTTGCAACACTTGGCGCTTTTCCTCTGGGTAAAGGGCGCAGTTCTCCCCCACCGTACCAAGACAAATAATGCCGTTAACACCGTCGTTGATTTGGTTGTCGATGACAGTTTGAGTCGCATCCAGGTCAATCGTTAAGTCGCGTCTAAACTGAGTACTGACCGCTGGGTAAACACCTTTCCAATCTACGTTCATTGAAATCCTTCCGTTTGTATATTGTATGCAATTTTAAAAATGAGCAAAAAGCTCTTCACTATCCCAATTCCACTTGGGCTAAGTTCGTCAGTACCACCTGCGCTGCCACGAGATCAGCGAGGGCGCTACCGACAGATTTATACAGAGTTATTGAATCGGGATCGGTTCGTCCCAAATCTGTGCTTTGGCTTGTTTTTTGGCTTGTTTTTTGGCTTAGTTCAGCACTGCAAAGCTGCGGTAAATCCGCCACTATCTGCTCTGGCGAGAAGATTTGCTCAGCAATTGGGATCAGTAACTCTCCAGCCTCGGCTAGAACATTGATGCGGCTATCGACATATACCCGCGATCGCAGCACCAATTCGCTGTCACATTCTCGGTGCTGACGATGATGATTACCTACCAAGTCAACATGTGTCCCCGGCTTTACCTGCTCGCCCAATATCAATGGTTCGAGAGAGCCCGTTACACAGCTGATGATGTCTGCCGCCTGAATACCTTGCTCTATATCCGTGACTATCGACACTGAGAACTGGCGCTCGCTTGGTAAGCGCTGGTATTCATCACCATGAACAATACGCTCTGCCGCATTCGCGGCTTTCGCGGCATCTCTACCCCAAACAATGACGCGTTCAATAGGGCGAATCGCTGCGTAAGCCCAAGCAAAATAAGGCGCTAATCGACCCGTGCCGCAGATCAGCAAAGTCTTTGACTCTTTACGCGCTAAGTAGTCCGCTGCAAGCGCCGATGCGGCTGCGGTGCGCCAATAAGTAAGTACTTTGGCATCCATGGAAGCGAGAGGTGCACCATCACTGCGACTAAACGCTAACAGTCGAGATGCCAACACATCTTTCCCTTGCTCACCATTGCCCGGAAAGTAAGTAAATGTCTTAACCGCGATCAACTCATCATTCCACGCAGGCAGTAATGCCAAGGCATCATGACTATCCGCAGCCAGTGGCAATACTTGGCGCTGAGGCACATTTGCCGGTTTGGCATAAGTTTGACGCATCGCCGCAATAAGCGATGTCATCGTCAAACTTTGGCTAATACGCGGTGATTCAATTGTTTTCATTCATCCTCCATTGAAGACACTCTCACTAAGAAAGGCACCAACACTGTTATCGCATATAGATTGGGGGAGCGAACTTCACCAGTGTTGAGCCGTGCACCTTTTAGGTTTGTCGATTCAAACTCTTAGCTAATTCAACAGCCAAGTATTGAACTCTTCATTTAACTCGTCAGCGTAATCAGACCACCATTCATCGTTGATCAAGAATGCGGTATCAAAATTACCTGGTGCAGTTGGCAAGCTTGCTAGAATGTCTGGTGCGACTTTGGCCGACGAGGACTTACGAGTAGGGCCGTAGGCCACATACTTAGCTTGCTCCGCTAATGGTGTGGTGCCAGATGAGAACACAATAAAATCGAGCGCTTTTTGTTTGTTCTTGCTGCCTTTTGGAATTGCCCAGCCGTTCATATAACCAATTTGGCGATCCCAAATAATCTTGAATGGCTGACCTTCGTCTTTCGCTGCGTTGTGAATGCGACCGTTAAACGCAGAAGCTATCACCACCTCTTTGTCAGCCAACATTTGTGGCGGTTGAGCACCCGTCGTCCACCAAAGAACTTGCTCTTTGATGGTATCTAGTTTGGCAAATGCGCGAGCACGGCCTTCTTCAGTTTCCAACAACTCGTAGACTTCTCCCGGTTCGACGCCGTCAGCAAGCAGTGCCCACTCTAAGTTGCCCTGTGGCTGTTTTTGTAGGGCGCGGCGACCTGGGAAGTTTTCCAAATCAAACAGGTCAACCAACTTGCTCGGCATGGCTTTGCCTTTAAATGCATCTTGGTTAACCGCTAGAATGGTCGATACGACTATCGTATTCACCGCACATTCATGGATAGCACCATCAATAAAATCTTTCTCGGCAGGTGTTCCATCTTCACCTTTAGGGAGCATGCTCGGATCAAACGGTTCTAGCAGTCCCTCAGCACAGCCACGCACGATATCGGGCTTGTCCAAAGAGACCAGATCCCAGCGAACATTATTGGCTTCTACCTGCGCTTTGATTTCAGCAAGGCCACCACTAAAGTCTTCCGACACTATGGTGGTTCCAGTGCTAGCGATAAACGGCTTGTGATACGCCTCTACCTGGCTTTTGGTGAATGCGCCACCCCAAGAAACCACCGTCAATTTATCCTCAGCGACAGCATTGAACGCCAATGATGCACTCACGGCAGTCAGCATCATGCTGGTTGGCACCAAGTGAAATTTAGACATTTTGTTCTCCTTTTTGTCTTGTTCCGAAAGGCATCTTGGTACGGCTTTGGACGCCCGTTTTTGTTAACCTTTAATTAACATAATAACGAAGTATATTTTATACAATATTAAATATTAAAATTTTTTAGCTAAATCGGCGTAGTGTGAATGGCGCCACATTTATCGAAGTTTGCTGATTGGTGATCAATTGACTGACCAAATCCGCCGTGATCGCTGCCTGCGTAAGTCCAAGGTGCTGGTGCCCAAAAGCCAACACGATCTTGTCATCGCAGATCGTATCGATCACTGGCAACGAATCACTAGTTGATGGTCGCTCCCCCATCCAGCGATCGCCAACTGCGCGACGATCAATCCCATCTTGCAGCATAATGTCACCCTGCTTTATCAACAGCTCGGTACGTTTATGGTTAAAGGGAGCGGAAGGCGAACCATACTCGACAGTGCCTGCTAATCGAAGGCCGTGCTTCATGGGGGTCATGATGAATTTTCGGTCGGCACTGCTTACGGCCATGGGTAATTCATGGTCGAATTTCTTTACCATGACATGGTAGCCACGTTCGGCTTGAATAGGCACTTTGATGCCCGTCAACGACGCCACCAGAGGCGCAGAATGAAGGCCCGCCGCGAGCACGATACGATCAAAATGTTGAGCACAATTTTCAGTGATGACTTCGCCTTGCTTAGTAAGTGACAACACGCCCTTTTCAATAAATTTACCGCCAAGATCTTGAAAGCGTTGATTGAGCGAAACGCAGAGCTCATAAGGCTCTATGGTATGTCCAGTGTTAGGAAAAAAGATCCCATAACGAACCTGCAAACCGAGCTTAGGTAGCTTTCTTCGCAGACGAAGTTGATCCCAAATTTGGTATTCAACACCCGCTTGATTTAGGGCATTAAGCGTCTCTTGATATGACTCAAACAGAGTTTCACTTTCGAACACGAGCAGAGAGCCATCGACCTTGATTAACCCCTCTTCGTTAATAGAACTAAGCAGTGTTTCCCAGCTCGGTAATGAATGCTGATTAAGCTCAGTTAGGGCGCGCGTCGATGCATCAAATGACCGTTTTCTGGCACTAAAAAGAAAGCGAACCATCCATGGAAAAGTGCTCAACACATCTCGCCAACGGATGGATAATGGGCTTTGCGGCGAAAACAACATACTGGGGATTTGTTTGATTGTGCTGGGCGAAGCAAGGGGAAAAACTTGCTCTGTTGCAATGTGCCCCGCGTTGCCCTTAGAGCATCCTTGCGCGGTGCCTTGAGGATCAAAAATCGTCACATTGAAACCGAGTTGCTGCAATTTAAGCGCCGATGTGATACCGATAACGCCCGCGCCGATCACGGCGACATTCTGTTGAGTTGATCCTTGTTTAGCGGTCATGATCTTGCTCCGTGTCACACTTCATAAAATAAATTGTATAAAATATATTTAACATCAAAGTAACATTGCTAGAGTGTAATTCAACCAATTTCTTATCAGAGGATCTGAAAATGAGACAAGGCACGTTTTTCTGTATTGATGCCCATACTTGTGGCAATCCGGTGCGACTCGTCGCTGGCGGTGTTCCCCCCTTACAAGGCTCCACAATGAGCGAAAAACGCCAGTACTTTATGGAAAACCTAGATTGGATTCGTCAGGCGTTGATGTTCGAGCCGCGCGGCCATTCCATGATGTCGGGTTCAGTCGTGCTACCACCATGCAGTGATAATGCCGATGCCTCAATTCTGTTTATCGAAACCAGTGGCTGTTTGCCCATGTGTGGCCACGGCACCATTGGCACCGTTACTTCTGCCATTGAGAACAAACTGATCCATCCAAAACAGCCGGGTAAGTTGATCCTCGATGTACCCGCTGGGCAAATTCGCATCGACTATCAGATGCAAGAAGACAAAGTCACCTCCGTTAAGATCTATAACGTACCTGCCTACCTTGCTCATCGAGATGTGAAAGTTTACGTGGAAGGTATGGGAGAGATCAGCGTCGACGTCTCATACGGCGGCAACTACTACGTGATCGTCGATCCACAAGAGAATTACCCAGGACTCGAACATTACTCTCCTGACGAGATTTTGATGCTCAGCCCCAAGGTTCGCCAAGCGGTGTCTGAAGCGGTGGAATGCGTGCACCCCGACGACCCAACCGTGAAAGGGGTTTCCCATGTCCTTTGGACGGGTACCCCAACCCAGCCAAATGCTACTGCTAAGAATGCTGTGTTCTATGGCGATAAAGCCCTAGATCGCTCACCTTGCGGCACGGGCACCAGTGCGCGCATGGCACAGTGGCATGCCAAGGGACTACTCAAACCCGGTGATGATTTTATCCATGAAAGCATCATCGGCAGTCTGTTTCATGGCCGAATTGAATCAGAGACCACCGTCAATGGCCGCCCCGCGATTCTACCGAGCATCGAAGGATGGGCACAGGTTTACGGACACAACACAATTTGGGTCGATGACAACGACCCATACGCTTACGGATTTGAAGTCAAATAACAACAAAGGAAACGACCACCATGCTCAAGCCCCCTACATTTCAAGCCATTAATGCCTTCACTGGTGAGCCACTAGCGGATGACTTTCCCGTTCATGGTAAGCAGGATGTGGATGTCGCCTGTGAAAGTGCCCATGAGGTAGCTCGCTCATTTCGCCAACTGAGTGCCGATAAGCGAGCGCAGCTTCTCGACACGATCGCCGCCAAACTAGAACAAAACGCCAGTGTCATTGCCGAGCGTGCGCACCTAGAAACGGCGCTGCCTTTAGTTAGGCTAAACGGCGAGATAGGCCGCACCGCCAATCAGTTGCGCTTATTTTCCGATGTCCTGAAACAAGGTGCTTGGTCACGGGCAACGCTGGATACGCCAAACCCAGCGAGAACGCCTCTGGCAAAACCTGACATTCGCAAACAGCACATTGCTATTGGTTCGGTTGCCGTCTTCGGAGCGTCTAACTTTCCGTTGGCGTTCTCAGCGGCTGGCGGCGATACCGCATCGGCACTTGCCGCAGGATGCCCAGTGATTGTTAAGGGTCACAGCGCACACCCTGGAACTAGCGCGCTCGTCGCTCAATGTATCGAGCAAGCGCTCGCCGAATGCAAGCTTCCTCAAGCCATCTTCACATTATTACAAGGTAATCAACGCGAACTTGGTACATCGTTAGTGACCCATCCAAGGATTCAAGCCGTTGGATTCACTGGCTCTGTCTCGGGCGGTCGTGCTCTGTTTGATCTTGCTCAGCAGCGCGCCGTCCCTATTCCGTTTTATGGTGAGCTTGGCGCCATCAACCCAACCTTTATTCTGCCTTCAGCGCTAGATGATCCACAGAAACTTGCTGAGCAGTATGTTCAGTCGATGACATTAGGTAGCGGGCAGTTTTGTACTAAGCCTGGTGTAGTATTTGTTGTCGATAGTGGCAATGCCAGCGCGTTTATTGAGTCGACTCAAGCTCAGCTTCTCACCCACGCACCACACACCTTGCTTACACCTAGCATCCGCAATAGCTACTGTGAGCAAAGTAAACAGCGAGCAAGTGAAGCGGGATTGATGTGCACCACCCAAGACCAAGATTTTACTAAGGTCACAAGTGCGCTGTTTGTTACCGACAGCGACGCATGGCGTGCCAACCCGCAATGGGAAGAGGAAATTTTCGGCCCACAATCTATGGTAGTGATGTGCAAAGGCGTTGATGACATGCTCTCTATCAGTGAAACGCTAACGGGCTCATTAACCGCAACACTCCACACCCAAGAAGCTGACTACCCTGCGGCGAAACAGCTACTGGCTAGGCTCGAAGAGATAGCTGGTAGAGTCGTCTTTAACGGCTGGCCGACGGGAGTTGAGGTGAGTTACGCCATGGTTCATGGTGGCCCTTACCCGGCTTCGACCAGCGCAGCCTCGACCTCGGTCGGTGCAAGCGCCATCGAACGCTGGCTAAGACCTGTTGCCTATCAAGCACTCCCCGATGCCCTGTCACCTGATGCGTTAAAATCAGGCAACCCATTGTCGGTGCCGCAAAACCTTGACGCGCTAGGTTAATGACTGTTCAAAAAGGCACCAATGGGTGCCTTTGTTGCCTCGTGCTTCTCATAATAATGGCAATCTAGTCGGAACCATCGCCAAATTCGCTACACTCAGTGTATATTGGATAAAATATCTTTTTCTTGGAGACTTGGATGTCACAAAAGCCCGTTTTTAAAACCCGTACTCAATTGGTAGAAGAGGCCATTCGCACGCAAATCCTCAAAGGTGAACTGCAAACTGGACAACCCCTCAGACAAGACGCCTTAGCCAAAGAGTTCAACGTCAGCCGCATTCCCGTGCGTGAAGCTTTAGTTCAGTTAGAGGCTCAAGGGCTGGTTAGCTTTGAGGCGCATAAAGGCGCCACAGTGACAGAGCTTTCACCGGATAAAATCGATGAACTGTTTGAACTACGTGCCGTCATTGAATGCCACATCCTTGAACGCGCCATCCAAAACATGACAGAAGACGATCTAGCCCGCGCTCAACAAGTACGCGAACGTTTTGAAAGTGTGGTCAATAGCGGTGATGAAATCGAAGAGTGGAGCAACTACAACTTTGAGTTCCACAAAGCGCTTTATAGTCCAGCTAACATGCCGGAAACCATGGATGTGATCAGCAATCTCAACACCAAATGCGATCGCTATATTCGCTTGCAACTTCTATTCACAACCGGCATTAAAAAAGCAGAAGATGAACACTTAGCACTGTTCGATATGTGCCGAAACAAAGACGTCGACGGCGCAAAATATTTGCTCAAAAAGCACATAGTCGAAGCGGGAAACGCCATTCGCGATCTGCTGCTTGAGAGGCAAAATACGCCCGCTTAATGACTGCAGGCAACTAGCATTAAAATCGCTTGGGAGGTAAGCAAGGATGCATATAGGACCTCGATTTATACTTGCGGCGATCCGCAAAAAACTCAAAGACGAGAGACTGGGGTACAGTGCGCTGTCCGAAAAGACAGGTATCCCACTGTCCACTATCAAACGTCATTTGCACAGCCCGACATTAGGTCTCGACAAAATTTTGATGTATGTAAACTATCTCAATACTGACCTGGTGGAGCTTTCCAAGATCGCCAATCAAATACAGCATGAAAATGCGCAAATGATTGGCGGCGATCTCAGTGAGCTGTTTCTTGAACACCCTTACTTACTCGACTTTGTCTACATGCTTACCGCACGTAACATTGCCCCAGAAGAGATCGCTAAAACCTACAACCTCGATGACACTAGTCTGCGCTTCTATCTGCGCATCGCTGAGATACTTGGTTATATCGAAGATTATGGAGACGGCGTCATCTACCAATCAGGCAGCCGTTTCCTCACTGAAGAAGGCTCTGAGTTAGACTCCCTGTTTCGACAACGTTTTCAAGACGACTCTCTCTCCCACCCTATCGCCCCGAGCTTTTGCATCGGACGTATCCGACTCACCCAAACCCAACAAGAACAGCTCGAACAAGACTTTTACGCCAAGTTGATTGAACTCAATGCGATCAACAACTCCAACGAAGAAGGAGAGCAAACCAACGTCCTCATGCGCTTCACCCCAGGCAAGCAAATCTTGTTTTCAGACGGCTTGCCAAATATAGATGGGGGGCTACTTAAAGAAGTGTCAGAGAGGTTTGCGGGTGTTAGTTAAAAATCCAAAACGTCTCTAGTATTTGGGCGGCAGAGCTTTGTCGACAACCCTTAATATTCATCCCAACCCACAATGGACTAAAGTCACCACTCGCCTGCGATTCTGCTTTTGAGCGAAGTGGTGCCATAGCGATTGACGCATACGGAAATGGCGGGGTTTTGGGTGATATAAAACCTTGTTCAAGCATGACTTTATTGATAATCCCTCTCGCAGGACGACCCGAGAAAACATTGGTGACTTCTGTTCTACTATCGCCAGATTGAATCGCCGAACGGTGTACTTGACTGGTTTTGGCTTCATCACAGAGTAGAAACGCTGTGCCTATCTGGACGCCGCTGCACCCCATCACCATCAAATGTTCAACGTCGGTGCTAGAGCCAATTCCACCAGCGGCGATAATTGGAACTGTCAGGTGTCGCTTTAGCTCGCTTACCAAGTCATTAGTAGTCATTTGACTGGAGAGATCGTCGGTTAAAAACATCGCTCGGTGACCACCGGCCTCAATGCCTTGAGCAATCACCATATCTGCGCCATTGTTTTGCAACCAAACACCTTCTTCAACGGTGGTCGCTGAAGAGAGAATCACCGAGCCCCAAGACTTAATTCTCGACACAAGGTCAGGTGAAGGAAGTCCAAAGTGAAAACTGATTACCGGAGGTTTAAACGCTTCAATCGCATCTGCTATACCAACGTCAAAAGGGTAACGCAGTCCACCGATTTCACTTGGCGGTTTTGCACCAAGCAAGTCGTAATAGCCTTGCAGAGTAGACTGCCAAGTCGCGAGTGCCTCTTCATCGATTAGGGGCATGTCGTGACAAAAGAAGTTGAGATTATAGGGCTTACTGCTGCGCGCCGTGAAGGCTTCAACTTCAGAGACAACTTGTTCGGAGGTTAACATGCCGCAAGGAATCGAGCCCAAGCCGCCAGCTTCAGACACAGCTAACGCCAATTCCCAATTTTGAACTCCCGCCATCGGCGCTTGAATAATATCGAGCTCTATGCCCAGGATTTGACTCAATGTTGCCTGCATGCTGATTCCTTTCAGATATGAACTGGTGCACGCATGAAAATAGCAAAGACAAGAAAGGTGTAAATTAGAATGTTAAAAAAGTGTGACTATGGATTCATAATGCCAAATGGTTAGTCTCAATTTCAGGAGAGTAGCACGGCATGAAGGCGCTTCTGATCTTCCATACCGTACCTAATCGACCCCAGTTCTATACCAGTAACGATTTCGCTGTCGCGACAACGTTTTCCGTTGTGAAACCAAACATCTTGAATAGCTCGCCTGCTGGTGCAGACTCACCGAATGTCGTCATACCGATGATCTTGCCACCGAAGCCAACATACTTGTACCAGTAATCCGCAATACCCGCTTCAACCGCGATACGCTTAGTCACTGCCGCAGGAAGAACCGCTTCACGGTATGCTTCATCTTGCGCGTCAAATACGTCAGTTGAAGGAAGAGACACTACGCGTACTTTCTTACCTTCAGCCGTTAGCTCAGCGTAAGCGTTTGTTGCTAGTTCAACTTCAGAACCGGTTGCGATAAGGATCAGCTCAGGCGTGCCTTCACAATCTTTCAGGATGTAACCGCCTTTAGCAACATTTGCTAGCTGCTCAGCGTCACGATCCTGCTGCGCTAGGTTTTGACGAGAGAAGATAAGCGATGTTGGGCCGTCTTTACGCTCAATCGCGTATTTCCAAGCAACCGCAGACTCAACTTGGTCACATGGGCGCCATGTGCTCATGTTTGGCGTTACGCGTAGTGATGCGATTTGCTCAACCGGCTGGTGCGTTGGACCGTCTTCACCCAGACCGATAGAGTCGTGCGTGTAAACTTGGATGTTTTGCACTTTCATCAGTGCAGCCATGCGCATTGCGTTACGAGCGTATTCCATGAACATTAGGAATGTTGCACCGTACGGTACGAAACCACCGTGCAGAGCAATACCATTGATGATCGCCGTCATACCGAATTCACGTACACCGTAGTGGATGTAGTTGCCAGACGCATCGTCAGCCGTTAGCGACTGAGAACCAGACCACATGGTTAGGTTTGATGGTGCTAGGTCAGCAGAGCCGCCCATGAATTCTGGAAGCATCTTACCAAACGCTTCTAGCGCGTTTTGAGACGCTTTGCGTGATGCAATGTTTGCTGGATTCGCTTGAAGATCAGCAATGATCTTACTTGTAGCTTGTTCCCATTCAGCAGGAAGCTCACCGTTCACACGACGCTTAAACTCAGCCGCAAGTTCTGGGTAAGCCGCTTCATAAGCTGCTAGCTTCTCGTTCCAAGCTGCTTCTTTAGCCGTGCCTGCTTCGTTTGCATCCCACTCAGCTTTGATATCAGCTGGGATTTCAAATGGACCGTGCTCCCAACCTAGGAATTCGCGTGCTGCTGCAATTTCGTCGTGACCTAGAGGTGCACCGTGACAGTCGTGAGAGCCCGCTTTGTTTGGCGAACCAAAACCGATGATGGTTTTAGTACAGATAAGTGTTGGACGTGGATCCGCTTTTGCCGCCTCGATCGCTGCATTGATCGCGTCAGCATCGTGACCATCTACTGCTGGGATTACGTGCCAGCCGTATGCTTCAAAGCGCTTAGGCGTGTCATCAGAGAACCAACCTTCCACTTCGCCATCGATAGAGATGCCGTTGTCATCCCAGAAAGCGATCAGCTTGCCTAGACCTAACGTACCCGCTAACGAACACGCTTCGTGGGAGATACCTTCCATCAGACAGCCATCACCCATGAAGACATAAGTGAAGTGGTCAACGATGTCGTGACCTTCTTTGTTGAATTGCGCTGCAAGGGATTTCTCAGCCAGTGCCATACCAACCGCGTTAGTGATGCCTTGACCTAGTGGGCCAGTCGTCGTCTCGATACCTGGTGCATAGCCGTACTCTGGGTGACCTGGCGTTTTCGAGTGCAGTTGACGGAAGTTTTTAAGATCGTCAATTGATAGCTCGTAGCCACTTAGGTGAAGCAAAGAGTAAATCAGCATTGAGCCGTGGCCGTTTGATAGTACGAAACGGTCGCGGTCAGCCCACTCTGGGTTTGACGGGTTGTGATTTAGGTGAGAACGCCAAAGAACTTCAGCGATATCTGCCATACCCATTGGTGCACCTGGGTGACCTGAGTTAGCTTGTTGAACACCATCCATGCTTAGCGCGCGGATTGCATTAGCGAGTTGTTTACGGTTGTTTGTATCAGTCATTATCGTGCTCAAAGATTAATATAAATGTTCAAATTCTTGGATTGTTGCTTTGCCGCGTAGGCGCAAGAAATTTAGGAAGCGGCTCGACGATGTCGACACAATGCGCTCTTCCGGTACTTGGTGTTTAGTTAGCAGGTCGATGGCTTTGTCGAGTTTTGAAATCTCTTCACAAAAGTGCGCATCAGAGCCCGTGGTGAAATACACACCAATTTCATTCCCTAGACGGACAATCTCATCACAACGTGTGTCACTGCCCTTGCGGCTTTTGCCAGTGAGTGATGTATTGTTCACTTCCACAACAATGTTTAAGTCTTTTGCGCACTGTAAAACTTTGCGCATATCAAACGGGTAGTTAGGATTTCCTGTGTGACCCAATACATCGATTCGACCACTATTCATGGCATTAATCAGGGCGTCTGTATGGGCTTGCTCTGTGGATGGCGGGAAAACTGGCTCATGAAAACTGGCGATAACCCAGTCTAAATGTTGGTCACTAGAGCTAGGAAGATCTATCTCTCCCTTAGTGTTTAGAATGTTGGCTTCTACGCCGCGTAGTATGCCGACATCGTGGAGAAATCGGGGCAGAATCCTCTGATTATTGAAATACCAGTAATGGGGGGCGCCTGGCATTTCAGGAGCATGATCCGTAATACAAAGAAGCTCCAGCCCCTTATTTTTTGCTGCTAACGCGTTTTCTAGGACAGTACTGTATGCATGGCCGCTAGCAATAGTATGAGTATGGGTATCAATGACTATTTTCATGACTCTCGTCCTCTATCGCTTAAATCTTGAAAGAACCATCTTGGTTTAGATACAGGTTCAAGTCTGCTTTTTGAGAGTTGTTCAATACGTTGTCGACATTGATAGCATCTGACTTGTAATAAAAATCCAAGGCATCTTCCTCAGATGTACCACCACGAACTTTACGATTCACCAACCGGTCTTGTAAGAACAGGGGATCGGTATCAATAAACACGGTGAAATCAGCAAAATTCTTTAAGCCATTCCAAACAGGTTGATCTAGCAAAAGATAGTTGCCTTCAATAACCACAATATTCTTATCAACCGTCAGTGCATCATCCACTGGATCATGCAGATTTCGGTCATAATATGGCCATTTAGGGGCAGGCTCTTTTAGCTGTCTTAATTTTCTGACTAGCTCGGTAAGATTAAAGGTTTCATAAGCCCCCTTTATTGAGCGAAGTAGTACCTCTTCGCCATTTCGAGTCGTGGTGTTGCTGTCTAAGATTTCATTGGGAAAGTGAAAGCCATCGAATGGCAATACTTGCAGGGTTTCTAACGTATCATCTTGCTCTGAAAGATGTTCCCAGAATGCAGCAAGTGTCGATTTACCGCTGCCTGGAGGCGCAGCAAGAAAGATAATGACTCGATCTTGTTTTTCTTTGTAGAGTTTGGAGAATTTTTCAACTAGAGGTTTATGGATTTGTTCAACGTCGTTATTGGGAAATTCAGCTTGGGTTTCAAAGCCGCTAACGTTTAAATTCACTTTCATAGTGACACCTTATTGATGGATCTCCTCTTCTATTTTTTGAATAAGCATTTCACAAGACAGCTTGAGAACTGTAATGGTGAGAGATTCGTATCTCATCTGTGAAAACGTCTCAAATGAAGAGAACTTTAGTTGTTTTAGAGATTCAATATAAAAGCTATCTTGTTGCGAAGATAATATGGCTTGGCTCTCAATAAAGTCATAAATCATGTCATCACTAAATGACACTTTTTCTGGCCTAGACAAAGCGTACTCCAGCACTTGGTCGTAGAGGCCGATATCCGAATAGGTTTCCAACGAAATCTTACCCATTGCGAATACTAACTTTGACACCACATCAGTGGTCACGAGAGGCCCATCTTCTTTCAGCAACGGGTCCACAGCATACTCCTTCACTAGCTCGTCTTGGACGAATACTGATGGAAGTATGGCTTTTAACTTGAGGTTTATAATTTTGTTTGAAACTTGAAGAAAGGCGGTGGCGTTATCGCACTCATCCAACTTCTCCAATAAATCTTCAATTCGTGACAAAGTTTCTAACCTTTTGATTATGTGGTAACCGTGAGGCTACCACATAAATAAGCTTCGACTAAACCGTCAAACTCACGTCATAAAACTCCAGTAACGCTTTTTCTGCTTCCGCATTCCAAACATAGTTGTTTTGCTTCAAAATCGCATCCAGCTCACCAAAGAATGGGTCACTGTCTTCTAGAGTCTTAAACTGGTCGATTGCTGTTAAAGGCAAGTCGATGTGAGGGTAGATCAGTTTCTTACCGCCCGGTATATCGAGCTGGTTTAGAATCGTATCCGGGGCTGCTTGTAGTCCGCCTACGTGTGTAATCATGAACGATGGGTTTATCTTCCCTTTTGCAGAGAGGTCTAGCGACTCAATCATATCTCCAGTAGAGCCTCCTGAGGTACCAACAATATGCGTCGCTTCATAGTGAACGTTGTAGAAGTTAAACGGTACTTTGAATTTCTTATCTGTAGGACCAGCGAAGAAGTTTAGACAGCCATCGTTACCAAGCAGCTCATCCGCTTGCTCTAATACTTGTGATACCGCTGCGTAGACCATGACGTCATCGTAACCTAATCCACCGTTCAGTGATTTAAGGTACTCAACCGGGTCTTCCACATTCGCCGTATTTACATAGTGAAGTTCTACACCATTCTCTGCCGCTGTGCTTACTGGAATTAAGCTCTCAGCGCGCGCTAGACGTTCAGCATCTATATCAGTAACCACCAGCAGTTTTGGTTTTACTGGGCCATTGATCGCGTAGTCGATGGCGCCAATACCCATTGGACCCGCACATGCGAGTAGCGCCAGCGCTCCACCTTCTTTTATGCCCATATCATGTTCATAGACGTAAGGTGTTGTGTGGTAGCTCGCATGATAAGCACCAATAATGCACGACATTGGTTCTGCTAGCGACGCATCAGCAAAGTAGCTGCCTTCATATGGAAGTACACAGCCAAGGTCGATAGCAATTTTAGGAATAATCGAATACGTTGCGTTGCCGCCAAATGTCTCGTAGCTGTAACCTGCAGAATAACCAGAAGGTAATCCCATTGCTGGTTGAAGTACAAAAGAGTCACCAGGCTTAAACTTATCTTTTAAGTTGTCGCCAACTTCAACAATGATGCCCGCATACTCGTGACCAGTGATTACTGGCGTTTCCGCGATATCTTCCGGTACACGTTTGTGTTTACTACCTAGAAGTGCTGCTTTATACGTTGATAGGCACACACTGTTGGAAATGTTTTTAACCAATAATTCATCAGCCGAGATTGCTGGAAGGTCAAAAGTGCGAAGTTGAATGTTCTTCTCACCACAGATAACAGCTGCTGTTGTTTCAACCATGTTCTCTCTCCTCGTAGGGGCGCCGAGACGCCCCTGAAATAGTATTTATTAAGCTTGTTGTTCGATAGTCACCAGCAGCTCATCTAGCGCTGGGTCATTGATAAAGTTCTTGATGGTAATGACCGGTAGTCCTGTTGCTTTCACTGCGCGACTTTCAAGGCTTTCATGAGTCACCACAATGTCTGCTTCGTTAGGGACTTTTTCGATAGCAAAGTTCTTCACTTCAACATCGTAACCCGCTTGGGTGAGCTTTCTCTTGAAGGTCGACGCACCCATTGCACTTGAACCCATACCTGCATCACAAGCAAATGCGACAAACTTAATGTTTTTACCGTCAGTTGCAGCTTGAGTCGCCGCCGCTGTATTAACAGCGCCTTCTGCTTTCATGTCTTTCATATTGGTCACTGATTGCTCGAAGTCCTCTTCAGACTCTGTGCTCTTAGACATTTTCAGAATTGCACTTGCTACCAAGAAAGAAACGATGGTTGCTGTCGTCACACCTGCAATAGTCGCTAGGAAGCTTCCTTTTGGCGTTAGTGCCAAGTAAGAGAAGATAGAGCCTGGGCTTGGACCCGCGACTAGACCTGCATCAAGTAGGTTGAAGGTTGCGATACCTGTCGCTGCACCAGCAATCATCGCTACGATCATGATTGGCTTCATCAACACGTATGGGAAGTAAAGCTCATGGATACCACCGAAGAAGTGGATGATAATGGCACTCGGCGCAGAACGCTTCGACAAGCCTTCACCAAATTTCGCATACGCAAGCAGCATACCTAGGCCAGGACCTGGGTTAGACGCCACCATAAAGAAGATAGATTTACCCGTTTCAGCCGCAGCTTGAAGACCTAGAGGGTAGTAAATGCCTTGGTCGATGGCATTGTTTAGGAACAGTACTTTTGCTGGTTCATTGATAATCGCCAGTAGAGGTAAGAAGCCTGTTGCAACCAAAGCTTCAATGCCTGACTTTACAAATAGGTTTGCAGCAGTCACCGCAGGACCAACAATCTCGTAAGCAAATAGGCACAAAAGCATACCTACAATACCCAGTGAGAAGTTGTTCACAACCATCTCAAAGCCAGATGGAATACGGTGTTGGATACGCTTATCCATTTGCACCACAACCCATGCACTCAATGGACCCATGATCATTGCACCGACAAACATAGGAATGTCAGCACCAACGATGACACCCATGGTAGCAATCGCACCCGCTACCGCACCACGCTTGTCACCAACAAGTTGACCACCGGTATAACCGATTAACAGAGGTAACAAGTAGGTGATCATTGGACCAACAATACTGCCAAACGCCTCGTTTGGCATCCAACCTGTTGGGATAAACAGGGCAGTGATAAAACCCCACGCAATAAATGCGCCTATATTGGGCAAAACCATGGCGGTAAGATGTCCGCCAAATGATTGCACTTTCGCTCTCATGTTTGTAGTCACGTTACATTCCTTATTAGCAGGTTTTTATAATATCCAAGACTTCAGTTTTCGATTTTGCTGCCGCGAGCTTCTCTATATTTGTCTCGTCAACAAGCATTTCACTTAAAGATTGGATTACTTGAATGTGGGTATCTGAATCCTTGGCAGCTAAGGTAAGCAGTACGTTAGCTGGGCCAAGGTCTGAGCCGAAGTCCACCGGTTCAGTGAAGATGTGGATGCCTAAGCCTGTTTTTAGTACACCGGCTTCAGGACGAGCATGTGGCATCGCAATGCCTGGACACAGAACATAATAAGGACCGTTATCGATCGTAGACTGAATGATGGCATCAGCGTAGTTCGACGTCACATAGCCCTTCTCTTCTAGGTATTGTGTGGTCGTTCTTACTGCTTGTTCCCATGATGTGTTATCATGTTTCACAACGTCTACTAGGTCATGGTCGATTAAGTCATACAGCATTGTCTTGCCCCATAATGAATGTCGTTTCGTTGAGTTCATTATGGATTCTTTTCTCTAGGGCATGCAATCAACAACAAAATGTGACACCAATCACTTAAATATAGATGTCAATAGCGAAAAATCGCTCTAGGTAACAATTATCAACTGTAACTTTTCATAGCTATTTTTGTTTAGTTACAAGTCAATATGTATAACTTGATAAACCTCACTAATTGACAATTATATTAAATAATCAACAATCCAACTTAGATCACATTAGGACTATTGACCATTTCAAAAGTGTGATTCATAAGACTTTGTGAAAATACGGACTTTATCTATTCTCGCTCTATCTCATACGCTCTAGCTCTCAAATTAATTAAACAACCTGATTTTGTTTGTTACTTTCAGGTGCACACGTCAACGATCGTATGCACCTTCTCATCGGTTTATATCCTCCTATAGGCACACTTTATTCTGCTGTAGTGAAACGCCATGTTGTCCCTTGCGTTGTCACACCACCTTCATGCGTATCTACTCGCCAAAAATAGCGACTATTTGGCGCTAAAGTGTCATCATCCGAATCGCGGATACAACAAACCAAACTAAACAGATTCCATGCCGAATTAGGCCCTTAAACTATCGAACTTCCTCCAGTCTCAAAAACTAAGCCCTACCAGCCTAACAATCGACCCTTTGTTAATGTCATGTTAACAATTTATTGCGGACACATTTTATACAATATACCTTTTCCTTGTGATAACGATAACGAACCAAACACAACGAGGAAGTGATGAAAAAGACCAAACTACTGATGTTAGGAACGCTCGTCGCCAGTGTGCTCGCGACGGGGGCAATAGCAAAACCGTACCCACAAGGCACGCAACTTGCGCCTGAACAATCAATCACG
This sequence comes from Vibrio sp. DNB22_10_4, assembly GCF_052879755.1. NCBI lineage: Bacteria > Pseudomonadati > Pseudomonadota > Gammaproteobacteria > Vibrionales > Vibrionaceae > Vibrio > Vibrio sp. DNB22_10_4. The sequence continues at coordinate 308,457 of NZ_JBNNXW010000001.1, read as the reverse complement.
CTCAATAACGGTGCGGAAGTCACGTCGATTGACCCTGCCAAGCAAGCTGCTGAGCCAGCGTTTAACCTAGGGCGTGACCTGTTTGAAGGGCTCACCGTTCAAGACAAACAAGGTCGAACGATTCCAGGTATTGCTAAGTCTTGGAGTGCCAATGCCGACAATACGGTCTACACCTTTAGTCTGCGTGACTCTAAGTGGTCGAATGGCGAGGCATTAACGGCTCACGATTTCGTCTACAGCTGGCAACGTCTACTGAATCCAGAAACGGCCTCCCCCTATGCTTGGTTTGCCGCCATTCCGAAAATCAAAAATTCCGCCAACATTATGGCAGGCAAAGCCGCACCAGAAACCTTGGGCGTGCGCGCTATTGATGACCTAACTTTCGAAGTTACCCTCGAACAGCCAGTACCGTTTTTTATTAAGCTGCTAAGCCACCCTGTATTAGCACCGGTACATCAAGCCACCGTTGAAAAATACGGCAGTGAATGGACTCAACCTACCAATATCGTCACCAACGGCGCCTTCAGCGTAGAGAGCTGGAAAGTGAATGAGAAGATGGTGATGAAGAAAAACCCACATTATTGGGACGCCGGCAATGTGGTACTTGAAGAGATCACTTGGCTACCCATTGGTGATGCCAACGTCTCCCTCAACCGTTACCTAGCAGGTGAAATTGATGAAGCGCTGTCGATTCCATCGGCGCAAAAAAACAAGCTTCTTAAACAGTTCCCCGAACAAGTGGCAGATACCAGCGCATCACTCGGCTCCACGTTCTACTACCTCAACACTGAAAAAGGGCCGACCAAAGATGTTCGCGTTCGAACAGCGCTCTCTTACGCTATCGACCGCAGCATTCTGACCAAAGCAATTTTGAAAAACGGCGGCATCCCTATGTTTACGCTGGTGCCACCACAAACCGACGGTTATCGCAGCCACACGCCTGAGTTTGCCAACTGGACGCAGAAAGAGCGTAACCAAAAGGCGAAACAGCTTCTCGCTAATGCAGGATACGGCAAAGACAACCCACTCAAACTCACCTTTACGGTTCCGACCTTTTCTAACGATGTGAAGATGGCGACTGCGATGGTAGGGATGTGGAAAAGTGTCTTGGGCGTGCAAGTTGAAATCCAGCAGCTCGAGCCAAAAGTTTTTTACGCACTCAAAGATCCCGGCAACGTCAGCCGCGGCGGCTGGACAGCGGATTACAACGAAGCATCGACTTGGTTAGACATCTTTGTCTCCACTGGCGAGTACAACGACTCTAAATTCAACAATGCGCTCTACGACAAACTTATGAACGAATCGAAAGTCATGGCGGATCCATCACAAGCATACATAGAAGCAGAAACCCTGCTCATTGACGAGATGGCCATCATTCCGGTTTACCGCCCTGGTAATGACCAGTATCTGGTGAAGCCTCATATCGGTGGCTACGAGCGCTCCAACCCTGAGTCTTCTTATTACCGCAAAAACGTCTACGTTACAGCACATTAAGACACCCATTTTGGGTCGACCTGACAGCAACGTCATAGCACGTAGGTAGGCCCTTTTTTCTATATTGGAGACGATTATGTTGTGGTACATCCTTCGGCGTCTTTGTATCGCCATACCTACCCTGCTATTCATCGCCCTGGTCTCGTTTTGGCTGATGCACATTGCCCCTGGTGGCCCATTTGATATGGAGCGTCCAATGCCAGAAGTGGTGCGTGCCAATATCGAGGCGAAGTTTCACCTCAACGAACCCTTTTTGATTCAATACGGCATCTATATCAAAAATTTCCTTCAAGGCGATCTGGGGCCAAGTTTTGTTTATCAGGACTTTACGGTGACTCAGTTAGTCGCTCAGTCTTGGCCTGTGTCTGCGGTGTTAGGCGTATTGTCATTTTGTATTTCGGTGCCCGTCGGGATGATATTAGGGACACTGGCGGCGCTAAATCGTAACAGTCGTTTGGATTATTTTTTGATGTCGCTATCAATGACAGGCGTCGTGATTCCCGCCTTTGTGCTCGCGCCGGTGCTAGTGACCATTTTTTCGGTTCATTTAGGTTGGCTCCCTGCTGGCGGCTGGGAAAATGGCGCGGCGGCATTCTTGGTATTGCCGGTGCTCAGTTTGGCGATTGGATCGGTTGCCAGTATCGCTCGTGTCATGCGCGGGGCGATGATAGAGACGCTGAACCAACCCTATATTCGTACCGCTCAAGCAAAAGGGCTCTCCACCAGCTACATACTATTTCATCATGCATTGCGTCCGTCTTTGATACCGGTCGTAGCCATGCTTGGACCTGCGTTCGTTGCTGTAGTCACCGGCTCGGTAATCATCGATATCTTTTTTGGTACTGGTGGCATGGGTCAGCACTTTGTATCCGGCGCGCTTAACCGAGACTATGGGCTGGTTATGGGAATCACACTTATCGTCGCTTCGCTAACCATACTGTTCAACTTGATTGTCGATATCTTATACACAGTGATTGACCCACGAATTAACGTCTAGGAGGCACCATGATCACCACTAAAAAACTCGATGCCTCTCAATTGTCCGAGCAGGTCATCAACCATATTGAAACCAGTCAAATTGAAGCTGTCGAAGGTCGCAGCCTTTGGCAAGATGCATGGAGCCGATTTCGTAAAAATCGTGCTGCCATGAGCTCCATCTATCTGCTGGCTTTTATTGTGCTATGCATAACCGCAGGGCCACACCTGACCCCATTTAGCCATGATGAAATCGATTGGAACGTAGTATCAGACCCGTATGAGCTGGGCAAGCCATCAATCAGCTCGCAGCACTACTTTGGCACCGATGACTTGGGGCAAGACCTGTTCGCTCGCACCATGAAAGGCGGCCAACTCTCTATCATGGTGGGCTTTATGGGCGCGCTTGTCGCGGTGGTTATCGGCACCATTTGGGGCAGTATCTCTGGTTATCTTGGCGGTGTTGTCGATAGCGTCATGATGCGAGTCATTGAAATTCTCGATTCCGTCCCCTTCATGTTCATGGTGATCCTTTTTGTCACTCTGTTTGGCAACAACATCTACCTGATTTTTGTCGTCATCGGCATGGTTTCCTGGCTGGGTATCGCTCGTGTAGTGCGAGGGGTGACCTTCAGTATTAAAAAACGTGAGTTCATAGAAGCAGCGCACTCTATTGGCGTTTCAAGGCTCACCATAGTAAGGCGCCATGTTTTGCCAAATGTACTTGGCATTGTCATGATTTACTCCTCTTTAATGGTGCCAGGTTTCATCATGTTTGAGTCGTTTTTGAGCTTTTTAGGCCTCGGCGTTCAACCGCCAGATACTAGCTGGGGCATCTTGATTGCCGAAGGCGCAAAAACTATTGATGTGGCCTTGTGGCAACTGCTGTTTCCATCGGCTTTTTTGGTCGCCACCTTGTTCTGTTTTAACTTCATTGGTGATGGTCTTCGTGACGCACTGGATCCTAAAGACCGCTAGGAATGCACATTATGACGATATTAACGGTAAACAATATGAACGTTGAGTTTGCAACGCCTGACGGCACAGTCAAGGCGGTCAACAATCTCAGCTATAGCATCAGTGCCGGCGAGACTTTAGGTATTGTCGGCGAATCAGGCTCAGGCAAAAGCCAATCGGTATTCGCGCTCATGGGACTGACTGCTCACAATGGCAAGGTGTCTGGCGAGGCTAACTTGCATGGCGAGAACTTATTGGCGATGTCTAAACGTCAGCTCAACCACATTCGCGCAGAGAAGATCAGCATGATCTTTCAAGACCCAATGACCTCGCTCAACCCATTCATGAAAATTGGTAAGCAGCTTTGCGAAGTACTGATCATTCACAAAGGACTGTCGCTAGTTGAAGCAAAAGCGGAGTCAATTCGAATGCTTGATGCCGTGCGTATTCCTTCTCCAGAGACTCGCCTTAATCAATACCCTCATGAACTATCAGGCGGAATGCGCCAGCGGGTAATGATTGCTATGGCGCTGCTATGTCGTCCAGAACTATTGATTGCTGATGAACCAACAACGGCGCTAGATGTAACGGTGCAAGCGCAAATCCTGTCCCTTTTACGAGAGCTGCAACATGAGTTTAATACCGCTATTTTGCTCATCACCCATGACATGGGCGTCGTGGCCGAGATGTGCGACCGAGTGCTCGTTATGTACGGTGGCAACCGCATGGAACAAGCGGATACTGAAAGCCTGTTTGCTCACCCAGCACACCCCTACACTCAAGGACTGCTCAACGCCATTCCATCGGTAAGTGAAGACATGGAACGCCTGCCGACTATTCCAGGTAGTCCACCCAGTGCACTGATTAACCATAAAGGCTGCCCATTCAAAGAACGCTGCCAACACTATAAGCCTGAATGTAGCGCCTCCATGCCTGCGTTTTCGCCGATATCTCAGCAGCAAGCGATCGCTTGCCATATCGCTGCTCAGCAAACCGTAACGCCCCTTTTTAATCAACCAACGACTCAGTCAGCCTAAGGAGTTCCTATGCAACGCAAAGAGATACTAATGGCGGCGCAAGATCTGCAAGTACACTTTACGGTCAAAAAGCACCTTATCCCCAGAAAACGTAAGGTGGTCAAGGCCGTCAATGGCATTGATCTTGATGTTTATCGCGGCGAAACCTTAGGAATCGTCGGCGAATCTGGTTGCGGCAAATCAACGCTAGCGCGTGCGCTACTGAGATTGATCGAGCCAACTCAAGGCGAACTCATCTGGAAAGGTGAAGACATGCGCGCATTTGGCAAAGCCGAACTTGCTCGCCGCCGCCGTGAATTTCAAATGGTATTCCAAGATCCCTCAGCTTGCTTGAACCCTAGGCTAACTATTGCAGAGTGCATTGCCGAGCCACTGCTCACACACGAACCTCAGCTCAAACGCCAAGAAGTCGAACGACGCGTCATCGCCATGATGGACAAAGTTGGTTTGTTGGCAAGCCAGCGTAATCGCTATCCTCATGAGTTTTCAGGCGGTCAATGCCAACGTGTCGGCATTGCAAGAGCACTAATCCTCAATCCTGATCTCGTCGTCTGTGATGAGCCAGTCAGTGCATTGGACGTTTCGGTTCAAGCCCAGGTCATTAACTTACTCGATGACTTAAAAAAAGAGATGGGACTGACCCTGGTCATGATTGCGCACGATCTGAGTGTGGTTCGACATATCAGCGACCGCGTGATGGTAATGTATCTTGGCAAACCGATGGAAGTAGGACATTATCAGCAAGTGTTTGATGAGGCTAAACACCCTTACACTAAAGCACTCCTTTCCGCAGTGCCCATCGCCAATCCAACACTCGCCAAAGCGCGCGACATTCAACTTTTGAGTGGAGATTTACCTTCTCCACTCAACCCGCCAAGCGGCTGCGTATTTAGGACTCGCTGCCCAGATGCAACGGAGCAATGTGGACAGCAACCACCCACGAAAACGGGTAACCAGCATCACCATATTTTTTGTACTCACTCGACATTAGGAACGTCCCCTGTATGAAACAGAACCCAATTTGTGAGCGATTAGCTCTTCTGCGCAATGCCATGAAACAGCGTGGCTACAGCGCGTATATCGTCACCAATAATGATCCACACAACAGCGAATACTCGGCAGCTCACTGGCTAGCGCGCAGTTGGATCTCTGGCTTTACTGGCTCAGCAGGCGATGCCGTGGTCACCGCTCAAGGTGGCGGCGTATGGACAGATGGCCGTTACTATATTCAAGCCGAGGAGCAACTATCTGGTACCAGCTTGTCGCTGTTCAAAGCAAAAGAAGTGGAAACGCCATCTATTGCCAAATGGCTAGCACAAACTCTACCGACACAGTCAGTGGTCGGTGTCGATGGCCGCTCTATCAGCTACGCGTTCTATCAGCAGCTTGAGCAAGAATTGACCCCAAAAGGCATTCGCATTGAGCTTGCCGACATCCTCACGCCGATTTGGCAAGAGCGTCCGCTGCGCCCACAAGCGCCAATCTTCAGCCATGATATCGCCTATGCCGGTGAGTCGGTGGATGACAAGCTCACTCGATTGCGCGACTACCTTCGCAATGAGGACGCGCAAGCACTACTGGTCTCTACCCTTGACGATGTCATGTGGAGCCTAAACATTCGTGGTGCAGACACGCCATATTGCCCGATTTCAGAAGCTTACTTACTCGTTACTGCACAAAGCTGCCATTTATTCATCGACCGATTAAAAATCAATGCCGCGCTTGAAAAGCAGCTGTTAGATGCAGGCATTGTGACGCTCGACTACGGCAAAGTCTCAGACACTATCAACTTGCTACCGAGCAAAGCCAAGCTTCATTTTAGCTCAACCAATACTGACAGCCTGCTCGCCAGCTCGATTAATCTGACCATTTCGTTAGTCGATACCCCATGTGTCGTCACCAAAATGAAGGCTCAGAAGAACCCAATCGAACTGGCTTCCATGGAACAAACCCTGATTCAAGATGGTGTGGCCATGGTGCGCTTTATGCACTGGCTAGAACAGCAGGTTCCGAGCGGCCAAGTGACAGAACTCGCAGCAGAGCAGCAGCTACAAGGCTACCGCAAGCAGCTTGACGGCTATCTGTCCGACAGCTTTAGAACCATCGCAGGCTTTGCAGAACATGGCGCCAAAATGCACTATGCTGCCAACGAACAAAGCAATGCGACCGTCGATGAAAGCAATCTGTTTCTAGTCGACTCTGGCGGTCAATATCCGGGTGGCACCACTGATATTACCCGTACTTTCCACTACGGCCAGCCAACTGAGCAGCAGCGTGTCGATTACACCCTAGTGCTCAAGGCTGTCATTCGCCTAACGAGCGCGCAGTTCTTAAAAGGCACCACAGGAGCGAACCTCGACATCCTTGCTCGTGGCGTCCTCTGGCAGCATGGCATTGACTACAAATGTGGTACTGGTCATGGTGTGGGCGTCTGTTTGAACGTGCATGAAGGGCCGCAAAACTTCTCTCAAAACATCAAAGAAGTGGCGCTAGAGCTTGGCATGGTGATCACCAACGAACCTGGTATCTATCGTGAAGGCGAATACGGCATTCGCATTGAAAACATCATGAAGGTAGTGCCGCGCACCTCAAACGAGTTTGGTGAGTTCTATGGCTTTGAAACCATCACCATTGCGCCAATTGCAACCAATCTTTTAAACCTAGCAATGCTCGAGTCCACAGAGCGCTCATGGCTCAATAACTATCATCAACAAGTGTTCGAATTGCTATCGCCATATCTTGCTGGCGATACGCTCGATTGGCTCAAGGGCGCGACGCATCCGGTTTAATCACTTCCTCTCCCGTGTTCCTTTCACGTGTTAGCCAGATGAAAAGCAAGCTCTGATGGCTAGTGAAGAAAGGTTTGCCAGCGCAAGCTGGCTTTTTTGGTTTTGTCGATAAAAGGGAAAGGCGAGTTTGTGGTGGGTTAGCCCAAAGACAGGCTAACCCACTGCTACTTATCGCTTTTCATACAGCGGGACATTTTCTCCCACTATGTATTTTTGCCTCAGTGTGCTCGACACCTTATCTAGCCCCATAATGATGGCGACGAGAACAAGTGTGATAAATGTCACCACATCCCAGTTCCACAAGCGCATGTTTTCCGCATAAACCAAACCGATACCACCAGCGCCAACAAAACCTAATACCGCCGCAGAGCGGGTATTTGATTCCAGTTGATACAAGGTTAATGCAAGAAAGGTCGGGAATGACTGAGTAAAGATGGCAAAACGATGTTTCTGTAGATTGTTTGCCCCTAGCGCGGTTAGCCCACGGGACGGCTTATTGTCTGCTGATTCGTGACTCTCCGCATACAGTTTGCCGAATAGTCCCAAATCTTGAACAAACACCGCCATCACCCCCGCAAGAGGCCCCAGACCCACGGCACGAACGAAGATCATGCCCCAAATAGCCATATCAATGCCACGCAGTACATCAAACAGACGACGCATCAAGGTAGCGATAATGCGAAACGGTCCAGTCATCACGTTGCGAGCAGCCATAAAGGATAAAGGCAATGCTACAAGAGATGCGGTTAACGTGCCGCCGAATACAATCGCCAGTGTTATCGCAATTTGCTTAAAATAATAGGCAAACGGCCAATCCCAGAAGTCTCTCCATACAAACATATGCAGGAAATAGCTCATGATTTTGCTATTCCCCATTTCAAACTGCTTTGAAGACACACCAAAGAAAGTAAAGAATAGGAAGTAATACACCAAAACGCTGATCGCGAGCACTGCAACAATGGTCAAATAACGTTTTTGCTGCGAGAAAATCGCTTTATTTTCTTGTTTGATTTGCTCTAACGTTAATTCCGTCATTTTGCATCTCCACTGATGACTTTTTTGCGCAGAACGCCCGACGTCATGTCTATGAGCGCGACGACAAGGATGATCAACAACAGCGTGATGCTGACCTGATCATGTCGACCCAAGCTGATGTTTGTCATCAACTCTTGACCAATCCCCCCCGCCCCTACTAAGCCAAGAATGGTCGATGAGCGAAAATTGATTTCAAATCGAAGAAATATATACGACAGGACGGTTGGCTTAATCTGCGGCCAAAAACCAAAACGCAATCGCTGGACGGGTGTTGAACCACACGCGGTCAGGCCTCGAACCGGCTTATCTGAAATGGTTTCGATAGATTCATAGAACAGTTTGGTCAGGCTACCTATCGTATGCAGTGTCAAAGCCACGAAACCAGGGAAGGTTCCGACGCCATAAGCCATCACAAACATCACCGCCCAAGCAAGCTCCGGCATGGTGCGTAAAAAGGCCACAAAAGAACGCACTGCCACTCGAACAGGCGCAGGAGCATAACCATTACTGGCGGCCAAAAACGCCAATATGATTGCCACAACGGATGACACTAATGTCGCAGCAATCGCGACATTGATCGTTTCCCAAAGAAGAGGGATTTGAATAGGTAAACGATAGCCCCAATAAATCAAAGAGCCGGGTACTGCTCGACCGTTTTCGTCTCTGCTCGCAAATAAAACATCCCATGAAAGCTGCGGAAGCGTATCGTAGATATAGTCAAACAGCGCAGGTGCATTGCGCAAAATGGTTGAAAGACTGAACTCTGCATAATGCCCAGAAAGCAAATAAAGCAGCATAAACATCGATGACCACATAAGTGCGTCCATCTTCTGCTTGCGGCGAGCCTGTTGGTAATATTGTTCAAACTGCATGAAATTGACCGTAGAAGTAAGAAGCTGGTAGGCACCTACCAGCTTTGTATTGGGAAGGGATTAACGCTGAGCGAATTTAGTCGCTTGTACCAAATCGATAATTGACTGATATTCAGCAACACTTGTCTCTTCAAGGTGAAGCGAACCACCAGCCGCTTTGCTAAAGCAAGCATTGTCTTCACGATCCAACTTTTTCACAGCTGATACAAGCTTGTCTTTGAAGTCAGGGTCTAGGCGGTTACTTACAATCGTTGGACCGTTGGCAATAAGTGGCGATTCCCAAATAATGCGGATTTTCTGCATTAGGTCAGCGTCGTGATCCATGTATCGTAGTAATGCCCCAGCGCTGTACCCTTTGTCCGCTTCACCCACCATTGATGACCAAGTTACCGCAGCATCAAACTGACCATTTAGAACACCGACGATGTCTTGCTCATGTCCACCAGAGAAGTTGACCGATTTGAAGAAACCATCAAATTGATTATCCATGTTTCCACCCAGCGTATTTTCTAACTGGTTGTTTGGGATAAGAAAGCCTGAAGTCGAGTTAGGATCAGCGAAAGAGAACACCTTGCCTTTCAAGTCTTCAATAGACTTATATGGGCTATCTTCTTTAACCAATATAACCGAGTGGTAGCCGCGAGAGTTATCGGTGTTATCGACTGTGATACCAACTAGATCCACCGCTTTAGGGTCATTTAAGTACACCTCAGCGTATGACTTAGGTGACATGTTGATGACCAAATCGATTTTTTCACCCAGCAAACCTTGAATAACTGCGTTGTAATCGCTGGAGTTACGAATGTTGGTTTTCACACCCAGTTCAGCATTCAAGAAATCAGCAACACACTGGTTATCACCGATTTGAGCTGCTGCATTCTGGCCACCTAGGATACCTAGGTTGATTTCACTTGGAGCAGCTGCATTCGCGTTGAAAGTCATGGCTGACGCTACAGCGATACCAATAGATAGAAGCTTTTTCATCACTTGTCCTTAAAGATTTATTATCCAGTTTTCAGATTGGATTAGTTGATTTGGTCGATCTCATCACCATAAAGGTGATGTAAAACATCATCATTGAGGCCAGAAGGATGCCCGTCGTAAATCACCTTGCCTTTAGCAAGACCAATTACTCGGGAGCAATACTCCTGAACCAGTTCAATTGAGTGCAGATTCACCATTACTGCCACACCATCACTGCTCACTTTTTGCAGTGCTTCCATAATGCGAACGGTATTTTTTGGATCCAACGAGGCAACAGGCTCGTCGGCAAGAAGGATCTTTGGGTTTTGCATCATTGCACGGCAAATCGCGACACGCTGTTGCTGTCCGCCAGATAGGTTTTCTGCTCGTTGCAGTGCATAAGGCAACATGTTGAGCCATTTCAGCAATTGGATGGCTTGAGCTTTATCTTGATCACTAAAGATTTTAAGTAGCGACTTAAGCGTCGATGTATGGCTCAAGCGCCCAAGTAGGACATTGGAAATCACATCCAAACGAGGCACTAAGCAGAAATCTTGGAAAATCATGCCGCAATGAGTACGCCACTCGCGAATCTCTTTTCTCGACATCGACAGTACGTTGTCTGTCGATAGGTCTTTGTGAACATTTAAAATTTCGCCACTCGTCGCAGGTATGGTGCCATTCAACGTATGCAGTAACGTCGATTTTCCCGCTCCAGAACGCCCTACCACAGCAACAAATTCACCAGCGTGAAGCTCAAAGCTGATCCCATCGAGAACCACTTTTCCTTCTTGATAAGATTTAGTCAAAGCGCGAGTTTCAAGAACCTTTCTACCCAATTGCGGGGATGCAATCTCGTCTGCATCCGATACAACTGTCAGTTCAGGCATGGTCATGGCCATAAATATTATTCCAGTCAATAGTCGTTATTGATTGAATATTAGAACGTGGGATTTTGACGAATTCGGGATAGTTTTATGACTACTTTATGAACAAACAACATGCACCATTCGAAATAAAGGTGTGAATACCACCGTTTCACTCAATTTATTGACGAACAAAATTAAGCATCTTGATCATTACGCTGGTTTCTCAACTGGCTACGCCATCACGTAGGGAGGCACAAAAACAGCCTTCTTCACTTGCGTGGGGTTATGACACTGCAAAATCCTGTCATCTCGTATCAAGTTAATGTGAATCCAAGATATATATATGTCTGCAATCAGCGAGTAGAAAACCTCGTTTACCTCAATTAATTCAGACCCTTAAGTACAAACAGATAAGTTATCGACACTATTGAATTGTTGCAGTTCTGCAAACAAATCGACACGTAACTTTCATCTTGTCCCTTCAGAGTAGCGTTATCAGAGAAACATACACATGTGAAAAGCAGCAATGGACTTGCTGTTTTTTGGGTTAACACATGTCTAGATAACTTACTCGCGAAGGAGGCCAACATGCCAGTCTACTTAGATATTGCTTCGGTACTAGAGCAGGAAGTTCGTGAACGTTACGTTCCCGGCGATTACCTTCCTGCGGAAGGCAAGCTTGCGCAGCGCTTTGATGTGAATCGCCACACGCTTCGCCGAGCGATTGATGAGCTGGTAAATACTGGCATGGTTCAGCGCCACCAAGGCAAAGGCAATATGGTGGTAAGGCAACCTAATGAGTATCACGTGCATTCGGGTGCGCACTTTACCAAAAATCTGATTGAACAAGGTGCAAGGCCACGCTGCGAGGTAATTCAACATCGAGTGTTCGTCGCACCGCTAGACATCGCAACCAACTTAGGTGTCCCTGAGGGCAGCAAGATCATCCATATCCGTACACTGCGAAAGACCGAAGAGTGCCCTCGTACCATCATTGATCACTACTTAGCCAATATTGAGTGGTGGAGCATTTTGAAGAACTACCAGAGTGGTTCACTGCACGAATTTATTAAACGCGGACTTGATATAGAGCTCGAGCGCAAAGAAACCCGTGTGGGTGCAAAAACACCAACGGGTGAAGAGTGCCGACTGCTGCAAATTACATCAAGTACACCAATTCTAAGAGTTAAAACCAAGAACGTTATCAAGGGAACCAACTTGGTGGCCGAGTTTTCGACCTCCAATAGCCGTTCCGACACAACTGAAATAGTAATGGAGCATTAAATGACAGCTGTCAGCGAGAGAGCAAGCTGGATGTCAACATTGGCACAAAGTCAGCAGAGCGAATTAGAGCAACTGTGGCACTCAACCAAGATTGAAGCGAGTTACCAAATGGTACGTCAACCAGAGATCGGGTTGGCACAAGTCCGCGCTCGAATGGGGGGAAGCGGTCGTGAGTTCAATATGGGCGATGCCACGATCACTCGAGCTGTCGTCAAATTGGACAGTGGGGAGATGGGTTACAGCTACTTGCGCGGTCGCAATAAAGCCCAAGCAGAGCTAGCCGCCGTCATTGATGGCCTACTACAGACCCAATCACACCATGAGCAGTTAATGCGCATGGTCGTTGAGCCTTTGGCGGCGATGAAGCAAGAACAGCAGCAGCTCAGAGCAAAAGAAGTGGCGACCAGTAAGGTGGACTTTTTCACCATGGTACGCGGTGAAGATTGATTCAAGGTACATGAACAAAGTTGGTTTAACGAATTAACCAAGTAAGGCAGAGATAATGACCACAATTACTACTGCATTTAAAGATGCAGTCCACGACAGCCAGCAGTGCTTTAGATTGCTGCTTAAGGCGATGTCTGAGCCAGGTGAGAGCGTCGCTCTAGATATGAGCAAAGGCTTTGGCTCGATGCATAAAGCAGCAACACAAACCTTGTTGAGTTTAAGCGACAATGCCACGCCGATCTGGCTGTCAGAGTCATACCGAAAAGACGCCGCCATTCTCGAAAACATTCGCTTTCACTGTGGCAGTCCCGTTACCGAAACACAAAACAGTGCCAGCTTTGCTGTGATAGCGGAGCAAGATTTGGCTGACTTTGATTGGAACAAAGCAACATTTAGCCTTGGCTGCGAAGAGTACCCTGATCAATCTACGACGGTCATCGTTGAGCTAGGCAGCTTAAGCAATGGTACTGTAGAGAATCCATCTAAAGGTGGCATCACGCTTACGCTATCAGGACCGGGTATCGAATCACAATCGGCGCTGCACATTGGCGTGGTCGCTCAGGAATTTCAGCACTTCTTACAAGAACGCCAAGAGCACTTTGCCTTTCCACTTGGTATCGATTTGATCTTAGTGTGCGACGAGATCATTGCCTGCCTACCACGAACCACACTTGTTGAGGTGAACTCATGTATGTAGCAGTAAAAGGTGGTGAGAAAGCCATTAACAACGCCCATCAGTTACAGGCTAAAAAACGTCGTGGCAATACCGAATTAGCAGAACTGACAGTGGCACAAATCAGCGAACAGCTCTCAGGTAGCGTTGATCGTGTGATGACGGAAGGTGGCATTTATGACCGTGAATTAGCCGCGCTGGCTGTAAAGCAAGCAAACGGCGATCTAGTAGAAGCGATCTTCTTACTGCGTGCTTATCGCACCACGTTGCCACGCCTTTCAGTTTCTCAGGCAGTAAACACCAGTGAAATGCGCATTGAGCGCCGCATCTCCGCTACCTATAAAGACCTGCCAGGCGGACAAGTATTAGGTCCAACGTATGACTATACCCACCGTCTGCTGGACTTTAGTTTGATTGCTGAGGGTGAAGCACCTCAACTCGACACATCGGATGTTCAAGCGATGGAAACTTGCCCTCAAGTGATGAGTATTCTTGAAAATCTCGACTTGATGACGACTGAAGAAGACAACCAACAAACCCCAGAAGATATCACCATGCATCCGGTGAACTATCCGTGTGATCGCAGCGCGCGATTACAGAACTTGGTTCGAGGCGATGAAGGCTTTTTGCTGGCGCTCGGCTATTCAACGCAGCGCGGTTATGGCCGAAATCACCCATTTGCAGGTGAAATCCGCATCGGTTTCTGCGATTTAAGCGTGGTGCCTGAGGAGCTTGGTTTTGCCATTGATATTGGTGAGGTTGAGCTAACCGAGTGCCAAATGGTCAATGGTTTCGTGGGAAGCAAGACAGAAAAAGCCAAACTGACTCGCGGCTATGGGTTGACGTTTGGCTCGACTGAGCGCAAGGCGATGTCGATGGCGCTGGTTGATCGTTCATTGCAGGCGGCAGAGTATGACGAAGCCGTTGATGGTCCAGCTCAGGACGAAGAATTTGTGTTGTCGCATTCAGATAACGTAGAAGCTGCGGGCTTTGTCTCTCACTTGAAACTGCCGCACTACGTAGACTTCCAAGCAGAGCTAGAGCTACTTCGTAAGATGCACAAAGAGCATGATGAATTCACTCAGTCACAAGGCGAGAAAAACCAGGAGAGCCAGTCATGAGCCAAGTATCAACCCATACTCCGGCGCAAGGTGTAACCGGTTACAACTACGGTTACCTTGATGAACAAACCAAACGTATGATTCGTCGCGCTCTACTCAAAGCGGTTGCGATTCCGGGCTATCAAGTGCCATTTGGTGGCCGTGAAATGCCAATGCCCTACGGCTGGGGAACCGGGGGGGTTCAGATCACCGCAGCAATCATCGGTCAAACCGACACGCTAAAAGTGATTGACCAAGGTGCCGACGACACAACGAACGCGGTTTCCATTCGAGAGTTTTTCAAGTCTGTGGCAAGCGCGAAAACCACCGAGAAAACCGTAGACGCCTCAATCATTCAAACGCGTCACCGTATTCCAGAAATCACCCTCGATAAAGACCAGATCCTGGTGTACCAAGTGCCAATCCCAGAGCCACTGCGTTTTATTGAACCGAGAGAGACGGAAACGCGCAAAATGCACGCACTGGAAGAGTACGGGATAATGCACGTCAAACTCTACGAAGACATCGCACGATTTGGTCATATTGCCACGTCCTACGCGTATCCGGTGTGCGTCAACGATCGCTACATTATGGATCCTTCTCCGATCCCTAAGTTTGATAACCCCAAAATGGACAATATGGCGGCGCTTCAGCTGTTCGGTGCAGGTCGTGAAAAACGAATCTATGCCATTCCGCCATATACCAAAGTGAAAAGTCTGGACTTTGAAGATCATCCATTTGAAATCCAACAATGGGATGAACCGTGTGCCATCTGTGGCGCTACGGACACCTTCCTTGACGAGGTTGTTATGGATGACAAAGGCAATCATATGTTCGTTTGTTCTGACACTGATTACTGTTCACAGCAAGTAGAACAACACACCACCCATGCTAAGGAAACGGAGAGTTACGCATGAGCACGTTAGCGGTAGAACAGCCGACATTTGATACCAACGCTTCAAAGATAAGTGAGCAGCCACTATTGTCGGTTCGTAACCTCACCAAGCTTTACGCACCTGGAAAAGGCTTTACCAATGTCTCGTTTGATTTGTACCCCGGCGAAGTACTAGGGATCGTGGGCGAGTCCGGTTCAGGCAAAAGTACCTTACTAACATCACTGTCGGGTCGCCAAACGCCAGACAGCGGTGAGGTGCTTTACATCCGCGGTCGCGGAGAAGACCAAGTGACTCAACTTGAAGATCTCTATTCGATGGCAGAGAGTCAGCGTCGCCAATTACTGCGCACTGAGTGGGGCGTTGTGCACCAACACCCAATGGATGGACTGCGCGGCCGCGTGTCTGCTGGCGGCAATATTGGTGAACGTTTAATGGCCGTGGGCGAGCGTCATTACGGCGACATTCGAACTGCGTCAACAAAGTGGCTCACTGATGTAGAAATTCCTCAAGACCGAATTGATGACATGCCAACGACGTTCTCTGGTGGTATGCAGCAGCGCTTGCAGATTGCTCGCAACTTAGTCACGCATCCGAAACTGATTTTTATGGATGAGCCAACTGGCGGATTGGATGTATCGGTACAGGCAAAACTTCTCGACCTATTACGCCGCCTTGTCACAGAGCTGGAACTGGCGGTGGTTATCGTCACTCATGATCTAGCGGTGGCCCGTTTACTGGCTCATCGACTCATGGTGATGCGTCGCAGTGAAGTGGTAGAGACTGGGCTAACAGACCAAGTGCTTGATGACCCACAGCACCCTTACACCCAACTACTGGTTTCTTCCGTGTTGCAGAACTGATGACTGAATAAAGGAATTTCTATCATGACAACAGAAACAAAAATCATCGTTTCCAATGTAAGCAAAACCTTTGTTCTGCATAACCAAAATGGCATTACCTTGGATGTTCTTAACAACGCCAACTTTAGCGTCGCGAGTGGCGAGTGTGTGGTGCTTAATGGCCGCTCCGGTTCAGGGAAATCCACTTTGCTACGGGCACTTTACGCCAATTACCTTGTGGATACTGGCGACATCGAAGTCGAGCACCAAGGGCGCTGGGTCAATATTGCTAAGGCGCAGCCGCGTGAAATCATCAATGTTCGCAAGCATACCATTGGCTGGGTCAGTCAATTCTTGCGCGTCATCCCTCGTATTAGCGCATTGGAAGTCGTGATGCAGCCAATGTTAGAAATGGGTGGCTGCCGCGATCAAGCCCAGCAAAAAGCGAAAACACTGCTGACTCGTCTAAATGTACCAGAGCACCTTTGGAACTTGGCGCCAGCCACATTTTCCGGTGGTGAGCAGCAGCGCGTGAATATTGCTCGAGGCTTTATCGTCGATTATCCCGTTCTGCTGCTAGATGAGCCAACGGCGTCGTTAGATGCTACTAACAGTGCGGTTGTGGTGAATCTGATTCAAGAAGCGAAAGAGCGCGGCTCTGCCATTGTGGGGATTTTCCACGATGAAGCGACTCGAGATCAGGTGGCGGATCGTTTGTATGACGTGAAGAAACAAAACGATGCCTCTCAACAGTCTGAGCAAAGCAATACTCAATCAAACCCTATCTCAGCATGCGCATAACGGGAGAAAGCAGCATGATTATCACCAATGTAAATTTGGTTCTTGAGAACGAAGTAGTAAAAGGCTCATTAGAGCTTCGTGACGGCAAAATCGTTAGCATGTCAGATTCACAAAGCCAGGTAACAGGCGCCTATGACGGAGAAGGTGACTTTCTCATGCCGGGCTTTATTGAACTGCATACCGACAACCTAGAACAGTACTTCACGCCGAGACCAAAAGTGGATTGGCCGCCTTTCTCGGCGATGAGTGCGCATGATACTCAGTTGATTGGCTCAGGCATTACCACAGTGCTAGATGCGGTGGCGCTGGGTGATTTTCGAGATGAGAAGCGTCAAACCAACTTGGATCTGTTCATCAACACTGTGGTGGATAGCCAAAAACGTAATCTAACGCGTGCCGAACACCTACTTCACCTTCGCTGCGAAGTGCCCCATGAAAGCACTGTTGGTATGTTTGAAAAGTACGTCGATTTACCGGAAGTTCAGTTGGTTTCTTTGATGGATCATGCACCTGGTCAGCGCCAGTTTGTCGATGTAGAAAAGTACCGCACTTACTATCAGGGCAAACACAATCTAACAGACAGTGAAATGGCGGCGTTTGAGAAGAAGCAAGTAGCGCTTTCTGAACGTTGGTCGACGCAAAACCGCAATGAAATCTGTCGTCAGTGTCGCGAACACAACATTCCAACAGCAAGCCACGATGACGCGACGACGGCTCATGTTCAAGAGTCAAAAGACTTAGGCATGGTGATCGCAGAGTTCCCAACGACAGTGGAAGCGGCGAAACGCTCTCATGAACTTGGACTGAAAGTGCTCATGGGGGCTCCTAATGTGGTTCGCGGAGGGTCTCATTCCGGCAATGTCGCTGCGCACGAATTAGCTTCTCACGGTGTATTAGACATCCTATCGTCAGACTATTATCCAATGAGTCTGCTCGAAGGTATCTACAAATTATCATGGGATGAGCGCAACACCTTAACACTTCCACAAGCTGTTCAACTGGTCACCAAGAACCCGGCGCAAGCATTGAGCCTTGATGATCGCGGTGTGATTGCGGAAGGAAAGCGTGCTGACCTGGTGCTGGCGAAGCAAGTGGATGGGCATCCGTTGGTGGCTCGTGTTTGGCGACAAGGTAAAAAGGTGTTTTAGCCGATGACTATTAGCACACTATTAGAAGCATCCTCGGATGCTTCTTTTTCACCTACTGTGGACTTCGCCAACGCGTCTACCAAGCGCAAAGGCAAACTTTACTACGTGATAGGGCCTTCAGGTGCGGGCAAAGATACCCTGATAAATGCCATTCGCACCGATCACCCTGAAGATATTATCGTTGCTCATCGCTATATCACGCGTCCCTTCGGTGCCGGTGGTGAAAACCATATTGCAGTAAGTAAGCAGGAATACCTATCTAGACAGCAGAAAGGACTATTTGCCATGAGCTGGCAAGCCCATGGCCTCTGCTACGGCGTGGGACTAGAAGTGAAGACCTGGCTCGATAAAGGCTTTTCTGTCTTACTGAACGGCTCGCGTGCGGAACTGTCTCAAGCGCAGCAGTGTTTTGGCTCAGATCTGGTTCCGATTGTGGTCAATGTCGAGCTAGATGTACTGCGAACTCGATTGCAAAACCGAGGGCGTGAATCCATCGAAGAGATTGAACTCAGGTTACAGCGCGCCAGCGAATTTTGCTTATCGGAACAAGAGGGTTTTTACCCTATTGATAACAGCGGCGACGTGCAATCCAGCGCTAAGCAGTTCCGCGACATTCGTTTTCAGCTTGAAGGGAAGTCGTAATGAAACTTGTCATGTTGGGTACAGGGAACAGCGCCATGGTGCCAGTTTGGGGCTGCGACTGCGAAATATGTGCCGAAGCAAGGCAGGATAGAACCCTACGACGTGAGAAAAGCTCAGCCTATATTGAACACAATGGCCGTAAGCTGCTACTAGATGCCAATGCCCCCGATCTTCTGGATCGCTTTCCATCCGGGTCGATCGATAAGATTCTGTTAACACATTTCCATATGGACCATGTGCACAGTTTATTTGATCTTCGCTGGGGCAAGGGCGCGCTTATTCCTGTGCATGCACCAGAGGATGAGCAAGGGTGTGATGACTTGTACAAGTACCCCGGTATATTGGACTTTTCGCAACGTTCACAGCCGTTTCAATCCTTTATGTGGCAAGACATCACCATCACGCCACTTCCCCTCAATCACTCTCGACCTTGCATGGGCTATGCCTTTGAGCTTAATGGCCGCTGCATCGCTTATCTGACCGATACCAATGGCCTGCCTGACGCGACGACAGAGTGGCTTAAACGACGCTCTGTAAACTGGATTGTGACCGATTGCAGTTTTCCCCCTATCGAATGCGAGCACACAAGGCTTAGCAATAACCACAACGATATCTACCAAGTACAAACCATCGCTGAGCAATGCCAGTGTGAGCGCATTGGCCTAATGCATTTAGGTCACACCGTTTTACTTTGGGCTAAGCAACACCCGCAGTGTTTTTCTGACAGCTTTCAACTTCTTCAGGACGGACAGGAGATCCAACTATGAGTCAGCCTCTTTCACCAACCCTCTCTGCCGAGTCGAGCGTTTCGCCGTGCAGCCAATTACATCGCACGGAACTCGGTCGCTGGACTGAAGTTGCTCAGCGATGTGTGTTAAATAATGTCACCCTAGGTGATTACAGTTATATCCAAAATGATTGCAATTTAATGTTTACCGAAGTGGGTAAATTCACTTCCATCGCCGCTACTGTTCGCGTCAATCCAAGCAATCATCCATGGTGGAGACCGACATTGCACCACTTCACTTATCGTCCTGGTAAGTACGGTTTGGGAGAAAACCCATCGGTATTAGATGACGAAGTGTTCAGTTGGCGTGAAGAAGACAAAGTCGTGATCGGCCATGATGTTTGGATAGGTCATGGTGCAATTATTTTACCTGGTGTCACTGTCGGAAACGGTTCGATTATTGGGGCGGGAAGTGTAGTGACAAAAGATGTCCCGGCCTACTCGATTGTGGTCGGTAATCCGGCGCGAGTCCTGCGCCCACGATTTGAGGATGACAGCTTTGGATCTCGTTTAGAGGCGCTAGCTTGGTGGGACTGGAGTGATGAGCAAATTGCGATGGCGCTGCCGCTGTTTCAAAAGGATACGCGAGAATTTTTAGCTTACTTTGAAAATATGCAATAACGCGTTATAGAAAAAATCCCAGCCAAAGTGCAGCTGGGATTGAACCATTCACACAACAACTAACGTCGACATTCCGTCGTATCCAACTCAACGATCAGCGATGCACCACTGTACTCACCAGAGACTTGAATGTAGCCCCAATAATTATCTTGCTTATCCAATACAATACACTCGCCATTACCAAGCTGCGCAGAGACCACATCCGAAGCCGAGCCTGTTGGCCAGCCTTGGTTGCTATAACGAAGCGTTAAATCACCACTACCGTGTGCGGTTGAAATCGCGATACTGCTACTGGTATTGACCGCCTCAACACTGAGCCACAGCGGGGCACTTGAAGAAAGGCAAATCGCCTCACCAGCCGTAACGCGGCCGCTGCCTGTAGCGTTATTACCACTGCACACATCGGGCACCGGCACTCCACCAATCAATTGCTGTGTCCACTGTTCAAATTCACTTTGATATTGCACTGCCCACTGATTGACGTGACCTTTGTAAGCAGTCCAATCACCGCGCCTGGTTTCCACCAGCATGTGCGCTAACTCTTCTTTATGGCGCTCAAACATAAACCTTACCGCTAAGTAACCCCAACGATAGATTCGGTCGACATCAAAACCGTCGTAGGTGGTTTCAAATATCTCTTGCAGGGTAAACGCGCTGCCATCAGCAATGGTGTCCAGCGCCGCTTGGTTGTCGTTTTGTTTTGAGATGTACTCTGCCACCCCTTCACTCCACCACACCACTTTCTCAGTCGGTGTCGAAAAGTTGCCATATAAATCAAAACGACCATCTAGGTAATGGACATACTCATGCTCTAGGTTCCAGATAAAATGATCTGGGTTGGCATAACTCGCTTCATAGGCAATAAAATTGGGCACATTGCCCTGCACCGAAGGGTCGCCTTCTAGATACATGCCACCGTTGTTTGTATCGATACCAAAGATGGGGCCAGCGTATTTACGGTAATCCGTACTGGAGTTGAAGATATTAACTTGAAGCTGGGTATTGTAATCGTCAGCAACGGGTTGATTGCCGGTTTCTAATTCAAAGTGAAAATGCGTTTCTTCAAAACCCATCTTGTCACACGCAGCTTGCTGCTGCGTAAGGGTCAGATCTTGAGAGAGAATACGAATTGTATCGCTACAGGTGTAATTTTGGCTCAATACCAGACCTTTAAGCTCGGTTTCAAAGCCGCAAATGCCATAGTCAGCGCAGTCCGCGTAGTAGCTGGCAACATCCGCCGCAGCAAGCCACACTGAATCTCCGTTGCCATACATAGTGTATTGGTCAAATAAGGCGGAGAGCTCTGATGTAACCACTGGGGTGATGGCAGTATTGGTGTACTGCGTCATACGCGCCAATTCACGGCCAGCATTGACAGCCATAAACTCAGATTGGGAGTTGAGTTTGGCACTGTCTTTTGCGAACGCTGCCAGATTGCGCACTAAAGACTCTCGCCCACCAATAGCGGTTTTAAAAGCACTGCTCCACTGGCCGCGATACAAAATAGTGAAAATACCATTAACCGCATCACGCATATTCCAGTGCTGAGCATAATCATCGTTCCAGCGAGCTAACCACTGTTCGATAACGTCTAAATATTCATGTTGCAGGCTAGCGCTGTCCATGGTGGTGATCACTTCTGCCAACACTTTGCCGTGCGCATCATTGCTGGCATAGAAATGTGTGTTGGCCACAAAGGTATCGACCGCTTCTTTGACCGCTGTCGTTACCCAAGAAGTGAGGCTGACGCCGTCGTTATAAAACTCAGCGTAATAGCCTGCACGCAAATACAGAAACAACGCTTCCAGCTCATCGCTGCCGGTTCCGGAATAGGTTTTAGCCAGTTCAGTGGCGTGTTTGGCCACGTAATACATATTGTTGGAACTGAAGGCGTCGATTTGAATTTGACTGTCAGCGGAAAACAAGTCATTTACGCACTCCGCACCTTGGGTTTTCAGCTCATTGATAAGGGTTTGGCTGTTTGATGTCGCGAAAGAGGACACATCGCACTCAGCCACAGCTTGGACACTAAATGTCATAACTTGTGGTTGAGGATTAATGGTGATTGCCCGCTCTTGAGACGGGCCGGTATCTAGGTTGTCATTATGGTCATCACTTTCATGAGCGTGATGGTGGTCGGCATCAATGACTTGAGGTACTGGCGCTGTATCCGCCAGCGCAGAGAAACTAACCAAGGACGCTGCCAAGGCCAGAGAAAGTTTGTTCAATTCCATTTATTTTTGTCTCTTTGGTCTAGTTGTGTAAGCAAGCTGCGATTTGCTATGGTTTCCAATAGCAATTTTTGCAAATAGCAGTCGTTTCAAAGTGCGCTTTTCACCGCACTGGAACATTCACCAAACTAGACACCAACCCCAGAATCAGAAACATTTTATTAACATCACGCCAATTTGGTTTCAGATACTGGGACTGGTAGAGTCAAAAAATGATTTTATAAAATATACATTAATCTAATTGCGTACATAGACTAGAAAGAAGCATTAACTTGCACGTCGAGA
Organism: Vibrio sp. DNB22_10_4; assembly: GCF_052879755.1. Classification (NCBI taxonomy): domain Bacteria; kingdom Pseudomonadati; phylum Pseudomonadota; class Gammaproteobacteria; order Vibrionales; family Vibrionaceae; genus Vibrio; species Vibrio sp. DNB22_10_4. The sequence goes on along the minus strand of NZ_JBNNXW010000001.1, from coordinate 285,712 downwards.
GCATTGAGTCTGCTCACCAGTCATTTCTTTGAGTGTCATGGTGGTTGCCGATACCTCCAGTACTTCGGTAGTGAGCTCTTGATACTCGCGCAGCGCCTCGGCTAATGGTTCTGATAACTCATTACCATTCGAATTGGCTGTCGCCATACTTAGTACCTCAAAACGCTCTGTCAGCATTGTCCCGTCTAGCTGCCAACTGCCCCCGGTAACCAACTCAACTTTGACCGCACCTTTTCCAGTCGTCACAGGATAATTTAGGAACACACGACCACTAAACTCACCATTCTCTCCATATGCGACATGCACCTTGGATTTGATGTCCGTTAGCTTATATTCGCACTGCCACGCTCCGGCGATATTTTGCGGTGTAATGGCTAGCGACTGCTTGGCTTGGCTCTCTGGCTGACTGCACCCCGCTACCGTCAATGCGGTGATGGCCGCGACGATCACTCTTTTCATACTGCATCCTTGTACTGGACCGATTGTCACTATAATTGTAGTTAATCCATTGTTTATTTGGCTGATTTGCTTCAAAGCTTTTAGGCTGGCATCACAATTAAACCGAGCGGTTCGAGCAGCTGGGCTTGCTGCCAATCACAGATCTTTACACCGGTTAAGTCGATGCGCCTTGGATCGAGTCCCTCTAGATCCACATGGCATAGATCGGCACCTTGGAGGCGACATTGATCCCAACAATCAGGCGAAAATACGCCGCGACTTAAATCGGAACCTTTCAGCGACGCACCTTGCAAATTAGCGCCAATCCAACGATTCTCAAACAAATCACATTTCTCAATGACTTGACGCTCAAAATTGGCGTAAGACAAGTTACAACCAGTAATGAACACCGAGCAAAAATACATGGTATGGCTGACTTGATTGGCAAATCTCGCCCTCGCAAAATTAGCGCCTTTGAGGTCACACTCTCTAAACTCGGCTCCAAAACACTCCGCTCCCTCAAAATTGCTCATCGCCAACTGACAGTTCTTGAAACTGGCATCCTTGAGGTTAGCGTAATCGAAGTGACAGCCTTCCAAGTCGCTACGATCAATAAACTTACAATGCTCGAAGCTCGCATCAGATAAGTCAGCACGAGAAAAGTCACATTGGTAGAACTGGCAGTTGGAAAACGAAGACTGCGATAAATCCTGCCGTGAAAAGTCGTGTTGATGAAAGGTTTTGTCTTGGTAGTGCGAATTACTTTGATACATAGTTTCTCGATATATGTGCTGCTGCCCCAAAAGGCACTGTGTTCCTCACGATTGGTTTACGGAGCATAACATTGAGGGCAACCTGAAACTAATAATAAATATTCATTAAAAACAACAATTTAAACACATGCAGAATAGCCAATTTAAGGGGTCATTTCAGCATGCTAACCCCCATGAAATTCAATGAGCGCACGCTCATGTCAAAAAAATAATTTAGAGCCGGAGAGAGCGATAGATAAGCTTTCCAATACGTTAGTTGACTTAACAATGAATAACGATAGAATTGGTTGACTTGGTCAACTAACTTCCTTTCACAGCCTTAGTTGACGCATGCGTTCTATCGCTCTTCAATACATTCTCAACTTGAAGGATTTAAGCTTGAAACAACCTCAACCCGTGCTGGGATCAAAAGGCACCCTATTTTTCCTCGTCATTATCAGCGCCTTTCCCCCTCTGACGATTGATTTGTACCTGCCTGCCCTGCCCACTATGGTCGATGTCTTTAATACCACCGAGTCCATGGTCAACCTGACATTAAGTAGCTATTTCATCACCTACGCCGTTGGTCTTCTGTTTTGGGGACCACTGAGTGAAAAATTTGGCCGCAAACCCATTTTGCTGGTTGGTATTGGTAGCTATATGCTGGCCAGTATTCTGTGTGCGCTTTCTGGCAGCATTGAACACCTTATCGCCTCACGCGTTGTGCAAGCCTTTGCGGGCAGTGCCATCACGGTGGTGTCGACCGCCATCGTTAAAGATATGTTTGAAGGTAGAGAACGCGAGCGCATCATGGCCACCATTATGTCACTGGTGATCATTGCCCCTATGGTAGCGCCCGTATTAGGAGCATTTTTGCTGCAAATCGCCTCTTGGCGAATGATGTTTGTTACGCTCGCGATTTTTGGTGCATGTGCATCACTGTTAGCGTTTTGCTACAAAGAGACCTTAGAAAGCCGCTACACAGGTTCATTAGTGCGATCTTGGACTCGTCTTGGTGTCGTGATTCAAAACCCGCGCTTTGTGATTCTGTTGTGCATTTTCTCCATCGCACCTATGGCTTTGATGGGTTTTCTCGCGGCGGGTTCTTACATCTACATCAACGGGTTTGGTCTAACCGAACAGCAGTTTAGCTATTTCTTCTCGTTCAATGCCATCGTCGCCTCTTTTGGCCCAACCATTTATATGAAGCTTTCACGCCACATCGCCGTGCAGAACGTCATATCAGGGTGCTTTGCCGTATTGGTTGCCGTTGGTGTTATGACACTTACCTTCGGTGATACGTCTCCATGGGCATTCGCGCTACTTTGCGCCCCTGCAACGCTCATGGTAATTATGATGCGTGTTCCAGCGACCAACCTAATGCTTGATCAACAAGACAAAGACACCGGCTCCGCAGTCGCGCTAATTCAGTTCTTTGCCATGATTTGCGGCTCAGCAGGCATGCTGTTGGTATCGATTCGACCAGAATCACTGATTGCCAACCTTGGCATGATCCAACTATGTATTGGTGTGATTGGCGGCTTGATGTGGCTGATGGTGAGAAATCGCGCCTTTGTGACGGATAATCTTGTGAAAGCAGCATAGCTGTTCGAAACATTTCTAAAAGGGGCAAAACGCCCCTTTTTTTGTATACTCGATAATCACTTAGGTAAAAGGAGTCTATAGAATGAAGTTTTTGGTTTTTCTGGGTTCGGTTCGTGAAAGCACTCCCCCTAGCCCAGCTCGGCTAGGAGCAAGAATCAGCCAGGCCTGCGAGTCACTCCTTAATCGCGCTTACCCCGAACACAATGTAGAAATCATCGACCCACTAACTCTCGATCTAGGTGAAATTTTCAAACCCGAGTTTGCCTATAGCCGAAAACAAGTTCCCGCCGACCTAAAACAGCTTGCTGATAAAATCGCGGAAGCTGATGGCTATGTGATGGTCTCCCCCGAGTACAATCATTCTATGAGCCCTGCTTTAGCGCACCTTCTCAATCATTTCGGCAGCTCGCTGTTTTCTTATAAGCCAAGTGCCATCGTTACCTATTCTGCAGGTCAGTGGGGCGGCGCTAGAGCGGCCGTATCTATGCGAACGTTTCTTTCAGAGCTGGGCTGTTTACCCGTTTCAGCAATGATACATATTCCAAACGCCGCGAAGGTGTTTAACGATGAAGGCAAAGCACATAGTGAGGAAGCGCAGAAGGAGTGGGACAGTTATATGAATCGAACCATGGCTCAGCTCGTATGGTGGGCAGAGGGCACCAAGCAGCAACGTGAAAACCTAGACCCAAACTCACTCATTGAAGCATTTCAACGCGACCCTTCACAAAGAAACGCACCCAAGTAATCGGGTAGCAAAACTACGCAAGTCTATCGCTTGTATTTGTGCAGTATGTTTTTAGGGCTGTGGCAAGAGTCGTGAGGACGCAAACCGGAAAAATTGAAAAGAGAGGGCTTTATTCAGCCCTCTCTTTCGTCTTTGATAACGGGAAACAGCTTTACTTACTGCAACACGCAAGCATCGATAAGCGCCTTAATGTCTAGAACATGCTTTCGCAACATAGATTGCGCTTCCGCAATTTCGCCAGAGCTCAACAGCTGATAAATACGACGGTGATCTTCTAAAATCTCTCCGTACGCGTCATCTGTCGTGGTCAAATGGCTGCGAATAGCGCCGATGTGGAACTGCACTAATTGATAACTTTTTTGAAGCAGAGAGTTTCCACAAAATTTAAAAAACGACTCATGAAACTCGCCATCTAACAATAGGAATGCTTGGTAGTCACGGTTTCTAAATTTATGCTCCATTTTCACGATGCTAATCTCTAAACTTTCCAAGAAAGCTTGTGAATCATTTCGCATCGATTCTTCTAATGCAATTGGCTCTAGATAACCGCGAAAATTGCAAAGCTCAATGATTGATTGTTCATCAGGCTGGAAAACAAAACTTCCTTTTTGAGGAATGATATCGATTAATCCTTCCTGCTTAAGGATAAACAGCGCTTCACGCACGGGGGTCTTACTGACTCCGAACGTTTCAGAAAGAGATGCTTCAGAAAGAGGTTGGCCCAACTTTAACTCACCACTCACTATTGATTGGCGTAAGCTCTCTGCCACATTTTCCGTTAAACTTTTTGGGCGAGTGATAGCTTTCAATCTCGATACCTCAACACTAAAATTCAGATCTCGTCAGTCTACCTTAAACTGACTCTATTCTCAGCAACAAATAGAGTATGGAGCGACCGACAAATACGTATAAGATTCAAATTCGTGATGGGGTGCATACTGATACATCACAAATTTAATCAACTATTTAGCTAGCGCATAGATTGGCGATTTCTTTTAAAGGCCAAGTAGCAACGCTAACAAGATATACCCTCCCCCAGAAACCACGCAGTAACGTTTATTGTTCGTTGCACGCAGCATTTTTTGCCCAAGTACCTGCCCACCTATGTACAACATAGCGCTAGATGAGACAAAGCCCAGTGTATACAGGCCAAGCCCATGACCTACTGAACTTTCCAAAATATGTACGTATCCATGGAAGGTCGCTAGCGCAGCTAACCCGCAAACAGCCCACTTACTCGGAGAGCGGACTAACCCACCAAACACAAGCGAAGCACCAACAAACAGAACTGACAATAAAATTATCGACTCAAGCATTGGGATCATTAAGCCCATATTCGCCAAAGCAGCGCCAACACACAGACTTACAATCAATATTCCCAAAACCATCTTATGGAATAATTTGCTGGAAGAGAAAAAGACACGACACAAAACACCGAGTCCGAACATGACCGCCAAATGATCCAAACCGGTAAACGGATGTATAAAACCCGACCAAAAACCACTCTCTGCATGCCCTGGGTGAGCCAAAGCCATCGCTGGCGACATCATAAGTGTTGCAATCCCTATTCTCTTCATAAACCAAACCTTGTTATCAACGAGACGTTCATTTCAATGACAGTAACCTGTCTCAATTACGAGACTAACATATCAGATACCAACCGTACAAATTCAAACTAATTTCTTGTTTAAAGAAGCCGATCACACAATCAAAAATCAAAATAAACAAAGACCAACAATTACTAGAATCAGTCAACGCAAACCCATAAAGTATCTAACATATCAGATTAATTCTATACGTTGATTACTTAAAAGATCCGTTAAAAGGCCAGAAACCACAATGCATATCCATTTAGACATCATCGGCGGAATCGCTGGAGATATGTTCACCGCAGCCATGCTGCATGCTTCTCCTGAGTTAAAACAACCATTGTTCGAAGCACTAGAAGTGGTAAGAGAGCAGACCCAAGTCGATTACTGGGTCGAAGATACTATGGATAAAGGCTTGAGTGGCCAGCGCTTTCATGTAGAGGAAACCAACTCCAGTACAGACCACCATCACCATCACCATCACCATCACCATCACCATCATGGTGAACATAGAAGCTGGAAAACCATCAAGGCATTACTGGAAACTGTCTCCATTGAAGACCAAGTAAGACAAAATGCGATTGGCATTTTCCAACTTCTCGCTCAAGCAGAAGCTGGAATTCATGGCAAAAGCGTAGAAGATGTCCACTTCCATGAAGTTGGCGCGTGGGACTGTATCATCGACATTGTTTCAGCCAGTTGGCTCATTGTGCATTCAAAAGCCACCTCTTGGTCATGCTCTGATATCCCTTGGGGAGGTGGAACGGTTGTTTGTGCTCATGGTGAAATCCCTGTACCTGCTCCAGCCACGTTAACGTTACTAAAGGGATTTAACGTCGTCGATGACGGGATAAAGGGTGAAAGAGTCACCCCTACTGGCGCTGCTATCTTAGCGTGGTTATCACCCTCTCAAACGGTCGCTCAAGGTAGTATCAGTAAAGTAGGTTATGGATTTGGAAAACGTAAACTGCCTAGCCGAGCAAACTTGCTTCGAGCGACAGTTATCGAATCCAACAACAAGAACGCACAACTCGACAGCCAACAGATTTGCGTCATTCAGTTCGATATCGATGATATGACCGGTGAGATGCTGGCAATTGCTAGAGAGAAAATTCGCAAGCAACATGGCGTTTACGAAGTGACGGAGTCCATTTCCCACGGTAAAAAGAATCGTCATATCAACACCTTTACTCTACTGACCTCTCCATCACATCAAGATTCAATCATCGAGTTTGTTTTCAATCATACATCGACGATTGGTGTTCGCTATTGGCACTGCATGCGCAAGGTCTTACCGCGCCTACACCACAAAGTGACGACGAATGACCAGCAATATGACGTTAAAACGGTTCAACGTCCTGATGGCTCGGTTACCAGTAAACTGGAGTCTGATCACTTAAATAACGCAGAGATGAATTACCAATCTCAAACTGCTCTTAAATCTCAGATAGAGGCGAACGCTGCTAATGAACACTCTGAATCATAAATTGGATCGCTTACGAGACATACTCAAGCGTCTAAGCAAAGTCACCGTTGCCGTTAGTGGTGGCGTTGACAGCATGACTTTGGCTTATGTGGCTCATCAAGTCTTAGGCCAGAATGCTAAAATGGTTCATGCCATTTCACCGGCGGTACCACCACAAGATACGCAGCGTATTCGTGATTTTTCTCAGAAGCACCAATGGAGCCTAGAGTTTGTCTCAAGCGGTGAAATTGACACTGAGGAGTATCAAAATAATCCCGTAAACCGCTGCTACTACTGTAAAACGTGTCTCTACAGCACACTCAAAAATCTCAATTTTGGTCAAGTCGTTTCCGGGACGAATCTTGATGATCTTGATGACTACCGACCAGGGTTAATTGCCGCCAAAGAACACAATATTGTGCACCCGTTTGTCGAAGCAGAAATATGCAAGCAAGACATTCGCGATATTGCATTGCAGCTTGGGCTACCAACCCTATCCTCGCTGCCCGCTTCACCTTGCCTTGCAAGTCGAATCGAAACAGGAATCCACATCGATGGCGATAACTTGCGCTTAGTCAACGCGGTAGAACAACATCTTCGCTCACGAGTCCACAGCACAACATTACGATGCCGAGTCAAAAAACAGCAGATTGGTATTGAAGTGGATAGCAATACGTTGCAGCGACTGTCACAAAGCGATATTGATGAGCTCATCCAGGACGTTAGTAAGATCACACACCAGTTTCACTCCTCGGTACCGATTCAGTTTATGCCTTATCAGAGAGGTAGTGCGTTCATCGGAGACAAACAATGTCAGACATCATTATAGATTTTGACCGCAAAGCGCGCTGCGCTGTTGAAGAAGCGATATTGTGTGAGCGCAAGAGCGTTACGCAAATCGAACAGATCATAGCAATTGGCCTTGAGAAACAAGTACGCTTTCTGTTTACACGCTTGGAAGAGCAAAAATGGCAAAAGCTGAATCCCACCCTTCGTGAGCACCTTGATTATTGCGCCTTGTCACACACCGCTGTGATGGGTAAGGTCGAGACGCCCCCTGCCCAAGAACCGATGATCGCTATTGTCTCCGGAGGCTCGTCAGATACCGGTGTATGTCGCGAAGCGCTAACTACACTCAACTATCATGGCTACTCGGCCAAACTTTTTGAAGACGTGGGTGTATCAGCACTGTGGCGATTAACCAATGCACTTGAAGACATTAACAAGGCAAAAATTATTATTGCGGTTGCGGGAATGGAAGCGGCATTGCCAACTGTGCTGTCTGGCATGACACACAGGCCAGTGATTGCTGTTCCGACCTCCGTTGGCTATGGAGTCTCCGAAGGTGGACAACTCGCACTCAACGCTTGTTTAGGAAGCTGCGCTGCGGGCCTAATGACCGTGAATATAGACAATGGCTTTGGCGCCGCATGCGCTGCCATCAAACTGCTTAAAAGCTTCTCATAAATGATTAAAAGGCTGCTTGAATAAGCAGCCTTAAATGTTACGCCCAAGGCATCAAACTACCTTCGCTGTCAAAACAGAATTCCTGCTCCGTCCCCATTACAGCTTCCGCTTTTTCCAGTTCTTCAACTACCGGCTTAAGCGCCTCAGAGACATAGATATTGTCGAGATCTAACGTGTTGCGAATCCAAACAATTTTGGCTTTGCTAATGTCATGGATTGGCGCCGTTTTAAGTGCAAACACAATCGCTTCTCTATCGTTGCCCATCACCATGGGTATCTTAGCAGTCGCCAACGTACCCGCTGTTGCGGCATTGGTGTACATTGCAGAGAAATCGAGCTTTTGAACCAGCTGACGAGTCGTAATATCCGCCATGCCAATACCTACTCCATTACCGTGGGTCGCTTGCGTTAAAGAGAGAACAACGGTGCTAGAAATGTTTGGCCCTTTAAAACCACCCACACCAGAACCGGGTCTGCCCGTCACATTGGGATCCATCCCTTCACCACTGATGTTCTTGCCAATCTCCTGAATAATCAGCACGTCAATATCGGGGATTTGAATGGTGGCAATATTACGTTTCGCTTTGGCGAGATATTCAGGTTCTAAAGATAGAATGTTTTGCTGCTCAACGACTTCAATATCCATCAGTTCATCATAAGCATTTTCAACTAGGCCTATGGCAAACGGAACATGAATTTTGTCTAGTAGACGCTCTCCCGCCTCTGGGATAACGCGATGAAAGTTGTGAAACCCATAACGATGCAGTGAAGAAGCGCCAACGTGATTACCCAAACCAATGCACAGCATTTTAAGCAGCCCGCTCTCTACTTGTCCCTTAAAGTCTGCATGAGGTTTGATTTTATTGCATAGGATGATCCCATCTGCTTCCATCGCTACTTTGTCCAGATAGAGCGGCACGCCATCTGACATTGTTGCGACATGAACAACTTCCATAGAGGATACGATTGGAACGCCCATTGACTTTTCAGTCACGCCGTAAGTTTCGAGTATCACAACCTGACCCTCAGCATTGGCAGAGCCGTGACTTCCCATTGATGGGACGATGAATGGGTTTGCACCGTGATGTTTAAGAAACGCAATGGCTTCTTGTAGTACAGGGATGAGCCCAGATATCCCTCGACTACCAACGGTAATCGCTAATGACATACCATTAAGGCACTCTGGATTCGGAAAACGTGATAACGACTCATTGATCGCCTTAGGAATGTCATTGAGCTTATTTCTTTCAAAATGCTGCTTTACCTGGGTCATTTTAGGAAGCTCACATTCAAAGCCGCCATCCAGCGTAAATTTAATCTCTTTGTCAAACATATGCGACTTACCTCTCTAACCTCAAAACAGCAAGAGAGGGCATTGCCCTCTCTAAACTTCAATCACGAAACAAAATTTATTAGTTTGCTGCGACTTGTTTGATAGTGCTCATCCACTCATCGTAAACATCTGCACCAAGTTTTTGCTTATATTCTTCACGTACCGGCTCTGTTGCATCAATAAAGAGTTGAAGCTGCTCAGGGCTTAGCGCATTAACCTGAGTACCTAACTTCTTGAACTCTTCAATTTGCTTGCCTTCCTCTGCCGCAACGATTTCTTGTTGGTAGATTTCAGCATCGCGCATTGTGTCTGTGATTAGCTTTTGGTCGTCTGCTGACAGGCTGTGCCAAAACTCTAAGTTCATTACCGGAATATAAAAGGTAATTACGTGACCCGTTAAGCTGACGTAGTCTTGTACTTCATAAAAACGCTGTGCATAGATGTGAGCGATTGGGTTTTCTTGACCGTCGATAACACCTTGTTGCAGGCCTGAGTACACTTCACCAAAGTTCATTGGCGTAGCAGAAGCATTAAGGGAGTTAAATGTCTTCACGTGCGCCGGAACTTTCATGGTACGGATCTTAAGACCCTTAAGATCTTCTGGAGTTTCAACTGGACGAGAGTTATTGGTCACGTGACGTACACCATTTTCCATCCAACCGATACCCTGCAAGTTCATGTTGTTCAATTTGCTCAGCATCTTGTCACCCGTAGCGCTGTGCACTGTATCTAGAGCAGCTTGTTTACTTGGGTAAATAAATGGAAGTTCAACAACATCGAAAGAAGGATCCCAAGAAGAGTAGAAAGACGATGGAGATACCGCCATTTGCAACATCCCAGATTGAACCCCTTCAATCATTTCGCGGTCTGGTCCCATTTGCGAGTTCGCAAAGATCTGGACATCAAACTTACCGTCAGAGTTCTGTTCAAGATCCGACTTAAATTTCTCGAGAGCACGGTGAAGGTGATAGTTTTCATTGGCGCCATGACCAATGCGGATTGTCGTAGCGGCCATAACAGAAGTGGATAGTGCAAGCACAGATACGGCTGTCGCCATGATTAGTTTTTTCATAATGCCCTCTTGTTTCCCTTTGGGGGTAGTGTTCGTTAGTGGTCTTTGCCAATCTCTTGGTCGTTATAGTAATTCTACTTCGTGATATCTAACATATCACACTCTAGATCTTAATTATTGATCATCATTTGAGAACTTGCTGTGAGAGCTGTCACGAAATATATCAATAAGTAATTTGAATTTAAAATAATAAAGCCTTAGCAATAGCTAAGGCTTTATATAATCTTATTTAACTACAACTATTATTAACCAATTAGTTCCGTTAAGAATAAGGATAAACTCGGTATAAATGTCACAGCCAATAAAAGAACTAACATCGAACATAAGAATGGTATTAATGCTTTAGATATCTTCTCAATACTGACATTAGATACTTGGCTTGCAACAAATATATTCACTCCTAAGGGGGGAGTACAGAAACCGATTGCAAGGTTAACGGTTAGGATGACACCAAATACAATTGGATCGACACCTAGCTGTTTAACTACTGGCAATAGAATTGGTGTAAGTATAATGATTGCCGAGATGGTTTCCATAAACATGCCAATAATTAATAGCATGCCATTAATGAGCAACAGTAACACTATAGGGTTGTCTGTCAATCCCACTAAAGTACTAGCAACTACTGAAGGAATTTGCTCAAATGTCACCAATCGACCGAATGCAGCAGCAAAAACAACAAGTACCAGTATCGTCGCTGACGTTAGCGTTGAGCGCGCAAAAATGCTTGGCAGGTCTGAAAACGAAATCTCTTTGTAAATGAAGAGACCACAGATGATTGCATACACAACCGCAACCGCTCCAGCTTCTGTTGGCGTAAACACACCACCATAAATACCGCCTAAGATGATGCCAGGAACAATAAGCGCCCAAATAGACTCTTTAAATTGAGCACCTACTCCTGCCCAAGAAAACGGAGTTGGCTCAACATCCATAATAGGTTGGTTTCTCACTACTACACGACTCATCGCCATAAAAGTAAGACCAAACAAAACACCTGGAACAATGCCAGCCAAGAACAGTTTACCGATGGAAACTTCAGCCGAAACACCATAGATAATGAAAGGAATACTTGGTGGAATCATCACACCAATCATGCCTGCAGACGCAGTCAGTGCCGAAGAGAAATCCTTTTTGTAACCTTGCTGTGTCATCGATGGGATGATGTTTGAGCCAATCGCAGCAACGGTTGCGGGTGCTGAGCCCGAGATGGCAGCAAAGAACATTGACGCAATAACGTTAACATAGCAAAGCGACGCTCGAATATGGCCAACTAAAGAATACGCAAAGCCGATAATTCGTTTAGACAATCCGCCCTTTTGCATCAGATCACCCGCTAGAATGAACAAAGGTACGGCAATTAGCGGAAAGGAATCCGCGCCTGTCACTATCGAGCGAGCCATAAGACTCAATGGTGGCGTACCATCGACAAAGCTCATGACAAACAGCGAACTCATTCCTAAGCTCATCGCAATAGGCATACCTAGAATAAGCAATAAACCTAAAGCACAAAATAATATAATTCCAGACATTTTATACCTCTACTGGTGAAGAGACTTTTGTTCTATTTACAACATAAAACTGAACAATTCTAAATACAGATAATAATGAACCAACAGGAGCCGATGCATACATAACTGCTATCGGAAGGTTGAGTACAACTGATTTTTGAGACAATACGTAAGGAAGAGTAATCAATTTATAAGATTGATATGTCATCGTTAATAGGAAAGCGACAATTGCTATATCAATGATTACTTCTAAGTATTTTTTAATTTTCTCTGGGAGAAGGTCTTGGAAAAACGTGACTTTAACGTGTTTTCTCTCTTTAAATGCATATGCAATCCCTACCCATATAAACCATATAAATGTCCATAACGTTAATTCCTCCGACCAGGACAAGGCATTCTGAAATACGTATCTCATTATTACCTGTATCGTAATCAGTATTACAATTGCTGCTAGAAGCAATGCCCCAACGGCACCTTCTAAGTTTTCATTTAGCCATTTCATCGTACTGCACTCACCAATTAACTTACTAGAACTGATATATCAGATAACATACACGCCAAAACTGAATAAAAACACCTCAAACCCGCAATAAATAGGGCGAACATTGGGTTTCTTGGGCTTGATCACAGTTTGCCAACAAAGGAATTTCGATCTTAAAAAACGACTGATATGTTAGATCTCAGATATCAAGTATTACAGACAAGAGGTAATGTGAAATGACCGGTGAGACCAAATTCAAAGTCTACGTATCAGACTATGACTACCCAGACTTAGATATTGAGCGCAGCGTCTTGGAGCCAATTGGTGCAGAGGTAATAGGCCTTAGATGCAAGACTGGCATTGGTTTAGGTGAGCTTGCAAAGGATGCGGATGCGATATTGCAGCAGTACGCAAAGATCCCAAGAACCACAATTGAGCAATTGGACAACTGTAAGATCATCTGTCGCTACGGTATTGGCGTCGACATTCTCGACGTAGAAGCGTGCTACGACCATGGCATCAAAGTGTCTAACGTCCCGGACTACTGCATTGATGAAGTGGCCGATCACTCTATCTCTCTCGGTCTCACACTTTTCAGAAGAATTCCGGCATACAACAAGTTTACGCACGAAGGAAACTGGCACTGGGATATGGATGGTTTAGTACCTAAGCGCTTCCGATCTTCTGTTTGGGGTCTGATTGGCTTTGGCAGAATTGCTCAAAACATTGCCAAGAAAATGACCGCGCTCGGCTTCAAGGTCGTCTCTTTCGACCCATATGTATCCGGCTCTTACATGAATACATTTGGTGTCGAAAAGGTAGATTTGGATACGCTCATTGAAACGTCAGATGTGGTTAACGTTATGTGTCCGCATACGCCGGAAACCGATCGTCTAATTAATGAAGATCGCCTGCGCCAGATGAAGCCAAACGCCGTACTCGTCAATGGTGCTCGCGGCAAAGTGGTCGATAACAACGCGCTTTATAAAGCGCTGGTTGAAGGTTGGATTGCGTCTGCAGGACTGGATGACCCAGAAGAAGAACCAGCCAAACTCGACAATTGGAACCCAAATGACAACCCAATATTTGGTTTAGATAACTGTATTGTGACCCCTCACGTTGCTTATGTATCGCAAGAAGCGTTCCAAGAATGCCGCCGTATTGCAGCAGAAAATGCCAAAGCCGTATTGCTTGGTGGTGAGCCCCTTGATCCTGTCGCTCGAGTTAAAACGCCTATTTCGGAACAGTAGTTATGAGAAACGAAACCATTACAGCCATCGAGGAGCACAAGGTATTTGCCATTGTTCGTGGCATATCTCCGGACAATGTTCGCCCAACGATGCAGGCTCTTATCAAAGGTGGGATCCGCCTGGTTGAAGTGACGTTTGATCGTAAGAATGGCGAAGCCAATACCTTAGCTGCGCTAGACATACTCTCGACCGAGTTTGCTGACCAATTGATTTTTGGAGCAGGCACAGTCACTACGGTCGAACAGGTCAAAGCAGTAAGCGATCTTGGTGGACAATTTATTGTGTCCCCGGATTTTAATCCAGAAGTCATAAAGAAAACTCGTGAGTTGGAGATGGTTTCACTGCCTGGAGTTATGACGCCAACAGAAGCGGTGCAAGCTGATGCCGCTGGTGCTGACTTTATCAAGCTGTTCCCTGGTGGGCTACTTGGTCCCAGTTATTTGGGTGCTTTGAGTGCACCTCTTTCAGACCTGAAATTTATCGCCGTTGGTGGAGTAAATGCAGACAACATCCCTGACTTTGCCAAAGCAGGTGCCGTTGGATTTGGCATTGGCTCCAACCTGGTTAATAACGCATTAGTCGACAACAACGAGTTCGACATCATTTACCAAAATGCTTGCCAATTTACGCAAGCTGTTGAATCAATTAGGAAGTAATCATGGAATACGCAAAAAAAATCATCAACCCTCGTCCAAATATCAATGAAGAGCTAATTGCGAAATGCGCTGAAATGACCGATACACTGAGCGTGAGTGCTGTATTCAGTGATGCTTTTAAGCGCGATGGCGTGATGGACCACGAAATCAAATTCCGTTCAGTCAATAAGCCATTTATCGGCTCTGCATTGACGGTAAAACTTAAGCCAGGCGACATCGTTGACTGCCTACCAATCTTCGATATTGCTAAGCCGGGTGATGTTGTCGTTATCGATGCAAACGGCACACCAAACACGTCTATCTGGGGCGGTTTGATGTCTGGCCTAGCACGTGCTGCTGGCGTAGCAGGTGCCGTTGTTGATGGATCTGTTCGTGATACTGACGAATCAAAAGTTCTCGACTTCCCAGTGGCGTCTCGCTCAGTGTCTCCTCGTGCTGCACACTCAGCAGAAACAGGGCGTACAGAACCTATTGAAATCAACGTTCCTGTGGTTTGTGGTGGTCAAATTGTAAAACCAGGCGACCTTGTAGTAGCAGATGAACTAGGTGTAACCGTTGTACCTTACGAGTTCGTTGAAGAAGTTTACCCAGCTGCGAAACAGCTTGCGGAAAACGAGAAAAAAGTTCGCGAAGAAATCCTAAATGGCGCAACTGTTGAAGAGCTACTTTCTAAGTTCGGCCGCATCTAATTCTCCCATAGGCTCATCGAAAGATGAGCCTTTTTACGAGGGCAATTCCATTGATTATTACAATAGATACAGGCACGACCAACACCCGCGTAGCACTGTTTGAAGGGAAAAACCGTATTGATCAGGTAAAGGCGAATGTAGGCGTTCGTGATACCAGTATCGATGGCAATAACCTTAAGTTGGTCAACACTATATCGACAGCCATTGAGGAGCTGAAAAGCAAGCATTCGCTTCAAGATTCTGACATTCAAGCGATCTTAGCGGCGGGGATGATTACCTCAAACCTAGGCTTACATGAAGTGCCGCATCTCGTCGCTCCGGCCTCATTGGATGATTTTGCTAACAACGTGACATCCATTGTAAATGACTCAATATCGCCACTACCGATTCATTTTATTCCTGGTGTAAAAAACCTTAATACCGACAACATAATCTCTGTTATGGGTCTGGATATTATGCGTGGTGAGGAAGTAGAGGCATTGGCGATTGCAGAGCAATTTAACATTGATCAAGATGCGATTATTGCACTGCCCGGCTCACACTCTAAATTCGTCGCGATAGATTCAAACAAGACGATCAACGGCTGCTGTACTACATTAGCAGGTGAGCTCAATGCCATCATCACCAATAACACGATCTTAACCAGTTCGCTGGAGAACCGTTTCTCAGAAACGCTTTGCAATGAAGCATTGCTGGAAGGCTACAATGCAGTTGAGCAATTTGGCATGGGGCACGCTTTGTTTTTGATAAGACTTCAAGAGCAGTTTGAAGGCCGCTGTCATGAAAAACTGGCAAGCTTCCTAGTCGGTGTCATTCTTCATTCTGATATTAAAGCCCTAACGTCTGCTCCACAGCTTGGCTTTACTTCAGAGACACCCGTTTACATTGGAGGCTCGGGTTTACTTTGTGAAGCCACAGCTTATCTACTCCAACAGCAATTTCCTGACAATCCTGTTCACCAATGCACTGATATTCAAGACTTATCTGCTGTCGGTTCCATGTTTGTCGCTGCAAAAGCAAACATAATTTAGTCAACCCCAATTGTGACTAACCATGAGCTTTCCGTACCTCGAGTGGAAAGCTCTTTTTTCGGAGTCTCGTCAATGAAAGCCATTACCTACCAACCTACTTGCGATCAATTCCAGCTAAGTGACATTCCTGTGCCTACCGCTTTCGAAAATCAGGCCTTAATCAAGGTCATTACGTGTGGGCTCAACCCTGTCGATACCAAGATCCCTAATTGGCAACATCTGGTTGAAAACATGGACAGTCATTTTGTTGTTGGGTTGGATGTTGTAGGCGAGATCGTAGACATCTCGTCACAGAATACACCTTGGCAAGTGGGCGACAAGGTTCTATTTCACGGCAATATGTTCGATCCCAACGGTGGGCTCGCCGAGTATTGTCTACAAGATCACCGAACCTTAACTCGATTACCCAAAGTCAGCGACGACTTCGCAGCTTCTACCCCATGCGCAGGCTGGACGGCATGGAGAGCATTGGTTGACAAACTTCGAGTGCAAACCAAACGCTCTCTACTCATTGCTGGAGGTGCAGGCGGTGTGGGAGGCTTCGCGATTCAACTGGCGAGGTACTTTGGCGTAAAAACAATCATAGCGACATGTTCTGAGAAAAATGCCGATTATGTGAGGCAGCTTGGCGCGACTCACATCATTGATTATCAAAATCAGGACGTGGTCGCTGAAGTGATGGCGATAACAGCAAGTCAAGGAGTCGATATTGCCCTTGACTGCGTAGGCGCTCAATCTGAGCTGTACTGTGCCAACTCATTAAAATTCGACGGTGAAATGGTTGAGCTTGTCGAGACGGCGGATCTCAATCGATATCTCCAAGCCAAAGCAAGAGGAGTCACGGTTCACCAGCTCAGTCTTGGTGCCGGCTATAACCATGGAAGCGCTGGTCGAGACTCTATCCGACGTGCAGGTGAATCTTTCAATAAACTCCTTGAACAAGGTGACCTTACCCCACCTAAGATCACGACTATCCCCTTTGAGGAAGCAGCGAGTGCGCTAATGGAAATCAGAAACCAGAGAACAGTTGGCAAGATTGTGGTCGATGTTTCAGGACAGAACAGGACATCCTGTTAATGAACGTATCCAGAAGAGGTGAACTACTGCTTTTTGCTGCCACATTATGCGCTGCTAGCGGGTGGGTAACGTCAAAGTATGTGTTATATGAAATGCCTAGTTCAATGTTCGTGGCTGGGCGATTTTTTATCGCTGCAGCGCTTCTTCTGCCGTTTTGCTTCCAAGAACTAAAACGTTTTTCTTGGTCGATTTTTAAGAATCTTATCTTTGTCGGCTCACTGCTCGCAGCTTCTATCAATGTGTGGGTTCATGCGGTCAGCACTACCAATAGCCTTGCTGAGGGCGCGTTTATCATGAGCCTTGCTATGATCATTGCGCCATTAACTCAATGGCTGCTCCTAAGGCAAAATCCTAGCTCTGCATTTTGGGTCTCTCTACCGCTAGCTACGCTCGGAATGATGCTGCTAACACTCAAAAATGGCTGGCACTTCGATCCAAGCTTGGGGTACTTTTTTCTTTCTTCGTGCCTGCTTTCTGCACACTTCGTACTAAACAAACGAGTAAGCGCTCAGCTATCAGCACTGCCTTCAATCTGTATTCAGATGTTTGTTGTCGCTATCAGTGGAGGCATTTTATACGTTATGGATGGTGCGCCCAGTATCGAGGTCTCGACTTCTGGTTGGTTCTATTTTGCACTCGCCACACTATTAGCCACGACCATGAGGTACTTAACCCAAACGATTGGGCAAGGCACAACATCGATTGCCACAGCCTCGCTCATCATGATCTTAGAGCCTATCTGGACTTTACTAATGAGTGTTGCGCTTTTTGGTAGTCATTTAAGCATCACAGATACGCTAGGTGGTGCGTTGATATTGCTGTCACTATATGTGTATGTAAAGCGCTCTAGCAGGCACGGCAATTAAAGAGTTGAGTGCTTAACACTTGTACTTATGCAGTATGTTTTTAGGAATGTGGCAATAATCATTCGGATGTAGCGTCAATCGATCTTGATGCTCTTCATCACTCTTGACGTAGTTACTGAGCGGCAGTACTTCAACCGCGATTTTATCTGAATCTGGACGCGCCGCGATATACTGTCGAACAAGTTCAAGATGCTTAGGATTCACACTGTAAACTCCAGTGCGGTATTTGGTCCCGACATCTTCCCCTTGCTTGTTGAGGCTGTACGGGTCAATGATTTCAAAAAAGAAATCCATCAACTGTTCGACAGTCACTTTATCTGGGTCAAACTCAGTGAGAACACACTCAGCATAGCCATCGTAGTCACTTGCAGTGGTATCAGTTGTGCCATTGGCTCTACCTGCTTGGGTTTTTACCACACCAGGTAAGTGGCGCATGAACTCTTGCACACCCCATAAACAGCCACCAGAAAAGTAGATCTTTTCCATCTTGTATCGCACCCCAAACACACTTTAAGGCAGGCAAGGTAACACAGTTTAGAGCGAGATGGGACTATGCTGACAAGGTCTAACACGAATTGATGGGGCTCGGCCTCTAAATCAAGGTCGGATATGAGAAGTAGGCGAAAATTCTGAATCAAACTCGATGCAAAGCGTACGAAGACAAATACTCTCGGTGCTAGGATATCAAAATATAAACGTCTGCCGCATTGTGGGAATCGCGGCTTAATGGAGAAAAACTATGCGTAATCGGCATTTAGGCGAGCTCGTATTGAGTGAAGCACAGATCCAAGCTGGTACAAAGACAGTCGCTGAGCTTATCAATCAACAATTCAAAGAAGTGGTGGTCATCTCTGTGGTACCGGGTGGTATCTTGTTCACCGCTGACCTAGTAAGACAGCTGACGATTGATGTGAGTATGGATACCATCTCATGCCCTCATACACCGGGTGATCGCAACAACAAATCCGAAATTGTTTATCATCAGAATATCGAAATTGAAGGCAAAGATGTCATCGTAATTGATGATGCCATTGAGTCCGGCGGTACCATGAAACGTCTGGTTGAGTATTTGTCCAAAAACTATCAACCGAAATCTCTGTCTATCGCCACCCTGTTTGTCAAACCGGGCAGAGTGGATATCCCATTCCCGCAGCTTTATGCCTATGAGATGGAAAACGATGATTTGCTCGTCGGTTTCGGGCTGCCTTGGAACGACAAGCTAAGAAACGTTCCTTACGTCTCCAAGCTTGTAAAATAACCAAAACACAAAGGGGCGTGTATAGCCCCTTTGTTTTGTCCTTTACTTTTCAACGACTGCGGCGAACTCTTCTGCAAACGCTCTAAAGGTTCTTGGCTCTTGACCTGTGACAAAAGCACTCGCTCTAAGCCATGCGGGCATCTGCTATCTACCCTACTCCCTGTTGCGTGATGAGCTAAATACGGGCGATGCCACACCCATACTTGAGCCCTGGATCCCCCAAGATCGAACCATGCTACTTGTCTACTCAGACAATCGACATTTACCGCTTAAGTCTCAGTTATTTATTGAGTTCATAAGAGAGAAGCGCGCCGAGTTTGAAGAAAAACTGTCAGGGATTTCCCAAACTCAAAGCGGTGAGTGACAGGCATCTCATTCACTAATCTCGACCACTATCCAATCACCCAAAAATCAGCTATTATCATCCGAAATTCAATTTAGGTGGTATTGTATGACAAGTAATTTTAAGTTAGCTGCCTCTGAGCTACTAGGGCGCAGAGTGCCAGGCACTAAAGCGCCACGCCTTGATGAATCGCAGCGCCCGAAAACACTCGACGATGCACTGCAAATCCAATCATCGATGATTGATATCCACAGTGACAAGGTGGGTGGCTGGAAGTGTTTACTTCCTCTCGCAGACGATAAGTTCGTCGTTGCGCCGATTTTTGCCGACAGTGTGCAAACTGGTGAAGTGTGTAAGCTGTTTGCGGACAATAATATCGCTCGAGTCGAGCCAGAAATCGCCTTCGTACTCAACAAAGCGCTGCCCACTAACCCTGAAGGCTATAGCGAAGAGCAAATCAACGATGCTATCGGCTCCTGCCACATGGCGCTAGAGCTAATGCAGTCACGTTTTGCGGACGATAGCGGTGCTGAGTTCTATGAAAAGCTGGCTGACTGTTTGGTTAACCAAGGGCTATTCATTGGTCCTGAGCTTCCTCGTGAGAAGGCATTTGATGCAGCAAATATCAACATTAACGTCTCTCAAGGCGACGATGTGCAAACCTTCGCAGGTGAGCACCCAAACAAACTCGCTCAAACGCCAATTTACTGGCTAATCAATACCATGACTCGTCGTGGTGTTGACTTCCAAGCAGGTGAAGCAATCATCACAGGTTCTTACTGTGGCATCGTTGAAGTGGCGTTTGATAAGCCTACTACGATTCAGTATGAAGGTTTTGGTGAATACCAAGTCACATTTAAGGCTAAAGGTTAAGCCTTAGCAAGAGTGAATGCGCGCAGCTCTGCGCGCTTGAACGACTCCATAGCTCTCTATTTTAAGGGGTCAACGCACTTATCTGATCATGTATTCGCTCCAACGCCTCGACTCGACGGATCTGACGGCTGTCAAACAAAGGCTCTCTGAGTTCGGCGATGGCTTGCTTTCTGTCATACTCCGACAACGACTCATTCTCGATGATCTCGGCTCGCGCCAACATATAGCTTTGAACGCTTTGCTCAAACTGCGCCCTTTTCTCATCCAGTGCCGCCAACCTTTGGCTCGCTTCAGCACCAACTAATGACTCTCGAACTAAAAACTGACTTTGCGCATCCATAGAGTTTGTCTCATTCAGCGCTGTCAGTAAGTTGGCGTTGTGATAGCTTTCCTGAAGCTCCGGGGACAGTTGTGCTAGTTCTTGTTGCCACATCTGCTGGTACTCTGCTGGGCTTTGAGCTATCTGTTTTAGCTCTTTTTGCCTAAGCGCAAGCTCTCGCATTTGGTTTTCTTCTGCAAATAATCTTTGCTGCTCCTCAACAGTAAAAAAGTGCGCTTGAAGTGCTAATATTTGCTGATGCAAAGCACTAAAGTCATCGGTTGCACCCAGTTCTGCCAATGCTGCTTTGTATTGGATGAATTTCTTAAAGAGCACAGGATCCATACCAGTTGAGCTGTCGCTATAGTGTTCAAATCTTTGCTCGATTGTCTTCACGTCTGTTTGACTAGCATCAGACAGAAAGTAATCGAAGGTATCACGAAGTGACGCCTCATCAACTTGAGTGTCCTGTTGAGAGGGCGCCTGTATTGCCAAATTCGAACTATCGCGGGCTGCCGTCCAAATCCGAGCGCCCGCAACAACAATGCTAACTACGGACAAGAACATCAGCCCCTTGGTTATCATTCGCATGGCTAGAGTCCTTGAAGTTGGAGTCGATTAGCATGTTGGCGGTATAAGGTTTTCGGGTCGGTTTCAAATAAGTGGTGGATACCAAGCAGGCCATTGATTTCATCAAGATGATTCATCTTGTAATCGTCGCCAATCACCTTGCCTAAATGGGTGCTGCACTGACCCACTAGGCCATCATTAGGCTCATCAAAAGCAAGTCCTAGGATAAGCATTGCTGGATCGGCAGGGTCGAGCACATTAGTGTAGGTTGAAGTGCCTGTCCAAGAGTAATAATAAACGCCATTGTCTGCTTGCCAGTCACCATCACCACAAGTGGCGGTAGGCACACCTTCTGGATAATGGGCATTAAACGCCAGTGACCCCTGTGTTGTGAGCGCTTCAAGTGAGCTCAGTCCGTTTTGAGGTAAATCGGAGCCACCAGAGAGCAAACCAATCAGTGTGGTCAATCCACCCGCCAGTTTTACTGCGATTGCTTCAGCGGCAGAGCCTTCAGGGACGGTGCTGCGCACCAGATCTGCCACTTTAGAGCCTTTGTTTACACCACCAATACTTGTCACGGAGGCCACCATTTCCGGCGCTACCGAAGCAACATATCTGGCAGTCGGCGCACCGTGACTATGACCGATAAGATTGACCTTTTTCGCGCCAGTGACTGCGAGTACGTTCTCTACCTGAGTAAGTAGTTGCTCACCTCGAACTTCAGAGCTGTTGGTTGCTGAAATCTGCGCGACGAACACTGTTGCTCCATCCTTACTCAAGGTTTGCGGAATGCCGTAGAAGTAATCAAAACCCGCTAGAGAATCAAAACCAAACAGCCCATGAACCAACACGATGGGGTATTGGGTTTGTGTGTATCCAGACTGATGACCAAACAGTTTAGCTTGAACATTGAGCGCCATAGCCGCGCACAAAAAAACCAGTGACATGTGTTTCATTGTTATCTTTCCTTGTCAGACCTCCGATGAGTCGATCAGCGTAGTAGAGCAAATTTGAGGTCGCCAAAGTGCATTTAAAAAATGTGAATTTGTGCCCATATTTGCATATCAACCTCATTTGCAATGATCACATCCATCGAATAAGCAACTATTGTCATACGGTTTTAACGTGCAAGTCATAAAGATAAATAAGAATAATTACTCCACCCTAAACCACGGATATCAAAATGAATTACAACAAGTTAATCCTTTTAGTTGGTAGCTTATTCGCACTACCAAGCGTCGCAGACACAGACGTCTACCTCACTAATAACTCCGATAAGCCATTGACCATTCAGGTACAACATCAGGGAACAGCAGAGCTGAATTACGGTGAAGAATGGCAGCAGCACATCGAAACACTGGGGCCTTGGGAAACCAAGTCTGTGCTCAGTTTTAATCGCTGGGAGGGCGTGAAATCCAATCACACTTATCAGTTTGAAACCGTGGTTTCTAACCCAAAAGGGGAGAGTGTCACCCTAAGTCAGGTGATGAAAGGTCATTGGTACAATTCAACCATCGAATATGGAGTATCTTCGGCGGATGTTGGTCTCGTACTCAAAGAGGATCGCGACATACACAGATCAATGACCGACGCCTTTGATAGCGGCACCGAGCTCGCATTTAAGTCCGTCAAAACCGCACGCTACGACGATTTGTATTACACCATTACCCCAAAAAAGGTCGATGAAACTATCGACAACAACGATCAGCACTTAAAACTGATGACCTACAACATTTGGGCTCTGCCGGCTATCGCTTCACATATCGGCGATCGCTACGAGCTACTGCCCAATTATGTCAAAGGTTATGATGTGCTCGCACTGCAGGAGGTATTTGCCAGTGGCCGCGATGCTTTTTTGAGGGAGTTGGCCAAAGAGTACCCTTACCAAACCAAGATGTTGGATAAGGAAGGCATCAACATCTACGACGGTGGCGTCATCATTGTCAGCCGTTACCCTATCGTCAATGAGGCACAATATGTGTTTCCGGATTGTTCTGGCACCGATTGCTTCGCAGACAAAGGGGTCAACTATGCCGAAATCATTAAAGGCGGTGAGGCATACCATGTCTTCGCTACGCACACCGCTTCGTTTGACACAGACACGGCGCGTGCATTTAGACAGAAGCAGTTTCAGCAAATCAAGGCTCTCGCGCATTCATTACAAATTCCCGCTCACGAGACCGTGGTCTACAGCGGTGACTTCAACGTTAACAAGCTCAAGTTTCCAGAAGATTACCAGCAGATGATTACCAACCTGAGCGCTATCGAGCCCGCGTATTCTGGCTACACCGAATCGACATTTGATCCGCGCATCAATGACTTTGCGGGCGAAGCGCTATCTGGCGGCGAGAATGTCGAATACCTCGATTACGTCATGGTGAGTAGCGAGTTTGGTCAGCGTGCCTCTAACGACAACCGAGTCGATGTCCCTCGTTCAACCGATGATAGTTTGTGGAAACACTACAATCTGTCGGACCACTTTCCAGTTGTGGCGGCGATTAAGCCATGAAGCGCCTGACCTTATTAACTGTGTCCGTCATTTTGGCGGGCACAGTGATGCTGTATGTTAGCGGTAATACCCCGTCCCAAGTGCAAGACGCGACTCCAGAAAAGGCAGAAGCAGACACAAACAATGCCGTTCTGATTACTGATTCAACGAGTAGGGTCTCTGCTGGCAGATCTGCATTACCAATAACTAGAAAAAAAGATGGGCTAACTACAAGCCTTGAACATTACGCTCATCAGCTTCAATCTGAAAAAGGTAAAAGACTTATTGAGTCACTCGAGTCATTCTGGCGCAGCTGCTTGTCTCAGAGTAACTGCGAGGACAGCCTTATCGCCCTAAAGCAAATCATAACCCCAAACTACTTCGAGCTTACAAAAAACTACCCAGAGCTTAGTCGTCTTTGGCAACAAAGGCTTGGCACCTTGCTCTTTGAAAACGAACAGTCACTGATATCACGTATCGCTCAATTTAAACACCAAGCGAAACTTGTTTGGGGAGAGTGGGCAGAGGTTTTGTTGAGCGATGAATTTGCGGCTTATGATTTCGAACTAAATCAGCAAAACCTACCACTAGAAAGTCCAGAGCAATATCGTGAGGCGTTTGAGGTGCTTTTAGAGGCGTCCCAAGAACATGATTTAGGCTTAAATACCGATGTAGCCAAGTTCGAAAAAGCGGTGAGCTCCTTACCAGACATAATGAACCAGGACGAAAAAAGCGCATTTATTGACGAGCTTGAGCACACCTATTTGTCGCCGGCACAGAGCGAGGAAATTCGAGCCAGAGAGCGGCAAGTCACCACGCAGCAAAACATGGTCCGAGACTATCACGTTGAATTGAATCAGCTTGAAAATAGTCTTTCGCAGCAAAGAAAAACTGGCTATACGGGGCTAACTGACGCTCAATGGCAAACGATCTACCAACAAAAAGTCAGCGAGTTTCGACACGAATTTTTTGATAGCTTTTAGCGAGTAAGCGATAGGTTTTGGTCTTGATGAAGTCTATAAAGCAAGGAAAGAAACTAACGGATATGAGTGATATTGCCTGCTATACGCAACGAAGGCACTACTTTGGGTCGTGCCTTCGTTTTTTTAAGTGGCTTTGTTACTCGATTTCAACCATAGGTCTAAACGTCATTTCATGCATCACTACATCAGCTGGCAGCTCTAGTACCTGAATCACCGCTTTAGCAACACTTGCTGGATGCATATACTCAGGGCGCTCTGCCTCGCGGAAATTCGTATCGGTGCCACCAGGGAACAGTGAGGTTACTTTAATGCCATGAGGCTGCGCTTCTTTCATCAAGATGGCGCTAAAACCTGCGAACCCTTGTTTCATTGCTGAGTAGATACTCATGGTTTCGTTGGCACGTTTCGCAGCTGTGCTCACTACATTGATGATTTGACCTGATTTTTTTGGCTTCATCACTTTAAGCGCTTCACGGCTTAGTAGTGCCGGCGCACGAAGATTGATAGCGTATTGCTCTTCAAACTCTTCTAACGTGAACTCTTCAATCGAGCATTTACGAGAAATCATGCCCGCATTGTTGATCAGTACATCAACACCACCAACAAGTGCGATTGCTTTGTCAAACAGAGCTACCGTTTCACTTGCGTCACTGAGATCCGCAACAACAACCTCGCAACCGGTTTGCTGTTTCAACTGAGCCAGCTTGTCTTCGCTGCGCCCTGACGCAACAACCTTAAAGCCCTTTTCACACAGTTGTTTAGTAAGCTCGTAACCAATGCCGCTCGTCGCGCCTGTAATTAGGATAGTTTTCATATAGTTCTCTCAAAGCAGTGATAGGGAGGCATGTAACGCAAGGTATAAAGTAGCACTGCTAACAACAAAAGGCAGTTACATACTGTAAACTCACCTAATAGCCTACCTAGTCACATGAACTAAGACCAGGTAGGCTCTGAAGTACTTTGTATCAAGCCTTTTCTAGTGTCCTACGACGACGAACCCCCACTATTGAAAACACGGCAAGACCTAGCCCAAAAAACTCTTCAAGACCAACCGCACCACCACTACCGCTATCTCCGCCCCCAACTCCGGGCTTTGACTCAATCTTTTTCGGCAACACAATATCAAATAAGAGCGGATACCAGTCAGACATTTCACTCGTCTGATAGCTGATAGCAATACTCAGTGTTTCACCCTCTAAGTCTTCAGAAAAACTGGCTTGCAAATCGATCACGTTATTCTTCGCATCTGCTCGCTCCGACTCAAAGTTTAGCCCTGCAGATTGGTCAATCACTGCGGATGAAAGTTGCTGGTTACCCATCAATTGAATGCGACATAATCTTTCTTCCTCAATCTCACAGCTTTGAACAATAATTGGTGAGGCGTGTTTGACAACTTGAATCTCTTTTTCTGAAAAATCTTGATTCGAGATAGTTACGACATAATTACCAGCCTCGAAATCGCTAAAGTCTAGGATTGCCTGATCCCCACTTTGTTTAATATTCAATTCTTTACCAGCGACCTCGACTCGATAGCCTTCAAGAAGGCTAATGTCGCCAAGCACGACCTCGAATTCAGCAGGGGCTAGTGATACATTGTCTACATTGACAAAAATAGGCTCTTTGCGAAATAAATGACGGATATCGAAATTAACTGTAGTTTTACTCACCGCCTTCTCATAATTCTCGCCCGTCCAGCTTAGCGAAGGCTCTGTAATCAGTAGCTCTACCGGAATGGCTTTCGCGTGAAATAGCCAGCGCTCATAACCATACTCCTCAACAACGCGACCAGCGAGATCATCGGCAAGCTTTTGAGTGAACTCTCGTTCTGAGTACTTGGATGTAGCACTCAGGTGAACTCCATCGCTCTGCACCTCAATCGAGATATCAAAGTAGTTACCAAGCCAGTCCAATTGACGATGATCCGTTTCATAGGCCAAATCGTCGAAATTCACCGCCGTAGAAGACCTCAAGCAGCTGTAACCATTTGGATCTGGCTGAATACAGGGGGCTAAAGAAGACACCAAATACAATTTGGAATCTTCACTTAGAGGGGCTGACAACCCCACTTGAGCGGCAGTCGTATTATTAATTTGAGGTACATAGGTATTACTTGCATCCGATACGAGGTTAGATGCTTGCTTTGTCGGTACCAGGACAGAACCTAACACCGACTTTCTTACCCCTTCCGCACCTTCAATCTTGTACATCCCTATCACGCTGACACACTCTCGATAGTTATCATCAAGAGTGACATCAAGATAGTTATTATCCGTAACGGTGACAGCACCACCCTCGTAGTCATACTCATCGGGAAAATCGAGTCGATCGCAATCGGAACTACGAAAAATCTCATAACGACTCGATACATCAGGCCACTCCACACGATAGCCGTCCGAATTTTGAGACAATGAGAGAGACTTCATATCGTAACGCTGATGGATCATGTCTTGCTCGGCGATTCGTAGGAATGCCGCCATATCCGCACTGTCTTCCGCACCAGCAGCACGGCCGAGATCAATTCCATGAAGTTTTTTCGAATTCGAAAAGCTTACTACCGCTTCACAATAGCTGTTTGCTGTTTCCCAGCAAGATGAATAGTAGGCCATGATGCTATAAAGGCTTTCTGAGGAGTTAATATAGCCATAGTTAATAGCACCAAAATGATGTTCGCCACCAGCTCCCCAACCACCAGTCTCTAGGGTGTATCTATCGTGATTTGCCCCTAAATTATGCCCGGTTTCATGAGCACTAACGCGGCCATTACCAATCGTATTCGCTTTCACTAAATTAAAGTACGGTGGATCACTGTAGTAATCAGGTCGATTGATGTTATCTTCGTCATAGCCTAAACCACTATAGGCTACACCACCCCAACCACTGTTTAAGTTGTTATCGGTAATAATCTGCACGACATCGATAGCATTGATTGCAATAAGACGTGACACTTCAGGTATTGCGCGTACAGCATCCCTCGTTTCAATTGTTCCAGACTCTTGAGGAAAATCAAAATCAGCGAATATAAGGCGATTTTTGATCCCTTTTTTCATATCTGTTTCATTAAAAGCTCGTTCAGCATTCACAAGATCTGCTTGCAATAGTTCTCTAGCTACTGCGATATTCTCAGGTGTTACCTCACTGTCCCCAGTCAAATAACGGACGGTGGAATGATCGAACACCACTATTTGATGAACTGTATCGCGCTTAATAGGTGGTGCAGGTAAAGATTGATCTGCTTGAATGAAAGATTGATAGTAGGGAGAAAAATAACGAGTTCTAGATTGTGCTTGCGTATAGTGAACAATATTATCTTCAATTAGATGCGGCCGAACTCGCGAACGCACAGAATAGTCGTCATTTCGCCAAGTCACGGTGTAAGTAGCTTGCTTCCAATGCAACTGCGCCACCAGCTTATCGTCCACTAAAGCAATTGAACTAAGGTTGTTGTCCTTCTCGCCCTGATATTTGAGAGCACCGATAAGACGATTACCTTTGCGATCTGCCACTTCAAACTGCATCTGCTTCATCGCTATGGATGGTAAATCAACGACTGCAGGAAGCTCAGCAAAGCCATTTTCCAGTTCATGCCATGACTGATGTGCAAAAGTACTAAATGAGCATACAGCAAGCATGCTCGTGCTCGCTACCTTAATTAACGTAGGTAGCTGGGACTGTTTAAATTTCATTATTGACATCCATTTCCGAATTATCGTTACAGTAAGTTCATTAACTACGACTTACTTGGACACCAATGTAACATCACTTCCATTAATAATATAAACACGAGCATTATAGTGAGATGCATTTATCACTAATGACAATGCATATTAAGAACACCAGTCACTAAAAATCAATTATCATTCACCCATCAAATATCCCGGGCAAGGATAATTACCACGGATTATTTATTAGTTTTAGATTTATTCTATTAAAAAAACGCCGCTAACTTAAGCGGCGTTTTTTCTAGCATTATGTTTAAGCTGTTTCCACCGTTCTCACCGGCGCTGGGTTGCGAATCAAGAAATCAAACGCGCCCAAGCTCGCTTTTGCACCTTCGCCCATTGCGATGATGATTTGCTTGTAAGGAACGGTGGTGACATCACCCGCCGCAAACACGCCTTTCAAGCTGGTTGCGCCGTGGGCATCGACTTCAATCTCACCGCGTGGCGATAGTGCTACCTTTGTACCTTTTAGCCATTCACTGTTTGGCACTAGACCGATTTGAACAAAGATACCAGCAAGCTCGATTTGCTTGATTTGATCTGTGTTGCGGTCTTTATACTCAAGACCTGTCACTCGAGTGCCATCACCTAACACTTCCGTGGTTTGAGCCATCGTGATGATATCAATGTTTGGCATGCTGTTGGCTTTGTCGATAAGCACTTGGTCTGCACGAAGTACATCCGCAAATTCCAGAACCGTAACGTGCTCAACAATACCCGCTAAGTCAATCGCTGCTTCAATGCCTGAGTTACCACCACCGATAACGGCTGTGCGCTTGCCTTTGAATAGTGGGCCATCACAGTGTGGGCAGTAAGCCACGCCTTTGTTGCGGTACTCTTGCTCACCAGGAACGTTCATTTCACGCCAGCGTGCACCAGTACTTGTGATGACAGAGCGAGCTTTTAGCACCGCGCCACTTTCTAAAACTACGTGAGTGTAACCGTCATCGGTATCTTCTGCGTCAATGATATTTGCTGCACGCTGCTCAGTGATGACTTCAACGCCGTACTCTTTAACGTGCTCTTCTAAACTAGCCACCAGCTTAGGTCCTGTGGTCGCTTTCACTGAAATAAAGTTCTCGATTGCCATGGTATCCATCACCTGACCACCGAAGCGATCTGCGACAACACCAGTGCGAATACCTTTACGCGCTGCATAGATAGCCGCAGAAGAGCCCGCAGGGCCACCGCCTACAACCAGTACATCAAACGGTGCGGTTTCGTTTAGCTGATTGGCTTTTTTCTCCGCTGCACCTGTGTCGACTTTGTTTAGAATTTCATTCAGTGACATGCGGCCTTGGCCGAACAGTTCACCGTTAATGAACACGCTTGGTACCGCCATAATATCGCGCTGTTTTACTTCATCTTGGAATGCAGCACCGTCGATCATAGTGACGTTTACCAGTGGGTTAATTGCAGCCATCATGTTGAAGGCTTGAACCACTTCTGGACAGTTCTGGCATGACAGCGAGATAAAGATCTCAACATCTAATGGTGAGTTCAGCTGTGCGATTTGCTCAATGGTTTCGGCTTCTAGCTTGATTGGGTGACCACCTGTGTGCAGTAGCGCTAGCACCAGTGATGTAAATTCGTGACCCATTGGCAGGCCGGCAAAACCGATTGCAGTGCCCTTCTCTGGGTTTACAACGCGCATGACTGGCTTGCGCGGGCTTACAGCGTCGTCGCGAACGACGTCAATTTTGCTGCTAAGTGATGCGATGTCATTAGCAAGAGATTCGATCTTGCTTGCCGTATCACTGTCATCAAGACTTAGAACCAATTGAACTTGGGTTTTAACGTTTTCTAGATACGCTTTTAATTGCTGCTTCATTGCTTGATCTAACATACTGATACCTATTCTATAAGACTGCTTAACATCAGAAGGAATTTAAAAAGGGATAACGAAAAGGGGACCCTTTTGATGTTGAATTAATAATGTATTTAAAGGGTGCACGCCCCCACTTTTACAAGCCAATGGTAGAAGCCATAAAAGTGACTACGGGGCGTGCAACACGGACACGAATGCCGTTTATTGCTGCGTTTTGTTAAGCTCTACGAGCGTTTAGATTTTGCCAACTAGGTCTAGAGATGGTGCTAGTGTTTCTTCACCTTCTTTCCATTTCGCTGGGCAAACTTCACCTGGGTTAGCCGCTACGTATTGTGCTGCTTTCACTTTACGCATTAGGTCTTCTGCGTCACGGCCAATACCTTCTGCTGTGATTTCCATTGCTTGGATAACGCCTTCTGGGTCAACAAGGAACGTTGCACGGTCTGCTAGACCTTGACCTTCACGCATTACACCGAAGTTGTTAGTGATAGTGCCTGTTTGGTCGCCAACCATGTAGTAGTTGATTTTGCCGATAGTGTCTGAGCTGTCGTGCCACGCTTTATGCGTGAAGTGCGTATCTGTTGATACTGAGTAAACCTCAACACCGCGCTCTTGAAGCTCTGCATAGTGGTCTGCAAGGTCACCAAGCTCTGTTGGACAAACAAACGTGAAGTCCGCTGGGTAAAAGAAGAATACTGCCCATTTGCCTTTCACGTCTTGCTCTGTGATTTCTACAAAGTCGCCCTGTTTGAATGCTGTTGCTGAAAATGGCTTGATAGTGGTGTTAATCATAATTTCTACTCTCTCAAAGTGTTTGTGTTGCGCTGTCCTGCGCCGATGTAGATAGTTTGCAACAGCCGCTTGTTTTTGAAAATTCGTCCTTTCCTATTCATTTGATAGGAGATTCCTATTAAGTTTGTGCGGGTATTATCAACGACATAAAAAAGCCCCCTCCAGAGTTGAGGGGGCTGATATTTCATATGTTTAAACGAAGCTGAAGAGGTTACTCGGCAGCAATCACTACCGTTGCTGGCATCCCTGTGAAAAGGTCGTGCCTGCCTTGATACGCTTTGTCCTGCTGGTCTGGGAGTTCGATAGTCAACTCCGATTGATTGCCATAACCATTCACTGTCACGGTTTGCCCCGCTAAATGCTCGATACGATGACCCTGAGTTTGGTAATCATACTGACCAGAGCGAAGACCGCGATTGATGGTAAGGTTTAACGTATTACGGTCATTGCGATCAACATGATGCAGCGGATCTTGCACCGATACAGACCAGCTATCACCATTGCGCTCTAGGAGAACCAACGCCGGTTTGTCGACGCTCACGTTAAGCGGCTCACCACCCTGAGTGGCAATACTTTCACTACCAGCTTGATGAAAGGCCATAGCGACAACTTCTCTATTCGCATCCACTCTGTAGTAAACCACGTGGCTCAATTCGTTGGTTCTAACAACCAACTGCTGCTTCAGCTGCTCGACCAACTCTGGCATTTGCTCAGCAGAGACGTTTGGAATCGCGATATATTGATAGCTTGAACCGACGCCTTCGCCACTTGGGTGCTGACCATGGTCAATCGCAATGTGGAACACCGACTGGGTATCACCATGAGTGCTGTTAATGGCATCGCCACCACGCAGCATCACCGATGTTTCTGAGCTCGCTAGCACCACATACCCCATTTTATCCTGATGGAACCAAGCGCTGTCTTGAACCGACAATGTGTCGTCGAGGTAGTCGCCTTCATCAACGCTTTGTTGATCGCCACCATCAATTTGATAGGTCAACGGCGTATCCCATGCCGCCTGATCTAAGGTAGTAATGATGTTGCCGACTTCCCAGCCGTCGCCATTTTTGGTTCTTGTCACCTTAGATCCCAGCGCCACTGCCATGTTATCGATAAACGCTACCGACTTATTCGCAGAGGCAGAGTTATAAGGCGCTTCGCTGTCGTACTTAAATGAGGCAAAACCATGATTGCCATTAGAGATCACGCCGGAGTAATGTTTAGGGTTAAAGAGTTTGAAATCACTCTTCATTGGCAGTTCATCAACTCTAAGCTCCTCTGTTAGACCAGGTAAAGCATGCCAATCCCAGCTGTCCATGACCTTAGAGTACTCATCACCATCAACAAGCAATTGCAGAACACCACCACCATTGTGATAACCGACATCCGGTTCAAAACTCTCTGCCCCCATAGAACGCGATGAATTCATTTTGAACGACATATAGTACGCCGGCGTTTGCTGTCCAGACTGTCTTTGCACCATGAAATCGCTGTTCCAGTAAGCACGATTCACCGTCGCTTCATGGGTATTGTTTTCTAGGTTATTGCGAAAGTTCACCAGTTCTGTTTCGCGGCGGATCTCTGTATCACTGCTTTTCGCCTCCAAAACGGTATCAATCCCTTTGATAAGCTTGGTAAATCCGAAAATAGGCGTGATATCCGAGGCATGACTACGACCAGCCGTCTGAAAATCTAGGCCACCGCGATAGACGAAATTTGGGTAACTATCGAGTACGAAATCTGCCGACTGATTGTAAGTGGCATTGCTCAGCTTCCACGGCGTGTCAGCAAGGATACCAACCACTTCCGAAGGCGTTCCCGCCATCCACTCAAAGCCATACGCAAAGAACGCCATGTCTTGTCTCGCCCCAACGTGATGGGAGACCGTACCATCAGGTAAAATCCCCGATTGACCGTATTTAAAGGCATAACGAGTATTGGTCTCTAGCCACATTTTTAGGTCGTACAAGGCTCCTTTGGGTGTCCATTCCGGTAACAATGAGGTGTTTTGCGCAGCAAACGGAGCATAGTCGCCATACCACCAAGGCTGGTACGTCAGCGGCTGATTATAATCACTCCACAATACACTCATCATGAGCCAAGTTCGCATACGGTGATGACGGTTTGCATCCGCCCAAGCACCAGGGCTGTGTTTTAAATCCTGTTGTAGATAGTAGCGGTTATATTCTGGTTGGCGCTGACGATAGGGAAGATCAAATGCGATTTGCAGCAGCGCTTGAAAGCTCTCTTTAGCTTGCTTCGCTTGGGTATCACCCCGAGAAATATCTCGATTCATCACGGGTGACATCACAAAACCAGCAGCACTAATAGGATCGGTAAATCGCCATTGGTGGGTCACCATATTGTGCATCAGAGTAGGCGTATTCGCGAAATCCTTCAGCGGGAAGTGCGCCGTGTAACGACTGATCGCTTTGTATAGCGCGCTCAGTAAACGCTGACGTTCAAACGCTTCCCCTTGATAGCCGAACTGGTCACTGTAAGTTAACGCATAAGCCAACGCATTAATTTGATTAGCTGCTAGCATCAGTTCCTTGCCAAGCACGCGCGGTCGAATATCCAAAAGCTCATCTTCGTTTCTTGCATGGTAGAACTCCATACCTTCAAACGCACCATCGTTGTCGTTGAGCTCTTGAATGTAATCTTCTATCTCGCCGTCGGTATACACAAAAGCGCCTTGCAGACGCCTGTTGCCCTCAAGGAAAGACATGGCACGTTGATGCAAAAGATCCCACTGCGTCTGATGAACCACATTAATCGTAATAGTCCGCTTCTCTACTTGAGCCTCTCCATGTTTCAACACCACGTCAATGGGATATTGACCCATAGACAAACCTGCGTCTTCACTAAGTACGAACTCACCAAACAATCTACCGTTTTCATCACGCTGATTTCTTAGCATAAATGGTGAATGTTGACCTCCTGCAATTTCGTAGTGCAGAGCGTCGCTTAATTGGCTTGGCTTGTAGTTCAGCGGATGATTGAGGCGACCGACGACCCTTTCGCCAACCTTGGCGTCGACGCTAATATCAAAGTATTCATGATCATAACTGGCAACTGCGAGAGCTTGGGTCTGGGACGACACTGACGTTCGCGCTTCAAGTAATTCCATAAAAGGCAGATCAGAAGCATGTAGAGGGGAATTGAAACCGAGTACGACAAGGCATGCCAATCGAGTTTTGTTGAGCATTGAGATTCTCTATTTTTATTGGAACAGGAGCGGAGAATCTAATGGCTCGACGTTATAAATTTAAGTCAAGTTTTTGTTATTAAATCAGTTATTTACCTCACCTATATATACTCAGCTCAAGTTAAAGACAGGTTTGCAAATACAATGTTGCGAGCAAAGGCTTGGAGATTCATACCCAGAATACGTCCTCTACCGAACCGGCTCTCAGACGACTAATAACTCAATTCTTCTGAATGCACCTCTCAGTTTCACATTCCGAGACCGATGACTTATCCATAACCGCCGCCAATAGCTTATCCCTAACTCGCTAATAATAAATTCGCAAATTAGAGACAGCGCTTTTTTAGAAGTGCGTCACATTACTACTAGACTTAATTCTGTGAAAGCAACGGAGTGCCACAAATGAAAACCACCATCTTAGTGATTCTTAGCTTATTCTGCGCCGCCGTCATCGCGCAGGATAGTGACATTACTGTCACGGGGGAGACATTCGAAATCCAAGTAGGCAGTAAAAGTGGAGATCGCGTGGTTGGTACCCTTGGTGCGAGCCGCAACGTCACAGGTTCCAGTTACAGTTTCTCACTGGTCGATAGTGGGGAGAGTTCGGCCTACCAAATAGAAACAGAGCTTGATTATGCCAATCGTCCACGAGGTGTGCTTTACGTCAAAGACAACAGCCAAGTAAGCGACGTAAACAACGTTTCGTTGACGGTTTTTCTCAATGACAGCAACGGGCTTGTGGCAACAAAAAACATCACTATACATCAGGTCAGCGAAACACAGTGGAGCAAGTATCTCTCCCATCTAAAAGAGTTCGTTCTGACCAGCAAAAGAATGTGGGGGGAGCGTTATTACACTTCGGATGAAGTAGCGGCACTGGTCAAAAGCATTAACGACAATGATGGGAAATTTATTGATTTAAAAGCATATACCAGCAGTCTTGGTGACAACAAGGCGACTCAAAACGGCAAAGACTTTGAAGAAGCCGTAAACCGCATTGGTGGGCTTGGTTACGCCTACCACAGCGAGAAAAGTGAAGAGCAAAAAGAAGTCCTGCGCGCTGCCATTGTGAAAGCATTCAATGCCTTTGTAGATCGCTTTCCTAGGCAAGGATTCGCCGATAATCGCAACATGACCCACGCCGATAGAACACATCAATGGCGTTTCACCGACGCACTCTCCTTGCCATTGGTTTACATCCTTGAAGATACTTTAAAAAAAGAGTTAGCAGGCGATGAGGACGCTAAAAAGTTTAGAAACAACGTTAACGCCCTTTATCAAATTGCCTTTGACCTGCCAGAGACAGACCGAGACCCTGAGCGTTTGCGCTACTTCATCGAAGATGATTTTGCAGCGTCGATGGGGACATGGTCTGACGCTAACCGAGGACACAGACTCCGCAGCTGGGCAGTCTACGTTGGCTTACTCGCAGACTACAACAAACCTATTACCGATGTGGCGTGGTGGTACACCGATTATGCCCCGCTAAAAGAAAAGGGCAGCACCCTCCTTCCGGGTTGGGAACCCAGTGGCAGCTTTAGTGATCTTAAAACTTGGCTCGACACAAACAGTCGACGCCCTCATCGATACGGTCAATCGGGTTTACTGCCTGATGGTTCGCTATCTCATCACGTTGGGCATCGACAAGACCTAGCCATGCTCGCGTACGGATTTGAATGGTACGCAGAGAGTGTCTTTGAAGTGGCAGAGCTATTAAATGGGACGGATTGGGAAATGAGCACGCTTCCTCTGGAAGAGTCTACTGAAGTAATGCTCTATACCTATAGCGCACTGCTGTTTAAAGATGTACTGGATTTCCAATCATTAGGTCGAACCTTCCTATCTAGCAATGCCAACAAGTTCGGTACTAAAAACCTATCCCGTTCTATTGAGCACATGGAAAAAGCAAGCGACGACCGAGCCTTCAAAGGCGATAAAGAACTCGACGCTCTGCACACTAGCCTAAATGATGAGTCACACAAAGCGCCCGGCACCCACGCATTTTGGAATGCTGACATGCTGGTGCACCGACGCATAGAAGACAGTACTGAGTGGTATTCATCATTTAAGATGCAATCTTCACGAACGCGAGGTGCAGAGAGCTTTAACAAAGACCCCGGAATGCATAACGGCTCCGGTATTCTACAAATTAAAGTGGATGGCAAAGAGTACGCTGATGCACGCTACAACTGGGACTGGCATGTTCTACCTGGACTTACCGAAGAGTGGAAAACCGACGCCATTCCGATGCAATCAGCAGAAAGCAAATTCAACCCTAGTGCGTTTGCAGGCACCTTGAGTGATGGTAACTACGGTATTGCGAGTTTCCATTATGGCAGCGAAAACTCATATACCAGCGCCGCCGCTAAGAAGAGCGCGTTCTTCTTAGATGACATGGTGATTGCGCTAGGTACGGACGTGGCACGTGTCGAGCGTGGCAATGATGAGAGCACTTACATGCCAATTGTCACCACTATCGACCAGCCAAGATGGCACGATACACTCACCTACTACACCCAAGAAAAAGGCGAGAAAACCGTGGCCTGCTGTATCGTTAAAGACAGTAAATTCAGCTCGGAGCATCCAACGTGGTTCCATCAAGGAGACGTCGGCTATATCACGATTCCGAAAACGGGTGAGAAACAGCGTCATACCTTGGTCACGGGGACATCCGTTGTCGATACCATCGATAGCATAGGCACTGAGAGCGTGTTTATTATTGCCCTCAACCATACGCCTAACCCAACAATCAAAGAAGACAGCTACCACTATGTTCTCGTGCCGAATGTCGAGGCAGACGTCATGCCCGATAAAGTCAAAAGCTACGGAGAAAACGTAACAGTCGTAAACACTGGTTCAGTGCAAGGCGTACACTACAAAGACAGCGCTAAGGAAGTGTATCAGTTGGTGTTCCACAAGGCAGGGAGTGTGACGCTCAGCGGTGCTACGTTTACCGCATCACAGCCTATGCTATTGCAACTTGCTAACAATGGCGGTTGGGTCGTCACTGCGCAAAACCCAGAGGCATTCAATAAGCACATTGATCACGAAGATGATAAGAACCATAAGTTTGAAGTCGTGCTTAAAGAAGGCGCACACACCCTTGATTTTACGACATCGCTTAGCCTTTCTACGGGTTCGTATCAGTACAAAACACAAGGGCTGAGTACCGACTTTGTAGACGGACAGACTGCAACGGTCACTGCTGTTGACAGTGGCGGCAGCCAAGTAAGCTTCAACATGCCAGATAATGTCGACAAGAAGGCTTATGAGTACCGCCAAGAGCTCTACTCAGGAATGCCCGCCAGTATTAGTCTAGGTGCTTCTAATTGACCCTCAGAGTCGGATAGAAACAAGAAGGGAGAGCACTTTTGCTCTCCCTTCTCTTTGTGCCTAAATAATTAGTTATCTGAGCTAGCTTCTACTTGCTTAGCACGCTTCGCTTCCTCTAACCACGAATCAAACAAAGCCCTGTTTTTTGTTATCCACGCTTGCATGTAGGCAACCGTATTGTGCTGACCCTTTTCAGTCTTGTGCAGTAAGTGATTTTCAGCGCTGACTTCATTAGGCTTTAGTTGAATGATTTCAAACAGGCGATGGACATCTGGATGAGCCAGAGCCAGTTCTTTATTGGCGACAATGCGCTGACTGTTCATCTCAAAGCCATAGTTTTTGCCATGGGGCAGTGTTGTATCTTTGTTTTCTGGCAGAGCCGAGAATGGCACCTCTAGCCAGACACTCTCTTTCTCAGGCTGAAGTTCATAACTAATCCAATGCGGTGTCCAAGTGTAGTAGAGAACCGATTTGCCAGCTCTTTGTTTGTCTATTACCGAATCCATCAAAGCATTGTAGTCACCTTGGATCTGCTCCACCGTATCAGAAAGTCCGTACCTTTTGATTTGATGATCGATAACTTTGGAACATACCCAATCAGGCTGACACCCGATAAGTTCAGCTTTGCCGTTACCGTCGTGATCGAACAATTTCGCGATAGCTGGGTCTTTCAATTGATCTATCGAAGACAACTTATGCTTGTCTGCCGTCGCCTTATCGATTTGATAACCTTGAGCTGATTGAGGGACGTAACTACCACCCACATAGACTCGCCCATCTTTATCACCACTACTAAGCAACTCTTGATGCGTTGGTAGCCATGCGGCCGCAAAAAAAGCACCAGAGTTCACTGAGACGTATTGATAAGCTTCCGCGTATGTCATGATTTTGGGTGCATTCACCTCATAGCCAAGCTCTTTAAGAGCATGCATCACAAGTTCAGTTTGAAAAGATTCTTCTTCTAATGAGGTTTTGATTGGCTGAAGCGTTGTTTGGGCAAAGGATGATAGTGGCAATAAAGCGGTGGTGCTCAGAGCACAAACGACGAAAAAATGAGACTGTTTAGGCATGAACTCACTCCATAAGTTTCAATGAATACAGGTTGTTGCTTGGCTTATATGCAACTTACAACCCTAACTATAGGAGCGTTCTTTCGAGGATGCGTAAATCTCATTTGAGACTCAGCGAAATAAAATGGATGCGCGCCCCAAACTCCTTACGTCAAGCAATGGGAGTCTAGGGCGCGCAACACGGACTCGATAATCCGGTTTACATCAAGCGATGCGCTTAGATTTTACCAACTAGGTCTAAAGATGGTGCTAGTGTTTCTTCGCCTTCTTTCCATTTTGCTGGGCAAACTTCACCTGGGTTAGCCGCTACGTATTGTGCTGCTTTCACTTTACGCATTAGGTCTTCTGCGTCACGGCCGATGCCTTCTGCAGTGATTTCCATTGCTTGGATAACACCTTCTGGGTCAACTAGGAATGTTGCACGGTCTGCTAGACCTTGACCTTCACGCATTACACCGAAGTTGTTTGTGATAGTGCCTGTTTGGTCACCAAGCATGTAGTAATTGATTTTGCCGATTGTGTCAGAGCTGTCGTGCCACGCTTTGTGCGTGAAGTGCGTGTCTGTCGATACTGAGTAAACTTCTACGCCGCGCTCTTGAAGCTCTGCATAGTGGTCAGCAAGGTCGCCAAGCTCTGTTGGGCAAACGAATGTGAAATCAGCTGGGTAGAAGAAGAACACTGCCCATTTACCTTTCACGTCTTGTTCTGTGATTTCTACGAATTCGCCTTGTTTGAATGCAGTTGCTGAAAATGGCTTGATAGTCGTGTTGATCATAATTTTACTCTCTCAATATGGTCTTGTTATCTGGTGTGGCACTGTCCTGCGCCGATGGATACATATTGCAATGAGAGCGCGTTTTTGAAAATTCGTCTGTGCCTATCTATTCGATTGGTATTTTCTATCAATAGCGATTGGCTTTAGCTATCGATGTTGACAACATAAAAATTGGCAGTATCATTTCGACTTTATTGGAAATGTAGTTAACCTTAGTTTTTATTTTCGACTGGCGTCATCAACCAAGCCCATCATCCACGAAGATGAAAAGCGTCAACCACTGCCAGGTTATAGGTACGAATAATGAACACCCCAACACTTGCTATCCAAGATGCCATCAACTGGATGATGACCCACAATGTCATGTTAAAAGCGACGCCAGGAAGCAGTAAACACGCCGCCGTAAGCCTCACGCCTGCAACGATTTCCGAAGCCCGATTCAATGCACTTCGTAAATCAGCGCCTATTTTTGGTCAATTGATCAACGCGGTGGCTGAAAATCATCAGTTTCTTCAAGAAGCGATTGAGCCCGTTGCCCAAGGCGACGCGTTTTTCAGTGAGCTACTTGCGATGCACAAAGCGATTCACCACAAAGGTAATGCCAAACGTACGCCGCTGCTCATGATGCGCACAGATTTTATGGACGACCAAGAGCTGGGACCACAACTTATTGAGTTTAATGGGATTGCAGCAGGTATGGGGCCGTTTGGGCAGCGTACTCATGAAC
The DNA here is from genome assembly GCF_052879755.1 of Vibrio sp. DNB22_10_4. Lineage (NCBI taxonomy): Bacteria > Pseudomonadati > Pseudomonadota > Gammaproteobacteria > Vibrionales > Vibrionaceae > Vibrio > Vibrio sp. DNB22_10_4. Next base: position 245,399 of record NZ_JBNNXW010000001.1, on the reverse strand, counting down.
TTCATCGTTATCTGCAAAAGCAAGATCCAAATGCGTTTAGCAACTGGAACGAAAACCCAGATGCACGGCTTATCGATAACTTGGCGCTCACCCGTTTAGCGGAGGGGGTTGCTCATGCGGCGCAGAGCATTAAAGTTCAAACTGAAGAGCAAGACCGCGCTAAATTTTTAATGGTGGTTCAAGAAAATGAAGACAACATTTTCGATCAGTTCTTACTCGAACAGCACTTGCGTGCAATGGGCATTGAAACCTATCGACGCACCTTCAAGCAACTGCATAGCTCATTGACCACTGGAGAAAATGATCGACTAGTACTCGATGGTGTTGGTGGTATCGACGTAGTGTATCTACGAGCGGGCTATCAATATTGCGATTACGCTGCACACGATCTCGATAGCAAAAAATGTTGTGACACCTTAATGAACACGCGTATTTTCATTGAGCAACATAAGGTTGCCGTCAATGCCACAGTGAGCCAACAACTCGCTACAAGTAAGCGAGTGCAAGCGCTGCTGACGTCGATGACTGCCGAGCAACTGACACGTTTCGATCTGACCTTGCAGCAAGCAGAGCGCATAAAAAGACTTCTTGGTAACATGAGACTGGTGAACGAGAACAGCGCCGAGTTTATTCGCACTGAAGGTGTCGACAACTGGGTGCTTAAAAACCAAGGAGAAGGCGGCGGACACTGTATTTTTGGCGAGGACATTCCTCAAAAGCTGCAACAATTGACCCCAGAACAATATGAGACTTGGGCGCTGATGCGACGAGTTCGCCCAGCACCAAGGAAAACGCCTGCTCTCGTGGTAAGAGAGGGTGTAGCAGATACCGTCGATGACCTCATTAGTGAACTCGGCCTTTTCACAGTTCACTTAAATGGCAAGTCGGTGACTGCAGAGGGTGGATATGCTGGCTATTTGGTGCGAAGTAAAGCATCGACGACCACCGAAGGCGGCGTACATAGCGGATTAGGTGTCCTCGACTCTCTTGCGTACGAGGCTCATTGAGCGCGCTTAAAACAGCACACTCCCGAATTATCCTGCACAACCTGACACTCACTAATCAACCTTTGTTTTAATTCAATACGAGCGCGGCGAAGCCGCGCTTTCGTTGCTGGTAGAGTCAAGCCTTGTGCTTTCGCATATTCAGCTTGCGTCACCCCGTTTAAATCGCAAACTTCAATGATATGTCGATCGCTATCAGACATGTTAGGCAAGATACGCGGTAAGCAGGTTTGCAACTGAGTCATGACGGGTGTCACTGATTCTGGAGCCTGGAGGTCATCCATCGACTCAAGCTCAATCTTCTTTCTTAAAAGATCTATCAGGTGGTTTTTCGTCACTTTAAAAATCCAAGCTTTGCCATCAGTTAGAGAACAAAATCGTTCGCTATGACTCATCGCTTTAAGAAACACTTCCTGCATAATATCTTCAGTTTCATGCTGGCTTTTGGTTTGTTTCAGCAGCCAAGCGTATAACATCGCTTCCGTGTTATCCCAAGCCGTCATTAAGCACTTCATTATCTCAACCTTTCTCAATCAATCACGCTACTTGGCAATACAAATAGCGCAGAACTGTCTATACCGTTATGACTCCAACATGGCTTGGATTTGTTCCACAGTTGGCACTGATCCTGTGTGGCGAACGATACCTTCAACTCCCACTCCAGGCGTGCTCATCACTCCCGCTTTCATAATCGCCTCTAGACTCGTCACTTTCTCTACCTCCACGTCTTGCCCAAGAGATCGTGCGACATCGGCAATGCGTTGAGCGGTCACCTGGCAGTTGTGGCAACCTGAACCATATACTTGAATTGTTTTCATAGTTTAACTCCAATTAATCACATTAGTAATAAGCATTAAATACCCACCCCACGATGGAAATCGCAATAAGCAAATAGCCAACAATTAACGCCAGAAAGCGATACTGCATGACTTGTTTTAGCATCATAAATTCAGGCAGACTCACAGCCACCGCCCCCATACAGAATGCTAAGGTCGTCCCTAAAGGCATCCCTTTTTCAATCAAAGAAGCCATAATTGGCACGACCCCAGAAGCGTTGGTGTAAATAGGTATGGCACTCAACGTCGCGAGCGGTACTGTCCACCACTGGCCATCCGACAAGTTCTGTTCAAACCACTCAGCGGGTACAAAACCATGAATAAAGGCACCAATCCCAACGCCGATAATCACCCATTTCCAAATGCGTTTGACGATAGTGCCCGTCTCATTGGCTGCAAACTGATGTCGCTGCTGAAAGGTCATCTTAGGCGTACTTTGAGCTGCGTAATTGGACTCAATTGATGGACTCTCTTGAAGGTAAACCTTTGAGAGAAAGGGTTGCAGCCAGCGGTGTGCTTTTAGGGCGTCCACCAGAATGCCAGCGAGAATGCCTAGAGAGAGTCCACTCACGACATAAAGCACCGTGAACTTAATACCAAGAATGCTGCCAAGCATGATGACGACCACTTCATTGATAAGCGGTGAGGTAATCAGAAAAGCGATAGTGATACCAATAGGGATGCGAGCAGACACAAACCCCATAAACAATGGAATTGAGCTACATGAGCAAAAAGGTGTTACTGCACCAAACATCGCCCCTAAGCCATACCCCACTCCTCTATGTTTACCTCGAAGGTAATCTCTGACTTTTTCTGTACTTAGCGCAGCCCGTATCAGAGAGATAACGTAAATCAGCACAACAAGAAGCACCAAAATCTTACTGGTGTCTTCAATGAAAAAATGAACGCCAATGCCCACCGACGTCGATGGAGAAAGTCCAAGTAATGAATAGGCAAGCCAGTCTGCTAACCAAGTAAAAACATCCAACATTATGTGATCCTATAGATAAGTCTCTATAGACATCACGTATGAGGTGCAAAAAGGATGCTTTTTTAATTCAAAAAAACTCGTCGCGACCTAAAACACATCGATAAGCTGCACTCTAATTCGATAAGCGCCACAAAAAATGAAAGACTTTTTGCTCTAACTCGGTCTGATTAGGCCTATTAACGACAAATTCGTCGCTTGCAAACACGCGGCACCATCAGGGGAAGAGTATGTTAATCAAGAAGAATCATCGCTGGGCATTATCTGAGAACGACGCGACGCCAGAGTCGGTTTACAAAGAGCGACGAGAGATCTTAAAAAAGCTTGGGATTGCTGTGGTTGGAATGCCACTAGCTGCCAATGCTCAAGCTGGGATATTTGATATTTTCTCCTCTAAAGAGACGACAGCGACAACCGACCCTAGGGTAAATCTTGATGTCACCAAACCCGAGCAATATCAAGCTAGCCTTTCACTCACTCCAGAAAGTAAAATACTAAAATACAATAACTTTTACGAGTTTGGTACTGACAAAGGCGACCCTGCTAACAACTCTTCTGAGTTTATCACTGACCCATGGACAGTTGAGATCGACGGCTTGGTTAACAATCCAATCAAGCTCGACTACGATGACATTTTTAACAAGTTTACGCTTGAGGAGCGCATCTACAGACTGCGCTGTGTAGAAGCTTGGTCGATGAATATCCCTTGGATTGGTTTTCCGCTTGCCGACCTGATTAAAATGGCAGACCCTCAAAGCGGAGCGAAATACGTGGCATTCGAAACGCTCTACGATCCAAAACAGTTTCCAGCACAGCGCTCGTGGAGCAGTATTGATTACCCTTATGTTGAGGGGCTAAGACTCGATGAAGCGATGAACCCACTCGCGCTCATCTCAGTTGGGCTTTATGGCAAAACGCTTGCGCCACAAAACGGCGCACCACTAAGGCTTGTCGTGCCATGGAAGTACGGCTTTAAAAGCATTAAGTCGATTGTTCGTATTCGCCTTACTGACAAAGAGCCGCCAACAACCTGGAATCGTTCTGCACCAAGTGAGTATGGCTTCTATGCCAACGTCAACCCACAAGTCGATCACCCAAGATGGAGCCAAGCGAGCGAGCGCTTTATTGGTGAAGGAAGCCTACTGAGCAGTCGCAGGCAGCCTACCTTGATGTTTAATGGTTATGAAGAAGAGGTCGCGCACCTATATAAAGATATGGACTTAAGGAAGTTCTATTAATGAAGCTCTCTCCTAAGTCCATAGTCGCGCTAAAGGTACTCATTCATACCGTGTCACTTGGCTTTTTTGCTCTACTAGTCATAGCCATCAACAATGACAGCTTGGGTGGCGACCCAGTGCAGAGCATTATTCATTTCACTGGCATCAGTGCGCTTAATACTCTGTTCGTAACCCTTCTCGTCTCACCGTTAGCACGATGGAGCAAACAAGGTCTATTAGTACGAGTGAGACGGCTACTCGGCCTTTACTGTTTCTTTTGGGCTGTATTGCACCTCATCGCCTTTTCGACGCTAGATCTTGGGCTAGACTGGAGCCTACTCGCCTCAGAAATAGTAAAACGACCGTACCTCACTGTCGGTGCTGCTGTTTGGGTTATTTTGCTACTGCTATCGGTTACATCAACCCAAGCCATGATGCGCAAGCTCGGTTCAAAGTGGCAAAAGCTGCACAACTGGGTTTATTTGGCGGCGATACTAGCGCCTATCCACTTTTATTGGTCAGTTAAATCAGAGGTGGCGGAGCCAATCGTCTACATGCTCATCGCTGTATTACTCTTAGCGGCGCGGTGGAAAGTGCTCAAAAAGCGCCTCGGGGTCAAGGCTTGACCATATCCTTTTCGGAAGGTTTTGAACAAAAACGATGACCGTTTGGCTAAAGTGTGCGATCGAGCCATTTGAATTCTGTATTTGTTGATTAGCCAGGAGTTTTTTGTGAATCAAATGTTTTAACATTGCGTTGTCCGCAGTCGTTTTAACACTGACACAGATGGTGATAGAAAATGGAATTAATAAGTACAAGCTGTACGCCTCGCCAAGCACACATCAATGCCGCTCTCGGCTCTCTCGTCGTGGTCGCAGTCGCAATCTTCTTTATGGATATAATGGGTGGCACCCCATCAATACTCTTTGCTATTGTCGCGTCAGTCGCTTGCATCGCGAATCTGCGTCATTTGTTTGTTCAGCCCAAAGTAGGTATTGAAGAAGCTAAAGTGATCACTGAATCCGTTGAAAGCCCCCCTGCCGCTGAGCAACAAAAGCCACCACGCAGGCCACCAAATCTATATTTGGTTAAGTAGCAACTTATAAAAAGGTTCAAACACTGCGTTTGAACCTCTGATGTTATATTTAATGGCGCTTGAAGGTGAAGACCTTCCTCTTATTCAAAGTGGATAACACCCTTTAGTAACTCTTTGTTGTCGACAACGGAATTCTGATAATCCAAACCCACGGTAGCAAAGTCGAAGCGATGTGTGAGCATCATGTTGGCCGTCAATTTACCCTGCTCCATCAACTGCTGCACTTTGCTAAAGTCTTCCATGGTCGCATTGCGACTGCCCATTAGCGTGGTTTCTTTTTTGTGGAAATCAGGGTCGCTGATCTCTAGATTGCCTTTAAACAAACCAACGAAAACAATCTTGCCACCATGACGAATATGATTCACCGCGCCGTTCATCGCGTGTGGGTTACCTGTCGCATCAATCACTACTTGAGCCAACGCACCGCTAAATTGCGCTTTAAGCTGCTCATGGAAATCTGCATCCATTGGGTTAAGCGTTGCTAGCTTGAGTTCACTTTCTACGTGAGCACGACGCTCTGCTTGCGTATCTGCCACGACAACACGTGCACCATCTGCTGCAGCGATAGCAGCTGCGCCAAGACCAATTGGGCCTGCACCGACCACCAAGACAGCATCGTCTGCCGATAGCGCAGCACGTCTCACTGCATGAGCACTGATTGCAAACGGCTCAATCAAGGCTGCAGTTTCATTGTCAACGCCGTTAACCTTGAGCACGTTCGATTGAGGAACCGAAAGGTACTCACAGAAGCCGCCATCTTGATGCACACCAATCACAGAAATGTTTTCACAGCAGTTGGTTTTGCCGCTCAGGCACGATGGGCACTCAAAACAAGCCACATAAGGGATTAACGCGACTTTATCGCCAATTTGGAAATCGCCTGAGACGCTCGCGCCCATTTCAGTCACTTCACCACAAAGCTCGTGGCCCAAAACGCGCGGGTAGCTGAAGAAAGGCTGGTTACCAGTAAATGCGTGAATATCCGTGCCGCAAATTCCCACTGCAGCCACCTTAACCAATAGCTCGTTCGGAAGCACAGTTGGCATCGCTTTTTCGGTATAGCGCATTTGATGAGGCTGTTCACATACTAGTGTTTTCATTGTCTTGTCTCTTACGTATTTGGAATAGCTCAATTGTATTTAAACGGTTTTTTATTGGTTTTTTTTCACTAAAATATGGGCTTTCTATCAATTTTGATGGGTTTTTAATGGTATTTTATTGCAATCAAAGCAACGACTAGGACGTCAATCATGGCGCGCAATAAGAATCTTCGCGAAACCACCACCAACCAGTTACTCGATGCAATCAAGCTTGGCCACATCGACTCACCGTTACCGTCACAAGCAGCGCTGGCGGATCTGTTTAGCGTCAGCCGAACCACGATTCGGCACGTAATGAATGACTTGTGTGATAAAGGCGTGCTTGAGCAAGAGGACGCTGAATGGACAATTAAACGCTCACCTTCTGAGCAAGATGGCTACAACACCCCACTATCAGAGAACGAACTGCAGCGGGCACAGTTCGAGGTGTTTTTTAATAACGCCATCAAATCCAAGCAGATGATGCCAGGGCAGGAATTTACCGAGCTAGAGCTGTCAAAACAGTCCAAATGCTCGACCACTGTGGTACGTGAACACCTCATTCGCTTCTCGCGCTTTAGTCTGATTGAGAACATCCACCGCGGCCGCTGGCGCATGGTTCAGTTTGAAAAAGGTTATGCCGCGAGCTTATTTGAGCTGCGCGAGATGTTGGAGTGCCATGCCTTAAGCCGCTTTATGAACTTGCCATTGAGTGATGAGCGATGGCAAAAGGCGCAATATTTACTGCATGAGCATAGAGAGCTTCGCGACACTATGGTCAGTGAATTTCGCGCGTTTTCCGAGCTCGACCAGAAGTTTCACTCGCTGCTGCTTTCAGCGTCCAACAATCCATTCATGGATCAGTTCTATGACATCATCTCGATGATATTTCACTACCATTATCAATGGGATAATACTGACCTACGCAAACGCAACATGGTAGCGATTGAAGAGCACATGGCCATCTTAAGCAAGATGTTGAGCCGAGATGACATTGGGGCGATGGGCGAGCTAAGACGGCACCTTCAAACCGCCAAGCGAACGATGGAAAACAGTCTAATAATGGAAAAGCCAGCGTAATGCTGGCTTAATTATTTCGTCGTCTTGATTACGAGCCAAACACCATATTTGGCAGACCAATCGAAATCATCGGGATGTAAGTAATCATCAGTAGCGCTACAAGCAACAAGATCCAGAATGGCATCACTTCCTTCACAAAGTCTTCTATCGACACCTTAGTAATCGAACAGGTCGTGAACATCACTGTACCGAGCGGTGGCGTGATGGTGCCGATCGCACTGTTGAAGATAAAGATGATACCGAAGTGCACAGGATCAATGCCGTAAGACGCCGCCACAGGCGCTAGCAGTGGAGCCAATACGATCATTACTGCGTTGCCTTCTAGGAACATACCAATGATCAGCAAGAACAAGTTCACCAAGAGTAAGAAGGTAAACGGACTTTCAACCGCACCAGTCAACCATGTCGCCAGCTCCTGCGGTACGCGCTCCCAAGTCAGGAACTTAGAGAAACCCACCGCCACACAGATGATCAACAAGACGTTTGCAGAAGCGAGCACCGATTCTTTCGTCGCACTCCAAAGCAAAGACGTGTTCATCTGCTTATAAACAAACATACCCAATACAAGCGCATAAAGCACCGCAGCTGCACCCGCTTCTGTTGGCGTAAACACACCAAAGCGAATACCACCGATGATGATGACAGGCAGCAAAAGTGCCAAGAACGCATCTTTCGCAGAGATAGCGATTTCCTTCGCAGAGGCGCGCTTTTCACGGATTGGCGCATAATTGCGTTTTTTGGAGATAACCGCAACCAGACCCATCATCATCGCACACAACATGACCCCAGGAACCACACCCGCTAGGAACAGCTTACCAATCGATACGTTGTTAACGTAACCGTAGATAATAAGGGCAATACCTGGCGGAATGATTGGCGTGATCAGTGATGATGCTGCCGTTACCGCAGAAGAGAACGACGCGCTGTAACCACGAGCCACCATTTGAGGCACGAGAAGTTTCGAGCTCATTGCCGCATCGGCAATGTTAGAACCTGAAAGGCCGCCCATCAAAGTACTCAGCACCACGTTAACTTGCGCTAGACCGCCATTCATGTGACCAGTCAGCACTTCGGAGAACTTTAATAGGCGCTGGCTGATACCAGAGTGGTTCATAAACACACCCGCCATGACAAAGAACGGGATCGCCAGTAGCGTAACCGATTCCAAACCACCCGCCAGACGCTGTACCAGCATCATCATCGGCAAATGATCATTAAGAAGGAAATAGGCCAACGTCGCTAGGAAAATACAGAACGCGACCGGAATACCCAATGTAAACAAAAACAGCAGGGCAGAAATTGGCAGAATGACTGACATGATTAGTCTTCCTTATTGCGAGGGGCAAAAAACGAATAAAGATGCTTAAGTTGGTGATAAAGCATGAACATGCCACTCACGGGAACCGCTGCGTAGATATAGATGTAGGGAAGTTTTAGCGCTGGAGTAAATCTCACTTGAGAAAACGGCAGCAGTTTCCAGCCCCAATACACCATGAACATCAGTGCAAAAATCACCAATAGCGGTCTAATTAAGTTATCTAACACGTTCGCTGCCGACGCTGGGATTTTGTGAACCAGAAAATCGATTCTGACCACTTCATCTGTACGCATCAACGCGCTCGCACCCATAAAGGTCATCCAAACAAATAGGGCTAGACAGACTTCTTCAACCCAGGCACTTGGCGCGTTAAATACGTATCGTGTCACCACGCCATAGCTCATCAGTACGACGATTACGGCTAAGAATGAGGCTGCGACAACGGTGTCGAGCTGACTGATTCGGTCAAGTGTTGCCATGATTTTGTTTTTTGGCGACAGCTCGGTGTGATTGAGTGAAACTTGAGTTTCCATGATGTGCTCCAAAAGCTGAAATAAGGGGGCTCAACAAAGAGCCCCACATTGGTTACAGCTGTTCTAACTTGTCTTGAACGTCTTGATATAGATTTGGAGTCCACTCAGGGAACTCGCTTTGCACCACTTTACGTGCTGATTCTTCAAACGCTGTGATGTCCACTTCGTTGATCGTCACGCCTTCAGCTTTTAGCTGGTCAATCGCTTGCTGCTCGCTTTCTGCAATCAGTGTCGCGCCATAGCTCACCATATCGCGGCTGGTTTCAAGGATAATGCGTTTCTCTTCATCAGAGAGTGATTCCCAGAACATAGTACCGGCAACAAATGGCGACATATGCTTAGTGTGCGCCGTTAGGTTGAGGTTTTTCACCACTTCGTGGAACTTACCGCCATGCAATACGACCGCTGGGTTCTCCACCCCTTCAATCACGCCTTGAGAAAGACCTGGATAGACATCCGCTAGAGACATTGGCGTTGGAACGCCGCCCATCGCTTTCACCGTTGCAACAAACAAGCGAGAGTGCTGTACGCGAACTTTCACACCATCTAAATCAGCCGGTGTTTTCACCGAACCTTTAGAAAGCAGATGACGCGTACCGTACACCACATCTGGCACTACGATTTTCAGCCCTTTTTCAGCCAAGTCATCGTTCAAACCTTCGAACCACTCGGTGTGAAGCAGTTTGGATTTTTTCTCGAACGATTGAGAAAGGTAAGGGGCATTGATGATGCCAAGATCTGGCACCGTATCCATTAGGTAGCCGTAAGAGCTGATGGTAATGATGTTGGCACCAAATTTCGCTTGCTCCATCACCTCTGTTTCGCTGCCCAATTGGCTTGATGGAAACAGACGGAATTGGATTTCACCGTTTGATTTCTCTTTTACTTGGTCAGCCCAGTAGTGCATCGCTTTGTCGATAGGCTCACCCGGTTGGTTACCGTAAGCGATCATCACTTCCGTCGCTGCGTTGGCGCCAAACGCCATCGCTAGGGTGATACCGACAGCACAAGAGAGTTTTTTCACAGTGGTTTGTAGGGTAGTCATTGCTTTTGTTCCTTTTTATATTTTTGCTTTTAGTGGCCGGCTGTTTACTTCGAAAGCTGCTGAATCGCGGCTCTCATACCGAGCGTTTGGATGTTGCTTACATAACCTGTCACCATAGCCTCAAGGTTTGGTAACTCAGTTAGGTCGCATCCCCAATGCTGACTCATCGACAAGAATGCCTTCACATTGCTCGCCTGCGTTTCAGGGTGAGCACGCCATGCGGTGAAAGGGTCTAGAAGATGTTGGTCATCACTGAGTGGAATCTCTTCATCACCACGCTTACCAAGATAGAAGCAGTACAGCGCCGCTAAACTAAAGCTAAGGTGCTTAGGTGCCATGCCTTCTTGCTCAGTGAACGTTAGAAGCTGTGGTAATAAGCGCGTTTTGAACTTTGTCATTGAGTTCAGCGCGATAGAAAGTAGGTAATGTTTGATGTATGGGTTTTTAAAACGGTCGATAACGCTGTCTTTAAACGCAAGCAGCTCATCTTTATCCATATCCAGAGATGGAATCACTTCGTCTTCAAGCAAGCGATTTAGGAATGGATAGACGTCGTTATCATTGATGGCTTCGCTAACGGTATCAATACCGCATAGATAGGCAACCGGCACCATTGCGGTGTGTGCACCATTAAGAATGCCAACCTTACGTTGTTTGTAAGGGGTAATGTCTTCAACGACCTTTATGTTGAGATCGAGTTGGTCTAGCTTGAGTTTACTCTCAAGCCATTTCGGACCTTGGATAACGAACAAGTAGAAATACTCTGCAGCAACGACAAAATTGTCTTGATAGCCCAATGCCGTTTCAAGTTCGCTGAGTTCGTCTTTTGGGTTACCGGTGACTATTCTATCAACTAACGTGGAACAAAATGTGTTGGCCGTCATAATCCAGTCACAAAATGTTTCGCCAAGTTGCCATTCGTTAGCGTATTTCAGCACAATCTCCTTTAGCGCATCGCCATTGGCATCAATCAGCTCACAAGGCAGGAAGATAAGTCCCATGTCTTGCGCGCCATTGAAGAACTCAAAACGTCTAAACAAAAACTGCGTCACTTTTGCAGGGAAGCTAACGGGAGGAAACGCATCAAATCTATCTTGATCGTTGTAAACGATACCTGCTTCCGTGGTATTCGAGACCACCCACTCAAGCTCTGGGTTTTCAGCAATCTTGAGGACTTCTTCATACTCACCGTACGCCATCACTTCGCGATTAACAGAAGTGATCACACGAGGCTCGGCAACACTTTCACCTTGTTCGTTGATGCCTCGGATAAGCGCAGTGTAGACGCCTCCTTGGGTATCCAGTTTTGGGTGGCCAGCATCAATTGGTCTAACTACGGTAATACCCGCATTAAAGTCAGTGTGTTCATTAAGTAAGTCAAATTGCCAATCTACAAAAGCGCGTAGAAAATTGCCTTCGCCAAACTGAACCACTTTTTCAGGTCTGATGGCGTGGATGGATGGATCTCTTGTGAGTAGTGTCATTCTTAATCCCTAAACGATAGGTAATAAACGATAGGTAAACGCTGTTGTCGGACAGGTGTTATCGATTGTGGGATTGAGTGTAAGCCGGGCTTTTCACTAACACGCGACAAATTAATCGCAAACGTGTAAGTGATCATCGTTATCTGTTTTTTATCTGTTTTTTATTTGCTATTTCATTTCAAACACCCGTTCATTAAGACAACACATTCTCTATATCAGGTCTGATGACTGCTTATTTTATATATCGTTGGGGGAGGCGCTGTTTTTAATTGATTAAAATACAACTCTAGCGTTAGAATGTTTGCGTCGGACGGGAATCACATGACTGGGATACCCATGAAAGCTTTTATCAAAATTCACTCAACAGACAATGTTATTGTTTGCTTACAAGCACTAACGAGCAATCTCACGTTAGATGTCGACACAACCGAACTCACGTTGAAGCAAGACATGGATCGCGGCAGTAAGGTTGCCCTGAGCGATCTGAATACTGGCGATGCCATCTACAAATACGGCAGCATCATAGGTACAGCGACTCAGCCTATTAAGCGTGGCGAGTGGGTACATACTCACAACATGAAGACCACGCTATCTGACACCAATGACTACCAATACACCCCGAACTTCGTTCGTCCGCGCCGCTATGAGCAAGCCATGCCAACGTTTAAAGGCTACGAAAGAGCCAATGGTGATGTGGCGATCCGCAATGAAATCTGGGTCATTCCTACCGTTGGCTGCGTCAATGGTATTGCTCAGCAAGCGATTGACCGCTTTAAGCAAAAGCACCCAGCTGTTGATTGCGATGGCCTTTTTTTATTTCCGCATAACTATGGCTGCTCGCAGCTTGGCGACGACCATGAAAACACTCGCCAAATCCTCGCCAATATGGTTCGTCACCCAAATGCGGGCGGAGCGTTGGTCATTGGCCTCGGTTGCGAAAACAACCAAATAGCCCCTTTCAAAGAGCTCGTCGGTGACGTCGGCGATAACCGTGTCCGATACATGATCGCCCAAAATGAGCAAGATGAAGTCGCCGTCGCCCTTGAGCACCTAGAGGCGATTTACAACACGGTTTGCCAAGACCAACGCGTTGATATTCCATTAGGCAAACTCAAAGTTGGCCTTGAATGTGGTGGCTCCGATGGCTTATCTGGCATCACAGCCAACCCAATGCTGGGCGAATTTTCAGACTTTCTCATCCACTTTGGCGGCACCTCTGTACTCACCGAAGTACCAGAGATGTTTGGCGCAGAGCACATCTTGTTTGAGCGCTGTATTGATAAACAAACCTTTGATAAAGCTGTCGAGATGGTCAATGGATTCAAGCAGTACTTTATCGACCACAATCAGCCAATCTACGAGAACCCATCACCGGGCAACAAGAAAGGCGGCATTTCTACGCTGGAAGATAAATCCATGGGTTGTACTCAAAAAGCAGGCACCAGCCCAGTCATTGACGTACTTGAATATGGAGAAGTGTTGGCAAAACCTGGCCTTAACCTATTAAGTGCACCAGGCAACGATGCGGTGGCAACGTCTGCTTTGGCCGCCAGTGGCTGTCATATGGTGCTGTTCACCACAGGCCGTGGCACCCCGTATGGCGGTTTTGTTCCAACTATAAAGATCTCGACCAACTCAGAACTCGCTGCCAATAAGCCGCATTGGATAGACTTCAATGCGGGCAAGTTAGTGGAAGAAGTTTCAATGGAAACTTTGGTTGAGCAGTTTATCGATAAGGTGATTACGGTCGCGAGTGGTGAGCAAACCAATAATGAGCGCAATGGTATTCGTGAACTCGCGATATTTAAGTCTGGTGTGACTTTGTAGCGCCCAAAAAAAAGAAAAGCTCTACCAATTTGGTAGAGCTTTATTAGCTTTGTGGCGTTAAATAACCTTCTAATACATCACTCAGAGTTTTTATGTAATCGCTCAATCATGGATCTAACTTCTTCACTATTAAAGTCCTGGCGATGCAGTGTTTTCTCTATCGCTCGAGTCATAGAGGGGCTTCGAGACTGGGCTTTTACTATAAGCTGCTCTACACGCGGTACGGCTGATGCACTTTGTATGGTGCTCCATTCGATTAGTGCCACGCCCGCTTCATACTGCCCCATCATCGCTAGAGATTCCAACGAAGCGTCAACTAATGCAGGAGTAGACTCTTTACTGGCGATCACATCTTTAAGTTGCGGTACCAAACGCTCATTGCTTAAGTAAGACATACTAGATAGCGCCCACCCAACCTTACTATCCTGTTGTTCACTATTACTCCCACCAGCGACGGCAATTAAAAACTCTAGGTCACTTTCAGCGGCATTTTGAGCGATGCCACGAGCCAGATCTCCCAAATAAAGGCTATCATTGGGCAGCTTGGCAAAGCTGGCCTTCAACTGCTCCATATGACGTTCGCTCCTAGTTATGTATCGAAGTGATTGCTTAGCTGCGTAAATGGTATCAGAGCTGGGTTCGACAAGTGCTCCCAACGCTTCTAGCAAGACAGCGACCGATTCTGGTGTATTAATCGACGCTAACAAGCTGAGGAGGTATTCATGGGTGCGCTGTCCATCGTCTGGGAGCAACAACTTTGCCCTGATCTCATTGTAGACAGCAGTATTTGGTTTTCGCTTTAGTGCTTCTATTAAGCGCTTTTCGATATCGAAGCTTTGATTCCCCTCAGCGCGAGTGCCTAAAAGAATTTGCCAGAGCGACTCCGACGACCAAACCGTTTCCATTGTTGCATCTGATTCAACTGTCTCGATACTGTCGGGGCTTGCAGTGTTCAAAGGTTCAACGGTATCCAGCGTGGACAGGCTTTCGACCTCTTCTTTCGTCGGCTTATCGACTCTGCCGCCCCATGTACTCACCACGTAAACACAACCCAAAAACCCAGCGAGCAATATGGTACGTTTCACTGCTTGATTCATTTTGTATTGCTCCAACCAATTGCATCTGAAACTTCCATATAGGTGTCGAAGATATCTGTCACTTGCTTGGTTTCATCGATATGTACAATATTGAGACTGTTATTGTTCGACGAAAAATCAACGGTCTGACCGTATTGCTCTAGTATTAGGCTCAATTTTTGGCTTGCCAATGGCACGATGCCATCACCAGACAAGCTATCTCTAGTCTCACCATTTTCTACGTAGCGTAGTGTGCTTGGGTGGGGGTGATCGCCACCTAAAAAAGCTCCATAGTCATAGAGGTCATAAACACCCACAAAATCGACATCAGTATCTAAAATACCAAACCTTGTCCCACTGTATGTGAGCTCTGCCAGAGCTACTTCATCTAGAGATAAAACGTCATTGTTTAAGTTTGTCATTGAAGGAGCTTCAGGAGACAAAAAGTCAATACCTGGCGCTCTGAGGTCTAGTATCTTTCTCCCAAAATACCAGCGCTCTCCCGCCATCATTTTTATTACTTCCCAGTTGTCTTCGCATACCCCTCCATCGTTGTCGTGGACGCTTTGGGGAAGACAGTGGAGCTCCATGAACTTATAAAATCGACCAAGCGGTGAACCTTGATGCGGAGTGCCTGTTGTAATCAGCGCTTTTACATGTTCCTTGAACTTTGAATCAACACTTTGGACATACGCCCGCGCAGCCAAACCTCCACGACTATGACCAATGAGCACTACTTCAGTGTCAATTCCAAACTGATCAACTATTTGACCTATTGCCTCCTCGACCTCCTTGCCGAGCGAATTAAAGTGCGAATAGTCTCCATTGCATCCAATTGTTAATTCACAGGTTTTCCCATCTAAACCTGTAGGCCCCAAATTGCCATAGCGATCAAAGCCACCAAAATCTAAGCTAAAGCAAGACTCTTTGCGATCATTAAACTCGGGAAGAGTAGTGATTCTCTCTTGCCATGTCAGAGTTTGACACTTTCCCGCGTAGAAACTGTCGTCATCAATAATAGCTTCCCATGTTGAAGAGTCAGAAGCGAGACCATGCAGCCAAAGTGTCGCTTTCGCTATCTCTATAGTGTCCAGTTTTGCGGTGAGCTGATACTCTGCGTTATCCAAAGCCGAAAGCGCGATGAAATGCCGGCTCCCTGTTTGTAACCTCTGCAAACAGGTCTCCTCAACTGAATCACTCTGGTTTGAACGACAGTCGTATTCAAACTTAGTCGGTATCGCGGTTTGACTGACGTAGAGGTCAACATCTCCAGAAAGTTGCGACAAGCCAATATTAAGTAAAATATCTTCAGGTGTCTCAACCACAAAGTAGTGCCATTGCCCCGCTTCAATTGAGTCACTAAATGAGGATGAAAGCGTCAATGCTGTAGGGCTAAAGGATGTATGCCTATCAATATCATATGGGTTAGCATCATCTTCATTAGGCACACCATCTCCATCGATATCAGGGTCATCACTGTCAGCAACCTTGTCCCCATCGGTATCTCGTTCAAGCACATTGCTGGAATTGCGGACGATGTGAACAAACTGTTCCGGATCAGATTGAATATCGGAATAGTTTTGAAGCTCGCGGACGATATCTGTTGGATTCTCAATTTGTTTCGCTAGGTCACTTGGTGAACTCGGTAGCAACGACAAACGTACAAAATCCTCGGCGATTAATGTCATCCTCTCATTCTGACTGGCAATAAAGTCACCAAACAACGAATCGGCATCTATCTGCATTTGAGCCGCGAGTTGACTTCTCGCCTTATCGAGAGCGATACCTGTCTGAGTATTCAAGTACAGTAACGTAGTAAACGGTGTAACGACCGTCTGACCCGGAGGCGCTACCATTAAAAAGTCTTGTACCACATATTGCTGAAGGCCTTGATCAAAGGTCTCACCAGCGTGTGACTGTACGTACACTGGATAAAGTGAGGCATCAAGGCTGTCTGGCACTTGCAGCGTTGCAAGCCCCTTTGATTGTGTGAGTGCTGTGATTTCGCTTGCACCTGTATCTAGCCAAGCCGTAGCGCCGACTAAATATCCATCGATAGCCGTAATAGAATAGTCAGTGTAGACCTCTGGAATGGAAACTTTAGGTGCACCATTTTCCTCACCATCACCTCCTCCGCCTCCACATCCTACTACCCAAAGTAGAGAAAGTACTGGCACCCACTTGCTTTTATACATGGCTTGACTCCTTGTAATGCCATTTAATCTGTAACTTGTTAGCGTGCATTCAAAACAATACCAACCCGGTTGCATAATCAACCTAACACACTGAAAAAACGACGCAAGTTATGTAGTGAGTGACCGTTAACAAAAGCACAGTTAGTATCACGTTATGTTTAAGGAGCCGTATTAGATGATGAGGCCTAAACGCGGAGTCAGAACTCTACTTTCTAACTCTTAAAACGGGGATTTTTCTCGCAATCGATACTGCAAAGGAGAAATGGTGTAAAAGGATTTAAAGCTACGTACAAAAGCACTAGCCTCGCTGTAATTTAGAGTTTCTGCGATGGTGCCTATATCCAGCTCCGTACTTTTTAGCAGTTGTGATGCTACCGTCATCCGAGCGCGCAAGACAATTTCACGCAAGCTAAGCCCTGCGCGTTGTAAGTAAAAACGCAGCTGTCTTGGGGTAACGGAAAACTCATAAGCAACATCCGCCACCGTACTTTTAGTAAAGTGCGAGCTAATCACAACTTCAGACACCCTGCGTTCTATATCAGTCAGCTTGCTGCCATCAAGGCCATCATTCGATATCAATGGGTTAGACAGCAAAAGATCGATATTTGAATGTTCGAGTGAAATAGGATCATTAAGCCAACTAGTGGGGAGTTTGATGAGTGTATGCGGCTGATTGAAACGCAGTGTACAACCTGAGAAGAGAGCTCGATACCGCTCAACGTAACGCGGTGCAGGATAGCAAAAATCGAGCACCAGTTTGTCCATATCCGCACGCTGACCAAGAATGATTCGGATCAGCAGAGCCCAATATCCCGCGGCAAAGTCTTCACTGAGCAGCTGCACCGCATCATCGTTAACATCAATACCTGGCACTATCATTAAATAGTCAGACGCTTCCACCAGCGACTCTTCATAGTACGTCGTCGTCATCGCCAAAAACTGCTGAGAAAGTGTCAACCCCATACGCACACTTGAACTGGCAGCAACGACGTAACCATATAAACCAAAATCTTGCACAGTTACGCGCTCATAAAGTTTTAAATACAGGCCAGGTATGAATTTATTGTAATGGCGCGCCCAGTGCTCAGCTTGTGTCAAATCCAAATCCGCCTGCTTGGTGACACGCTCTGTCAGTTGGCGTTTGATTGACAGAGCCATTGACGGCCGCTCGCTTTCAATCACTTCTATTAAGTGCTGAACGATCACTTTAGCAAAATAGTGGTTTTGTTCGCGTAAGTTCATCCATGTCTCATAAATCAATCTCGACATGTCTAAAATGTCAATTTTCTCTAAAAGAGTCAATTATTGCACATCGGAAACTGCAACGATTAGGGCCTAAAAACGTAACAATAAGGTAGGCCATTCTATGGAGAAGATACCCAATTTCTATGCCTCTCCACGCACCTTTATGGGCGCGGAGCGCATTCACAACCTAGCTGAACACAAGCTCGACTATGCGATGCTTGGCGTTCCTTACGCTGAAGGTACATTCGCCCCTTATATTCAAGCGGGACAAGCAGAAATGCCTAATGCCCTTCGTGATAACCCTGTGACCATTTTCTTTGATATTGGCGATGTCGGGCTCTACGACGTCGATACCGATTTAACCCTACTTGAAGGCATTAAAATCGGCGATATCGGTGATGTCGTAATTAGCCCAGGAGAGGGAGAGTTAAACAGAAACCGCATCACAAATAGCGTCAAAGAGATCTTAAAGTCAGGTGCCGTACCTATCACTGTAGGAGGCGATCACTCCATCACTTACCCGCTGGTTCGTGGTTTTGAAGACTGCGGGCACCAAATCGATTTTGTCTACTTTGATGCTCACCTCGACTTTGCGGACATGCCGCTGCAGTCTGAGTTTAATCACGGTACTCAAACCACACATATCCGTAAGCTCCCTTTTGTGCGAAACATTACCGTTATCGGTGCACGCAACTCTACCGCCGCAGAATTTAGGCGAGCGAAGCAGGCGGGGATTCGAATCATACCCGTTAGCGAAGTCGACGCGCTCGGCGCAAAGACGATCATGCAAGAAGTGATTGATGCCAGTGTATCAACCTATGTCTCACTCGATATCGATGGTATGGACGCGGTTTACGTTCCGGGCACGACGCACCCAGAATCTGGCGGTATGACGTTCAAACAGCAAAAAGATCTCCTGTTCGAACTCAATAAGGCCGCAGAAGGCAATATTTGTGGTTTTGATATTGTCGAGCTTTGTCCTGCCAATGACGTCAATCACATTACCGCCCTCACCGCATCCAAACTCACCGCTCTGATGATGGGCTATCGCAGCCATTTTTTGAATAAGTAGGTCACCACTATGCCAATCATGAAACACAACCAATCCTATTTTCCTAAAACTGGATACGGCAAAGAGGACGTTCTCAATAAGCTTGATGAGCTGAAGCAAGAAATGGTACCCGTCGAAGGCGGCCGCTTTGGTATGTACTCACTAAAAGGCAGTGAAGATATCCAGGACATCGTAGAACAAGCGGCGCTCAAATTCTTCTCGTTCAACGCACTATTCACATTCATGAACAAGCCGGCAGGTCAAATTGAAGACGAGCTCATCGAGATGATCCGCGAAATCTTCCATGGTAGCGACGACATGCGCGCCAACTTCACCACCGGTGGTTCTGAGTCCATTTACTGCGCGATGAAAGCAATGCGAGATTGGGCACGCGAAACCATGCCGCACATCAAAGAGCCTGAGTTAGTCATGCCCTATTCGGCGCATTCGGCATTCTCGCGTGGTGGCAAGTACTTCGGTATCAAGATTGTTCGGACGCCAGTTGCCGCAGATAACCGCGTGGATATCGAAGCGACCAAAGCCGCCATCAACGAAAACACCATCGGTCTTATTGGCTCTGCGCCATGCTGGCCATTCGGTGTTTACGATCGTATTGAAGCGTTATCTGATCTGGCAACAGAAAAAGGTCTGTGGCTTCACGTCGATGCCTGTGTGGGTGGCTACCTCGCCCCCTTCGTTAAGAAAGCAGGCTACGAGCTTCCGAACTGGGACTTTACCGTACCGGGCGTGCGCTCTATTTCTGCTGATATGCACAAATATGGCTACGCTCCTAAGCCAATGTCGACAGTGATGTATCGCGGGGGAGATGAGCAGTTTCATCACTATACCGTCGTTGATGACTGGCCTTGTGGTGCGTACTTTACCCAGTCATTGGGGGGTAGCCGTACCTTCGCCTCAACCGCGGGTGCGTGGGCAGTGATGAACTACCTAGGTGAAGATGGCTATGTCGAAAATGCGAAACGCATTATGACCATTAAGCAAATGATGATTGATGGCTTAGCGCAGTCAAATGATCTTCGCACCGCCAACACGGATTTGTCACTGCTCATTATTGACTCTCCTACCTTGGACATCACTAAAGTCGTTGCTGGTATGTCTCAGCGAGGTTGGAGTTTGCTAGGCAACGCTCAGCCACCAGCGATTCATCTGGCTATTGATCCAATTTCGGATGAACAAGTCGAACGTATGCTTATCGACTTTTATGATGTGGTCGAAGAGGTGAGATCTGGGGAGGGGGAACAGCAAGGCTCCCTTTCGTATTCAGGAGGCCATGGGCAAAGCTACACACCTAAGTGGGTGAGACAAGTGCTGGAGATACTACCTAAAAAGCTCTCTAAGTAGCCCCTAAAGTTAAAGGTAGCTCAAGTGCAGTGAGCTGCCTTTGCCTCAAATGATTCCATAACGGTTTAAATTGACACAGGCCGTAGTGACACCTTACTAGCTATTAGTATGAGCTGAAAGCCCTTGCGAACACACTCACGAATGACTAGTGCACTTCTACCTGCATGCATATATACTCTGCATCAACTTTTTAAACCAAGAAGAAACCATGAAGAACTATCTGACTACATTCTTAAAAGGAATGGCGATGGGTGCAGCGGACGTTGTACCTGGGGTATCGGGAGGTACGATCGCCTTTATTACTGGTATTTACGATACGCTACTTGAGAGTATTCGCCGCGTAAACCCAAGTATACTGGGCATCTGGAAACGTGATGGCTTTAAAGCGGCATTTGACCATATCAATGGCTTTTTCCTTATCGCTCTATTTGGCGGCATCCTAACGTCAATCCTGTCATTGGCGAAGTTCATCTCTTGGGCTCTAGAAACCCACCCTGTTCCAGTATGGTCATTCTTCTTCGGCCTTATCTTGGTCTCGGTCTACCACATGATTAAACAGGTCGAGCAAAAGACGCTGTCTCGCTTCGTGTTCTTGCTACTCGGCGCGGTCTTTGCCTACAGCATCACGGTTCTTAAACCGCTGCAAATGGATCCAACCAGCCTAAACATCTTCTTCGCGGGCTGTATCGCGATTTGTGCGATGATTCTACCTGGTATCTCGGGCAGCTTTATTCTTCTATTGCTTGGCATGTACACACCTGTATTAGGTGCGGTTAAAGGTCTTCAACTAGACGTTATGGTGATCTTTGCGATGGGCTGTTTGATTGGTCTACTATCGTTCTCACACGTGCTGTCTTGGTTACTGAAGCGTTTCCGTGATTTCGCTCTAGTGTTCCTTACGGGTCTAATGCTTGGCACCTTACCTAAGCTTTGGCCTTGGAAAGAAACCATTTCATGGCGTACCAACTCAAAAGGTGAGCAAGTACCACTAATCCAAGAAAACCTATCACCATTCAACTTTGAATCTGTGACAGGTCAACCTTCGCAACTGGCAACTGCCGTTGTTCTAATGTTAGTGGGTATTGGCCTAGTACTAGCGCTTGAAAAGGTTGCGGAGAAAGGTGAGAAATAATCCCACCGGCTAGAAAGAAAAGGCTCACTTAGTGAGCCTTTTTTGATCGTATTGGAACGTAAGTTAGAACACAAAGTTAACCATGATGGTGTACATGTTCGCGTCGGTGTCCGAGCCTGGTGAGTCGATAAATGGTCCACTGATCGGTCGACCGTTATTATCCAACCCAAAACTCTCAAATCGCTGCCATTCTGCATTAATCGATACGTTGTATAAAACATCGTACCTCAGGCCGAGAGTCCAACTATCGCCTGTCTTTCCATCATAAGCGTTGTCATCAGAAGCCTCACGATAAGTCTGACCGTAAGCTATGTAAGGCGTAAATTTCTGCACTCGATAAGCAGCACTGCCATACCAAGACGAGCCTAAGTCATTTTTCTGCCCTTCAGCCGTTAACTTCAACTGACCAAAGTCATACTCACCACCGAGTGAATAGAGCTTTATATTTTGATCCGGCTGCCTTTGCTCATTCCATGGCGCTGGAACCTGGTGGAGCTTTATTATCTGGTCAAAATTGGAATCTAGATAAGCAAAGTTCACTCTAAAACTATCACCGATAAGCTGTAGATTTGCCCCCCACATATTTTTAGTTTCAAACTCCAACGTCACGGAAGGATTAAAATCAACTTCATTATTGTCTTTAAACCCAACAAACGGCGTGAGAGCCAGTTGCAACTCATCATTAATACCATAGTTCCAAGTCACACTAGCGCCATTAAACGCGGTGATACCGAGTATGCTGTTGTATACCTCTTCATTTGGTCTGGCCATTGTGTAAGCGTGACCGACATAGTAATACTCAGACGCCAAAAACAGAGGCAACCGAAGGCGTCCCCCTCTAAACTCAAAATCACCAATAGAGTAACCTAAATAGGCCCACTCCAACTGAGGTTCGCTCCAGTGATCTTGAGGGCGTTTAACAACCTGTACCGACGCTTTGAAAGCCTCGTAAAAATAATCTAACTGCACGCCAAACGTAGTATCACAATCAAAGCAGTTTTCATCACTGACATTACGATTGATCATCACTGGCATATCGTTGTCAGAGCGTGCCCAAGAAGTGGAACCAAACCCACTAATAGAAAAGTTTTCGGTAATATCCACCGCGGAGAATGCTGGTATTGATACCGCTGCTAAGCTCATTGTAAGAAGTTGTTTTTTCATTATTATTTATCCTCACTCACCACATAGAGTACTTTCGCTTCACTCGGTACCGCATCCAGCGGCGCATAACCAATTCGATTCGGCTTTTCAGTCAGCCATGCCACCAGCGTGATGACGTTAGCATTGCCGATTTCTTTTGGCGGTCTTGCTTTACCAGAGAAAGATAGGCTTGCCCAATAGGCATTCATTTGTGCCACATCTTTGCCAAGTAAGGATTGATAGAACTCAGAGCGTTCGCTAGAGGCCTCTGGCCAGTCAGAGAGTTCCACTCGTTTGCCTTGCAGTGATTTGGCCTTGCCTCGATACAGCATCCTTGCCTTACTGCGGCTAAGTTCATCAAAATCTTGATTGAAAGTAAAAACGGCGTAGTCAGTCGCAGCAAAAGCACGACTATCCGGTGGGACAAGTGCAAGACCAACAAAGAGCATGGTCATGGTGACCAGTATTCTAATTGGCCGAGCTTTTGGAGAAGAACTGACTAACCGCATCATCACCTCGTAAGTTGACTATTTCTCAAATAGGGCTGCGCTTTCTTACAACCTAAATGACGTTAGAACACAAAGTTAACCATTAACGTGTACACGCTGGCGCTGTTATCAGGTAATGGTGTAGACGGAATAGTAATCGTTCTTTCTGGAGCGAATGGACCTGTGCCATCGTTGAGTACTTGGACATACTGATATTCGGCGTTAATTGACACATTACTCAACAAATCGTATCTAACGCCCAGAGTCGACGTCATATTTGAGCGCTCTCCATCTTGATACAGCTGTCCGTATGCTATGTAAGGAGTAAATGGCGCCATTCGATAGCTAGCCAAGCCATACCAATCCATACGCCGCGATTCTGTCTTTTGGAACTCAAAGGTTGTTTTGAGAGCACCGAACTCATATTCAGTACCGATAGAATATATTTTAACGGTGTTCCGATCGGTACCCTCTATCGGAAATGTAGACTCGAAAGGAGGAAATGGTATGGATACAAACCCCGTACCCGAAGAGGTCACATCAAACTCGCCATCCATCACCGAAAAGTTCCAGCGATAAAAATCACCAATCAGCTTGGCGTTCAATCCGTAAAGACGATCGGTTTCAAAATCTAACGCAAAGGTTGGGCTAAACTCGACCTTGTTGTTGTCATTAAAACCCACATAAGGCGTTAAGGAGAGCTGGAGTTCATCCGTTAAGTAATGATTCCAAGTAACAGCGAAGCCGTTATAGCCGGTAATGCCGAGAAAGGCGCCATACACTTCAGTAGGCAGCCTCGCAAGAGTGTAGGCTTGCCCTACATAGAAGTATTCAGATGCTAAATACAGCGGAAGACGCTGGCGGCCAGCTCGGATATCAAAATCCCCCACTTCATAACCAACGAACGCCCACTCAAGGGAAGGGTTGCTCCAATTATCCTGTGGTCGTTTGACGCCTTGAACCGATGCTTTAAACCCGTTGTTGTAATAGTCCAGCTGCAAACCAAAGGTGGTGTCACAATCAAAGCAATTCTCATCTTTGATGAAGCGATTGATAAATAGTGGAGTATCGTTATCAGAGCGAGCCCATGACGTAGAGCCAAAGCCACTAAATGAAAGCGTATCGGTGAGTTCAATGACAGCGTGAGCCGGTGCGCAAAGTGAGGCTAGAATGAACGTGTGAGACAGTTTCTTCATCATTACTTGCCCCCCTCGACCACGTATAACACATTGACACCATCTGGCAGCGCGCCAAGAGGTGCATAGCCAATACGCTCAGGTTTCTGGCTTACCCATTCAACCATGGCATCAATATTAGCGGCATCGATTTCTTTCGGAGGGCGGGCTTTACCGGAGAATGAGAGGCTTGCCCAGTAAGCGTTCATCTGCGCCACATCTTTTCCTAGTAGCGATTGATAGAAATCTGCACGTTCAGATGAGCTTTCAGGCCAGTCCGATAACTCAACCCGTTTGCCTTGCAGTGACTTGGTTTTACCTCGGTAAAGCATGCGCGCTTTACTTCGGCTAAGCTCGCTGAAGCTTGAGTTCATTGAAAAGATGGCGTAAGAGTCTGACGCGCTCACTTTGGGCGTGTAAAAAGAGGCTGCGAATATCATTAAGGCTACCACTAGCAAGCCCATGATATTTCCAAGGTTTGTGCATTTTAGCGAATGACGTTTTTTAATCATTATTATTACACTCTAGCGAATTCCTTTCCTAGACTTAGGATAGATTAGTGTACGAACAGTTATGTTCAAGAATATTCGCTAGGAATCCGGGATATGAATGCGTTAAACAAGATGTCGATCAAAACTCGAATCCTTTTAATGGCTGTTTTGCCCTTAATTGTGATTTTGGTCTTTTCCGCTTGGGAAGCGTTCAGAACACAGAAAAACCTGCAACAAATGTCGGTACTTTCCCATCAATCACAGGCACTTAGCTATCTGGAAAAGTACAGTGCCATTTTGCACCAAGCTCGGTTAGAAAAACTTCAAAGAACATTTAACAGTAACAAAAATGTCATATTCCCTAAATTAAATGAGTGTCTCGACAAATTACAACTTGTTCTAGATAAAGCCTATTACCTAACCGATATAGATACCGTCCAAAATACACTTAATGAACTGCGAGAGGCACAAGCAGAAATAGAATTCGTAGGGGATATTGAAGAGCTCGAAGAGTGGAGCTCATGGGTCGAAGAACTGGTCTCTATTCTTATTGCCAAGCTTGAAAGCGTTAAAGTTGACACAGGCTCTCGCTCAATTGAGTCTCATTTAAGTGCATTATTTACCCTAGAGTGGATACGTTTTTGGGCAACCGAAGAAAACTGGCTAATTCATATAGATATCTATGAAGGACACGGAACGAATGACGAACATCATGAAGAAAGCCACGAAGCATTGGGTACGCTATTCGAAAGACAACAATATCTCATCGACCGATTCTTAAATATCAACGCTGATGCCTCACAAGTCAGTCTGCTGCTCAAAACCTTTTCTGATGAGTCGTTTATCGAAAGTATTCAATTTCGCGATCGCGTGTTAAGTGACGAAGGTGCAAAGCCAAAACTTGCGGAAATTGTTGCCGGTGTTCAAGCTCTAGACCGTCGCTTAGAATTAATCCAGCAAGCAACCGAGCAAATCAATAAGCAGCTTTCTAATGATATGAGCATGGGGATCAGTGCCCTTGAAACTCGGTTATGGCTCACCATTGGGATCACCGTGTCTGTGATGCTAGTGTTGCTCATTCTCAGCTTTAACATCGCTCGTCGTATCATCTTTTTCCTGAACAATACCCTAGAGACATTTGAGAAAATCGAGAAACATGAAGGTGATACTGTACTGGCTTCTACCGAAGGGCACGACGAGTTTAGCCATTTTGGCGGGCAAATGAATCGCTTGATAGAAGAGCGACGTGAGAATGAACGACGTATGGTAGCCGCAAAAGATGAAGCCGAGCGCGCCAATGTCGCAAAAAGCTCTTTCTTAGCCAACATGTCCCACGAAATACGCACCCCGCTAAATGGCATTATCGGCATGTCAGGGATCTTGTCAGATTCCCAACTCGATCCCGTGCAACGCGACTACCTCAACACCATAGAAACCTCATCACAGACGCTGCTGATCTTGATCAACGATATCTTAGACATTTCTAAGATCGAGTCTGGTAACCTGCTCATCTCGCTGCATAGCTCAAACTTACGTGAGATCGCCTATGACACGATCGCCATCGTGATGTCGAAAGCCAAAGAAAAAGATCTCGATCTTCAAGTTCGCTTCACGCGTGGCATGCCCCATATGCTCATTATCGATGATCACCGCCTGCGTCAGATCTTAATGAACCTCATGTCCAATGCCGTCAAATTTACTAGCGAGGGTCATGTGGGTATTAGTATCGATGTTGAGCATCTTGGTGGGGAACGATGTGCGCTAACGATGGCTATCGAAGACACAGGAATTGGTATCGATAAAGAAAAACAAGATTCAATCTTTAAGCCCTTTACTCAAGAAGACAGCTCAGTTACCCGTCAGTTCGGAGGAACCGGTCTAGGATTGGCGATTTCCTCCCAATTGGTTGAACTTATGGGGGGGCGAATAGAGATAGATTCAGAAAAGGGCAAAGGAAGTCGCTTCTACTTCACCATAGAGTCAGGTATTGCGCAAGAAAAAGCACAGGCCTCACCCTTGTTAAATCAAACACAGTTTATTGTCATCACCAACCAACAAGGGTTTGCTCAATCGGTAACCGATGAGTTAAGCCACTTTGGTTTACAGCACCAAGTAACACATGCCCATATCGCTGAAATCGCAGACACTACCAATAACAGCATTATCATCTACTGCATAAGTAACAACCAAAGTGCGCGTACTGAGTTGATGAAGCTCGGCGTCACTTGGCCTTCAACCCCTATTGTTCTTGTTCAACCACAAAATACGGCAGCAGGTGACTACCAAGGGCTTATTGCCGGACTTGTCACCTATCCGCTACTCGGCGCTCGATTAATTGATGCACTCTCTAACGCGCCAAAACAACACCAAGCACTGGGCAAAACGAGGGAGCCAAAACTCGAGGTAGTCGGAAACGGTAACCCAGCAGAACATATCAGGGTCAAGCCGACACAACCGACACTGCAAGAGATGGCAAAAAGTCCCGATAACCAATCCATCTTGCTGGTAGAAGATAATCTGGTAAACCAGAAGGTGGCCTCGTTACTACTCAAAAAGTCCGGCTATCACGTAGACATTGCCAACAACGGACAAGAAGCCTTGAACTTCCTGTGCGACGACAGCAATTACTATCACGTGGTGCTGATGGATTGCATGATGCCAGTGAAGGACGGTTTTACCGCGTCAGAAGAGTTTCGACTGTATGAAGAGCAGTATAATAAGGCACGAACACCAATTATCGCACTCACGGCTAGCGTGCTCGATGACGACATACAACGCTGTACCGATAGCGGGATGGACGATTACGTCTCTAAACCCTTCAACAAGTCTGTACTGCTGGAGAAAATAAAAACCATTCGAGAGCAGCCCGAGTAGCACCCGAGCCTTATCAACCACATCGATTCAAGAAGAGGCTTTTTATGCGCTGACTTTTTCTCTAAAATCAGCGCAACGTTTTCTATCAAGATCAAATCATGAACAAGAGCTTCATTACTAATGTCATCGCACTTGCGCTACTTGGCGCGGGTTATCAACTGGATAATAGCCTGCTGCTATACGCGGGTCTTTTCGCGTTCTCCGGTGCTGTTACCAACTGGCTTGCTATTCACATGCTGTTTGAGAAGGTACCAGGCCTCTATGGCTCTGGCGTCATTCCCGCTCGCTTTGAAGATTTCAAACTGGCCATCAAGAACCTAATGATGGAGCAGTTCTTCACTAGCGAAAATATTGACCGCTTTCTTAACAAAGAAATGGGTTCGGGCATCAACATCAACCTTGAACCAGTATTAGAAAAAGTCGACTTTAACCCAGCCTTTGATTCTCTAGTTGAAGTGATAGAAAACTCACAGTTTGGCGGCATGCTCGCCATGCTTGGCGGCTCAGAAGCGCTTCAGCCAATGAAAGAGCCCTTTGTCGAGAAAATGCAGCAAGCTGTCATCGATATTAGCCAAAGTGACTCGGTCAAACAGGCGCTGATTGAGCAACTTGAATCCCCAGCTATGCTTGATGAAGTAAAAGGCAATGTAGAAGCCATTATCGACCAACGCCTTAGCGAGCTAACACCAAAGCTAGTAAAAGAAATCGTTCAGAAGATGATTAAAGAGCATCTAGGCTGGCTTGTCGTCTGGGGCGGCGTATTTGGTGGTGTGATAGGGGTTATTTCTTCGTTGATGATGTAACGCAGCTTCAAATCAGTTATCGAAAATAAAAAAATTCGAGCTAGAAATGGCTCGAATTTTTTTATTTTCGATAACCTATCAACGACGACGTAATAGATTACCATTCACGTTGTTTGAATAAATACATAGCCATAGCATTCACATATCATGACTGCCATAATTGAGAAACTAGTGCACTTGGTCAATCAACATGAGCAATAAGATAAACGTCATCACCCTCCCTAAGGGAAACCCCTGTCAGATCATCGACAGTGCCTTCGATGACGAAGGCGGGATTATTGGTGCTCATCGACATGACTACTTTGAAATCATTTGGTGCTTAGATGATGTAGGCAAACAGGGCATCGATTTTGTCGAGTATCCGAGTAAAAAAGGGCGCTTTTTCACCATCGCACCGGGACAAGTTCACGAGACAGCCGAGCTCACTGACAATTATCGTATGATGATTTTCTCAACCGATTTTCTTGAGAACCGTCCGCGCCACCAGCGTATGTTCAATGCCGTCTTTCGCTCTCACGATGACCAACAGCCCTACTTTGATACCTCTGATGAAGGACTCGCCTATTTCGAGCCTCTCTTTAGCCTGCTACTGGATGAATTCCACCAACCACAAACCGATTGGGATCTGATTGAGTCACTGCTTACCAGTTTTTTGCGCTACTTGCTAAGATTTTCCATCGACACCGAAGACACACAGGTGGTAAAAGATGCTCGTATTACCAAGGTACTTGGGCTGATTGAAAGCCACTATCGCTCACAACGCCACGTTCAGTTTTATGCCGACGAACTATCCATTACCAGCAAACGCCTCAACGAGTTAACCAAGAAGCATGTCGGTAAGACCATTACCCGCCTTTTGCATGACCGAATCCTATTAGAAGCGAACCGAGACCTACTATTTTCCACTAAAACGGTAAAAACCATCGCTTTGGACTTAGGCTTTGATGATCCTTCTTATTTTGGACGCTTTTATCGAGGTCTAATGGGTGAGTCTCCGGCAGAATTTCGAAAACGGACGTCAAAATAGTACCAGATAAAGGTCAGTATATCCCTTTCTTAGCCCAGTTTTGGTAACGATAATACCAGTAATAGTGTTTGTATTACTTTCAACGTATTTTGGTTATCCATGAGCATAAATCTAAAGTCTGATCCGATTCAGAAATCGTTTATTCAGTATTTGTTGCCTGCATTATCGGGCATGGTCATCAAATCCATCTTCATCATGGGTGACGCTTGGTTTGTGGGCAAAGGCGTTGGTGCTGAAGGTCTGGGTGCCATCGCTCTCACAATTCCGGCGTACTCTCTTTTTTCTGCTATCGCCATGATGATTGGTATTGGTGGCGCAGCGCTGATGTCGATTGAATTTGGCAAGGGCAACCTCAAAATCGGTCAAACCTTGTTTAGCCAATCGATGCTAGCAACGGCAATTATTACCACGATTACTGTCGTGTCTGCGTTGATTTGGCTAGATGAGATCATTGCGCTCATGGGTGCCAGCGGCTACATGGCGCAGCTCGCGCACGATTATTTAGACGTTATGCTTAAGTTCTTCGTGCTCTACGCGTTGGCTTGGGTCATGTCTTGCTTTGTGCGCAACGATACCAACCCGAAACTGGCCATGTATGCCATGTCACTGGGCGCAGTAACAAACCTAGTTCTTGATTACTTCTTTGTACTTGAGTTTGGTTGGGGCATGAAAGGTGCCGCCTACGCGACGGCTATTTCACAAGGTGTCATTGCAATTGTTCTACTGACGCATTTTTGGCAGCAAAAAGGACAGCTACGCTTGAGCTTGGAAGGTTTAGGGCTAGATAAAGTCGGTCAAATCTTGAAAATCGGCGTTCCGACATTCTTTATCGAGATCACCTCTGCACTGACCATTTTGCTATTTAACTATGTGCTACTTAGCCAGTTTGGCGAGAGTCATATCATCGCTTACGGCTTAACAGCTAACGTCGGTGTGTTTGCGCTGTTTGTCATCGTTGGTATCAACCAAGCTTGTCAGCCAATCATCAGCTTTAACTACGGTGCCAGCAAAACCGAGCGCGTATACAGCACACTCAAGCTTGGACTGGTCACTTCCATTGGCAGTGGACTGTTATTCCTGTCGATTATCTGGTTCACAGCGCAAGACGTGGCACAGTTCTATTTGGGTGCAGAGAGTGAATTACTAGAGCTTTCCGCCACAGCTCTGCTGTTTTTCTTTTATGCCACGCCGCTTATGGGTCTTAACCTGGTCGTTGCCAATCTATTTCAAGCCATTGCCAAACCGAATCAAGCCACCATTATTTCGCTGGCACGCGGTTTTGTGTTTGTCGCGCTAGGGGTGGTTATTCTGCCAGGTCTGTTTCCTGCCAATGGTATTTGGGCAAGTATCCTGTTTGCCGAGGCCGCTACAGCACTAATCAGTTTAGTCTTACTGTTTGCCTTCCTTAAAAGGCAACAGATGAACCTGTCTGAAGCATAACGAGTGCAGCTCTCTTACTATCAACCTTGAACGTAAGAGAGCAATTTTTCACGTAGCCATAAATTGGCTTTGCTATTCTGCTCTCTCTTATGCCCCATCAGAACATAGCTTACCGGCAATGAGCTAAATGGAACCGGCAAGATCTGCAATCCAAACTGCTCGGAAAACTGCTTAGCCATATTAAAGCTTGTCATACCAATGCTTTCGCTGCTCCCGACTAACGCCATTAGAGCGAGAAGCGACTCACATTCTGCGGCGACTTTGCGCGGCTGAATATGTTCCTTGGTAAAATAGTCCACCAGAAAAATCTCTTCGCGGCGCAGTTTTAGTGTGATGTGTTTTTCTTGGTAATACTCCACAGCACTGATCGCCCCCTGAATTCGAGGATGCTGCTTGCTGGCTATCACACAAATCTGGTCTGAGAAGAACGGCTGAGTAAAATAGCTTGATGTCGAGGACTCAGAAAACTCAATCGCTAAATCGGCCTGCCTTAGATTGAGCTTTTCACGTAGTTGCGCTTCGGTAACGGTTGTCGGAGACAGCACAATTTCACAGTTCCCTAAACTTTTATCGGCTTCGATTTTCGGAACTAGATTAAGCATCACAGGTTCCGTGGTGTACACCACGAAACGACGCTTTCCTTCAACAGAAAACTCTTGGGCATCGTTCAACGTATTCTCGATCGCCTCCAATGCAGGCTCTATTTGACGAGCCATCTCATGCGCCAAATGCGTTGGGGCAATTCCTCTCCCATCTCGAACAAACAGTTGTTGGCCTAACTGGTTCTGCAGCCGCTTAAGAGCACCGCTAACACCAGGCTGGGTAAGGTCGAGTACTTCTGCCGCTACGGTAATGGATTGAAAGCGATACACAGTTAAAAACACGCGCATTAGATTGAGATCAAAATCAGACAGTTTCATATATATAGCCAATAGTTATGTTTTAACTAAATTTATATGCATGTTTGGTTATGAGTCAAGCCGATATAGTGACCTTGTTTCCTGTTAATACTGTGATGAGGTTTTCTATGCTTCGAGCGCTTACTCCTTCAACTATCGCTATCGCTGTTATGGCGTCATTCACCGCTAACGCAGACTACGCGGGCCTTGAGGACTACCAAGGTAAACCCGCGAGCCCCCATACGTTGGAGGCCAACCAGGCGCTTGCGTCTACACTACCGTGGCAAGACACAACAGCATTTGACCGCACTACGCGTGGCCTTATCGCGGAATTTGGTACTCATGCTGCAGGTGAGCTAAAAAATCGATTTGAGTTCATGGCGGAGCTTTCTGTCGATGAGATCCCACCGACAGTCAATCCATCAATCTGGCGTCAAGGTATGCTCAACTATGCTGCTGGTGGTCTTTATGAAGTGACCGATGGTGTGTACCAAATCCGAGGCGCAGATCTCTCTAACATGACCATCTACCGCACAGACAATGGCTATGTGATTCACGATCCTTTGCTATCGAAGGAAGCGGCAGCGGCCTCTTGGGATTTTGCCAAGCAGCATCTACCAAAAATCAACGGTGAGCATAAGATCACGGGCATGATTTACTCTCACATGCACGCGGATCACTTTGGTGGCTCTCGTGGTATCTATGAATCTGGTGACTTCAGCGAAGGTGCGCAAATCTATGCACCAAAAGACTTCATCAAGGAACTTGCTGACGAGAACGTGATAGCAGGTACCGCGATGGGACGTCGCGCCAACTATCAGTACGGTACAACGCTGGATAACGATGAGAAAGGCATTGTCGACAACGCACTTGGCCTGGGTACATCACGTGGCGAAGTCACGCTGGTGGCGCCTACCACTGAAATCCAAGAACGCGAGAAAGTGATCACTATCGATGGTCTCGATTTCCACGCTATCAATATGCCTGGCGCGGAAGCACCTGCTGAGATCGTGCTGTATGTGCCTCAATATCGCTCTCTAAACACCGCTGAGCTGACTTACGACGGTATGCACAATATCTACACCTTCCGCGGCGCAAAAGTTCGTGACGCGCTTGTGTGGACTAAATACCTGACAGAGCTAAAGATGCGTTACGTTGATACGGGTCTTGTCGACAACATCCACGCTGCGCACTCCGCGCCAGTTTGGAATGATGCGAATACGCCGCAAAATGAAATTGCCGATTACATGACACTGCAACGTGACAACTACGGGTTTATTCACAACCAAGCGATGCGTCTAGCAAACCACGGTGTGACGATCCACGATGTAGGGCGCGAAATAGAAAATCTAGTTCCTGAGTCTCAAAAGCAAACTTGGCACACTAACGGTTATCACGGCTCTTACAGCCATAACGCTCGTGCCGTAGTAAACCTATATCTGGGATATCATGACATGAACCCAGTGAACACCAACCCACTGCAAACACAAGACAAATCATGTGTGTATGTGCAAGCAGCAGGGGCAGATGTTCTATACAACGCGGGTATGAAGCACTTTAAACAAGGGGAATATCAAGAGGCCTCTCAACTGTTTAACGACTTGGTGCAATGTGACCCAAACAATGTGACGTACCGCTATGCGCTTGCAGACAGCTTCGAGCAGCAAGGCTATCAATCTGAAACTATGGCTTGGCGAAACTCTTACCTACAAGGTGCGGTTGAGCTTCGAACTGGCGAGATCCAACCTTCTATCAAGTTGGCCTCCGCAGACGTGATTGCCAATACACCGACGGGAATGTTCTTAGACTTCATTGCTGTTAGGCTCAATGCAGAAAAAGCCGAGCAAGCAGGTTTAGACTTTACCTTTGGTTTGTATCATCCAGATGTGGAAGAGCGCTACTACGGTGAAGTGTCGAATGCCAACATGAGCAACATCGAAGTCGATACGCTACCAGAAACCAATGTAGAACTAATCATCCACAAATCGGATCTTACCCGAGTGGCACTGGGGCAGGCGTCGCTCGATGAGCTACTAAAATCGGGTCAAGCAGGCATTAAAGGTAATGCCGAGCTCATTGGCAAACTCGCGGCTTCACTTGATGAGTTTGATGGCATGTTTGAAATCTTGCCTATGCCTAATAAGTAAGGCGAAATACAAATGAAAAACCCAGAGCAATGCTCTGGGTTTTGTCTAACTACACTGTGATCTTTCTATCTAAAACATACATCGGCCCATCGTGCCAATCCTGCTGTAACAGAGCCAAAGTAGTTGCCCGAGACGACTGGAATGTTTGGCAGTACATCTTGCACCGCTTTGCGAAGCACTGAAGAGCGTGCCGAGCCTCCCGTCATATAAATCACATCCGGTAACGTGCCCGCCTGTTGCGCCGCTTCTTTAACTAGTGCTTGAATTTTCTTGGTCGGATTATCAATCGCGGCCGCCATATCTGATTGGTTGATTTCAATACCTACGTGCTCGCTGTAGAGATCGAGCATCGCTTTGTACTCGGCATTTTCTTCGAGCGCAATCTTGGCTTTTTCCGCCTCACGAATCACCGCATAGCCCAAGGTTTCTTGGTGCAAAGCGATTAAGCGATTCACTTTTTCAGGCTCCAACGCCTCTTTTGCCAACAACCGTAGCTCTTTCAAGTTGTCGTGAGCATAGAACTTTCTTTGCGCTTGTACGTCGTTAATTGCAATAGGATTCCAGAATTGAGTCACTGGGATATCTAGGCCAGAAAGACGTTTTGTGCCCATACCAAAGGCATGCATAAATCGGCGAAATGCAATGTAGATGTCCAAATCATTACCGCCGACAAGTTGGCCTGTGTGGCCAATCAGCGATTGCTGTCTATCGTCTTTTCCAACCCACGATGGCCCCATCTGAATATAAGAGCAGTCGGTTGTACCACCACCAATATCGACCACTAATACGTTTTTGTTTTCAGTCAAAGTCGATTCGAACTCGAGCCCGGCGGCGACTGGCTCATATTGAAACTCGACATCTTTAAAGCCAGCGCGATTTGCCGCTCGAAGCAGAATTCCCTCTGCTTGTAGGTTAGATGCATCGCCACCTCGGCCTAGAAAGTTCACCGGACGACCAATCACGGTTTGCTCAATTGTGCGCTCTAGGTTTGCTTCCGCTTTACGTTTGACGTTACTCATCATGGCGCAAACTAGGTCTTCAAAGAACGACAACTGCATATCGCGCAGCCCCATCGCACCTAAGAAGGATTTTGGCGACTTAATGTAATAGACATCTTTCGGGTCTTCTAAATAAAGATTCAGAGCTTGCTCACCAAACAGCACATCGCTTGGGATCACTTCAATCCCTTCTTCACGGTTCATCTTGACGGCACGGCGCAATACGGCCTCACCAATGTCATTAGATGGACGAATGTCTAAACAGCGAAATAGGTACTCCGATACGGTTTCTGCTGTTGGTGCACAGAGGGTTGATGCAATGTAGCAGTTATCCCCAACCAGCGGGATTTGCTCAACGCTGCCATTGTTTAAATGCGCTACGGAGCAGTTTGCGGTTCCGTAATCAAAACCGATAGCCATAAGAATTACCTCAACACGTGAAAAAGGTCGCAAAGAATAGCAGCCTGACAATGAACTTCAAGCGCCAAACCGTAAACCCTGCACCAATAGACAGGTCAAACGCAAAAATGGGGCTACGACCTGTCGTCGGAGCCCCATTCGCTTTGTTTACACTGTAAAGCGCTCTTAATCAAAGTACCTAGTCAAAGATGGCGATACTCTGACGGCTAACCGCAACAAGATCGCCGCGATTATTCCAAATATTGGCTTGGGCGTGAGCATAGCCTTCAGCGGCTTGCCTTGTGTGTGATTGATATGCAAACCAATCTTCAGGCTGCACTGAGCGGTGAGGATGAATAAACTCTAAATTCCACATCATCGTGCTGGCTGGTGCAGGAGTGCCCATCATCTGCAATACGCCGGGAGGCCAGGCATCAACCAGACAGATTAAATGCGCGTCAGAAATCGACTCTGGAGAGACCTTAAATCGCATCCAACCCCAGGTATGTGAGTCTTTACTTGCAGTAAAAGGCAGGTGACCACGGGCAAGTGCTAGGTCAATGTGTGACGTGTAGTTCGGCGCACCTTGCTCAATCGATGGAAATCTTGGTAGGTCATCGGGTACTGGCATGATGTGGTTATCGTTGTTGTTCACTACAATTTTGGACTCACGATCGGCACCAAAACAGCCCTGTTGGAACACCGCCACTTGACCATTTTGCACCAAACGCGCACTGAGCTGAGAAACGCTTTTGCCTTCCCTAAGAACCTCAACTTCAAAAGTGAACGGCACATCCACCAAAAGCGGGCCAACAAAATTGGTGTTAAGCGAGCGCAACACACGCTCGCCAGTCAAGTGAGACTGCATCACGGTATACAGCAATGAAGCGGATAACCCACCAAAAACGGTTCGCCCCTGTCCCCATGACGCCGGGATCGACATATGTTCACCGGTTTTCGCACACAGCTTGGCTGTTGCGATTAATTCGTCGAAGTGCATCCCTACCACCTTATGTTAACACCTTGTTACTCAACAATAACTGGTCGGATGGGTTGCTGCAAGGGGTGTCACCTGATTTTGTTACATTTCACACACATCCAGCAATAACATTTCAACATCAATCTAAACATTTCCCTAACAGGCAAATAATCCAAGTTGTTTTACTGCTGAATCACGGTACTGCGAGGAGACGTATATTCAAACGAGTATTGTTTTAAGCTAAATCGGTTGATCGCAAAATCAAAGATAGTGCCGTCTTCAAGTACGCCAATCGCTTCAACGCAAAGTGTAGGCGTACCGCTTTTCAGCTTTAGAGGCTTTGCATCCTCTGCAGATATGCCTTCTGCGTAGACTTTTTCTCGACTGTGTTTGATTTTGTGGCCGAGTTTATGCTCAACATATTGGTACTTTGAGTTTTGAATCGTTTCTACTGACAAGTCTGGGAACAACGCAAACGGCATATAGCTGTGCTCCAACACCTCCGGCACGTCATTAATCATTCGAACGCGCTTAATGAAGTAAACTTGATCGCCTGTCACGACATCAAGTTTTTGCGCCACATATTCGTCAGCCTCTTGAAGCTGAAATGAGATGATTCGGGTTGACGCTTTACCGCCCTGCTGCTCAACTTCTTCCGTAAAGCCAGAGTGACTTAACGCATCATGTTGCGTCTTAGCTGATTTGATGTAAGTACCATCGCCACGCACTCGATGCACAAGATCTTTTTCAACCAGCATCTTCATCGCATTTCTAATGGTCGCTCGGCTTACGCCAAACTCTTGTTGCAGTTCTTGTTCGGTAGGTAATAAAGAATCTCGAGGATACGTCTTGTCGGCAATTCTTTGTTCTAGTACTTCCGAAACTCTAATGTAGAGGTGTTTACTCATGATGTCGCCTCGTTGAATTTTTTCAAAAGGATACATTAATAGTACTTTTAATTCAATAAAGAGTACTTATAGCCTTTACCAGTCTAGAAAAGCATACATTTATGTGATCTAGAGTTATTTTTTGAACTTACAAACTCAAATGTACTTTAAATGTACTCAACCAAAGAATACATTTAACGCACTTAATCGACATCCAATAGGTTCAGAAATGAAGAAACAAAACCTTACTATCGTGGGCGCTGGCAGCACATACACTATCGGTATGATCATGAGTTTGATCGCTGAAAAAGAGACATTTCCACTAAAAAAGATCACTTTTTATGATACTGACGCAGAACGCCAAGCACTTAATGCCGAAGCGACAAAGATCCTATTAAAAGAACGTTACCCAGAAGTAGAAGAGTTTCACTACACCACAAACAAAGAAGAAGCATTCAAAGATAGCGACTTTTTCTTCATCCAAATCCGTAGCGGCGGCTTGCAAATGCGTGAGCGTGATGAGCAAATCCCTATTGCGCACGGTTGTGTTGGCCAAGAGACCTGTGGTCCAGGTGGTATGGCTTATGGTCTTCGCTCAATCGGTGACATGATTGAAATCATCAACGATATCCGAAAACAGTGTCCAGACGCATGGATCCTAAACTACACCAACCCAGCAGCGATCGTTGCAGAGGCGCTCAATCGCGAGTTCCCGACTGATAAAAAGATCCTCAATATCTGTGATATGCCTGCGGCTATTATGGTCAGCTATGCGCAAATCCTTGGCTGCGAGATCTGGGATCTGGTTCCTGAGTACTTCGGACTCAACCATTACGGCTGGTTTACCGGCATCAAAAACCGACAGGGTGAAGATCTTACTGACCGTATTAAGGGTGTGATTCTTAATGAGGGTATCAAAGCGGTAGATTCTGAAATCGTTAATGACCCATCATGGCAAGCAACGTTTAAGAACATGCAAACAATGCTTAGTGATAACCCAGAGTACTTGCCAAACACCTACCTACAGTACTACCTGTACCCTGAGAAAATGGCCGGGAAAGAGGACATCAACAATACGCGTGCACGCCAAGTCATTAATGGGCGAGAAAAACGTGTCTTTGACCTTTGCCAGCGCGTCATTTCCGCTAAGAGTACTGCTCAGGAAGAGCTACACGCTGATATTCATGGTCGTTACATGGTTCGAGTCGCAGCATCACTTGCTTACAATTTGTGCGAAACCTACCTAGTCATTGTTCCAAATAACGGAGCTATCTCAAATATTCAAGAAGACGCGATGGTTGAAGTCCCAAGCTTGCTAACAAGTAGTGGGCCCAAAGCTCTAAGCGTCGGTAAGATACCAACATTCCAAAAAGCCATGATTGAAAGCCAACTCGGCTATGAAAAGCTCGTGGTTGATGCTTGGTATGAAGGTAGCAAGCAAAAACTCATCAACGCCCTCACTCTAAACCGCACTGTGGTCAATGTACCCAAGGCAAAAGCGATCGTTGAAGAAATTCTTGAAGAAAACAGAAGTTATTTACCTCAGTTTAATAAATAGTTTACAAGGATAATAAAATGAATACCTCTGCCCTACGACACAATGCCAAGGAGGCGACGCAAAAGTTCTCCAGAGCAGCGATACAGGTTATTCTTTTTATTGCCGTAATGGGTACAGCAATGGCTGTTGCGGCAATTATGAGAATGGAGTTTATGCCTAGCTTCATTATTTCAATCGGCGACATGATTATGTCAATGATGTTTGGGATGCTTGGTAATCTCCCTATTATATTTTGTATGGGATTGGCTGCAGCACTCGCACAAAAGAAAAAGGTCGATGCTGCTATAACGGCGCTTATATCATTCCTGTTCTTTTTGGTTGCTAACAATACTTATCTGACTAATAACAATATGTTAGCAGAAGAAGGCATTGCGGGATTATACGGTACTGGTCAAGCGATGGTACTCGGTTTCCAAGTTGTCGACATGGGCGTTATTCTTGGCATGCTAATGGGTATCCTAGTCGGTTGGTTACATAATAAATACCAAGGCTTGACCTTTGGTGCTTATTTTAGAATCTATGAAGGCTCTCGCTTTGTATTTATTCTAATGATTCCAATTACTGCTGTACTTGCTATCTCTGCATGTTACTTCTGGCCGCCGATGAACAACATGATCAACAACTTAGCATCGTTGATTGAGACATCAGGTGTGTTCGGCATCTTTAACTACACCGCATGGAACTTCTGGCTAATTCCTACAGGTCTGCATCACCCGCTATGGATGTCCTTCTTCTACACGCCTTTAGGCGGTACTGCAGAGGTTGGCGGCGAAGTGATTCATGGTGCGCAAACCATCTTCCTTGCTGAGATGTCGCATATGAATGAGCTCACTGAGCTAGATCCATCGATTAAGTATGTGAGCTTCGGTCTGACTAAAGTGTTTGGTTCTCTAGCTATCGCGGCTGCGTTTATCCGCACTGCGTCCAAAGAGAAGAAAGCCTACGCTAAGAGCATCATTATTCCGAGCTTAGCGGTAGCGGTAGGTACGGGCATTCTTGAGCCATTGCACTTCCTATACATCTTCATTGCACCATCAATCTGGTTTATCTACGGACTTGTTGGCGGTATTGCAGACAGTATTACCTACATGCTTGGCGTTAGCACTTATATGCCAAACGGTATTATTGACCTCATTATTACCAATATTGCAATGCCGTTAAGTTTAACTAAGGCTCACTTCACTATATTAATCGGTATTTTGATGATGCCACTATGGTATTTACCAACAGTATGGATCATTAAAAAGAGAAATATCGACATATTCCAAGACCAAGAAGTATCTAATGAGGACGTAATTAAAAGTGCCGTCAGTGACAATTCAGACGTAAAACACTTTATTGCTGGCTTAGGCGGCCAAGAAAATATCGAAACCGTTGGTAACTGTTTTACTCGATTACGTATTCAAGTTAAAAACCCAGACTTAATTAATAAGTTAGAGATAGAGAAAGGTAAACAAACTGGCGTCGTTGTTAATGGCAATAATGTACAAATTATCATTGGCATGCACGTAGAAACCTATAAAGAGAAAATGTGTGACGCATTAGGTTTAGAAGCCTAGACCATTCAAATTTCAGGGAGGATATCTTCCTCCCTTATAAAATTTAAATTTTTTGAGGTAAGTTATGAGAGATACATATAACGTAAAGCTAGTTGGCTTAAAAGACGTACAACTATTAAATGAACAGCTTGATGACTCTAATCTAAAATCAAATGAAGCCATCATTAAAACTGAGATGTCACTAATTAGTGCCGGTACCGAGCTATCTCGCGTTTATGGTATTAAAAAAGGTGTCGAGTACCCTCTCTACACTGGGTATATTTCCGTCGGCGAAGTCGTTGAAAAAGGCGATGAATTATCTGGCATCGAAGTGGGTGACCGAGTTATGTTCAACGGTCCGCACAAACAATTCCAACGTTTCGAGCACAACGGACGCAATCTAGAGCTTATCCTTAAAGTCGATCCAGAATTGACTTTGGAGCAAGCGGCTCTGGTTTACCTAGCCTCTATCTCGATGAATGGTGTCGCTATTGCTGACGTCAAACTTGGTGACACAGCGGCTGTATTTGGCCTCGGTACTATCGGCCTTATCACCGCGAAGCTTCTGCAACTCGCCGGTGCAAAAGTCATTGCCATTGATCCTGTCGCTTCTCGTACCGAAGACGCGAAAAGAATCGGCATTCAGCACGTTGTTAGCTGTGCACCAGAGCATCAAGAGTCGGAAGTCATGGCATTAACAAATGGTCGTGGCGTTGATATTGCCATTGATGTCGCAGGAGTATCTCCTGCTATCGAAACAGCGGTTAACTGTGCTGCATTCAATGGCCAGGTGATTTTGAGCGGCTCCCCACGTGCCGAGCATCAAGGTAATGTTACCGCCATTCTTAATCGCATTCACATGCGCATGCTGACCGTTAAGGGTGCATACAATGGTTTGTATCCATTTTACGAGCAAGAAGGCTCACGCATGTGCGTAGAGCGTAATATGCAGTACATCGTCGATTGTCTGAAAGATGGTCGTTTAAAAGCGGAAGACTACATCAGCCATATCCTGTCTCCTCGTGATGCAATGCAAGGCTATCAAGGCTTGATGGAAGATCGTGATAACTACAAGTGCGTCGCATTCGACTGGACTCAGCTGTAACAGGAGAGCAATGATGAAACTTGGAATCGTGGGTGCCGGCGGCATCGTAAAAGTCTGCTTAGAAGCACTTCAGAAAGTTGATGAAATTACGGTGTCCGCTATCTGCATTCTTGAAAAAGAACGTCAGGTTGCAGAAGAGCTTGCTGAGAAATACGCCATAGAGACGATATACACCGATTACGATGACTTCTTGGCTGACATAACAATTGAAGCTGTATACGTAGGTATCATCAATAGTCTGCATTATGCGTTCACCAAAAAGGCGCTTGAAGCAAACAAGAACGTCATATGTGAAAAGCCGTTTACGTCACTAGCGAGTGAAACTAGAGAGCTGGCAAGCATGGCGGTGAAAAAACGCTTGTACCTGTTTGAAGCCATCACATTGCTGCACTTTAGAAACTACCGATATGTCCAAGACAAGATCGGTGAGCTTGGTGATATTAAACTGGTGCAGTGTAATTTCTCTCAGTTTTCAAGTCGCTACCCTCAGTACAAAGACGGCAATGTCCTTCCTGCTTTTAGTCCTGAGTTATCAGGTGGTGCCCTGTATGATTTGAATGTCTACAACATTCATTTCGTGATGGGACTGTTTGGCACGCCAAGCGATGTACACTACCTAGCGAATCGAGGGCACAACGGCATCGATACATCGGGTATCTGCACCCTTCAATACCCAAGTTTCATCGCATCATGTGCGGCAGCAAAAGACTCTACCAGCCCAAACTTTGCCATTATACAAGGTGAGAAAGGCTACATTAAGGTTGAAGGAGCGACAAACTTCTGTCCAAGCGTAACATTTGTGTCTGGTGAGCATACCGAAACGTTTGATGAAGCGGATCATGAGAATCATATGGTCGAAGAGTTCCAGAGCTTCGAGCGTCTGTTCCGAGAACAAGATCTTGAGCAATGCTATCAACATCTAAACCATTCGGTTTCTGTGATGAACGTTATCGAGCAAGCACGATTAAGTGCTGGGATCGCTTTCTCTTGTGACACTAACTAACTGCTCCTACCCCCGAACAGTTTTTTCCAAAGCCCCATTCGGGGCTTTTTTTGTTATTGACAAAAGTAGAAGGTTTATTCTACGCTGTGGGTAGAATAAACCTTCTACTTTTGGAATGACGTTATGGCACAACAGCAAATAGCAGAAAACCTCGAGCAAGCTTTTGCGCAAAAAGGATTCGCAGAGCCAAGTGTCGCCGAGCTAAAAACACTGTCTGGTGTGAGTATGCGCACCTTATACAAATACTTCCCTTCCAAAGAGAGTATGGTCGTTGGTGCTCTAAACCATCGACACCAACGCTACATCGCACTGTTAGAAGAGTGCGCACAGCAAAGTGGGCTAGATGCCACCCTTTCTGCCTTTGACGTTCTTGGTGGCTGGATGAAAGAGCACGCGCCGAAAGGTTGCCTATCGGTCAACGCGCTTGCTGCTTTTCCTGACAACATGGAGATAAATTCAACCGTTGAACAACACAAACAACAGGTTATCGAATCTCTTGCCAAACTGAGTGGACACGAGGATCTTTCAGATGCTCTATTCATTCTGCATGAGGGAACAACAACCGCTTATCCCATTTTAGGTGAATCGGCGATTACCGTTGCCAAAGTAGCTATCACTGCATTGTTTTCTACCCATTCAACAAGCCACATAAAAGGAACTCAACAATGAGCACGGTGATGACAGGCGTACAACTGGTTGGCCATGGCGATCTAGACCAGCTAGAAATTCGCAGCGATATTCCGCTACCTTCGCCAAAAGCCGATGAGGTTTTAATTAAAGTCAGCGCAGCCGGCGTCAATAATACCGATATAAATACACGTATCGGTTGGTACTCCAAAGGCGACAACGACAGTGATGATGCGGGTTGGGCTGGCAATGCGCTAAGTTTGCCTCGTATTCAAGGTGCGGATGTGTGTGGTCATATCGTCGCGGTAGGTTCAAATATCGATACAGGTCGCATCGGCGAACGCGTACTGATTGACCCATGTTTGCGTTATGTCGACGGTCAAAAGCTTGAGCATTTCTGGTACTTTGGCTCTGAGTGTGATGGCGGTTTTGCGGAGTATACGACCGTAGATGCCCGCCAGGCTTACAGTGTAAATTCAAGCTACAAGGACATTGAGCTTGCCTCATTTCCATGTTCATACTCCACTGCTGAGAACATGCTAACGCGTGCAAATGTTACCTCAGGCGATGTTGTATTAGTTACTGGTGCCTCTGGTGGGGTGGGCTCCGCAGCTGTTCAGCTAGCCAAAGCGCGGGGGGCAACCGTTATTGCTGTAACCAGTGAATCCAAAGCAGGGACACTGCTGGAGATTGGCGCGGACAAGACGGTATGTCGCGGTCAGAACTTAGTGGAAGCGCTTGGCAACAACAGTGTTAATGTCGTGATTGATCTTGTGGCAGGGCCACAATGGCCTGAGCTACTAGACGTTATGGCTCCAAAAGGGCGCTACGCCGTCTCTGGTGCGATCGGTGGCCCTATGGTTGAGCTCGATGTTCGTACTCTGTACCTAAAAGATTTGTCATTCTTTGGCTGCACCGGACTCGAAGATGAAGTGTTCCCGAATCTAATCAGCCGCATTGAAGGGGAGCAGATTAAGCCACTTGTCGGCAAAACATTTGAGCTTGCAGATATCAAACAAGCACAAACTGAGTTCGTAGAAAAAAACCACATTGGCAAGATTGTTCTCAACGTGAGCTCATCTTAATCGGATCTAAGAGAATATGAGGGCGCTTCTGCGCCCTCTTTTTTAGCTATTTCTTTCTCGCTGGAAGCATATCCGTCATAGAACCTTCCACAACTTCAGCCGCAAAAGCAAACGTCTCTGCTAGCGTAGGATGAGCATGAACCGTATGGGCAATATCTTTTGCTCGCCCGCCTAACTCAAGCACTGCTGCTGCTTCGTGAATCAACTCACCCGCGTTTTCGCCGCAGATACCAGCACCAATTAGTGTCCCTGTCTCTGCATCAAACAACGCTTTCGTCACACCATTGGTAGCATTCACACTCTGGGCACGCCCGCTCACCAACCAAGGCACCTTGCCCACACTGTATTGCACACCTTGTTCTTTGGCC
The DNA here is from genome assembly GCF_052879755.1 of Vibrio sp. DNB22_10_4. Lineage (NCBI taxonomy): Bacteria > Pseudomonadati > Pseudomonadota > Gammaproteobacteria > Vibrionales > Vibrionaceae > Vibrio > Vibrio sp. DNB22_10_4. Next base: position 200,797 of record NZ_JBNNXW010000001.1, on the reverse strand, counting down.
TCTGTCTCGGTTAAACCGACCCAAGCAAGTTCTGGGTGTGTGTAAGCAACAGACGGAATGGCCGCAGGGCAGAACGTTGAATCTAAGCGAGCGATGTTTTCAGCTGCAACTTTGCCTTCATGAGTGGCTTTATGTGCAAGCATTGGTCCATCAACAATATCGCCAATGGCATACACATGACCCACATTAGTTTGCATTCTATCGTTAACTTTAACGCGCTCTTTTGCGTCAAGTTCAACACCAAGCAGATCTAAACCAAGGTTGCCTGTATTCGGTGCTCGACCTACTGCAATCAACACTGCATCAAACAAGCTAGGTTCTGGGGCTTTTTTTCCTTCGAATGACACTAAGATACCATCTGGTTGAGCGTCCATTTGGGTAACTAAAGTTTTGGTTAGCGTTTGATAGGTTTTCTTAGTCGCACGTTGCAAAGGTTGGACTAGATCTTTATCCGCACTTGGAATGATGTGGTCTTGTGCTTCTACGATCGTAATGTTCGATCCAAGCGCTGCGTAAACTTGTGCCATTTCAAGTCCAATGATGCCGCCACCTACGATAAGCAAACGTTCTGGAATAGACTCCATTGCCAGAGCATCGGTTGAATCCCAGATACGCGGATCATTTGGCGCGATAGCCAGTGAGATCGAGTGGGATCCCGTCGCAATGATGGCGTGCTTAAACTCAACAATTTGATCGTTCTCACCGGTAACAGCGAGTGTATTGGTAGAGGTAAACTGCCCTTGCCCTTGAAGTCGCGTAACCTTGCGCGCTTTCGCTAGGCCAGCGATACCTTTGGTGAGTTCGTTAATCTTTGACTGCTTATGCTCACGTAACGCCCCGAGGTCGATTTTGGGCTCGGCAAAGCTGATCCCCATAGATTGGCCAAGTTTCGCGTGCTCAATCAGCGATGTTGCATGCAATAGCGCTTTGGAAGGGATACAGCCCACATTGACACACACACCACCTAAAGTATCTCTACTTTCAACAATACACACTGATAAGCCCAAGTCAGCGGCTCTAAATGCTGCGGTATATCCGCCGGGTCCACCACCGAGTACTGCAACATCTACGTTGATAGATTCCGTCATGCTGTTTCTCCTTGAATATCTGGTTGGATTTGCTGGGAATTTGCTTAGAGAGCCCCAGTATAGACTGGTTAAATGTCTGGGCAGTGTTAAATCTTTCGGCTAAGTGACCTAGGTTTCAAACTTCGCTTTATCTGTCATAAATAGTCGCTAGTATTAGCGCTCCCATCAATGGCAAACGAATCACACGATTAATAATGCGAATCAAAGCACTCATCACTATTGCGGCGCTTACCCTTTCTGGTTGCTCTTCCTATCAAATGAACCAACTAGGGTTTCGCTCATCTCCCGTTAATGTTTACCCAAACTATATGGATACGATTGAGCTTTGTGAGGTCGCGAACGGTTACCGCCCTACCAACCAAACCATCGTTTCGGTAGGAAGCGAACAATCAAAGCGAGGACTGACTCATGATCGTTGTGACGAACTAGTCAAAGAACTCTATTTCAGCCGTTTCATTAAGAGCATTAAGATCACCCGTCCAGAAACGCCAGCAGAGCCCGTCCCGACACCTCTGCCAGCCAAGCCTCTACCACAACCCGTAGCCAAACCTCAATAGTGCCGTCATCAAGATGCAGGGTTAATGAAACGAGGTTGGCTTGTACTTACGATAATTGTGCGATGAAGCAACCACATTGCGAACGTTGCAAGCATGATGACCAGTGCGCCGATGGCAAAACCTAGCTCTGTAAGTTGATAGTGCGCTAGATACGCAATAACAACGTAACTCGCGCTTTGCAACGCGGTCGAAAACAATTTCATCCCGCCATCAACTCGGCCTCTGACTGAATTATCAACCTCATGATGGAGTTTATTGACTCTTGCAATACGGTTAGTCGCGTTAAACACTCCGATAAGCAGTGCCACTAACACAATGGATAACGGTGACAATGTCATTGTCATCACACAAAGCAGCACGCTGATGGATGCCATACTCACCAACATAAGCTGTTGATGGCTTACTTTATTCATTACTTTGACGATCATCAGTCCACAAACCATGGCTCCTACGCCGTAGTTTATCTGCCACCAAGCAAACCACTCACCAGATTGTTGATTCTCTGAAAGGTAGATAGGAACCAATTTTGCCAAATACGTCATCATGGGATAGCCCACACACGATAATGCAATGAAAGCGAAAAATCGCGGAGATTGGCGGAATATACTCACTGATTCACGCAGTTGCTGGTGGTACGGAGTCCTTTTCTGCTTCGACGAAACAGATCGATGCCGGATAGCGACAAAACACATCAAGGCGACGACGGACAACGATGCAGTTAGCAGAGCAAACTTCTCCAGTGACCACAGTTCCAACAACCAAACACCCATACCGCCAGCGCTCAAGGTCGTGATCTGCATGATGATCTCTTGCTGACTGGAGATACGGCCATATTCGCTCGGATCATAAAGCTCTTGAGTAAACGCACCATTGGTTGCCCATGCAAGATCGCTCGCGATCCAAAACGCGACTAGGCAAAAAGCGAGTACCCAAACTGAAGATACGCTGTGGTCATTACCTAAATGCGAACGGCTAATCACAGTACCAGCAATCACGACACTACTGGCCGCAAGCAGTTGTATCAATTGGGTGAGCGCTAAAATACGCTTTCGGGGATAACGGTCTATTGCCGTAGCAATAAACGGTGTCAGTACAAATGACACTATCGTACAGACCAAGGTCACGACAGCCAAAAACGTTCCATTGCTTCCCTGCTTGAGAATGAACCATGGTAACGCCATCAACATCATTCCCGATGCGATACCATCAAACATCAACCCTAGTAGGTGTAGTCTTCTATTCTTTTCCATTCTGTTTCTTCCCTAACCTTGTGACTGATCTCAAGGTTAAAAGCTCAATATAACTTGAGGTCAAGCTATAATTACCTAAAAGATAAGGAGTAATTATGGAGCTTTCTGTAGGACAAGTTGCAAAGCGCGCGGAAGTCGCCGTTTCTGCGCTGCACTTTTACGAGCAAAAAGGGATGATCACCAGTTGGCGTAATCAAGGCAATCAAAGACGGTATGACAGTTCGGTACTGAGGCGAATAGCCGTGATAAAAACGGGTCAACAATTAGGGCTTAGTTTGGAAGAAATTAAACAGGCGCTATCCAGTTTACCGCTCAATCGAGCACCGAGTCAGGAAGAATGGCAACAAATGGGACAAGTCTGGCGATCCATACTGGATGAAAAGATTTGGCTAATGACAAAACTCAGAGATGAGCTTGGCGAATGTATTGGCTGTGGCTGCTTATCATTGTCTAAGTGTCGACTGCGCAACCCACAAGATGCCCTAGCTGATACGTTAGGGAACGGCGCCACGCTATGGAAGCAGCAAAAGTGAGATGCGCTTGACTGAATTGCAGAAGTCTTACGCATTCGCATCTGATTAAGTTACACCAAGATATCTTCTTCTTTCAATTTAGGCGCGAAGGTAATGGTCTGTTTGTTAAAGCTAAAAGTTGCCGGCCCGTGTGTGGAGCGAGTCGTCACCTTCTCGTCATCAAACTGAACAGTAACGCGGGTATGAGTTTGCATCATTGACTCGACGGTATTTAGCTCTAGTTTCGCATACAGCTCGAGCTCGATGCGTTCTTTCTCTTCATTTAGCGCATCTAATGCCTCAGTATCGGCACTATTAAGCGCTGCAAGCTCGGCATTTTGCTCATCACTTCGGCTCGATTTAGGGATTTTCTTAAGCTCAATCTCACGCCTGATGGCGATCATTTTACGCTCTTGTAGCTCTGTGTAGCGATCTTGCAATTGCTCAAGCTTCTTAGCGTAATGTTCATAGTTAGCAAACGCTTGAATGTAGGTTGCTGTATCACCTTCAACACCAAGGTGATGACATTGAACCTTGCCGCCAACTTTTGCCTCACCGCCACTCAATGTGCCCTGCTTCTTGTTACTACCAATCACCAACAAATCGCCAGAGCAACGTATGTCGTTATTCAGACTATGTACAGTGAAGTGAATGTCGCCCTTGGCCGTGATATCCGCAAACTGTGCGTAGTTGGCAACGACGTCACCTCCAGACTCCAGTCGGCAAGATTTCTGTTCACCATCATTAACATTGTGGCCGATAATACCTTTCGCGACAGTAATATCGCCTTTTGCTTTAAGAAATGCCGATTCAACAAAACCGCCGACGGTGATTGTGCCAGTGGCTGTCACTTCCATGTTAGGCTCTACATTGCCAGAAATCACGACGCTGCCTTTAAACTTAATGTGGCCTGTTGAGATATCAACATTACTTAGACAAAGCGCCTCGTCTATTTCAACACCAGAGGCTTTGATGATTGGCATACCGGACATCGTAGACAATAAAGTGTTCGGGTTTTCTGGTGAGAAACGAGTGCCTGCACCAGGTTTTAGAGGTAAGTCTTTTACCGCCCTTGGTGGGATAATGGCGCCAGTGACGGTATAGCCATTTTCTCCAGATATCGCAGGAATACGTCGCATCACTTGTTCATTTTCACCAACGGTGACGACAGCGCCCAAGTCACGCATATCGACTTTGCCGTTGGGGCCTGCTTGTTGAGGTTTTAAAACTCGCTGCTTGGGATCGGCAACCAAAGGAATGAACTGGGCATCTTTGCCTTCTTTGGGACGCTTACCTATCGCAACGGGCTGGGTGTACGTTTCGCCTTTTTTCAACTGCTGACTGAGCAACAGTACCTTTTTAAGCGCTTTCTTATTGAGGCCTTTCACGACTCGAGCGTTGGTTAAAGCAGAGATAATGTCATTCGGGGTTAAAGCTTCGCCTGCGTACGCACCGGTTACCTTAATACTAGCCAGCATATCTTGCTCAGTGAGTACCACTTCTGCGGTTGCGTTACGTATTTCCGCGAGCGTCATGCCCGAGAATGCTTCCCCCTTTGCCGCTTGCGCCGATTTGATAAATTGGTTCACAGCGCTGTCATCTACCCAGAAATCTTGTGCGTTGATTTCCTGCAGCGCATTGCCAAGCAAAGTGAGCTCCAACGCTAAACCTTGTTCGTACTCTTTAGGCAATCGAGCGATAATTTGTTGCTTATCTGAAGAGAGAGATAGAACACTTTTCCACATGACTGACGACCACTTCCTTATGCGAACTCACGCTCGCAGAAACTAGTTGCGAGTGTGATCATGCTTCAATAACTCATTCTATCTTAGTGAAGTCTCACTACTGAGACTACCTTTATCAACGAAAACTACGGGAGTGCTCACGGTAAATTGTTCAATAACTTGAACGTGATTCTAGAATACGATGCTCTATCGAATAGGAGTGTGTAGATTGTTTGATGCAATTTACAGTGTAAAAATGAGCAATGATGAATTTACACTGTAAACACTCTTGTCGTTTACAGTGTAAATCTGGCGGTCGAAAGCACTAAGTCTATTTACACTGTAAAACAGTCAACAGTTGAGAGAGCTCTTCACGAAATGCTTGCTCGGCTTTTTTCTTGCCAGCAAAACCAAAATACTCCGCAATCGCTGTCCAGCTCCACTCTTGAGCAACAACTGCGACAATGAGCAGACTCAGATGACCAGCGTTAAATGACAATGCCAACGGAAGCAACGGCGCCAAGAACGGCCGAACCGAATTAAAACTGTTCCCTCCTCTTGCATAGTTTGATACCAAAGGGGAAACAGAGAAAGACGACAAAGACTTAGACTCTGCGCTATTCATTAAAGATAGTGCTAGCGATGGTTCAACATCTTGGGCATGCGAGCGAAGAGCAAAATATAGGGAGCCATTAAACTGATTGCGAGCTTCATCTATCCATTCAACACTATCTTCAGATAGAGGGCGAATGAAAGTACTGCTGAAAGTGCCGCTTGCTTTATCTTTCGCGCTACCAATTCGAACAGGGCCAAACTCATTTGCTTTCCAGAAACGGACAAGCTCTGTTGTCGCGCCAAAGTTTGTAGCTAGATAATCAACATCGCCTTTCGCCGCTTGAGACAAGGCGCTCAACATTTCGCTTCCTAACCCTTTACCTTGCAACAATGGGTGAACCGCAATACGCATTACGCGAAGGCAAGTTTGCAACGCAGCCGCCGATAGTCCTAGGTGGTTAGATAATTCCATTGGGACCAGGTGCCCGGCCGGACGAGCTCGACCTAACTGAACTCGCTCGATGAGTTCGGTGTCTAGCTCCCCTTCCCTGTTCACCAAGAGACTGCCAACAACGATATCATCGTAGCTCATGATATACAGCTTCATGGTTTTATTGTTTAGCAACCACATTAGGTCATTCGGCGAAGTTTGATAATGTGCATTAACCAGCAAAGCGAAAGCCGCATCGAGACACTTACGATTAGAAGACGCGCTTGCTGCATCGAAAGATTCCCAAGTTAGAGCTTCTCGTCGGATCGGTTCTGTAACCATAGGCTTTGGCAAAGAAGTAAGCTCTGCATTTAGCAAAAACGTTGATGAAGCCCACGGCTCCATCAAATCATACTGGCTCCAACGAATTGGCGTGTCGAGATGGTAGCTCTTAGTCCCTTTTCGATTCTCAGTTAACCACGGCAGAAACTTAACACTGAAACCGCGACCACATCCTTCATACCCATGTATGGTGGTACTAATGACCATTCGGTGATAGTGCTCCACCATCTGCTTTAACATCGAGATGGGTAGTGCAGCCGCTTCATCCACGTACAACAAATCACAGTTTGGCTTAGTCTGTAGCAGTTCATCTGGCGCGATAAACTCAAGTGTAACGCTAGAAGCAGATAAACTCTGTCCAGCCAACTCACTGTTAAAATGCGCTAGCGCCGATACCACCGCCGATTTGCTTGGTGCGGTAATCAAAACGCGAAGAGGCCGGTAACCATTGAACCTTGCAGCAGCAATACCCAGGGCGCTGCTTTTCCCGCGGCCGCGATCTGCCGTTAGAACAAGCGGGCGTTTTCTGTGTCCCGAGACAACATGATGAATAAGCTCAACGGCTTCTTCTTGCTGTTCGAATCGATTAATAGCGCTTTTAGATGCAAGCGATGTAAGACGGGTTTCATCGTCTAAACAAAAACAACTCGGCTGTGCCACTTCTAAGCTGCTTTCTTCAAGCGTTGGCAACTCAGATATTGCACCTACAAGCCAAGGATGGAGTAACGACTGTTCAGACTGAAGCAAAATAAGCAATCCACCGCCAACCAAAGTCCCAAGCGCAGCATTAAAACTGTTAGCGTCAAACTGCTTATCAATGGTGACCACTAACAGCTGCGTATCTTGCCCTAAAAGACGTTTACCTTGATTGGGAGGAATATTAACTAGCCCATCAATTTTCGTTGAACCGATATGGAATCGAGAGTGCAAAGGAAAGTGGTCAACAAAATGGGCGAGCAAAGTTTGCTGCCAATGTGACTCGCCTTTTAATACCGTTACAGCGCGTACAAATTGAGCCTGAGCGAGCTGCTGTAATTGAGTTATCGAGCTTAGCTGTGAGTTAATACGATAGGATAAAGAGTGATTTGCCATGGCGAAGTCATTGTTAAAAACCTTGGCCAATCTTAGCACAAAAAAATACCCCGCTCTTGCGGGGTATTGTTGTTGAATTTATTGCATCTTTTGTTTCAGAAACTCTAGGATTTGTTCCATGGTCTGGTCATCGACCTTTTTCAGGTTAATCGCTAGGTTTGGCCCCTTGCGCGTATAGCTTGCACGGCCTTTCACTAAATCAATCTTAGTCACTTTGGCACGCTTTGGTGGCGACAGCTCATGGATCCAGTTTTCTAGTGTTTCAGACACATCTTTAGTGATACGAGCGACGCCCTGCGCGTGGCTAGTTTGCCAAACAAAACCATCCGACTGCTGACAACGATCAATGAGTTTAGTCTGGTTGTCTTTGTCGAGTTCACTGAATTGCTTGTGTAGTCTAACAATCGTTGGGCGACCCAAGTCACTCACATTTGGATACGCTTGAAGTAGTTCTAATGGCAAATCGGCGGCCTTTAGAGCACCACTGACTAGTGCTTCGCTACACTGGAACATTTTTGCCAATGCTTTCTGATCTTCTGCTTCACCATTTTCAAGTTTAGCAAGCATCTCTTTTCCTTTTTCATAAAGTGAAAGAGGCTTATGAGCATTTGCGACATCAGAAAGGAACTTAGCGTGTTCAGAGTTAATGTTTTCCGCAACGTAAATCAAAAACTCTTTTTGCGCCAAAATACATGACATACGACGGCGACTACCATCCAATACCTCGATGGTACCGTCAGCTTGACGGCGACCAACTGCTGGGTATTGCTGACCTTTGTCGCGCAAAGTTGCCAATACATCTGACAGTGCATGCTCGTTTAAAAAGGATTGCTCACGCGCGTTTTCTTGGAAAACAAACGTGTTAGCTTCTACTTCATTTGCTGGAACGCGAACCAATTCAAACGACACAAGTTCTTCACCCGCTACAGACAGTTCAATCACTTGTGCCTGCTCTTTTGCAGCCGTTTGTGCTTCTTGAGGTGTCGTTGCACGTCGTTTATTTGCTTTACCAAATAGCTTGGCGTTTAATTCTGAAGTTTTAATTGCCATTTCTTACATTACCCTTGATTCAGTGAAGCCCAGTTGCTGTGCAATACTCTTTCTAACTCTAGTGCACTTTTTTGAACAGCGTCTTGAGCAACCGCCAACGTTTTCTTACCACCCTCGAAATCAGACGCCGTCAAATCGAAAACCGTACTGTAGGTGTCAGCACAAGTCTCAAATGCGCGGCTTCTCGGGATGGTGGCCATCATCACTTGGTCGCCAAGTAAGTAATTCATTTCAGTTAGTACCGACACTTGCTTCTTGTTGTCATCTTCAAACATAGTAGGCATTAGACGAACAAACTCTAACCCCTTCCAGTCTTCAGGGAACATCTCATAAACCGTTGGCAAATGCTGGAAGAAATTCACTGTCGACGCCCAGTCAAGGCGCTTTGCGGCACATGGAATTAGCAGTGCATTCGATGCGTACATTGCATTCCATACTAATGGATCCACGTGAGGACCGGTATCAATCATAATGACATCGAAGTCTTCAGCAATCTTGTCGATCAGCTTCTCTTTTAGAAGTTTAACGATGTCGAGAGATTGGCTTTGCGACAGCGTTTGCCATGCTTCAGCGTTAAACATGGCATCTTCTGGAAACGCAGATACCGTTTTAAGATTTGGATATTGCGTTGGCAGTAGTACGTTACGACGAAGAAACTCTAAGTCAATCTCTGTACCTTCTGGGACATTTTCCAACATTACATCAACCGCAGAATAGATATTCTCATGGTCAGCAACGCTGATTTGCGGGTTTAAGAACAAACGAAGTGAGCCTTGTGGATCAAGGTCAATTAGACAAATACGGTAACGTTTGTCTAGGTTCAACGCTAAGCAAGCCGCCAGGTGTACAGCACTCATCGACTTACCCGTACCACCTTTTTGGTTCTGTACGTTGATAATCCATGGCTTGTTATTAGCGCTATTCTTGCGCTCGTGGAACTTAGGCACACCTGCCGCATCCATTAACATATGCGCTTCTTGCAGCGAAATAGAGTAATGATTAGCGTTGTTTTTCGTAAACTGATGACCGCCCTGCTCTATTTTACTGATGGCATCGTCCAGCTTTCTACGAGTTAGGCCAGAGCGCGTTTCCATCATCGCTTTTGACATCGCTGGGAAGTGATCATCACTGCGCTCTTCCAAAACGATTTCAATACGATCCGCTTGCACTTGCTGAGTTTGCTCTGCAAGTTGGTAGAGATTGTCTATTGTTTGTTCTCTTTTCATACCCAAGTTCCAACCAAGTAACCTAATTGTTTATGTACAGCAATATCGTACAATCTCAAGAAAAAGCTGTCCACTCATCTACATAGATTATTTACATTAATTTGACTGGCATCTAGCTCTATGATGATTATTTGCGCAAAGTATCACCAAATAGCGAGTATTTCTGTTAATAAAAGTACCCGGAAAACTAAAAACTTTTAAAGTGTTACGGCGTCACTCATTTACAATGTAAAGACAACTTCTATCGGAACGATACAACTTGGCCTATAAATTACGGAGGTTGCTCATTTGAAAACAAATTGAGAACAGCCACTTACATCTAAGCATTGATGAGACTCAGAATTTGACTGTTCTAAGTAAAGAGAAAAGCATATCAACCACAAGATAAATCAGCATTGGAACAATGATCAAGGGATTACCTTGATCATTGTTTCGGGAAACAGCTAGACGATGAAAGCATGATCAAGGAAAATTCTCGAATGAAAGCAACTCTACTTAACCCCAAAGGATGATCATCTTTAGCGGAACAATGATCAAGTAAATGAGCTTCACGGAAGCATGTAAAATCTCGGTTAGATTACGGCTTAAGTCCCGCGAAGCAAAGGATAGTGCTCAAATTGGCGTATAAATAGACATAAATCGAAACACGGCAGTTACTGGGCTGAATCACTTGATCATAGTTCCGCAGATGCCGTAACCAAATATATAACAACAATACACTATCCGGATTCGATGACTTAAAAAATTGCTTGTATTACAAAGCGACAATTTGATTATTTCTTCTTCAATCACACACCACTTGATCATGCTTTCGGAGTAAAACTAGAGGATTGACCAAGATATTCTCTAATCTACACACAGCTTTTCTACTATTTCTGTGGATAACTTGTCACTAGATGATGATCATTGATCCGAAGCTATGATGATCAAGCTTTCAATAATGCGGTGATCATGCATTCGGGAAGAGTTGATCATGCTTTCAAAATATGATGATCATGGTTTCGTAATAGTGTTGATCATAGTTCCATAGGGGAGTTTGGTTATTTGCTTTTATTTCAGTAACTTAAACGAAATTTATTTCACAGATCATAAGATCACTTAATCAAATTAGATCAGTATAATCATAAAGATCAGTCTTTTTACCAATAAACAAAATAGCGCTTTATTTATGATCCAAATTTCATTATCCTATGGAACAATATCGAATTTACGGATAATGTGATCTAGATCCAACCATGAGCAATGAAGATAAAATCTTGATTAGATCCCCAAGGGATCACAAAGGCGGACACCTTTTTGAAGTCACGGAAACAGCCGTTGATTGGATCGAACAATATCAACATTTCAAAGGGGTAACCAAAAGCATCCTTGAGTTAATGAATCTAATTTCCCTACGCGGATTCAGCTCTAAAGACGGTTTTGTTTCAACAACCGAACTGATTGACGCCACGGATGGCAAGTTGACTCGTGCAGCGATTCAACAGCGATTACGTGCCGCAGTAAACATCGGTTTGTTCAGTCAGCATGGTGTAAGATTTGAAGAAGGATTGGCAGGTAAGACGATGCTTCATCGCTTCATCAATCCCAATCAACTTGTGTCAGTACTTGGTGCAACGAGTTTGGTGACAGAATCCGTTAAACAATCCGAAAAGCAGAAAAAGTCCAAAGCACTTGCTCAAACTCAAGTAAACAAACGCCTTCTCAACGAGCACGGTTTATATACGCCACCAGCTATGCGTGATGAAGCGGATCAGTTTGTTGTCTCCCCCACAAACTGGGCAGGGATCATCGATCAAGCGCTCGCACCACCTAGAACTCGTAAAAGTTATCAGAAATCAATGGTCTCGATCTCCGGAACGAAAGCCGTGATCGAAACACGTTCTTCCAAGAACATCATGACTGTTGATGATCTCATGACACTGTTTGCGTTGTTTACTCTTACTGTTCAGTATCATGATCATCATCATGAGGAGTATCATCTTGATGCGAAGCACGTGCCCAACAAAACGCCACTCTACATCACTGATATCCTGTCATTGCGTGGCAAAAAAGACAGTGGTCCAGCACGTGACTCGATTCGCGATAGCATCGATCGAATTGAATTTACTGACTTTCAGTTACATGAACTGACCGGGCGTTGGCTCAGTGAAAACATGCCGGAAGGCTTTAAAAGTGATCGCTTTAGATTTTTAGCCAGAACGATCACCGCATCTGAAGAAGCACCTCGCGAAGGCGCGGATGGTGAGATCAAGATCAAGCCAAATCTTTACATTTTGGTATGGGAGCCATCATTCTATGAAGAGTTGCTTACTCGTGACTATTTCTTCTTGTTCCCACCAGAGATCTTGAAGCAGCACACGCTCGTTTTCCAACTCTACTCATACTTTCGTAGCCGCATGGCCCGTCGTCATACCGATTCATTGATGCTGACAGATTTGAATCAGAAATTGGCGCGCAATATTGAATGGCGCCGTTTCTCAATGGATTTGCTGCGCGAACTTCGTAACCTTGCTGAACATGTGGAGTCTCCGAATAAGTTTGATGTCAATTTGTGGGGCTATCACTTGACGCTGACGTGCCACGATCCGGATGCAAAACTGCCTGATTTCCAAGTCGATATCCGCTGTGACGTGGAAGAAGTGTTGCGTTATTCACGTGCTCGTACCACCAATGCGGGCAAACGTAATATGGCTCCAACGCTACCTAACCCACTACGAAATGAACTCGTGACTCGCAAGCAGCTCGATGAACTGTCGACTATCATTGATGGTGAGTTTGAGCCTATCCAGCGTAAAGCGCCCTCTCCTAGAGGCAATTTAGGCCGTCGAGTTAAGCAACGTAAGCATTTAGTAGAGATCAATGCAGATGAGATTACCATCATTCTATCGAAGTACACCTCACCAGAGGCTCTAGAACGCAGTGTAACCGCTTTGTCTGCCATGACGGGTCATTCGATAGCTTCGATAAAACAAGAGTGTTCTGAGCTCATGGAGAAGCTTGATTGGTTGCGTGTAGATGGGGATATCATCGCTTATGAGGTACTGAGCCGCGTGGTAGAGCTTTATAATTCTCGTCAGGAGAATAAGCACCTATCTATCGAAAGGTTGATTTCTGCACTCGCGGTACGTAAGAAAGTATGTAAACAAGTGCACGAAGGCCATATCGATGAGTCGGTGTTCCGAGTGTTGGACGAGGTTTCGGTTTAACGATTTCCAATACTGAAAAACCTTGTTACATAGGTTTTTCAGTATTGATGGTATTTACACATAACGCTGACAGTCTGCTGACATAATAGACAGTGCCTCTGGCTATTATTTATCCCGAATAGACAACCTTTTGTCCTTTCTAATGAAATAAGTAGATTGGCTCATATTGTTACATTCATTCTGATATATTTTTTGGCGAGTTCGTTTGGACTCGCTTTTTTTTATCAAAAATTCACCATTATGCTCAAAGTTGCATTGGGCTTAAGGGCAATAGCATCAAGGGACTGCGTTAAAAAAGGAGATCTGGATCAAGTCGATTTTTCGAGGTGGAATCTCCTAAATGTACTGCCGTCTTTTGCGGATTTCAAAGCTTATAAACTCCTTTCTAATACTTCTGATGAGAATTTCCGAGCCAATCACATTCTGACTCAGTTTTTCTTAACAACAATTTTGTCGTTTGCTACAGATTAGGTGTCCAGACATGGTTCATCAGGAGGTAACAATGTCCATCAATTCAATCGACCATGACCAAATGACATCCATCACCAACAAGTGGGATCAATCTGAGGACTTTCAAGAGGAAACACGTCCTGCAAAACAAGCGAAATCCGCTGATGCACGACGCCGCATTGAAGCATTAAGAGAAATCAGAGAGAGTGGTCTATCGCTGGAAGAAGCGAGAGATCTAGGACTCATCCACTAAGCTACGGTTGAGTAGCGATGGAGCAAAAGAGTAGGGTGGCATAAGCCACCCTTAATTCTATCTAACACCTAATTTCGGCGTAATATCAAAGCGTGTAGTCACGGCTTTCATTTGAGTTTGCTACACCAAGGGTGCTATATTCTCAGCCTTGCCACACTAACCGATATAGAGAACCATGTCGTATAACCTTTCTTTGCTTCCCCCTGCCGAAAAAAACAAAGTGGAACTTGATAAGCAAGCCTCTTATGTTGTGTGGCAAATGAAGGAAGCCAAAGCTGGCCCTGAAGCGATTCGCGAACAGCTAGAACGGATTCAGGATGACGCTGAAAAAGCATGGTTTGAGGCGTGTGTCGACAAATACAAAAAGATGATGGGAGTGATGTAACACTCTTCGTTGCCGCATAGAATTGAATTGTGACGACGATTTGCTAAAATCCTCCGCGTTAAATTGAATTAGAGAGAACATCCCAATGGGAAGAAGTTTTGAAGTGCGCAAAGCCTCAATGGCGAAGACACAAGGCGCAAAAATTAAAGTTTATTCCAAGTACGGTAAAGAGATTTACGTTGCTGCTAAAAACGGTGGTGCCGATCCTGAAATGAACCTGTCGCTTAAGCACCTGATTGCTAAAGCAAAGAAAGATCAAGTTCCAGCGCATGTTATCGACAAAGCGATAGACAAAGCCAGCGGTGGTGGTGGTGAAGACTACCAACCAGCACGTTATGAAGGTTTTGGTCCAGGTGGTGTGAGCGTGATCGTTGACTGTCTAACCGACAACGGCAACCGTACTTTCCAGGATGTTCGTCAATGCTTCGTTAAGACGGGCGCTAAAATTGGTAGCCCTGGCACCGTAGCACACATGTTTGATCACCAAGCTGTAATCCAGTTTAAAGGCGACGATGAAGAGTCGGTACTGGAAGCTTTAATGATGGCAGACGTTGATGTGACCGATATCGAGCTTGAAGATGACGTGATCACGGTATTTGCCCCTCACACTGAATTCTTCAAAGCAAAAACAGCGCTGACTGCTGAGTACCCAGAACTGACGCTAGATGTAGAAGAAATCACTTTCGTGCCACAAACGCACACTGCAATCGCTGGCGAGGACGCGGAGAAATTCCAGAAGTTCCTTGATATGCTAGACGACTGTGATGATGTTCAGCAGGTTTACCATAACGCTGAGCAATAATTAGGGCACTTTACCCCTAAATAGTGATGAAAAGGAGCGAACTTCGGTTGGCTCCTTTTTTGGATCTTGGGGAACGCTAACTCGGTCAAATTTACAAAACTCACCCCACTACCGAGTGTGTGGTTGTTAACACTTTTATCAACCGACACTGCTCGATAGGCACGAAATTTCTTACTGTATGAATGGTCAGATATCAGGCTAATAACGCAGACAGCTAAAACAATCAATATCATGGACAATACATACACTATGGTCAATGAAGGTCACAAAGTGTTATTTCGTCGCCACCCCAAGCCGACCATCGGTGTTATTTTACCGATGCTAAGTGGCTTCTACATGGGCGAAATCACCAGCACACTTAGAGCCTACGGTGCGGAACACGGAATCAATCTGATATTTCTTCGTGTTGGCCACAATCGCGACTTTGATATTCCCTTTGCTTTTGATCACATCGATGGGCTTATTGTCGTACTGCACGCGTCCGCTAGTGCATTGGTGGAAAAAGCGGTACAGAGAGGAATACCTGTGATCTCTGTGGCGGCCAGTTACTCCCCATTGGCGGTTGAATCTCTATCGAGTGACCAAGCGAGTGGCGTAAGCGCGCTGTACGACCACCTAGTTGGGCTTGGACATGTTGATATAGGGTTTTGTGGCGATCTCTCAGTTAACGACGTTAGAATGCGTTTTAAGGCGTTTCAGAAACGTGCCGAGCGTAATGGTAATGCGATTACGAAACGACACATTCTCAATGTCAGTAATACCGCTTTGCAGGGGGGCAGAGAAGCGTATGAGCGCTATTGGCAAGATAATGCTCCATGCAGCGCGGTCATCTGTGCCACCGATCATATTGCTGTCGGCCTGATGGAAAGCTTGTCTGAAAACGGCATTCGCGTTCCCGAACAGGTAGCGATTGTTGGGATTGACAATATTTTCATGGGCGAACGGACGCAGCCAAGATTAACGACAGTGGATCAGCAACTTGAACGCCTCTCCGTTGCCGCCGTAGAGCGATTGATGATGCGTTTATCAGGTGCACCTTTCGCGAGCGATCTTGGCTTGATTGAGCAGTCCATGGTTGTGCGCCAATCTTGCGGTGCGACAAGGCCAAGCCACAATCCACACTTTACTATTCGTAATCAATTGCTCAGTCATTCTGAGCGCTCACCCGCTGAACTGCACGAAACACTCTATTCACAAGGGCAATCCGGGTTCTCTTCCATCGTGAATGCTAGCTGTTTGTTTGATACACCGGTTGCATGGGCAATCAATGGTGCGAAGTCGGGTATCGACAGTTGTGTTGTCGGTTATGCGCACACCGATGGCCGTCACCTCAGTAGCGTTGAACAAGGCATTCACTTTCCGACGGAAACCTTTCCCGTCAGCAGTTTGTACTCACTCCCTGAGTCATTTGTGATGACCTTACTTTGTGTCACCGATAGGCAAGAGGTTCGCACCGAAGTGATGGCGATTGTAGAGCCGATTGAAGGCCAGCCTGATCTTGCGAAACTTTCCAGTTATCACAATTACCTCGATATGCTTGCACTGTTCTTGCAGCGTGATTTGCTGTTGCAGAGTTCGCAAAGCCGAGCGCAGATCTCAAGCGATCTCGCGAATCAATTGCAGGTGGTGAGCCATTCTTCGAACGATGCGATTTGGGATTGGGACTTACTGACTGACAAACTGATATGGAGTAGCCGGTGGAACGATATTCTCAAGTTCGACAACGGTGAACCGAACACGCAAGTGCTGACCAGTCGCGCATTTTTCGATTTGGTGCACAGCGACGATATTGACGATTTAGAGCAGAAATTACTGGCTCAAATCGAGCAAGAAATCCCATTTAAAGTGGAGTTTAGATTGCGACGAACGGATGGTATCTATGTGTGGGTATCCTCTACAGGTAAAGTGATTTGCGACAAGTTTAGTCGTCCAGTTCGATTTCTTGGTGCCATGACGGACATCACTGAGCAAAAGCACTCTGCAGATAGAATTCGTCAATTAGCCTATCATGACCCGCTGACTGGGCTTGCCAACCGCCGTATGATGACCGATCGCCTTAAGGCGCATATTGCAGAGAAAACAGAGCGTCCATTAGCGCTAATGTTGATGGATCTGAACCGTTTTAAGTTCGTCAATGACACCTATGGCCATGATGTGGGCGATGCCTTGCTATTGCATGTCTCCAAACAGCTCTCAGGAGTTGTGAGACGAAACGATTTGATTGCGAGATTTGGCGGTGATGAGTTTCTATTGATGTGTGATGTAGAGACACCAGCTCAGGCTTTAGAGCTTGCTAGCCGCATTCTGAGAGCGGTAGAGAAGCCGTTTTTCGTCAATGGCAGTGAGTTCAGCACCCAGGGTAGTTTAGGGATAGCGTTTTATCCTTTTGATGCGAATAGCGCGGATGAACTGATTAAAAAGTCCGATATTGCCATGTATCGAGCCAAGCGTTCGAAAAGTCGAAAGGCGGCGCTCTACGACTCGACGCTGGAGCAAGAAAGTCAGCAACTGCTAACCATTGAGCAGAAACTGCGGCGAGTGATTGGCAATGGCGATCTTGATGTATGGTACCAATCTATCTACAGCTCAGAAGGAGTAGGGGCGGTCAGTGTTGAAGCACTCGCGCGCTGGAAAGATGAAGACGGGCAATACATTTCACCGCAGCTTTTTATTGGGGTGGCTGAGGAATCTGGACTTATCGTTAAACTGAGTGAGTTTGTGCTTAAGCGTGTATGTGAGGATCTAGCAAATAAGTTGATCGATGACGGCATAAGTGTATCGATCAATGTGAGTTCGAGCTTACTTTGTCGCACACATTTTGCGATAGAGTTTGTTCAAACCATTCTGTCCCATGAGTTGTCACCGTCTCAGTTTACCGTGGAGATCACTGAGAGCGTTGCATTGAGTGACTTTGAACAGTGCCTTCGAGCGCTGAACACGCTAAAAACGGCGGGTATTCGTATTTCTCTCGACGATTTTGGTACCGGTTACTCTTCACTCTCTATGTTAAAGCAACTCCCTTTAGATGAAGTTAAGATTGACCGCAGTTTTATTGCCGATTTCGAAACCGATTTAGCGCATAGCGCCCTTGTTGAGTCAGTGATCACCATGTCTCATGCATTTGGCTACGATGTTGTGGCTGAAGGAGTGGAAACCCACGCGCAGTTCTTGAAACTCAAGCAGATGAATTGCGATATGTTCCAGGGCTTTTGGTTCGCAAGGCCAGGGCCAATCAGACATGTGGCGCAGCCTTCTTACGCTGATATCTAATCAACCTATCTCGAGTTTATGAAAGCATGATCAAGGTGAATGCCTTGATCATGCTTTCGACTGTATGATCGTTTTTGGCTGACAGCACCATGCGGCAAATGCTCGGATTCTTGGCAGTACGGTCAGATTCAGTAACAGTGCACATGGCCACGCAACCATAAAACTGCTCGCCCATACGGCAGGCCATTCTGCACTGAAACCCATTTTGTAGCCAGAAATGATGCCTGACATCATTGTCGCCATTGTGAGTGACGACAGTAGTGCGGTTAACCAGAATTGTGTTTTGCTCATATTATGTATCTTCTATTTGTTGCTTGTGTTTTGATGAGAAAAGTATAAACCTAGTCATTACCTGAAAAAATACGGTTATTTAGGATTATGGATTCCATATTTGGATACATTGATGACGTTTACTTGTTTTGTAAAGTCGTCGAGGAGGGCTCTGTACTGGCGGCTGCGAATCGCTTGGGACTCCCTCAGTCGACAGTGTCGAGAAGGATTTCCTCGTTAGAACAAAAGCTTGGACTAAGACTGCTTGAGAAGCATGGACGTGAGCTTGCGCCGACAGAGGTAGGCAAAATGGCATTCGACCAACTGAGCAGTGGCGTCGAGCAGATAGAAATCGGGCTAAACAACGTGACGGAGAAAACCGATCTGGTCGCTGGAAGGGTTCGATTAGCGGTGCCTCATAGTTTCTACCATTCATTTATTGCACCGATTGTGGAACAGTATTTAAAGAGCTACCCCAATGTGCATATTGATCTGGCGTTGAATCACGATCAAAGCAAACCAAAAACCGATCGAGAGCTTTTGATCACGTTCGATACCTCTGACATGGAAGATCTTATTGCCCGTCCACTCTTTACCGCCAAACACGGCTTCTTTGCTAGTGCTTCCTATCTTGATGAGCGTGCGCCAATTGAAACATTAGAGCAGTTAAAGCAAGCCGATTGGATCACGATTGATGATGCTAGGCGCATCCAAGTGGTCAACGATGGGAGAGCCGTTGGAGATATTGAGCTGAAACCAAGGTTGGTTGTCAATGATATCCAAGCCTTGGTTGATGCTGTCGAGCGCGGGCTTGGAGTGGCGTCATTGCCACTCAAGCACGTGTCGGGAAACATTAATCTCGTTCATGTTGTTCCTGAATACTACCGTAGTGACCGTCAGGCCTTTTTGGTGTACAAAGGCAGACAGTATCAACCTAAAGCCGTAAAAGCCCTAATAGAAGCGATTCTTGCAACCGCTCGTCACATGGACACGGCCGTTAATCCGAATCAAATAAACAAGGAGCCGAAATGAAAGTAAGTTTTATTGGACTGGGCGTTATGGGATACCCAATGGCAGGACACCTAGTGAAAGCAGGCTTTGAGGTGTGTGTATTTAATCGCACGACAGAAAAAGCGCAGCGCTGGGCGAATGAATACGCAGGACAATATGCAGAGTCAGTTGCGGAATGTGTCAAAGATGCGGATGTTGTGGCTGTCTGTGTGGGTAACGATGATGATGTTCGTCAGATGACGACAGCAGAGCAGGGCGCGATCGCATCAATGAAATCGGGTTCGGTGCTCGTTGATCACACTACGACGTCGGCAACCTTGGCTGAAGAATTGGGAGCTGCATGTGAAAGTGCTGGGATTCGTTTTATGGATGCTCCGGTTTCTGGTGGTCAAGCGGGCGCGGAAAATGGTGTGTTGACCATTATGTGTGGCGGTGACGCTCAAACCTTTGATGCCCTTCAGCCACTCTTTGATGCTTATGGCAAGTCTTCGGTACTGATGGGAGATGTGGGTCAAGGTCAGCGTGCAAAAATGGTGAACCAAGTGTGTATTGCTGGCGTGCTTACGGGGCTTTCAGAAGGTTTACTACTGGCTCAAAAGAGTGGCTTAGACATTCCTTCGTTGGTGGATTGCTTGAAAAATGGTGCAGCAGGCTCCTGGCAGATGGAAAATCGTGCCAAAACCATGGACAAAGACCAATATGATTTTGGCTTTGCCATCGACTGGATGATCAAGGATTTAGGTTTCTGTCTGGATGAAGCTCAAAAGCAGGGTATAGAGTTGCCATTGACTCTGCAATCTATCGAGCGTTATCGCGCCTTGTCAGAGTCAGGCGAAGGGCGCTCTGACACGTCGGTATTGTTTAAAGCGGTGCGTGCAGACGCGCACAAATAACCTTTACAGTGTAAATAGCGTGAGCGGGATGTTGAGAGGCTGTGACTTGTCGACTCATCAATCGATGCGACAATTGTCACAGCGCTTTTTGCCCATTAGCCAGCCCGACACCGTGTAGCGGTGACGGGCAAATTTCAAGTAACACCAGTCACATATTGGTTTTAACAGTGGCCAGCGTGTAAAAGCGTAATAGTGTCCTCGGCCGACAAGACGCCATGCTTGATACGTGACGTCTAACCCTTCCCAAAGTACCCCGTTCTCGTCATAGGCATGCAATCTCTCAGAGGCAGATTTTGGGTCAATGTCTGGGTAGCGTTCAAAGGTCTCAGAGAAAATGTCGACCAACTGAATAACATTATCCGTGTCATGCTTCTTCAGAGCGGTCATCTCTTTCACGCAAAGTGGACAGTGACCATCATAAAACAGGATGAGTGATGTCGGCATAGAACCTCAATGATTAACTACTGGAATTAGTATCGATATTTAATACTTGCTTCCAGTTGTAATCGATCTCTTGATACGTGGCGATACACTTATCTTTTTGCTCATCAAGATAGTCTTTTTCAATCTCATCGAGCAGGTTGGCGTGGTTGTCAGGATCGCTACCATAAACTAAGCACAAGGTACTGAAATAGCGCTGCAAGTCGAAACTGTGCTCGCCAATGTATTCGTAAAAATCATAGTAGTCGGGTCTATCTTCAGACTCAAACGCGAACATGTCTGCGGCACTGATGGTGGCATCGGCACCGTGCTCAACGTAATTCAGCATGATGACCGCAGCAAAATTATCAACGGCATCTTCTTCTTTGCCTAAAATAGGAATGCCTTGATCGGCGATGTAAGCATGCCCGGCTTCATGAAGTAGAGTGTGGAGTAGAGTGTCGATGGCACCTTGTTGCGCAGGTTTACCAAATCGATTTTGATAGTCATTTTTGGTGAAGTAATTGAGAGAATCGGTGTAAAACGCGTACGGCATGTGCACAGTATGCGTTGATGGATCATAGAGGGGGCCGTCTTCGCCGCCATATTGGATGGTCAGCGCTTGATTGAATGAGAAGTAGTCGTTGGACAGTTCGACTAGCAACTCATTTGCACCGCTTTCTTTGATTGCCTGCTGCGCGGTTTTGTCAGTGGAAGATTGTGGTTGTTGGTAATTAATAGCGACTTCAGCATACGCCATGTGGGTAAGAAGTAATCCAGTTGCGAGAGCAATTCTTTTCACAGTAGTCCCTTATTGTTTGTATTATTTGTCAAATTAGTCGATCTTGCGAGATTGTGTTACCATCCGGCCTTAACCAGTGTAGTTATTCTTTTGGCCTAAAGCATCTCTCGGTGTCTCAAAGGCTTCAATACACCCATCGCGAGTCGTTTGGGTTGTCATTATGTCGACGCTTCCTCGGCACTCAAAAAGTTATGGATATAGAAACAAGGTCGTGTGGTGATTTTGCAGAGATCGCCAGCTATCCTATTTTTACTACACTACAATATCGAATCGAAACCTCATTAAGGAAGATGAGCGATACAGCAAAAAAAGAGGTCATATGAACAACACCATCTCTGTTGGCACGTTAGAATCTTTTTTGATCGCAATCAGCGTTCTTTTTCTTGGTCACATCATCAACAGTAAGCTACCTGCGCTTCGCAAGTACAATATTCCAGAGCCCATTGTCGGTGGCTTGATCGTCGCCATCATTATTACTGTGTTGCACTTCAACAATATCAATTTAGAGTTCTCTCTTCCGTTACAGAAAACCTTTATGTTGATGTTCTTCGCAACCGTGGGGTTAGCAGCTAATTACACTCAGTTGATGAAAGGCGGTGCCAAAGTCTTTGTGTTCCTGGCGATCGCCTCTATTTACATCATTATACAAAACAGTGTCGGTGTTGGCCTTGCCACTATGCTTGGTCTTGAACCTTTGATGGGGTTAATTGCCGGATCTATCACTCTTTCTGGTGGTCACGGCACCGGCGCCGCTTGGTCTACGACGTTCACTGAAACGTACGGCATTGCGAATACCCTAGAAATTGCCATGGCTTCAGCTACTTTTGGTCTCATCATTGGCGGTATTATTGGCAGTCCAGTTGCACAGCGCTTGATAGACAAAAATGATTTTGAGTCAGAATACGGTCGTGGCAATGATACCCACGAACGTTTTCCTGAGCTTGTTACTTACAACGAAAATGAACGTGATCGAGTAACTGCTAAAAAAGTGGTTGAGGTTCTGTTTATCCTGCTTATCTGTGTCACAGGCGCTAAGTATCTACACGAGTGGGTCAACACCTTTGAAATCTCATGGCTGATGATCCCCGACTTTGTTTACGCTCTATTTATTGGTGTGTTCATTACTAACGTTTGCGAAGTGACAAAAAGCTATAAAGTGGATGCAGAGACGGTGGATATCCTCGGTACGGTTTCCCTATCTCTATTCCTAGCGATGGCTCTGATGAGCTTGCAGTTGTGGAATATCTTTGACTTGGCGATCCCATTCTTAATTATCCTTGGTGTTCAATCTGTCGTTCTGGCTATTTTCGCTTACTACGTTACCTTCCGTGTAATGGGTAAAAACTACGATGGTGCTGTGATTGCGGGTGGACATTGTGGTTTCGGCTTAGGTGCGACGCCAACGGCTGTCATGAATATGGGCTCAATTGTTAACCGCTTCGGCCCATCTCCTCAAGCTTTTATGGTGGTGCCTATTGTTGGTGCGTTCTTTATCGACATCGTTAATCTAGTCATACTTCAAGGGTTCATTGCTGTGATTGGCTAACTCTCTGCTGAACATAGAAAAGTAATAAAAAGTCTCGCTTTTGCGAGACTTTTTTCGTTTTTGAGACAACAGCGATTTAGTTTGGCAGAAAGTTTCATTTTTTTGGCTACTCTGGTATCTAAATGTAAGTACAAAGTAAATTTAATCTGGCAACGCCGCATTCGAACAATAAAGTCAAGATAGATAACGCGCAGACCAGAAGCAGTTGGCTTGGAACCTAGATCGAACGCCCGGGCGCAAGCGGGTGATTCAAGGAGCAGAACATGAGTACGATTTCGTTAGCATCTTTAGTACAGGTATCGGGAACTTTGATTGTCGATGCGCAGGGTAATCTCACGGTATTGCCAGAAGGGACTGCTCCGCGTCCTGGGGATGTAGTTATCGACATCTTGGATAACGCTGAGGTGGGTGAAGAGCTTAATATCGAATTGATTCAACCTGATGGTGAGGGACAAACGGTTAATGTCGGTGATGTCGATGCTGAGGCTATTATTGCGCAAATTGAACAAGGCCAAGATCCAACTCAAAATGAAGAGGAAGCACCAGCTGCAGGTGAAGAAGGCGGTTCTAGCCCAATTGCGATTGGCTCTATTTCCCGTGCAGGGGCACAGACTATAGCGGCAACCAGTTTTGATACGTCGGGACTGCAAGCTCAAGGCCTCACCGAAACCCAATCTCTCGCAGTCCTTGATGCTCTTGGATTCGTACCTCCTGTCGTGACGGCTGTGACCTTGGTTTCAGATGAGCTCGGTGTTGGCGAGGGCACAGACTTCGATTTTAACGTCAGCCTTTCTGAAGCTCCTCCTCTTGCCATAAACATTATTATTCAGCTTCCGGAATCTTTGGACGTTGATCTAGAGAACATCTCTTTTAGTGAAGGAGTGACCATATCTGGAGGGGTGTTAAACGTTCCTGCTGGTGTTGTTACTTTTAATATCGTTATTCCAACTGTCGATGATGACATTGTTGAAGCGACCGAAAACTACACATTTGTTGTTGGTGGTGTTGAGGCTTCTGGGGAGATCTATGACAACGACAAACCAACAGTTCTCTCTGTCGTTCCAGAAGGGGGAGAAAGCGGTGTTGTCGAAGGTGGAAACCTCGTATTTACCGTCACGCTATCAGAAGAAACGCTCACTGAAGTTCAATACGCACTCAACTTACCAGAATCGACGGATGTCGATCTCACCACCATTTCATTCACGGTCGGTGTCACCCTAGTCGATGGAAATTTGAATGTTCCGATTGGTGTAACGACATTTGATATCATTTTACCTACCGTTGACGATCAGTTGGTTGAGCCTACTGAAACGTATGTTTTTGATGTTGAGGGTGTAAGCTCAACGGGTACCATTCTGGATAATGACAAGCCGTCGGTTCAATCTGTCGAAGTGGCTGGCGATGACGATTCAGTCGTCGAGGGCGAAAACCTAGTGTTCAACGTGACACTTTCAGAGCCGACGCTATCGCCAGTTGAGTATCCGCTCTCGCTCCCGCTATCTCCTGATGTAGATACTGCAGATATCAGCTTTACCAACGGTGTTACGCTGGTTGATGGTATGGTTAACGTTCCGGTTGGTGTGACTACTTTCGACATTATTTTGCCGACAGTGGACGACAACCTTGTTGAACCCACTGAAACCTACACATTGAATCTTGATGGAGTTGAGTCGACCGGCAGTATTGTTGATAACGATAAACCTTCAGTGACATCGATTGATGTCGCCGGAGATACCGATTCCGTTGTTGAGGGTGAGAACCTTATCTTTAGTGTGACGCTCTCAGAAGAGACCTTGTCACCTGTCGAATATCCACTGACTCTTCCTGATTCCGATGATGTAAACACGTCAGACATTAGCTTTACCAACGATGTAACGTTGGTTGATGGCATGCTTAATGTTCCTGTGGGAGTGACTACCTTTGATATTATTCTCCCAACGGTGGATGACCAACTTGTTGAGCCAACAGAAACCTACACGTTAAATGTCGATGGTGTGGAGTCTACTGGCAGCATTTTCGATAACGATAAACCATCGGTGACCTTGATTGATGTAGCGGGTGAGGATGATTCGGTAGTGGAAGGCAGCAACCTTGTCTTCAGCGTAACCTTATCTGAGCAAACACAATCACCCGTGCAATACCCTTTAACACTGCCTGCTTCTCCCGATGTTGATACAACAAACATCAGTTTTAGCAATGGCGTGACTTTGACCGACGGAATGCTCAATGTCCCTGCCGGTATTACGACCTTCAATATCGTTGTGCCAACAGTGGATGATGAGCTTGTTGAGCCTACAGAAACGTACACCCTATCTGTTGATGGTATTGATTCTACAGGTACTATCCTAGATAACGATAAGCCATCAATCAGCTCGATTGATGTTGCTGGTGGTGATGATTCTGTCGTTGAGGGGGACAACTTAGTCTTTAATGTCACGCTTTCAGAGCAAACCTTGTCACCTGTAAAGTACCCGTTGTCACTGCCTGTTTCTGAAGACGTAGACACGTCCAACATTAGTTTCACCAACGGTGTGACATTAGTGGATGGTATGGTCAATGTGCCGATCGGTGTGACAACGTTTGATATCGTGTTACCAACGGTGGATGACGACATTGTTGAGGCAACTGAAACATATACATTATCGCTAGATAGTGTCGATGCTACGGGCTCTATCCTAGATAACGACAAGGCAACGGTAACGTCAGTTGTTATTTCAGATGACACTGTTGAAGAAGGTGGAAACCTGATTTTCAACGTGACGTTATCAGAACAGACGCTTTCTCCAGTTGAGTATCCACTGACCTTGCCTGCATCAGATGATATCAACACTGGGGGTATCACATTCACCAATGATGTCACGTTGGTCGGGGGGATGATTAACGTACCAATCGGTGTCACAACATTCGATATTATCTTACCGACAGTGGACGATGAGATTGTAGAGGCGACAGAGTTTTACGATCTTCAAGTTGATGGTGTTAGCTCAACCGGTACGATCTTAGATAATGACAAGCCAACCATCACATCTATTGATGTTTCTGGTGAGGATGATTCCGTTGTAGAAGGCAATAATCTTGTCTTCAGTGTGGTGCTTTCTGAAGAGACGCAATCGGCGGTCAACTATCAACTTGACTTGCCATTGTCTCCAGATGTCATTACCTCTGACGTGAGTTTTTCTAACGACGTAACGCTTGTGGACGGCGTTCTCAATGTACCTGCTGGTGTTACTCAGTTTGATATTGTGCTGCCAACCGTAGATGATGAACTTGTTGAGCCAACTGAAACCTATACCTTGTCAGTCGATGATGTCCAAGCAACGGGCAGTATTCTAGATAATGACAAGCCGTCTATCACTTCGATTGAAGTCGCTGGTGACGATGACTCTGTCATTGAGGGCAACGATTTAGTTTTTAATGTCACGTTATCAGAGCAAACCTTATCACCAGTGGAATACCCACTTACCTTACCTGCATCCCCTGATGTCGACATTGCCAACATCAGTTTTACCAATGGCGTAATGCTTGCCAATGGTATGCTTACCGTACCTGTTGGCGTAACAACGTTCGATATTGTCCTGCCGACTGAAGACGACACCATCGTCGAGCCGACCGAAACTTACATGTTAACGTTAGATGGCGTGGAGTCGACAGGTACTATCCTCGACAATGATAAACCTTCGATCGAGTCTATTGATGTTGCTGGTGATGATGATTCAGTCGTAGAGGGCAATGATCTCGTCTTTAATGTGACGTTATCAGAGCAGACGCTATCACCCGTTGAGTATCCACTTACGCTACCGGCCTCCCCTGATGTCGACATTTCGGGCATTAGCTTCTCCAATGGCGTAACTTTGGTCGATGGCATGCTCAATGTGCCTATCGGCGTGACGACCTTTAATATCGTTTTGCCAACCGTAGACGATACCCTAGTTGAGCCAACAGAGACGTACGCCCTTACCATAGACGGCGTAGACTCGACGGGCAGCATTCTAGACAACGACAAACCTTCGATCACCTCTATTGAGGTCGCAGGTGATGATGACTCGGTCGTAGAAGGCAATGATCTCGTCTTCAATGTAACACTTTCCGAGCAAACTCTGTCCCCAGTGGAGTATCCACTTAACTTACCGATATCGCCAGATGTCGACACAGCGAACATCAGCTTCACTAATGATGTCACTTTGGTGGACGGCGTGTTGAATGTGCCCGTTGGCGTGACCACTTTCGACATCGTACTCCCTACCGTAGATGATGCGCTTGTTGAGCCCGTTGAGACCTACACACTGACTTTAGATGGAGTGAGTGCCACAGGTAGCATCATCGATAACGATAATACCGATCCGATTGCCGAAAATGACCCTGAAGGTCTAGATCGAACAATAGGCACGGTCGGCTCTGAGAAGCCTGGTTGGACATTTGATACCAATGACTCAGATGACCTAATTGATAGCGTTACTGCCTCTTACGATGGCTCTGACACCGGCTATCAGGTATATGGCAGCGACAAATTGGGGATCGACGGCACGTCCACCGGTGGCTCTAACGAGCAAATCCAGTATAACCGCAATGAAGGAAAGTCAGAGAAGCTAACTATTGATCTCAAAGCTCCAGCGGTCGGTGGCTCATTCTCCGTTACGAACTTGTACGCGGATGAAGGGGGAACGGATAACCACGAGCAAGGTAAATGGAGCGCCTATTTGGGTGATACATTGATTGCTTCCGATTATTTTTCAAATGAAGAAGGTAATGCAGGTATTTTCAATATTGATACCGGTGGCTTTGCCTTTGATCGAATTGAGTTTGAAGCCGTTGAGTTCACGGATGGTGCAGCAAGAGGGAATGATTCTTCAGACTATTTCTTGCAGGGTGTTTCGTTCGATGGCGCTGACGCCTATGTATTTGCCCAGGGACAAGAAGTTCGTATCCCACTAAGTGAAATCCTTGCTAACGATAGCGATCCCGATGGCCATAGCTTTAGCGTGACGTCCATTTTTGGTGAAAGTTTAGGTGATGCCTACATTGACGGGAATGATGTCGTGTTTGAATTGCCTGATGAGTTTATCGGGAATGCTCAGTTCCAGTACCAAATCACTGATGAGCGGGGCGGTACTGATACCGCAACGGTTAGCGTGTTAATTAACCCGGCACCAGTAGCTGTGGATACTATTGCCTTTGAGGCTGAAAATAACGATGTGACCGAAGGTGACAGCTTCATTTATAACGTGACTCTCGATGGCACCACCAGCGTTAAAACCTTTTTTGATATTGCGTTCGGTGCCGGTTCCGACTCAGCTTCGGCAAATGATATTGATTTAAGTAGCTTAGACTTTAGCGATGAAGTGACATACAACGCGGTAACTGGTGAACTAGAAATCCCTGCAGGAGTCTCTTCATTTTCTATCGAATTACCAACCGTTGATGATAACCGCTTCGAGAACACAGAAGACTTCACCTTAACGATTGGTGGGCAGTCTCTCGCAGGTAACATCCTTGATAACGATGACGTGACACTCACGCTTACCGGTGGTGGTGAAGTAAGTGAAGACGCAGGTTCTGTCGAGTATGTTTTAGGCCTAAGTAATCCATCGGACGTTCCGCTTACCGTCACTCTTGAGCGCATTGATGACACGACCGACAGTGGTGACTTTACCACTACGACGGCGAGCTATAACAATGGCAGCGAGGATGTCACACTCGATATCATCAATAATCAAATCGTGATTCCTGCTGGCGTTACCGCAGTGGATATCAATGTCGGCATTGTTGATGACGACGTGTATGAGCAAGATGAAGACTTAAGCCTCAAAGTCACGGAGCCTGCTGGTCTAACTACCAATGGTGAGACTGGAATCACCGTTGGCGCAACCATTTCTGATGATGGCGAAATTGATGGTAAGCCAGACGGTGACAATGACAATCTCGCTCCAGTCATTGATCTCGACGATAGTGAAGCGGGCACAGGCTACTTAGCGACGTTTACCGAAGGTGATGACCCCATCATGGTGGTGGATAGCGATATCGTCATTGATGATGATATTGACGTTATTACCAAAGCGGAAATCAAGCTCACCAACCCACAAGCGAGTGACAGCTTACAAGTTGTTGGCTCGCTACCAACAGGTCTGGATGTCACTAGAGCGACCATAGCGGGGGCATTGGTACTCACTATTTCAGGTGAGGGTTCCACGGCTGACTATGAAGCCGCGCTAAAACTGCTTCAATTTGACAATGATAGTGAAGACCCGATCAGCACCGATCGAATTATTGAAATCTCGGTATTTGATGATCAAAGTGTGCAGTCAAATGTCGCTACCTCGAACATCACTGTTGTCCCAGTAAATGACCTTCCAGAGTCAGAAGACTTTAGTTTTGATATCAGTGGAAACGACCCTGTAAGCGTGGTGTTTGATACGGGGACTGGTCCGATTGATGGAGTGGATACTGGTGGTACCGATGATCATATCTCAGACATTGAAGATGATTTGAATGGTCAGCAGGTGAAGGTTGCTATTACAGAGCTTCCGCTAAGCGGCAAGCTTTATCATGACGGTGTTGAAATCACTCAAACTAATGTCGACAACGGTGATACGTTTGACCCAACCAAGATTACCTTTGAACCGAGTGAGGATGCACAAGGCTTTATTCTAGGTACAAAAGACATTCCGACTGGGGATGATCCAGCAAACGACCTAGAAAGCACCAGAGAAGAGTTCTACAACTGGGGTGGTGAGGTTGATGGTAAAAACCGTGAATTAGAGCTTGCTAATGGCGATATTATTGAAATTTCTGGCTCAGGCAGATTGACTCAATACCGAGGTGATGTACAAGCAAATCATGTGGGACATGGTCTTGGTATTGGCGGCGGACAGGGCATCAATGAAGGGGAGTCATTAACGATTGATTTCTCCCAACGCCCAGCCACAACTATCAGCATGGGCTTAGATGGTGTTGGTGGTTACTTCTCACCCAACCAAGTCGAAGCAAAAGAAACGGCGGTTACTATCACGTTAACGCTGCGCGATGATGATGGCAATACCTTTGAGTACCCTCTGGAGAACTTCCAAAAAACAGCGATTAACAACCAGGATTTGTTCCACGAGCTTAGCTTTGATGTTGCGACGCTTGCTGATATTGATGGTGTTACCAACGTGTCAGATATGGTTATCGTTGGTGTTGAGTTTGGCACCGATGGTGCTGGCAACTGGGAGCTTCGTTACCTCGAAACGGGTGTAGACGACAGCTTTAAATATAAAGCGGTAGACTCGGATGGTGGAGAAAGCCAAGAATCAGTCGTTACTATCAATGACCAGCGTGAAAACCAAGCACCAGATGCGGTTGATGACCCGGTAGGATATCACTTGGTTCAAGGTGACATGGGGGATGGCAACCAAGGTTGGAATGATGTCCAGCTCGATGCCTTTTATCCACGTTCAGAT
This sequence comes from Vibrio sp. DNB22_10_4, assembly GCF_052879755.1. Classification (NCBI taxonomy): domain Bacteria; kingdom Pseudomonadati; phylum Pseudomonadota; class Gammaproteobacteria; order Vibrionales; family Vibrionaceae; genus Vibrio; species Vibrio sp. DNB22_10_4. Next base: position 170,227 of record NZ_JBNNXW010000001.1, on the reverse strand, counting down.
GAGTCAGTGGTGTTCAATGGTAGAGGTCTCGGTGTTGAGGCTACGGATGTTCCTGGCGGTAGCCCAGAAGCCCAAATTCAGTTCAATAGAGCGGAAGGGGCATCGGAAGAGCTGATAATCACGCTTGATGAGCCTGCAACCTCAGGTCGTTTTGCCGTCAATAATCTGATTAAAGGTGAAGGTGGTGGTGAGCAAGGTAAATGGTCTGCTTACTATCAGGGTGAATTGGTCGCGAGTGACTTCTTCTCTGATGACTCGACCAACAGCCCAACATTCAATATAGACACAGGTGGCGTAGCCTTCGACCGATTGATTTTTGAAGCGGTTGAGTACGTTGATGGACCTGTCGATAGACCCGATTCTTCAGATTACTTCTTGAAAGGTTTGGAAGTGAGTGGACCTGATGCGTTTGTATTTGGACATGATGAACCTGTTGTTATCCCGCTTACTGACATTTTGGCGAATGATAGTGACTTGGATGGCGATAGTATTCGAATCACCTATGTGTTCGGTGAAGACGAGGGTGACGCTCGAATCGAAGGTGACAATGTTATTTTCGACCTCCCTGAAGGCTTCTCTGGACTAAATAGTTTCCAATATCAGATCACTGATGACAAAGGTGGTTTTGATACTGCGACAGTAAATGTACTCGTCAACCCTGCTCCAGTCTCGGTCAGCAGTATTACTATTGATGTGGATAGTCAATCCGTAGAAGAAGGAGATAGTTTCCTCTACAGCGTTACTCTCGATGGCAGCACCTATGCCAAAACCCTATTCAACATCGACTTTAGCGTTGCTGATACCTCATCAGACAATGATATCGATCTTGCTGCGTTGGAATTCAGCAACGGTGTAACTTACAACGCGAATTTGGGTGTTTTGGAAGTACCGAAGGATGTGTCTTCATTTACCATCGAAATTCCAACGGTAGATGATAATCGTTACGAAGGTGATGAAACGTTTGGAATTGTTATCGATGGTCAAACTGTTACAGGCACAATCATAGACAATGATCCTGTAACGCTTTCATTAACGGGTGGCGGAGAAGTTAGTGAAGATGCTGTCTATGCCGAATTTACCCTTGAACTTAGTAACCCGTCTGACGTGCCGTTAACTCTGCAGTTGCAGCGTATTGATGGCACCACTGACAACAACGACTTTACTACAACAACGGCAAGCTACAACAACGGCACGGAAGACGTTGATATCCCAATTATTGGAGGTGAAATTGTTGTACCAGCTGGTGTTACTGATGTCGAAATTCGAGTCGGTATTAATGATGATGACCAGTACGAACAGGATGAAACGTTTGAACTTAAGGTATCTGAATCAGCAGGTCTCACAACGAATGGTGTGACGGGCGTTACCGCAGGCGCGACCATTTCTGATGATGGCCAGATTGGCGGTAATCCAGGCGGTGACAATGACAACCAAGCACCAACGATTGATCTCGATGGTGAAGACTTCGAAGTAGTCTTCGAAAGCCAAAGTGCTGGACACTCCAATGTGCTTGGTTACTACTTAGTTGATGGACAAGGTAACCCGTCCGATCCAGTTGTTCTGATTCAAGATTCTAAGTCAGGTATTGCCAGCCAAACGGTACTAGCAGAGTTAGACTCTTTGGATAATGTCGAGTTTTTCCTAATCGCGGATGGCGCGGATAGTACACCTGATGATGCAACCTTGAATTTTAACGACCAAGGTGAACTGCTAGTGAATGGTCAAGCTCCAGCTAAGCCTGTTTTCCTATCAACCGATGATAGTGAGCAGTTTAATATCATCGATAACGGCAATGGCGAAACAGAAATCCGCATAGAGGATATCGTGTTGGGTAATAGTGACCAAGACTTCAACGACTTGGTCGTAACATTGCGTCCTTCAGCGTCAAGTCAAGGTGACGGTTACCAAAATACCTTTACCGAAGGTGATAGCTCGATAGCCATTGTCGATGAAGATATCAATATTCAAGATGATATCGACACCATCACTAAAGCTGAGATCAAGTTTACTAACCCTCAAGCCAATGACTCTCTTGGGTTTAACTTGAGTGGAACACTTCCGGCTGGGCTGGTGGTTGTAGAGACGGCAACTCTAATCACTATAACGGGTGAAGCGAGCAGTGCGGATTATGAAGCTGCATTGAAATTGCTCGAATTTTCTAACGACAGTCAAGATCCGAGCGACGTATCGCGACAGATTGAGATTACCGTATACGACGATCAAAACTTGGCATCTAATGTTGCCACATCCACGATCAATGTTGTTCCCGTCAACGATCCACCGGAGTCAGAAGACTTCAGCTTCTCTATTGATGGCAACGATCCAGTCTCTGTTGTGTTCGATACAGGTACAGGAACTATTGAAGGCGAGGGTAGTGACCATATTTCTGACATCGAAGATGATGCCGATAGTACTCAAGTAGAGGTGACGATTACCGAACTTCCTATCGGTGGAACACTGTTCTACAACGGTGTTGCCATCACTCAGACTAACGTCGACAACGAAGAGACCTTTGATCCGACTCAAATCACCTACCAACCAGATGCTGATGCACAAGGCTTCGTATTGGGTACCAAGGTTATACCAACCGATAGTGACTTAGAGAGCACTAAGGATGAGTTCTACAATTGGGGTGACAAGGTTGATGGTAAGAATCGCGTTCTAGAATTAGAAAATGGTGACTCCATATCCATTAGCTCTAACAAAGGCAACCTGACTCAGTACCGAGGTGATGTACAAGCTAACCATGTAGGGCATGGTTTAGGTATTGGCGGTGGCCATGGTATTAATCAAGGTGAAGAGCTCACAATTGACTTCTCAGAGCGTCCCGCGACTCATATTGACCTTGGTCTAGATGGCATGGGTGGCTACTTCTACAGCGGACTAGAAAACGACAATGAGTCTGCTGTGACGATTCAAGTGACGCTCAGCAATGGCGATGTGGTCGACTACGTACCAGACGTACAGAAAGAGACGTCAGGAAACAATAATCTGTTCCATGAGCTCAGCTTCTCTGTAGATGACCTATCGGGTGTTGATGAAGGCGTGTTCATTGCCGGTGTAACGGTCGGAACCGATGGACCTGGTAACTGGGAACTTCGTTACATCGAAACGGCACTCAACGACAGCTTTAAATACAAAGCCGTCGATAGCGATGAGGGAGAGAGTCAAGAGTCTGTAGTTACGATTGTTGACCAGCGTGATAACAACATGCCACCGACGCTGGATTTAGATCTTAGCGAAGAGGGTACGGGCTATGAAGCTCTGTTTATCGAGGGAGATGCAGCGATGTCGGTCGTTGATACCGACATTACGATCTTTGATGAAAACAATGTCATCTCTTTGGCAGAGATTGTGTTGACCAACCCACAAGAGGGCGACAGTCTTGAGCTGGTTGCGCCAAGCAACCCTAACCTGCCTGCCAATCAGCTTGTGAGCGGCATTACTTTTATCTCTGAAACACTAGGCTCAGGCGCGATAAAAATCACGCTGATGGGTGACGCTTCAGCCGACGATTACGAAGCAGCAATTAGCCTGATTCAGTTTGAGAACGATAGCCAATCTCCATCGCAAGATGATCGAATTATTGAGATTACGACGTTTGATGATGCAAGTGAGCCATCCAATACGGCAGTTTCGACCATCTCGGTGACCGGTGTTGCTGATGTAACTGTTGCGGCAGCAAGTGGCTTTGAAGATAGCAAAATTGACCTCGATATTAGCCTACCAGCCGGCAGCGCTGCGGAGTCGATTGTCATCTCCAACATTCCTACTGGTGCAAAAATCTTCGATGGTAATTCCGAGCTCACAGTGACAGATAACTCGGTGTCTGTCACTCCATTGATGCTTGATACGTTAACAGTGCAACCACCAGAAGACAGCGATGTTGACTTTACTCTACTGGTGACAGGTCTTGATGCCTTAAACCAAGAGGTTGAAGCTCACGACCTAGAGGTTGTTGTTAAACCGGTGACGGATAAACCTATTTTGCAAGTGTCTGGTGATGAAATCGTTGCTTCAATAGACTTTGAGAACGTCACACTCAATCGCTCTTGGCGTGGTGATGTGACAGAGACTGAGCTTAGCTCGAATGGTTCTGTAGGCACTTGGGGAACAAACAACCCTGGTGGCGTTGTCGAAGTGGGTCGAGAGGACGTTTATCTTGGTGGTAATGCCCAAGACAGAGACAATCAACTGTTTGAAATAGAAGGACGCCGTGGCAAAGACGACTCGTTGTTTACTGAGTTTGAAGGCAAAGGTGGTCAATTCTACGAGCTTAATTTTGACGTAGCAGCGCGACGCGTTAACGACTCACCACTCAAAGTGTTCCTAGTAGACGAAGAGGACAACCGTACAGAGCTGTTTGAGTTCGATGATTCCGTAAATCGAGACTGGAATGATGTTCAAGAGTTCTTCCAAGTACCGAAAGACGGCACTTATCGTATTGAGTTCGAATCTGAGCAAGACGATAGCTACGGCGCACTTTTGGATAACATCGTATTGTCAGCGCGCAGCAACGTAGGCTATGAAGATACCTATATCGATATCAGCGATATTGTTGCCAAACTTACTGATACGGATGGTTCAGAAACTCTGACTCTGTTGATCCAAGGTCTGCCACAAGGTGCGATTGTCACTAACGGTACGCAAACATCGAATGCTGGTGCCAATGGCAAGGTCGATATTTCAGATTGGAGCAATCTGGATGACCTGCAGATTCAAGTGGCTGACAAAGGTACCTATCCGCTGACGATTACTGCAACTGCTTCCGAGGGAGATACCACGTTCTCTCCTGCCGATAAGTCAGAGACTGAACTCATTGATCTTATCGTGCTTGAAGCTCCTACCTCAGTGGAGCCAAATACGCCACCACTTGTGACGGATTTTGAGTTCTTTGCCCCTGATGACACCATTCCTCTTAGCTTTGCGGATTTTGTTACCGATGCAGAGGACGATGTGAGTAATGATAAGGACAGTTTGGTCGAGATTGTCGGCGAGCCAGAGTTTGGTCAGCTTTACTTCTTATCAGGTACAGGCGAGCGTTTTGATTTAGATGTAGGAGACCTCGTTGAGGACACCACCAATATCTATTATGACCTAGAGGTTGGTTTTGATGTGTCGGCTCTTGGCTATAACCATCAAGGACAAGATCCATTTGGTAACGGTGTTGAAGTGACGGGGGGGACTTATACTGGCGATAAACCGCACATTGGTGTTGAAATGGAAGAGATCGCCTTCGATGGTGCTGGCGCGGCTAAACAATCAGGCTTCTTCACCAAGCGGGATGATGAGAACGGACAAGGTAAAGAGACAGAAGCTAAGCAGAATGAGTTTATGTCTATTCGATTTACAGCGGGTATGATGACTCGAGCCTTGGTTGGTGTTGGTAGCTTAACTGGACAGTTCAGCGCAGCTGCGAATGGTAACGGTGCAGCTCAGATATTCGTTTATCTCTATGCGGGCGGTACCTTGCTTGATGAAACGCCGATTGTAATGGACAACAGTACCATCGTTGATCATCAGGCGGTCATCGAGGTCACATCGACTCTTCCTTTTGATGAAATGCGAATCATGCCTTACAACGCTGAAGGTAAGGACGCTGGCTTTGTCCTACAGAGCTTAACCGTCACTGATGGCGAAGTTGCCGATGCGTTCGATTATCGTGCGGTGGATTCTAATGGGCTGCAAAGCGATGATACAGCAACGGTTAATGTCAATATCGTACCAAACGGTAATGTAGCCGATGTGGAAGAAGTGGATTACGCCGTGCAGGGTGGCAGCGGAGTGACTGTTATTCACGGCACGGATGGTGACGATGTGCTTGAAGGTGGTTTGGGCAATGATGTCCTCACTGGTGGTCTAGGTAACGATACCTTTAAATGGGGAGCCGATGACCTCGATGGCAGTTACGATGTCGTCACTGACTTCTCTCAAGTCGATGGAAACCGCGATATTCTGGACTTAACGGATGTGTTTGAAGGTAGCGGTGAAACTCTTGATGACTTGCTAGATAATAACAACATCACAGTGACGAATACGGCAGATGAAACTGGTACTCTGGTTAACATCAATAAAGATGGTAAGAGCGTCACCATTGAGCTTGAAGGTGTGACTGGAATATCGTCATTGAGTGTTCCTGAACTAAGCCAGATTATTATTGTTCACGATACGTAGTAACGCTGCGGTAAGCGGCTACCAAAAAATCAAGGCAAAAACCTAGTGTCGACGGGATGATTTGTGTTTACAAATCATCCCGTTTTTATCTAGTCAATGAAGTTCGCAGAACGCTTTTGTACAGCAAAGTCTTCAACATTACCCAGTGTTGTCTCAGCGATATTTTCGAGTGCGTCAGTGGTTAAAAACGCTTGGTGACCTGTGAACAGCACATTGTGACACGCCGATAGGCGACGAAAGACATCATCAACAATTACATCGTTGGATTTATCTTGAAAAAACAGCTCCTTCTCACTCTCGTACACATCTAAGCCTAGAGCGCCTATACGACCCTGCTTGAGCGCTTCTATTGCAGCCGATGCGTCGAGTAGTTCTCCTCGACTGGTGTTAATAATCATCACGCCATCTTTCATCTTACCGAAAGCAGTAGCATCGAGAAGGTGATAGTTTTCAGGCTGCATAGGGCAGTGCAGTGAAATCACATCCGATTTACTGATCAGTTCATCGAGCTCGCAGTATGTAGCTCCGAGTTCTGTCACTGCCTCATTTGGGTACGGGTCATAACAAAGCACGTTCATTCCTAGCCCTCGAAGGATACGAATGGTCGCAATGCCTATCTTGCCAGTGCCGATAATGCCTGCAGTTCGCCCGTGAAAGTTGAATCCAACCAGGCCTTCCAATGAAAAGTTCGCGTCTCTAGTGCGCTGAAACGCCTTATGGAAACGGCGGTTTAGCGTCATCATCATGCCGACAGCGTGCTCAGCAATGGCTTCGGGAGAATAAGCCGGAACGCGCGCCACTTGAATGTTCAGCTCCTTCGCTGCTTCTAGGTCAACGTTGTTGAATCCAGCACAGCGCATGGCAATCATCTTAATACCACGATGTGCGAGCTGCTCTAGAACTGGCCTCGACAAATCATCATTCACAAAAGCACAGACGACGTCGTGTCCTTTCGCCATCTTTGCCGTCTTTTCATTGAGTCCAAAGCTATAGAACTGATAGTGCAATGGTCTTGACCCTTTCGCGCTTTCAAAGGCAACTTCGTCGTAAGATTTGGCGCTAAAAAATACAATACTGGTCATTATTATTCCTCACTCTTGGGCTAACGATAGTGTAGTTGAGCGTGCCTGTTAGCAAAGTATCACACCCTTAATACGTAGATAAACCGAGCACCTGTGTGGGTATATAACGTGAGGTGATGAATTTTAGTTGAGTAAGATTTTATGTGTCGTCCACTCCGTTATTCAATGTCATCAAATGGCAATTAATAAGTGCTCAGTCGACTAAAATAGATGACCAAGCATTCACCTAAAAGAGCGTTATTTATGACCCGAAAGACTTTTTCATTAAGCCCATTATTACTCGGTCTATTTTTTGTCCTATCGGCGAGTGCGGCTAACTTTGAAGGCCCAGACTCCGTTGAGAATACGATTGCTCAGCAAACGGAGCAAAAGAAAGACTGGCGCAATCAGTTAGCGGATAAGGGTTTTACCTTTGGTGCGGACTATTTTGCTCTGGGGCTAAAATCGCCCAATGGTGTTGATGGCGCTAACGTGAATGCAGCTTCAGGCGTTGCCAGATTTTACGGTTCGTGGAATCTACTTGGCCATGGCACAGACAATGCGGGCAGCCTAGTGTGGAAGGTTGAACACAGACACAGCTACACCGATACCGATCCGAAGAGTTTCGCGTGGCTTGGGCAAGATCAAGTAGGCTACGCGGGTATGATTGCACCTGCATTCACTGACCAAGGTTTTCGCGTCACGGATCTAAACTGGAAGCAAAAAATCAGTGATGGCCGAGGCTCCATTATTGTCGGTTGGCAAGACGTGACCAACTATGTTGATGTTTATGCCTTAGCAAGTCCTTGGTCCGGATTTACGAATCTTGCGTTTTCAACCGGTGCGGGCGCGATGGGTTTACCCGATGATGGTGTGTTGGCACTCTCTGCTGGTCATATGTTGGGTGACAATTTCTACATTATCGGCGGTATTGCTGATGCGAAAGGTAAATCAGAGGACATTTTTGATGGTTTCGACACTGCCTTTGCCGGTGACGCGGCGTACTTTAAAACCTTAGAAATTGGCTGGACTGCTTCTCAAGAGAAAATCTATACGGATAACTTGCACCTGACCTTTTGGCACATGGATGCGGGCTCTCGCCATAGCTTGTCATCGACTGTATTGGAAGATGGTACGGTTATAGGCGGCGAGTCTGGGCAAGGTGTGAACTTCTCTTGGAGCCAATTTGTTACTCCGCAAATAATGCCATTTGTTCGTGGTGGTATTTCTGAGGGGGATGTTGCCTTGTATGACCGCTCATTGTCAGTCGGTATGGGCTATTTTGGTTTAGGTCAGCCGACCAATAATTTGGGCTTTGCCATTAACTGGTCACAAACCAATGAAGACACACTACAAACGTTCTTAAATGCTGGGGAAAGACAGGTTGCTGCAGAGCTTTACTACAACATGCAGTGGGGGGATCACGTTCAAATTACGCCTGATATCCAATACATCAAAGATCCTGCGTTTTCGAGTGAAAGTCATGCCTGGGTGTTTGGCATACGCGCCCGTATCTTTATCTAGCTGTTAGTATAAAAAAATCCCGCTCGAGTTGAGCGGGATTTTTTGTGGGTTTAGCTTGCGGCTTTGACTTTGCCTTGTCTCAAGTCGTTGAGTACCTGAGCTTTTGGACCATCCGCTATGATGGTGCCTTTTTCCATGACAATGACTCGGTCAACCACATCCAACATGGACGTTTTGTGGGTAATCAGCAGCAGTGTTTCCGACTCTTTGAGCTGCTTGAGCTGGGTTTTAATATGCAGCTCTGAGCGGTTATCCATCGAACTGGTGGGCTCGTCCATAATTAAAATCGGAGGGCGAGCTAAGAATGCTCTGGCAATCGCGACAGCTTGTCTTTGACCACCTGATAGGAGCAAGCCACCTTCACCTACTTGCCTTTCAAGGCCCGCAGGATCTTGTTGAGTGAAGACGGTCACCCCAGCGCGATTCGCTGCGTCCATAACATCGCGATCATCGACCAGTGGTCGCCCTAGCGTAATGTTGTCGCGAATAGATCCGTAAAATAGAGCGCAGTCTTGTGGTACACAGCCAATATTGCGTCTTACGTCCACGTGGTGAAGCTGAGCAATGTCGGTTTCATCAATCCTGACATGACCTTCAGTTGGTTGGTAAAGACCTATTATGAGCCGCTCAAGCGTGGTCTTCCCTGAACCAATACGACCGATGATAGCCACTTTTTCTCCTGGCTCTATCGTTAGGCTTAAATCCCGAATCGACGCCATGGGTGAATCTGGGTAGTGGAAGGTGACGCGATCCAGTTCGATTTTACCGTGAATGATAGGGCGGTGAATGTAGCGCTTGCCTTCTTCTTGCTCGTCGGGCATCGCCATGACCTGTTCGATAATCGTCATTGACGATTTGGCTTGGTTGTAGCGTGTTGATAGCAGCGAAAGCTGCACTAAGGGACCGATTGCACGGCTACTCAACATAGTAGCGGCAATGAGCCCACCCATGGTCAGCTCACCTTCTGCAATTAAGTAAACGCCGAGAATGATCATGCCTATGTTGGAGGATTGCTGCACAAAGCCAGCGGTATTTTGAATACCATCAGTGATACGTTTGCTTTTAATATTCCAGTTTGCCATGTGAGCGACCGCTTCTTCCCAGCGGTACTGATATTGGCTTTGGGCGCCAAATATTTTCACAGTTTCTAGTCCAGCTAAGCTCTCGATTAAGTTAGCGTATTTTTGCGAAGCAAGACGCGACCCTTCGTCGATAGTTTTGCGCAGCGGCCCTTGGATGAGTAGCGAATAAATAATGAGAATCACAACCCCGACAATAGGGATGATCACCAAGTTACCTGCCATTAGCCAAATGATAACTAAGAACAGCAGCGCAAACGGAAGATCAATCAGGGAAGCTATGGTTGCTGAGGTGAAAAACTCGCGAATCGATTCAAACTCTTGCAAGTGACGCGCAAACGCTCCGACCGACGGTGGACGCGACTCCATTCGGATGCCCATCACCTTGCTAAACAGCTTAGATGAAATAAGAATGTCTGACTTTTTACCTGCTACGTCAATAAAGTAACTGCGCATGAGTTTGAGCAGTAAATCAAAGCCGAAGACGATAAAAATACCCGCAGCCAGTACCCAGAGGGTTTCAAAGGCAAGATTTGGCACCACTTTGTCGTATACCAAACGAGTGAACAGCGGCGCGGCAATAGCGAAGATATTGATAAGTAGCGAGGCAATCAACACATCGCGGTAGATGCGTTTTGATTCCCATAAGGTGCCCCAAAACCAGTGGCCATCTCGGGTCTTAAGTACTTCAGGAGAGCGCTCGTCGTAGCGAAACTGCTTTTTAACCAAGAAGTAACGCCCCGAATACTGGGCAATAAGATCGTCTAGCGCAATGGAGATGGGCACCATGCCAGACTCAAGTGTAATGATTTCCGCTTCATTTTTTTCTTGATCGATACTGTTCAGCACGCACGCATCGCCGCCTTTGAGAAGCAGAATGACAGGAAAAACGATGGTTGGTATAGCATCCAGATCCGCCCGGTTTTCTTTGGCGACCAAACCCGCACGCTCGGCTGAGCGTGGCAGTAAGAATGGAGTCAGTTTGCCTGAAGATAGGGGCAGGCCATTAACCAACGCCTCAGGGGAGTTGGCTAAGCCGTAATATCGACTGATGTAGATGAGCGAATTGAGTAACGGATCCTTCATGGATTCTGCACCTATTATTTGTCCACGATAAAGCCTTGGAACACATCAACAAAGTGCTCAGACAAGAAGTCGAGCTGAGTTTGTGTTTCCACGCGAGAGGCGATGGTTTTGATACCTAAGTTGTGTGCTGTTCTTGAAATAGACGTCAGCGTAAACTTCTGTTTTTCATCATCAAGTTGATGGGTGTACAAGTAATCCAATTTCACGTAATCGGGTCTAAACTCGTTGAGGTATTCCAAAGATTGGAAGTTGCGTCCGTAATTATCGACACCAAATTTTGCTCCCGCATTGCGAATGGCATTACAAAATAGGGCGGTGTGATGCGGGTTACTGATAAAGCAGCTCTCTGGTATCTCAAAGTGCAGCTTCTCACAAATACTGGCGTGTTTACTTAGTTCTAACGATATCCAACGAATGAAGCTTGGCTGAGCAATACTGGTCGGCGTGATGTTGATGGCGATGGCATCAGACATTTCTTCACGCTCTAGCTTATTGATGACCGATATAATGACGTGTTCATCGAAGATGTGGCTTGCATCAAGCTGCTCAAGCGCCAATAGATATTGGTTAGCCGTGTAGCGCTCGCCATCTTTTTCAATCGCAGAGAACACCTCACGGTGATAGGTTTCACCCCAGCTACTATTGGCAGCTTGGAAGCGGAAAGTCACTTCGTCGTCGTTGATGGCCTCTTCGACCAAGGCGCGCCATTGCTGTTTGCCCATGATGACGCCAGTGTGTTCGTTAGAGATGTAACCATAATCTATCTCTGGATTCGATTTAGCTTTGGTGAGCGCGTTATCCAGCACAGACAGCATTTGCGTAGAATTTTTGCGCTCTTCATTAAACACCACACCAAGGGATGCTTTTGCTTTGCTAAGACCAGTTGGGTCTGCATTGAGATCTTGAATACAGGTGATGATGCTGTTGGCTGCGAACTTGAGTTCATTTTCATCAATATTCGGGAATACAAAACCAAACTCATCCGTCGAGATACGAGCGATCACGGTGTTTGGCAAATTAATGGTCATCGACAGTAGATCGGCAAGCTCGCGCACTAGCCCATCCCCAGCCTCATAACCTTCCCCCTTATAAGTCTGCTTAATAAATTCAGCATGCAAGATGGCGACGCCACCCAATGAAGATTCGCTCAGCCACTGATTGAGCTGTCCCATGAAGAAAGCACGGTTACCAAGGTGAGACACGGGATCCATATACGCGCGTTCGCGCAGCTTCTGTGCTTCCTTCGCTTGCTGTTTGAAGGATTCTTCTACGTGTGCCGACATACTATTGATGCCATCTACGACAGCAATCAAATCTCGGGTTCTAGGTCTAAGCAGCGGTTCACCAAACTGACGATTGGCCACTTGTTCCATTTTAACCACAATGGCGCGCAGTGGATTCAGCGCTCGGCGTAATATAAACGCGATAGCGAGTAAGCCTAATACGAGAATGCCCAAAAATGCCGCTGAAAGACGCTCAAACGCATGCCAAAGCTGAGAATAGGCCTCGCCAGGGTGACTAACAATTTCTACCTCTGCCAACTGTAGCCAGCCACTAGTGACGACGCGAGAGTCCTGGATTGGCGAAAACAGAGGAAGATTGGTAAACCATGCAGGTACGTCGCTCGGTTTGATTGGATAAGTGCGCAGTATTTCTTCATCACTCTCAAGAAATACCAGGCGAACCGTAGAGTAGGTGCTGCCATCAAATAGGGCGTTGATCACCGATTCCACGGCGACCTTGTCTTGAGACTGTAGGTACGGCGCCAAGGCAAGTCCGACGGTATTGATGGTGTTATTGACTTCAGAGCGTTGCTGCCGCTCCAAAAAATCTTTGGTGGTGTTAATTTCGATAATAAACACCGACGTCAATAACAGTAAAAAAACGGCTATCATGCCGACCACTAGCTGTCTGTATAGTGTCATAATTATTTACTCGTCGTAATTTACCTTTGGTTTCCGTAACGTTAATGAGCGCTCGCGACTGCGCAAATCATTCCATAATTTTAGTCTCGACGACTTTCCGGCTAACTTGCCTTGGGTGGTTTTCATGGTCCACAAGTTGCGACCATTAAAACTGTATATCGGGAGTAGATCGCCGCGTTTAGACGCGGGTTTTATTTCGCCAATAAGATTGTCTAAGATCAGCGGTTGAGAGCGTGGTGTTTCGTAGTAGGCAAGCACCATGTGGAATTGATTGAGCTCAATCGCCTTAACGTAGACTAAACGTAGCTTTTTATCGGAGATACCGAGTTCGAGCAGCGAGAAGTATTTGGCGATGGTAAAGTCTTCACAGTCACCAGCATTGCTCCCTAAAAACTCCAGCGGCGTTGCCCAGTAGTCTTTTCTTCCCCACAATCGAATATCATCGACAAAGTTGAGCTGGTTGAAGAACTCGTTCACTCCAGACAGTTGTTGTTTCTCGGATTTTCCCTGTAAACCAGCCAGCACAGAACGCCATGTCTGAACACGTTTACCCGCCCGCTCTCCGTACGTCTTGGTAACTGTACTAATCCAACGCTGTTCTTGTTTGGTGTAGGCGTCAGTGGTCGTCGCGAGCGATAAGGTTACCGCTGCGGCACAACCGATTAATGTAAACTTCAATTTGGCGCGCAGACGCCCCATTCGCTCACTCTTTATCACTAAGTCCCTTTACTCTTTTAGAGCGTTGTTTTGTGCGCTTATTATTGGTTTGAGCAGGTAATCTAGTACCGTGCGTTTACCTGTAATAATGTCAACCGATGCGGTCATGCCCGGAATAATAGGCAAGGTTTCATCGTGACCAAAGCTAGTCTTTTCGGTTCTGACTCGAACAATATAAAAGCTGTTGCCTTCCTCATCCTGAGTCGTATCCGCGCTGATATGTTCTAGCGTTCCATCTAAGCCGCCGTATTTGGTAAAGTCGTAGGCGCTGAACTTGACGATAGCGTGTAATTCTGGGCGTAAAAAAGCGATATCTTGCGGCGCAATTTTCGCCTCAACGAGCAAGGTGTCTTCGGTTGGAACGATCTCAACAATATCCATGCCGGGCTGAATAACACCGCCGACAGTGTTGACGTTAAGTGTTTTGACCGTGCCGTTTACAGGAGACACCACGACAGTGCGGTTTACTCTATCTTCAAGACCAACAGCGGATTCTGTCATGGAAGAGAGCCGGTCTTGTGCTTCGTTGAGTTTTTCTTGCTGTTCTGAGCGGAATTTTTGTGCAATGTCGATACGGCTGAGTTTGGATTCCTCGATGGCAGAGCGCAGGGTAGGCAATTTAAGCTCCGTTGAAGTAAGCTCTCGTCTAGTGTCGTTGACTTGTCGTTGCAATTTAAGCAGTTCAACTTTTGGGACGACACCTTCATCGGCTAGAGGTTTGGTGATGTTTAACTCGTCACGGGCTAGGTTGTAGCCGTTTCTTAGATTTCGAACTCGGGCTTGCATCTCAACGAGATCCTGTTGTTTCTGTCTGACCTGTTGATCAATAACAGAGAGCTCGTTGCGAAGTTCATTGAGATCTTGGCGGTATTCTGCTCTTTGGCGAGACACTAGGTTCTTATTGTTCTCTTCAAATGTAGGCGGGTAGGCGAGCTTATTGGTATCCAGTGTGACAGATTCTCGCCAGTTGTTTCCTGATTTTGACTCATCAATAATAACGCTAGTCAGTGACGCTGAGAGTTGCAACACGCTCGCTGTAAGATTGAGAACCTGCTGCTCACGCTCGCGAAAGTCCGATCTGAAACGTGTATCATCAATCAGCAGAAGTTGTTGCCCTTGAGTGACCGAGTCGCCCTCTCGAACGAGAATTTCTTTAACGAGACCACCTTCTAGGTTTTGAATCACCTGTATTTGCGAAGAGGGAACAACTTTACCTTGGCCGACGGTCACTTTATCGATTTCTGCCCACGCAGCCCAGACCACAGCACAAACAAAAAACAGCAACATCACCCAAAGCATGATTCTGGCACTGGTAGGAGTATTGAGCAGCAAAGCAGCGGTTTTGTCGTCGATGTAATCCAGCTCGGCGTCCGACACCTTTTTGTATTCTTTATTATCCATATTCCATCCGCAGGGGTGATGTTCAGGAGTCGACTAATAGTTTGATTCTATTACCAAGATTATCCATCTGTAACCTGTTCTCATAGAAAGAGTCGATCCATCATGCATTATTGGACGTAGTTCACGGTGTGACCGTTTGTTAAGGGGGCACTTCGTCACTAGCGTTATCCGAAAGTTTAGCAGCGACGTGGTGAATATAAAGTAATGAATTATCGAAATATTGTCTGGCTTGAAGAAATTCATCACCCATTAGTGACAAACTAGGCGATAGAATTCAAAAATCGACGTCGAGATAGGGAATTCGGGTTGTTTTCTGTCACATATCGGCGCAAAATTCACAAAAAAGTGAGGAGTTGTTATGGGAATTGAAGATATTCGCCGCGAGTATTCGAAAGGTGGCTTGCGTCGTAAAGATTTAGAAGACGACCCGATTGATCAATTTAACAAGTGGCTAGCGCAGGCGGTGGAAGCCAAGCTTAGCGACCCAACCGCGATGACTGTGGCAACGGTTGACGAAAATGGTATGCCATTTCAGCGCATTGTTTTGTTAAAGAGCGTCGATGAGAACGGCTTCGTGTTTTACACCAACCTTGGTAGCCGTAAAGCGCAGCACATCGAACATAACAATAAGGTGAGTTTGCATTTCCCTTGGCACACTCTTGAGCGTCAGGTGCATGTTACTGGTGTAGCGGAAAAGTTGACGGCGATGGAAAACATGAAGTATTTCACCTCGCGCCCAAAGGAAAGCCAACTTGCAGCGATTGCGAGTAAACAAAGTAGTCGTATTTCGGCACGCGGTGTTCTTGAAGGTAAATTTCTGGAACTGAAACAGAAATTTGCTAAAGGCGAGATCCCAGTACCAACGTTTTGGGGTGGCTACCGTATTCGTCCTGAATCGATTGAATTTTGGCAGGGTGGCGAACACCGACTGCATGACCGTTTCCTGTTTAGCAAAGATGGAACCGGTCAATGGGATGCAGAAAGATTGGCGCCGTAACTGCTATTTAGCGTTTAGATTTTATCTAAGCTGCGGTTTTCGCAGCTTTTTTTATATTTTTGCTTCGATATAGTACAAATTGCAACCACCGTAACTTGTTGGTTCATGATCATTGTTCCGGAAGCTTGATCAAGTAAGGATCCTTTTTTATGCTTCTGTTTCTAGGTGATCTATTCATAGTAAGCCCAATAACGATAAGCGATTGCGCGATTCGCTTTCCCAAATTCACTGGAAATCGATATACTCCGCGGCTCGACATTCCATTTACACTGAGGCTGGAAACATGGTGAAACGCAATAATGACATCCTTGATCATGCTTCCCCTACGCCAATCATTGTAAAGCCGGCTGAAATCGTTCGTCTGCCTTCACATATGGACTCTCACGAGCACCATTACACGCAAGTTGTGATTGGACTCAAAGGTCAATCTGAGTTCGATGTTGGCGGTGTTGGCAACAAGGTAGGCCCTGGACAGGGCTGTGTGGTGACATCTGGCCTTGATCATGCTTTCGGTGGCATTGTTGATCAACCGGATATTTTGGTGTTGAACATGCCACTGCCAAGTGATGATGATCCAGTACTTCTTCAAAGAATCAATGATTTATCGAAGAGTAAAACTTACTTTCAACTTGATATTCAAATTCAAAAGCTGATTCAGATGTTGGTGGCAGAAATGAAAAGTAGCCCAGATGATCTGTTACTCAGTCGTGCATGTAACGACACTGTGGTGGCGTTATTGCAGCGTCACATTTCAGAGCTTAAGACGTCACTGCGTGACTCTCGTTTCGATCTTGAACAGATTGATCGCTACATCGAGCAGCATTTAGCCCATAAGATCTCCGTCGCTCAGCTTGCCGGTAGTGTGTTTCTAGGAGAGAGTCAGTTCCATATGCTGTTTAGAGAGCATTTAGGCATTACGCCACACCAATATGTGCTGAACAAGCGCGTTGATGCAGCCAAGCGATTGATTGAACAAGGCAACTTAAACTTAGGTCAAATTGCAGAACTCACTGGTTTTTCTGGTCAAAGTACCTTTACTCATGCCTTTTCTAGGTTGCAAGGCATCTCTCCGTCGCAGTATCGCAAGCGTTTCTCTTAATCTTCATGTCGGAAGACAATAAAGCTTGGTCGATTCCAATAAAGTTTGTTACGTCTGCTCTGTTGGTTCACTTGGCGGAGATTTATGTGAACCGGTTTTAGCAAACACGCCTTTGCCCCAAAATGAGTTATGCCTCAAAATCACACGATGATGCTCAGTCAATTTTGATATACAAAAAGTAATAAGAGGCAAAAGACAAACCCCCGTGATTTTGTGTCCGAAACTGATATGCACCATCAATACTGGACACCAAGCTAAGCGACTCTCTCATATCTGTAGTTATTCATGAAGTGTAAATGTAGTAAAGTTACTGACACGGGGTTGTCCAGTTGTGAGTTGCCAGGCCAGCAGCTGAGCGTATTTTTGCTACCCTGTTGGTGAATGCAATTTGGTGAAGGGGAAGTGATGAACAAGGTCGTATTGGTATTTGGTGGATTGGGGAACGCTAAATCGTCAGTGGTTAGTTTGTATGAGAACCTACTGCACACCCTAAGCTCTCGTTTTGATGTAGTCGCCATCGACCCAGCAGTTCAACATTACCTGTCCTTTGCATCGCACTTTCAATTCCCTTACTCCGCTCGTTACGCAGATCTTGATGCGTTTTTACAGGCTCACTCACACACTGATGTTGCTGCGGCCTTCGTCCTAACGCCGGTTGGCGTACATCTATCCATCATTGAACAAGTGAGTAATGCACTCGACACTCAAGACCTTCTGTTTGTGGTTGAGAAACCATCTTTCTCCTTGGCAGAAATCGACAGAGGCTTTAACCAAGTCATCCCGGAGCTTAAACGTCGTGGAGCTCAGTTTTACTTTATCGATACCGTTTTAGTTTCTCCTTCGTTGGAAGCACTCTTCGCTGATTCATCTATGGCACTACCTGACTCTGTCCCCCGCAAGATTATTGCGATTGCTGCCGACAACCCTAGTGACAGTCATGAAGTAATCCAAGACTTCCGTTTTGAAAACCGAGTTGAATTACTCAACGCCAGAACGCTACTCAACTTAGCTACCAGCGGCGGCGGAGGTTATGGCTTTGATATGGGCATTCACGCGATTGCTGGGCTGGTTCGCTACCTCCATAAATCCGGCATGGGAGGTGTGCAGGTTGAACTAAAACAGGTCTGTGCTGAACGCATTAGCGAATCGCAGTTGGAATACACACAAGGCGCTGAAACCCATCTCTATGTCGAAGGCAAACTAACGTCGCCGGAAGGTAACGTTGAAGTAGTGATTGAGGCAGGAAAAGCCGGTGATATCTGGGACAGAAGGTTGGAACTGCACTACCCAGACCGCGTCATCGCAATTGGTTTTGGCACCCTCAAGCATCCTCCGTATCTGTGGGAGAGAAGCTCCGATGGCATCAAGAGCACCAGATTTGATGTTTCTGGCTCAGGTTATGCGATGCACTTTAACGACATCCTCTACGCACTTGGCTTTGATGCTGAGCCGCTATTCTCACAACAAGAGAGTGAAGCTTTGATGTCACAATCGATGAACTTGCTGAGCAGCATATTTGACGCCATCGGCAATACCCATCAAGTTCGTGAACAAAACACTGCCGTGGTTAATGCACACACCCCCAAATACCTATCGGAAGCAGAGCTAGAGGTTCGGGTAGAGCTTAGCCAATACACAGATAGCTTACTCATGGATTAAACTGTATTAGTTTCGACTAAATAACTGTTCCTAAATGTGATTCAACTAGGGGCGTCTCAGAATTTGGAAAATATAGCACGCTAAGGGGTCACACGACGATTCGGAAAATGAAAATATTGTACGCTAAGAACGGCTTTGTTTCCTAAATTAGGTGGAACGACAGGTAGAGCTATAGTGGTTTCTGGTTTCTGGTTTCTGGTGTATGGGCAGAAAGTAATGCGGTGTAACCTGTTGATTTATATCGCCAGATCAAGAACCAATAGGGAGTAAACCGCATGGACAACAATCATACCGTTACCAAGCTTCATAAACCAGACAACCCGCTCAATGAACTGTTAAAGCAGGGAGCACAGCAGTTTCTGGCTCAAGCCATCGAAGCTGAGGAGGGGCTGATGGGGAAGATCATCGTAACGCAGATTTGCCCCTAAATCATTTAGGCAATAGAACAAAAATGCCCACTAGAGCTAACCTCTAGTGGGCACTAAATGTTATTTAGAACGTAGGACAATTACTCGTAATCAGAAGCGTAAGTATCTTCGTAAGAGTGAGAGTAAAACTCGAACAAGTTACCAAACGGGTCTTCTAGGTAAACCATCTGCGCTTGTTTTAGCTCGTCTTCTGGGTGGTAACGGTGAATATCCATGCGCACTTTACCGCCAAACTCTTCGACACGCTTAATTGCAGATTCAAACAGCTCTTTTGGTAGTTGCAGACAGAAGTGGAAGATACCTAGGCGAGAAAAGTCAACGTTATGACGCTCTTCACGGTCAACCATTTCGAACAGTTCCACACCAATACCATCAGTTGTCACTAGGTGAGCGATGTTGAAGCCTTTGAAACCTTCACCAAACACTGCAATACACATACGACCGATTGCAGATTCACGTTCTTCGATTACTTTAGTGTTGTTCATTACAACGCGAAGGCCCAGAGCTTTAGTGTAGAACTCTACAGCTTTGTCCATATCGCCAACCATGATGCCCACGTGATTCATTTTCATAACTTTCTCCAAAAACTGATTTAATTATTTGTTTGTGTCTCTTTTCGATGTGGAGAAGTATAGGCATGAAATCACCAAACTTAAAATTATCAATAATTATAAATTTGATAACATAAAATTATAATTGTTTGGTGTGTAGCATTCTATGAGTAATGACTTAGCTGACTCATTTTTGTCCAAAAACGTTTCAGAAAGTGATCAAACTGTAGCTTTCTATAGTCCAATAATTGCTTGAAAAGGCTAGTTTCCTATGCCTTCCGACACTTCAAATGAATCAACTACTGAGACTCGCTGTCGATGCAGATCATCATGGCATCAGGTCGCCAATACTCAAGCTCGCAATCCATCAACATCCCATCTTGCTTGTAGTTCACACGGCAGATCTTGAGGACAGGTTGTCCTTCTGCCAAATTGAGGGCTTTGGCGACATGGCTAGGCGCTGATGTTGGAATGACGTCGAAGTGAGAACGCCCTGTCTCGTAGCCATACGTTTCTTGGTAGCACTGTGTGAGTGACATGGTTAGGTTTTTATCCAAGATGTCGGGGAATAGCGAGGCAATCAGGCAATTCTCCACAAACAGCACTACACGTCCATCGATGTATCGCAGTCGCTCTATGACATGAATCGGTGTAATCGTGTCAACCGACAGCGCCTTTGCGTATTCACCACTTGCCATCTCAGTTCTAACATTCACCAGCTTAGTTTCAGCAATTCGGTCTTGATCGCGAATCATCTGATGAAAGTGACTGCGTGACAGGGGGTTATAGCGGATACGCTGCGGCGAAACATACCAGCCACGACGCTCTTCTCGATAGATCAAACCTTCGGTTTCAAGGGAGGTAAGGGCGTCTTTAATGGTAATTCGAGTAGTTGAGAAGAGTTCACTCAACTCACGCTCAGAAGGTAGCTTCTGCCCAGCCTGCATAATGTTTCCTGAGATTTGATCTCTTATGGTGGTTTTGATTTTCGCAAGCTGAGTGAGGGTTTTCATTGTTGTGACCTAGTCCAAAGGCGTATAGATGAACAAGATACGACAGCTTGGTAACAGTTTTATGAAGGCTTAAAGCCGCTTCTCGCGTTAACGGTAATCTGCTAAATTCTAAGATCTTTCCTAACTATGACGTTATTAAAACTCAGTTTTGCTCAAAATCAGCAATAATTAAAAATTGGTTCCACTAAATTAATAACCTCATAATCAAACAACATGAAAAAACTCAACCTCGCTTTTATCGCTCTTGTTCTAACTATCTTAGCTGGTTGTTCTTCAACCGCGTCCGTCGACAATGCAAAAACCAGCAGCTATGCCCGTTCTCATGAGCTTGTTGGCCAAGCATCGTGGTATGGAAGCAAATACCATGGCAAGCGCACCGCAAGTGGCGAGCGATATAACATGAGAGCCTATACTGCGGCTCATAAAACGTTACCGTTTGGCACCATCGTTAGGGTGACGAATACCAACAATGGCAAAACTGTCGATGTGAAAATCAATGACCGTGGTCCCTTTGTGAAAGGTCGTGTTATTGATCTTTCACGAAAGTCGTTTGACCAGATTGGTAACATTAATGCTGGTACTTTACCGGTTAAGATTGATGTGATTGATGATAGTAATACGTTTAGGTATAAGCACTAAATCTCCTCTTCCTGCCCAAATATAGCCGTCATCCCACGGGCCGTGCACCTACGCAGGCAGGGATCTTCTTCAAGCGCGCACCAAGCCTCAAGTAGATTCCTGCCTGCGCAGGAATGACGCGCGTTGCAGGAATGACGCGCGTTGCTGGCTCTTCACACTCACAATAGTCGTCATCTCACTGGCTGTGCGCCTACGCAGGCAGAGATCTACTCAACGCTCACACCAAGCCTCAAGTAGATTCCTGCCTGCGCAGGAATGACGTGCGTTGCAGGAATGACGCGCGTTGCTGGCTCTTCACACTCACAATAGTCGTCATCTCACTGGCCGTGCGCCTACGCAGGCAGAGATCTACTCAACGCTCACACCAAGCCTCAAGTAGATTCCTGTCTTCACAGGAATGACGTACGTTGAGAGCAAGGTCGTCACCTATTCCCTTCATCAAACTGACGCATTTCTGCCATTTAACCTCCATAAAACCGTCAAAAACTCTGCCCTAAATTGTCACATTCGCGAAATAGCATAAAAAGTGAACTTACTGACCTAGTCCAGAAGGATAGAGACAATGAAAACTTTGCTTAACCGTGCAAGTATCGCAAAACTTGGCACTGCTACTCTGATTGCAGCGGCGATCTCTTCTACTGCCATGGCTGACGACGGTGTGCAAGCACTGACCGAAGCGGCAAAAAAAGAAGGGGCGGTTTACAGTGTGGGTATGCCAGATAGTTGGGCAAACTGGAAAGATACTTGGAATGACCTTGAGTCCACTTACGGCTTGAAGCACCAAGATACTGATATGAGCTCGGCACAAGAGATCGCTAAGTTTGAAGCAGAAAAGAAAAATGCGACAGCGGATATCGGTGATGTGGGCTTTGCGTTTGCACGCGTAGCGGTACAAAAGGGTGTGACGCAGCCTTATAAACCAACCACTTGGAGTGATATTCCTGATTGGGCGAAAGACAAAGATGGCCACTGGGCTTTGGCGTATACCGGTACTATCGCGTTTATCTCAAACAACAACCTAGTAAAAGATGCACCGACGTCTTGGCAAGATATTCTTGAAGGTGATTATAAAGTTACTGTCGGCGACGTAGGTGTTGCAGCGCAAGCGAACAATGCGGTACTAGCCGCAGCATTCGCCAATGGTGGTGATGAATCAAACCTTAAGCCTGCTATTGAGTTTTTCTCGAAGCTTGCTAAACAAGGTCGTTTATCATTCACTGACCCAAGTATTGCGAATCTAGAAAAAGGCGAAGTCGAAGTCGCTCTCCTTTGGGATTTCAACGCGCTGAACTACCGTGACCAAATCGACCGTTCGCGCTTTAGCGTTAACATCCCACAAGATGGTTCGGTTATCTCTGGTTACACCACCATCATCAACAAGTACGCGAAGAACCCGAACGCAGCTAAATTGGCTCGTGAACACATCTTTAGTGACCGCGGTCAAATCAACCTTGCAGAGGGCTACGCTCGCCCAATCCGCTCTAATGTTGAGCTGCCTACATCGATTCAAGAAAAGCTGATTTCAAACGACCAGTACGGCAACGTACACCCAGTGACTGACTTTAAAGCATGGGAAAAATCAGCGCGCCGCCTACCTCGTCAGTGGCAAGAAAACGTGCTTATTCATCAGCAGTAATTTGAGAACCTAAGTAAGAGGTAAGTATGAGCAATAAGGTCATTCTTGTTGTCCTCGATGGTCTCAATTATCAAGTAGCCCGTGATTGCATGGGCTACTTGAACGGCTTAATCGAGCAGCAAAAAGCAACCCTATATCCCATTCAGTGTGAGCTTCCATCAATGTCGAGACCACTCTATGAGTGCATTTTGACTGGAGTGCCACCTGTTCTGAGCGGCATTGTTAATAATCAAATTGTACGCCTATCGAATCAAGAATCCATCTTTAGCCTAGCCAAATCGCAGGGCAAGGTAACGGCAGCTGCCGCTTATCACTGGGTGAGTGAACTCTATAACCGAGCGCCTTATGATGCGGTTCGTGACCGTTTTACCGACGATGAATCACTCAACATTCAGCATGGTCGTTTCTATCATTGGGATCACTACCCTGATGAGGCTTTGTTTATCGACGCAGAATCACTCAGACAGCAGTTCAATCCAGACTTTCTCCTAATCCATCCAATGAATATCGATGACGCAGGGCACAAGCATGGCTTGGATTCGAGGCAATATCGAAACAGCGCGCGCGCTGCGGATATTTACCTATCCAACTACATCAGTACTTGGATTGATGCGGGTTATCAAGTCATGGTGACCAGTGATCACGGTATGAACGATGACCTTTCGCACGGCGGCATCTTGCCTGAAGAGCGTGAAGTCCCACTGTTTGTCATTGGTGATACCTTTACCCACGCCGACACAACCGTGAAGCAAACAGAGCTTTGTG
Source organism: Vibrio sp. DNB22_10_4 (assembly GCF_052879755.1). Taxonomy (NCBI): domain Bacteria; kingdom Pseudomonadati; phylum Pseudomonadota; class Gammaproteobacteria; order Vibrionales; family Vibrionaceae; genus Vibrio; species Vibrio sp. DNB22_10_4. Next base: position 146,473 of record NZ_JBNNXW010000001.1, on the reverse strand, counting down.
GACTGTGTTGTCAGCTTCTCGGGCTTGAGCATCGTAAACCTTATGCACCGGAAATGATCGCGCTATGAGTAGCTCAGTAATCGAAACGCCGAGCAACGGCAAGACGCAGTCTCGTCAGGGCGCGTCTCTGTGGAATCGTTTTAAACCCGTGCTTTGGCTTGCGCCTTTTGTGCTGTTTTTCTATCTATTCCAGCTCGCCCCAATGGTTTGGGTGTTTTTTAATAGCTTTCAATACGATGGCGAGTTTTCGCTGGACAATTACCTTGAGGTATTTGACTCCAGCTTCATGATTCAAGCCTTTAGCAACAGTATTTGGTTGTCGGTATGGTCGAGTGTGATTGGTCTCGCCATTGCTGCGTTATTGGTGTCATCGCTTCGCAGAGTCGATAGCCGACTGCGCGATGGTGTTATTGCCTTTACTAATATGAGCAGTAACTTCGCTGGTGTGCCTCTGGCGTTCGCCTTCATCATTATTCTGGGTGTCAACGGTGCAGTCACGTTGCTCCTTAAGCAGTATGGTTTGATTGAGGGGTTCAATCTCTATGGTAAATGGGGACTACTGGTCATCTATATTTACTTTCAGATCCCACTGGGTGTGCTGCTGCTCTATCCCGCGTTTGATGCGCTGCAAGATGATTGGCAGTCCGCGTCGGCGCTGCTGGGTGCGAAAACGCATCAGTATTGGACTCAGGTTGCTCTACCTGTGCTGTCGCCTGCGCTGCTTGGCACCTTCATTATCTTGATTGCTAACGCAATGGGCGCCTACGCCAGTGTCTACGCGCTGACCACGGGCAACTACAACGTGATTACCGTGCGCATCGCGAGCTTAGTATCGGGTGATTTGTTCCTTGAGCCGAATCTGGCCGCGGCCATTTCCGTGATTCTAATGGCGATTCTCGCCTTCATTACGGTTATCAATCAGTGGCTATTGTCGAGGAGTTATCATGCTTCAAAATAGCAAATCTCTCGTGAGTAAAAAGCTAACAAGCAATGTTAGTACTTACTATCATAAAGCCGTTGTTTACGGAATCGTTGGACTGATGCTGGTTCCGATTATCGCGACCTTGGTGTACTCCCTGTCATCAAGTTGGGGAGCCACCATATTACCCGACGGCTTTACCTTTAATTGGTATATTCAACTGCTTACCGATTCACGTTTTCTTGCGGCATTTGGGCGTTCGCTGTTGGTCTGTTTCGCGGCTCTAGCATTGAGTGTGGTGTTGATCCTACCGGCGATTTTTGTGGTGTTTTACTACTTTCCAAAACTCGACAAGTTAATGAACGTGCTTATTTTGTTGCCGTTCGCTGTACCGCCTGTGGTCTCTTCAGTAGGGCTATTACAGATCTATGCCGACAGTGCGGTGCCTTTGGTCGGTACGGCATGGATTTTAATTGGCACCTATTTCACTATTGCGCTGCCGTTTATGTACCGCGCGATATCCAATAGTTTCGAAGCGATTAACTTGAACGATTTGATGGATGCGGCTCACTTATTGGGCGCAAGCACAACCAAGGCATTTCTCTTGATCATCGTTCCGAACTTGAAGAAGGGTTTGTTGGCGTCGCTGTTCTTATCTTTCTCTTTCCTATTAGGAGAGTTTGTGTTCGCCAATATCTTGGTGGGAACCCGTTACGAAACACTGCAAATCTATCTCTACAACATGCGTCAAACCAGTGGCCATTTTACCTCTGCGTTAGTGATGACTTACTTTTTCTTTATCTTCCTACTGACATGGCTTGCCAGCCGTTTTAGCAGTCAACAACAAAAGGGCAAATCATGAGCTACGTATCTGTTAGTCAACTTACCAAGCGATTCGGCAATAACACGGTTTTTGAAGATATAGACTTCACGATTGAGAAGGGAGAGTTCATCACCCTGCTCGGGCCTAGTGGCTGCGGAAAGTCAACGTTACTTCGCAGTTTGGCGGGACTCAATCCCGTTGAAGGCGGCCAGGTTTTAGTGGATGGTGTCGATATCACTCACGCTGCGCCGCAGCAGCGTGGCATCGGCATGGTATTTCAATCTTATGCTTTATTCCCGAATATGACGGTAGCCGAAAACATCGCGTTCGGCCTCAAGATGCAAAAGCTGGCTAAGGCAGAGATAGAGCGCGAGGTCGCCAAGGTGATCGAGCTGGTGGAATTAACGGGTAAAGAGAAACAGTACCCGCACCAACTATCCGGCGGTCAAAGGCAGCGCGTTGCTCTTGCCAGAGCTTTAGTCGTTAAGCCACGTATTTTGTTATTGGATGAGCCTTTGTCTGCGCTGGATGCCAAAATCCGAAAGAACCTTCGCCAGCAGATCCGCGCTATCCAAAAAGAGCTGAACCTGACCACTATCTTTGTCACCCATGACCAAGAAGAGGCGATGATCATGTCTGATCGTATCTTCTTGATGAACAAAGGCGAGATTGTCCAGCAAGGCGAGCCAGAAGCCATTTATACCCATCCAGTGAATGAGTTCGTCGCCGGTTTTATGGGTCACTATAATCTGGTGGAAGCAGCACAAGCCAAATCGCTGTTTGATCTCGAAGTGAACAGCAAAGTCGCAATCCGTCCTGAATCCATCTATGTGCGTGAGCAAGGACGTCAGTATGGTGAGCACATTTCGGCGCCGAGAACCGGGGTCATTAAGAATCATCAACTGCTTGGCAATGTTATTCGCTACCAAGTGGATGTGGATGATTGTGAACTTACCGTTGATCTGCTTAACCGATCATCAGAGCGCTTGCTGTCTGTTGGCAGTCAATTGGAGCTGCTGTTTAACCTAAACGAAATTCAACCTGTGAGAGCTTAGAATGTCTAAACCCCTTTATGTATTCGATATGGACGAGACGCTGTTTGATGCCGACTGTGCCATGCTGTGGAACCAATTCTTGGTGGAAAAAGGGATAGCGACCGCACCAGATTTTTTGGAAGAGGACGAACGCCTAATGGCACTCTACGCGCAGGGAAATATGGACATGGAAGACTACTTAAAGTTTTCCATGTCGCCACTATCTGGTGTGTCGATAGAGGCGGTCTCTTTGTTGGTGGAGCAGTGCATTGACGAGAAGATAATGCCTCGCTTATTTCCACAAGCTGCCACACTGATTGAGCAGCTTAAACGTGACAATATTCAAATGGTTATCATCTCCGCATCCGTGAGCTTTCTGGTGTCGGCTATCGGTAAACGTATTGGTATTGATGAAGCGATGGGGATTGATTTGGCGGAAGAGGGCGGCTGTTACACCGCTCGAATCGACGGCATTCCTACTTATCGCGAAGGCAAAGTCGCAAGGCTGGAACAATGGTTGACAGAGAGTATGATGCAGTACTCGGAGATCCATTTCTATACCGACTCTATCAATGACCGACCACTGTGTGAGTTTGCTGACCATGCTTATTTAGTAAACCCGTGCCCGCTGCTAAAAGCACTCGGTGACAAGAAGGATTGGCAGCAGCTTCATTGGTTTTTGTAATCCATCGATACCTGACGTTTAAGCTCCGAAGGTCGTTTATTACGACTCTCGGAGTTTATTGTGACTGTTATTATGGTTCTATCTTTTGGACTTCTTTTACCTCAAAGTCAGCAAACCAGACTTCGTCTTCGCCGGCATTCAGTCCTGTTTTGTCATTAAGAGAGCGATAGATGCCCCACTTGGGACGTACAAAGATGTCGGTACTGTTGTTACTGCCAGAGCGCCAAAGCTCGATATTATGCTTATAAATTAGCAGAAATAGAGCACTATTGGAGGGGTAATTGTAATACAAAAGTCAAAAGAAACTTCGCTGAAGTATTCAAGGAACCGTAATGTGATAAGTTGCGCCCAACATGTGCTACAACATTAAATGTTAAATTGGTTACATTATGTAACTGTGCGTCTTGTGGTTTTAGATGTGACCATGTATTAATTTTGTTAATAAGCGTAGAAAACAGCAAAAAGCTCGGAGTTTTTGACAAGTAATTCTCAAGCACTCAAAATACACTGCCTGCCATTGTAGTAGTTCAGTCGATTTTTCGGCTGAGTAGAGATTGAGGAACACACATGTTTACAGCAACAGATGTGCTAAAAACGGAGTTTGTCGAGCAGCCGCTTGCGAAGCTCTGGTCACTGATCTCTCCACTCTATATGGTGGATGAGTCTCAATGGTTGAAACAGCTTTTACCTTTGGCAACACCGCAAGGTGACGAAGCCCAGCAGATCCCACAGAACACCACTCAGCTCATTGAAGCCATTCGTGCTGACAAAAATGCTATTCAGATGATCGATGCCTTGCTGCTTGAGTACAGCTTAGATACTCAAGAAGGCATTTTGCTGATGTGTCTTGCGGAAGCCTTGATGCGTATCCCTGATTCTGCGACGGCAGATGCGCTTATCCGCGACAAGCTCAGCGTGGCTGACTGGAAGTCACACCTTAAGAATTCTGACTCTGTGTTTGTGAATGCCTCAACTTGGGGCTTGATGTTGACGGGTAAAGTGGTGGGTCTGCCAGATTCGCAATCTCAAAGCCCAGCCAAAGCGGTTAACCGCTTGGTGAACAAATTCTCTGAACCAGTGATTCGCAAAGCCATGTATCAGGCAATGAAGGTCATGGGGCATCAGTTTGTATTAGGCCGCAGCATTGGCGAAGCTCAAAAGAACGGTAAGAAAATGCGTGACCGTGGCTTTACCTATTCGTTTGATATGTTGGGTGAAGCAGCGCTAACCAAAGCTGATGGCGATAAGTACTTCAAAGATTACCTAATGGCAATTGAGGCGGTTGGTAGTGATAAATATGGTTTAGATACCAGTCCCGCTCCATCTGTTTCCATTAAGCTTTCTGCACTGCACCCCCGTTATGAAGTGGCGAACGAAGAACGCGTACTGACTGAGTTATGCGAGACGCTGACTCAGCTACTGACTCGCGCTCGTGAACTCGATGTTGCTATTACCATTGATGCGGAAGAAGCAGACCGTCTTGAGCTTTCTCTCAAGCTATTTGAAAAGGTTTACCGCAGCGATGTCGCTAAAGGTTGGGGTAAATTTGGCCTGGTTATTCAGGCATACTCAAAACGTGCACTGCCTGTGCTGGTTTGGGTCAATGCACTGGCGAAACAGCAGGGCGATTTGATTCCACTTCGTCTTGTGAAAGGCGCGTATTGGGATAGCGAGATCAAGTGGTCTCAGCAAGCGGGTTACGTAAACTACCCTGTCTATACCCGTAAAGAAGCGACTGACGTGGCATACCTAGCCTGTGCTCGCTTCCTACTGAGTGACAATGTACGTGGAAACATCTTCCCGCAGTTTGCGAGCCACAATGCGCACACGGTGACTGCGATTGCGACTATGGCGCAGCACACCGATTACGAATTCCAACGCCTGCATGGTATGGGTGATTCCCTGTATGACCATGTGATGGATACCTATAAGCAACCGGTTCGAATCTATGCACCGGTGGGTAGCCACAAAGATCTGTTGCCATATTTGGTACGCCGACTGCTAGAAAACGGTGCGAATAGCAGCTTTGTACATCGTCTGGTGGATGCTCGCTGCCCTGTTGAGAGCCTGACGGTTCACCCTGTCGATGCACTCAACGCCAACGACACCCTGCATAACGACAATATTGAACTGCCACCGTCTATCTTTAGCGATCGTAAAAACTCGATTGGTGTTAACGTTGATATCGAGAGCGAAGTGAAAGAGTACGAACACAAAGTGGACGTATTCCGTAGCAAGCAGTGGCAGGGTGCGCCAATCATCAATGGACAGTCCCAATACGAAAGCATGATCAAGGCAGGCGCTGCGATAGATACGATTACTGCACCTTATGATCGTCGAATCGTCGTTGGTCAGGTCGCTATGGCGAACCTTGATCATGTTTCCGAAGCTATCAAGGTTGCTGAGGAAGGATTCGCATCTTGGTCAACGCTTCCTTATGCCGAACGTAGTCAGTGCTTACTAAACCTGGCAGACAAGCTAGAAGATAACCTGCATGAGCTGGTGGCAATTTGTCATCAAGAGGCTGGAAAAACTATTCACGATAGTATTGATGAAGTGCGCGAAGCGGTCGATTTCTGTCGTTACTACGCCAAGCAGCCACACATCTTCAAGACACAATCGGTACTCGGTTTCGATGGTCAATCTAAATCGATGACTCGCGGTGGGCGCGGTGTGTTTGTCTGTATTAGCCCATGGAACTTCCCGCTGGCTATTTTCCTAGGTCAAGTGAGCGCAGCTTTGGTTGCCGGTAATACCGTGGTTGCTAAACCTGCAGAACAAACGTCTCTTATCGCTGTACGGGCGGTTGAGCTGATGCTTGAAGCTGGCTTCCCTGCAAGCGCAATTCAGCTCATTACTGGTCGCGGCGCGGATGTGGGTCATGCTCTAACTTCTCACAGCGCGATTGCTGGTGTTGCCTTTACCGGCTCGACACCAACTGCGCAGCGCATCAATAGCACCTTGGCTGCACGCCAAGTGGCACCCGTGCCATTTATCGCAGAAACCGGCGGTCAGAACGCGATGATAGTGGATTCTACCGCGCTCCCAGAGCAAGTGGTGCGTGACGTGGTTCGCTCAGCGTTTGCGTCGGCGGGTCAGCGCTGTAGTGCTCTGCGCGTATTGTACATTCAAGAAGATATCGCCGAGCGCGTGATTAATCTGATTCAAGGTGCAATGGATGAGCTAAAAGTTGGCTTGCCATACCTGCATTCGACCGATGTTGGCCCTGTGATTGATGCCAACGCGAAGCAAAAGCTTCTTGCTCATATTGAAGCTATGACTAAACAAGGCAAGAAAGTGGCCCAGCTATCTCTTGATGATGAATGTGCTGAGGGCGATTTTGTACCGCCATGTGCGTTTGAAATCTCTGATATCTCGGTACTGACTGAAGAGCACTTTGGTCCAATTTTGCACATAGTGCGCTTTAAAGCGTCTGAACTGCCGAAAGTTGTCGACAGTATTAATGCGACAGGCTTTGGCCTAACTCTTGGCGTACATAGCCGCAATGAGTCCACTTACGAATGGATTGAGAAACACGTTCGTGTTGGTAACTGCTACATCAACCGTGACCAAGTCGGTGCCGTAGTCGGTGTTCAACCGTTTGGTGGACAAGGGCTGTCGGGCACAGGTCCAAAAGCAGGTGGTCCTCACTATCTGTATCGTTTTACTGATGTCGTTAACGGCACCGCTTCCATTTCAAAGTAAGGAGAAAGAGTCATGGTTAATAACGCAACAATTTTCTCTGATGTTTTGAGTGCATGGGAGAGCTGGAATATCACCGATTTTGCTGAGCAACGTGAGTGCTTACTTTCTGTTCAGCGCAACATGGCAGAGCTAAATGCGACGCTGGCAAGCGTGATGGCGTTTCACGTTCAACAAGCCAATATCCTGCTGGCTAACCCGCATGTGATGCCAGGGCCAACAGGCGAAACCAATGAGCTTTACGCGGCAGGTCGTGGTGTGGCCTTGGTCGTGCTTGAGAGCATCGAAGCGCAAGCAAAAATAGCGGCGGTTGCTCAGATAACAGCAGCGCTGATTGCTGGCAATGGCGTCATTGTTTGCTCTGGTAATGAGAAGTTTAATCAAATTTTAATTTCGGCAGTCGAGCGTTCTCAATTGCCGTCTAACCTAGTCCAGATTGTCGCTTTAGAAGAAGCCACTACCTTCATCGACTTCGATGTTCGTGTCGTCGGTCTTGTAGGCTCTGAAGAAACACAATGGCAGGTTAACCATCAACTGGCTAATCGCGATGGAGCGATAGGTCTTTTGGTATCTGAAACGGATCTGGCGTCACTTCCAACGTCGCACGATCCGAATCTAGTGTTGAGGTTCATAACGGAAAGAACAAGAACCATCAACATCACAGCAGTGGGGGGCAACGCTACCTTGCTTGAACTTGGTAGCTAGTGGCTAAGGTCTTCGGACCCGCTCCACGTCGCCCTACCAGCCTCCAGCACTAAGCATGTTGGAGGCTGAATTCTAGGATGAGGAAATAATAATGATTCAAAATAGCTTCGCTATTACGACAACTTTTATCGCTTACTTGGCGATGATGCTTGCTATCGGCGTGATCGCTTATAAGCGCACGGCGAGTTCAAGCGACTACTTTCTTGGTGGACGCTCTTTAGGCCCTTGGCCTGCTGCGCTATCTGCTGGTGCATCAGACATGAGTGGATGGCTGCTACTTGGTTTGCCGGGCTACGCCTATGCAGCGGGTATTGAGGCATTTTGGTTAGCGGGTGGCCTATTGGTGGGTACTTGGCTTAACTGGCTTATCTGCGCGAAACGACTACGTACTTACAGTATTACGACTGACGCTCTGACTCTTCCTGAATACCTATCTCGTCGTTTTAACGACAACTCTAAGGTTATTCAGGTTGTATCTGCGTTCTTCATTTTGCTTTTCTTCCTTTTCTATACCAGTTCTGGTCTAGTGGCAGGCGGTAAACTGTTTGAAACGGTATTTGGTTTGGACTACACCATCGCGGTTATCATCGGTACTGTGTGTGTTGTGTCTTACACGCTATTTGGTGGCTTCCTTGCGGTATCTTGGACTGACTTAGTTCAAGGCCTACTAATGGCAGCAGCGCTAATGATTGTACCGGTGATCGGTATGCAAGGTGGTCTTGGTCAGCTAACGGCAGACCTTAGAGCGATTAACCCTGAACTGCTGACACTTTGGAATGACGCGAAAGGTCAGCCTTTGTCTGCAGTTGCCATCATTTCATTGGTCGCATGGGGCTTAGGTTACTTTGGCCAGCCACACATTTTGGCGCGTTTTAAAGCATCACGTAGCAACAAAGATCTCACGACGGCGCGCCGCATTGCGGTCATTTGGTCTGGCCTTTCTATGATTGGTGCGTTGCTAGTGGGCGTGGTTGGTCTTGTATACATCACTAATACCGGCGGTGACGTTCTAGCAGATGGTGAGAAGATCTTCATGCTGCTTGTGAACGCGCTATTCCATCCTGTGATTGCGGGTATCTTGCTTGCGGCAATTTTAGCAGCAATCATGAGTACGGCGGATTCACAGCTATTGGTGTCATCTTCAGCATTGGCAGAAGATTTCTACAAGCAAGTCATCAACAAAGATGCGACTTCTGAGCAAGTTGTGATGGTTGGTCGTGTTGGCGTTGTTTTGCTATCTGTTATCGCGCTGGTGCTTGCCATGACGCCAGACAGTTCGGTGCTTGGTCTAGTCTCTTACGCTTGGGCAGGCTTTGGTGCGGCGTTTGGTCCTGCAATCCTACTTAGCCTTTACTGGGCAGGTATGAACCGTAATGGTGCTATCGCAGGTATCATCGTTGGTGGTGTGACTATCGTTGTATGGAAACAGCTTTCTGGCGGTATCTTTGATATCTATGAAATCGTCCCTGGTTTCATTCTGTCTTGGATTTCTATCATGGTCGTGAGCTCAATGACGGGCGGCCCTGATAAAGCGGTTCAGGCGCAACATGCGACGTTTGAGAAGAACTTGGTTGAGTTAGACTAAGTTAGATAAAACCTCGATGGTACTAAAAAGCCCCAATTTTTGGGGCTTTTTTGCGATTGGCTAATGAGTTAACGCATTATCTAACCGCCTTGCAGAGCTAAGTTAGCGAGGTTTGGAACTGCTCTGGTGGTGCTGTAGATATTGCCTTTTGATATGGCTATGTAGGACAAAATCGGATAGTCGTCAGTGCCCGCTACACCAGTTGAGGATTGGGTTCTCGTGTGGCTTGATGATGCACATGTAGCCTGTAGACCATAATAATTGATATGACACCGATGAGTGCAAAGCCCCAAATCGCCCACAGTACGTAGTCATAACCACCCATTTGCCAGATCAAAGATCCAATGTAAGGTGACGTCGCAAAAGCTAGCAGATACGGCACCGCGAGTGCACCAGCGATAGCGCCAAAATTGAGGTCGCCCATCACTTCTCTAGTAACGAGTGGTTTGACGATACTCAACACTCCATATGCAGACCCCTGGAGCAGAACGAACACAAATACTAAATAGGTCACACTGGATGATGCGATTAAGCACAACGTGGCGGTGGTGACAGACACAAAACACAGAACCGTAATTTTCATCACTGACCAGTGTCTGTCAACGAGCGTCCATGCGACTCGTCCGGCAACCTGCATCGGGCCGATTAAGGAAATCACAAGCACTGCTAGGCTATCTGGCAGTGTCCGCTCACTCATTAATGGGAGTCGGTGATTTATTACCACACCATGGTTTAGAGCTAACATCGAAAATCCGCATGCGAGCAGCCAAAACAACGGAGATGTCAGAAAATGAGTGGCACTCTCTATTTTGTCTGTAGAAGTAGGAGAGGTGCTTGCTACACTGCTCGCTAAGTAGTCTCTCACCACAGCTCGCGACCCAAAAAACATCAGAGGAACAGCAACGATAATGATGCATATTGAGAATATCTGCAGTGTTGACTCGATCCCAAAATGTTCGTGAAGATAATGCACCGAGGGGAAGCAAATGGTGCTGGCAAAACCTGCCATCAAAGTAATCAAGGTAATGGATCGTTTGGCGCCCGCCTTCATGCAATGAACCAAAAATGCAAAACATGGTTCATACAAGCAACCAGCCATGGCGAGCCCCATGATTGACCACAGAACATAGAATGAAAAGAGAGTGTCAGTGATACTAATGAGGTAGAGAAGAACGCCTCCTGCAGTCGCAGAGAGTGTCATCATCAGTGAGCCGTAACCTTGGTCGATAATGCGTCCGGCAAAGGGAGCCACGATAGCGGATACTCCAACGGCAAGCGTTAAAGCCAACGTTATGTCGGATCTTGACCAGTCTTGTGCAGACTCCCAGTGTAGCAAGGTTGCAGGGAATACATAATACAAGCAACACCACAATATCGTTTGCCCAAGCGCTAATAACCAAACTGCCTTTTTCATATCTCTACAATTCCAGATTTGTCGAATTGAAATGATAAGTCTAGTACATGACAGAAATAAGATGGCGGTTATAGAAATGGTTAAAGATGTTTTACTTCGATAGAGTGATGATTAAAACCAATACTTCTCGCAACCTTTAGTAAGGCTAGTTGGGTTTTGAACGCTCTTGGTTTTTGCGTTCGAGCAGTTTCTAGAAAGCTATTAATGCCCCATTTATGGCTTTTGACCATAAGGTAGTATTCATCCCTGTTGGGTGAAAGAACGGCAACAGCACACTCTAGGTCTCCCGATTGAAAGTGGTGCCTTAATTCCCTTAGCAACATAAGACCTCTTTAAAGTGATTAAAAAAGGGAGCGAACTTGCTCCCTTTAGGATGAGATTAAGGATTAGAGGAAAGCGCGATACGGCAGCTCTGGGTCATTCTTAAAGATGTCTGCAAAGCCACGGAAGTGTTGATAGTGCATACGTCCTTTGTCTGTTGGGTAAGTGTATTTACCACCAACTTGCCAGAAGAACGGTGCGAAGCCATATTGAAGGCGCTCTTTCTTCATGTTCCACAACATTTCAATTTCGCGTGGGTCGTTTTGGAAGTTCGCCCAAATATCGTGGTGGAATGGCACAACGACTTCACAATTTAGTGATTCAGCTGCACGAAGAATGTCCGAAGAAGTCATTTTATCTGTGACGCCTCGTGGGTTTTCGCCGTATGACAGCAACGCTACATCGATTTTATGGTCGCTACCATGTTTTGCGTAGTAGTTAGAGTAGTGAGAATCACCAGAGTGGTAAACCGAGCCGCCCGTTGTTTCTACGAGATAGTTAACTGCGCGGTCATCCATTCCATCGAGAATCTCTTTGTCTAAAGATGATGTGCCTTCTGGTAAGGTAACTAGAGCGGTACGGTCAAATGCATCTAGCACCTTGATGTTGACATCTTTGATTTGAATTTCATCACCGACTTTTGCAATAACGCAGCGATTTGCTGGTACACCCCATTTCATCCATAGGTCAACGCACGCTTTTGGCCCGATGAATTTCACGTGTTCACCGCAGTTCTGAAGAACCGCCGCGGCGACATTGATATCAATATGGTCACCATGGTCGTGCGATGCCATAACCGCGTCAATTTCTTTGATTGCAAATGGGTCGAGAGGGAAGATCGCGGTGCGCAGATTAGGCTGAAGTGCTTCCACGCCACCCATACGCATCATCTGGTGTTGGTTTTTCATTTTTTGAACCGCTTGGGTCTTTTTACCAGTACCACACCAGAAGTCCATCGATAGGTTTGCTCCACCTTCTGACTTTAGCCAGATGCCAGTACAGCCTAACCACCACATTGAGAAAGTGTTCGGTGCAACAACGGTTTGCTCAATCTCTTCATTTAGCCAAGTGCCCCACTCAGGGAATGTGTTTAGGATCCAAGACTCGCGAGTGATTTCGTTTACATTGCTCATGTTAATACCTTTTATTTCACAAATTTGATTAATTTTGGATGTAGGGAGCCTAGCGCCTTAATTTTGACTAAGGCACTGAGCTGAAATTTATAATTGTTCGAGGGCGAGAAAGCCCGTTCGAATTAAACCAAGATGACTTGTGTCCCTTGAGCTTCAATTCGTTTTACGACATCGGGGTCGGCGTCTTTGCCCGTAATGACGATGTCGATTTGTTTGGTGTTGCAAAATAGCATGCCTGTACGCTGGCCAACTTTAGAGCTATCCACAACAACAACCAGCTTATCGATTTGTTCCAACATCTGTTGCTCAGCAACAGCGGTCAACATATCCGCTTTATATAAGCCCGCATCGGTCAGCCCTTTGCCAGAGGTAAACATCCAGTTTCCAGCATAGCCACCCAGTGAATTAGGTGTTGGATTAAGGAAGATGTTTTGCGCTTTGTTGTATTGACCACCAATGATGATCACATCGTTATGGTCTTCATTGATTAGATAGCTAGCTAGTGGAAAGTAGTTGGTGACAATTTGAACATCATCACCACACAGCTGTTGTCCGAGTAGAAACGCGGTAGAACCACAGTTAATGACCACAGTGTCACCTGTTTTACAAAGCGATGCTGCAGCGTGTGCTATTTGCGCTTTCTCTTCATAAAAATCAGTACTGTTGATATTAAGTGGTGACCACTTTCTCTTCTGATTTTCAATTTTTTCTGCACCGTTTCGTACTTTTCTAAGCTTACCAAGCTCGTCTAATTTAGCGATGTCCCGCCGAGCAGTCGCCGGGGAAACACTAAAATTATCAATAATATGAGAGACATTTATTGTCTGCATTTCTTCGAGTAACGATAGGATACCGTTGTGTCTTTGTACTTCATTCATACTTATCACTTCATTAGTTTCTGTGACAACTTCTTGATTACTTATGAGTCTAATAATCACGGCTGTGATTGTCAAATAGTCTTAAATCAAAAACATGACAGCTATCACCTTATTTTTTAAGTAATTGATTTATATGTTATTTTTGTTTGTTGGTGTGATCCATTACACAATTACCCATATTACAATGATGGATAATTGATATAAATCAAACTAATCACAAGTGAGCATTGAATGACTACTTTTGATTGTTAAAGTTAGTCCCGTGAGCAAAATAACAAATCACTGAATCCTACAAATCACTAAAATTACAAATTACATTAAGGGTAAAGATATGGAGTTCCTATACGACATCTTCTATATTTTTTACAGTCAGGTTATGACCAAAGCACCACTGCTGCTTGGTATCGTGACTTGCCTCGGTTACATCCTCCTCAAACGTGACGCGACAACCGTGATCGCTGGATCAATTAAAACCATCGTCGGTTTTATGATTGTTCAAGTGGGCGCAGGCACTCTGGTTGCTGGCTTTAAGCCTGTGATTGAAAAAATGAGTGAAATTCATGGGTTAACTGGTTCGGTTATTGACCCATATACCTCTATGATGGCCACCATGGAAACCATGGGAGACAATTACTCCTGGGTTGGGTATGCCGTACTAATGGCCTTGGGTATCAATATTCTATTGGTAGCCTTTAGACGAATCACAGGCATACGTACCATCATGCTTACGGGACATATCATGTTCCAACAAGCTGGCCTTATCGCTGTATTCTATTTTGTGCTTGGCGCGAGCATGTGGGAAACCATCATTTACTCGGCGATATTAATGGCGCTTTACTGGGGTATTTCCTCAAACATCATGTTCAAGCCAACGCAGGAAGTGACGGGTGGCGCAGGTTTCTCTATTGGTCACCAGCAGCAGTTTGCTTCTTGGATCGCGACAAAGGTAGCACCTAAGTTAGGTGATAAGAACGACAGCGTAGACCACATTAATCTGCCGAAGTGGCTTCACATCTTCCACGACAGTATCGCAGCGACAACCCTGGTAATGACGGCATTCTTCGGCATTATCCTACTTTCTTTTGGTCTCGATAATCTGCAAGACATGGCAGGTAAAACTCACTGGCTAATCTATATCTTTGAGACTGGACTGAAATTTGCGGTTGCGATTCAAGTTATCGTAACGGGTGTTCGTATGTTTGTGGCAGAGCTGTCAGAGGCATTCAACGGCATATCTCAACGCCTCATCCCAAATGCAGTATTGGCTATTGATTGTGCGGCTATCTACGCTTACTCACCAAACGCAATGGTATTTGGTTTCCTATGGGGCGCAGTCGGTCAATTCGTGGCAGTGCTCGCGATGTTGGCATTCGACGCACCTATCATGATTATTCCTGGCTTCATCCCAATGTTCTTCTCGAACGCAACGATTGGTGTATTCGCTAACCACTTTGGTGGCTGGAAAGCGGTGATGAAGATCTGTTTCGTCATGGGCCTTATCGAAGTTGTGGGCTCTGCCTGGGCAATTCATATCTTTGCTCAATCAGGCACTGAGTTTAACGGCTGGATGGGCATGGCTGACTGGGCGCTGGTATTCCCTCCAATTATGCAAGGTATCTCAACGTCTGGCATGTTCTTCTTTGTTGTTGTTGCACTAGCGGGTGTCTATATGTACTTCGCATCAAAGGCTCTGCGAGCTGAAGAAGATGGCGAAGCCTTACGTGCTGAGACTATGACAGCTATGACACCTGAAGGAGTTGAGGTTGAGGTAGAGGTTCCTGCGAAATCTTCAGCGTTGGCAGAAGCTCCTCAAGCGAGCAGTGCAAGTGAGCACAAACCGGTACGCGTTCTAGTTTGCTGCGGCTCTGGTCAAGGTTCTTCTATGATGTGCTCAAAGAAGATTAAAGAATTCCTTGATAAGAAAGGGGTGCCAGCCACGACATTCAACAGTGCGATCACGGACTACAAATCACATCTAGGGTCGTTTGACATTGTCGTCACTTCTGTCGCTTTAGCAGAGAAAATCAGCAACCTTCCGGAAGGTAAGCAACAGTTGGCGGTCAAAAATATGATCATGGTGAAAACCTTTGGTGACGAACTGATTTCTATCATCGAAAACCACTTCCATAAATAAAAATGAGCTCAGTAGCCTAGCTACTGAGCCGAATAATAAAACGCTAGTAACGAAACAAATAAGTGAGCAGAAATATGAACTTAAAAGAGTCTTTGATTAACAACAATTCAATCCAACTCAATGTGAAAGCGACCGACTGGCAGTCAGCAATAAAAATCGGTACTGACGCCTTAGTTAAAGCTGGTGTTGCAGAAGAGCGTTATTACGATGCGATCATCGAGGCGATTTCGACAGAGGGTCCTTACATCTGCATCCATGACGCGTTTGCACTGCCACATTGTCGTCCAGAAGATGGCGTTATCAAAACGGGCTTTGCGTTGACCGTTCTTGAGACACCTATCGTCTTTGATGGTGTTGACGAACCCGTTGATGTCCTTATTACTTTGGCTGGCAAAGACTCTGAAGAGCACATTGAAGGCACAATGCAGGTCGCAAATCTCATTGAATTTGATGAAGATTTTTCCAAGCTGCGCGCCTGTAAAACACCAGAAGATGTTGCAAACCTAATTGATATGGCGCTTTCCGAAGCAGAAGCGGCTTAAGGAGTCGATATGTCTATATATAGCCAGTTGAAACAGCGTGTTTTAGAAGCGAACTTGCAGCTCCCGAAGTACGGTTTAGTGACATTTACATGGGGTAATGTTTCTGAGTTTGACCGTGAAAATGGTGTGATAGCCATCAAGCCATCAGGCGTTGAATACAGCGACATGACGGCAGAAGACATGGTGGTTGTGGACATAGACGGTAATGTCGTTGAAGGGAATCTCAATCCATCAAGCGACACTGCGACACACCTTGAGCTGTATAAAGCGTTTCCAGAAATTGGTGGCATTGTCCACACGCACTCGCGTAGTGCGACGATCTGGGCGCAAGCTGGCATTGATATCCCAGCATTGGGAACGACTCATGCCGACTATTTTTATGGTGATATTCCTTGTACTCGCAAATTGTCCAACCGTGAAATCTCAGAGGAGTATGAGAAGAATACTGGGCTCGTAATCATCGAAGAGTTTGTTCAACGCCGCATTGAACCGATGGCAGTACCTAGTGTGATTGTTGCAGGACATGCTCCTTTTTCTTGGGGTAAAGATGCGAATGATGCGGTCCACAATGCGGTTGTTCTAGAGGAAGTTTCCGCTATGGCACTTGCGACACGTTCGCTCAATAGCGGCATTAAGATTCAGCCTGAGTTATCTGACAAACATTACCTTCGTAAGCACGGCGAAAATGCTTACTACGGTCAGCATTAATTGGCTTGCTAAGGAGAGGATATGTATCAAGTACTCGCGCTAGATCTAGACGGGACGGTGTTGACGGATGATCACACTATCCATCCCGAAGTGAAACAAGCGATACATGAGGCTAAACAACATTGTCATGTGATGATAGTCACTGGTAGGCACCATACAGCCGCTAGGCCTTACTACTACGAGCTTGGATTAGATACGCCAATCATTTGTTGTAATGGGACCTATGTCTATGACTACAAAACAGAAACGGTGCTGACTCACAATGCCATTGAGCACCAACATGCGCTCAAATTTATTGAGCTTGCTGATGAACACAAGCTCAAGATGGTGATGTACATCACCGATGCAATGACGTACTCCAACTATAACCCATTTGAGTACATGTTGGTGTTGGAAGAGTGGGCAGAGCAAGCTCCTGAGCGCCATCGCCCTAATATTTACCGAGTGGATTCGTTTACCGATACCGCGAGACAGACAGACTATGTGTGGAAGTTTGTCGTTGAGGGTGAGCAAGCTGCAGTCGATAGGTTAATGCAAACGCCATGGGTGACAGAGTACTTCAACGGTGAGCGCTCTTGGTCAAACCGGATCGATTTTGCTGCTAAGGGAAATAGCAAAGGGCGACGGTTGGCGGAGTATGTGAGTAGCTTAGGGTTTGTCCCGTCTCAAGTTATCGCTATTGGAGACAATCACAATGATATTTCAATGCTCCAGTATGCGGGGTTGGGTGTTGCGATGAAAAACGCAGATGACATCGTGAAGTCGAATGCTCAAGCCATATGTAAAACAGATAACAATCAAGATGGACTTGCCCATCTAATACGTGAACAAATTAAAGGATAAAACCATGACTAAACCAATGATTCAGATTGCGCTAGACCAAACTGACCTTACAACAGCAATCGAAGTGGCTAACAACGTTCAAAGCTATGTTGATGTCATTGAGGTTGGAACGATTCTAGCATTTGCTGAAGGGATGAAAGCAGTTTCTACGCTACGCAAAAACCACCCAGACCATATTCTAGTGTGTGACATGAAGACCACAGATGGCGGAGCAATCTTGGCTCGTATGGCATTTGAGGCTGGCGCTGATTGGATCACGGTATCGGCAGCGGCACATATCGCAACTATTGATGCATGTAAAAAAGTTGCAGACGAGTTCAACGGCGAAATTCAAATCGAGATCTATGGAAACTGGACTATGGAAGATGCGCAGGCATGGGTCGATCTCGGTATCACGCAAGCTATCTACCATCGCTCTCGAGATGCAGAACTGGCAGGTGTCGGCTGGACTGAAGAAGACCTAGTTAAGATGCGTGCTCTGTCTGAGCTTGGCATTGAGCTCTCAATCACTGGGGGTATTGTTCCTGAAGATTTGTACTTGTTCGAAGGCATCAAGGCAAAAACGTTCATTGCTGGTCGCGCCCTAGCTGGTGAGAAGGGACAAGAAACCGCTGAAGCACTGAAAGCGCAAATTAATCGTTATTGGAGCTAGGTATGTACCAAAATTTATTGCGTCATCGTGTTGGGTTGTACGAGAAGGCCTTGCCCAATAACCTTAGCTGGGAAGATAAGCTAAAAGCGACCAAAGAGCTAGGCTTTGATTTTCTAGAAATATCGGTTGATGAATCCGACGAAAAACGCAGCCGCCTGGATTGGAGTGATGAGGAAATATATGGGCTTCGCCATCTATGTGAAGCATATCAAGTGCCTCTACAGTCGATGTGCCTGAGCGCTCATCGTAAGTTTCCATTTGGCTCAGCGGATCCTCAAGTACGCGAACAAGCGGTGATGCATATGGAGAAAGCCATTGCACTCGCTTACAAGCTGGGAATTCGAACCATTCAACTGGCTGGTTATGACGTTTACTATGAGCCTGCGGACAATGCGACTCATCAGCGTTTTATAGAAGGCATGAAGCTATCTGCTCAGTTAGCGGAGCGAGCAGGTGTGATGTTGGCCGTTGAAATTATGGATACGGACTACCTAAATTCGTTGAGTAAATTTGAAGTATTAAGTCGAGAGATTAACTCGCCTTACTTCACCGCATACCCTGACGTTGGTAATATCTCGGGTTGGAACTATGACATCGTCACTGAACTTAAGTTAAGTAAACCGAGAATCACACAGATTCACTTAAAGGATACTTACCGAGTCACCCCGGAGTATAAGGGACAGTTCCGAGATCTCGTTATTGGCGAAGGCGAAGTGGATTTTAATGCGATATTTAAAACACTGAACCAAACGGAATGCGTAGTGCCATTAGTAATCGAAATGTGGGCTCATGATGAGAAGTGGAAAGACAACATTCTCAAAGCTCAGAGTAAATTGAATGAAGTGTGTCGTCAGACAGATATGATGCCTTTGTTTGAGCACTAACGAATAAAGCTAGAGGATTGCTTGTCAGGTCACTCGGGCTTAGCCATTACAACGGTTGGTGTCAGAACTAAGATGCTCCAGTTTTGACACCTAATCGGCAACCTTCTGAGCCCCCCAGATGAGTTGCATGTATTGCGGGAATGAAACCTAACCTAAAAGAAAAGATTCATTGCGCTACCAGCAAGGACTAGATGCTAGATTGCGATGGTAATGTGGTCTCGACCTACTTTTGCCATCTCCATCAGAACGTCAGTGTGGTACTTTTTCTTCACCGTCACTCGAGTGCCGATTTCACTCGCAATCTTGATGATTTCAAGTGCGTCATTAGGGTGTAGTGATGAATCTTTTGAAATCTCGATGTTTACCCCAAGTTTTACGAGTTCAATAGCGTCGGTTGAATGCATGATAGTTCTCTCAATTTATAATTTTCGATGACTATAGCATTATCATTTTATGCAACTCCACCAAGTTTCTGTGAAATCTCATGTTTCTCATCTCAAATTTGACTTTTATCAGTGTATTGAATCGTTGTTATTGAGTGATCGTCTCCGCGTCCTATTTTTGCCTTTTCGACATTGGATATACGAGATTCAACCGCAATAATTCCCAAAGGGTTTCTGTTGTCCGCCTATACTTTCAAAGCATTGGCTTGAAGGAGAAATATATGGACAGCGATGACGTTCAAAAAGTCAAAGATTTGCTTATAGCAACCAAGTATGGAGTGTCAGCATCTGAGATGCCCATCATTATTTAAGTGCCGCAGGAGAGAGGGTTGGCCATTATCAAACAGCTCATTGCCGACGGTGAGGATGTACAGGTGTTAGGCGAAGGGGAAAATCCAGAGGAGCTTGTGCTGTACGCTATAGGCAGCATTGATGACAGTATTGCTCAGTACGAGTAGGTAGCACTATGACTGCCTTTATTATCTAGGGTAACTCACGATATTGTGGAATATCGCCTCTTCTGATACCGCTTCATAGCCATGCGGTTGGTCACTGTAAAAACGCAAACTTTCACCGGCATTTAGTAAGTGCCACTCTTGGTCAAAGAATATCTGCACTTGGCCACTTATCACATGCACATGCTCAATAACGCCCACACTGTGTGGGCTAGACATTTGTTGATGATGCCCGGACAAAGTGATCTCAAAGACCTCAATGCCAGTGTCTTCCTGAAAAGGAAACAGGGGCTTTACCTTCATTCTGGAATCGTCAGGAAAAAGCCGTTCGGGAGTCTGCAAGCTCGGTTCATTGGCAAAAAAAGCCGAAAATGAGGTCTCAAGTCCGCTGGCGATCTTCCACAACGTCGCGATCGTCGGGCTCGATTCCTCTCGCTCTATTTGTCCAAGCATGGCTTTGGATACGCCTGTGAGCTTGGACGTTGCATCTAGGCTCAATTTCTTCTTCTTTCGCTCTGATTTTAGATGCTGGGCGATCTCAGACTTAAATTTGGAGTCTTGCATTTGGCTTTGTCCTGTTGTGCGTTATAGCGCACGGTGCTATCTTTATTTTGTGCGTTATTACGCACAGATGGAGTTACTATACAGAAAGGGATGACAATGAGCCAAAATATTTCCACGTTGCACCACATAACCGCGGGCTTTACTGCGGTGCTCGTCGGTTATACCAGTTCGGTGGTGATCATATTGCAAGCTGCAACATCAGCAGGCGCTTCGCCCGAGCAAATAGAGAGTTGGTTGCTCGCACTTGGTGTAACGATGGGAATAACGTCGATAGGTTTCTCATGGTTTTACAAAATACCGATTTTAACTGCGTGGTCGACGCCGGGTGCTGCGATATTGGTAAGCTCAGCCACGCAATATGACATGCCTGCTTTGATAGGCGCCTTTGTAGTTTCTGGTCTAATGATTGTTATTACTGGCCTCGTACCTCCCCTGTCTCGAGCGCTGCAACGTATTCCAACTCCTCTCGCTACCGCTATGCTCGGTGCAATTTTGTTACCATTCTGCGTTCGCGCATTTGAGCCAGCAATGACGACACCCTATGTTTTTGTATGGATGTTTCTCACTTTTATCGTGAGTAAGCGCTTTGTGCCCAAGCACACTATGCTGCTTTTGCTTGTCGTCGGTTGCGCTCTGGCGTTTTCTGCTGATGGTGGATCGATGTCAAACCCAGAGCTAGCCATTGCCCAAGCGAGTTGGGTGACGCCTACGTTTGATTGGTCAGCGATCCTAAATATTTCTATTCCGCTTTATATCGTGACCATGCTGTCTCAAAACCTGCCTGGCGTGGCGATGATGAAAAGCTACCAATATGAGACGCCAGTAAAATCGGTACTGATAGGGACGGGTATTGCCAACGTGCTATCCGCTCCTTTCGGTGGGTTTAGCGTCAATCTCGCTGCTATTTCCGCTGCGATTTGTATGAATGACGATGTCGATAGTGATAAGAACAAACGATACCGGGCAGTGATTTGGGCGGGTGTGTTTTATCTCGTTGCTGGGCTACTAGCATCGAGTGTTGTGTCGATATTTTTGGCGTTCCCGAAGGAAATAACCCATATGCTTGCCGGCTTTGCATTGCTCGGAACCCTGATGATGTGTTTGCAAAGTGCGTTTGATTCGCCAGACTACCGTGAGCCCGCTTTGTTAGTGCTGGTGGTCACGTTATCGGGCGTGACGATTTTGGGTATTAATGCGACCTTGTGGGGGCTTATTGCAGGTTGGTTGTATTCAGTTCTTCTTTGTAGCTCTGATAAAAAAGGCCACTAAGTGGCCTCTGATTATCAGGAGTAGCAGTGGGGGACTGCTGTACTCAAAATGTGCGAGCTAGAGTCTACCCTGGCTGCGGCACATAATGATTTTGTCTTCTACCACTTTCGCCATAGCAGCTTTTGGTAGCTCGTTATAAACACGAGGGTCGTTAACGCCTGGTTGTTCTTTAAGCACCACTTTTAGTGCATCTGAATAAGCAATTTTAAGCTCTGTCGCCACGTTCACTTTAGCAATGCCCAGGTCGATGCAGCGTTGTACATCACGGCTAGCAACACCTGACGCTCCATGAAGGACGAGAGGGATATCAATCAGAGAAGCAATCTTCTCTAGGCGCTCAAAATCGAGTTTTGGCTCTTCTTTGTACATACCGTGGGCGGTACCGATGGCAATGGCAAGCGAGTCGACATCGGTTTGCTCTACAAGCAGTTTGGCATCTTCAGGGTGTGTATATGGGTCATTGACCGACTCAACGATAAGATCGTCTTCTTGACCAACAAGCTGACCAATTTCCGCCTCAACAGAACAGCCATAAGCGTGACAAATTTGCACCGCTTCACGGGTTAGTGCGATGTTTTCTTGCAGTGGCAGTGCACTTCCATCAATCATGGCAGAGCGAATACCGAGTCTTACCTTTTCACGAATGTCGTTAAGATCATGGTGGTGGTCAAGGTGCACCACGACTTGCATGTTACGCTCTTTTGCTGCGGCATTCACCATGTGAAGAAGTTCGCGAGAGCCGCCGTAGCCGTAGGTGCCAGGTGTACCCGCAAGAATGACCGGAGATTCCAACGACTTCGCGGTATCTAAAATAACCTGCACGGTTTCTAGGTTGTGGAAGTTGAACGCTGGGATTGCATAGCCATCGCGTCGTGCTTGTCGTAACCAGTAATTGCTATTGATAATATTATTCATCTTCTTGACCCCAGCTAAGTAAAATTTTGCCTGACATTGGTTGTGTTGGTAGTTGTGAAACGCGAGTGATGTACATATCTGGCTCGTAGATACCATCGAGCAATACGTTGGTGTTAACCTTACCCTCAGAGAACAGTTGGCAAGCGATATCCCACTCTTCTCCCGGGTATGGGTAGGAGTAGTTCATCCAGCTACCGACAATCGATAGCTCCTTGCGAAGCACTGTTTCGTAGTCTTTGTAAGCAATATTGAAATCTTTATGGATGGTGCCAACCAGATAGATGCAAGCTCGAGGGCCAGCGATATTTAGGCTGAGCATAAAGGTTTCAGGTACACCCGCGAGCTCAATGATCATCTGATTCTGAGTTGATGAAGAGAGCTCAGTAAACTCAGCCATTTGTTCGCTATTGAGAGAGTTAACGGTACGGTCAGACCCTAATCGACGTGCTGTTTCGAGCTTGTCATCACAAATATCAATGGTGGTCACTGATGCTGCGCCTAACGCTTTTGCGACTTGCAGTGTGAGTAGGCCAATTGTGCCCGCACCAACAATGACAACATGCTTATCTTTACAGCCGCCTGCCATGACGATGGGATGAAGGCCGACGGTGATGGGCTCAAAAAATGCGCCTTCAACTAAGGAAACTGTGTTTGGAAGTTTGAAACAGCACTTTTGTGGGATAGCAACGTAATGTGCGTTACCGCCTTGACGGCGAGAGCCCACGAAAGAGTAGTGTTTGCAAAGGGAGTACAACCCTTTCTCACAGACATCACACTCTTGGCAAGGAACAAGTGGCGCACAGCAAACACTGTCCCCTTTTGTGTATTTTTCAACATCTTGGCCAACAGCAACGACTTTGCCTGAGAACTCATGGCCGAGCGTAATGGGGTAGAAGTGTGCGCCTTTGTCGAACACTCGAGGGACATCTGAGCCACAAAGGCCGGAGTAGTACACCTCGACCAACACTTCGTCTGCGCCTATTTCTGGCATGTCGTAGGCTGTCAGTTGGAGTACTTGGTTCTCCACGACTTCGACATGATGATTCATATTCATAGTTTTTACTCGCAACGACACCCACATCAAAAAGTGTGTAGGTCTTACTTAACGTCTTAAATGTGAAAGAGTGAAGGGCTGGCAGGTTGCCCTGCCAGCGAATTGGATTAAGCGTTAGCTTCTGTTAGCGCTTCTTTTTCTTGTTGGACTTGCTTTTCGTATTGTTTAGCACGAGACCATGTCATGGCAACAGCGACGGCGTAGACACCACCGATAATGACGAGGCCACCTAAGTTTTCAAGTCGGAACAGTTCAATCAGGATATATGTGATTGGTGCGCCGCCTTGGTCCATAGAACCGATTAGGTTGCTGCCTGTTACGTGACCCGTTGTCTGACCTAGTTTGGTTAGGAATGGGATGGTTTGCGTCGCAATCCATAGCGTTCCTGCCATGATGATAGAGCCAGAAATGATGGTTCTAAATAGGTTACCACTGTGAATCGCTACACCCATTGCTACAAAGAAGCCGATTGTTGCTAGGTCGCCGAATGGCAGAATCGCATTACCTGGCAGTAGTACAGCAATGAAAATCGTCAGTGGGATAAACATTAGACTTGCAGATACCACGTTGGTTTGGCCAAGCAATAGTGCAGGGTCTAGACCGATCAAGTAGTCATCACCACCAAACTTACTTTGTAGACGAGCACGAGCTTGTTTAGCAATTGGATTCAGACCATCCATGATTGGCTTAATAACACGAGGCATCAGTAGCATAACCGCGGCGGTTTTCACTGCTAATTGCAGTACGTTCTGTAGGTCATAACCTGCAAGCAAACCAATCGCTAGACCCATGATGAAGCCAACCACTACTGGCTCACCGAATGCGCCGAATTTCTTCTGAATGCCGTCGGTAGAGAAGTGAATATTACGAAGGCCTGGAATCTTTTCAATGATAGCATCAACCATTACCGCAATAGGGCCACAGTAAGCTGATGTGCCATGTGGAACCGCAATGCCGTCTAGGCCAAAGTAGTTTTTAGTATCTCTTGCGAACCAATCACCGAGTTTGTAAGCGAATGCAGCGTGGACGATAACGCCAACAATACCTAGCATATAGCTGTCGGTTGCCATGTGAACCATCGCACCAGTAAAAGTCATGTGCCAGATGTTCCAGATATCCACGTTTACTACGCGAGTCATCTTAGATACCAGCATGAGAATGTTGACTGCTATAGCAATTGGAATGGCAATTAGCGCCATCTCACTTGCCCAGGTAATCGGAGCGGTGCCTGGCCAGCCAAGGTCGACAACGCTTAGTTCAATACCGAAGTTAGCTGTCATCTCTTGTGCTGCAGGACCAATTGACTCCAACATCAAGCCGATGACGAGACCAATACCGACGAAACCAATACCAATATGAAGGCCTGACTTAAACGCATCGCCGAGCTTCATTCCGAATGCCATTGAGAAAATCATGATCACAATCGGCAGCATTACTGTTGGCCCGAGATCGAGCACATATCTGATAATTTCGTTTAACATAGTAGGGTATTCCTTTAGTCTCTCGATGGCACGCTGTTTGAGAACGGTGCCATTGAACAGGGATAATTAAAGAACAACAGCCAGCATTTTTTCTTTTAGTTCGTCTGCGCCCACACCTGAGATAAATGGCATGCCGTGGAACAGAGGAATGTCGCCAAACGTGCGATCCACTTTTGCAGTGGTACAGATAAAGGAGACCTCATCGCAGATGTAGGTATCGATCTCGTTAACGCGGCATTGAACAATTTCGATATCCACGTTGTGTTCTTCACACAGATCTTTGATCTCTTCTGCTGCCATGGTTGAGGTTGCTACTGCACCGCCACACGCTACAATCACTTTTTTCATGCTACTTCCTTATCTTTGTTTAATATTTTCGAACTGAATGTGGCCGTGATTGCTTCAATCGATGGCGCGTTTTTGAGTTCGTTAAAAAATGCTTCGTCCTGCAATGATGTGAACAAGGCACGTAATAGCTGCATTTGTTCCGCAGGGTCTGTAACCACAAGGGCGATAATTAGCTCTGCGATCAGCTCACCATCATCATCGGCTCTTTCGAAAGGGATCCCCTGAGATGGTTTAATTAAATAGACGCAAGGTTTGTTCGCATGTGATGCGTCGCAGTGGGGAATTGCCACTGCACCAAACCCTAGATCAATGCCTGTTGGGAAAATCGATTCACGCTCGTGAATCGCAGCGTGATAGCTCTCCTTTACAAATCCTTCGCCTGTTAAGAAGTCACTTAGGTGGTCGAGTACTTCTTTGTTTGTCTTTAGGTCAACATCGGTGTTTACCAAAAGTTGAGTTTCTATCATTTTCTTAACCTTTCGTTTTGCTTCGGAGTAATCATAATCAAAACCTTCGAATAAAAAAGCGATCTGCCGCACACTTCGTTAACTTACGAAAATAAACAAAAATTAACGAAGACATTCGTAAGTTTTGTTGGTATGTTTCGGGGTATTCGTTTAATTAAGTTGCAAACTCGAAAGTGTGAATGGCTTTCGTTTTCGATGAGGTAAGTTATGAAACAGATCGTTGGTTTACATAAAACAAACAATAATATAGGCGTATATTCAGTATGTTCCGCTCACCCTTTGGTGATTGAGGCGACATTTCGTTACGAACTTGATAATTCGTTGCCCGTAGTAATTGAGGCAACATCGAATCAAGTGAACCAATTTGGCGGTTACACAGGGATGAAGCCAAAGGATTTCGTAAGTTACGTTTACGAGATCGCAAATGAAGTCGGCTTTCCGATAGAGAGAATCATCCTTGGCGGTGATCATTTAGGCCCTAATTGCTGGCAAAACGAAACCTCTGTTCAAGCGATGGAAAAATCACGCGAATTAATCAAGCAGTATGTTGAGGCGGGCTTTACTAAGATTCACCTCGATGCCTCAATGTCATGCTCCGATGACAGCGTACCTTTAGAGCCTTCGGTCGTTGCGAAGCGAGCGGCTGAGCTTTGTGCTGTGGCAGAAGAATTTGTACCAGCAGAGACCAGAGATAAGATCACTTATATTATTGGCACGGAAGTACCAGTGCCTGGCGGTGAAGCTTCCGAGATTGATACGGTTCATGTCACTGAACTTGCCGATGTACGCCATACCATAGATACCCATGTTACGGCCTTTGAAGCGCTAGGTATTGGCCATGTGATCGATAAGGTTGTCGGTGTTGTGGTTCAACCGGGCGTAGAGTTTGACCATAGTAAAGTCATTCGCTATCAAAAATCGGCCGCAGCAGAGATTTCACACTATATCGAAGACACGCCTTGGATTTACGAAGCGCACTCTACGGATTACCAAACAGCCAAGCATCTAAAAGATCTCGTTCAGACTCACTTTTCGATTTTGAAAGTAGGACCTGCTCTGACGTTTGCCCTGCGTGAAGCTTTGTTTGCTCTTGCTGAAATTGAAACCTGTTTGGTGAAATCTGAGCACAACAGTCAGTTTAAGAAAGTGGTCGATGATGTACTACTAGATACACCAAAGTACTGGAAGTCTTACTACGGCGAGAAGCATTCCGATATCATCAATAATCTGCATTTTAGCTTTTCAGATCGCATTCGCTATTACTGGACGGATGAACGTATTCAAGCGGCTCAGAGCCGTTTGATAGAGAACCTGAATAAGGTTGAGATTCCTCTGACTATGCTCAGCCAATACATGCCAAATCAATATCTTAAAGTAAGCTCCGGAGAGATTGAAGCAAAGGCTCCTGCGCTGATAATCGACAAGATCCAAGAGGTCATCGGCCAGTATTCATCGGCTTGTCAATAATCTGATATCGAGGGACGAAGCGCTTAGGCGCTTCGTTTGTTGTTGAGTGTTAAGGATGGGTCCTATGAATGTCACTTTAAGAAGAAAGAAGATACTGGATTTACTCTGTGCACAAGGGACGGTTGAGGTGAAAGCCCTCGCAGAAGAGTTGAATACGTCTCATGTCACGGTAAGAAATGACCTCACTAGTCTCGAAAAAGAAGGAAAACTCGAGCGTTTTTTTGGTGGAGCGGCTTTGCCGGCCTTGATGAGAATGCCTGTCGCCTCTCAAAATGGTATAGACCGCGAGCTTGCCGTTAATCAGCGTTACCAGATTAATGATGAAGCCAAGCGAAAAATTGCTGCAAAAGCGGCTGAGTTAGTCGTGTCCAACTCGACCATCATTATCGATAGTGGCAGTACTACCCACCTGCTTGCTCAGGCACTGGCAGATACTGGCAATGTCACGGTGATCACCAACAATCTAGCCGCTGCTTCCACATTGGCCGGGATTGGCTCTATTACGCTCGCGATTAGTGGCGGTGTATATCGTAATGTCTCTCAGTCGATCCATGGACATAAAGCGGAAGAGTTTTTTGACGGTGTGTACGCGGATATCGCGTTTATTGGCGCGGATGGCCTAGACCCAAAGAAAGGAGTGACGACGTTCAATGAAGGCTATAACGTCACACAAACGATGGCGAAGTGTGCTAAAACGGTGGTGATTTTAGCGGACTCTTCTAAACTATCGCGCTCTGGTTTTAATCAAGTGCTGTTGCCTGAGCAGATAGACATGCTGATTACCGATAGCGGCATTTCGAGTGAGGATATGGCGCGATTCCGTTCTCAAGGCATCCACGTTGTTGCCGTTTAGTGCATGCTATTTTAGACGATGAGATAGCAAGCCCTATGGAGCAAATCTATAGGGCCATTGCCTAAATAAAACAATAGTAAGCTTTATACTACAACGACTTGGACACCACACTGCTCAAATCGAGTTTTATCTTCTGAGCTAATACCTTCATCAATCACAAGCACATCAATACGTGCGATATCCAGTACCTGATTGAACCCGATTCGACCGAGTTTTGTTGAGTCGACAACCGCAATTACTTTCTTGACGCACTTTGCCATGACATCAGTAATTGCGTAGCCCTCGTTGAATGTTGTAATCCCTTTTTCAGGATCAAGACCATCAGCCCCTACGACTAATATGTCGGCCTGAACACCATCTAAGCATTGTTCAGCACGAAAGCCGTGCAAAGATTTGGTTTTGTTGCGGTACGTACCGCCGATGACAACCAGAGTGGTATTTTCTGCATCCATAAGAGATACGCAAGCCGCCAGGTTATTGGTAATGATGGTGTTGCCACCGCGAACGGCAAGTTGCTCGGCCACAAGGTGTGTGGTGCTGCCGCTATCGAGAATGACGGTGTCTGATGGGGCAATCATTGCCGCTGCGGCTTCGGCGATTTTGTGTTTTGACGCGCCATTGATTTCATAACGACGGTCAATTTGTACTTCGTTATCGATTTGCGATAACGGCAGATGTTTGATGGATTGTGCTCCGCCAAAAAAACGCTTAAGTTTGCCTTCTTGTTCCAGAGCTTTCAAATCAGCACGTAAGGTAACCTCAGACGTATTAAGTGTGACGGCCATGTCTTTGACAAGCACCTGACCATGCTCGTTCAATGACTGAAGGATAGTCTCTCTACGTTCTAGCTGATTCATCACAACTCCTTTATATTCTTTCGTATTCTTTCAATTTCGATAGTATAACCTTGTTATTATTTTTGTATACCACTTATGTAGTAACAGCGTATTGATTAAAAAGTAAATAAAAAGTCGAAGCTTAGACCGTATTCTCGGTGTTTTCCTACTTTTTTACCGAACTCCATTCGAAAATTCAGTTAGAAAAGTCGAATGGTCGATTTGCGACTGCTTTCGAGATTTCTAACTGTATATTTAGATTGAACGTTATGCTGTTTTGAGGTGCGCGATAGACTTGTTGTCCAGTGCGCCACTTAATCGAGTGAGTAACAAAGCTAGGATCACAATCGCTGCGCCAACCCAAGGGGTATGCATGAGTCCTGCTTTTGCGACGATGTGACCACCACCCCAAGAGCCAAGGGCAATGCCAACGTTGAAGGCTGCGATATTTAGGCCTGAAGCGACGTCGATACCATCAGGTGCATATTTCTCGGCAAGTTTTACCACGTAAACTTGTAAGCCCGGCACGTTACCGAAGGCAAAGGCACCCCAAACTAGAATAGTGATAACAGCGGCAATCGGGTTTACTGCGGCAAAGTTAAATACCAATAGAATGCCCGCCAAGCCGGCAAAGATAATGGTCAGCGCCTTGATTGGCCCCATAGAGTCCGCCATCTTGCCACCCCAGATGTTGCCCACAGCAACGGACACGCCGTACACCAACATGATTAGGCTCACTGCACTCGATTCAAAACCTGACACCTGCTCCAAGATAGGGGCTAGATAAGTGAAAGCGGTGAAGGTGCCGCCATAGCCGAGGGCGGTGATCGCATAGACAAGCAACAAGCGTGGTTGCGCCAATACCTTGAGCTGAGCAGAGAGTTTTGCTGCCGGTGGTTGCTTAAGATTATTTGGTATTAGGAATGCACTGCCAATCAGCGCGATGAGACCCAATACAGCCACCACCAAGAAAGTAGTTTGCCAGCCAAAAATTTGTCCAATGTAGGTACCAAGAGGCACGCCAGTGACAAGTGCCACGGTGAGACCGGTAAACATGATCGCAATCGCACTGGCTGCTTTCTGTTTCGAAACTAGTCCGGTTGCAATGGTCGACCCAATCGAGAAGAACACGCCGTGAGCAAGACCTGTCAGTATGCGCGCTAGAACAAGAGTATTGTAGCCAGGCGCTTGCCAAGCTAAGAGATTACCCGCAACAAACAAACTCATCACAGCAAGCAAAACATATTTACGCTTCCAGTTACCGGTTAAAGCAGTGAGCACGGGTGCACCAACAGCAACACCAAGCGCGTATAAGCTGACTAATAAACCTGCTGAAGGCAGTGATACACCCAGATCAGCGGCCATAGTTGGGATTAACCCAACAATAACGAACTCTGTTGTGCCGATGGCAAAGGCACTGAGAGTTAATGCAAAAAGTGCAATAGGCATTGTATTTCTCCAATAATTTGCAGTTGCTGATTAAAGACGTGAACTGCTTTCGTTTTGTTAAGCGCATTATTGAAGAAAGTTGAATTGTAAAAAACAGCAGTTGTTACAAATGATTTTTGCCAGTTTTGCAAAGGTGGTTCAGGTGAGGTTACTAAAAGTTAACTACTTGAAGTTATAGGGAACTCGACCCACAATCTAAAGCGATCAGACAATGTGTGCTAAGGAGTGAGTATGTCTACATCGGTAAAACTTAAAGCGGGCGATGCGTTTCCATCACTACAAGCGACCTTGTTGGATGGTACATCGGTAACTCTTGGAGAGCCCCAAGGCGGTTTAACGTGGCAAGCGGTATTCGTTTATCGCGGCAAACACTGCCCTTTGTGTACGAAATACCTCAATGAGCTGGAGTCTTACAAACAGGCATTTGCAGATGCGGGTGTAGATATTCTGGCAGTGTCAGGAGATTCGAAAGCGCAGCTAGAACAGCATTTAGAAAAGCTCGATGTGAGCTTCCCACTGGCTTATGGTGTGACGGAAGAGCAAATGAAGCAGCTTGGCGTCTATATTTCATTGCCTCGCTCAGAGCAGGAAACTGACCACAATTTTGCAGAGCCTGGGCTTTTTGTGGTGAATGAACACGGTAACTTACATGTTGTCGATATCTCAAACAACCCGTTTGTTAGGCCAGAATTAGGCGCGTTATCTCGCGGCCTCGCTTGGATCCGAGACCCGAATAACCACTATCCAATTCGTGGAACGCTAGACTACTAATTTCCCTGTACGAGAGATGAAACAAAGGGGAGCATCATGCTCCCCTTTGTGGTTCAGGTGTTTGTATTACGAGCGGATTTGAATGTCGTAGGTCTCAGACCATACTCGTAGGTCATCAAGTATTTTCAGCGCAGTGCGGCCAAACTCAGTCAGCTCGTAGCTTACGGCAATGGGCCTGTCACTGATGACCTTACGGTCTACCATGCCTTCGAGTTCAAGCTCTTTCAGTCTCTGGTCGACCATTTTCTTACTGGCACCACCTAAAAGGCGCGTTAGGTCATTGAAGCGCACCGGACCATCTTTGAGATGATAAATAATCGAGCCTTTCCACTTCCCACCAATCAGGCGCATGCCTTTCTCTATTGCACAGGGCTCTGAACAGGCATTTTCAACAGACTTTCGGCCACGATTATCAACTTTGATCTGGCTTTCCATGATAGAGCTCCTAGGTCACCAAATGGTAACTGGTTGAAACAGATATTTAGGTCACCATAATATACCTAGTCACTAAAATTTCAATAAAAGAAAGCATCAACAAAGAGAAAGTCATTATGAGCCAAACAATCAAACTGGATGTAGTATCGGACGTGGTGTGCCCATGGTGCATTATCGGCTACAAGCGCTTGGAACAAGCGATTCGAGAGCTGGGTATTGAGGATCGTATCGAACTTGAATGGCAGCCGTTTGAACTCAATCCCCATATGCCATTGGAAGGTCAAAACCTGCGAGAGCACTTAGCAGAAAAATATGGAACAACGAAAGAAGACAGCATTCGCGCTCGCGAGCAATTGACCCAGTTAGGTCAAGAGGTTGGGTTCACCTTTGACTACAGCGATGAGATGAGAATGCTCAACACCTTTGAGGCGCATATTTTGCTTGAGTATGCGAAAGAGCAAGGTAAACAAACAGACTTGAAACTCCGCCTGTTCAGTGCGTTCTTCGGAGAGGGGAAAGATATCAGCAATCGTGACGTGCTGGCGAATGAACTTGCTGCGGTGGGGCTAGACAGTGGAAGTGCAATTAGACGTCTTGATGAGCCAAGTGCACGCCTTGAAGTCCAGCAAGCGGAAGATACTTGGAAGAATTTGGGAATCAGTTCGGTGCCAACGGTGGTGTTTAATCGTCAAAGTGCATTGACAGGGGCGCAGCCGGTAGAGGTGTATAAGCAGGTATTGCAAGAGTTGCTTGCTCAATAAGTAGCGGGCTAAATGAACTGAAAGGGTCAGGCATTGCGGATGCGATGTCTGACCCTTGTTACATTAACCTACATCAGTATTGAGTTCCTGCTCTGCGACTGACAGCATCGCAAATTCTTCTTCAGCGCTAGAGGCCACCAGGTTGTTGCGGCTATATAGCCCATAGTAAACCCCACCAATGACAAACAGTCCAAATGTCATATAGAACGCCGATGGGTCAAACGCATACACACCTGTAAGTGCGACTAGCGATAAAATGAGTGAAATCGCAGAGGTGACAATCCCGCCTGGAGTTCGATACGGACGCGCAAGTTCAGGCTGTTTCACTCTCAGTAAGATGTGGCTAAGAGACATTAAGGCATAGGACACTGTGGCGCCGACAACGGCCATGGCCAAAATCAAGTCTCCCTCGCCAGTAAGCGACACAGCAAATCCAAAAATGCCCGGGACAATTAAAGCGCGAGATGGCACTTTGTTTTTACTGGTTAAAGATAAGCTTTTCGGCAGGTACCCGGCTCTCGAGAGTGCAAAAACCAAGCGGCTGTAGCCGTAAACAATCGAGAAGAACGAAGCGATAAGGCCAGCAAGTCCGAGCATGTTGACTAAAGTTGCAATCGTTGGGTTGTTCGTCACTTTTAGCGCATCGACCAACGGTACTGCACTCGCGCCAATCAGCTCTGAGCCGGCTGCGCCTGCAAGTAGAAAGACGACTAATGCTGCAGTCACGAGTAAGAAAATCATCGCGCCAATAATACCTTTTGGTACATCTTTCGCTGGGTCTTTGGCTTCTTCTGCGGCGAGAGGTACTCCTTCAACGGCTAAGAACAGCCACATTGCAAAGGGGAGTGCCGCCCAAACACCATACCAACCAAAAGGTAGGAGTTCAGTTGCTTCAGCAGTGGCTGGTGCGATGTCAAATAGGTTACTGGCATCAAAGTGACCTATGAGCGCAACCGCGGTTAGGATGATAGCCAAAACCGCCAGACCGCTGATCACCATCATAACTTTTAACGCCTCGCCGACACCAAACAGATGAATGCCAATAAACGCCGCATAAAACAGGGCATAAACGACAGGACCATCAATACCAATCAGTTCATTCACCGCCGAGCCAATGAAGATGACGATGGCAGCTGGCGCTAGTGCATACTCGATCAAAACCGCCAGCCCAGTGACAAATCCTCCGGTTGGCCCCATGGCTTGTCTTGCGAAACTGTATCCCCCGCCAGCGGCAGGAATGGCTGCGGACATCTCGGCGAGTGATAGCACCAGAGTAATGTACATGACGGCCATGGCAATGGCGGCAATAAGAAATCCAGCCCAGCCGGCTTGCGCGATGCCAAAGTTCCAGCCAGCGAAGTCGCCAGAAATAACGTAAGAGACCCCAAGGCCGGCAAGTAAAATCCACCCTGCGGTGCCTTTTTTTAACTGTCTTTTAGACAGGTACTCCTGATGTTTTGTCATAGTAAATCCTTCTACAAACGGTTGATAAGAAAGTTGTTGGAGCTAGTTTGATTCAGTGTTGAACTGCTTTCATCGTCAATCTCAGAGCGGTCTTTGAGATCGACACCAGATAGGTGCAATCGCCTGGCTTCTTCAAGTAGGTACAGGGTTCGCTGGCAAGCGTCGTCGTAACTCAAGCCGTCAGGCCTGACATTTGAGATACAGTTTCGTTCAGAGTCTTTTGTGCCTCGCCTTGCGCCCCAAGTTAGGTATAAACCCATGCTATCTGGGGAGGATAATCCAGGTCTTTCGCCGATCAATATCAGCGCCATACGAGCGTTAAGGCATTCAGCAACATCATCGGCAATGGCGACTCTCCCTTGCTTGACGATAGTAATAGGTGCAAGGTGCCATGATTTGCTTTTATCCAGTTTTTGAAGAAGTCGCTCTAAAAAGGGAGCCGCGTGATTTTGTATCGCCGTTGATGACAATCCGTCGGCGATGACGATAGCGAGATCGGGTTGGGTTTGAGAGGTGGACGCCTGTTTTTTCAGTTGTGCCCAAGACGCGTCACTGAGCTGTCGACCTAAATCGGGTCTTTGAAGGTACATTAAGCGATCGGTTATTTTGCTTTCGACAACTTGAACTTCACCTGACGCAACGGACTGAAGCATTGGTAACTGTTCAAGCTCGATTTTTAAGGCTTGGATATCTAGTGCGCAGTGCACTGCATCCATCGCTTGGGCGTGATCAAGCTGAAACGACAAGAGAGCGTCGGTCGGAATGCTGTTACCAGTTCTGCCTAGTGCGATTCGTGCTGAGGTCAAACTACGCAGTTGTTGCCAAGGACTGGTCACTACAGAGTTTGATGCTTTGTTAATGTTGACTACCTTTGTCATGTCACTTTCCTTAGCTGACCTGTTTTATGGCTTTGGAGAAGGGAGAGGCGAGTTGGTCGTTTAAACGTACCTTATCGACATCGTTAAAAATCTTCGTTTCTACCAGCCACTGCTCGAATTCGGGAGCAGGTCGTAAGCCAAGCACTTTTCGAGCGTAGAGAGCGTCGTGGAATGATGTGGTTTGATAGTTAAGCATGATGTCGTCAGAGCCAGGAATCCCCATAATGAAGGAGCATTCGGCGACGCCGAGTAAAGTGAGCAGATTGTCCATGTCATTCTGGTCGGCATAGGCATGGTTGGTGTAGCAAATGTCACAGCCCATCGGTAACCCCAGCAGTTTTCCGCAGAAATGATCTTCCAACCCCGCCCTAATAATTTGCTTACCATCAAACAGATATTCCGGGCCGATAAAGCCGACAACGGTGTTGACTAGCAAAGGGTCAAATTGGCGTGCCACCGCATAGGCTCTCGCTTCACACGTTTGCTGATCAACACCATGAAAAGCGTTAGAAGACAGCGCGGTACCCTGACCTGTTTCGAAATACATGACGTTGTTACCAACCGTGCCGCGTTTGAGTGATAGCGCGGCCTGCTGCGCTTGTTCCAAAATAGAAAGATTGATGCCAAACGTGTCATTGGTGCCTTGGGTTCCGCCAATCGACTGAAACACTAAATCGACAGGCGCTCCTAGCTCAATGGCTTCGATGGTATTGGTGACATGAGTTAAAACGCACGACTGAGTCGGTATCTGATATTGCTGGATGACCTCATCCATAAGTTGCATGAGCTTTATCGCCTGAGGAACATTATCCGTTGCCGGATTGATGCCAATGACGGCGTCTCCATTGCCGTACATCAGGCCATCGAAAATACTCGCTGCGATGCCATTGAGTGAATCTGTAGGATGATTAGGCTGAAGGCGAGTGGAAAGGCGGCTCGGCAGTCCAATGGTATTTCGAAAAGCAGTCACAACCTGACACTTCTTAGCCACCAAGATGAGATCTTGATTGCGCATGATTTTGCTCACCGCCGCCACCATTTCTGGCGTAAGCCCCGGCCTTATTTGTGCCAGTGTTTCCGAGTCAGCCTGATCGCTAAGTAGCCAGTTTCTAAAGTCACCTACCGTGAGGTGCTCGATGAGTGAGAAGGCTTGTTTGTCATGGCTATCAATGATCAGTCGGGTAATTTCATCATTCTCGTAGGGGATCACGACGTCATTGAGAAACGTTTTGAGCGGCAAATCCGCAAGCGTCATCTGTGCCACTACGCGTTCTGCAGCAGATTCTGCACACACTCCAGCTAAGGTATCTCCAGAGCGTTCTGGGGTCGCTTTTGCCATTAGTTCCGCAAGTGAACTAAACGTAAATACATGGTTTCCCTGTTGTCGACGATACGTCGCTGTCATGACGACTCCTTCAATGGTTCGATTCTTGCTGCATTTTTTGTTGAACGTGCAGCGCAGCTAATTTATCAACTTGCGAATAGCGTTCCATATGCTTGTCAAAAAATGGCAATTATTAAATGTGTTAATAAACAATGCCTTATAGAGCTCCTGCTCCATAGTTGGGCGCCGAAAATCCCTTTAGAAGGAGTAGTAGTGATGGATGAAATTTGCAAGTTTGCGCCAGAGTTGTGCATCCGTCCCTCTAATGATGCAAATCAACAAGCAGACAACCTGTTGAATTGGATTCAGGCTTATGATCAGATCACCGACGGTGGGTATCATGGACGAATTATTGAGCGTTGTTTTTCCAATGTTCATGTGTTTCGTGAAGAGAGCAATCGCGGTTTAAGGCAGGATTGCCAAGTCACTAAAGGTGGGTTGTGGTTGGGGTTAAGTGCGACCGATAAGTCTCTTTATCTCAATCATCACCAGAAAGGCGCTGACGATATGTTGCTTCGTGCGAGCGGACTGGACTTTGAACTGGTTACGCCGGAAGACTTTTCTATTTACGGCGTGGTGCTGGACCAGCAAGCTTTAGGCTCTATTCTCGACCAGATGGATATCGAGATAGACAGTTTGGCAATGCTCAACCAAGTGGTATCGACGCCTCATGCTTATCAATTGAAAGCCTATCTATCGATATTACTATCGAATCAACCGGTGCGTTGGTCTTGCGATACACATGAATCATTACTTTTGGATTTTGTCGCGGATGTAATTGACTCGTCTAGCGGTGGCAACGATTCAATGGAGCCTTTGTATCAACGCGCCAAAGTCATGAAGCGGGTGAAGCAAACGTTAGAGAGTCGTGATTGGTCTCATCCAATGACCATCAGCGAGCTTTGCAGTGCCGTACATGTGAGCCGCCGAACGTTGCAAAACACGTTTCACTCTTGTTGTGGCATGTCGCCCCACCAATTTCTGTTGCGAGTTAGGTTGAACCAAGCTCGCAGGGCTTTACTCACTAGTGACGGCGAGCTCTCCGTCTATGAGATCGCGTTCAATCATGGCTTCTTTCACTTAGGACTTTTTGCCGGTAATTACAAAAAGCTGTTTGGTGAGAGTCCGTCAATGACGCTCGTACGATGGGATAAGTAGGAATCTAGTTGAGTTGCCACTGCTCCCCAATCTATCGCAGTCTTGTGAAGAACGATAGATCAGAGAAACAGCAGCTTGCTTAACTCAGTATGCCAACTATTATTTGGCTCTTCTTCGTTAGAAGTGCTGATTCAGGTGCGCTTCAAATCGAGCAAAGTCCTTGTCGATATCGCCATTTTTCATCACGTCATAAGCCGCAAAGGTTGGCATGGCTTTCATACCAAAGAAGCGGAAGTTGGCGTGCATGTGGAACATGAGGTCATCAACACTTTTACCTTGGAAAAGGTATTCAGACTCATCATTGAACGACTCTTCCGGTGCGTTAAACGTTAATGACAGCATGTACTTAGAATCAGTTTGCGTGCCACCTGTGCCGTAGTTCTTCTTAGGCTCAGCTTCTGAGCGACCATCAAACAAACACAAGTCACCACCCATACCCGCAGTAAATACGTCGTCCATGTACTTTTTAAAGCTCCAAGGTACGGTCATCCAGTTCACTGGTGATTGAATGATCACTCGATCTGCCCATTTGAAGTTCTCCAATTGTGCCGGTACATCAATTTGTTCTTGCATCGTCACTACGCGAGTCTGGTGGCCTTTCGCCTCCAATAGCGTGACCGCTTTGTCGACCAGAGTGGCGTTAAGTTTGCCCTCAGAGAATGGATAAGGCTGGTGTGCATTGATAATAAGTACATTGCTCATGGGTGTTGACCTCTAAATTTCACTATGGCTTGGGAACTGCCCCTAGCGCCTGAGTGGTATATTAAAGTAACCTGGAATGTGTTTGCAATTAGTATACTTTTAGTAACCTAAAAATAGTGTCAATGGCTCTATCTGAAAACGGCGGGCGTTCCTGAGTTTGGTGACTGTTTAGTCTAACGGTAGCGCAAAGCAGTATTCTGCAGATTCATAACGTACTTGCTGTTTATAGAGGTCTTGTAATTTGCGCTTACTATCTATTGTTGAGGTTGGCGAGTGACTCCAAAGCTGGCAAGCGTAACGGTTTAGCGCTTGGCGTTGTTGTATCCACGATGCGGAGAAAAGTGGGTTGGCTTGGGAGTGCTCAAGAGAGCGAAACTCAAAGTAAACAGTGCGGCGTTGTGTTTGTTCGGTAAGGGGGGATGAGCGATGCATAAGCATAACGTCGTGAATGACGATGTCACCGGCTTTGGCTGTGACTTCGGTACTTGCTATGTCGTTTTGTTGCCAACGACGCGTGATTTCACAAACGGAATCGGAGCTCAGATGCGAGTGTGGGATGACTTGCAATGCACCTTGCTTGCGTTTGGAGTCATCGAGGTACAGACCAACAGTAAAGATTCGAGACTCTCTTTGGTAATTCATGTCTCTGTGCCAATTAATGTTCTGGTTATCACCTTTGTGTTTGATGAGCAGTGATTCGTAGATAGGAATGGCCTCACCTTCAACTAGGGTTTGTACTGTTTGTTGCAGAGTTGGAAGCCCAAGTAGCTGAACGAAGGAAGGTGTATCGAAAGAAAACAAGTTGTTTATTCTGGTGATAAAATTTTGGTCGCCTTGATGGAGAGTGGCAACGTTGTTCACCAAACCATCAAATTGCGCATTCTCCAGTAGCTGTTGCTGCAAGGTGTCGTAGGACTGACGTAAGTCTCGAAGCAGTGAAGTAGGAATGGCATTTTTTAGCACCAAATAACCGCGCTCGTCGAAGGTTGCTACTTGTTTGCTTGAAATGGTCACTGTGATAGTCCTTTAGTGCGTAAAAAAAGCAGCGTTAGGGCTGCTTTTAAAAGGTTCTGTTTACATTGGGCATTCGCCCCAATCGCACTTAACATGGTAGACGAGATCAGACACTTTGCTTGGTTTGAGCCGATCTTGCTCTGTTATTTGTAGCTTGTGTGCGGTCAATTGCTCGAAAAGTTGCCAGTGTTTGAGTAGGCACTCATCATCGACTTGAGTCACTTCCGACCAAGCTTCTTTTAGCATTGGC
This sequence comes from Vibrio sp. DNB22_10_4, assembly GCF_052879755.1. Classification (NCBI taxonomy): domain Bacteria; kingdom Pseudomonadati; phylum Pseudomonadota; class Gammaproteobacteria; order Vibrionales; family Vibrionaceae; genus Vibrio; species Vibrio sp. DNB22_10_4. The sequence continues at coordinate 107,093 of NZ_JBNNXW010000001.1, read as the reverse complement.
ATCATGCACGCAGAGCCATACGCATAGAGCATCATTTGCCATTTGAGCTCATGCATATTGAACTGCTCGCTTTCACTGCGACCTTGGTTGTATTCACTCACCAATGCCATCACGATACATTCAATTTCCCCTTTGCTATCAATAAAGTAGTCGAAGAACTCGTTTTCTTGACGCATCGCATCGGCGATTAATTGCATTGGCTGGCGGTTGATCAGCAAGTTGGCCAGCATTTCAGTCGCAAATCGATATAGCTTGATGTTCGCTGGTGTATCTTCTGGTAGCTGCGAGAGAAGGTGCATGATGTACTTTTGCATATACGCATGCATATGGTCACTGATGCCATACCAGATCTGCTCTTTGCTGCCAAAGTGGTGGCGAATTAGGCTGTGAGATACCCCTGCGCGATCGCTGATATTGCGAATCGATACGCGTTCGTAACCAAGTTCACAGAACATGTCTGCGGCGACCGTCATGATCAGGTTTTTCGTCTCTTCTGCCGCCATGGCGCTGCGACGACCTTTTTTCTTCTCCACTCGATACCTTTTTAATTAATCATTCCTATACAGGGTACTGAATTACCTACCTATCGACAAGATGCACATCAGTTGGGCCGCATAATGCCGTAAATCTACTGAAACCGGGGTTTGAGGGTTTCTTTATAACCAAAAGTGATGAAGCTCATCGAAAAAATTATACTGCACGCATGTGCAGCATGTATTGATCTCTTTCAAATTATACATATACTGCACAACTGTAAAGTTAATTTACTGCACACCTGTAAAATATAATTTGGGATAAATATTATGAAAACCCATCGTCTATTCAAAACTGCCAGTATGCTGGTTCTGCCCTTGTTGGCAGTCGTCGGCCTTTCTGGTTGTAATCAAGCTCAATCAGAAATCAATGAACCGGTCATTAAGCCCGTCAAAGTGGTTCAGGTACCTGAGCTCAACTTTGCTCCCGTTAGCAGTTACCTAGCACAAGTTGATGCAACAGATCGTGCTCAACTCTCTTTTCAGGTGGCGGGACAGATTTCGTCTTTAGACGTCAAAATGGGTGAAGCCATTAAGAAAGGTGAAATCTTAGCAACGCTCGATCCGACCGACTATCAAGTGGCACTTGACGCCAAGCAAGCAGAATTCGATCTTGCCGAATCCCAGTGGAAGCGAGCAAAGCAGCTGTTTGCTAAAAAGCTTATTAGTGCCGATGAGTTCGATCGCAACGAAACTCAATATAAAGCGGCACAAGCCTCACTCGCACAAGCAAAAGCGGATCTTGGTTACACCCAAATTATCGCCCCATTTGATGGTGTGGTCTCTTTAACCTACCAAAAGCCCTTTGAAGTCGTTGGTGCCAAACAACCCATTTTGAATCTAATTAGCAGTGATGATCTCGATGTCACCTTCACTATCCCTGTAAGAGAAGTGAAAGCGATGACGCTAGAGGAGCTGAAAAATCAGCACTTTTTTGTGACGTTGGATAGCCATCGTAATCAACGTATTGAAGCAAGGTTCCGTGAGATTGCTATGCAGCCAGATCTTGATACCAATAGCTATGCAGCGGCAGTAACAATGGTTAAACCACATAACATCAATGTGTTGTCAGGCATGTCTGGTCTGGTGCATATCCAAAGCGAAGCCAAAGAGCGCGCTTTTTCGCTACCTGCGAGCGCGTGGATAAGTCAGCAAGAGAGCAGTGGCAAAGTTTGGCGTTTTGACCCGATGACAGAGCAAATCAACCAAATCCAACTTTCAACCAATGAAAACGGCGCAGTGACAGCAGGCTTGCAGCAAGGTGACCAAATAGTGGTCGCAGGCGCTGCAAACTTAGTTGAGGGACAGCGAGTAAAACTATGGACACGTGAGGGTGGTATCTAGTGAAAAAGTCAATTATTGCCATCGGTCTCGCATCGCTAGCGTTAACGGGTTGCTACTCGGATATCACCGTTCGTGAACGTGCCCCTTTGATGGTGGAGTCCATTGAGGTATCTAAGCCTGTAGAGCAGCAATATCGTGAGTTTAAAGGTCAAGTTGTGACTGCGGAGCAAACCAAGCTGTCATTTCGCATTCAAGGTGAAATAGCCCATTTGCTTGTAAAACCGGGTCAATCGGTGAAGAAGGGTCAGGTTGTTGCCAAGCTGGATGATGAAAAACTTCAGCAGCAATATCGTGATGCTCTGGCTCAATATGAGCTGGCGACTAAGCAATTGCGTCGAGGTACGGAGCTTTACGCGCGTGACATGATTTCAAACTCTGAATTGGATGAGTTGACTTCAAACCGTCAACTAGCGAAAGCGCAGTACCAAAACATCCAACATCAAATTCAGTACACCAGTCTAAAAGCACCGTTTTCCGGTGTCGTGGCCGAAGTGAGCAAAGAGCGTTTTGAGAACGTTGGTCCAGGTGAAACTGTGGTGTCCATTTATCAGGATGACAAAGTCTATGTGAAGATCAGTCTTTCTGACCACATTCTAGCGTCTATTACCCCACAAGCTCAGCGCAATGCTTATCAGCCGCGTGCTTTTTTCTCTGGGGTTGAAGACAGTTTCATCATGTCTTACCTGGAACATTCTAGCGAGCCCGATGCGCAAAGCCGAGCCTATGAATTGTGGCTGAAAATGCCTCAGCCAAAAGCAAAGATTTTGCCGGGAACCAGCGTGTCTGTTCATGTTGATATGGTGGCTGCTGGTTTGAGCACGATTCAAGGTTATCAACTGCCTATGACGGTGCTAGAAGCAGGCTTTGAGCCGCAACAGTTTTACGTTTGGAAGCATGAAGATGGTGTAGCAATGAAAACACCCGTGCGTGTCGATCAGGTGAATAGCTTTGGCGTGATTGTCGATTCTGGCGTTGCTCAAGGTGATGTTCTAATTAGCTCAAGTTTGAGAAAGCTCAGAGATGGCGAAGCAGTAGCACTCATGGAGAACAATAAGTAATGAGTTTGACCGAGTATTCAATTAAAAACCGCGTCATTAGCTGGCTGTTTCTGGTCATTTTGGCCATTGGTGGTATTCAGTCGTTTAACGATCTAGGTCGTCTTGAAGACCCTGCTTTTACTATCAAAGATGCGATGGTGATTTCGACTTATTCCGGCGCAACATCAACGGAAGTAGAGGAAGAGCTCACGTATCCGCTGGAAAAGGAGATCCGTAAGCTTCCTTATATCAAGAACATTAAGTCGACATCGTCCGCCGGGCTGTCACAAATCATGGTCAGTATGGAAATGGACTATGGCCCAGACGAGCTTCCGCAGATTTGGGACGAAATGCGTCGTAAGATTAATGACTTAAGACCAAACCTGCCATCAGGTGTGAATTCGATTCAGATCATCGATGACTTTGGTGATGTGTTTGGTGTGATGATCATGCTGACTGGTGATGGTTACGACTATGTGGAGCTTAAACGGTATGCTGATTATCTAAGTCGTGAGCTTGAGTTGGTCGATGGCGTTGGCAAGGTGTCGATTGCGGGTGACCAGAAAGAGATGCTGTTTGTGGAGTTATCGCTGGAACGCCTCTCTGCACTTAACCTAGATATGAACACTGTTATGGGACTGCTGAATCAGCAAAATAGCGTGCAGTCTGCCGGTGAAATCATGATCAACGGCGAAAGCTTGGCGATTCGTCCAAACGGTAATCTGGACTCAGTGGAGTCGCTGGAAAATCTGATTATCCACGGCCGCGACACGGGCAACCTGATTCGCTTAAAAGATGTGGCTGAGATTTCCAAAGGTATCCAAGAAAAGCCATCGAACGTGATTACCTTTAACGGTAAGCCTGCTATCAATCTAGCTATCTCATTTGGCGCGGGCGTTAACGTAGTTGAAGTTGGTAAAGCTTTAGATGCACAGCTTCAAGCGCTGGAAAACATTAAGCCTGCAGGCATTAATCTCGACTACTTCTATAACCAGTCGGCGGAAGTGGATAAGTCGGTACAAGACTTTGTTGTCAGTCTTGCTCAAGCTGTGGGTATCGTGATTGTGGTGTTGCTGTTCACCATGGGTATGCGCAGCGGCATCATTATTGGTGCGGTTCTGCTGCTTACGGTGTTTGGTACTTTCATTATGATGAGTATCAACAATATCGAGCTGCACCGTATCTCGCTAGGCGCACTGATTATCGCGCTTGGTATGCTGGTGGACAATGCCATTGTGATCGTCGAAGGCATTCTGGTCGGGCTCAAGCAAGGTCAAACTAAGAAGCAAGCTGCGATGAGTATTGCTAAGCAAACTCAGTGGCCGCTGCTTGGTGCAACGGTGATTGCTATCACAGCGTTTGCGCCAATTGGCTTGTCACAAGACGCGACGGGCGAGTTTATGGGTTCGCTGTTTTGGGTACTGTGTTATTCGTTGTTCCTAAGCTGGATCACGGCACTAACTCTAACGCCGTTCCTAGCCGATATCTTGCTGAAAGAATCGGATAAGAATGACCAAGCCGCTGATGCAGATCCATACAAAGGCGTGCTGTTTACAGTGTTCCGTTGGTCTTTGGAGTTGGCATTGAAACTACGTTGGCTTACGGTCGCGGGTATGATTGCGCTGCTTGTCTCCGCAGTCATGGCGTTTGGTCTGGTAAAACAGTCGTTTTTCCCACCGTCAAATACGCCAATGTTCTTTGTCGATATGTGGATGCCGGAAGGCACTGATATTCGCCAAACGCTCAAGCAAACGGAGCAGGTAGAAGCGTATATCCAAGAGCAGGACAATGTTGAGTTTGTGTCTTCGACCGTTGGACAAGGCCTGCAACGTTTCATGCTGACTTATCAGCCTGAGAAGAGCTATGAAGGCTTTGCGCAGTTGCAAGTGCGCACAACTAGCCGCGATAACATGTTTGGATTGCTCAATAAGCTAGACGCGGAATTGTCTTCTCAATTTGCAGCACCTACGTTCCAACTACGATTGATGGAATTTGGACCGTCGCCAGCGTCTAAGATAGAAGCACGTATTATTGGCCCAGATCCGCAGGTACTGCGTGATATCGCGGTGCAAGTTGAAGATGTATTACTTGCCGATCCTGGTTCGAGAAACGTTCGTCATGACTGGCGTGAGCGTACTAAGCAGTTGGTACCTCAGTTCAACGAGTCAAAGGCGCGCCGCTTGGGTATCTCAAAAGAAGATCTATCAAGCACCCTGCAATTGGCGTTCGGTGGAAACACGATTGGTGTGTTCCGCGATGGTACGCAAATGCTACCAATCGTGACCAGATTAACGGAAGCAGAGCGAGTTGATTACGCGTCGCTACAGAACATCTCCATTTGGAGCCCAATGCTGCAAACGTATGTGCCCGTGGAGCAGGTGATTGATAATGTCACGTTGGAATGGCAAGAACCAATTATTCAACGCCGTGACAGAAAACGTACGCTAACCGTTCTCGCTGACCATGATGTGTTGGGCGACGAGACGGCGGCAAGTTTATTCGCTCGTGTTAAGCCACAGGTAGAATCACTGCCTCTACCTGCTGGCTACACGATCGAATGGGGTGGCGAATATGAGTCATCTAAAGACGCGCAAGAGGCGATGTTTAAGTCGCTTCCGATGGGCTATCTGTTGATGTTCATTATCACTATGCTGCTTTTCAACTCGTTTAAGAAGCCGTTGGTGATTTGGCTCACGGTACCGCTTTCAATCATTGGTGTCGCGTTTGGTTTGTTGGTGTCTAACATGCCGTTCAGCTTTACCGCATTGCTTGGTCTACTTAGCCTTAGTGGCATGATCCTCAAAAACGGTATTGTACTTATGGATCAAATCAACTTGGAACTTGATAGCGGTAAAGACCCTTATGATGCGTTAGTTGAAAGTGCGGTAAGCCGTGTTCGTCCTGTCAGTATGGCGGCACTTACTACTATCTTGGGGATGATACCGCTGGTGTTTGATGCCTTCTTTGGTTCAATGGCGATCACCATTATGGCGGGTCTAGGGTTTGCAACTGTGCTGACCTTAATCGTAGTACCCGTGCTGTTTGCTATTTTCTTTAAGGTAAAACCGACGAAATAACTGAAATCGTAGTAAATATGATCAAAGGCCTGCATTTATTGCAGGCTTTTTGCGTTATTACGAGTGCAAAATTGAACCCGCTTCTCGGAATTTCGCCGCAATTTTGTGATTTTTGCGGACGAGTTCGGTATTCATCGGCTTTAACGAGCGATTTGTAAGTTAATTTCGAAATCTTGATCAAATTTTCGCAAAATAATGACGTTATTTTGGAATACCAACCACATTTTTTGGCATGATCGTTTTGCCAAACGACCAAGATTAAACACAATATGGTCACGAATCATTCAGAACAGATGGAGAGACTTGAAATGCCAACTAACTACTGCACCGCGTGCAAAAAGGATACGGCACACAAAGCAGTGATGCGACGCAGCCACAACGATAACTCATCTATCGTTCAAAATTTCCAAATGTTGATGTCTCAACTGGTTAACGGCAGCGGCTACTACAAGCTAGAGCGCCAGCTTTATTGCCGTGTATGCAATAAGCAGAATCAACAAACAGTGAAGACTGTACTTAGCGGTCAAACGAATCTCGCATAAATTAACACTGTAAACTGATATCGATTGATGGCATTTGTCACAACTTTGTGATCTCACATCTTTTTACATGCATAACCTTTGATTTACAATCGTGGAGTATCCCGTTCACTTGAGTTAAATCAATGGCTTCGCTTGCTTTAGATAAAATCGATTTAGAAATACTGCGCATACTTAGCCGCAAAGGTCGTATGCCAATAGTTGAGTTGGCTAAGCTGGTCAATTTGACGACCTCCCCTTGCTCAGACCGCGTGAAACGTTTGGAAAAAGAAGGTTTCATTGTGGGTTATCACGCTGAACTCAACCCAGAGAAACTGGGGTTGGATGTTCAAGTGTTTATTCATATCCGTCTTGATCAGACGAGTTTCTCTATCTTTGAAAAATTTGCCAAGGCTGTCGAGTTGATGCCTGAAATCGAAGAGTGTTACTCACTCTCTGGTGATTTCGATACCATGATTAAGGTGAGAACCAAAGATATGAAGTCTTATCAATCTTTCATGTCTACCAAACTGGGCACTTTGCCGGGTGTTATACAAACCAGAAGTGAAGTCGTGATAGAAGAGCATAAAACTGGGTTTGGCGTGAATCCGGATCTTCTTGACACGCTGTAGACTCATCTCGACAAACCATTACCAAGTATCCGTTGCATCCCACGGTATCTTCAATGAACCTTCTCATTGGAGATACAGTTCATGTCTTTTTTGAGAATTTGCACGTTTTCTAATCTCTAAGGGTTTAAAAGCCTGATTTTTATTGGTAATTACTTAGTAAAGTAAATTAGAAATCTGCTTTTACAGTCCTACACTGAACATATATAAAACTATCTTATAAACAATGAGTTGCTTCAGTGAATGTGGACAGTTGACTAAGTGTGTTGCGACGGTTGTTCGAGGAGTTCGCCATGAGTATTGCTGCGTTATTGGGTCTAGTCGATTTGTCAGGAACGTTAGTTCTTGATTCAAATGGCAAAATTGTCTTGCTGCCAGAAGGTGCTGAAATGAGACCGGGTGACATAGAACTGTCGCCTGATAACCTAGTTCCTGATGTTGAACTGCGTGAAACATTATTTGCTCAGACTGGCTCCCAAAGTTCGGATGAGGATACCTCAAACATTTCAACCAACGATCTTGATGCCGATGCGATTATCGCTCAAATTGAGGCCGGTGCTGATCCTACTCAAAATGAAGACCAAGCCACAGCAGCAGGTGGCTCATTAAGCTCCAGTATCACCGATGCCGCTACCGTCGAAGCAATTAATCCACAAGTCTTAGCCGCTACGTTTTTTGAAACTCTGGGCCTCAATAGACAAGACCTGACAGAAACACAAACCAATGCACTGTTAGATATCGCAACGAACAGTGCGCCCGTCACTCTATTTGAAGCGCGAAACTATGATGAAGAGTCACAGGACAGTGATTTAGGGTTGACCTTTCCAACGGATACCGATGGTGATGCTCTAACCGTTGCAGTCACAGAGCTTCCTAAACTGGGGCAAGTGACGCTCGCAGATGGCACGCCGATTAGTCTTGGGCAAACCCTGACTCAAGAGGAGTTTGAGAATCTACAGTTTGATGCGCCCCAAGAGTACACGTTTGGTGAAGATGCAGGCCAGTTTACTTATAGCGTTGATGATGGGCAGGGTCAGCCGGACTCCGTGCAAACGGGTGGTGTGTTACTAGAAATCAATCCAATCAATGACATACCGGTTATTGACGAAGTAGGGCAAGGTACCTTAGTTGAGAGTGGTAATCTTGACGATGGCCAAGTTGTAGAAGGTGTGAATACGGCTTCCGGTAGCATTAGTGCCTCTGATAATGATACGGATGCAGTGCTGACTTATGGCGTAGAAAACGATACCAATGAATACGGTCAGCTTAGAGTCGATCCCGAAACGGGCGACTGGGTATTTACTTTGGATAACAGCTCTTCTGCGACGCAAAGCTTAAAAGAAGGCGACTCAATAAACACCACATTTGAGGTAACCGTTACAGACGATAAAGGGGCAGTTACAACTGAAACGTTAACCCTAACTATCAATGGTACTAATGACTTACCGACGTTCGATGCCGGTGGTGATGCTGCTGGTACTGTGACCGAGCAGGGCGATGGGATCGGTAGCGACAATATTGCGAATGGTCTTTTGTCCGCATCTGATGTGGATGCCGATGCCACTCTCAGCTATCAGATTGAATCAGCCCAGACGGAATACGGAACGCTTACTATCGATGAGCAAGGTAAGTGGCAGTTTGAGCTTGATAACGATGCCGATGCAACTCAGTCTTTGGCAGAAGGAGAATCGCAAACAATTAACTATACGGTCTCCGTCACTGATGAGTTTGGCGCAAGCAGTACAGAGACAGTTACAATAACGATACTAGGCACCAATGATTCCTCTGTTGTTGTGAGTGGTGAGTCGGGAGCTGTCATTGAAGACGCGGTAGTCAGTTCCGAAGGGGATCTTGTTGCTATCGACCAGTTAGTGATTACCGATGCCGATGCTGGCGAAAATCTTTTTAACGCTGGTACTGCGGCACCTGTAGGCTCAACGCTTGGCTCGCTTACGATCGCGACGGATGGTACTTGGACTTACAGTGTAGATAACTCTCTAGATGCGGTTCAAGCTCTAGATGTAGGCGATACCATTATTGAGGAGTTTACTGTTACCTCTATCGACGGCACCGAACACACGATTGCCGTCACCATTAACGGCACCGAAGATGAAACCTTCATCACCGGTCCAACGACAGATACGGTGAAAGAAGACACTGATGTGGATGCAGGTCTTCTTATTGCGGGCGACAATCTGTCGCTCACGATTACTGACAACGATGCTGGTGAGAACAAGTTCAGCACCACGGTCACCAGTGTCGCAAACGACAATGGTCAGCTTCCGCTGGGCACCTTAACCATTACTGAAGATGGCGACTGGTCGTATCAAGTTTCCAACGCACTTCAGGAGATCCAATCTCTAGGAGACGGCGATACGCGCGTCGAGCGATTCACTGTTACCTCTATCGATGGCTCTAAAACCGAAACCATTGAAGTCACGATTCAAGGTACCAACGACTTGCCTCTTATTGGCGGCAATGCCGTGGGCAGCGTTACCGAAGATTTTGAAGTACAAACGGGTGACGTCCTTAAAGATAACGGCCAGTTGACTATTTCTGACGCAGATACTGGCGAAGCCAAGTTCCAAACGGTCGTGACGCCAGTAGGAAGCGTTCTTGGAACGCTCACCATCACCGAAACCGGTGCGTGGAACTACGAAGTTGATAACACCAATCCAACGGTTCAAGGATTAGGCGAGGGCGACTCACTCTCCGAGACATTCCAGGTCTTGAGTGAAGACGGCACCCCGCAAAACATCGTCATCACTATTAATGGTGTTAACGATGTGCCGACTATCACGTCGGGCGACTCTGTTCTTGCTCAAGAAGACGTCTTGGTGGATGGCGACGGCAACATTGTTGCGACCAATACCTTAGTGATTTCCGATGATGATGCTGGTGAGGAAGTGTTTAATGCTGGCGCAGCGACTCCGGTTGGCACAACACTTGGCACCTTAACCATAGATGCGGCGGGCGTCTGGACCTACAAAGTCGATAATTCCCTACCGCAAATCCAAGCATTGGATGTCGGCACGAGCCTGACAGAATCCTTTACTGTCACGTCTGCTGATGGCACCGAGCATCAAATCGATGTTACGGTTAACGGTGCTGAAGATCCAACCATTATCAGTAACTATCAGCCTGGCGCTGTCACTGAAGATACGGCGGGTATTCTCACCGATTCAGGCAGTCTAACGATTACAGACCTCGATGCGGGTGAAGCGCTATTTAATACCACGGTCACCAAACTCAATAATGGTGATGGTCAATCGCCTCTAGGCAATCTCACCATTGATGCCAATGGTAACTGGACCTACACGGTCGATAACTCCCTCACTGGTGTGCAAGAGCTGGGTGATGGTATTACTCGCGATGAAGTGTTCCAAGTGACCTCAATTGATGGCTCTGTGAGCCAAACCATCGTAGTGACCATTACCGGTGTGAATGGTGCACCGTCGATTGTCAGCGGCGAATCGGGAGCTGTGACTGAGGATGCAGCTGTCACACCTAGCGATACGTTAGTGGCTACGGATAAGCTAGTTATCGCTGATGAAGATGCCGGTGAGAACGTCTTTGATGCAGGTACCGCAACGCCAGTGGGCACCACGCTAGGTTCGCTCACCATCACGGCTGATGGTACTTGGACCTACACGCTGGATAATACACTTACTGCGGTTCAAGCACTGGATGATGGCGACCAAGTCATTGAAGAGTTCACAGTGACGTCTGCTGATGGCACCGAGCACACCATCGCAGTGACTATCAGCGGCACCGAAGATGAAACCATCATCACCGGCCCAACGACCGACACAGTGAAAGAAGACACCGATGTAGATGCAGGTCTTCTGATTGCGGGCGATAATCTGTCGCTCACCATTACCGACAATGACGCTGGCGAGAATAAATTCAGTACCACAGTGACCAGCGTTGTTAATGACAATGGTCAGCTTCCACTAGGCACTTTAACCATCACCGAAGATGGCGACTGGTCTTATCAAGTCTCGAATGCACTTCAGGAGATCCAATCTCTCGGCGACGGTGATACTCGCGTAGAGCGCTTTACTGTTACCTCTATTGATGGCTCAAAAACGGAAACTATCGAAGTGACCATCCAGGGCACCAACGACTTGCCTCTCATTGGTGGTAATGCCGTAGGCAGTGTGACTGAAGACTTCGAAATCCAAACAGGTGACCTACTCAAAGACAACGGTCAGCTGACTATTTCTGATGCGGACACGGGCGAGGCCAAGTTCCAAACCGTGGTCACGCCGATTGGCTCTGTACTTGGCACGCTCACCATCACTGAAACGGGTGCTTGGAGCTATGAAGTTGATAACACCAATCCAACGGTTCAAGGATTAGGTGAAGGCGACTCACTCACTGAGACATTCCAGGTCTTGAGTGAAGACGGCACCCCGCAAAACATCGTCATCACTATTAATGGTGTTAACGATGTACCGACTATTGTGTCGGGCGACTCTGTTCTTGCTCAAGAAGATGTCGCGGTGGATGGCGACGGCAACATTGTTGCGACCAATACCTTAGTGATTTCCGATGATGATGCTGGTGAGGAAGTGTTTAATGCTGGCACAGCGACTCCGGTTGGCACAACACTTGGCACCTTAACCATAGATGCGGCGGGCGTCTGGACCTACAAAGTCGATAATTCCCTACCGCAAATCCAAGCATTGGATGTCGGCACGAGCCTGACAGAATCCTTTACTGTCACGTCTGCCGATGGCACCGAACATCAAATCGATGTCACGGTTAACGGCACCGAAGATCCAACCATTATCAGTAACTATCAGCCTGGTGCAGTGACTGAAGATACCGCCGGTATCCTCACCGATTCAGGCAGCCTGAGTATTACCGACCTTGATGCGGGTGAAGCTCTATTCAACACCACCGTCACCAAGCTCAATAATGGCGATGGTCAATCGCCTCTAGGCAATCTCATCATAGACGCTAATGGTAACTGGACCTACACCGTCGATAACTCCCTCACTGGCGTGCAAGAGCTGGGTGACGGTATTACTCGCGATGAAGTGTTCCAAGTGACTTCCATTGATGGCTCTGTGAGTCAAACCATCGTGGTCACGATTACGGGTGTTGATGGCGCGCCGTCCATTGTCAGCGGAGAGTCTGGGGCGGTAACCGAAGACGCCGTTGTAGCTCCTAGCGATACCTTAGTGGCCACAGATAAGCTAGTGATTACCGATGAAGATGCCGGTGAGAACGTCTTTGATGCCGGTACCGCAACGCCAGTGGGCACCACGCTAGGTTCGCTCACCATTACGGCCGACGGCACTTGGACTTACACGCTGGATAACACACTCTCAGCCGTTCAGGCGTTGGATGATGGCGACAAAGTCATAGAAGAGTTCACCGTCACGTCTGCTGATGGCACCGAACACACGATTGCCGTCACCATCAACGGCACCGAAGATGAAACCTTCATCACCGGTCCAACGACAGATACGGTGAAAGAAGACACTGATGTGGATGCAGGTCTTCTGATTGCGGGCGACAATCTGTCGCTCACCATTACTGACAACGATGCTGGCGAGAATAAATTCAGTACCACAGTGACCAGTGTCGCGAACGACAATGGTCAGCTTCCGCTTGGTACCTTAACCATTACTGAAGATGGTGACTGGTCGTATCAAGTTTCCAATGCACTGCAAGAGATCCAGTCCCTCGGCGACGGCGATACGCGCGTCGAGCGATTCACTGTGACGTCTATCGATGGTTCAAAAACGGAAACCATTGAAGTCACGATTCAAGGTACCAACGACTTGCCTCTTATTGGCGGCAATGCCGTGGGCAGCGTTACCGAAGATTTTGAAGTACAAACGGGTGACGTCCTTAAAGATAACGGCCAGTTGACTATTTCTGACGCAGATACTGGCGAAGCCAAGTTCCAAACGGTCGTGACGCCAGTAGGAAGCGTTCTTGGAACGCTCACCATCACCGAAACCGGTGCGTGGAACTACGAAGTTGATAACACTAATCCAACGGTTCAGGGATTAGGCGAGGGTGACTCACTCACCGAGACATTCCAAGTATTGAGTGAAGACGGCACCCCGCAAAACATCGTCATCACTATTAATGGTGTTAACGATATTCCAACCATTGTTTCAGGCGACTCTGTTCTTGCTCAAGAAGACGTCTTGGTGGATGGCGACGGCAACATCGTCGCGACTAATACCCTTGTGATTTCAGATGATGATACCGGCGAAGAGGTGTTTAATGCAGGCGCCGCAACGCCGGTCGGCACAACGCTTGGCACCTTGACCATAGATGCAGCTGGCGTTTGGACGTACAAGGTCGATAATTCCCTACCGCAAATTCAAGCTCTTGATGTCGGTACTAGCCTAACTGAGTCGTTTACGGTGACATCCGCCGATGGCACTGAACATCAAATCGATGTCACGGTTAATGGTACTGAAGACCCGACGATCATCAGTAATTACCAGCCAGGTGCAGTGACTGAAGATGCGGCGGGTGTCCTCACCGACTCAGGCAGTCTAACGATTACTGACCTTGATTCCGGTGAAGCCCTGTTCAACACCACCGTCACTCAGCTCAACAATGGTGATGGTCAATCGCCGCTAGGCAATCTCACCATAGACGCCAATGGTAACTGGACCTACACGGTCGATAACTCCCTCACTGGCGTGCAAGAGCTGGGTGACGGTATTACTCGCGATGAAGTGTTCCAAGTGACTTCCATTGATGGCTCTGTGAGTCAAACCATAGTAGTGACGATTACGGGTGTTGATGGCGCGCCGTCGATCGTCAACGGAGAATCGGGAGATGTCACCGAAGACGCCGTTGTAGCTCCAAGCGATACCTTAGTGGCCACAGATAAGCTAGTGATTACCGATGAAGATGCCGGTGAGAACGTCTTTGATGCCGGAGCCGCAACGCCAGTGGGTACCACGCTAGGTTCGCTCACCATTACGGCCGATGGCACTTGGACTTATACGCTGGATAACACGTTAACCGCCGTTCAAGCGTTGGATGATGGTGATAAAGTCATTGAAGAGTTCACCGTCACGTCTGCTGATGGCACTGAACACACGATTGCCGTCACCATCAACGGCACCGAAGATGAAACCTTCATCACAGGTCCAACGGTAGACACAGTGAAAGAAGACACAGATGTGGATGCCGGTCTTCTTGTTGCTGGCGATAATCTGTCGCTCACCATTACTGACAACGATGCTGGTGAGAACAAGTTCAGTACTTCAGTGACCAGTGTCGCGAACGACAATGGTCAGCTTCCGCTTGGTACCTTAACCATTACTGAAGATGGTGATTGGTCGTATCAAGTTTCCAATGCACTGCAAGAGATCCAATCCCTCGGCGATGGCGATACGCGTGTCGAGCGATTCACTGTAACGTCTATTGATGGCTCTAAAACCGAAACCATTGAAGTCACGATTCAAGGTACCAACGACTTGCCTCTTATTGGCGGCAATGCCGTGGGCAGCGTTACCGAAGATTTTGAAGTACAAACGGGTGACGTCCTTAAAGATAACGGCCAGTTGACTATTTCTGACGCAGATACTGGCGAAGCCAAGTTCCAAACGGTCGTGACGCCAGTAGGAAGCGTTCTTGGAACGCTCACCATCACCGAAACCGGTGCGTGGAACTACGAAGTTGATAACACTAATCCAACGGTTCAGGGATTAGGCGAGGGTGACTCACTCACCGAGACATTCCAAGTATTGAGTGAAGACGGCACCCCACAAAATATCGTCATTACCATCAATGGTGTTAACGATGTGCCGACTATCACGTCGGGCGATTCTGTTATCGCTCAAGAAGACGTCTTGGTGGATGGCGACGGCAACATCGTCGCGACTAATACCCTTGTGATTTCTGATGATGATACCGGTGAAGAAGTGTTCAATGCGGGCACGGCAACGCCGGTCGGCACAACGCTTGGCACCTTGACCATTGATGCAGCTGGCGTTTGGACTTATAAAGTCGATAACTCACTGCCGCAAATTCAAGCTCTTGATGTCGGTACTAGCCTAACTGAGTCGTTTACGGTGACATCCGCCGATGGCACTGAACATCAAATCGATGTCACAGTTAACGGCACTGAAGACCCGACGATCATCAGTAATTACCAGCCAGGTGCTGTCACTGAAGATACCGCCGGTATCCTCACCGATTCAGGCAGCCTGAGTATTGCCGACCTTGATGCGGGTGAAGCTCTATTCAACACCACCGTCACCCAGCTCAATAATGGCGATGGTCAATCGCCTCTAGGCAATCTCACCATAGATGGCAATGGTAACTGGACCTACACCGTCGATAACTCCCTCACTGGCGTGCAAGAGCTGGGTGACGGTATTACTCGCGATGAAGTGTTCCAAGTGACTTCTATTGATGGTTCCGTGAGTCAAACCATAGTAGTGACGATTACGGGTGTTGATGGCGCGCCGTCCATTGTCAGCGGAGAGTCTGGGGCGGTAACCGAAGACGCCGTTGTAGCTCCAAGCGATACCTTAGTGGCCACAGATAAGCTAGTGATTACCGATGAAGATGCCGGT
Source organism: Vibrio sp. DNB22_10_4 (assembly GCF_052879755.1). Classification (NCBI taxonomy): domain Bacteria; kingdom Pseudomonadati; phylum Pseudomonadota; class Gammaproteobacteria; order Vibrionales; family Vibrionaceae; genus Vibrio; species Vibrio sp. DNB22_10_4. Next base: position 91,388 of record NZ_JBNNXW010000001.1, on the reverse strand, counting down.
GAGAACGTCTTTAATGCAGGTACCGCAACGCCAGTGGGCACCACGCTAGGTTCGCTCACCATTACGGCCGACGGCACTTGGACTTATACGCTGGATAACACGTTAACCGCCGTTCAAGCGTTGGATGATGGTGATAAAGTCATAGAAGAGTTCACTGTCACGTCTGCTGATGGCACTGAACACACGATTGCCGTCACCATCAACGGCACCGAAGATGAAACCTTCATCACCGGTCCAACGACAGATACGGTGAAAGAGGACAATGATGTAGATGCTGGTCTTCTCACTGCTGGCGATAATCTTTCGCTCACCATTACCGATAATGATGCTGGCGAGAATAAATTCAGCACTACAGTCACTAGTGTCGCGAACGACAACGGTCAGCTTCCGCTTGGCACCTTAACCATCACCGAAGATGGCGACTGGTCTTATCAAGTCTCCAACGCACTTCAGGAGATCCAATCTCTAGGAGACGGCGATACGCGCGTCAATCGATTCACTGTTACCTCTATCGATGGCTCTAAAACCGAAACCATCGAAGTGACCATTCAAGGCACCAATGACCTGCCTGTTATAGATGGCGATGCAGTAGGCTTAGTTATTGAAGACATCAATGTTCAGCCTGGCGGCCTTCTTAAAGATAATGGTCAGCTTACTATTTCTGATGTGGATACAGGCGAAGCTAAGTTCCAAACCACTGTCACGCCAGTGACTGTAGGGGGCATCACACCTATTGGTACTCTCACCATTACAGCGACCGGTGCTTGGAGTTATGAAGTCGATAATACCGCCACTGAAGTTCAGCAACTTGGTGCGGGCGATACCAGAACAGAGACTTTCCAAGTTCTCAGTGAAGATGGCACTCCCCACAATGTTGTCGTTACCATCAATGGCACCAATGACGCCCCTCAGATCGGCGGTCTGTCGTATATAGAACTTACTGAAGACCAAGCAACGCAAATAGATGCGAACGGAGATTTGAATTTCACATCACAGGCGACGATAAGTGATGTCGACCTTGGAGAGGGAGCTTTCGTTCCTGCTACCTTGACCGCAGCAGCTGGAAACTTTACCGACGGGGCGTTAACCATAGACTCTGCGGGTAATTGGACGTACAAAATTCCAAACGGCAGCGCTAATGTGCAAGGGCTCGCTGCGGGTGAGCGTGCAACTCAAACCTTTACCGTTGAAACCGACAATAACACCACACACAGCATTACGGTCGATATCGTCGGTGTTAATGACGGTTCCGTGCTGATCAGTGATCCATCTGAATCTATAGGCAGCGTCACCGAAGATGACACCCAAGTCACACTGTCAGACAGTGGCGTGCTGGAATTGTCTGATGTCGATGGTACGAATGAAGAGGTCTTCAATACCAATCCGAATACCTTTACATCAACCAGTACCGTTGAAGGCGCTGCGGCAGATCAAGCGCTTGGTACATTGACTATTACCACCAATGGAGCGTGGAATTACCAAATACCGAACGCCAATGTTGAGTATTTGGGGCAGGGTGAAACGGCAACTGAAACATTCACTGTCTTGTCTGAAGATGGCACTCCGCACACCATAACGGTGACCATTATTGGTACGAATGATGCGCCAGTCATTGCGGGTACGAGTGATCCTGATGGAACCGTGGTGGAATCTGGACATGAAGATACAGGGGGTGTTGTCCTAGGTACGCCAAGTATCGAAGGCCAGATTGTAGCTAGCGATATCGACCTACCCGATAACGACGTTTTGGATTACTCCGTAGCGAATGCCACTAACCCTTACGGCACCGCTACAGTTGATCAAAATGGTGTGTGGAAATTTGAGCTAAGCAATGGTGCAGATGCAACTCAAGCGTTAGAAGAAAATGAGACCGCTACGGTGACGTTTGATGTTGTGGTAACCGATGATCAGAACGCCACTGCAACCCAGCAGGTCACCATTACCATTCAGGGCACCAACGACAAACCGTACCTAACGTCCGGAGGGGTATTTGCCGATTCAGTCAAAGAATCTGGACTGAACGAAGCGGGCGATCAACGAGCTGACGGACAAATTAACGCTGATGATTATGATCTCGCGGATAATGCGCAGTTGAGCTATGCCTTTGATTCTAATGACAGCACGGCAACCAGCGTTGAAAATCAATACGGTACCTTTACCATCAACAGTGATGGTTCATGGTCGTTTGAACTGGATAACACAAAACCTGCCACCCAAGCACTAAGAGCTGGAGAGTCGACAACGGTAGATATTGATGCCTTCATAATCGATGACCGAGATGCCTACATTAGCCAAACTCTCACGGTGACCATCAATGGTACCAATGATCAGCCAACGATCTCTGGTACCAATACTGGTGATGTGGTTGAAGACAGAAATGTCACGCGAGAAAATGGTGTTCGTTATATCACCAGTGAAGGGTCACTTCGTGTCGATGACGTTGATACCGGAGAGAGCATCTTCAACACTACCGTTGAACCAGTCGGTTCCCCTCTCGGTACTTTAACTATTGATGCTCTTGGTGACTGGGATTATCAAGTGAACACTCGCGAGAGCGCGATTCAGCGCCTTGGTGTGGATGAAACCATGGAAGAGTCGTTTCGTGTTTACTCTGTTGATGGCACGTCCTTTGAAACCATCACTATCACGATTACTGGTACTAATGATCGTCCCAATATCCGTGGTAAGAGCTCCGACTCTATTACTGAGAATGTCGAAGGAGATGATAGCGAAGTTAAAGCAACTGGCGATCTCAACCCAAGAGATGCGGATGCGACTGATGTGCATACCTGGTCTGTCGTTGGCAGTTCAGACGGACAGTATGGCTCGTTCTCAATCAATGCCTCTACGGGCACTTGGGAGTACATTCTCGATAACGACAAAGCCGATTCGTTGCAAAAAGATGAGCTCGTTACGGAGACCTTTACGGTTCTTGTCGACGATGGCAACGGCGGTACTCGCACCAAAGACGTCACGATTAATATTACTGGTACCAATGATGCGTTGGTATTGACGGGTGATGATAGCGCGACAGTCGTTGAAGACCTCAACATTACCGAAGATGGTGTCATTGACGTTAGCGATCTCGATACTTTGGACACGTTTGAGTTTGAAGTGTTGAATCCCGTTGGTGTGCTTGGCGATTTAACTATCGATCAGAATGGTAAGTGGACTTACACGCTTGTTCCAAATCGTGCGGAGCATTTAGAGGATAACGTTACCTATCCAGCGGATTCTCAATTTGGTGAGCAAATATTCCAGGTCAGTGTCACAGATGGCACGGCAACTAAGGTGTTCGAAGTCAGCATTGACGTTATTGGTACCAATGACGCTCCAGACATTGATGGTGTGCGTACTGGCGTACTGTATGAAGTGAATGGGTATGGTCAAACCGTTGGCGCTGACTTAGGCGCGAACGATCCGGATCTCAATGAAACTGAAGCGTGGCAGATTAACGACACCAATGCGGGTGTAGGTACCTATGGTACCTTGACGCTGAATCCAACGACCGGTGAGTGGGAGTATACGATGGGCGTGAGTGATGGCCAAAAAGCCTCTGTAGATGCCCTTGCTCACGACAGTGTCGTTACTGAAACATTCTCAGTGAGCGTCACCGACAAATACAACGCGGTGAGCACCAAAACCATCACCATTACTGTTAACGGCGACAACGATCGTCCAGTGATTGGCGGAACCTTAGCCGGTGAAGTGACGGAAGATGTACATCCTGATGATAACCCTGCCAACCCAATCACCACATCGGGTACGCTGACGGACGGCGATGTCGATATTGGTGATGACCACACTTGGTCAATCAACTCGACCAAAGGGCAATACGGTAATATTTCCATCGATCCACAAACTGGCGAGTGGGTATACACCCTCAACAATAGCAACCCGACCGTTCAGGGTTTGAAAGGCGTTGATAGTGAGACGTTAACCGATACCTTTACCGTTACTGTGAAAGATGATTCGGGTCAAAGCGACAGCACCGCAACCCAAACAATTACTGTGACGATTAAAGGCACCAATGATGCACCAGATGTTAAAGGTGATACATCTGGCAGTGTGATTGAAGCGACGAACGCACGCTCAAGTGCGACAGGTGCGCTTACGGTCAGTGACATTGATACTACGGACTCTCATACCTGGACAGTCGAAAACGAAGATCAGGCGACAGGCCAAGCAAGCGGTACCTACGGCTATATGTCGGTTGACGACAATGGTCGATGGACGTATCAGTTGCAAAGTGACTGGGATGCCACCCGAAAGATCCCGCCGGGTGAAAGCCGTGTCGACAGTTTCGAAATCATTGTCACTGACGAAGGCGGCCTGACTGACACCATTACCGTTAACGTCACCATTGCCGGTACCAATACCGATCCAGAAATCTCAGTGCAGCCGAGTTACACCGTTATTGAAGATGGAGCCAACCTAAGTGGCACCATCATCGCAGGCGTGCCAAATCAAGGTCAGCTCGATAGCAACGTGATTGGCGGCGGTGATCCTGATCTCAATGAAGTAGTGACTTGGAGCGTTTTGGACGGCGGTCAATACGGTACATTTAGTATCGATGAAGCGTCGGGCACTTGGCAGTATGTACTTAATAATAACGCTCTGGCCGTGGATTCACTTGATAAGGGTGACACGCTGGAAGACACCGTGCGTATTCGAGTGCTGGACAAGTTTGGTCATGAGTCGATTCAAGACATCACCATCAATATCGTCGGTGAAAATGATGCGCCAAATATTCGTGGTGCTCAGACTCGTACAATACAAGAAGATGACATTGAAGCGGGCAACTACGTAGAGTCGGGTCAGCTTAATCCTGGCGATGTCGATGCTGACGATACTCATCTATGGGAAATCACTGATGACAATAACGGCCGCGGCGAGTACGGTACGCTGACAATCGCTTCCGATGGACGCTGGACGTTCACTTACGACCAGCCAAGCAAGCTGGCGGAAATCAAAGCCCTAAAACCGGGTGAAATTGTCACCGACACTTTTGAAGTCACAGTGACTGATATCCACGGAGCGACTTCCACTGAGCAGGTCACCATACGCATTGAAGGGCAAAATGACGCGCCGACAGTGACAGGTGACGTGACGGGACGCTTCATAGAAGATAACGATACGCCAGATGATCCATCTGATGACAACACGGTGGTTTCTGGTCAGGCGATTCTCAATGATGTTGACAACGATGACTTCGCGGAATTTGTTATCGATGCAGGTCAAACGCACAACGTCTATAACGGTCTGCGTGGTGATTTGTCGATAGACAAAGACGGCAATTGGGAGTTCACGCCAAACAACGACATCTTACAAGCGTTAGCTGATGGTGAAACACAAACCGAAGTGTTTACCGTTCTGGCTCAAGACCAAAATGGGTCAACCATTACGCAAGACATCACCATTACTCTCGAAGGTCGCAATGACAATCCTGATGTTTCCGGTGACAACGAAGGTACTGTAGTTGAAGATGGTACAGCCGATATCTTTGGGGTCGACTTAACTCGTGCAGAAGGACAATTGGCCGCCTCAGATGTTGATAACAACAGCAGTATCAAAGCGTGGTCGATTGAAGGCACAGGCTTAGGTCAATACGGAACATTGACCGTCGATAACAATGGTAAGTGGACCTATGTTATTGATAATTCATTGAGTACGACGCAGGCGTTGGCTGCAGGTCAAACGGAAACCGAAACCTTCTACGTGGTGGCGACTGACAATGAAGGTGGTGTCTCTGAGCGCTACCCTGTCGTTATCAATGTGATCGGTCAAAACGATCCAAGTGGCGGTGGTGGCGGTGGTTCATTAGTTGATGTATCGCAGTTGGATGTCATTGAAGACGACAAGCTAACCGATACCGACAACGATGATGATGCTTCAACTCCTTTAGTGGGCGATTTAACCACGTCTCCAATCACTGGTGGCATCTACGGTAATTTGGTGGCTAGCAATGGCAGCTGGACCTATCAATTAGACAACGACTCGCCGCTGACTCAAGGCCTTGAAGATGGGCAAACCGCAACAGAAACTTGGCGCGTGACTGATGAGAACGGCAATTACGTCAATGTCACAGTAACTATTGAAGGTAAAGCGGACAAACCAGAAATTACCGTCGATTCAGATAGCGGTAACTTTGAAAATGGCACCATAGATCTTGGCGAAGCTAAAGAAGATGTGACGACGTCGATAAGCGGTAGTCTCAGTGTGTACGATCCAGATTTTGGAGAAACACATGAATGGTCTGTGATTAATGGTCAAGGCTCATATGGCGATTTTTCTATAGACCCAGCAACAGGTGAGTGGGTCTATGTCCTAGATCCTGGTGTAGAGCTTCCTGCTGAAGAGGAAGTGTTTGATAGCTTCTTTGTAAGAGTAACCGATACCGACCCGAGTGAGTCATTGACGACAAAAACCGACATTCGTGAAGTTAAAGTGAAAATTGTCGGCTCAGCAGAAGATGCCAATAACCCCAATCCAGGCGATGAAAAAATCATTATCGAAACGGTGACAGCGAATGAAGATAATGACGACTCATCGGAAACAGGAACCGGCGCTGCCGACATTATCATCACTTCAGCGGATTCAGGCGGCTCGTTAGAGCTTGACCCTGCACTTGGCCTTGGTGATCAAATCACTTGGACGTTGATTGATGGCAGTGGCACTTACGGCAGCATTAATGTTTATCCTGATGGTTCATGGGTCTTTACGCTCGACAACGACAGCAATGCCGTTCAGTCGCTGCAAGAAGGTGAAACACGACAAGATGTGTTTGAAGTGTATGCCGTAGACCAATACGGTAAAACTGTCGTTGATGATAATGGCCTGCCGCAAACGTTGGAAATTGTAGTCAACGTTAATGGTCAGAACGACGCTCCGACTCTTCAGGCCAATGTGGAAAAAACCATTGTTGCTGACGATGCTGACCAAACGATAGCTGGTCAGTTAACGGTTTCTGATGTTGATACTCAAGATCAAGGCTTACACACTTGGACTGCAACGCCAAACGGTAACGTCAACAATGACTACGGTACACTTACCTTCAACAATGATGGATCCTGGTCTTATGTCGTTAACCCTGACAACAATGACATCATTGCACTAGGAGCCGGAGTCAATGATTTCATTCAACAAAGCTGGGAAGTCACCGTTACTGATCCAAGTGGTTTGACTGAGACTCAAACTCTCACCATTAAAATTCAAGGTGAAAATCAGCCGCCAACGATGTCGACGCAAGATGGTGCCGTCATCGAAGATGATATTGGTGGTGCTGGTGTGGTTTCGGTCAGCAAAGACATTGTCTTAGACGATGTGGATACGAATGATACCGTGACCTTAACCGCTGCCGATTTGAACGGTACCTATGGTCACTTTGTCGTCGACCCAAATACAAACACATGGACGTATGAGCTTTACAATGATGCAGCACACGTACAAGCATTAGGTGAGGGGGTCTCTGTCACTGAAGAGTTTACGATTCGAGCAACAGACAACTTTGGCGCAGAGGTGACTCAAACCGTTGAAGTGACAGTGACAGGCTCCAATGATAGACCAACATTATCCGGTGCGGTTACGGGTTCCGTTAGTGACACCATAGGTAGCACGGCAAGCGGAAAAGTGACGGTTGCCGATGTCGATGTGGGTGATACTCACTCCTTCTCGGTTAAACAAGACACCGACTTCGGTAACTTCACGATTGATAGCAATGGCAAATGGCAGTTTGAAGTAGACCCGGATAACGCAGAAATCAATGCTCTCGCGAAAGGTCAGACTAAGACCATTGAAGTGAGCGTGGTGGCCACGGATGACTCAGGTGTTGCCGCGACAAACGAATCCAATGAACACCTGATTTCAATCACAATCGTTGGCACCAATGATGCACCGAAAATCGTCGATATCGGTCAGCAGATGGCCACTGAAAACACCAATACTCAGCTATCAGGCGTGTTTGATGATGGTGATGTGGATACGGTGAATATTGCCGATGATCATCTTTGGGAAGTCGTCTCCGGTGACCCGCGTGGTGACTTGAGTGTTGACCCTACAACGGGGGCATGGACGTTTGATCTTACCGGCGATTTTGAGTACTTGTCTGAAGGCGAAACGCTACCGTCACCATTGACTTATGAGGTCAAAGTGACCGATGAGCATGGTGCAAGTAATACCATTACGGTTGAGTTCCAAGTTACGGGTACAAACGATGCACCAACGGTGGTTGCCGGTGATACCGTCGCGACAGGTACTGTATTTGAAGATCCAACAGGTGCCGAATCGGGTACGGCAACGGGTGAAGTGAAAATTGCCGATGTCGACCAAAGTGATACGCATAGCTATAGCCTGAGCGGCACTGGGATGGTGACCGAAATCGTCGGCACATACGGCACGTTGAAACTCATCGACGGCGATACAGACGATACGGTGAAGTGGGAGTACGTGATCGATCAGGCTAAAGTTGATTCACTTAACGATGGTCCAGTCAGCGAAAGCTTTGATTTATATATTGAGAGCTTAGTTGGCGGCGCAGCCCAAGGTGATGCGATCACTCAATCGATTGATATTACTGTGCAAGGTCGTAATGATGCTGCCATTGTTAGCCCAGACTCTCAGACTCTGGATGAGACCAATGCGGCGCTGACATTGTCTGGCAACCTAGATTCGACCGATGTTGATAACCCTGATGATACCTTTACGGTGCAAACCGATGTTCAGGGTACTTATGGTAAGTTCAGCGTGCAAGCGGATGGTCAGTGGACATTCGTTGCAGACGAAGCGTATGACTCGCTTAACGTTGGACAAAGTGTTTCGGAAACATTCCAAGTGACCACCATTGATGGTACGCCAACGTCAGTAACGGTGAAAATCGAAGGGACCAATGATGCTGCACAGGTCAGTGTAGGCTCTGTTGTCACCGATGAAACCGATGCAGCGTTAACCATCAGTGATACCTTGACGGCGTCGGATGTGGATAATCCGGACAACACTTTCACCCCATCAAGTGAAGTAGGAACCTACGGCAGCTTCTCCATCGACGCTAACGGCGTTTGGACGTTCGTTGCGAATGACTCCTTCGATAACTTGAATGTGGGTGAGCATGTCAAAGAGACCTTTAATGTTACTTCGGTAGACGGCACTCCTTCCACGGTAACGGTACAGATCAACGGTACCAATGATGCCTCGACTATAAGCGCTGCGAGCCAAGAGCTAACAGAGACTGACAGCGTTCTAACGGCTGGTGGTACGCTAACCTCTGTTGATCCAGATAATCCAGATAACAGTTTTATCGCCCAAAGCAGCACGGTTGGCACGTTAGGTACCTTTACGCTGAGCGCATCGGGCGTGTGGACGTTTGAGGCCAACAGCGCCTTTGATAACCTTGCAGATGGTGTACGCGTTGAAGAGGTGTTTGATGTGTTCTCTATCGACGGCACCCAGTCGCAAGTAACCATCGGTATTACGGGTAGCAACGACGCAGCAACGGTTGATTCGGCGGATGTCAGTCTGCAAGAGAGCGACATTGCATTGACGACCGGTGGCACGTTGACGGCAACAGATGTCGATAATCCAGATAATACGTTCATCCCACAGAACAACGTGGCTGGCACCAATGGTACTTTCTCAATTGATGCCAACGGTGTATGGAGCTATACCGCAAATCAAGCCTTTGATGGCCTCAATAGTGGCGAATCAGTATCCGACACCTTTATCGTTAAGTCGGCGGATGGGACTGAGTCGAGTGTCAAAGTGACCATCAATGGCACCAATGATGCCGCGACTATTAGTGCTGTCGACCGAGTGATCGCTGAAACCGATGCTGCGTTAAGTACCGGAGGCACATTAACGTCGAGCGACCCAGATAACTTGGATAACAAGTTCTTGGCACAAGCCAGTATTGCTGGCGCTCATGGCGTATTTAGCATCGATGAAGATGGCGTGTGGAGCTATGATGCTAACGAGGCATTCGATAGTCTCAACGTTGGTGACTCAGTGGTTGATTCGTTCAATGTACAGTCGATTGATGGCACGGTATCGACGGTGAAAGTGACCATTCAAGGGACGAACGATGCCGCTGTCGTAAGCTCTGCTGATATCACCCTGGTTGAATCAGATTCGGTATTGTCGACAGGTGGTGTGCTCACTGCGACCGACGTAGACAATACCGATAATCAATTTATCGACCAGACGGATACCCAAGGGACATACGGCCGCTTCTCCATCGATGTAAATGGTAATTGGACGTTCACCGCAAACGATGCGCTTAACTCGCTCGCTGATGGAGTGGTTGCGGTGGATACCTTCAACGTGAAATCAGTGGATGGCACAGCCTCAACGGTCACAGTGAGAATTCAGGGGACGAACGATGCCCCTGTAATTGGTGGCACTGTGTCTGCTGGCGTTCAGGAAGGTGTGACCGACTCAGCGACAGGAACCGTCACCGCGTTGGACGTGGACAGCACAGTTACCCGTTCTCTACGTGGCGGTACTTTAGTGGGGGATGTTTATACTGCAACAGGGACATACGGTACCTTGACCTTTAACATTGCCACCGGCATCTGGGCCTATGTGCTGATTGCTGGAAATAGCAACGCGCTCGCTGCGGGCGATACTGACACCGATAACTTTATTATCGATGTGAGTGATGGCCTAACGTCGCTTGAGCAACCAATCACCATTACGGTAACGGGCAATCAAGGATTGCGTGGTGACAGTGCGCTAGATGACATCTTAGTCGCAACGTCAGACGATGAATGGATGTTTGGTAATACCATCCCGGCTGGTGGCGGTATTAGTAGCGATAATGACTCGCAAGACACCTTCCGTTGGGAAACTGCGAACCTGGCCGGCACGGACACCATCAAAGACTTTGATGTACGTGACTTCACAACCAGTGATCCAAACATTAAACACGATGTCGTCGATTTAACGGCGGTCGCATTTAAAGATGATCAGTTGCTCACCGAACAGCTCAGCGTGTCAGAGCAAAGTGGCAATACGGTGTTCGAGATTTCCGACAATGGCGTCGTGTTGCAATCCATCGTTCTTGAAGGCATCGCACTGCATACCCTGCTTGGTGTAACGCCAAGTGAGGTGAGTGATTTCACGCCAACAGAAGTCTTGGTTGCGCTGTATCAATCTGAACAGTTAACCCTGCCAGATCAGATAAAGATTGGTACGGACTCTGCGACTACGGAAACCATTGTGGGTACCGATGACAGTGACATCCTATTTGGCGGTGGCGGTAATGACATCCTCACCGGTGGGGATGGTCATGACTTGTTTTTGTTTACCGAAGATGCGGCGGGGACGACTGCAGATCCTGCAGAACAGACCGTTACTGACTTTAGTGTTGGCAGCGATATCTTGGACATTTCTGATCTATTACCAGTGCACGACAACATTGGCGACTTACTTGGAAATATCAGCATTTCTGTAACTGATGACCCTGCAGATGCCATGGACAACGCGACAACGGTAATTAGCGTCACCAACAATGGTGAACAAACAGACATTACCTTAGAAGGTGTTGGATGGAATGAGCTTGGGATCTCGGATGCTAGCGTGATCAATGATCCGGGTAATCATCAAACAGAGTTACTCAATCAACTTGATACCATGAACGTGATTAAGGTTGATCCGTAATAACTCGCTGAAGTGAAAGGGGCTGGGGGATACCCTAGCCCCTTTTTTATTAGGATTTTAGGTTTAACACACCGAGCTTTCGCGGCTGGTATCGGAGATGGCCAAGCAGCGGTCACTAGCGCAGCCGCTGGCTAGCTCTCCGCCAATCACTATCAAGCTGTCGTCAACCATGATACTGACGCCGTAAGCGCACCCTTCTGGCATTTTTGCCGCTTCTTTCCATCCATCATCGCTATCCAGCTGCCATATGCTCTCACTGTAATGCTTAGTGAGCCCCTGATGGCTGTAGTTTTGACCTTGAGCGAAATTGGATTGGCTACCAATAAAATATGCGCCCCCTACTAGTGTGATCGTGTCGTTGATGAGGCCGGAATAAGCTCCAGCGATACCTTCGTGACCATCATATTGGTCGACTATCCGTGGTAGAGCCTGCGTGGATAGCTTTTGTCCTCCTTGGAAGTGATAACCTGTGGTCTTAAGGCTTCTCAGCCCTGGCTTGATTTCGCCTTCGATCAAAATAAACTGATGCTTGTGTTTGACCAGACTCGCCCCACAAGTTGCACCGTTGGGGTTATCGCCATAGAGGTGCCAATTCGGATTGGCGATATCAAATTGCCAAATGTCTTGGTTCCAGCCATAGCGGTCAATAGGCTGAGACATGAACGCTTCCAAAGTGCGCTGCTTCTCTGTGGCTCCTGTACAACTGGCGAGCTCGGCAAATAGGCGATCGAATACTTCTTTGCAATACCCGCCAAAGAACAGCAAGTTATTCTCATCAACAAAGTCAGCACTAGCGCCCAGTAATCCTACGGGGAGCCTAGTGTCGATTTTCTGCCAAGTTTCGGTTTTTAATGAAAATACATAGCCATCCATAAGTACGGTAAGTGGATCCTCTGGGTTGAGTTTTCCAGCACCGGAGAAAATGTACATCTCACGGCCATTGGATGCACAAACCGCATCATTCCTCGCGACACCAGGAAAAGAGGGAGCAGGCTTCCAGCAAAGCGGCTGCTTATCGACATCCAAATAAAAAAAGCGCGTCCCTGCACTGCCAAGGCCAGCGTAGAGGCGGCGGCCAAGCAGTCCTCCAACACCGTTTTTTATTGGGACAGGAAATGAAGGTAAATGAGAAAGTTGAATCGCCATACTTAAGGCTCCCTAGTCTTGAATATCGACACTCTTTCCGTTCCAGCTCAGCAGATATACCTTATTGCTCGCGGAGCGATCTGTCTGTTCTCCCCCTGCTATCAACACACCAGACTTAGTGGTAAACGACGCACCGTAAGCTAAGCCAGTGGGTAGGTTATTTGCTTGTTGCCACAAATTATCGACAAGTACATAGATCTCAGGGTTAAAGGCTTTGCTAAATCCATTGTGTGCAAATAGCTTCCCTTGCTCGAAGGCCTTTGTCGCCCCATGGAAGTTTGCTCCGCCGGCAACGATCATCGCACCATTGCTCATGCCACTATAGGCACCGGCTACCCCTTCCTGACGGGTTGAATCGCTCGGTGCTGGAAGTGCATAAAGGCTTGTCCAAGGCTGTGGTTTACCATATTGGTATTGCTTCACCTCTGCCGTTCTCAAACCAGGTTTGATTTCTCCGCTGATTAAGGTGGCGATAGCATTGTTGGCAACGAGTGCAGAGCCGCAATTTGGAATGTAAGGGTTGGTGCCCTCAGTCTTCCATGTGTTGGTACTTGGCGAATAACTAATGACAAGATCGTTCCAGTTGTAATCGCGAGGTGCCATGCCCATGTATCGATCGACAATGGACTGCCATTTGTCAGGCTGTGCTTTTTTATCGGTAGTATTAATGTCCGAGAGGTACTGATCAAAAAATCGCTTGTTGTAACCACCAAAGAAAATCACCTGATTGCCATTAGGCGAGTATGAAGCAGCGCCGAGCAGACCAACAGGGCTTTGAGTCTCTACCATACTCCAACGGTCTGAAAGGGAATCAAACTGGTAAACTGTATCAAAAAGGACAGGAGATAGGGCATCAGGGCTGGTTTTTCCTGCTCCGCCGAATACGTAGATCTTCGAGCCGATGACGGTCGCTGTCGCGCCATTTCGAGCCGGACCGATAAAGTCGCTAAGTTGTTGCCAACCTAGTTCAGGTTTAGTGGTATCTAGCATGTAAAATGCCTGTCCTGAGGAGCCTAGCCCTGCATACAGCTTGTTACCAATCTGCGCACTCACGCCACTTTTTATGCCTTGTGGTAGATCTGGCCATGCATCTTTGGCTGTTGCCACTGCTGAAACAAGCAAAGTCGAAAGTCCCACCAAAGTGACCATTTTCCTAATGTTCATATTTCTTCCTTTATCGAAGGTACTACTTGGTTAAAAAGTAACCTCATTATCGATCTTTGGAGATAATATTCTTTGATCTTCGTTGCAATAAAAATAATTTTTATTATATTTTGAGTGGGTAATAAAAAAGCCCATCAAAAGATGAGCTTGTTGATAGGAAACTGGCCTTTATGACATGAGTGGAACGACCACCTCAGCGGTCTCCATGACCGACTCGCTGTATTCAGGATACTCCTCAAGCAAAGAGTTGATTAACACATCAACCAATAGTAATGCCCCGACTTTGGAAGCAAAAGCGCCGCCTGTTAACGGCCCTTCTGGTCTCGCTGCAACGAGCATCTCTGTAGAAATAGCAGACAGTGGACTGTGGTTAATGTTGGTCAAAGCAACAACCGGCACGTTTTGGTTGAATGCCTGTCTAGCGGCATGAACCACCTCTTTGGTTGAGCCTGAACTGGATACCGAGAACCAAAGATCCCCCTCGCTAAAGCGACGCGCATTCATCGCGGCGAGGTGCGTATCTTCATACATAATGGCTTTTTTGCCGATTCGGATAAGCCGATAGGCAAGGTAGCGACCCACAATACTGGATGCGCCCACACCGACACAGCCGATAAACGAGGCATCATGAACCAGCGCGCAAATTCTATCGAGCGATTTACGGTCAATGAGCTTAGCAGTGTCTTGAAGGCTATCAATGGCGCTGCTAGCAGAGATGTCACAGATATCGCCTTCGTGATCCGATTTTGGCTTACTGCCACTTTGGCTCAAATCGACAGCAAGCGCCATACGAAAATCGGAATAGCCTTTATAGCCCATGTCTCGACATAATCGGACGACCGTAGCTTCACTGGTTTGGGTGTTCCGAGCAAGATCAGTAATAGTCTGAAATTGCACATCTTGAGCATTGTCCAAGATGTAATCGGCAACCTGCCTTAATTTTTTGCTGAGTGGTTCCATATTGGATCTCAAACGAACCAGCAAATTGCTTGGTGAGCCCACGGCATCCCCTTATCTTTTGTGTCGTAACTAGAAAGTATCAGACTCCCGAATAGTTTTACACTGACATTTGTGTTGTTCTCGGGAAATCTCAAAAATTCGCTTGTCGCTGTTTCAAAGTCGTTGGCAAAGCGGCGCCAACGACTGAGATCAAGACGATTAAACGAAGTTGATGTCGCGCATTTTCGCGACGACATCGGCTTTTTGTGCTGATGTTAGCGCTCGGATCGGTGTTCTCGGATCGCCAGCGTCAATGCCATGTATCTCCATCGCGGCTTTGCCAGCTGCGACTCCACCATATTCCACAAGAATTCGAATGATGGCGATAACTTTGTCCATCAGTGAAGTAACCTGCGCTTGGTCTCCTCGTTTAAAGGCCTCAATAATAGCAAGGTATAACGGGGCTGCGTAGTTGTATGTGCTGCCCACCGCACCGATGGCACCTACAGCAAGACCTGCAGGCAAGAATTCATCCACACCAAATGGCAAGTCAAACTTGCCATCAGCAACGCGCAAACAGCGTTGATACTCGTAGAGATCCGCATTGTTGAACTTAGCACCAGACAGGTTTGGGATCCGTTCGTTCCCTTTAATTAAGAATTGCTCCAGGTCGAGGCTGACCCCAGACATACCCGAATGGTAATAGTAAAAGCCTTTCGATGGCGCAGCACTCGCGATTGAGGCGCAATAGTCAACAAGGTCATCAACGGAACCTGGTTTGAAAAAACAAGGACCAATCGCCGATGTGGCAAGAATGTCGAGTGTTTCGGCGTGTTCTGTAAGGGAAATTGAATCGACGATACTGAGGGCGCCAGTGTGGATGATCAAATCCAGTTTTCCATCAGCTGCCTGTACCCAGCGCTCAGCAATGGCTTTGCGTTCTTCTACAGAGCAGTGAATGCCTTCACCTGTAGTGCCACAGACATAGGCTCCCGTTACGCCTTGCTCAATAAGTAGCGCAGCAATCTGATCGATGGCACTAAAGTTAACTTGATTGTTGCGGTCAAAGGGGGTGTGCGGTGCGGCAATGAGGCCGGTTAACTTATTCATTTTTAACATCCTATAGTAAGTTCGTTCTGAGCCAAATAATGGCTCAGAACTTAATTATTTCCCGTAGCCGAGGAATAGTTCTGGTAAGAACAAGGTGAACTGAGGGAACACAGCAACGAGTGCAAGTACAATAAACAGCGGCACTAATAGAGGAATAACACCACGAGTCAAAACATGGAATGGAATGTCACCAACTCGAGATACAACGTAGAGTGCCATGCCCATTGGCGGCGTTAGAATGCCAATCATTAGGTTTAGAATCGCCATGACACCAAAGTGCACAGGGTCGATGCCTACCGCGCCGGCAACAGGAACCAAGAATGGAACCAGAAGTAATAGCAGTGCGAGTGACTCAATAAAGGTGCCAAGGAACAACAGCAGCAAGTTGATAAGAAGCAGTAGCACCAGTGGGTTATCGCTAATGGTTAGGAAATAGTCAGCCAGCATTTGAGGAAGCTGCTCACGAGCCACGATCCACCCAAAGACGGTGACACCCATCACCATGAGCGCGACAACGGCCGTGGTGTTCACGGTTTCTTTTAGAATGTCGATGAAACCAACAAAGGTCAGTTGCTTGTAAACCACAGTACCAAGAAATAGCGCATATAGTGATGAAACAACAGCCGCTTCCGTTGGTGTGAATTTGCCAGAAAAGATGCCGCCGATGATGATGACTGGCGTCATTAATGATAAAAACGCTTCTTTAAAGGACTTAAATTGGTCTTTGCGTGTGGCTTTTGGCAGCGTCATGTAGCCGCGTTTTTTACAAATAAAATAGCTCATGACCATGAGTGCGCCGCAGCATAGAATGCCTGGTACCGCACCCGCTAAGAAGAGCGCGCCAATCGAAGTGTTTGATACGACCCCGTAGATCACCAGTGGCACCGAAGGAGGAACCAATGGCCCAATAATACAAGAGGCTGCGGTTAAACCACCGGCGAAGTCGTCGTGGTATTTGGCGTCACGCATCGATTTGATTTCAAGTTGGCCAAGCCCACCTGCGTCGGCCAGTGCAGAGCCAGACATGCCTGAGAAAAGTAGGCTAGCCATGATATTTACGTGGCCTAGGCTACCCGTAACATGACCCACCATCGATTTCGCGAAGTTGAAAATACGCTCAGTGATACCAGCGCTATTCATCAAATGTCCGGTAAGCACGAAAAAGGGTACCGCGAGCAAGGTGAAATTGTCGATTCCGCCAAGCATTTGCTGGGCGGCAAAGTTGATGCCTGTGCTGTTGGTGAGGATTAAGAACAATAAGGCTACAAAAATAAGTGAGAAGCCAACGGGCATGCCTGCAAACAGTAATGCGAGCCAGCCAAAAATAGAACCTGCCATGAGAACTCCTTACCTCTCAGCAACTTGTGAAGAACTAGGCGTGTCTGCCTTACTTGCTTGTTTAAACTCGATGCCAATGGCGATGAGTTTCTCGATTTGTCGAATGACCATGAATACACCGCCTAGTGGTAGGCTGTAGTTCATCCATGCACTGGATACACCCAATGTAATGAGCTCGAAGAAAGCGGTTCGCTGAACGTGCTGGTATCCAAGGTAAATGATCGCGAAAATTGAGACTAATACCGCCAACTCGAGTGCGATGACGAGAGAGTAACGAAGGGTTTGCGGCAGCTTGTCTGAGAAAAAGGTGATGTTAACGTGCGTGCCTCTTTTGATTGCGATGGCGCAGCCAATGAGAGACATGTACATAAATAAGACTCGCGCGAGCTCCTCACTCCACAGTGATGGGTCATTGAGCAACCAGCGTGTTCCGATTTGCCAAGTCAAGACAACAAGCAGTGCTGCCATGAGAGGAACCGTGATAATTTCTTCAATATTTTTAAATAGTTTGCTTATCATTTTCTGCTCCAAGGCTGGCCAATGTGGCCAGCCAAGATGTCAATTTCAATTCTTTACTTCACGAATTGATAGCTGCCTTTACATCGCTGCTAGCTTTTTAACGATAGGCTCACCAATTTTCGCCTCGAACTCTGAGTACAATGGCTGCATTGCTTCGCGGAAAGGCGCAAGTTCAGGGTAAGTTACGGTGACACCTTCAGCCTCAAAGAAAGAGATGAGCTCCGCTTCTTGTTTTTTCACCGATGCGGTATGCGCTTCACCCGCTTTCAAAACGGCGTCTTGAACAATTTTTCTCTCTGACTCAGAGAGTTTTTTCCATGTAGAGTCTGAGATGATCACCATCTGATCGTTGACGATATGATTGGTGATCGCGAGGTTGTCTTGAACCTCATAGAACTTCATGGTTTTGATGGTTGGTAATGGGTTCTCTTGGCCGTCTACAGCGTTAGTTTGCAGGGCTAAGTAAACCTCTGAAAACGCCATTGGAGTTGGCGAAGCACCAGACAATTTAGCGTAGTTGAGGTTAGGCTTCGCGTTAGGAACACGAAGTTTGAGTCCTTTGAAATCTTCAATAGAATTGAGTGGACGGTTTGATGTGGTTTCTCGAGTACCGTTGTACCAAGTATCGAGTGCACGCCAGTTGAACTTAGTCAGCATTTCTTCTCGCACACCCTGACCGAACTCGGAATCAAACATGCGGCGTAGATGCTCGTAATCTTTAGCAACATACGGCAGTGTCACCGCTTCCGCTCGTGGTATCCACAAGCCCATTCGGCCAAATTCTGCATAAGTGATGTCCAGATCACCTAAAGTTAGCTGTTGTAACATGGCACGATCGTCACCGAGCTGCGCGCTAGGATACAGAGCAATCTTGATCTCGCCTTTACTCATCTCTTCCACTGTATCAGCCAGTAGTTTCGCGGAGGTGTATTCCACAGAGCCAACAGACGCTTGCATCCCCATTTTTAGTGTTGTAGCCGCTTGTACTGATAATGCACACCCTACTGTCAGCATAGCGATAGTGATTTTGTTTATGGCTTTCATAATGTTCCCTTTTGTCCATTCGTTTTATGAGATCTAACCACTTCAAAAAAAAATTTTATTTTGTTTGAAAAAAATCTTCGTTATGGATTATTATGGTCGTGAAGATTATTTTCAAATCAACTTTTCATAAACTGTGATCGCGGACAAAATTTAACCAAGTCTAGTTATTGATGGATGACTTTATGTAGATTTTGACTGGATATGTTATGCCGGTATCCGTAGATTTTATTGAAGGACGAGAGGCTCGATGTGAGAGATAAAAGTCTAAAAATCAGAGAATTAAAAGAGCAGTTACGAGGACAAACAGTGGTGTCTATCCAACCTGTTGTCGGCAGTCCATTGGAAAATACAGAGTTTATTGTGGCCATGGCACTGGCGGCGCAAACTGCTGGTGCTAAAGCGCTTCGCATTGAGGGTATCGCGAACGTAGCCGCCGTCGCAGAGAAGGTCACTATACCAATTATTGGCATAGTGAAACGTGACCTTATTGACAGTCCGGTCAGAATTACGCCGTACATAAAAGATGTGGAGCAGCTTGAGATAGCAGGCGCATCCATCATTGCGTTTGACGCGACAGATAGGGTTCGTCCAGAGACTCGTGAGGCTATCGCTGATGCGATCAAAGACTCAGAATGTTTTGCAATGGCCGATTGTTCATGTTTTCAAGATGGACGCTGGGCGGCTGAGTATGGGGTCGACATTATTGGTTCGACGCTCTCAGGTTATGTAGGAGAAGTTGAACCGACGGAACCCGATCTGCTGCTTGTTCGACAGTTTGCAGACGCAGGTTTCTTTACAATGGCTGAAGGTCGGTATAACACGCCCGAACTTGCTGCTAAAGCCATCGCGAATGGGGCAACCGCAGTGACAGTCGGGTCTGCACTCACAAGGTTGGAAGTCGTT
This sequence comes from Vibrio sp. DNB22_10_4, assembly GCF_052879755.1. Taxonomy (NCBI): domain Bacteria; kingdom Pseudomonadati; phylum Pseudomonadota; class Gammaproteobacteria; order Vibrionales; family Vibrionaceae; genus Vibrio; species Vibrio sp. DNB22_10_4. The sequence goes on along the minus strand of NZ_JBNNXW010000001.1, from coordinate 71,576 downwards.
ACTCAATGGTTCAATACGGCAACTCGCGCAGAGGTGAAGCAAAATGAGCACGTTAGCTATTGATATTGGTGGCACCAAAGTCGCTTTGGGCTTGGTCGAAAACGGAAAGCTCATTGAGCGAACTCAAATAGCAACGCCATCGACGGTTGATGTACGGGAGTTTGCCAATCATATCCTTTCTCCATGCTCTACGTGGCTAGAAAAAGCTCTGAACATTGGAATATCGACAACAGGCTGGGTAACCCCTGAAGGGATAACATCCATTAACCCAGACACATTACCATTTCCGCAGCCGTTTGCACTTCATCGCGAAGTTGAACGTATTAGTCAAAAGCCGGTGGCTATGCTCAATGATGCCCAAGCAGCGGCCTGTTTCGAGTTTAAATCACATGCAAACCTTGTCAAAAACATGGCGTATGTGACGGTTTCAACGGGTGTCGGTGGAGGCATCATCATTGATGGTAAGCTGCATAAAGGCTCAAGTTGGCTAGCGGGTCATATTGGTCATACCGTAATAGATATCAACGGTCCCAGTTGTGGTTGTGGGCAAAATGGCTGTGTTGAGGCTATTGCCTCAGGTACGGCCATCAACAAAGTCGCCCGAGCAACCATCAACCCGATTATTTCCAATATCGAACTGTTTGAGCTTGCCCGTTATGACGCGAGCGCAATGGCTATAATAAAGCGAAGCGCACATGCGATAGCGGTACTGTGTGCAAATTTAAAGGCAACCTACGATCTCGATCTTGTCGTATTGGGCGGTGGGGTAGGATTGGCGAGCCACTATATGGAACTTGTCGACGAGTATATACAGCAAAAGCCCGCGGCATTTAGAGTTCCAATCACCAAAGCATCCGGGGATTATGATGCTTGTTTACGTGGGGCAGCAGAACAGTTTTCTTTACCGCTGGATGCTAACACTCAGCACTGATTGATGATTATTTTAGGGATGACACAAGGCTATGACATTACGCGGCATTTCGGCACACAGAATATTTGATGGTACGACGTTTCATTTCGACTCTGTACTTGTGTATAGAGATGACATTGTCGTCGATATCCTTCCTAAAGCAGAGGTGCCTGCGGAGCTTTCCTATGACGACTATCAAGATAAGATCATAGTTCCGGGCTTTATCGACATTCAGGTCAATGGTGGCGGTGAAGTGATGTTCAACAACACGATGACCGTTGAGGGTATCGATACGATATGTAAAGCGCATCGTAAACACGGTACGGCTTATTTGCTTCCTACTTTGATCAGTGCCACTACAACGGACATGACCAACGCATTGAACGCCGTAGCCAGTGCCATGGAGAAATGCATCCCTGGTGTGGCGGGCATCCATTTAGAAGGTCCTTGGCTTAACGCTAATAAGAAAGGAGCTCATGATGCGGGTAAGTTCTACGCCCCAAGTGTTTCTGAACTTGAATCGTTTCCTTGGTTAGCGGTGGGCACTACGTTGGTCACCTTGGCGCCAGAGTGCGTAGATACCGAGGTCTTGGCCTGGTTAAAGAACAATGACGTGGTGGTTTCCTGTGGACACAGCAATGCATCAAGTCATGAGTTATCTGGTGAAAAGTTGCCATTGATCGACGGATTTACTCATCTGTTTAACGCGATGTCTCCGTTGGAAGGGCGAGAACCCGGTGTTGTAGGAACCGCTTTAATGGCCGATCATGCTTGGTGTTCTATCATCGTTGATGACATTCACGTGGACTCGGCGAACGTAATGCTGGCGAAGCGTCTCAAACCTCAGCAGCAACTATTGATCGTCACCGATGCGATGGCGAGCGTAGGTAGCATCAGCAATAGCTTTGTTCTTGACGGTGAACAGATCAGTGTACAAAACGGTCGACTGGTTAACGCGCAAGGAGCACTCGCTGGGGCACATATCGGTATGGATCAATCTGTTGCCAACGTCATTCAATGGGGAATCGAAGAGGCTGAAGCATTCCGCATGGCTTCGATGTACCCTGCACGAGCGATAAATCGTCCCGATTTAGGCACTCTAAAGTCGGGCAGTAAAGCCTCTGTCACCATTCTCAACTCGGACTATCGTGCTTCACACGTGATGGTGGATGGCCAACTTCTTAGCTAAGTAGCATGGGCACGTCTTTAATCATTGAGATATCTGAATGCGAGATAGAAAAAGGGCTGTGTCGATGACACAGCCCTTTGAAGTTTGGATGCTAGCGGATATTAACCCTGCTTGTTCTGCTCTGCTTTGCAAACGGCCGCAGTAAATACCACGTCAGTTGAGCTGTTCAGCGCTGTCTCGGCAGAATCTTGAATCACACCAATGATAAAGCCAACCGCAACAACCTGCATGGCGACATCGTTTGAGATGCCAAACAGACCACACGCTAGAGGAATAAGGAGCAGCGAACCGCCAGCGACGCCTGATGCACCACAAGCAGATACCGCAGCAACAATGCTAAGTAGTAGTGCGGTAAAGATATCGATTTCGATGCCCATGGTATGCACAGCCGCTAGAGTCAGCACCGTAATGGTGATCGCTGCACCTGCCATATTGATGGTCGCGCCTAGCGGGATAGAAACAGAATAAGTGTCTTCATCTAAATCCAGCTTCTCACACAGTGTCATGTTCACTGGGATGTTAGCCGCACTTGAGCGTGTGAAGAACGCCGTCACACCACTTTCACGTAGGCATTGGAACACAAGCGGGTATGGGTTTTCTTTGGTCTTCACGTAGACAATGATTGGGTTTACAACCAGCGCAATGATTGCCATAGCAAGCAGCAGAACGAACAGAAGTTGTGCGTAGCCAGCAAGTGCAGAAAAACCAGTTGTTGCGAAGGTGTTCGCCACTAGGCCAAAAATACCAAATGGGGCTAGACGAATGATAAAACGTACGATTTGTGACACGCCGTGGCTCAGATCTTCAAATACCGCCTTGGTGGTGTCAGAGGCATGGTGCAGGGCTAAACCCAGACCAATTGCCCACGCCAAAATACCGATGTAGTTGGCGTTCATCAGCGCACTAACTGGGTTATCGACCAGCTTAAACAGCAGTGTGTGTAGAACTTCGCCAATACCTTGCGGTGGCGTTGCTCCTTCCGCGCCGGCAACCAAGGTAAGCTCGGTTGGGAAAAGGAAGCTAAGCAAAACTGCAGTAAGCGCCGCCGAGAATGTACCAATGAGGTACAGCACAACGATTGGACGCATATGCGTGGTTTGGTTTTTCTTTTGGTTGGCAATAGAAGCTGCGACAAGAATGAAAACTAAAATTGGGGCGACAGCTTTAAGTGCTCCGACAAACAAGCTACCAAGCATTCCGAAGCTTTGAGCAGTTGTTGGAGACGCGACAGCGAGGATAACACCAAAAACGATACCCGCGAGGATCTGCAGAACCAGATTACCATTCGCATAACGGGCAAGGATGCTAGAACTTTGCATTTTTATATCCCTGTATAGATTCTGCACTGAGTCGCGATGGTCTTAGACAGCACCATTCCGCTAGTGCAGTTATTATGTAATAAAGTGTGTTTGCGTTCGGTATCTTAGCAAGACAGGATGATGTGTCTACAAATAATTCAATTGTTGAATGATTTAGTTGTTATTGTTGAGTTTAATGGTTGTAAATGTTGGGTAATTTAGTGTTTGTGACACGAAAAAGGCAGCGTTAGCTGCCTTTTGGGGATCGAGAACGATTTTTTTGACTCAGTTTTAGCCTTGAAGCATGACCGTCGCTTCGCCTTTGATGGCGACTTTTCCTTGCTCATTAAGTACTTGAGTTAGCAGTTTAGCGATGGGTTTATCCTCTCGCACTTCAGTGACCTCTACGCGAGCGGTCACAGTCTCTCCTACGCGTATCGGGCAGGTAAACTGCAATGTCTGCCCAAGGTAAATAGCACCAGGCCCCGGAATTTTTGATGCCAGCAGCCCAGACACTAAACTCGCGCCTAACATTCCGTGCACAATCGGCACTTCAAACGGCGTCATGGCGGCAAAGGCTTCATCCAAATGAACCGGGTTATAATCTTCCGCTAACGAGGCAAACTGTTCTACGGCGGCTTTATCGAGTGTTTTACTCAGGCTCGCGTATTGTCCTACTTCAAGCGACATGGCAGCTCTCCTCTAGCGTGTTTAGTACGTCTTCAATGCGTTGTTTTACATAATTTCCCGGTGCGTCAAGCTCACCTTCAAGCACGCGAGCCTCAATTTTCTGTGAGAAATTACGCGCATCAAGCCACTGTTGCCAATGCCCCCACCAAGAGCCAGTGTGCTTATCTGCTTTCTCAAGCCACGTGTCGGCGTCGGTATCGACATTGTCGTTCGTCCAATAGCCATACTTAGTCGAATCCGCATGATTCATCGGACCGGCAATATGTCCGCTTTCCGCTAGTACAAAAGTGTTTTGACCGCTTAGCAGATCCGTGCCCTTAAAGGTGCCTTTCCAAAGCGCGATATGATCTTCGATAGCGGAAAGGAAGAAAGTTGGCGATTTCACTTTAGTAAGGTCAATACCAATACCGTCGATCTCAATGCCATTTGGCTGGCTGAGTTTGTTCTCCAGATAAAACTGGCGCAGCATCTGGTTGTGGCAACCTGCTGGCACATTAGTGTTATCGCTGTTCCAATGCAGTAGATCGAACGCGACGGGCTTTTCACCTTTTAGGTAATTGGTGATGTAGTAGTTCCAGTAGAGGCTGTTTTCACGAAGCAGACTGAATGACACCGCCATTTGGCGTCCATCCATATAACCTTGGTGGTTGTTTTGGCTTTCAATGGCCGAAATCATTGGATCATTGATAAAGATACCAAGTTCACCAGGCTGTTGGAAATCTAGAATCGTGGTAAGCAGGGTTGCTGACTTAATGCGCTGCTTGCGACGTTTACCGGCCAGATATGCCATCGCTGCGGTAAGAAGCGTTCCGCCAATACAGTAGCCTAGACCATTGACTTCACGCTCACCTGTTTGAGCTTCAATGGCATCCAGCGCTGGGATGATGCCATCTGTCACGTAATGACCAAAGTCGGTATCACGGAAAGATGCATCTGGATTGACCCAAGAGATCATAAAGACCGTGTGACCTTGATCGACCAGCCATTTCACAAATGACTTACGCTGATTCAAGTCCATGATGTAGTACTTGTTCACAAATGGCGGGACTAACATCATCGGGCGCTTATACACTTCCTCTGTTGTTGCTTGATACTGGATAAGCTCGAACAGATGATTTTGAAATACGACTTTACCCTCTGTCGCCGCCACATTCTCGCCAACCACAAATGCTTCATTGTCGGTCATACGGATATTGAGCATGTCTACGCTTTTGCTCATATCTTTCTGCAATTGGTCGAGGCCTTTAACGAGGTTTTCGCCGTTGGACTCGAGCGTCAGCTTCATAATCTCTGGGTTGGTGCTAATGAAGTTACTTGGCGACATCGCATTGAGAAACTGGCGCGCAAAGAACTCGAGGCGCTCTTTTGCTTCCGGTTCGATATCTTGGGTATTGCCAATCGTGTCGAGTACCGATTTACAGACCAGTTTATAGCTCTCTTTGATGTAGCTATACATCGGGTTTTCGGACCAGCTTTCATCTCGAAAACGAGGATCTGTCTCTTTTTCGGTAGATTCGCTGGTCGATAAAATACAGTCATTGAACAGGTTTATCTGTTGGTTCCACCATGTCATTTGCTGCTCTAGGATACTGGTAGGGTTGCTAGTGACAGATTGTGCAAGCTGACTCCAGTCTTCGACTTGAGATTTGAAGATGGTGGATTGAGTAGGCTTTTGAAACGCATCAAACCAACCTTGGGTGGCTTGAAAGTAACTATCGATGACATCTTGGAATGGGGGCTTATTTTCCATCTTCTCATCCTTTATTGCATAGAAAATAGAGGGCGACACCATGTTTAGAAACGTATGTTTAGAAACTCATGCTCGGAAACTGATGTTTACAAACGGATTCTTATAAACTGATAGTTACTAACAAGGTACGCCCATCTCAAAGAGCGGAGCCAAGATTACTTGTTTGGCGTAATTGAGCTTGCCGAAATTTCATCTACAGCGGCTTTAAACTCGTTACCAATCAGGCTTAGCTTTTGACCGTCTTCAAGCAGGCGCTGGCTTACTTTAGTAATGATTTCGAGTTGCTTGCTGCCGTGGTTCATCAGATCTTGTGGTTGTTTCACCGATACAAGGCTTTGCAGATTTTCGTTGGTCAACTCACTGTAGGCAGTCAAAGTTTCAATCTGCATTTTTGATAGTGTTTCTACATTCTTCGCAACCAGTTGGCTGAAGTTAGCAAATGGGTTAAGAACAGATTGTAGTTGAGCATTTACAGCTTCTAGAGCGGCTTGATTTTGCATGGTTAGCTTCCTTTTAAACGTCTTTTTGATGAACAACGCGTCTCTAATATCGAGTTACCTGTTCGCTTGTTGATTTAAGTCATGGAATTCAAACGCGTGTTTGAATACGGATATGATGAAGAATGCTTAACCCTTTGTCACTAGCCTCAAAAGACATAATTCATAGGCAAACAGCTCTAAAAATAGTGTTCAGCGTTTAATTGTCCTTTGAGTTTGATTGCATAAGTGCCCAATTTAATTACTGTTAATGACTTGTTGTTATTTGATATGCGTTTGAATCTTGATTTCACTATACGGTTATTAATTGCCAAAATTGAAATGTAGATCACAAAAATACCGCTACTCATCTGAAGTGAAAGGTAATTGACCTATTCGGTTGTCTTTATTTATGCATGCCCAACCATTCGATTTTGTGATTGATTGTGGGGTTGGGCATGTATTTTTTGTGTGAATGCTTTGTCTGAGATTTATTTCCATACCATAGGGTGGTGTTGGTAACTAGTTGTATTTAAAGGCTTTGATTCCTTTTTTCTTACGATTTTAGTCTAACCTAAAAATATTTCCTCATTAGTTTCATGAGCTTAGATGTATATGCGTCCTGCAATGGATGTTAATTTTAAAAAGTTGATGTTAATCACTTGTTGAATTAAATTTTGCTGGATATATTAAACAAGCGTTTGATACGGGCGTTTTAAATTATGAAAGTAAAATCTGGAACAAAAGAAAAGATATTTAATACTGCTCAAGCTCTATTTATAGAGCGGGGTTATAACAATACATCGCTACGAGATATCACTCAAAGAGCCGATGTGAATCTAGCCGCCGTCAATTATCACTTTGGAGATAAAAACTCTTTAGTACAGGCGATTCTGGATGACTACCTCGTTCACTTAATGCCACAAGTGCATGGGCAATTAGAACAATTGAATCTCAGAGCGAGCTATAGCGTTGAGGATGTGTTGAACACAATAAAGTCGCCGCTATTGGGTTTAAATAAGTTACACCCAAATGGCATGGCTAGCTTTTTATTGCTCATTGCTAGCGGTTATAGCGATGTTCAAGGACATTTGCGATGGTTCATTGTTAATCATTACGGGAAAACGTTAGAGCTATTCAAACTATCCATGCTCAAAGCTAACCCAAGTATTGATGAAGAGTCTTTGTTTTGGCGATTGCATTTTGCCCTTGGGGCGTTCGTGTTTGCCACCGTGTCATCTAAGGCATTAAACGAGATCGCCGCAAGCCAGTTCGATCGAGACAGTGACTTTTTAAATATTATCGAGCAAGCCATACCCTACATTTCGGCTGGCTTAGAAACCGACAACAAGCAAGATAATTGCGAAACTCAACAAAAGGATTAATGGATATGAGTGTCATTACAAAGAAGTTGATCAGCCAGCCAGCATTTAATCTGTTTAAGAAAGTGCTGCCACCTCTGTCAGCCACTGAACGTGAGGCCATGGAAGCGGGCGGAGTATGGTGGGATGGCGAATTGTTTTCTGGTAATCCAGATTTTAATACTCTTCACAATTATCCCCAGCCGACGCTGACTGCGGAAGAACAGCACTTTATAGAAAATCAGCTCGAAACCTTGTTGTCGATGCTCGATGATCACAAAATCGTCAAAGAAGATCGCGATCTACCACCAGAAGTCTGGGAGTATTTAAAGAAAGAGCGCTTCTTCTCACTGATCATTTCCAAGGAATACGGCGGGCGCGCTTTCTCTGCGCTGGCCAACTCAACGATAGTGTCCAAAATCGCGACTCGTAGCATGAGCGCGGCGATTACGGTCATGGTGCCTAACTCCTTAGGCCCTGGCGAACTGCTTTCACACTATGGTACTCAAGCACAAAAAGACTATTGGTTGCCTCGACTCGCTGATGGTACAGACACACCATGTTTTGCCCTCACGGGGCCTGAAGCAGGCTCTGATGCGGGTGGTATACCGGATACCGGCGTTGTTTGTTATGGCGAACACCAAGGTGAGAAAGTGTTAGGTATCCGACTTAATTGGAACAAACGCTATATCACCTTGGCACCCATAGCAACCGTAATGGGGCTGGCGTTTAAGATGCTAGATCCTGAAGGTTTACTTGGCGATAACAAGAACGTCGGCATTACGTGTGCATTGATTCCAACCGATCACCCTGGCGTTGTGATAGGTGAAAGACATGACCCTCTTCATCTAGCCTTCATGAATGGCACGATACAAGGTCAGGATGTATTTATCCCGATGGACTGGCTCATTGGCGGCGCTAACTATGCGGGTAAGGGCTGGCGTATGTTAGTGGAATGTCTGTCAGCAGGTCGCGGTATTTCACTGCCCGCACTAGGCACCGCTATTGGCCATTTGACGGCGAGAACGACAGGTGCGTACGCCTATGTTCGTAAGCAGTTTGGTATGTCGATTGGTAAATTTGAAGGGGTGGCCGAAGCACTAGGTCGTATTGGCGGTTTGAACTACTTGCTGGAAGCGAGCCGCACCCTAACAACGACGTCGCTTGATATGGGTCAAAAGCCAGGTATTGTCACCGCCATTGCCAAATATCACATGACAGAAATCTCACGTACCATCTTGAATGACTCGATGGATATCCACGCAGGGCGTGCTATCCAATGCGGTCCAATGAACTACTTGTCTTCGGCGTATTTGGGTGTGCCGGTTGCTATCACGGTAGAAGGTGCGAACATTCTAACGCGTAACCTTATGATTTTTGGTCAGGGTGCCACACGTTGCCATCCATACGTATTCCAAGAAATGGAAGCAGCGGCAAATCCAGATCATCAAGCGGGTCTTGAGGCGTTTGATAATTTGCTGTTTAAACATATCGGTCATGCGACGAAAAATTCTATTGGCGGCTTGTTTGCTGCACTGACAGGCTCTGCGCTAACCTCGTCGCCGGTAAGTGGTGAAACAGCTCGTCACTATAAAAATTTGAAGCGCTTGAGCAAGGCTCTTGCGGTGAGTGCTGACTTTGCCATGTTGACGCTGGGTGGTGAGCTGAAACGCAAAGAGCTGATTTCTGCGCGCCTGGGTGATGGTCTTGCATACCTGTATTTGGCATCAGCAGTATTGAAGAAATACCAAGATGAGGGCAGCCGAGCAGAAGAGCGTGACTTTGTTGATTATGCAGTCGATTACTGTTTCCACCATGCGGCGAAGTCATTGAACGAAGCTTACCGCAACTTCCCAAGCGGATTCGCAGGTAAGACACTAAAAACACTGCTATTCCCAATTGGTAACCATTTCAAATTACCAAGCGATGATGTCACCTTGCGCATCGCAAACAAGCTGATGGTACCTGGTGAGATGCGCGATCGCTTGACGCATTTGTGCTATGTCGGATCTGCTGAAGACGACAATGTCGGACTGATGGATCGCGCCTTTGTTGCCATGTATGGTGTTCGAGACTTAGAGAAGAAGCTTCTTTCAGGCGTTAAAGCAGGCAAGGTTGCTCGCAAGGGTCTATTGGCTGACCGTTTGGCACAAGCATTAAAAGAAAATGTCTTGAGCCAAGAGGAAGTCGATAAAATTCTAGAGGCGGATGCGCTTCGATACCGCGCGATTCAGGTTGACCACTTCAGCCATGATATGAGAACCACGCTAACGAACGGTGCTCCTCAAAAACAAAAGGCGCTAGCCAACGCAAGCTAGCATTAAAAGCCTGTCTACTTCGGTAGGCAGGCTTTTTTGTATAACGATAACAAAAGATTAGGTCTCAACGAGGAACAACATGGAAAGTCCCCAGCACTATCAAGCGCTAGAAAGCATGTACTTGGCAGCGCCAATTAACGAGTTCTACTTACCTCGAATTAAGATCCAGGAAGCTCAGGCGGATATTGAAATTGAGCTACACAAAAAATACTTTCACACTGCAGGCGCAGTGCACGGCTCGGTCTACTTTAAAATGCTCGATGATGCCGCCTTTTTTGCCGCTGCAAGCCTAGAGAAAGAGTACTTTGTCCTCACGACCTCTTTTACCACCTATATCACTCGACCTGTTTCCAAGGGACGTATGAAAGCGGTAGGTAAAGTCGTCAACATCAACAGCAGTCAGTTTATTGTTGAGTCGGTGGTCTACGACGGTGAAGATCGCGAGATAGGACGAGGCAATGGGTTGTTTGTTCGCAGTAAAATGTTGCTGCGAGATGTACCTGGTTATCAGCCCTAAGGGATTGAATTTACAGAGGGAAGAATTTTCAGAGCCAATTGAGAGATATTTGTGAGAAATCGGTGAGGCTGCTGCAAACCTTGACCTGCATGCTTTAACACATGGAAACGCGCAACAACCTTAACTTGTGCATTGTGCGTTTAATACATGGTGTCCTTAGGGACAGTTAAAGGATGGAATCACAATGAAAAAACGTACTCAACTTGGACTTGCTATAACGTCTGCATCACTACTTCTCGGAGCCGGCTCCGTCAATGCCGCTGAGCTTGAAATCACCATCACTAATGCCACCAAGGGCATCTACTTCACGCCGCTCATCGTTGCTGCGCACAATTCAGATTTGGTAATGTTTCGCACTGGACAAGCGGCTTCTGCCGAGTTAGAGGCGATGGCTGAAGGCGGGGATATCTCTGGCTTGGCTAACGTGATCGGTAACGCTGGTGGTGTGGTGGTAGAAAACCCAGCGACTGGCATTTTAAATCCAGGTGTCGCGACGACCTTTTCAATGGATAGCGGAAGCTTTAGCTACCTCTCTCTAAGTGCGATGTTACTGCCAACCAATGACGGCTTTGTTGGCCTAGATAGCTGGAAAATCCCATATGAACCAGGTACTTATAAAGCGACGTTGCGCGGCTACGATGCGGGCACCGAAGCCAATGATGAGCTTGCTGGAAGCATGCCGAATCCTCCTTTTCTTACCTTTGGTGCTGGTGGTAGCGGTGTTGAAACCACAGTAACCAATACCACCGTTCATGTTCACCCAGGTAATTTGGGCGATAGTGATCCCGCTGGTGGCATTAGTGACCTAGACAATACCAGTCACCGCTGGTTAAACCCAGTTGCAACGATCACTGTTGTAGTGAAATAGGAGGTCACATGAAGACACGAATTTTACTATTGGCCAGCGCTGTTGCGGTGATTGCAGGGTGCGGTCACAACGATGATGGCAGCCCAGCGGCTCAAAACTACCGCTATACGGTGAGCGTTCAAAATTTGTCGGCGAATCAGCCATTGAGCCCACTTGCGATACTTGCTCACAATAGTGGCTTTAGCATGTTTGAAGTAGGGCAGAGCGCATCTGTTGAGCTAGAACATTTGGCTGAAGGTGGCAGTAATGCTGAGTTGCTTGCGTTGAGTGGCAGTGACGATAATGTTTACACCAGCACATCAGGGAAAGGGCTCATCATGCCTGGTGCAAGTGACTCTATCACTTTGACCTTGTCACCAGAGCAAGCCAAGTATCTGTCGGTCGCGTCTATGTTTGTGAACACTAATGATGCGTTTGTCGGTGAAACCGGATTGTCCATTGGTAGCCTCACATCTGGCGAAACCTTTGTCATGAACATGAATGTTTGGGATTCAGGAACCGAAGGGAATGATGAACTAGCGGCAACCATACCTGGGCCTGCTGGCGGTGGCGAAGGCTTTAACGCCAATCGGAATGATGACGACAAAGTCACTTTTCATCCGGGAATTGTGAGTAAAGACGATGGGTTAGCTACATCTGCATTGTCAGCGAATCACAGGTTCTTAAACCCAGGGGCAAGAATTACCATTACACGAATTGAATAATGAAAGTTATTACTACCTGCTCCGGTCATGTGCTAGGTCTACGGAATTGGAGCAGGTATCGTGATATGGCAAGTCAACCAAACCGCAGGTCGTTTACTGCAAGTGCGCCCCAAGCTTCCACTGCGGTGTATAAAGCCGCCAATATATTATTGGTAGAAGACGACGATGATCTCGCTGATCTAGTTCAGATGCATCTTAAATTTCAGGGTCATCAGGTCACGAGAGTGAGTCTGTGTGGGGAAGCGCGCCAACACTACAGCACTCAGCCTTTTGATCTTGTGATTCTCGATAGAGGTCTGCCGGATGGTGACGGCATCGATGTATGCCACTCGCTGCGACGGGTAGAAGATTGGACGCCAGTTCTTATGTTGACTGCACGCGACAGTGAAATGGACAAAGTCGACGGTTTGGAAGCGGGTGTCGACGACTACATTACCAAGCCTTTTAGCGTCTTAGAGTTTCAGGCTAGAGTTCGGAATATTCTACGCCGCCAAACAAGACCTGGCTCCTCAGCGCAAGAGAGCGAACACAATGAACTGGTATTTGGGCCGCTGACAATTAGCCCAGAGCAGCACACGGTGTCATTACATGGTAAAACCATTGCACTTACCGCTACTGAATTTACATTGCTGCACTTTTTGGCCTCAAGACCTGGCAGGGTCTATAGCAAGGATGAACTGCTAGAGCATGTTTGGCACACCAACCACACCGGTTATCACCATACAGTGTGTAGCACCATCAACAGGCTGCGCACTAAGCTGACGGTGCCCGATTCTACCCAGATGAGCGCCGACACTGAGGCTTCCGATAATTCACAACCAAGTAATCAACAAAGCTTTGTTCAGACGGTGTGGGGCGTTGGTTATAAGTTTCAATCGATTCGCGTGTGACGGATTGGATGTGATGAGTTTGATGTGATGGAAGCGAAGTCTAAAAGGAGGTGGTATGAGTTTCAAAATGCGCTTAGTGATTTTTACCAGTCTCTGGTTCTGCCTTATGACGGTGATCATTGCCGTGACGTATCATTGGCAGCGACAAACCATTGAGTACCGTACGACCCAAAGTCTGCATAAAGACTTAGCGGTACATATGCGCGATGACAATCCACTGATGATTGGCACCGAATACAACCCCAAAGCGCTGAAATCAATATTTCATACCTTAATGCTCATCGGCCCTGATTTTGAGATCTATTTTCTTGATGCCCAAGGGAATATTACCACTCATGCAGCGCCAGAAGGGGCTGAGATCATGGGTAGTATTGATATCGAACCGATACGGCGTTTTCTGTCAAATCAACCGTTTCCGATCCTCGGGCAAGACCCACGTCATCCAGGGGAAGACACGGTATTCTCAGTCGCCGCGATAGAGGAGTTTGGCTCTACCATCGGTTACTTGTATGTGGTCATTGGCAGCACCAAGCATTCAGCGATTGCCAAAGCACAAGTGGATACGCCCTACATTGCCTTAACGGGGTTGACGCTGCTGTCGATTCTTGGGTTTGCGATAGGCGCTTATTGGTTAGTGAAACGCAGCCTGCTCACCCCTATTGAAAAAGTGACCATGAACTTGGAGCAGCAGGCCGAACAAGACTTTCGCTTAAAGCCGGATTTTACCAAGCAGGTACCCGAGTTAGTGCCGATCGCGCATTCGTATCAGAAAATGGCCAAGCAGATTCAGCAGCAGTTTCTTCAACTTGAATACCAAGCAAGTAGTCGCCGTGACACACTCGTGCAGCTCAGCCATGATTTAAAAACGCCACTCTCTAGCGTTCTGGGGTATTTGGAAACCTGGAAATTGCAACACCCGGGTTCTGACCCCTTGATTGAAGTGGCGTATCGCAATTGCGGTAAGCTGTCGGAGCAGCTCTATTCACTGCTCGAAACCGCTAAAGCGGATTCTCATTTACCCAGTTATGAGTATCAGCCTGTTGAACTCAGTTCTTTGGTGACAGAGTGTGCCGAAACTATGTTGAGTCAATTTCAAAGACGGCAGATAACACTCAATGTCGAGGTGGATAAAGATATTAAAACCATAGGGGATAGAGGACTGCTGGAGCGATTGGTGCTTAACTTGCTAGAGAATGCGTTGCGTCACAGTCCATCCGGTGCCAGCGTTGATTGCCAAGCCCATACTTCGCCAGATGGCCAAAGCATTCAGTTTGTGTTTATTAATAGAGTAGAAGCCAGCGCGCCGAGCGGGTCATTGGGGATAGGAACGAGGATCGTTCAATCGATTTTAATGTTGCATCACAGCTACTTAGAAACCAGTGCTACGGATACTTTGTATCAGCAGCGATTTGCGCTAAGAGTGCTGTAAACCTAAGAGTGCTGTAAAAAGGCTCCGAGCGTACTCGGAGCCATGTTTGTTTGGGCTTAATGTCTAATCCGTTAGTAGCCTTTTTTACGATGGCGACTTTCAGATTGCACCGACTTGATGAACTTACCAAACTCTTTGGATTTGCTGCGTTTTTCCGCAAGTGATGCACTGTTTCTCGCTTGCTCGCGCTGCAGTTTGAAGTAGTTCTCCATTCGTCTCTCATCAAGCTCACCGGCTTCCAATGCTTTGCGCACTGCGCAGCCTGGCTCGTTGGTGTGCTGACAATCACTAAAGCGGCATTGGTTTATCAGCGCTTCAACATCACTAAAGGTTTCGGCTAGGCCTTCTTCACTGGCCGTGAGCTGAATTTCGCGCATGCCCGGTGTATCTAGCAGCAATCCACCCTTTGGCATCTTGTGCATTGAGCGAGACGTTGTGGTGTGGCGACCTTTACTGTCGTCTTCACGAATGCCGCCTGTCGTCTGAGTTTGCGTTTGCATCAGTGTATTCACCAATGTCGATTTACCGACCCCTGATGATCCCATAAACGCCACGGTTTGCCCTGTTCCGCACCATGATTGCAGTCCTTGTAGCGACTCCACATCAAGCGAATTAACCGTTTCTATCATCAAAAATGGGTCAAGGGATTGCACTTGCTGGCGCTTGTCTTCGACATCGTCACACAAGTCGGCTTTGGTGAGTACGATAACCGCTTCTGCTTTGGCTTCATTCACTAACGTTAGGTAGCGCTCGATGCGACTAAGATTAAAGTCAAAGTTGAGCGAGCAGACGATGAACACCGTATCGACGTTCGCAGCAATGTACTGCTCTTCGATTTTTGAGCCCGGCGCCTTGCGGCTGAACAGTGACTTTCGCTCCAGCAAGCGAACAAGCCCCTGTTGCTCGTCAAGGAGTAGCCAGTCTCCCACCGTCATTGCTGGGTAGCTAATGTGGTGTTCAAGGTGAAACTCTTGTTGCTCAGTACAAACGATATAACCGCTGCGATGATGAGCAATCACTCGGCCGAAAATAATGCCGTCATACTCTTCTAGCGTGAGCTGTTGTTGAAAATAGGTTTTCCAGCCAAGTTCGTTGATCGCGATTGGATGGGTAAAAATAGAATGCATTGTTAGTACCTAAAATTTGGTCTTATTTTTATAAGGGTCAGGTACTTACCGATGTAAGTGTGTGCAGGTTGCACAAGACCCCGGTTATGAACACCGGGTAAAGAAGGGGAGGGGTTAGGAAACAGTATCTTTTGTTGTGCTTCGCTCAACCGTTAGTTTTAGCCAACTTTACCGGGTGGGTATGAATAACAATCATGAAAATCCTCCAATGTAGTGAGTGAAAACAGGCTAATAATAGCAGCGCAGCGCTGATTGTACAGCGCTGCGATATAGAGCATTGAGATTAGTGATGTTTATGATGCTTCATACCCGACATGACTTTTTTCACTGGCACGGTCAGGACTTTCACTTCACCATTGGCAAAGTTTAGCTCAACGTTAATGGTGTCCCCTTCTTTCATAGGCGCTTTTACATCCAATAGCATCACATGCAGGCTGCCAGGCTTAAGGATGGTTTTACCATTGGCTGGAATGTCGATGGTGTTCACTTGACGCATCTTCATGACATCACCTTCTTTGATGACATCGTGAAGCTCAACCACGCTTGACGCTTGTGAGCTTGCGCTAACGATAGTACGAACTTCATTGCCGGTATTTTCAATGGTGCCGAATACCGCGCTGGTTGTTGCATTTGGTGGTGTTGCGCGAGCGTACACATCATTCACATCGATAGCGGCGTGTGCCATCGAAAGAGGAGCTAGGGCGATTGCAGATAGAAGGAGTTTGTTGAGCTTCATGGTTCATTCCATTGTTATAGGTGCATCGTTATAAGTGCATCGTTTATAAAGTATAGTGTTGCTTATCCTTGCTTATTAACGCGATGAATCGCCTCAATAATCGGAGCAGGATTGAGCGTGTGCGGCACTTTTTCAATAAGCGTGCCGTCCGGGCTTAGGAAATAGAAATACGAACTGTGGTCGAGGGTATAGCCAAGCTTGGAGTCCTCAAGTTCTGTCTTACGGAAGATAACGCCATACTTGTGAGCAAGCGGCTTGGTGACTTCCAACGGTGCAGATAAGCCTTCAATCATTGGGTGAAAATAGTGGGCGTATTCAGCCGAGGCTTCTGCGGCATCGCGCTCTGGGTCGAGAGAAACAAACATAGGTCTTAATGTGGCTTTGGTTTCATCATCGACCTGATTCAACGCGCCAGCTAGCATCGCCAATGAGGTTGGGCAGACATCGGGGCAGCGGGTAAACCCAAAGTAGACCACACGGGTGCGAGGGTCAGCTTGATCAAAAATCGCTACAGCTTGCCCATTCTCGCCATACAGTACCGATTCGGAGACCGCTTGCAGTTTGGCAAGCTCTTCGGCCTGCTGTTGCTTTTGTTGTTGGTTGTCGAGATAGAGGTTGCTGCCTATGCCAAGGCCAAACGCAACCGCTAGAAGTCCTATCCATTTTTTGTTCATCGAGCACTCATCCTCAAGGCTGCTTTAATGTCGGTCTCACCATCAGAAACCTTACCATACCAAGTCATACGTTGCTCGGCACAAACTGGTAAGATAATTTCACCTTGATAGACGTCGGGTTTGATCATCTCAAGCTGATACTTGGCGACGCCCATGTCCATCTCTTTACCTTGAAGAGAAACGGTTAAAAACTCCGCACTAGCATTAGGCCAAAATACATCGACCTTGATTGGCGTCAGCGGTGTGACACGGCGTGTGTCGAGCTTAACTTTCACGCCTTGCTGCTCGCAAACCTCGTCAGAGAGCACGCAATAGTCAGTCAAATCTATCTCTGCGTTTGGCGCCTGTTTAAACGCCGATGGCAAATAAAAGCCAGCGCCTAGCGCTGCCGCAACAAGGAGAATTTTTAATTTGCTGTTCAAGGTGATGTTAACCCATAGAAGAATTGGTAACCGCATCCTAACATATTCCATATCGGCATCTGTGCGGTAGTCCAAATTTTTGCTGCTTGTTAAATGACTTAGCGAGACGCAAATGGGCCTGTGTGTTTGAAGGAGGCTGAAATTTTGAAAATTGTCATTTACATCAAGATTATCTTTGAGTCACAACTTACCCTACTTTAGCAGTGCTTTACTCGCGTGTTCCTTCAAGCGTGTCTAGAGTCCAAACTGATTAGTACAACATATCGTCAGGCTAGAACAGGAACTATTAACATGAAAACGACTTCAAAATGGGCTTTGTCACTTTATGTATTGTGTGGCTCAGCCCTGTCCAGCCAAGCCTTTGCTATCAATTGCAACACATTGGATGAATGGAGCCCAACCATTGATGGCAAACAAGTGAATTTGCACCATGTATTTTGCGGAGAACCGTCGAAAAACGACCGCGCGAAAGGATTTCATGCCTTTCCCAAGGGCGTGAAACCGAGTAACTTTCAGTCGGCACAACCTACTGATGCACCCAACACAGCAGGCGTGTTTACTCTAAGGCAGATTAAGCTAGAGTTTAACGGCAAGGTGTACACTAAGTCGTTTAGCTCTATGTTTCCAGAGCATTGCAGTGCAGACCAAATTACCGCCAGCATTGTGTACTCCAATACCACGTCAACCGGCAATTGCAGTAACCCAAGTTGGGCACAGTGTGGCATGAGTGCCCCCGCTACCGATGCGACCGATGGCTACTGCAACGGCAACGATGGTAAGCCGTTCCAAGTTGCCAGTGCGCTGCTTTACGATGACAATAGTAAGATAAACACGGGCTTTCCTATTTACCAACCATAGTGGCAAAGATGGAAGTCGGGTAAGCGTTGAACTTTTAAAGGTGTATAGAGAATCATGACAAAACACGAAGCGTTTCAATGGCCTGATTTTGATGAGGCCAACCTATCTCATTGCACCTTGAAGGACTTTTTTGCTTCCGATATCCAATACTCAGCACTAATTGGTAAAGAGATCCTTCAGGGTATTCGTGATTACCTCTCTGGTGAGCGTGACAGCTACGACGGTGGTGGTAATGGCTATGAGTTTTGGTGTGCGCAGGAAGGGTTTTATTTGCAAGGCATCTACTCCGGTGGCGATGAAGCCGAGGTGTGCGTGAGCTACCCAGTCGTGTTCGCGGGTCTTGAAGCGTGGTTGGTTTGGATAGAACAAGGTTAGCCGCGACATAGGGTTAACCTATGACGATCAGCAGCGATTACAATTGCCGGATTTAGACGCGTATTCCATAAGATTTCCCTGCGAATCAACAGAAAAGTCACAGCAGCTATGAAATACATCCAATAGTTTTTTACGGCTTTGCTTAACTCGCGACTTGAGCGTGGAGTAATTGATGCCCTTGTTCATTGCGTAATCTTTTTGCGACACTGCGTCGATTTCTATTGCGATGAGTAGCTCGGCATCTTGCTCTGGTAGCTGCTTGATAAATGGCAACAAGCAGTGGGAGAGCTCGCTGATAAGCTGCGCTTCATCTTGCTCCTGGTGCCACAAATCATCCGATGTCACTTCCTGTCTTTTACTGTTTTTTCGGTAAAAGTCGATAATGGTATTGTTGGCAATCTGGAACAGCCAGGGTTTGATTTTGCTCTCGTCGGTCACCGCTTGAAAGCCATTGTGAGTTTTAATCAAAACCTCTTGAAGTAGGTCTTCGACATCTGCTGGATTGGCGATTTTACTGTGTAGAAACGCTTTTAGGCTGGATTGATAGGCTAACCAGATTGGCTCAAGTTTCATAGGGTTTGTTTACCTCTTAGTGATCGACTTAACTTTACTAGTAAGGATGTCTGTTCGCCAGTATCTAGCGCTAATCAGCTTAACCTTAGTATTGCTCAAAATCGGCCATTTACTTTTTCACTGCCAATAAGACGAGCAAACTTTAGAAAAGACGAGAAATTTTTTAGATTGTTTCCAAGAGATTTTCCCTCAATCAACATGCGTCTTTGCAATCATCCATTACCGGTGAAGTATCTTTATGCAGTGCTGCAGTATTTACTAATACCGGCTCTTATTAATCTAACTTACAATTAAGACCAAAGCCTCAATCAAGAACACAGCCTCAATGATCACCTGGAAGCATTCCCTTGAAGGATTTGAATGGTTAATTCATCAAGTTTGGTACCTAGAAGTTAACCCAAATGAAGTGATTCGTTTTCCACCCCAACTGATACCTAACCCTAGAGCTCATTTGCTATTTACACCGCCAGAGCAGCGCTATCATTATGACAATGGTGAGCAAATCATGAGTGGAAAGGGGAGCCATTTACTTTCAGCTTCTGAAAATCTGTTGATCATGGATGATGTTGCTCCGTTGAAACGTATTGGCATCACTTTCCAACCAGGTGCACTTTATTTACTGAATCCACAATCATCAGCATTACTGAATCAATGTGGTTGGTATGACTGGCTGGCGTCATACTTCAGTCCATCTTTTCAAGAGTCGTTGCTTAGCTGTCAGTCTCAGGAAGAGGTCGTTAATTGTATTGGTAAAAATCTCAATAGCTTAGGGATAAGCTCTCAACAAGATAAAGCTTACTCATTGGTTTCAAAAGCGCTCTTAGCAATTACTGAGCAACTCGACAGAGATGAGGCTAGCGAGGTAGATGTAGAGCAACTGGCACTTGATTGTCATTGCACTCGGCGCACACTCGAACGCCATTTTCGGCGAGTGATGGGGCTAAGTATAAAGAAATACCAATTGATGCTAAAACTAGAGAAAATGGTGCTCGCACTATACCAAGAAGCTGGGTCTGTGAATTGGGCAGAGTTTTCTCAACGATTTGGATTTAGCGACCAATCACACCTCATAAAGCAACTCAAACAGCAGATTAAACGAACCCCTAATCGCTACTTAAGCCAGCGCGATCTCACCATAGACATTTATGGGGATTTTGAGATGTAATTTGTCGCAAATGTACAATTCGTTTTAAGAAAAGCTCACTACCATGGGCAGCAAATAACGAGGTAACAAATGTCATATTCAAAATTAAAACACGGTGAGTCAGTACCATTTAATGAGACGCTATCTATCCAATTGATCCGCCAGAAGGATCTCATCGATATCTTCAACATGTTTGATGACGAAAAAGTGAATCAATATCTATTCTTTGCACCAGCAGACGAAGCACTATATCAGGGATTCTTTGGTCCCATTGTTGAAGATACCGAAAATGCCTTGCAAGAGCAGCGTTGGCCTGACAATCCAACTTTTGTCATTCGAGACAGTCAAGGGCGATACATGGGAATGACCGCTATAACCCAAGTTATGTTCCTGGAGGGTAACCGCGAGGTTGGTTATCAGCTTCCTAGGCATGCTTGGGGACAAGGAATTGCTACACGCGCTTGTCAATTGATGACTGAACTAGCGTTCAATGAACTAGACAGTCATAAAGTGTGTGCCGATTGCTATGGCCAAAATGTAGGTTCATATAGAACACTGGAAAAGTGTGGTTATGTCAAAGAGGGTGAGCACGCTGACTATTACAAAACAGCGAAAGGATCTGACTCTAAGTTGTTTTATGGCATCACGAAACAGCAGTATCGAGACAACATTTAACGAGCTTTGTTTTGAAGGCGCATAACCAATCAAACCAAACCAACGACAATAGTCGAAACGCTTTGTTATTCGAGTTAGGTTGAATAGCGGATATATCGCTTTTCAACCTTCCTGAGGCAGTAAGGACTAGGTCTTCGATGGCTGTTTCGTCGTGGCCTTACCCTTACATAAAGATGAACTGCCTATAAAGGCTGTCTAGCTCTGAGCGAATTTGTTGAATCTGAGCGTCATCTTTAGTGTCTACGGCTTCGAACAGCATTTTTTCCCTTAGAGTGATTTGCTGACACAAGCTCTTAAGATCATCACAAAACCCCACATGGTGATGGGCTTTTTGTCTGGCGGTATCTACCGCGGACGCAATCTTTCTACGAGAACTCATAGGTATCACGTTGTTAGTTTGATTGTAGGCCTGTTGTCGTGTACGTCGCTGCAATGATTCATCTATTGCTTGCTTCATTGCTGGAGTGACTTTGTCTGCGTAAAGAATGGCTTTGCCATTGACGTTGCGTGCTGCTCGGCCAATGATTTGAATTAGAGCTTCTACTGAGCGTAAAAAACCTGCATGGTCAGCATCCAAAATAGCAACCAACGAAGCCTCGGGAATATCTAATCCCTCACGCAGTAAGTTGATACCGATTAATACATCAAATTCACCGGCTCTTAGATCATTGATGATCTCCACTCTATCGGAAGTTTTGACGTCAGAATGCAGATAGCGAGCTCGAATACCTTGCTCATTAAAGAACTCATTCAGCGTTTCGGCGCTGCGCTTGGTTAATGTTGTTACGAGCGTCCGTTCGTTTTGTGCTGAGCGTTCACGTATCTCTTCTAACAAATTATCCATGCAGCTTGCAGAGGGGCGAACTTCAACTTCAGGATCCAATAACCCTGTCGGGCGGATAATTTGCTCGATGACGACATCATTTGAGCGTTTAACCTCGTACTTACCTGGTGTCGCTGAAACGAAGATGGTTTGAGGTTTTACTTTTTCAAACTCGCTAAAGGTTAGCGGGCGATTATTGAGTGCGGAGGGTAAGCGGAATCCATAGTCAATTAAGGTGTCTTTGCGGCTGCGGTCTGATTTTGACATCGCGCTAATCTGAGGCACCATTACGTGGGATTCATCAATAAAGACGAGGCCGTCTTTAGATAAGTAATCCATGAGAGTAGTTGGTGGCAAAGCAGGATCTCTGTCATTCAGATAGCAGGCGTAGTTCTCAATTCCTCCGCAGTAGCCTAATTGCTGCATCATTTCAATATCGTGCATGCAGCGCTCATACAAACGAGCGGCTTCGGTCACTCGATTTTCAGCACTGAGCTCTGCAACTCTGCTCTCCATTTCAAGTCTAATTTGCTCACTAGCTTCACGTACCTTCTCTGCAGAAGAGGCGTAGAGGGTTTTTGGTGATACTTTGTATTCGCTGCAAGGTGCTAGCACGACTCCTGTCGCTGGATCTATCCAGCTCAGACGATGAATCGTCCCTTTGTTTAACTCTACACGAATTCCATCTTTCTCAGAGTCTGCTGGAAAGATATCGATTATATTGTTTTGCACCTTATAGCCTGCGCGTGAAAGCTTTGGCTGAGTAGGTGTGTATTGTAAGCGCGCTAGACGCTTTAACAGGTCGTCTAGATTTAACTGAGCTCCAACCGCTAAAGGGATTTGTAAATCACGATACGCCTGCGGGTCTCCTAATCCATAAACAGACGACACCGACGCGACAACCACGACATCACGCCTCTCAATCAGAGATTTCGTGGTGGATAAACGTAACCGTTCTAGTTGTTCGTTTATTGCTGAATCTTTACGGATAAAACGGTCGCTTCCTGGGATGTAGACCTCTGGCTGAAAATAATCGTAATAAGAAACAAAATACTCAACGGCATTTTCTGGAAAGAATCGCTGCATCTCACTATACAGCTGAGCGGCCAGTGTTTTGTTGTGAGCCAAAATTAACGTAGGACGCTGCAGGCGATGAATGATATTCGCCATGGTAAAAGTCTTGCCAGACCCGGTCACTCCTTTGAGTGTTTGGTGGGTTTTGCCGCTATTGATGCCTTCAATCAATCTCGCAATGGCTTCGGGTTGGTCACCAGAGGGTGGATACTCAGAATGAAGAATAAATGTGTTTTTCATTAGGCATATTCCTTATGAGTGAGCCACCAAAGTATAGTCAGGATCAGGTATTTATCGAGTTGTTGCGGGGAGCGACGGGCTGACTTTCATCAAGTGACATCTTGGTGAACCTGACATTTGGCAAGGTCTATATCTAATGTTGGTAAAGAAGGTGACAGAGGGGCGCTGAGTAGGCAACACAGATGTTGCCCCGATATTCAGCGTTGATCACTATTGAAGTTGGCGTTCAGCATCCCAGGCTTAATCACCCTCGGCCATAATATGATAAATCCGAGACCCAAAATCACCGATATACCGAGTATGCTCGGTAATTTCTACTCCCATAAACTGATTGTTGAGCGGTAGGCCAACATTGGCTAGTTGGTCACCATAGAGCTGATACAGCTCGCTGTTAACAAGCGTGCCGGTGGTTTCAATCTCTTCGCTATACTGCGCTCTAGAGCGGACGGTAAATGCCAGCTCCGGGTTCAGCGCAGGCAGTTTGATGGTTTCTAGCTCGCCACTGCTTTGCTGCAGTTTTTGGTAGTAGCCGAGTAGGGCTTCGCTGCCGTCATCATTGACCACCAACCAGGTGGTAATGTTGCCTTCAAATGGGGAAGACAGACGGTAAAAGCGGCCAAATTGAAGCAGTTGTCGGTGCTGCTTATAGAATGCGATTTGCTCCACCACCGCTTGGGTTTCTTGCTCGGTAAGTTGAGTGATGTCGAGTTGGTAGCCAAAGTTTCCAAAGGCAGCGACATTAAAGCGCGTTTCAAGCGGTGTGCGGCGCAGAACTTGGTGCGATGGCTTTGCGGCGAGGTGGGCGCTCATGGCCGACAACGGATAACACAAAGAGGTACCGTGCTGGATGTTCAAGCGCTCAATGGCATCGGTGTTATCACTCGTCCAGGTTTGCGGCATGTAGCTGAGCATGCCGAGATCAAAGCGATTACCGCCGCTAGAACAAGACTCAAACAAAATATTCGGGAAGGTCTTGGTTAGTCGCGTGAGTAAGTCATACAGTCCCAGAACGTAGCGGTGATTAAATGAAGCTTGTTCCTTTGCTGACAAGGAATGAGCGTAGCTATCACTGAAGTTTCGGTTGTGATCCCATTTCACGTAATCGACTCGGGCGCGGGAGAACACGTCACTGAGCTTCTCAAACAAATAGTCAATCACTTCAGGGTTGGCCATATCGAGTACGAGCTGATTTCGACCTAATGATGGTGTGCGTTCGGGGTGAGTAATCGCCCATTCAGGGTGGGCGCGAAATAGCTCGCTGTCAGGCGAGACCATTTCTGGCTCGACCCAAATACCAAATTTGAGTCCATAATCTTTCACGGTCTCACTGATGCGTGCGATACCACCGACAAGTTTTGGGTTGTCAAAATAGTCGCCGAGGCTGGTGGTGTCGTCATCGCGTTTGCCAAACCAGCCATCATCAAGCACGAATAGCTCGACACCAATAGACTTGGCTTTTTGTGCGATGGCATCCAGTTTGTCGTAATCAAAATCGAAGTAGGTTGCTTCCCAGTTGTTCACTTGGATAGGACGTTCTATATTGCGCCACTGCTCTGAAATAACATGCTGGTTGATGAACTGATGCAGTTGCTGGCTCATGCGGTTCAAGCCGCTCGCGGAGTAGGTGAGCGCAATTTCTGGTGTGGTAAAACGCTCGCCTGATTCCAGCTCCCAACGGAAATCAAAGTCATTAATGCCGGTCATGACCCGCGTTTGGTTGTTCGGCGAGACCTCAGCCACTGATAGGTGGTTGCCGCTGTACATAAGCCCAAACCCGTAACAGGCACCAAGATGTTCATTGGTCTCTTTTCTCGCTAGGGCAATGAACGGGTTGTGATTGGCGCTGCTCACCCCCTTTTTGGAGTCTATTTGAACAGTGCCCTTTTCAAGGCTTTGGCGCGCGATTTGTGCCTCTTTGATCCATTTGCCTTGCAGGTGAATCAGATCCCAGCTTTCGTCAGCAAAATCGACGCAGCTACTGAGTGCGCGAAGAAGTTGTACTGGTCGACTGGCATGATTTCGCACCACTAAATGGCGAGTGATGACGTCGGATTGGCTAAAGACTGAGTAGTGGACATCCACTTCAAGTTTGGTCACGGGATCGGCTAAGGTAATCACTAGGTGCTGACTATCTCGCTCAGCACTGGCAGACGGTAAGCCTTCAAGCGAAGGTTTGCTGTCTAGAAGTTGGTGTGATTGGTAGAGTAAATCGGTGACACGTGAGCCATCGGTATATTCAACATGCAAAAGTGGGCTTCGATAATCCCCTTTGCCAAAGGTAGGTACTTCGAGCCTGAAGGTGTTTAGAGTTTGCCCAGGTATGTCTGCATAGTCTGTCGAGGAGCCCATCTTGTCATGATAAAGATGCTCAAGGGCATTGAACTGAGGTCGATGGGTGAGCCTATCTCCATAGTGAAGATGAACAAGGTGGCCGGTGCTCGTGACTTTAATCAGGTAGCTAGAACGTTTGGTTTGAAGGTGAAACTCTAACCCTTGGTCATTAATCGAAATCATTCAACCACCTATTTATGCAGGGCGCGCTTTGGCTAGCGCGCGAATACAGATTTACGTTGGACAAGTGTTGGCGTGAACACAATCGGGTCATCTTCGATGGCCTCACCGCGAGACAGCAGTAATGCTAATCGAGCGGCACGTTCGGCCATCATTGCGATTGGGTAGCGCACGGTTGTGAGATGTGGGTGCACAAAGCGGGCGATTAGGCCGTCATCGAAACCGATAACAGAGATGTCTTTAGGTACCGAAATGGCATTATTTTCAAGCGCTTGAATTGCTCCAGCGGCCATATAATCGTTGTAGGTGACCACCGCAGTAATATCTAACGATTTAGACAGTAAATTGGTCATGGCGAGTTCGCCGCCATCGCTGCTTGGTGCACCCGCTTCAATGTAGTTTTTGGAAAGCAGAATACCGTGATCTTCCAGAGCAGTTCGATAGCCCTTAATGCGCTGATGGGTATCTTCAATGTCTTGGGAAGAAGCAATGCAGGCAATGTTGCGATGACCGGACTTAATTAAATGCAACGTAGCAAGATAAGCGCCGCGCTCGTTGTCGAGCGAAATACAACGTGATTCGATTTGTGGAATAAAGCGGTTAATGATTACCAGCCCTTTCACTTCTTTGGCATAGTTGATGAGCTCTTCATCACTGAGCCCTTTTGCGTGCAGAATAATTGCCTCACAGCGGCTATTAATGAGTAGCTCCAAGGCGTGGCGCTCGTCATCTGCATTGTGATAGCCATTGCCAATAAGGATATGCTTGCCCGCTTCTCTGGCGACTTGATCCACTGATTTGATTAAGGTGCCAAAAAACGGATCCGACACATCAGAAACCACGACGCCGATGGTATTGGTACTTTGGCTGACCAGCGCTCTTGCTGCCGCATTGGGGCGATAGCCCAACTTTTTCATCGCCGCAGACACTGAGTCGATGGAAGACTGGCTGGCTTTGGGCGATTTATTAATAACACGAGACACTGTGGCGACAGAGACTCCTGCTTCTTTCGCGACATCTTTTATGGTTGCCATGGGGCACCTTTTGCATTGGAACTATTACGATTGCGAGTATTAGAACTCGTTTCATATAAGAGTTCAATTTGTATGTTTAACAGTATGTTGTAAGCATTTGAATCGGGTTTTATTTTCAAAGCTCACTCGCATTATTTGCTATAAAGTCACTCGTTGACCGTCGACATCAAACAGATGCACATCGTCATAGCTGCAGCTAATGGCGACTTCCTCAAATTTGTTTACAGCCTGATCGCCCGGTAGGTGCACCTTGAAGCCATCGACCCCAGAAGCTTGGCCGAACAAATACGTACTGTTGCCTAGCCTTTCGACGACTTCACTTTGGAATTCGAATCTAACCGGATTGTCGTGATTAAGCGTAAGGTGCTCTGGTCTGACGCCTAGGGTAAGCGCATCACCGGCTTTTGGTGCTTGCTCCGCAGTTCTTGGCAATGTGAACTGCTCACCTTTCGCGGTTTTAACAGTAATCTCTTGTTCGTTCACTTGCTCAACATGAGCTGGAATGAAGTTCATTTTTGGCGATCCGATGAAGCCTGCTACGAACTCATTTTGTGGTGAGTGATACAGCTCCAGTGGACTACCCACTTGCTCAACTCGGCCATCTCTTAGCACTACAATTTTATCGGCCAGTGTCATCGCTTCCACTTGGTCGTGAGTGACGTAAATCATGGTGTTGGCAAGGTCTTGGTGCAGCTTAGCGATCTGCAAACGCATATCGACGCGAAGCTCGGCATCGAGGTTGGAAAGTGGCTCATCGAACAAAAAGACCTTTGGATTACGTACTATCGCACGACCAATCGCGACTCGCTGCCTTTGACCACCAGAGAGTTCTTTGGGTTTGCGCTTGAGAAGCTGCTCAAGTTGCAGTGTCTTGGCGGCATTTTGCACCTGTTTATGGACGTACTCTTTAGGGTGGTTATTCATTTTAAGGCCAAAGCCCATGTTCTCTTCAACTGTCATGTGTGGGTAGAGAGCGTAGGACTGAAACACCATAGCCACCCCGCGTTCAGCAGGATCGACATCGTTTACCTTTTCATCATTGATAAAGATCTCACCGTCACTGATCTCTTCTAAACCGGCGACTAGGCGCAGCAATGTCGACTTGCCGCAGCCCGATGGACCAACAAACACCACAAATTCGCCATCGTTAATGTCGAGATCGACGCCGTGAATGGTTTGTACCTTGCCATAGCGTTTGATGACTTGGTTTAAGCGGATGTCAGCCATAAGAACTCCTCGTTATGCAGACAAGTGGCAGCATGAATATGCGTGAATGCCAGTTTTTTTGAATACCATGACCATACGCGCTAATTGACAATTTGTTAGCTGTCAAACCGAGAATAGTTGATCGTGATCATAAATTGTTAACGACTTTGAGTGAAAATTGTGGAAACGTTTACAGTTTTCATTTTGAGCAGTACAACATTTCACCATGTTGGCTAATATTCGAGTGTATTTTCACTAAAACCCATCTAAAACAGTACTTATTGTTGATATTTTCAGAAATTAATGACTGTTAACAGTATGTTGCGGTGGGGTAGGGAGTCACCTTGAAATGGAACAATCTGTGAAAACGGTATACCCACAAAATCAGCTACCGTCACAGCGACGCAAAAGTCGTATTAATACCCAAGTCGCGCCATGGATATTTTTGGCGCCAGCGATCCTAATTTTTTCTGTTTACGTCATCTATCCAATTTTGGACAGTATCTGGCTGAGCTTTTATGAATGGGATGGATTGGGTGAAAAAACTTGGGTGGGTCTCGACAACTATCGAGAGCTTTTTGACTCAGAAGCCTTCTATACCTCACTTAAAAATAACTTTTTGTGGTTGGTGTTCTTTATGTTGGCACCACCTATTGGATTGGCTATTGCGCTCTTTCTCAATCAACAAGTAAGAGGGATTCGCGTAGTTAAATCACTGTTTTTCTTTCCTTTTGTCATCTCTCAAGTGGTGGTGGGTCTCGTCTTTGCGTGGTTCTATGACCCTTCTTTTGGTCTATTTAACATCGTACTTGGCTTTTTCGATATTGAAGCCATTGCGATTTTGTCCAACGAAGATTACGTGACCTACGGGATCATTGCCGCCGGTCTGTGGCCGCAGATTTCCTATTGCATGATCTTATATCTCACTGGTTTGAATAACTTGGATCCAGAGCAGTTGGAAGCTGCGCGCCTTGATGGTGCCAAGAAACTGCGCATGCTTTGGTATGTGGTGTTGCCTCAGCTTCGTCCAGCGACGTTTATTGCTATCGTGGTTACGGTTATCGGCGCACTTCGCTCGTTTGACCTAGTGGCGACCATGACAGCGGGTGGCCCGTGGGGGAGCTCATCCGTGCTCGCTTATCAAATGTACGAAGAATCAATTTTCAACTACCGCATGGGTTATGGCGCCTCGGTGTCGGTTGTTCTGTTTTTGATTATGGATATCTACATCGCTTACTTCTTGTGGCGAATGCTAAGGAGTGAAAAATAATGTTCCCACAACCGATAGAAAAATCTGGACGCTTTACCAATATCAGCTATCGAGTGGCGCTGCCGATTTCGATTGTGATGTGGCTGCTGCCGCTAATCGCGGTGATGATGACGTCGATCCGTTCAATGGAAGACATCAACAAAGGTAATTACTGGGGCTGGCCGAGTGATATTCAGTTTGTTGAAAACTACACGCAAGTGTTTACGGCAACGCCGATGGGCCAGTATTTGCTGAACAGTTTGATCATTACTTTACCGGCAGTGGCTGGCGCGGTGGCGCTGTCTACGTTGGCAGGATTTGCGCTCGCGAAGTATAACTTCAAGGCCAATATTTGGATCTTTGCGATGTTCATTGCTGGTAACTTTGTACCGTTCCAAATCCTGATGATTCCAGTGCGCGATCTCACCATTACCTTTGGTCTCTATGATACGCATTGGGCGCTTATCTTCTTCCACGTCGCCTTCCAAGCCGGCTTTTGTACCCTGTTTATGCGCAACTTTATTGTCGGCATCCCCGATGCATTGATTGAGGCGGCACGCGTTGAAGGCGTGAGTGAAATGAAAATCTTCTGGCACGTAGTATTGCCGCTTGTCAGGCCGGCACTAGCCGCACTGTCTGTGTTGGTGTTTACCTTTATTTGGAATGATTACTTTTGGGCGCTGGTTTTAGTGCAAAGCGATGAAGTGCGCCCCGTAACGGCAGGATTGAGTGCATTGAAAGGGCAGTGGTTGGCGTCATGGCAGTTTATTTCTGCTGGTGCCGTCGTCGCTGCAATTCCTCCAGTGGTGCTGTTCTTTACCATGCAGCGTCACTTTATTGCTGGTCTAACGTTGGGAGCAACCAAAGGTTAATCCCGATTTAGCCG
Organism: Vibrio sp. DNB22_10_4; assembly: GCF_052879755.1. Taxonomy (NCBI): domain Bacteria; kingdom Pseudomonadati; phylum Pseudomonadota; class Gammaproteobacteria; order Vibrionales; family Vibrionaceae; genus Vibrio; species Vibrio sp. DNB22_10_4. The sequence goes on along the minus strand of NZ_JBNNXW010000001.1, from coordinate 41,569 downwards.
CACAATCAGTGCTGGTTGGCGACGACCAGCAAGCTATAACGATAACAATGGAGCCTGAGCGCAAGCTCGACAATAAGGATCTTACTATGAAAATTGTGAAACACCTCGCTGCTACCGCCATACTTGGCGCGTCCCTCTCAACAACCGCTTGGGCGGGCGAGTTAGTGATTAACTCGGATCAAGCAGACCCTGCACCAAAAGAAGCGTGGGCTGAAATCGTGAAACGATTTGAAGCTGAAAACCCAGACATTACGGTGAAGTACAACTTGTATGATAAAGAAGCGTACAAGACGACGATTCGTAACTGGCTGGTCACCTCTCCGCCGGATGTTGTGTTCTGGTATGCGGGTAACCGAATGAAAACATTCGTTGATCGTGGACTATTGGAAGATGTAAGTGACATTTGGGCTGACAACAACATGGCTCAAGACTTTAAATCGGCAGCACCAGCAATGACGGTGAATGGTAAGCAATATGGTGTGCCTTACACCTACTATCAATGGGGTGTGTACTACCGTAAAGACATCTTTGAGAAGTATGGTATCGCTGAACCAAAAACGTGGGATGAGCTAAAAGCGGCCGCTGCGACACTGAAGAAGAATGAAGTGGCGCCTTTTGCTATCGGTACCAAATACCTATGGACTGCAGCAGGTTGGTTCGACTACATCAACCTACGTACCAACGGTCTTGATTTCCATATCGACTTGATGGACGGCAAAGTACCTTACACTGATGATCGAGTGAAGAAGACCTTTGCAAACTGGGCTGAGCTAGTGGAACCAGGCTACTACCTAGACAACCACGCGTCATACTCTTGGCAGGAAGCGCAGCCGTTCTTGTACAACGGTGAAGCGGCTATGTACCTGATTGGTAACTTTATTGCTCCTAACTTCCCAGCTGAACTTGATGGCAAGATGGGCTTCTTCCAATTCCCAGTTATCGATCCTGCTGTGCCTATCGCAGAAGATGCACCAATGGATACCATTCATATCCCAACCAAAGCGAAGAACAAAGAAGATGCACGTAAGTTCCTAGCGTTTGTTGCCAAACCAGAGATCCAGCAGCTGGTAAATGATGTCCTACTGCAAATCCCAACCAACAGCAAAGCCAAACCTGCGGATGATGAGTTCCTAAACATCGGTGTGGAAATGTTGGCAGAGGCGAGTGGTACGGCGCAGTTCTATGACCGCGATACTGATCCTGCGATGGCGAAAGAAGGCATGAAAGGGTTCCAAGAGTTCATGGTGAAACCTGAGCGTGTGGATCAAATCCTAAAACGTCTTGAAAAAGTACGTCAACGCACGTTTAAGAACTAATCTGTAAAGCGTTTAAATAACGATACCAATGAGCGTTTCCAAACCATTGGAGCGCTCTTTTTGTTTCAAAGAAGTTGTTAATGGAACCATAGGAAGTAGAGATGAGAACTTTTGCCCAAGTGATGGCGGCACGAGAGTGGGAAAATCAACATGTTGTCCAGCGCAACGTCCTCACCGCTCACGCGCCTTTGCATGCCTACAGCAGTATTGAGCAAGCTCGAGTTGGTCAAGCATCAGACAATCAAACCTCACTCAATGGGCACTGGCAGTTTACCTTGCTGACCGCGCCAGAGGCTATGTCCGAAGCCTTTATTGAACCAGATTTTGATGATGCAGACTGGCACTCTCTTCCTGTTCCAAGCAACTGGCAATTACACGGTTTTGATAAACCAATCTACACCAATGTGAAGTACCCATTTGTCGATAATCCCCCTTACGTTCCAGAGCAGAACCCGACAGGGGTGTATCGTAAAAGCTTTGATTATTCACCACGAGAAAATACGTCCACCACGATAACTTTTGATGGTGTTAACAGTGCATTCCATCTGTGGTGCAACGGACATTGGGTCGGGTATTCACAAGACTCTCGACTGCCGGCTGAGTTTGACCTCAGTCAGTATCTGATATCGGGTCGTAACCAACTAACAGTAATGGTGCTGAGATGGTCTGACGGCTCTTATCTTGAAGATCAAGACATGTGGTGGCTCAGTGGCATCTTCCGTGATGTTACTTTGCGCACTAAACCCATAAAGCATATAGCGGATGTGGAGACTGTGGCCAGCTTGCAATCTGGCTATCGAGATGGCCTGTTAACGGTGACGACGACGGTATCCTCGCCGAGCGACAAATTTAACGTCAACGTGGCGCTATTTGATGTAGCGGGTAATGAAGTAGCCGCGCAAAACCAAGCATTTGGCATCGAATTTGTTGATGAAAAAGGTGCGTGGGACAACAAAGCGACTCATCGCTTGTCGATAGCCGATGTGAAAGCTTGGAGCGCCGAAGCGCCGCATTTGTATCGCGTTGTGGTGTCACTCATCGATGACCAAAATCAACTCATCGACTGCGAAGCCTATTCGGTTGGCTTTCGAAATGTCGAGATCTTAAATGGTCAGCTCTGCGTCAACGACAAGCCACTTCTGATCCGCGGCGTCAATCGTCATGAGCATCACCCAGAGCTTGGCCATGTCATGACTCGTGAGGCGATGATAGAAGACATCAAACTCCTCAAGCAAAATAATTTTAACGCGGTACGTACCGCGCACTATCCCAACCATCCGATGTGGTATCAACTGTGTGATGAGTTTGGGCTGTATTTAGTCGATGAAGCCAACATAGAGACCCATGGGCAAGTGCCGATGTGCCGTTTGTCTGATGACAGCGAATGGCTGAACGCTTATATGCGACGTATGGTGAATTTGGTCGAGCGAGATAAAAACCACCCGTCTGTGATTGTATGGTCGCTTGGCAATGAATCGGGCATCGGTGGCAATCATCATGCAATGTATCAATGGGTTAAACAGCGTGACCCATCGAGGCCAGTGCAGTATGAAGGCGGCGGTGCGATGACGGCGGCGACGGACATAATTTGTCCCATGTACGCGCGCGTAAATTGGGACTTGCCTGTGGTTGGGCATCAGCCAGAAGTGACTCCGCGTATCGGCATCAAAAAGGCCATAGCACTACCAAATGAATCACGGCCGCTAATCCTATGCGAGTACGCCCATGCGATGGGCAACAGTTTGGGAAGCTTTGTCGACTATTGGCAAGCGTTTCGCGACCACCCAAGATTGCAAGGTGGTTTTATTTGGGATTGGGTCGATCAAGGCCTGAGTAAAGTGGATGATAAAGGGCGTCACTACTGGGCGTACGGTGGCGATTTTGGTGATGAAATTAACGATCGCCAGTTCTGTATCAACGGTTTGATATTCCCTGATAGAACAGTGCATCCCGCCTTATTTGAAGTAAAAAAAGCGCAGCAATATTATCAGTTTAAGCTGGTTAGTGAGCAGCCACTCACTATTGAAGTAGAAAATGAGAATCTGTTTGTTGCCAGTGACAATGAAATGCTTTGCTGGCAACTGCTCCAAGATGGCACGCCGATTACCTCTGGCAAGTTAGCCATAGCAATTCTGCCTGGGCAGAAACAGCAGATTACCTTATGTGAGGTTATCGATAAGCAGCCAGGCTCCGAGTACCACCTCAACCTAGAAACCAGATTGATTGAAGAGACGCCGTGGGCAGAGGCGGGACATGTCACTGCGATAGAGCAAATAGAATTGCAAACCTTGCCGATGCTTTTGGTGCCTCAAACGCCACTTATCGCTCAGTTAGCAGTTGTGAAAGCGGAGCAGCGTCTCTCGGTGGTGAGCGATGATATCGCTTTTGAGTTTGATAGTGCCGCCGGCTATCTTGTGAGCTGTAAGGTTCGCGGCGTGGAGAAGCTAACGCAGCCGATTAAAGACAACTTTTGTCGAGCGCCTATCGACAACGATATCGGCACCAGTGAAGCCAATAAACTTGATCCCAACTCTTGGTTTGCCCGCTGGCAAACTGCAGGCTTGGCGAACCTAACTCGTGGGTGCCATTCCTTCGACTATGACGAGGCTGAGGGTGGTGTCAATGTCACCTGTGTTGCCCTCTACAGCAACGATCAGGCGCCAATCATTTCCAGCACTTGGCGTTACCACATTGATACTGAAGGTCAACTGACAGTGGATGTGGATGTTGCGTTCGCCAAAGGCTTACCACCAATGCCAAGAGTGGGGTTGGAGCTCGGGCTATGTCATCAGACACAAGAAAACACCCTAGTGGAGTGGCTTGGACGCGGGCCGCATGAAAACTACCCTGACCGAATTGGGTCAGCGCACTTCGGTCGTTATCAACAGCCACTGCCTAGCATGCACACTGATTATATTTTCCCATCGGAAAATGGTCTGCGTTGTGATAGTCGTGAGTTAAAGGTTGGCAGTTTGACAGTGAAGGGCAAGTTTCATTTTTCTGTCAGCGAGTTCAGTCAACATAGTTTAGCTGATGCTAAGCACACCAACGAGCTTGAAAAAGATGACTGCTTGTATGTGCGCGTCGATGGTTACCACATGGGGGTAGGAGGCGATGACTCTTGGACACCAAGCGTTCACAAGGCTTATCAACTTCGCGAACAACGTTATCGATATGAGGTAACACTAAGATTTGATGCCTAAGTTGAAGGTGTGTAACCGTTATCAATAACTTCACGGATTCACCATTAGTATCAAGGTAGCAATGCCTTAATACAATGTATTTATTAGTGAGGTTTGATGATCATTTTGTGTAAACGTTTTCATTGTCGCGAATTGGATCACGGATCGAGCGAGACAAGGCTTGATAAGATGTTTAGCGGCGGGCAATTAACCTATTGAGAGAAGCTATGACCGACATTCAGTTTGACCCAGTGGATCATCCACATCGTCGTTACAACCCATTGACCGGGCAGTGGATCTTAGTATCACCACATCGCGCTAAGCGTCCTTGGAGTGGTCAAGACGAAAAGCCTGCTACTCAAGCGCTGCCGAGCTTTGATGAAAACTGCTTCTTGTGTCCAGCTAACGCTCGCATTTCAGGAGATGTGAACCCGGATTACCAAGGCACTTATGTGTTCAGCAATGACTTCGCGGCACTAATGCCGGATTCACCCGATGCGCCGCAATCCGACAACCCCTTATTCAGAACTCAAGGGGTACGCGGTTTAAGCCGAGTGATTTGCTTCTCTCCTGATCACAGTAAAACCTTGCCCGAGCTCAGCGTCAGTAAAATCAGAGGCGTTATCGATACCTGGAATGAGCAAATTGAAGAGCTCGGCAAAGAATACATTTGGGTGCAAGCGTTTGAGAATAAAGGCGAAACTATGGGCTGCTCACAGCCGCATCCTCATGGCCAGATTTGGGCGAACAGCTTTTTGCCAAACGAAATCGAGCGCAAAGATAAGCACTTACGAGAGTATTTTGAGCAGTATGGCTCAAATCTGTTGGTCGATTACGTAGAGGCCGAGCGACAAGACGGTTCACGAACTGTAGTTGAAACGGAGCATTGGCTTGCCGTTGTGCCTTACTGGGCAGCGTGGCCGTTTGAAACCATGTTGCTACCAAAAACGCATGTTCGCCGCATGAGCGAACTCAGCGACGAGCAGCGAGATGATTTGGCTGTTGCCATGAAAAAACTGACCAGCCGCTATGACAACTTATTCCAGTGTTCTTTCCCATATTCCATGGGTTGGCACTTCGCACCGTTCTTTGAAGCTAGTGAGGATATTGAGCATTGGCAGTTGCATGCCTTGTTTTATCCTCCCCTGCTGCGTAGCGCAACAGTGAGAAAGTTTATGGTGGGTTATGAAATGCTCGCCGAATCGCAGCGTGACTTAACGGCAGAGCAAGCGGCTGAGCGACTAAGAGCGTTGAGTGATGTGCATTACAAAGAGCAGTAACCACCCTATTTTAAACGGCGGCGACGCCGCCGTGATTAGCCAAGGATTGAGGGCGTATTATGTCTGAATTAATAACTAACGTGAAAAGCGTGTTTAAACAGGTATTGGACTATCAACCGACCCATATTATTCAAGCGCCAGGTCGAGTGAACCTAATTGGCGAACATACTGATTATAACGATGGCTTTGTGTTGCCCTGTGCCATTAACTACCAAACGGTCGTCGCTGCTGCAAAGCGCGAAGACAGCTTCATTCGTTTGGTGTCGGTCGATTATGGCAATGATACCGATGAATTTGACCTATCTAAACCAATAGAGTTTTTGCCCGGGAAAATGTGGGCAAATTACATTCGCGGCGTGGTGAAATTCTTGCTAGCCCGAGGCTATACGTTTAAAGGTGCGGATATTTGTGTCACAGGCAATGTCCCTCAAGGTGCGGGGCTGAGCTCTTCTGCAGCGTTGGAAGTGGTGATTGGGCAGACCTTTAAAACGCTTTACGATCTCGATATCAGCCAAGCGGAAATCGCGCTCAATGGCCAGCAAGCTGAAAATGAGTTTGTGGGTTGCAACTGCGGCATTATGGATCAAATGATTTCCGCCAAAGGCGAGCAAAATCATGCCATGTTGCTTGATTGCCGAACTTTAGAGTCGCAAGCGGTATCGATGCCTGAAGCAATGGCTGTGGTCATCATTAATTCCAACAAGCAGCGCGGTCTTGTTGACAGCGAGTACAACACACGGCGATTGCAGTGCGAACAAGCCGCTCAGATTTTTGGCGTCAAAGCGCTGCGTGATGTGAGTATTGAAGAGTTCAATCAAAACCAACAAAACTTAGACGATGTAGTCGCGAAGAGAGCACGCCACGTTATCACGGAAAATGACCGAACCCTTGAGGCTGCGAAGGCATTGCGAGCTCAAGACATGAAACGATTGGGCGAGCTTATGGCTGAATCACACGCTTCAATGCGCGATGATTTTGAGATCACCGTGAGCGAGATAGATTGCTTAGTCGACATTGTCAAAGATGTGATTGGCGACCAAGGTGGCGTGCGAATGACAGGCGGCGGCTTTGGCGGCTGTATCGTCGCACTAATCCCGCCAAGCCTAACCGATGCAGTCAAACATGCAGTGACCGAGAAGTATCAGCTAGCCACTGGTTTACAAGCCTCGATTTATGTATGCCAAGCAACGGCTGGAGCCGGTGTTGTAGAAGTACTTGAGTTTTGAGAATGACTTACTTTGAGATAAGAGGATTGCGATGACAGCCATAATGAGTGGACTTGCAGCGGACGGCAAGCCGCCTTCACTGTACACGCTGTCGAATACTTCTGGCATGGAAGTGACAGTGATGGATATTGGCGCGACATGGCTTAGTTGCAAGCTCCCTGTCGGCGATGAAAAACGAGAGGTGCTACTGGGCGTTGAAACGATGGAAGACTTTGCACGTCAAAAAGTCTTCTTAGGCGCGACAGTAGGCCGCTTTGCCAATCGAATTGCTGGTGGAAGATTTGAGCTTGATGGCAAAGAGTGTCAAGTTGCGACCAACCAATCAGGCAACTGCTTACATGGCGGTTTGGAAGGCTTTGATAAGCGACGTTGGAGTCTGGTTGATACGAGTGATAGTAGCGTTGAGCTCAGTTTAGTTTCAGCCGATGGTGATCAAGGTTTCCCCGGCGAGCTAACGGTGAGTGTTCGCTATAGTCTTAGCGAACAAAATCAGGTGATTATTGACTACAGTGCGACAACAACCGCGGCAACGCCGGTGAACTTAACCAATCATGCTTACTTTAATCTTTTAGGTGCTGAGTCTGAAGAGGATGTGTTAGGTCATAGCTTACAAATTCGTGCTGCGCATTATTTGCCAACCCAAGCTGATGGCATTCCTTTTCAAGAAGCGGAGGCTGTCGCGGGAACCAGTTTCGATTTCAATTTAGCGAAACCTATTTCAACTCACTTATTGGCTGATGCGCAGCAACAGCAAGCAAATGGGTACGATCATTGTTACCTTTTAGAAAGCCAAGATAACGAACCTATTGCGCGTCTTATTTCTCCAGATAGTCGTGTTGAAATGAGCGTATTTACGACGAAACCGGGAATGCAGCTGTATACGGGTAACTGGCTAGCGAATACACCCAACCGTCTAGGTGGGTTGTACAAAGATTATCAAGGGGTTGCGTTGGAGACTCAGTTTTATCCCGACTCGCCCAATCGCAATTGGAAAGAGTCAGATGCGATTCTTCGACCTGGCAATCAGTATAAGCACAGTACAAGTTACGAGTTTGCCATCAAATAAACTCGACTATAAATGCCCAGTCTTGACGTAAATAAGCGCACCATCTTCTTTGGTGAAGGGGGTGTGCTTGCTAAGGTGAGGACTACGGATCCAAGTGCCTTTAGGGTATTCACCATGCTCGTCATAAAAGGTGCCTTCCAGTACCAATATTTCTTCTCCGCCCCAATGCTGGTGGGCATTGAACTGGGTATTGGGCGCCCATTTCACTAACGCAACATGCTCCGCTTCAAACTCATGCAAAGGCATCACGGTGAGTCCATCGACCAATCCTCGATACCATGATTGCTTTAATGTATTGATGCAAAACTGGGCTTGGTCTTGCTCATTGAACTGGTGAAGTTTGACAAAAATAGTCGCACCATCAGAGCCAATTTTCGGCGTATGTGCGCTGCCAATGGGATTACGCACATAGCTGCCTGCCGGGTAGTCGCCGTGCTCATCGGAAAAGGTGCCTTCCAAAACGTAAAACTCTTCACCGCCGCTGTGGGTGTGCGCTGAAAACGCGCTGTTTGGTTCATAGTGTACGATGGAAGTCACCCGTCCCACTTCATCACCAATGCGGTCTAAACGCATGCGACTAACGCCCGGCATAGGAGAGTCAACCCACTGGTAGTCACTGGGTCGTATCACTACGCGCTGGTCAAAATCGGCGTTGATTAGAGTTTCCATGTTTTGCTTTGTCCTTAGTAAGTTGCCATGAGTGGTACGGATGTCGCCGTTTGTATCGATCACATCATATCGTCATATCTATGATAGTTTGAAACTGAAAAGAGCACGAATTCGTGCTCTCAGCCCGTAGCGCGCGGCTGCTAGGCGTTTAATATCAATGGTGACATAACGGCCGCCAGCTACTCGTTCGGCATAGATTGAAACGGTGCCCGCGATGTCATTAAGAATGGGCTCAAGGTTGGCACCAATCTCCCCAATCACACTAAGCTCAGGCCCTGCGATCTTAATCCCTATAGGGGTCTTGATACCCGTTGCAAGCATGTCAATACGGGTTTTGATTGGCATCACCCAAGCGTTCGTTAGTCCCGGAAACTGAACTTTTTTGCGTTATCTGTTCAATAGTTTTTCAAAATATAACGCACATTAGTGCAGAGTTCGGTGGTGGGGGGGGGGACAACAAACAAACTCGACATTGCGTAGGTATTTTCTAATCTGTTTGAAGTACTGGTTCACAAATGAGGATGTTGGCATGCGACGAGTTGTGATGGGATGTTTGTCTATAGCGGCCTTTACCGCGTATGCTGGGTTAGACCCTGACGTGAGTAATGAAACGCTCGAGTCTGCGAAGATTTCAATGCAAAAACATTTGGAACAAGAAGGACTCACAATTGATGACGCTAAGTTGTCTCTCGCCTATAAAGATGGTCGTAACAAGAGTACAGTCTATTTTGAAGTTGCTGAGCATGATGGCGGCGCAGAAATCTACAAGGTCGTTTGCTCTGATGAAAAGTGCCACCTACAGTACCGTTAACTCCTAATGCTTATTGATTTTATTTTGATAGGCGTGAAATCAACGTTTCGCGCCTCAGCTCCAATATCTCTTCAATCAACTTTTCTTGTGCATTGATGCCAAAATGTTCAGCATAGCGTTTTACCTTCTGAATTTGGCTCGGGTCGAGCTGATAGACTTCGCGTTTAAGCCTTGAGCGCGCCTCACTTTTTATCAAGCCTTGTGATTGCATCAGACGCACGATAGTGGCGTCCATAGGGTGTCTGTGTTGTTGCATAACGTTTAATTAACTGACCGATTGACGTTGGTTTCGTTTGATTGTTGCGATGCAAGATAGTGACAAAGTGTGACAGCTTTATTGCAAGGTGTTTAATAAGCGTTTGAGTTTTTGCAAGGAATTCTGAGTTGTGATAACGCGCTAAGGTAAGCAAAAATGAGCGGAAAATTAGTATTCAACAGAGCTTTGTTCAATACTTGAACTTATTTCCAATTAATAATTAACTCATTATAAATTTGCATTTATTTTGTGAAATCTCCCGCATCTGATCATTATTATTGACCTATTTCCTGATAACCTGCCTTTGTGCTGCTAGCATATTTTTAGCTATTAAATAACGAAATGGTTTCTATTCGCTCTTTTTTGGCTCGTGAAACAGAAAGATATTCTCTTTAGAAAGGTATAAATATGTTTAGGATGAACAAGGTCGCGCTCTCTATAGCGTGCCTAGTGTTTAGCAGCCATGTGTTTGCTGCTGAACCTTATGATGCCACTCAGACGTATTCTGGTGGTAGCCAAGTAACGGTGGATGGTACCACCTACGAAGCTAAATGGTGGGTTGGGGCAGGTCAAAGCCCGACGGACATTTATGCAAATGAATGGGATTCTCCATGGAAAGTAGTCAGTGGTGCTAATCCGTCACCGGAGCCTTCACCAGAACCAACCCCTGATCCTTCTCCTGAACCAACACCGGATCCTTCTCCTGAACCAACACCGGATCCAACGCCTGAACCGACACCGGATCCAGGCACGACTCCATCGAGCGGTGCTTGTGCCGACTTTAATGTTTATCCAGATTGGACGCAAAGCAACCACGCTACGGCTGGCGACATCATGGTTAACGAGAATGTAGCGTATAAGGCTAACTGGTGGACGTCTTCTATTCCAGGCAGCGATAGCAGCTGGGCAACGCATCTGGATTGTGGTGGAGCTTCTTCTGAGCCCAGCGCGAAGCTTGCTCTGCCAAACCCTCTTGATCCGGTAAGGTTAGAAGTAGCGGGATGGCCAAGTCATTTGGTGGTGGCAAGTCCTGCCACACTTGATGCGCCTGCTAGCCAATACTTTGCAACGAATAGTAGCCAAGATCTGGCTGACGTTACTAAGTTGACCAATATCTTTGTCGCACTCATTCAAACCGCTGAAGCGGCGGGTAGCAGTTCGATTGTACTCACATCTGATGTCCTTGATATAGCGACTGCCGATAAAGGGCAAGCGCTTGGTACAGTGGCGGTCAAACAAGCGTTAACGGCCGCAGTGGCTTCAACCGCAAGTGCGATTGAAGCGAGTGCCATTAATGCACTGACTGATGATGTTAATGGCTGGGCGCAGGCTCATAACCTTATTATTTCCACTTTAGCGCCTCAGGCGACCTTTGGCTGGACATTAACTATTGGTGACTTTGCTTTCAATCCTCATTCCGGTAAGCGAGCTGTTTGGAATGCTGCCTCTTCATCTTCTGCAGATCTGCTCTCAAGTTTTGCACTTTATGACGCAGGTTCGACAACCAGAGCCGATTTCATCGCCTTTACTAAATCGACGGATACGGCGGCATTATCTGATGAGCAGTGGTACTACGCCCTAGAATATGTGAAGCAAATCTCCGATCACATTCGTACCCCTGCACTGCTAACCTCGATGCCAACGTCGCAAACGGTCAGCTACTTCATGGGGGATTTGTCTAAGCAAGGTCAGTTGCGTAAAGCTGCTCACAGCAATGTATTTGCGATTTTGTTTGATAGTGAAACTGTAGAGCTCACCAATAAGATTGAGCAGTACCAAACCGCTAAGTTACCACTCTACTACGTAGGAGAGAGCATCACTAACGGTCCTCTTACGCGTATCGCTGCACTTAACGGCGAGCTGGCGAGTGCGGAAAATGCAATGAATAATCAAGCATTCCTGTATGAAGTCTCGCAAGGCAACTGGGCACCGTCGACTGTGTATAAATGGGCAGATTTCTTAGCTGGCCTTAACTCTATGCACAACGTGGGTGTTGCTGGAAATACGTTCTGGCTATTGGATGAGACCGTAGACGATGCCACCAATGCTAAGTACGCAAAAGTAGCGATTGCTGCTTTCCTATCACAAAGCATGCAAGAGACCATTCGCTATAATGCCTGTGACGAGAACAACTGGTCAGAAGTAAGATACGGCGCGGCGGTTAACTACCCAATGACAGCGAGTTGTGGTCAGTTGGGTCAGAAGTACGCAGATTATGGCATGGATCCAGTGACAGGTGTTGATCATCCATATTCGTGTCCGCGCGATCCGAAAATGGAAGTGAGCGCTTTGACCAATGCTAAATGGTACGGCGCACCGGCTCCGATTTTTGCAGCGCCAGACTCCGTGCTTGCAGAGAAAGGACTCCTCGTGAATGGGAATGTTGGCCGCTGGACCAACGATGGTCACTGTATGGAAGTCCCATCGACTGTCGACAGTTCACAACAAGTATGGGAGCGTGCCGACTGTAAAGTGTACGAAGGTCAAAAGGCCGGTAAGTTTATTTGGGATGGAAGCGATACGACTGGAACGGTTGAAGGCTGTGGTTGGTGGGGACGTGGTGTTATTCAAACGACTGGTCGCCAAAACTTCGGTACTCTAAACCACTTTATGGGACGTTCGCATGTTGACCCAGATACCGTAGGCACTACTGTGAATGGTGTGGTGGTGGAAGCACCTCCGGCCAACCCTCTATATGCTGATTTGGATTTCTGTTCAAATCCAGGCTTGATCTGTAGCTCTGAGGAGAATCGCGAAATCAAATGGATTGCGGGTCTGTTCTATTGGGTTTCTTCGGTTCAAACCTACAATGACGAAGGTGGTCCATACGCGGCTTGGAACTATCATACTGAGCTTAAGAAATATGTAGACGGTGGAATGCAAGGCACTGAGTTTATCGATGCGGTGTCAGGTATTGTTAATCGTGGCTGTCCAGATAGTACGTGTCCGGTGAGTGGTAAAGTTCACGCTGTTAAGGAGCGACAGGACAACTTTAAGTTAGTGTTGCAAACACTTGGACTGAATCCTCAATAACTCTTTCTCTGAGAAATATAATAAAGGCTTCCAGTTTTGGAAGCCTTTGTTTTTAGAATCAGCGACAACAAAAAGCTTAGGTTGTCGGTGATTTACAATCCAGTTTGCGCTGTTTCCGTTCGTGTTTGGTTAGCCAGATTATGGGCACTACAATCATCAAAGTGCCTATAGCCATATAGATATCTGGCATTTCACCAAACCACACTAAACCCACTGCTACCGCACCAATCAAGCCACTGTATTCTGCGCTGGCGATTTTGTTACTATCGACTGCACGGTAGGTCAAAACACACGTGGCTGCGTAGATCAATATAAACATGCTAGATAAGGCGGCAGTAGGGAAAGCGCTCCAGTCCCACGGTTGCCCTTCTATAGCAACTAAACACAAAGAAGCTGGGATCCCTACTAAATTAGTGACCAACAAAGTTTGGACTACGGATTGCTGCTTAGGCAATTTGCGAATCAAAAGGTTATTAACGGCTATGGATAACGCTACAACTAAAGCGGCCAAGGCGGCAAAGTCGATTTGGTCGGGACGAATGATCACGATTACACCAATGAATCCCATTATTGCAGCGGCAATGGTTTGTGAAGAGAGCTTCTCGCCAAAAAATAACGACGCTAGAGGCAACATCATTAGTGGAGCTGCGTAAAAAATAGCGTTTGCGGTCGCCAGCGGCATTGCTGAGATAGCGTAGACCATAAAAATCGCCCCGAAAAGCCAGACATGAGCGCGGACAGCGTGCCATTTTATGCCCTCGTACACGTTATGTGGTCGTGACCAAAGGAAAAAGGGTAGTAAAATCAATACCGCAGATAGCTGTCTAAAAAACACAAACTGAAACACCGCAACCTCGTTACCAACGCTTTTAATGAGGGCATCGGACAGGATCGCAATTTGGTTTCCAAAAACTAGCAGCAACATTGCTACTCCGACAGACATTGGTTTCATGATTTACTCCTGATGAACTTTACCAGAGCATAGGTGATGACATAGGATGAAGTGAAATGATAAATATTTTCTTACTATGAGATATTTAGATAATGAAACTTCCTCCTTTGCGATCAGTACACTGCTTTGAATCCGTTGCCAGAAACTTAAGTTTCTCTGAGGCAGCACAGGAGCTCAATGTGACTCAAAGTGCCATAAGTCATCAAATCCGTGTTCTCGAAGAGTACTTGGGTGAGAGTCTATTTCTACGGCGAGGACGAAAACTGTCTTTAACTGAGACAGGTGAGCGATACCTTGAAGAGATCAGTCCTGCCATTGCAGCCATCGCTAAAGCGAGCCAAAAGGTTCGGGAGGGAGAGCAAGGCTCGATTCGTTTAGCTCTCTATAGCACACTTGCGGTTAAGTGGTTGATCCCAAGGCTTTCAGACTTTAAACGGCGCCATCCCGAGATAGAATTAACGCTCAATATGGTCACCGAAGATCCTAAGCTGTCGGATAGCGTAGGGGATTGCTTTATTACATTAGAGGCTCCTAAAAGCCAATTTGTCGCTAAGTTTTTGTACAGTGAAACGCTTTACCCTGTCTGTAGTCATCGTATTTGGAAAGCGATCCAAGGTGCACCTTTGCCTGATGCTTTATGGGAATACCCCATCCTTTCAACAGACTCAGTCTTTCGTGAAAGAGGAAAAGACTGGGTGAAATGGTGTGAAGTGGGGGGCTTTGAATTACCAAACAATCTAGACATACAGCACTTTAGTCATATTTTACTTGCGGTAGAGGCGGCGAAGTATGACCAAGGGATCACCTTCGCTAATGACTACATGATGACGGAAAAAGATAAACAAGATCTTATGGTTATCCCCACACATGGTTTGGAAACTGGAGATAGTTTCTACTTAGTGTATAAAGAAAGTCGTGCAAGACAACCTGAGTTAATTAAATTTGCACAGTGGCTCGCCGAGCAATGCCAGCATGATTAGCGATTTTGAGGAATCACAAGTTCACTGAAACCTGTGGTGGGGTCGTACTCACGAGTAAATACGTTATCGGTGTAGTTGTGGATAATTAGTTCTACTGTCGTGTCGACAATACACCCTTCTAAAAGATGGCCTCCGAGCACCTCACCAGTACGAGTAGCGACTGAGAGGTGTACATGTTGATGTGAAGCCGTGAGCGTCCCCATCACTGATACAATCTCGAAAGAACCCTCTAAAGTGATAGTTTCCTCCGCTCCAGCAAGTCTAAGGGTCGCTTTTGTTAAACAACCGACACAAGAGGCAATGGTACCTGCATTCAGTTCTAGTTGATCGACGACGTCTCTAATAGCCAGCTTTAGATCTGTTCCACGCTGGAGTCGTACTGCAAACGGTAATACTGACATTTTGTTGGATTCCAATTCTAGTGAAAGCTCTATTCTCCGATATCAATGTTAATCTTACATCACAAAATTCATTTCAATTAGAGTAAAAATTCAATCTCCGGTCTATGGTTACAGATCAGCATTCAAAGATGAGTAATAACATGTACCCTTTTTTAAGACTGGCCAAGACCATTTTTCAATCTAATAAGAAGCCAGCCATCAGTTATACCCAACAAGATGAAATCGAATTTCGTTGTCATCCATGGGACATCGATATGTTCATGGAAATGAACAACGGTCGCATTCTTACTCTTTATGACTTGGGACGTACGGCGTTATCGGTCAAGTGTGGATTGATGCGTACTCTCAAACAAAACCGTTGGGGTTTAGTGGTCGCCGGAAGTTCGGTTCGCTATCGCAAGCGCGTGCGTATGTTCGACAAGATCACCATGAAAACCCTGTGTGTCGCTACCGATGATAAATGGTTCTATCTTGAGCAGTCGATGTGGGTAAAAGGACACCCTTGTTCTTCGGTTCTGATTCGCGCAGGCGTCACCTCGAAAAACGGTATTGTGCCCCCTCAGCAAGTGATTGATGCTGCGGGCGAGCAGCCAATGACAAGTGATATTCCAATGTGGGTGCAAGAGTGGATAGATTCGGAGCAGCATCGCCCGTGGCCGCCAACTGCGAGCGAAAGCCCCGGAAATGCTCAAATTCAAGTGAGCGAACAATAAAGGCCAGTACTCTGGCCTTTTCTCGTATCTACTTGATGTCGTGTTAGCTAAGCAGCGTCGCTTTGATTCTCTGGCTTGGCGAGTTGAAAAGCTTCGAGGCCGTTAAGTCTATGGGCTATCCCAGCAATGTTTGGGTAGCCAGACAGGTCAACACCAAAGCGTAGCGCGTTGTACACCTGCGGCACCAAGCACACATCGACAAGACTCACTTCGTCACCAACACAATAGGTACCACAAACTGGTGCCAGCTTTTGCTCAAGTGCTGTGAAGCCTGTATTGATCCAATGCTGCATCCAATGTACTTTCTCTTGCTCATCGATTTCAAAGCGCTGATTTAAGTGCTGGATGACCCTTAAGTTGTTGATTGGATGAATGTCGACAGCAATATCTTGCGCCAGCGCTTTAATCAAGTAACGCTTCTCTCCCTCGCTCGGTGTCAGTTTGTGCTCTGGATAACGCTCATCCAAGTAATCGATGATGGTCAGCGATTGATTGAGTGTTATTTCACCATCAACTAACACTGGCACCAGTTCATTCGGGTTGAGTGCAGCGTACTCGGGTGAATGCTGCTGCCCCCCCTCCTTGATGAGGTTTATCGGTACGGACTGAAACGAAATACCTTTAAGGTGTAACGCTACCCTTACCCGATAGGCAGCCGATGACCGCCAGTAGTCATATAGAATCAAATCATGACCCTCAATGCTTCTCGACCGTTTGCTCAATCGCACCGAAGATGGATTGCCCGCTTTCGTCCAGCATTTCTATTTTGATGCTATCGCCAAAGCGCATGAACGATGTCGTTGGCTGACCATCGCGAATGGTTTCAATCATCCGTCTCTCTGCAATGCATGAATATCCGACGCCACCTTCTTCAATGGATGTGCCGTATTCGGTGCCTTGCTTGTTCGAGACTGTGCCTGAGCCGACGATGCAACCTGCCGACAGCGGTCTAGTTTTCGCAGCATGGGCAACGAGCTCTGCAAAATCGAAGGTCATATCAACACCCGCATTTGGGTGCCCGAATGGTTCGCGGTTGTAGTGCGAAATCAGCGGTAAGTGGACTTTGCTACCGTGCCATGATTTGCCAAGTTCGTCGGGAGTAACGGCGACTGGAGAAAAGGCTGATGAAGGCTTGGATTGAAAGAAGCCGAATCCTTTAGCAAGCTCTCCTGGAATGAGTCCGCGCAGCGATACGTCATTGACTAACATGAGCAGTCGAATGGCGCTGTGCGCTTGCTCTGGGCTTGCTCCCATCGGGACATCATCAGTAATGACCGCGACTTCGCCCTCAAAGTCGATGCCCCACTGTTCGCTTGCCATTACAATAGGTGCGTGTGGTGCCAAGAAGGTGTCTGAGCCACCTTGGTACATGAGTGGGTCGGTCCAAAAGCTCTCTGGTATTTCTGCGCCGCGCGCTTTGCGAACCAGTTCTACGTGATTGACATAAGCCGAGCCATCCGCCCATTGGTAAGCGCGTGGGAGAGGAGACTCACATTGCGACTGCTCAAACGGCATCGCTTGTAGCAAAATGCCTTGGTTAAGGCCAAGGTAAACTTCGTTGAGAAGAGGCTCAAGTTGCTGCCAATTATCGAGAGCCGCTTGAAGCGTTGGAGCAATTTCAGGCACGGCAATGCATTGGCTGAGATCGCGACTGACGACAACCAATTGACCATCACGGGTGTTATTGTTAAGTGTGGCTAATTTCATATCAACTCCCTGCTTTCCAACTGTAAACGTATTCGCGGTTTTCCACCGCCTCGGCTTCGACACTGTGCTCAAGCGCATTGCGCGTATCTATCATTACCGCGACCTCGTCAGTAAAGGTTTTCTTGGCTTCCAGCCCGGCTTTGAATGCTTTTGGGTGAGGGCCGTGTGTGAAGCCGGCGGGGTGGAACGTCATCATGCCCGCTTCGATGTTATCTCGACTGAAGAAGTCCCCTGCGTGGTAAAACAGCACTTCATCGTAGTCATCATTGTTGTGGTAGAACGGAACTTTCAGTGCACCGGGATCGCTCTCAATAGGTCTTGGTACAAAGGTACAGACCACAAACCCATTGCCGACGAACGTGGTATGCGCTGACGGTGGTAGGTGATAGCGATGAGACATCAATGGTCTGATGTCCCGCCAGTTAAGCTTGAGTACCGATAAGTCGCCGTGCCAGCCAATCGCATCCAGCGGGTTAAACGGATAAGTGATGGTGTTGATTTTGTTACCGCGCTTGAGTGAGACCGTGGTTTGCTCCTCACTGTATTGTGCTTTAAAACGCTCATTAATCGCTGGAGGTTCAAGCACAGCAGGGTCAAACACCGCGTGTTGGCCAACAATGCCTTTTTCTGGCAGGGCAAACGCGGCGCCTGTGTTTTCAATCATTAAGATGAACATCGGCGCCTTGGGTTCTAGCCGCCAGTTGGTTGAACGAGGGATCAGCACATAATCGCCTTCTTCAACTTCAAGATGGCCATAGTCACAATAGAGGTCAGCGCTGCCTTGATGAATAAACAGCAGTTCATCACCGTCACCGTTACGAGCAAGACCTGACATTTTTTCCGCTAGCTTCCAGACTCGCACTTTACATTCGCGGTTCTCAAGGATGCTAGGGGCAGACCAAGGTGACGCTTGGTGAGCAGATTCAACATGATTGAGGTTAAACGCACGAGGCTTGAGTTCACCCTCCCATTCAGACCACCCGGTTGGCGCATGCTGGTGGTGAAAGTGACTGGCAGGACCAAAGAAGCCTTCTCGACCTGCTTCACGCTCATAAATCGCCTCGTCTGGAAAGTCGGCATGAGCCTGCTTAGAATAAGTCCCCTCACGATGAGGGAACGTTGGCCATTTACGCATTATCGGTTACCTCGTTTAAGACGCCGCGACGGATTTGATCTTCTTCAATCGATTCAAACAGCGCTTTAAAGTTACCTTCGCCGAAGCCTTCGTTGCCTTTGCGTTGAATGATTTCAAAGAACACTGGACCAATAACGGTTTGGGTGAAGATTTGAAGTAAGATGCCATCTTTCATCGGTGCACCATCGACAAGAATCCGCAGTTCTTGTAGACGGCTTACGTCCTCACCATGACCTTTGACTCGAGAATCGACTTTTTCATAGTAGGTGTCTGGTGTTGGCATAAAGTCCATGCCGCGATCGCGTAGTGTTTGCACCGTCTGATAGATATCGTCCGTGGTCAGTGCGATGTGCTGGATACCTTCGCCGTTATACTCACGAATGAACTCTTCGATCTGCGATTTATCGTCAGAAGATTCGTTGATAGGGATGCGGATTTTGCCACAAGGTGCTGTCATCGCACGGCTCACCAGCCCAGTGAGCTTACCTTCAATATCGAAGTAGCGGATTTCTCGGAAGTTACCGATACGTTCGTAAAAACCGGACCAGACATCCATGTTGCCCTGCTTAACGTTGTGAGTCAGGTGATCAAGCTCGTAGAGACCCACATCTTGCTCGGCTAGGCGTTTTTGCGCATCTGGGTAGAACTTAAAATCCACATCATAAATACTGCCGCTTCCGTAGCGGTCGACAAAGTAAAGTAGGCTCTCACCAATGCCGTAAATAGCGGGAATGCTTAATTCCATAGGTCCTATCTCGGTGACATACTGCTCGCCACCATTTTCTAACGCATGTACCATCGCTTTGGCCGCATCCTCTACGCGAAACGCCATACCACACACAGATGGACCGTGAATGCGCGCGAACTCTTCTGCTTGGCTGTGTGGCTGCGCGTTGACGATAAAGTTGATGTCTCCTTGACGATATAACCAAGCTTCTTTTGAGCGGTGCTTAGCAATCTCAGCGAACCCTAACGAGTCGAATAGGCGTTTCAGATCGTTAATACCGTCGTCAGTCGCTGCTGTGTATTCAACGAATTCAAAGCCATCGGTTCCAAGAGGGTTGAAGTTGATAGTCATGGTCATTTCCTTTTGATAGTCAATCGGTCTCCTTCGTTGGAAGACCTTGTTGTAGGGTGTTGACTTAAATTTGAGCAAAATTGAGGGAAAAGGGAATAGGGTCAGTGCGTTAGATAAAAACACAGTTGGCGAATTGGCTGTGTAACAAATTTGCTACAAATCGTTTGGTGTGATCGGGGGTGGGTGTTTTTGTTAATTAAGATATTGAAATAAAAGGTAAATTAAAGGCTCTGTGAAGAGGGGGTAGAAGAATGGGGTGTAAATGAAGTGTTAAAAAGGTAAAGCCCGTTGTACACCGAAGCCGTTAAGAGGGAACCTTATAAAACTAAGAGCAAGCGCCGAAGGAACAAAAAGTGGAGCCGTTTGTTTGGCTCCACTCCTTTTGTGCTGTTTGTTTGAGTCTCTACGCTAATTTAAGCGCTTCACTGCTCATACGATTCATATAGCTGTTTACCGCAAACGCCAGTCCAGCAACGGCAATCGCCCACAACCAGATAGGTAGCACACCCGTAGATATCGCATAACCAATAGCTGTCGCCGTGATCACGCCAATGAAGCCAGGGATCAGGAAGCTGTGGTTAAGGATATATTTACCAATCTTAGTGGTACCAGAGCGGTCAAAGGTAATCGCTGCCAGATCTGATGGGTAGAATGGAAAGAAGTAGTAAGCGTAACAAGCTGGAAGTACACCAATTAGGACTTCTGCGGGAATGCCTAGTGCAAAACCTAGAGGGAGCATAATGGTCAGCACCGCTGCTTGGCTCTTAAGGAACACAGATGAAACGTACATCGCGATCGCGAAGGTCCAAGGGTGAGATTTCACTACGTCTTCAACTAAGCTGATAATGTAAGGCTTGTTGTAAGCAATGATGGTGTCACTCATCCAAGCAATACCAAAGATGATGATGACCGCACTCATACCAGCGATGAACACGTTGGTGTTGACGATTTTTTTAGGGTCAACATTGGTGGTCAGTAAGATGATAGCACCGACAGAGAGCATCAAGAACTGCAAAGCGGTCGACGTTTTCACGCCATCAGGCAGTAGGCCCAGATCTTTACCAAACATAGCAACGCAAATGACAGTCAAAATACCGAGTAAGAATACGGTTAGGCCCCGTTTTGCAGTTTGACTCTCTTTGATGCCAGCATCACCTGTGCTCGCTTCACTTGTGTCGATAAGTTGCGCTTTGAATTGTGGGTCTTTCATACGCTCCAGAAACTCTGGATCGTCATTCAAATCTTTACCACGCTTTAAGCTCCAAGTCGCAGCAATCAATACGCCCGTTAATGTCGCTGGAATAGTGACCATTAACACTTGACCCAAAGAGATGTCTAGGTGGTTGGTCGCTGCCGTGGCCATGACTACAGCGGCAGCGGCAGCGATAGGGCTAGCTGTGATACCCATTTGAGATGCGACTGTCGCAATAGCCATAGGACGCTCAGGGCGAATACCACGCTTAATACTGACGTCATAAATAACAGGAAGCAGTGGATACACCGAGTGTCCCGTGCCGACCATCACAGTGAGTGAATAGGTACACAATGGTCCTAGGAAGACCACTTTAGATGGGTGCTTACGAAGCAACTTTTCAGCGTATTGGACGAGTAGTTTTAGACCGCCTGTTGCTTCAAGTGTTGCTGATGCCGCAACCACCGCAAGAATAATGAGCATAACGCCAATGGGCGGCGTTCCGGGAGCAATACCAAAGAAGAAACTAAGAATAGAAACGCCGAGACCGCCTAACAAACCGAAGGCGATACCGCCGTAGCGAATACCTACAAAAATGACTGCCAGAAGCAGTAGCATGTGAACATAAAACATAACAACTCCTTTTTATAGCGACAGAGTTATTATTCGTCCGTATGCAGTTCGAAATACTGATCTAGATACGGAAAAGCTTGTAAACTTGAATGGGTGTGTAAAATTGTACACAGGGTCACATTGTTGCGAGTGAGATCAATATGTGACTGAAATGAAACAAAAAAGCGGAGCATTTCTGCTCCGCTTTGTGCTTTAGGCTACGCTATCTTTATCGGTATCTTCGGCACCAATAAAGCCGCCAGTTTGGTGCGCCCAGAGCTGAGCATAGACTCCGCCGTGAGCAACCAACTCTTTGTGGCTGCCTTGCTCGATGACTTCACCTTTATCGAGAACAATCAGGCGATCCATAGCCGCTATGGTTGATAGTCGGTGCGCGATGGCGATAACCGTTTTACCTTCCATCAGCTCATTTAAGCTCTCTTGAATCGCGGCCTCTACTTCTGAATCCAGCGCTGATGTTGCTTCATCAAGGATCAGGATAGGGGCGTTTTTCAACAGCACTCGTGAGATGGCAATACGTTGACGCTGTCCACCGGAGAGCTTGACACCGCGCTCGCCGACTTGCGCATCGTAACCCTTATTACCGAACGGGTCGGTCAAGGTTTCGATAAACTCATGAGCATGCGCCTGCTTGGTTGCAGCAAGTAACTCTTCTTCGGTGGCATCTGGCTTACCATAGAGGATGTTGTCACGAATTGAGCGATGCAGCAGAGAGGTATCCTGTGTCACCATACCGATTTTACTGCGTAGCGAGTCTTGAGTGACTTTCGAGATGGATTGACCATCAATTCGAATGTTACCGCCCTCAACATCGTGAAAACGCAGCAGTAGATTCACTAGTGTTGATTTACCTGCACCTGAACGTCCGACCAGACCAACTTTCTCGCCCGGTTTGATGTTGAGATTCAAGTTACTGATGACCCCTTTGTTTTCACCATAGTGGAAGCTCACGTCATCAAAATCAATGCTGCCTTTTTCAACGACAATTGGCTTGGCATCTTTTTCATCTTTGATATCAATAGGCTTAGAAAGAGTCTTCATACCATCAACAACGGTACCCATGTTTTCAAACAGGGCACCGACTTCCCACATGATCCACATCGACATACCGTTGATACGCAATGCAAGACCAATGGCAATCGCGATAGCGCCGACAGTAATCGCGCCATCCATCCACAAGTAGATAGAGATAGAAGTGACGGTAAACAGCAACACGTAGTTGGTAAATTCAACCGCGACATCAAAACCTGTCACAAGGCGCATTTGGCGATAAACCGTATCCAAGAATCCCTTCATGCCTTTCTCTGCATACTCGGTTTCACGATCGGTGTGAGAGAACAGCTTTACGGTAGAGATATTGGTGTAGCTATCCACAATGCGCCCGGTCATCGTAGAGCGTGCGTCCGCTTGTTCTGTCGCGACTTTCTTCAGTTTTGGTACGAAGTAAATCTGAATGCCAATATAAGCACATAACCAAACCAGCATTGGCATCATCAAACGCCAATCAGCAGCAGCTAGCATCACCAAAATTGAGGTGAAGTACACTAAGACGTATACGAACACGTCTGCTGTTTTCATCACCGTTTCACGCACCGCTAAAGACGTTTGCATCACCTTGGTCGCGATACGCCCAGCAAAATCATCTTGATAGAAAGAGAGACTCTGCTTGAGTAAATAGCGGTGTGCCTGCCAGCGGATGGCCATTGGGTAGTTGCCAAGAAGCGTTTGGTGCACGAGCAGTGAAGCTATCAACAATATGGTTGGCAACACCACCAGTACACAAAATCCTACCCAAAACAGGGTGTGGCCGTTTTCGGATAAAAAGGTTTGGGGATCGCTGGCCGTTAGCCAGTCGACGATTTGTCCCATAAATCCGAACAACATCACCTCTGCGATAGCGATAACGGTCGAAAATAGTGACATTAAAATGATCGGCTTTTCAAAGCCGCGAGTGTAGTAGCGGCAGAAAGCGAGTATGCCCTCTGGCGGCTTCTCCGGATCTTGCTTTGGAAAAGCTTCTGTAAATTTTTCAAAGCGTTTGTACATGGTTCACCTAACAACGTTGGAAAGACTCTTTGTAATCAATTGACTGCATATTTGGTCGTGTTTCAAAGAGTCAAAAAATCCTCCTATCCAAAGATAAGAGTAGATGTTCACAAGTAGCGGTTAACGAGTTGGTTTGCAACTACGCGGAGGATACTTGCGAGTCAGAGTTATGATTTTGATTTTACATGGCGAATGTTCCGTTTCGCGGGATAGAACGTGTGCAAGAGATCTGATGAATCAGACTTAGTAAGTGTATAGCTTTTAACCAATACTCACAACTGCTGCCATACATAACCCCGTGATTTTATTGAACTGTCGGAATAATAATCCACAAAATGGTGCAATTTTTTCATTGTTGCGTAGTTTTTGTGCAGGAAAACTTACTGAATTACTGTCATCAATCAGTCAATTTTACGGTTTAATCTGTGATTAAATCCTGCATTCAGTAAATTAATATTTAACACACTATTTACAATTTAAGAACCTAAGCAAGATAACAAACAAAACAACAATACGTTGCTAACAACGATGACTTTCAAGCGATAACTAGTGAAGTGGGATGCTTATGAATCATGGAATGACTGCATCTGTCGAGACGACGATTTCTGCTCGTGTCGGCCGTTCGATTCAAAATGCCAATTGTGTGGTGATGGTGCCGCCAAAAGAGTTCGGTTTTAATGCAGAAACTGCGGCCGATAATGAATTTCAGCACCAAGTTGCTCTTGACGCCAGAGCTGTCAAAGCCAAAGCGATGGCGGAGTTTAAGGCAATGGTTGCTGGCCTGCGTAAATCCGGTGTGCAGGTTATCGAGTTTGATAACCCGCTAGATGGTGAAGAAACGCCAGACGCCGTATTTCCCAATAACTGGTTTAGTACCACCCATGATGGGGCGTTTTACACCTTTCCGATGGCATGTAAAAACCGCCAGAGAGAAGTACGCCCACAAGCCTTGATTGATAGCCTCAATGCCGCAGGGCGTCATGTGGTTGCCACTGACAATTTGCTGAGCTACGTGGAGCAAGGGGCATTTTTGGAAAGTACTGGTGTGATGGTCAAAGATCACATCAATAAGACCATTTATGCCGCATTATCGCAGCGGTGTGAGCGCGAAGCGTTGGAAGATTATGCCAAGCGAATTGGTTATCACCGTGTGGTCTCATTCCAGACCGCTTTGCCTTCGGGTCACCCGATCTACCATACCAACGTCATGATGGCGATAGGGGAACATTTTTCGGTTATTTGCTCAGAAGTGATCCCTGAATATGAACGTCGCTTTGTTATCAAGTCACTCGCAAATAGTAAGCAAGTGATTGATATCAGTTTAGATCAGGTGAATCACTTTTGTGGCAACATTTTACAGCTGGAGACGGTGAATGGCGGCAAAGTGATCGCGATGTCGAAATCGGCATTTGATGCCTTTACTCCCGCTCAAAAGCAACAACTTGCAACACATGGGAAATTACTGCCATTTGATGTTTCTACCATAGAAAGTATTGGCGGTGGCAGCGTGCGATGTATGCTGGGAGAAGTGTTTTTACCAACACGAACGACTGAGCTTTAAGCAAAAGCAAGCAGCCCGCCTAATTGGGTTGTTTGCTACCTCATCTTTTCAATGTTCTGACCAGTTAACCAAAGCGATACTGGTTGACGGTCTTTACTCTCTTATTGAGTCGGAACTCAGAAACATTGGACTTTTTCTACTTAACTTTTAGACTGCTAATTATGTTAGCGAAAGGGCAGGATGCCCATAAAAAGTTAAGGATATCAATTGAGTAAACTTATCGCTTACCTAGTCGTTATACTTGGGGTTCTGATAGCAAGCTATCACCCCAAAGAAGTGGAAGCTATTATCGGCTTCGATGCTTTTCATAATGTACGCATTGTGATGCGTGAAATGGAAGCGGGCTTTGAGCGTGTGATAAGAGCGCTACAGTCGTTATGATGGCAAGCTTGTCGATCATGTAGCGCTTTATTTGTGAATTACGGTAGGTCGAATACCAAAGCAGTAGCCGGCGTTTGGTGTTCGTTTTTAAATTCAACGAAGTCTTGCGACTCAATGCTTGCGCCATCGCCCTCGCCAAGTCGCGTTCCGCTGACCTGAAGCTTCCCTTTTACTTGGTGTATATAAAGCTTACGGCCAGGCTTTATCTCATACTTGAGCGAAGAGTTAGGTTCCAAAATGAGCTGATGAAGCTCAGCGTTTTGTTTTATGTGCAAGCTTCCCGCACGGCCATTTGGTGTGGCAATTGGAGTTAATCCACTCTCTTGTCCGAAATCTTTCTGCTGATAACCCGGCTTTTTACCAAACTCATTCGGCTGTATCCATATTTGTAAAAAGCGTAATGTCTCTGAGTTTGAGCCGTTGTATTCACTATGATAGATACCGCTTCCCGCCGACATCAATTGGAACTCTCCTGCCGGTAGCGTTTGCACGTTACCTTCGCTATCTTTGTGCTCAATGGTTCCCTCAAGCACATAACTGATGATTTCCATATCACGGTGACCATGTGTGTCGAAACCTGCGCTGGCTTGCACAACATCATCGTTAATCACACGCAAGGCAGAGAAACCCATATACTCAGGGTCATAGTAGCTGCCAAATGAAAAGCTATGCTTGCTATCTAGCCAGCCAAAATCGGCTCGACCTCGGTCTTGTGAATGTCTGACAGTGATCATAGTGAGTCTCCCTTGCTTCTAATTCTTTATGTTTTCGACTTTCGAGCTGCTTACTCTGTGTCGTTGAGGTTTAGTTTAGGCGGGCGATAGCCAGCAATGAATAGGAGTAATTTGAATGGGTCGGTCAACTATTTTGAAGAACGACATCGAACGAAAAAGAAGGATAGTTAGGAATGAAACCACGTCAGATAGGACAGGCTTACGATACGATCACTCATATGTGGCAAAGCGAGGGCTTCAATCGCGAGAATGGTATTTCAGCCCACAAGCGCGCTCTTGATTTTGCTAAGGCAAAAGGTCGTGCATTGGATATTGGCTGTGGTTGTACCGGGCGATTTATCGATTTACTTGAGGAAAATGGATTCGTACCAGAAGGTCTAGATATCTCGACCAAGATGATCGCGCTTGCCAAAGAACGTCATCCGGATGCGACTTTTCATTACCAAGACATATGCGAAGGTAAGCTGCCTTCCAAGTACGATTTTATTACCGCTTGGGATAGCATTTGGCATATCCCTTTGGAGCAACAAGTTCCAGTGTTGACCAAAATCGTAGATAGTCTGAATGCTGGTGGCGTGTTTATCTTTTCATTCGGTGGTACTAACGAGGCTGGCGAGCATACCGATGATTTTATGGGGCCTGAGGTTTACTACTCTTCTTTAGGGACAAATGGATTCTTAAAATTGTTTATGGAGCTGGGCTGTATCATTCGTCATTTAGAGTTTGATCAGCATCCAGAGTTGCATACTTATCTGGTCATCGAAAAAAGTGCCTAGAACGCTGCGAGCTGTTTTCTAGAGCGGATTGACTTTGAAATTTGCTGATATGCAACTATATGTTATTAGGTATTTGATTGATGCCAATAGGTGAAAACAGTGACTTCTCCCCAAGCCGTTCGCCCGCTAACAGCAAAAGCCAATATTATCGCCAATACTCGACTATTACTTAATCGAGACAACGACATGGGAAACAACCATGGAATCACTAAGGAACTCGCAAAGGTATTTGCAGAGGTGGGTGGTGTTTCTGCGGATGAGGATATCAATGATTGGTGTAATGCAGACTTAGGTTCAGGTGTCGCTATCTCCCCTATTCTAGCGGCGAAGTGTTTAAAAGAAACGCTTAGAACTCAAGTCTTCATCAAGGGGCTTTATGCTTGTCTGTCCGAAATGGTGAAGGTTAAAAAGTCAATTAACATTGTTTATGCCGGTACAGGTCCATATGGGTGCTTACTATTACCTTTACTCACTCTTTTTCCTCAAGCGCCCATACGTGTATGGCTAATCGATATACACCAAGAAAATATCGACTCTATCGAGAAAATCGTGCGAGAGCTAGAGGTCGAAGATCAGATAGCGGCAATTGAAAAGTGTGATGCGACCAAGTGGCATCCTAGTGAAAATGTTAAATTTGATCTCATCCTTTCCGAAACTATGACTGCGCTACTTGGCAAAGAACCGCAAGTAGCAATATTCGCGCATTTACAGCAGTTTCTCTCTAATGATGGAGTTCTTGTTCCACAAAGCATTGTTTTATCGGCAAAATTGATGCCATTTGAGAGTAGTAAAAAGCAAGTTCAATCACTGGGGGATTTCTTTTGTTTGAATAAGAAAACGGCAGGTGAAATTGCTGACGGTGATTTCTCATGCTTACAAGGTCACATTACTCTGCCGAACCCACTCTCAAGTTTTGACTATCAAACAATCTCTTTTTTCACAGATATTCATGTATTTGGCAGCCACCAACTGTCTCAGCACCAATGTAGTCTCAACACACCCGTTAGCTATAGTGGTTTGAAGCTAGAGCCAGGCGGGCTAGTTCACTTTCACTATCTATTCAATGCACTACCCAAGTTTGAGTTTACTTTTCCTATCGAAACAATGGTTGAACACATACCTAGTACCGAAGAGCTAGGAAGCATTGAGCTCCCTGGAGTCAAACGATTTTGGCACAAAACAAGGCTTGTTGGTGAAGGTCGTCATGATCGCATAACAACAGAAAAGGAGCTATCGCTTGAGATGGATATGTTGTCGCACTTCGGCAAAAGATATCAAGATGCGCTCTATTATATTTGTCATTTCAAGCCAGAGTTTAATGAGTTTGAACGTTGGTTATTGTCTGAAAACGAGTAGAACTCGATCCATCTGTGTCCCTTTTGCACTCTATAGATAAGCGTACTCACTCAAACGTGGGTAGGGTCATTTCTTGACGCTGCTATTCCGTAGAACAGAAACCAACAAATTCTAGTCAAATGATCAGAATAGTTCACAGATCCAGAGTGCTGTCACAAGTTCATTGATCGGACTCGACATTCAGTGATGTGCAACTAGTTTTAATTGAACTCGTTTATTGGCTGTCTGTAAATACCTGACACTATGCTTGCTAATGGTCATCTGGGGAGACTGTATGATGGATAAAGTTCTGTTTTCTCCCGTATGCGTTGGTTATAACGCTGAACAAGTAATACAAGAATGCCTCTCTCTACAGTGCTTAAATTGGACTCAACATGTCAACAATAAGGCTTACAACGGTTGCTGGGATGTATTGCCTTTACGTGTCCCTCGAATACACACCAATAGCCACGAAGTGTTGCAAAGTTTCGCTATTGAGAACTGCCAGGATTGGCAGAATCTTGACTGTTTGAACGACTTAGTGGCGACCAAAGCGCTACTGGACGCATTATGTGCACCGATTCATTCAGTTCGTTTAATGAGATTACACCCTGGTTCGCGCATCTTACCGCATCGAGATAAAGGCCTCTCCCTTGAGCATGGCTATGCTCGCTTACATCTTCCGATTATTTTTTCAAGTGATGTCACTTTTCAGGTGGCCAACCGGCGTGTGCCGATGGAATTGGGACAGCTCTGGTACATCGACGCTAACGAGTTACATGAGGTGCTCAATGATGGTTCTGACGAGCGAATCAATTTGGTTGTTGACTGCGAAGCTACCGCAGAGCTAACCAAAATGATTTCTCGTTAGAGAGGTTATGAAAGGGTACTTATCAAGAAAATATGGAGAGCAACAAAATGATAGGAGTCAATATTCCTGAAGGGCTGAGGGTTAGGCCTGCAAAACAAAGTGATGCGCCCTTTTTGGAAAGGCTTCATCACGCTCAACGTACTGATTTGCAGTGGATAGACGGTGAGCAAGACTTTATCGAGTCGATTGTAGAAATGCAGCTTCATGCCCAGCGAAAAGGGTATGGGGAGCAGTTTCCAAATGCAATGTACTTTGTCGTGGAGAAGCACCATGAGCTAATTGGCAAGGCAACCGTCGATTTTGGTCACAATGAAGCACACCTTATCGACCTAGCATTTATCCCCAAAGCTAGAGGTCTTGGCTTTGGAAAAGCTGTACTGCAATCGTTGCAGCAAGCCGCTGCTCAATCTGGCGTGCCTATGAGCCTTTGTGTATTACAAAGCAACGTAATGGCAAAGCGCTTATATCAATCATTAGGGTTTGTCGTCGAAGGCAATCGACCTCCTTATGAAGAAATGAGGTGGTATCCCAGTGGCAGAAAGCCGATTTTTGAGTGGAGTTCATCGTTATCACAATAAAGGAGGTGGCGGATGAAAAGTAAATTTGAGTTCACGGTACTAAAGACGATTATTGGCGAAAAAGTACAGGTATTAAGTGCTGATGGTCATGCGGTTTTGACTGAGTTGACTGTCGTTAATGTCGAGCGTGGTCAGTCACATGGTAAACGTTTTGATTCGTTTAATGTCGATTTGGATGGTGTGGCAGAGGAGCATTGCCCAGCGGATAACTACATATTTCAACATCCCAAGTTTGGTAGTGAAACGCTTTATATTTCACCCAATGCAATCGATCAATACCAAATTTGTGTGTCTAGAATTCGCAATGAACCATCGGTCTAATGGACGATAAGGAAAGTAATATGAGTGATTATTTTTTAGGGGAAATTCGACAAGTGGCGTTTAGCTTTGCGCCCCAAAACTGGTCTGACTGCGGGGGGGCTGAGCTTGAAATTTCGCAAAATGCTTCATTGTTCGCGCTGGTTGGG
Source organism: Vibrio sp. DNB22_10_4 (assembly GCF_052879755.1). Taxonomy (NCBI): domain Bacteria; kingdom Pseudomonadati; phylum Pseudomonadota; class Gammaproteobacteria; order Vibrionales; family Vibrionaceae; genus Vibrio; species Vibrio sp. DNB22_10_4. The sequence goes on along the minus strand of NZ_JBNNXW010000001.1, from coordinate 11,190 downwards.
GACAAATTTGGTGGTAATGGAGTTTCGAACTTTCAGTTGCCAGATTTGAGGGGGCGAGCTCCTGTTGGATTTGGGCAGAGGGAGAAAATTACAGCATTTGGAAGAACAGGCATTGAAGTTGTAGCAAATGTTGGCGTCATTCAAGGTGTTGAACAAGTGACTCTGAATCAAGGTCATTTGCCACCTCATCGTCATACGCTCCATGCGAGTGTAGAGACAGCAGACGAAAAATCTCCCGTTCGGAGACAGGAAAGCAATATGTTTGCTGTCAGTCAGTCTACGACAGGAGAGGGGTTGTATTCGACAAGTACTGACAAACAGGTGAGTTTGGATTCGAGTTCCGTTACGAGCTATGGAGCAGGACAGTCATTTTCTATTGTCCAACCAACAGCCGTGATGCGTTTTATTATTGCGATTGATGGATTGTTCCCTTCTCGCAACTAGATACTTGTACAAGTTATATTAAGGAGGTTTTATGGCGACGTCATTTCAGGGAGAAGTGATTGCCTTTGGCGGCAACTTTGCCATGGTCAATTATTCCATGTGCAATGGGAACTTAATTGGTATTTCACAGAATGAATCACTCTTTAGTTTGCTCGGAACAGCTTATGGCGGGGATGGAAGAGTCAGCTTTGGTTTACCAGAGTTAAGAGGCAGAGTTCAGGTTAACCAAGGACAAGGGCCAGGGTTAACTCCTCGTATACAGGGACAAATGTTCGGTGTTCAAACTCTGGCTCTGAATCAGGCGAGCACGCCAAGCCATAATCACTCTTTTAATGTTCAAAATAGTGATCCGACAACCAATGCCCCCGCCAATAATCTAGTCGGAAAGCTAACGCAATTTTCAAACCAGCTAACTGGCACCAATAACATGAATGCCAATAGTATTGGGAATGTTGGGGATGGTGACCGCTTTTCAATTTCTCAACCAACGGTGGCACTGAATTTCTTAATAGCGATTCAGGGTATTTACCCATCAAGAAACTAGGAGCTAAATAATGAATGCCTTTACAGGACAGATAACGATATTTTCTTTTGATTTTGCCCCTAGGTTTTGGTCGCTATGTCGAGGTCAAATGGTACCGATTAGTCAGAACGTAGAGTTGTTCAGTGTAATTGGAGATATTTATGGCGGTGATGCCAGGACCTCAATGGGTTTGCCAGATCTACGTATGCGCAGCCCTATTCATTATGGTCGGGGGCCGGGTCTTTCGGATTATCGATTAGGTGAGCAAAACGGTACTGACTCACAAATTCTAAACGTATCCAATTTACCTCCTCACAATCATAAACTGATGGCGGGTATGACTACAGCAGACAAGACCGATGACTCGCCTGACAGCAGCAAGACACTAGTGTTGCCTAGGGGAACCTCGACATTGTCATATATTGATACACCTGATATTGAGGGAGAGCTAAGCATGGGGTCAACGGCTATCGGTTCTGCGGGAGCTGGCCAAGATTTTTCAGTCACACAACCCACGCTAGCGCTCAATTTTTCAATATGTCTTAGCGGTAACTACCCTACCAGGAACTGAATCTAGTGGTTACATCGCAGGGAAGTTGAACACCCTTGAAACCATCTCTTCATCGACTTGGAGTACCTCGGTAAAAGGTAAGTCGATGACGGCAACATCATAGATTTGAACCATGTCGCCAGAGAAATGAAGGTTAGCAACAATTTCCATGTCATCAAGATCAATAACGTAGATCCCACAATAGGTCTCACTTTCAGCGATTGGGGGAGGCTGGTTATTCTTGGATTCTCTTGATTGACTGAGTCCGACAAACATCAGGTTTTGATGAAACCCTATGCCGCGAGTAAAACCAGGCAGTTCAAGCTCTACGACTACTTGTCCCGATGTAAAATCATAGCTACATAGCTGTCCGTAACCGGAATTACAAAAATAGAGCTTATCCCGATAGTATCGGGGACTGTGAGGCATATAGAGTTCGTCAGCGAGTATTTCGTTGTGATTAACATCAATAAGCAGCCCTCGATGCGCGACTCTGTTTCTCCAGTTTTTATTTTCATTGCTATCGTTGAAGCATGTCACGTAGGCAGGTGCACCATCTCTTAATGCCATCCCATTTAAGTGGCAGCGATCTTCAGGAACCAGCTCACTGATAAACCAAGGTTTCCATTTAGGAACAAAACTATTGCCGCTTTGAATCAGGCATAGACATGAAAAGTTGGAGTTGACAGCCCAAAGCCCGTCATCGCCCCAAGCGATATCATGAATATTAATCATGCCTGTAAAGTGACTGCTACTGGGGGAAAAGCAGTGTTTAACCAGTCCCATTGGTTCCAGTGAAGAGGCAACAGCGTCACAGCGCTGAAAGTCAAACACTTGTGAGTGAACACCGAGTACGATTCTTTGCTTGTCAACGGCAAGTCCCATCGGTCTAGGAAAAGCCTTAACACTGATATACAGCTCATCGTCATCAGCGTTAATGAGTATCAGGCGGTTCGCCTGATAAGATGTCAGCATGAGAGTGAGGCCGAGTTTAGAGAGCAAGTAGCCAAAGGACTCACTCGATTCACAGCTAAAGTCAGCAATACTCGGAGTCTCTTCCTTCTCTTCGTGTGCATCCGCCGGTAATAGGTTTTCTTCCATGTAATAGATTCCAATGTATTGAATTTAAATGGTGTGTTCTATGCTTTGCAATGATATTCGAGCCGTTGCCAAAATCGCTGTATATCAACTTCACCAGCACCGACATGTTGTTGATAGGCAGGATCGACTTTAGCAGCCGTTTTATATAAATGAGTTTGGAATTCATCATTGGTCAGTGATGGGCAGCGCGCTAAAGCCAATGCTGCTAGCCCGCTGACGAACACAGTAGCAGCGGACGACCCGCTGAATTTGAATGTTGAGTTCACATTGACTGGGTGGTTAGTGAGAAATGATGAAGGGGCACCTATGTCGATATAATCGCCGTAAGCCATCATTGGCTTACTGTTTCTTGTTCTTATACCGTTGACAACAATAATAGATTCAATGCCTGCCAGTGATAGCACCCCTTTAAACTCGGGTAACGTATTGCCAGCAGCCGCGACAATAATGACCCCTTTGTTTTGCCTGCCATGAATGGAGAGATCCTCGATTACCGCTGTTAGCGGCTGTGTGATCAGCGGTAAAGCCCAACTTAGATTGATGATATCTACGTGATTGGACTTGGCGGCGGCGAACAGCTCAATCAGATCACTGGTATAGGTTTGGCCAAGTGGAATTGGCACAAACTGAGCGTTCGGTGCTATTCCAAATTGAAACGGTGCTTGGTGTAAAGAGAACAAACTGGTTGCCACCAGCGTTCCGTGATGACGCTCGTTTGATGACTTTTGTGACGTTATTTGTTGCCGCTGTGGTTGGCGTTGTGGCCTTAGACTCGGATGGGCTAGGTTAAAGCCATCGTCGATAACGGCAACCGCAACGCCTTCCCCTTTACTGCTTTTCCAAAGCTTACTGAAATAGTGACTTAAAGGACGTCTAGAGGTTGAATTGCGCTCCGCCAGTGACTCTTCGCTTTCAGAACTTAACTTCTCAATAAATGCGATATCTGGGACGACATTTTGCGGGGCAAACACTTGCTGTAGTTTTTTGTAGTTCAATATCCAACGCTTGCTCTCTGGCTTGAGGTTTGGGAAAGACACAACCCATAAATCAAACGTTTCGGCATGATAAAGGTGTGTCAGAGCGTACTGGTCTGAGGCACTGAATATTTCCGAAACGGATTGCTCTAGCGACGCCATCGACCTATTTTCGGTAGTGATAATAAACTTATGGTTGATGCATGCCACAAACTCGCCAAAGAGCGCTTCAATGGAGCTGAAGTGGGCAAGCGGCACCATACCACCCCAGCTTGTTTTTAGGGCTGCGACAACCTTCCCATCGTTGGTTTTTATAAGGCCTGTGGTTTCAAAACACGACTGAGATTTCACAGCTGTTGATATCACGAGTAACAGCAGAACAATCCATATTCGTATCAAAGCGCTTTCCTAATTTTTTTATGATATGCGATGCAGTATAAAAACATTTTCGGTGTGTTCTATGAATTACCTACTACTATAGTTTATTGAAACTTATTGCACTACAAAGGGTTGCTACTTGTGTGTGATTGATAACTAGAATCTATGGAATGGGCTCAATGAAAAACGACAAGAATGAACGAGACGACAACGTTATCAAAACATCAAAAATTGCGAAAAAAGTGCTGGTGCCAGCGGCGCTGATGCTGGGTGGGCTGAATGGATGCGCCGTATCAAGTCATAGAAGTAGCGCCAAGCGTAACCTGACGAGTAGTAAGCAACGTCCTCAAAACGTATGGATTCAATCCACAGAGGCTAATCCAGATTCTACAACGGTATTCAACGCGTTTGGTGGTACGAACGCCAAGCCCGGTCAGCTCAACAACAGTTCAAGTAGTGATGCTAAGCATGGCATTGGTCAGTTCATTAATGATATCAAGCAGAGTCGACGCGCGTTGAACAAAATGACCCGTAGTGAGCGTGTCGTGGGGGATGTGTCGTTATCCAAACAAAGCTCTGAGGTGATGCCTGGCAGTATGGTGGTTGTGGGGAAAGCGATGGGGGTGAATTTCGTGTCGGGCGGAGGCTGTAGTTGGACTTATTCGCGTTCTTGTATCGACTCTGGCACAACGGGAGGTGGAGGTGCTTGCTCATGGACGGGCGTTGGCAATCAATCTGGTACGCAATATTGTGTTCCTGCTTCAGCAAGTGATACCACGCCCCCTGTTGTTAACTCAATTACCCTCAAGAATAGCCCGTCTCCCAGCGCTGATTCCATACAGTTTGAAGTGATCTTTGACGAAAGTGTTAATGGTGTAGATAAAGACGACTTTGAGTTAACAGGCACAGGATCAGCCAGCGGCTCCGTTGCATCGGTATCTTCATCTTCGGGATCCACCATTGATGTGACAGTAAATAACATATCGGGACAGGGCACGCTTAGGTTAGATCTCAAGGGTTCAACCAATATTACCGATGATGATAACAATGGTAATGGCACCAATGGTTATGTCGCCGCATACACCGGTGGTACGACCCACACAGTAGATATGGTTGCCCCCAATGTAACTTCAATTACACCCAAGAATAGCCCGTCTCCCAGCGCTGATTCCATACAGTTTTCAGTGATCTTTGACGAAAGTGCTAATGATGTATCAATCGATGACTTTATTTTAACAAGCACCGACTCTGCCAGCGGCTCCATCAACGCAGTCTCTTCATCTTCGGGCTCTGCTATTGATGTGACTGTAAATAGCATATCGGGACAGGGCACGCTTAGGTTAGATCTCAAGGGTTCGGCCAATATTACCGATGATGATGGCAATGGGAATGGCACCAATGGTTATGTCGCCGCATACACCGGTGGCACAGCACATACCGTTGACAGGATAGCGCCTGACGTATCGACGATTGTTCGCAAGACGCCAAGTGTTGCCGATACAAACAGTGATACATTGGTTTGGACGGTCAGTTTCTCCAAATCGGTATCGACCATTACCACGGGCGATTTTGAGGTATCGGGCACCACAGCTTCGGTAACCTCTGTTTCGGCAACTTCTGGTTCTTCTGTGGACGTCACTGTCTCAGGAGGTGACCTTGCCGGTTATAGTGGTGGTGTCGCTTTAAGTCTTGCTGCTGGCAACAGTTTACAAGACAGCAGCGGTAATAGTCTCTCTTCAACCATGCCAACTGGCACAGCTGAGTCTTATACCCTCGACAATGGCGCACCTTCATTTTTATCGGTGTCGGATTCGAGTGATAGCAACTATAAGGCAGGAGAAACGGTAACTATTACCGTTGACCTTGGTGAAACAGGGCTCAACGTTACCGCAAATTTATCCGTATTAGACAGCGATTTTAGTACGACTCAAGCGTTAACGGACAACAACGACGATACCTATAGTTTCCAAACTCCAGCACTTGATGCGGGAGGAAATATGCAAGAGGGCACGTTTGCCATCACTGTTACCGCGACAGATGCTGTGGGTAACGAGAATACGGATAATTCACTGTCTCTCACGTTGGACAAAACGCCTCCTACCTTCTCAAGTGCGGATTCTGTTCCTACAGATAATGCCTTTGGCATAGCTTCAAACAGTAACCTGGTATTGGACTTTAGCGAAAACGTCGAGCTGGTCAGCGGAAAAACGTTCGCAATCTATGACCTGACTAATGGTGCTGTACTTGAAACCTATACCGCGAGCTCGACTACGGCGGCGACTGGCTCTTCTTCAGGAGCGGCGACGTTAAGTGGGGACAAGCTAACCATTAGTCCATCTTCAGATTTTTCTTTAGGTAATCGCTACGCAGTAACCATCGATTCTACGACGTTACAAGATCCATCCGGCAATGTGTTTGCAGGAATTAGTGATTACATCACGTATAACTTTGCGGTACAGCCAGAACTCAAATTAACGGTAGCGGACTCAAATATAGCGGAGAACAGTGGTTCAACAACCTATACCGTGGCTTTGATTGATGGTAATGGCAATGCGTACAGCGCAGATGAGAATATTACTGTGGAAATGGCGCTGTCAGGAACGGCGGTATCAGCGAGTGATTACTCAGTTAGTGGTCTTGACGGGTCGAATCAAATCACGATTGCCACAGGTGACGCTACAAATACCTTTACCGTGACCAGTAATAGTGACGCCAGTGACGATGACGGTGAAATCATTATCATTGGTATGAACTCTGTGGCCACAGGGGCAGCGACGATTGGGTCTGTTGCCAGTCAAACGGTAACCATTAACCAAAATGATCAGCCTGTCATAGCAGGGCTTGATGCGACACCGCTGTTTTCTGAGGGGGGTAGCGCGGTCGTTATTGATAGTGACGTTACGGTGTCAGATACGGAGCTGGATGCCCTAAACAGTGCTCAAGGTAACTACGATGGGGCTAGTATCACGATTGTTCGCGCTGGTGGTGCACAAAGTGGTGATGTTTATGGAAGTAATGGTTCTTTGAGTGCTTTGGTTGAGTCGGGAAATGTTACTTACAATGGCACTGTGGTTGGTACGGTTACCACCAATAGTGCGGGTACATTAACGCTTACTTTCAATTCGAACGCGACAACGGCCGTTGTTAACTCTGTGCTTCAGAATATAACGTACGAGAATACGAACGATGATCCTGCTAGCACTGTGTCGTTGAGCTTTGTGTTCAATGACGGAATAGAGAACAGCAGTGCCGTTCAAGTAACAGCGTCAATCACCGCGGTCAACGATGTGCCAACACTCTCAGCCACAGGCAGTTCTCCAACCTTTGTAGAGGGTGGGGCGGCTGCGGTGCTGTTCTCTAGTGCTGCGGTAAGCACTGTCGAGGCGAGCCAAACGTTAGCGGGTTTAATGATTACCGTGACGAATGTGGCGGATGCGACGAATGAGAAGCTCACTATCGATGGAACTTCCATTACTTTAACAGCGGGGCAGTCTGGCAGTACATCAAACTTTAGCTATGCCGTGTCGGTTTTAAGTACAACAGCAACAGTGACACTAACGGGTGGCACATTAACAGAAGCTCAGATGCAGTCAGTTATCGATGCGATAAGCTATCAAAATGACAGTGATGATCCAACAACGGCAAGCAGCCGTGTTGTTACCATTGCCAGTATTAGTGAAACTGGGTCAGCAAATACGGTAGGCACCACCGCAATATCTTCAACGGTTTCGGTTGGTGGTATTGATGATGAACCTGTGGTGAGCGCGAATGGAGTGAGTCCTACTTATATCGAAGGAGCGACGGCTAGCAACGTATACTCCTCTGCCTCTGTGGATGCAGTGGAGAGCTCGCAAAGCATTGCAGGTGCGACATTGACGATAAGTGGCCTACAAGATGGCAATCAAGAAGTATTAGTTGTCGATGAAACGGAAATTACGTTAGTTCAAGGTACCACGGGAACGACGAGCACGCTTTTCGCTATCGATTATTCGGTATCTGTTTCAGGCAATGTTGCAACTGTTACGTTATCCAATATTGGAGCTACTGCTCAATCAACAGAGCAATTACTCAATAGCGTCGGCTACCTTCATAAAGGTGACGATCCTACCGAAGGCAATCGAGTAGTAACCTTAACCCAAGTGTCGGACAATGGATTGGATAGTGGCGGCAACGATAACCTTAACGATACCCTCACTATCGCTTCTACGGTATCCGTTAGTGCTGTTGATGATGCGCCAGCACTAAACGCTTCTGCTCTCAACCCAATATTTACAGAAAATGGCTCGTCAGTGAGCATTTTCTCTTCTGCTGCAGTCGATACGGTAGAAGCGTCACAGTTAATAGAATCAATCACTTGGCAGGTAAGTGGCGTCACTAATAGTGGAGGAGAGTATTTAGTCGTTGATGGAACAGATGTGAGTTTAGTTGATGGAGTCAGCGGCACCTCATCTGCAAACAGTTTTGCTTATCAAGTTTCTGTGGTTTCTAGCGGCGTATTTTCTGTCAGTGTGTCCAAGCAGGATACCGCGTCTAACTACCAAACACTTATCGATGGGATCGCCTATAAGAATACGGCTGAAAATATCGTCACAGGCTCCCGTACTATATCCATCACGAATCTAGTGGATAGCGGCGGCAGTGATGGAAGCAACCTAAATAGCAATTCGTCTTTAAGTCTAACGTCTACCTTGCCAATAGTGGGTGTTAACGATGACCCGTCTATTACCATTGGTAATCAGTTGTCGACTGACGAAGACAACAACCAAACGTTGAGCTTTAACTTTAGCGATGTGGATGGCGATACAGTCACGGCGACCGAGAAATCGGCGCCAAGTCATGGTGAGGTAGCGATCAGTGGCACTGACATTGTCTATACGCCAACCGCTAACTACAACGGCAGTGACAGCTTCACCATCACTTTGACCGATGGTAACGGCTACACGGTGGACAAAACCATCAACGTCACCGTCTCCAGCGTCAATGATGAGCCGAGCATTACAATTGCGTCGACCTTGACCACAGACGAAGATAACAACCAAACGTTGAGCTTTAACTTTAGCGATGTGGATGGCGATACGGTCACGGCGACCGAGAAATCTGCACCAAGTCATGGTCAAATAGCCATCAGTGGTACGGACATCGTCTATACGCCAACAGGCAACTACAACGGCAGTGATAGCTTCACCATTACACTGACCGATGGTAACGGCTACACAGTAGATAAAACCATCACCGTCACCGTCTCCAGCGTCAATGATGAGCCAAGCATTACGATTGCCTCGACCTTGACCACAGACGAAGACAACAACCAAACGTTGAGTTTCAACTTTAGCGATGTGGATGGCGATACGGTCACGGCAACAGAGAAATCGGCGCCAAGTCATGGTGAGATAGCCATCAGTGGTACGGACATCGTCTACACCCCAACGGCGAATTACAACGGTAGTGATAGCTTCACCATTACCTTGACCGATGGTAACGGCTACACAGTAGACAAAACCATTAACGTCACCGTCTCCAGCGTCAATGATGAGCCAAGCATTACGATAGCGTCGACCTTGACCACAGACGAAGACAACAACCAAACGTTGAGCTTTAACTTTAGCGATGTGGATGGCGATACAGTCACGGCGACCGAGAAATCGGCGCCAAGTCATGGTGAGGTAGCGATCAGTGGCACTGACATTGTCTATACGCCAACCGCTAACTACAACGGCAGTGACAGCTTCACCATCACTTTGACCGATGGTAACGGCTACACGGTGGACAAAACCATCAACGTCACCGTCTCCAGCGTCAATGATGAGCCGAGCATTACAATTGCGTCGACCTTGACCACAGACGAAGATAACAACCAAACGTTGAGCTTTAACTTTAGCGATGTGGATGGCGATACGGTGACAGCAACGGAGAAATCCGCACCGAGTCATGGTCAGATAGTTATTAACGGCACGGACATCGTTTATACGCCAACCGCCAACTACAACGGCAGTGACAGCTTCACCATTACTTTGACCGACGGCAATGGCTATACGGTAGACAAAACCATCACCGTCACCGTCTCCAGCGTCAATGATGAGCCGAGCATTACGATCGCCTCGACCTTGACTACAGATGAAGACAACAACCAAACGTTGAGTTTCAACTTTAGCGATGCGGATGGCGATACCGTGACTGCGACAGAGAAATCGGCGCCAAGTCATGGTCAAATAGACATCAGTGGCACGGACATCGTCTATACGCCAAACGCCAACTACAACGGCAGTGACAGCTTCACCATTACACTGACCGATGGCAACGGCTACACAGTAGACAAAACCATCAACGTCACCGTCTCCAGCGTCAATGATGAGCCGAGCATTACAATTGCGTCGACCTTGACCACAGACGAAGACAACAACCAAACGTTGAGCTTTAACTTTAGCGATGTGGATGGCGATACGGTCACGGCGACAGAGAAATCGGCACCAAGTCATGGTCAAATAGCCATTAATGGCACGGACATCGTCTACACGCCAACCGACAACTACAACGGCAGTGACAGCTTCACCATTACACTGACCGATGGCAACGGCTACACAGTAGACAAAACCATCAACGTCACCGTCTCCAGCGTCAATGATGAGCCGAGCATTACAATTGCGTCGACCTTGACCACAGACGAAGATAACAATCAAACGTTGAGCTTTAACTTTAGCGATGTGGATGGCGATACAGTCACGGCGACCGAGAAATCGGCGCCAAGTCATGGTCAAATAGCCATCAGTGGTACGGACATCGTCTATACGCCAACAGGCAACTACAACGGCAGTGATAGCTTCACCATTACACTGACCGATGGTAATGGCTACACAGTAGACAAAACCATCAACGTCACCGTCTCCAGCGTCAATGATGAGCCAAGCATTACGATTGCCTCGACCTTGAGCACAGACGAAGACAACAACAAAACGTTGAGCTTCAACTTTAGCGATGTGGATGGCGATACGGTGACAGCAACGGAGAAATCCGCACCGAGTCATGGTCAGATAGTTATTAACGGCACGGACATCGTCTACACGCCAACCGCCAACTACAACGGCAGTGACAGCTTCACCATTATACTGACCGATGGTAACGGCTACACAGTAGACAAAACCGTCAACGTCACCGTCTCCAGCGTCAATGATGAGCCAAGCATTACGATTGCCTCGACCTTGAGCACAGACGAAGACAACAAC